>JAIQEU010000012.1 GCA_020073665.1 Terriglobia bacterium
GGGCGGCTTTTTCTTTTGCCTCACGCGAAAGGCGGGAGAGCGATGGTTGACGTAAACAGGCGATTACACTCATTGACTCCAGGCCGGGAGGGTGTTTTGAGTGTATGCGATTTTGCAACAGTTACAGACTGGTCCTTGGTGAGGCTTCCACGCCCTACCTCGTCGTAGTAACGCGCGCAACTGGCGTACCTCATGAGCGTGCCTTCGGCGGTCAGCACGTCTTTGAGCGCAAGATGAATCTCATCGGGCGCCCCTGCCACTTCTCCAACCGCGCGCACAGAAGCATGCACCATCCCAGTATCGCCAGACCCAACCTCCAGCCTGCGAAGGTCATTCGCCAGCTGTTCTCTTGAATGCATATCGCGCTACCTGCGTTCCCAATTCTATTTTCGGCAGAGGCGCGAATGCAGTGGGGCACCCTCGGGATTCTTCCAGGCTATATCGGCCGCAGGACGTGTATTTCTTGACACGTCCCGGAGCCCTGCATGGTTCCGCTGGACGAGGTCAGGGTCGGAAATCCAAGCAGAGCAAGACTTACCCTGCAGAAACTACACGATGCGTAACACGTTACCATCTCTAACAGATTGATTCTAAATCGTTAGACTATGGCACCTCCGTTGCGACTTGTTAATCCGGTGAACCAAGCTGGAGGATGAATCCATGAAACGGTGGCAAACGATCGGTCTAGGAGTTCTGTTGCTGGCGCTGATTGTGTCGGTGGGATGCGCGCGGCAACCCGGTGTACAGGCAGCGGACGAGAACGCCACGGACCAGCAACTGCCATTTGATCGGGCATCGGACAAGGGTGGAATATCGCCGACCGGGTCGCTGATGCCGGCAGCGATCCCGGCCGGGACTCCGGTTACGGTCCGCTTGCAGACGGCTCTGTCGAGTGAAGCTTCCCACTCTGGCGATTCCTTTGAAGCAGTGCTGGATGAGCCCATCATCGTTCAGGGCCAGACAGTAGCGCCAAGAGGGGCAACGGTGACTGGAACTGTAGTGGCGGCGAAGGCGTCAGGGCGCCTGCATGATCCGGGATACCTCCGATTGACGCTGAGCGCAATTTCCCTCAACGGAAAGTCTCTGCCGGTGCAGACCTCGAGTATTTTTGCCAAGGGCGGATCGCATGAAAAACGCAACCTGGCGATGATCGGCGGCGGTGCCGGAGGGGGCGCGCTGATCGGTGGCCTCGCGGGAGGCGGCAAAGGCGCGCTCATCGGAAGCCTGATTGGCGCCGGCGGGGGCACCGGAGCCGCGTACGCGACGGGGAAGAAAGAGGTTGGCTTCTCCGCAGAACGACGCCTTACCTTCCGCTTAACCCAGCCGCTGGCCACCAAGGGCTGAGCTTTCTCCTGGTTGTCCTCTCTTTATCTTTGCAAGGGCGCGAGCAATTCGCGCCCTTTTCTTGTGCCTGCCTGGGACGGATTTCCGGGCCATATGTCACAAATCACTGTGATGAGCGCCCTTAGCAGACGGAGGCTCGACGCCTAGACTTCCCAAATAGGGAGCGGGCCCAGTTCCGTAATGGTGCTGAACCCTCCCTAATTGGGATGGAACTGATGTCGGCCAGCTCAAGCGTTGGAGGTGGCAGAACGCGAGATCTGTTCCGTTTGGCGGGATGATCCCCGGTCCATGCTGGGGGCGAAACCCAGGGAGGCAGAGGACGTGAGCGCAATGGCGCAGTGGCCAAGCCAACGCGGGGATACCGATCCCGCGCTGCTGTGCGCCGCCGTCGCCGCCTGCCGAGAGAGCATGGCGATCGTGGAGATGGGTCGCCTGCTGTATGCCAACGACGCGTTTGCGCGAATGTTCGGCTATCACCAGGCGGGGGAGGTGCAGGGCCGGGCGTTGGCGGAATTTGTTCCGCTGGACCGTGCCTGTACCCGGTTGGATGCGGGAGGCGATTCGCAACCTGAAAGCTGCGGCTATCCGGCGTGTGAATTTGGCGGGACGCGCAAGGATGGCATTGGCATCTGGCTCCAGGCCAGCTGTGCGAGGTTCCAAGCCAAGGACCGCAATTTCCTCATCATTACTGCTCACGACATCAGCCAACGCGAGCGTCGCCGCATCGTGCGGGAGAGTGACAAACGCTTCCGCGCGATCTTCAACAGCGCGGCCATCGGCATGGTGCAGTGCACCGCGGATGGGCGCGTGGTGGAAAGCAATCCTGCGTTGGAGCGCATGCTCGGCTACAGCAAGGCGGAACTGCGGGGCATGCATTTTCGCGACTTCACCCATCCTGACGACGTCTCGGCTGACCTCGATCTTTTTACCGAGACGGTGGCGGGGAAGCGGGACTTCTACCAGATGGAGTTGCGCTATCTCGGCAAGAACAGCATCTGCGGCTGGGTGCGGTTGACGGTATCCCTGGTGCGCGGGCCGGATGCCAATCCCGAGTATGTCATTGGGATGGTGGAAGACATTACCGAGCGCAAGCGGGCGGAACAACAGCTGCGCGAGTCGCAGAAGATGGAAGTCATCGGCCGGCTGGTGGGCGGGGTCGCCCACGATTTCAATAATTTGCTCACCGGCATCATGCTCTACTGCGACCTGATGCTGGCCGCGCTGAATGGCAAGAGCCGGCTGCGTCACCATGCGGAAGAGATTCGCCTGGCCGGAGAACATGGTGCGGCACTGATCCAGCAACTGCTGGCGGTAGCGCGACAACAAGTGGTCGAACCGCGCCTGCTATCCATCAACGAAGCCATTGAGGAGATGAGAAACCTGCTGGCCCGGCTGATTGGCGAGAACATAGAGCTGCACACCGAGCTGAGCAATGAAATGTGGCTGGTGAAGATGGACCCAGCGCAGGTGCAGCAGATCATCCTCAACCTGGTCCTGAATGCCCGCGACGCGATGCCCGACGGGGGACGGGTGACGTTGCGCACTCGTAACCGCGCACTCCCCGAGGCTGAGGCGGACGAGGGCAAGGCGGGCTGGGTCGAATTTATCGTCACCGACAACGGCTGCGGGATGGATGCGGAAACGCGCTCGCACTTGTTCGAACCCTTCTTCACCACCAAGCGACCGGGAGAGGGCAACGGGCTGGGCCTGGCAACAGTGCACAGCATCGTGCGGCAGGGTGGCGGAACCATTGAGGTAGAGAGCGAGCCGGGCCGGGGCACACGGGTGATTGTCCGGCTGCCCGGAGCGCGCGAGAAACTGGGCGCGCCGCTGGAAGGCGGCCAAAGCTTCTCTGCGCAGAAGGGACAAGAAACGGTACTGCTGGTGGAGGATAACTCCGCGGTGCGCAAGGCCGGGCGCCGTATTTTGACCCAGCGGGGATACACCGTACTGGAAGCGGCGAATGGCGCGGAAGCGCTGAGGATCTGCCGCGACCATGCCGATCAGATCGACCTGCTGTTAGCGGACCTGGTGATGCCTGGGATGAATGGGCGAGAGGTCGCCCGGCAGATCCGTCTTCTACGGCCGGATACCCGGGTGCTTTATACCTCGGGATACCACCATACCGCGGACACCGCTGGAGATCACGAGCCGGTGTTGTTGTTTCGCAAACCCTTCACCGGGAGCGCACTGTTGAAGAAAGTACGCGAAGTTCTGGACAAACCCAAAGATTCGAATCACCAGGAGAGGTAGCAACCATGAATAGCATCGAAGCCTCCACGCCTAATCAGGCCCAGATCGAAGGAGCAAACTTCCTGAATCTGCTGATCGTCGACGACGAGCGCGCGATCCGGGAAGCCTGCCGCGAGGTGGCCCAGTCGCTGGGCTTCAATACCTCAGGCGCTGACTCGGCGGAACACGCCTACCGGGTGCTCGAGGCGCAAGGCGCAGATGTAGTGCTGCTGGATCTGAAGCTGCCCGGAGCCGGCGGCCTGGAAGCCCTGCATCAGATCAAGGAGCGAAAGCCGGACGCTGTGGTCATCGTCGTGACAGGGTATGGCACGGTGCAGTCGGCGGTGCAAGCCATGAAAAACGGCGCTTACGACTACGTGACCAAGCCTTTCAGCATGGATGAACTGAAGCTGCTGCTGGAACGCGTGGCCGGGCACTTGAAGTTGAAGACCGAGAACCGCATGCTGCGCGAGAAGATCAAGTCCAAACAGGGCTTCGGGAGCATCGTGGGGCGCGCCCCGGAGATGGAGAAACTGTACCGCATCATCGCCAAGGCGGCGCACAGCAGCCATCCCGTGCTGATCCTGGGGGAGAGCGGGACGGGCAAAGAAATGGTGGCCCGGTCCATCCATTTCTCCGGGCCTTTCCGCGACAAGCCCTTTATCCCGGTGGATTGCGGTTCCCTGGTGCCCACGCTGATCGAGAGCGAACTGTTTGGCTACGTGAAAGGAGCCTTCACCGGTGCGGTCCAATCCAAAGAGGGCCTGCTGGCTATTGCGGAGGGCGGCACAGTGTTTCTCGATGAGGTGGGAGAGCTGCCGGTCGATCTGCAGGCGAAACTGCTGCGCGCCATTCAGGAGAAGGAAATCCGGCCGGTGGGCAGTACCAAGCGCATCGTCATCAACGTCAGAATTCTGGCGGCAACCAATCGCGACCTGGAGCAGGCCGTGGCCCAGGGCACGTTCCGGCGGGACTTATATTTCCGGCTGAACGTGCTCAGCCTGCGAATTCCGCCTTTGCGCGAGCGGCGGCAGGATATTCCGCTGCTGGTCGGACACTTTATGGAGCGGCTGTCTCGGAGTACTGGCCAGGAACGAACCATCAGTGACGACGCGTTGAAGGCCATGTTGGCCTACGATTGGCCGGGGAACGTGCGTGAACTGGAGAATTGCCTGGAACGAGCCTGCGCTTTTACCACCGGGCCGGTAATCCACCTGGGAGATTTGCCCAGCCCCCTGCATGGCGTGCCCGGGGGTATATCCCCAGTTGGAATAGATGGTACGGCCAAGATCGTTCCCATGGCGGAACTGGAGAAACTGACCATCCTCAACACCATCGCGCAGCTCAACGGCGACAAACTTCTGGCAGCACGACTTTTGGGGATTGGGAAGACGACTTTGTACCGCAAGTTGAAGGAGTATGGTTCCCAAGAGTAAACGGGGGCGCGGAATCTCTCCCGTATCGGGAAGAGGCGCCCCCGGAAAATGACGTAAATCGCATGTTTTCAGTTGCCAGTAGGGTGGTCGAAGACGTGCAATTTAGACGGTCATGATTCTACTGATTACGACTTCTGCCCGAGCCGATGAATGTGCGGCGGCCTTCCACGCCGCAACCAACGAACCTGCCCAGGTAGCCGCGAACCTTCGCCAGGCGGTCACCCAATTGCGCGCTCAGGAGTACTCCGCGGTGGTGATTGACCAGTCGACGCTGGACGCGGAGCCCGATGAGAGCGAGCTAATGTTGCAGCACATCGGGGCGGCCATACCCGTCTATGTGAACTTCGCCATCAGCGGCATTGAGCGCGTGGTGCGCGAAGTACGCGCCGCCTTATGCCGCCGCAAGCGGGAAGTGTTGATGGCGCGGCAGGGCGCGGAAGGGGCGCTGCGTAGCGAACTGAAAGGGACGATCACCGCGCTGTTGCTCTCCTGCGAAATGGCATTGCAGGTGCCGAACTTGCCGAAGGCGGCCGAGGCGAAAATTCAAGCGGCGTACGACCTGGCGCGGGAGATCCGCACTAAGATCGGCATGGCGCAGAGTGATGCTTCCACCCTGGCGGAAACCTGCCCGCGATAGCGCAAGAGCGTGGCGCAGATAGTGCAATGTTTTGCAGTGTTCCGGCGTGATGCAAGAAATCCCACCGCGAAATCGCCATTCCACACTAGAATAGCTGTACTTGAGGACGCAGATGGCGCGTCCAGCGCGGCTTTGGCGCGAACTTCCCCGGGAGCCTCTCGTGCACGTTCTGGTGACAGCCGATACGTTGAGTGGAGTGTGGACTTACACCCGCGAACTGGTCACGGGACTAGTAAGTCGCGGGGTGCGTGTCACACTGGTCAGCCTGGGCGAGATCCCGTTCCCCGATCAGACATCCTGGATGGACAACCTGCACGGGCTGGAGTACCGCCCGACGGCGTTTCGCCTGGACTGGATGCAGGAAGGCGAGCAGGACCTGAAGGACTCTTCTGCTTACCTGGTGGCGCTGACGCAGGAACTCAAGCCTGACCTGCTGCACCTCAACCACATGTGTTATGGCAGCCTGCCGGTGAATGTTCCCCGGGTGGTGGTGGCGCACGGAGACCTGATCAGCTGGTGGAAGGCGGTCCACGGCCACTCGCCAAAAGAGAGCCGCTGGCTGAATTGGTATCGCGAAGCGGTGACTCGCGGACTGGCGAAGGCAAGCGCCGTGGTATCGCCGTCGCGGTGGATGCTGGAGACAATTCGTTCGTGCTACACCCGACCAAGGCTGGACACGGTCATTTATAACGGGCGCAATCCGATCTTCTTCAATCCCTACGTGAGCAAAGACGACTCGGTGCTGGCGGTGGGCCGGCTCTGGGACGCCGGCAAACAGGTTTCTTTGCTGACCCAGCACACGCATCCGCTGCCGGTGTGCATTGTAGGCACCGACGCGCCGGTGCAGTCGCCGAGACTGCCGATTCGGGCGGACGTCAAGCTCAATACCGACAGTGCCTGCGTGGCCCTGAAAGGGCCGCAGACCGAAGGGCAACTGCGTAACCTGTACAGCCGTGCCAGCGTGTTTGCCGCGACTTCGCGTTACGAGCCGTTTGGGATGGCTGCAGTCGAAGCTGCGCTGTCCCGATGCGTGATCGTGGCCAACGATATCCCCAGTTATCGCGAAATCTGGGACGATGCGGCTCTGTACTTCCACGCCAACGACGCCGCCAGCCTGGCCCTTACCATCCGGCGGCTGAGTGAGGAACCTGATCTCTGCCGCAACTATGCTACCCGGGCCTACCAGCGCGCCCGCGAACGCTTCACTGCGAAACGCATGATCGACGAGTATTTGCAGCTGTATACGGGACTGCTGGAAACGCAGGCAGCAGTGGCGTGAGAAAACTGTCAGATCTCAGCTCTCAGTGGAAGACACTCTCTCGCGGCCATCCTGAATCAGCCTCAGCCCGAGCATGAAAGCTCCATGTGGGGCAACTGATAGCTGACAACTGGAATCTCGCAGCTAGTAGGCAGCCCCAAGAAGCTGCTATCTTTGCTGGGGAGGATTCATGCCTACAGTCAAGATTACGATCAGGAAGAACGGTCCTTATCGCGTGGAAGCTCCAGAGGGTTCGATTGAACTGGTCGACGCCGAGGGTAACCAGTACGATTTGAGCGGCAAGCCGGCGTTTTCGCTCTGCCGCTGCGGAGGGTCAGTCAACAAGCCGTTTTGCGACGGGACCCACAGCAAGGTTGGTTTCCAGGGCGCGGAGTTGGCAGTGAAGAAAGCAGACACGGCCGGGGAAATGCCCAAGCCGTAGTTTTGAGTCCGTTGTGGAGGTTTTCATGCGCAGAGCACTCGTGATCGGTCTAGTGAGCCTGGTCCTGACATCGCTGACGGCGGCGGCAGCGGAGCAGCCGGGATTGGCGGAAGCAATGAAGCCGTTCCGCTTTCTGGTCGGCGACTGGACCGGCAGAGGTGGCAGCAAAGCCGAGCAAGGGATGGGGGCATTCTCATTCCAGTTCGAGTTGCAAGGCACGGTTCTGGTTCGCAGAAACGTAGCCGATTATCCGGCCACAGCCCAAAAGCCCTCCGTTCACCATGAAGACCTGATGGTGATTTATTCCGATCCGGAAACGAAGAGTCTGCAGGCGATGTATTTCGACAACGAGCCGCACGTGATTCACTACGCCGTCGAAGTTTCGCCAGATGGGGATACCCTCACGTTCGTGAGCGATGAAGCTGGCGCGCAACCACGCTTCCGGCTGACTTACCACAAGACCGGTGCTAACACCCTGTCCGGGAAGTTCGAAATCGCCCCGCCGGGGAAAGCCGACGAGTTCGCGAATTACATGGAGTGGACTGCCCGGCGGAAGGGCCGAAAGTAGAGCGGCCCGCGATATCCACAAGCGTCACACCCGGAGCGAGCAACGGTCACAGCGGCTGGCGTTCCTCACATGCTAACAACGATGTGAGGCCAAGCCATGCCGGCTGGTTCCCTCAGTTCGCCCATCCGTCCATCGGTTCCGCACGCGCGAAGCCTACTTTTCGTCTCGCGGATGCAGGCGCGACTGATGCGATATTTCCGCTCGCGGCGTCACCAATGGCTGACAGAAGAATTCGAGGATTGCCGCACCGTGATCGACGTGGGCGGACGGGCAAGCATGTGGAGCACGGTTAAGCTATTGCCTCGGGTAACCATCGTGAACGTCGAAGGTGCGGAAGTGACCGGCGGGCGGCGGTTCGAATACATCCATTGTGACGCAAGAAGTCTGGAGTTTGGGGATCGTGCATTTGACTTGGCCTTCTCGAACTCGGTTATTGAGCATGTGGGGACTCTCGAAGACCAGAAACAATTCGCCGAAGAGATGATGCGCGTCGGGCGACGAATCTATTGCCAGACTCCGAACCGGTGGTTTCCGGTCGAGTTCCACTTTCTAGGTGCATTCGTCCACTGGCTGCCACGAAAGTGTTTCTCCTACTTCGTGCACCGTTATCTGACCCTGCGCGGACTGCTTTCCAAACCCACCCGGGAACAGTCGTGGGAACTGAGAAAGTCGATCCGGCTGCTCACGCGCAGGGAACTGGCCGCTCTGTTTCCCGGATGTACGATCCGTACCGAGAGGGTGCTGGGAATACCGAAGTCTTTTACGGCGTGGCGCTGAGGCGGGCGTCAGTGGATGGTTTTGGTCTTACGCGACATGTAGTCCATCAGCAGGTACTGCCCCAGCGTATAGGGGGTGGTGAAGTAGGCTTTGCCGCGGCACATTTCCGTGACTTTCTGCACGAACTGCACCAGGCCGTAATCCGATGCCAGCATAAACGTGTTAATCAGCACGCCGGCGCGTTTGCACTTGGAAACTTCTTCCAGAGTCTGGCTCACTACCAGGGGATCGAGGCCGAAGGCGTTCTTGTAAATGCGTCCGTCCTCCAGGGTCAGCGCAGAAGGCTTGCCATCGGTAATCATCACGATCTGCTTCATATCTTTGCGCTGGCGTTGCAGGATGCGCTGGGCCAGCCGCAATCCCTCGCGAGTGTTGGTGTAGTAGGGGCCTACCTTGACGCGCGCCAACTGTGAGAGCGGAACCTCCTCCGCCGAATCATGAAACAGGATCAGCGATAGCGAATCGCCGGGATACTGAGTACGAATGAGGTGCGACAGCGCCATGGCGACTTTCTTGGCAGGCGTGAAACGGTCTTCGCCGTACAGGATCATGGAATGCGAGCAGTCGAGCATGAGGACCGTGGCACACGATGACTGGTACTCGCACTGATGGACCTGCAGGTCGGAATACTCGATGTTCAGCGGCAGGGTCAGGCCTTCGCGTTGTATTGCGCTCGACAGGGTCGCGGTGATGTCGAGATTCAGGGTGTCGCCGAACTGATACAGCCGGGAGGCGCCGCTGGTCTCGATGCCGGTGGCCAAGTCGCGGGTGTCATGGCGGCCAAAGCTTGATTTGCCCAGGGAGCCCAGCAGGTCGCGCAGGGTTTTGAAGCCGAGGAAGTCGAGGCTCTTGTCGGTGATTTCGAACTTGGTTTGCGGCTGTGCCGGTCCGACCTGGCCGCTGGCAGTGGAGGGCTGCGAGGGATCGTGCGGCTCATCAATGCTGATGTAGTCTTCCTGCTCCATACGTTGCAGAAGTTGCTCGATCAGCTCTTCCAGCGTGCCGTCCGCCTGCATCTGTTGGAGCTGCTCGCGCATTTCCTCGTCTAGCAGGTCGCTTTCTAGCAGCGCTTGCTCGATGGCACGGCGCAGATCATCGAGCGTCTGCTCGCCGTCCATCTCCCCGTAGCCCATGTAGTCCTGAAATCCGCTCTGCAGCAGGTAATCAGAGAGCGCGCTGAGCAGGTCTTCCATGCTCATCTCGCCGGCGGGGTCGGGGACGTATTTGGTGTAGCGGGTACGTTTCATAAAAGCGGGCGTCGGACCTCGGACTTCAGACCTCAGGGTCCTTGGTGGGGCCGACGGCTGAGGTCCGAGGTCCGGTGTCAGTTGTACGGCCTGCGTCCGCGAAATGGTGCGTCTTCGTGTTCAAACGTCTTTTTCTCGGCTGGCTTAGGTTGTTTCTCTCCAGCGGTGAAAACGCGTTCTTCGTTGCGTCCGATGCGTTTGTGCGCATGCAGGCCTTCCAGGACGAACTCCGCGGCTGAGACTTGCAACTCAGGGCTGTCCTTAGGGCCGACGCTGACTTTCCCCAGCTTGTCCATCAAACCCTGGATGGTCTGGAGAGCCGAAAACACTTCGCCCGCGCCGGCGCCGTCGGGCACCTGGATTTCGCCGCCCAGGTCGAACCACTGCACTACCTGCTGCATGTTCACACCGGTGAAGTACTCATCATAGGTTTTGGCGATGGCGCTGCGGATCAGTTCGCGGCCGACGTGGTCGGCGCCTTTCATCTCGCCCTCGTATTCCAGTTCCAGCTTGCCGGTGATCGCCGGGAGAGCAGCGTAAACGTCGCCAATGCGCGGCACCACCAGCTTCTCATTGGTGCGAATGGCGCGCCGCTCCGCGTTGGAGATGACGTTCTCCAGGCAGGAGATGGGCAGGCGCTGGCTCACCCCGGAGCGCTTGTCGATCTTCTTGTCTTCGCGCGCGGCGAAGGCGATGCGCTCGATCACTTCCTGCACGTACTTGGGGACATGGAGCTTGTTTCCGTTGCGCTGGGTCCAGGCTTCCTGCGCGGTAATTGCGATGCCTTCTTCGACCGAGGCCGGATAGTGGGTGCGGATTTCCGACCCGATGCGATCTTTGAGCGGGGTAATGATTTTTCCGCGGGCGGTGTAGTCCTCAGGGTTGGCGCTGAACACGATCGCAACGTCCAGCGGCAGGCGAATGGGGTAACCCTTAATCTGGACGTCACCCTCCTGCATGATGTTGAACAAGCCGACCTGGATCTTGCCGGCGAGGTCAGGCAGTTCGTTGATGGCGAAAATCCCGCGGTTGGCACGGGGCAGCAACCCGTAGTGGACGGTCATCTCGCTCGAGAGTTCGTGGCCGCCGCGCGCCGCTTTGATGGGGTCGATGTCGCCGATCAGGTCGGCGATGGTGACGTCGGGCGTGGCGAGCTTTTCCACGTAACGCTGTTCGGGCGTCAGGTATGCAATGGGCGTTTTGTCGGCCTCGCTCGCGACCAACTCGCGGCAGCGGCGGCAGATGGGCGCGTAGGGATTGTCGTGAATCTCGCAGCCGGCGATGTAGGGAGTCTGCGGATCGAGCAGCGTGGTCAGGGCGCGCAGGATGCGGCTCTTAGCTTGTCCCCGCAAGCCCAGCAAGATGAAGTTGTGGCGCGAAAGAACGGCGTTGATAATCTGGGGGACGACGGTGTCGTCATAACCTACGATCCCCGGGAAGATTGGCCCATCCCCACGAAGCTTCGCTGTCAGGTTCTCGCGTAATTCGTCCTTCACGCGCCGGGCCAGCAAGTATTGTTCAGAAAAAGAACTGTGGCGGAGTTCGCCGAGTGTGCGCGGGAGACTCATGATGGAACAACCCCCAGGGGAGACAGCTTAGTGTTTCGATTATACCCCGGGGGGCGTCACAGGCTGATGGGATGATTTTTGGGTGAAGCGCAGCCAGTTGCGGCTTTTGCAAAGATGGCGTGCTCTGCGCGTATCAGCTGGCGTGCCCATTGCCGCCGGCCTTCTGGCGCACGTGCACGGTTCGCTTCAGGCTGGGCAGAATGGTTTCGAAATAGGAGATGATGGCTTGCACGCGCTCAGCTTCCGATTTCATTCCCAGCAGCGTCTGCTTGAAATCGAGATCGAGTGGAAGGCGGCCGACCAGGCGGAAGGAGAGTTGCGGTTCCTCGTCTGCGGTGGCATCGTCCGGCGTCGCTCCGGCCAGCGCAAGAAGCTCGCGATGAAGTTCGAGGGCGCGGCTGATTTCTTCCCGGGTGGCGCGGCCGGGTTCGTCCTGCAGGTAGAGTACCTCGGCCCGCAAGAACGCGCGCTCATTGTTTACCAGCATCACTTCGAAGCGCTCACGGCCCTCGGTGACAATATCCATGCGACCGTCGGGATATTGCTTGGTGACGTGCAGAATCTCGGCGGTGCATCCGATCTCGGCCACACCCTCTTCGGCTTTCGCCCGGACCACGCCGAAGCCCTTCTTCTGGGCCAGGCACTCGGCGATCATCTCTTTGTAGCGCGGCTCAAAAATGTGCAGCGGCAAAGGCGTGCCGGGTAACAGCACCAGGTCCAGGGGAAACAAGGGCAGGAGCGAACTCACGAAACATCCTCCAGCATTTCTTCACGGCAAAACAACGCGCGTGAACATCGCTGATTGTACGCCTGCGCTTGACTTGGTTTCCCGGGGAGCATAAAAGCTCGACATGGACCTTTCAGGGAAAGTTGCGGTGGTCTCGGGTGCTTCGATGGGAATCGGGGAGGCGATTGCGAAGACATTTGCCGGTCATGGGGCCAACGTGGTGCTGCTCTCACGCGATGCGGGACGCGCCGAAGCCGCCCGCGGCCGGATCGGGCATACCGAGCGTACCTTGGCCCTGTCGTGTGACGTGCGCAACCGCGAAGAGATTGACCGCGTTCTCAGCCTGACGCTGCACCACTTCGATCGGGTGGACGTGTGGGTAAACAATGCCGGACGAGGCCTGCGGGATTCGGTGGCGCAGGTGGACATGGCCGCGTGCCGTGACATCTTCGATACCAATTTCTTTGGCATGGTTTCGGCGATGCAGGCGGTGATCCCGGTGATGAAGCAGCAGGGGTCGGGAACCATTGTCAACGTATCCAGTGTTGCCGGACACCTTCCGCTACCCTTCCACGCGATGTACAGTGCCACCAAGTTCGCCATGAACGCCCTGGGAAAGGCGGCCAGGGTGGAGTTGAAGAGCGCCGGAATTCACGTGATGACCGTCTGTCCCGGCTATGTGCGCACCGATTTCGGGGAGAATTCAATCCGGGGAAGAGAACTGAAGACGGTTCGGCCGGAAGCCGCTCGCGGTATCAGTGCGGAACGCGTGGCCCGTGCGACATTTCGGGGGTACGTGAAACAGAAGCGAGAAGTGATCGTGCCCTGGACCATGCATGTTCCAGTCAAGATTTACCAGCTATTCCCCGGGGTAGTGGAGTGGGCGATGGCGAAAATGGCGAAATAGAATCAAATGAAAACCGCAGCGTCCCCTGCGGTTTTCATTTCATCCCAACTCCGCCAGCATGGCTTCCATCTCGGATTGCGCGTGGGCGTTGCCGGTGCGCTTGGCGGAGGCAATGCCATCGGCCAGCATGTGCTTGGCTTCCTCGGTCCGGCTGGCGCCGGCCAAGGTCTGAGCGGCCATGAAATAGCCTGGGGTGTAGTCGGGATGGGTGGCGAGAAGCTTCTTGAACTCTTCCAGGGCGCGTTCAACACCTCCCATCTTGGAGTATTCCATGGCCAAGCCGTAACGGGCAAAGGCGTCGTCGGGGTTCTCGGAAAGAATCTCGTTCAGCATTGCCATGCGATCCATAGAAGCAGTTTCCAGTTGCTCGTGGTCAGTTGCCAGTAAGAGATTACTACACGGCACTAGCGACGGCGCGGCGTGATGGGTACAATGCCCTCATTCCGCCAAGGAGGCGTCGCAAATTGGCCTGTCCGTTCTTTTGGCCTGTCCGGAAGTCGGAAGAAGGCGGCTGGCTCCACGCGTCGCGCTTGCCGCTGGGTTGCGGGTGGACTGGTCATTGTTCGGCTCCCGGCTACGAAGGCACCAAGCCCAGCGATGAGGAAGTGCGGGAATTGTGCAATTTGGGCTATGCCACCAATTGCCCACGATTGCCCGCGGGACGGGCGTGCGACGCGGTACGGTTTTCCGTGGCGCGGGAGCGGGGCGCGCAATTGTCGCTGCGGTTCGTCTGCGAGGCAGGGCATCGCCCAGTGGAGCATGGCACGCTCGAGTACGATTCGCAGCTGGGACGCTGGATTTCGTCTCATGCCGACGCCCGCATCCAGAAGATGGCGGAGTGTTATCTCGAAACCTATTTGCTTCGTAGAACCCAACCCGCAGGAGCGGGTTTCCCAGCGAGCACAAACTTATGAAAGATAGCGAAGACCTGAAGATGCCGCGCCCGGTGCGCGATTCGCAGTCGGAAATGGCCGAGATTGTTCTGCCCAACGATGCCAACCCGCTGGGCGCTCTGCTTGGCGGACGCCTGATGCACTGGATTGACCTGGCCGGCGCCATGGCGGCGCATCGCCACTCGCGGCAATACGTGGTTACCGCGTCCATCGATCACCTGGATTTCTGGGTGCCGGTACACATCGGCGACCTGGTCATTCTGCGCTCGTCGGTGAACCGCGTCTTCCATACCTCGATGGAGGTTGGAGTCAAGGTGTGGGTAGAGAACTACCTGCTCGACAATTGCCAGCACGTGAGCTCCGCCTACCTGACGTTCGTGGCCGTGGATGCCGGCGGACGGCACCTGCCGGTTCCTGCCGTGGTTCCGGAAAGCGAAGAGCAGCAGCGTCGCTACGAGGATGCGGGGCGGCGTCGCGAGAACCGTCGCGCAGAGCTGGAACGGCGTCGCAACAACCTGCGGTAGGCGAAGGCTCTGTTGTGATTTACATCACATCCAGTGTGGTCTCCCTTTCCGGATAATGCAGTCTTGCGTTAACGGGGCGACCTCATGGATAGTGCACTGCTGATTCATCGCCTTCATTTTGCGTTCACCGCCACCTTTCACTACCTGTTTCCCCAGCTCACCATGGGGTTGGCGCCGCTGATCGTGGTGCTCAAGACCATTGGGCTGCGCCGCAATGACGAGACCTACCACCAGGCGGCCCGCTTCTGGGCGAAGATCTTTGGCATCAGTTTCGTGCTCGGAGTGGTGACGGGCATTCCCATGGAATTCCAGTTCGGCACCAACTGGTCAGTCTTTTCGCGTTTTGCGGGAGGGGTGATCGGCCAGACCCTGGCCATGGAGGGGATGTTTGCTTTCTTCCTGGAATCGGCGTTCCTGGGGTTGTTCTTGTACGGAGAGAAACGTCTGAGTCCGAAGGCACACTGGTGGTCGGCGATGGCGGTGTTTCTGGGGTCGTGGCTTTCCGGCTATTTCATCATCGCGACCGATGCGTGGATGCAGCATCCGGTGGGCTACGTCCATGCGGCGGATGGCTCGGTGCAGCTCAGCAGCTTCTGGGAGCTGGTGCTGAACCCGTGGGCGTGGTGGCAATACGCGCACAACATGAGCGGCGCCGGCATCACCGGAGCGTTTGTGATGGCTTCGGTGGGCGCTTTCTACCTGCTGGGCCGGAAGCACGTGGAGCACGGGAAGATATTCGTGAAAGTGGGAGTTGTGGCGGGCTGCATTTTCAGCGTGCTGCAACTTTTCCCGACGGGAGACGGGCAGGGGAAAATGGTCGCGCTGAACCAGCCGGTGACGCTGGCCGCGATGGAGTCGTTGTTCGAGGGACAGCCGGGAGCGCCGCTGGTGATCATTGGCCAACCTAATGTGGATGAGAAGAAGATCGACAATCCCATCCTGGTTCCGAAGATGTTGAGTTTCCTGACCTACCGGCGGTGGAATGCGCACGTGCAGGGGCTGGACGCCTTCCCGCCGGAGCAATGGCCGCAGAATATCCCTCTGCTCTATTACAGCTACCACATCATGGTGGGACTGGGGACGATCTTCATCGCGGTCATGGTGGTTGCGGTGTTGCTGCTGTGGCGCGGCAAGCTGTTCGATGCCCGCTGGATGCTGTGGCTGCTGCTGCTGAGCCTGCCGTTTCCCTTCATTGCCAACACCGCAGGCTGGCTGACCGCGGAACTGGGACGCCAACCGTGGCTGGTGTACGGGCTGATGCGGACCGCAGATGGCTATTCCAAGAACGTCTCTGCCGGCAACGGCTTATTTACCCTGCTCGGCTTCATGGGAATGTACACCGTCCTGGGGATTCTCTTCCTGTTCCTGATCCGCTTTGAAATTGAACGGGGGCCGGAGGCGGACCGGGCGGCAGCCCACTAAGAGGACTTATGGAAACGCTCTGGTTCATGATTGTCGCCGTGATGCTGACTGCCTACGTTGTGCTCGATGGCTTCGACCTGGGGGCGGGCATTATCTACCTGACCGTTGCCAGGACGAGTGACGAGCGGCGCACGGTGCTGAGGGCCATCGGGCCGGTGTGGGACGGCAACGAAGTCTGGTTGCTGGCCGCCGGGGGGACGCTGTACTTCGCCTTTCCCCAACTCTATGCCTCGAGCTTCAGCGGATTCTACCTGCCGCTGATGATGGTGTTGTGGCTGCTCATGCTGCGGGCCATTGGCATTGAGTTCCGCACCCATATTGAGAATCCAGTGTGGCAAGCGTTCTTTGATGCGGTGTTTTTTGGCGCCAGCGCGCTGCTGGCTATTTTTTTCGGGGCGGCGTTGGGTAACGTGATCCGCGGTGTTCCCCTGGGGCCGGATGGCTACTTCTTCGAGCCGATGTGGACCACCTTCAAACTGGGGCCCAATCCGGGCATCCTCGATTGGTATACGGTGACCACCGGCGTGGTGGCCCTGGTAACGCTGACCGTCCACGGGGCACTGTACGTCGCGGTAAAGACCGAGAACGAACTGAGCCGGCGCGCCCGCGGAGTGGCAATCATGTTGTGGCCGGTGCAGTTCTTCCTGACCTGCTTCAGCCTGGGGGTAACGTATTGGATCCGGCCCTCGGTGATGGACAACTATCGCGCGCACCCGATTGGTCTGCTGGTGCCGGTGGTGGTATTCGGAAGCCTGGCAGTGATGATGTGGGCGGCCCCGAAAGGGAAGGAGAAACGGGCATTCATCGCTTCCTGCGTCTACATTGCCGGCATGCTGGTCGGGGCCGCGTTTGCGCTCTATCCGGTGGTGCTTCCCGCTCGGACCGCAGCCTACAGCCTGACCATTTACAACACGGCTGCTGGACACCACGGACTGGCGGTCGGCATGGTGTGGTGGACCATGGGTGTGGTGCTGGCGCTGGGGTACTTTGTGTTCGTCTATCGCATGTTTCGGGGCAAGGTACGGTTGGAGGGTGGCGGGTACTGAGTTGGCCACCGAAAACGCCTTTGAGAGACGCAGTTGGGCTGCGTCTCTTTCTGTCAGCAGCGCCTTCGTCTAGACTATCCGGCAGCATGAACTCCCGCCTGAAAGACAAGATTGCCATCATTACCGGCGCAGGCAGCGGCATTGGCCGGGCCTCCGCGATCGCTTTGGCGCGCGAGGGCGCAAGGGTAGCGCTGGTCGGCCGCCGCCAGGACCGGCTCGAAGATGTGGCCCGCCAGATCGGTGACTCGGCGTTAGTGGTCGCCGCCGACGTGTCGAAACAGGATGGAATCGACCTGGTGGTGGAGCAGACCGTGGCCAGCTTCGGCGGCCTGAACGTGCTGGTAAACAATGCCGGGGTGTTGCACATCGGAACCGTGGAGCAAATCACGGAAGAGCAGTGGGACGAAACCTTCGATGTGAATGTCCGCGGTCTCTGGCTACTCTCCCGCGCCGTGTTGCCGCATATGCGCAAGGCGGGAGGCGGTTCGATCATCAACATCGCCTCGGTGCTGGGGATCAACGGGGCGCGCGACCGGGCGTCGTATGCGCCGTCCAAAGGGGCGGTTGTCCTGCTGACCAAGTGCATGGCCATTGACCACGGACCGGAGAACATCCGGGTCAACGCCATTTGCCCGTCGTTCGTGGAGACTGCTCTGACCGCGGCGGTCATCGCCAAAGCGCCCGATCCGCAAGCGGTGCGGCAGGAACGGATCAAAGTGCATCCCATCGGGCGTCTCGGCACACCGGAGGATATGGCAGGGTTGACGGTGTACCTGGCCAGCGATGAATCGTCGTGGGTGACGGGAGCAGTGTTTCCGGTGGATGGGGGATACCTGGCGGTGTGAGCGAAGCAGCACTCAGCATTCAGCCAGCGGAGCTAATTGCCAGGTGCCAAAGGCTAGCGTGGGCTGAATGCTGAAGGCTTGCCACATCACACCTCCCTGTGACGGTCTGTATAATCGAAGGTCAAGCCAATCCACGAGGTGATCCCTTGAGCTCTCCTATGCCCCCTCATTCCGGACAGCAACCGCAAGGTCCACAGCCTTTGCCCGGCGTGGATGCCATTGTCGCCGTAGGCTCCGGCAAGGGCGGGGTAGGCAAGACCACGCTGGCGGTCAACCTGGCGATTGCCCTTGCCCGGATGGGACACAAGGTGGGGCTGCTGGATGCCGACGTCTATGGTCCCAACGTTCCGCTCATGCTGGGAACCAGTGCGCAGCCGAAGGTGCTCGGTGACAACCGCCTGGAACCGATCGAGGTCCACGGCCTGAAGGTAATTTCGGTGGGCTTCCTCAATCCCGGGGACAAGCCGCTGATCTGGCGCGGACCAATGTTGCATTCCATCATCAAGCAGTTCCTGGGGTCGGTGGTGTGGGGTCAACTGGAATACCTGGTCGTTGATCTACCTCCGGGCACCGGTGATGTGGCGCTTTCGCTGATCCAGACGGTGCCACTGACCGGGGCGATTGTGGTCTCCACGCCGTCGGATGTGTCGCTGCAAGACGCCCGAAAGGCCATCGAGATGTTCCGCCAGATGAAGGTGGACGTGGTGGGCATGGTGGAGAACATGAGCTACTTCGTGTGCCCGCACTGCCATGAGACGACCGACATTTTTTCCCGCGGAGGCGCCGAAAAGACTGCCAAGCAGTTCGGCGTGGCCTATCTCGGCGATGTGCAGCTCGATCCCGATATCCGCAAGTCGGGTGACTCCGGCAAGCCGACCGTGCTCGAAGGAGAAGAATCAACGCACGCGAAGTCGCTGTACGAGTTTGCCCGCAAGGTGGTGGCGCGGGTGGACGAGATCAAGTCCGGCGCGTCGGAAGGCGTGATCCAGATTCAGTGAGGTGGCGGGACAAACCCAGATTCCTCGCCTCTGGCTCAATGACAATGGGGAGTTAGGTCGCAAACCTCGCGAGCCTGAACAGCGGGTCGGCGTTTTCATTTTCCAGTACTAACTTCGCTACCATCTCGCCCAGGGCTGGGCCATGCTTGAATCCATGGCCGGAGCCTCCCCCCAGCAGCCACACGTTCTCTGCGGCCGGATGGCGGTCGATGATGAAGTGATTATCGGGAGTGTTTTCGTATTGGCAGACGCGGGTCTCGATCAGCGGAGCGTCCTTCATGCGGGGGAAACGGAGGGCGAGATATTCGCGAATGGCCCGCAGACCGTCTGCACTAACGCTGCGCTCGCCTGAGGTGGGGTCGAAGGCCGGGCCGCGGGTATCGTCGGCGATCTTGAAGCCGCGTCCGTCGCTGGCGGGAATGCCGTAGACGAAACGTCCACGATAGTCACCCCAGACCGGCAGCTTGGCCTCCGAAAAACTGTCGTCTCCGGCTGGAGTGCCAAAGAAAAACATGTCCTGCTTGGTGGCGCGGACGCGGTCGCCGATGGCTTGGGGAAAAAGCTGGCCGAGCCATGGCCCGCAGGCGAAGATGTATTGGTCGGCTACCAGTTTCGATCCATCGGATAGGGCCAGGGCTTCAAGCGAGCCATCTTCGAGGTCCCCAGCCGAGGCAACTGCCTGCTTGTAGTCGCCACCTTCAGCAATGAATTGCTCCACTACCACCTGACAGGCAACTCGAGCGGTGAGAAATCCGCTCTCTGGTTCGTAGATTCCCCAACCGACGCCGTCGAGGTTAAATTGCGGCCAGCGGTTGGCAATTTCACTGGTGGAAAGCTCTTCGCAAGGAATGCCGGCCTCACGGAGCAGCGGGACGGAGCCACGTTCGAACTGGTCGTCGCCTTTGCCCGCGAGCCATAGCACGCCGATCTTGTGGAACAGGTGCCGCTTCCATCGCTGCTCGTGCTCTTTCCACAATTGCATGGCGCGAGCGGTCATCCGGGTATAAGGCTGGTTAGGCCCATAGGTTCCGCGAATCACGCGAGTTTCTCCGCCGGATGAGGCGCGCGCGTTTCCCGGGCCCCAAGCATCGATCAGGGTGACGCGAGCACCCATGCGCCGCAGGTAAAGGGCAGTCCACCCCCCAAACGCCCCGGCGCCGATGACCGCAAAATGATTTTCCGGCATTCGCGACAAGCTACAGCCCACACCCGCAAGCGGTCAAGAATCAGCATTCTCGACCTCACAGTGCTAAGCTTGACAGAGCACCTTACCCTTCCTAGAATCCAAGTTGGGGGAGTTAAGTCGGTCCCTAGGTGTAAATAATTGATTTTACACGTCTTAATGGAGCAGTAGAGAACCGCATGCCACCTGGATCCATCGACGAACGGCAACGCGAAATCCTCACCGCCGTGGTGGAGACATTCATTTCCACCGGCGAGCCGGTGGGGTCGCGTACGCTGGCGCGTTCCAACCGCGAAGGCCTGAGCCCGGCGACCATCCGCAACGTGATGGCAGACCTGTCCGACGCGGGATTTCTGGAGCAGCCGCATACCTCGGCGGGGCGCGTCCCCACTCCCGAGGCCTATCGCTATTACGTCGAACAACTCACGGGCAAGGCACACCTCTCGCATGAAGACCAGAACATCATCCAGGGTTCGTTGCACGGCATCTCGGATGTGCAGGAATTCATGGAGCGCACTTCACACGTACTGTCGCTGATTTCGCACAACGTGGGAGTGGCGGTGGCCGCGGGCGGGCCTCGAAATGCGTTGGAGCATGTGTACTTCTCGCGACTGGGCGACCAGAAAGTGCTGGCGGTGCTGGTGACCAAGTCGGGACTGGTGCGGGATCGCGTGCTGCGGATGGATCTTCCGCAAAGCGACCTGGATGCCGCGGCGCGCTTCATCAACGAGAATTTTCGGGGATGGACGATGGAAGCGATGCGCACCGAACTGGCTCGCCGGCTGGAGCAGGAGCGCAGCGAATACGACCGGCTGATGACCTCGGTGGAACAACTCTATCGCCAGGGAGCGCTGGCCGGCGGCGACACGGCGCAGGCGGTGTATGTCGAAGGCGCTGCCAACCTGGTCAGCGGGGAACAAGACCGGCAGCGCTTGCAGGATCTGTTGAAGACTCTGGAAGAGAAGCAAAAGATCGTCGAGCTACTGGGTGCGTACCTGGATACCAAGCAGGAGGCAGTGCGGGTGGTCATTGGCCTGGATGAAGCATTGCCTTCGATGCGCAACCTGGTGCTTATCGGGGCGCCGGCGCGAGTCGGGGGCGAGGTCATGGGATCGCTGGCGGTGATTGGGCCCACGCGCATGGATTACCAGCATGCCATCACGGCGGTTTCCTACATAGCGCGGTTGTTTGACAAAATCCTGAACGAATCCGAGTGATCTGCACCATGGCAAGGACTAACGGAAAATCCGACGTCGATCCCGCACAACTGGACGCGGAGCATGAACTGCCCGCAGCGGACGAGACTGAGGAGACCGAAAGCACTTCGTCCGCCGAAGTCAGCCCGCGGGCTGCTGCTACGACGGGCGATTTCGACCTACAGAGGCTGAAAGCTGAACGCGATTCGCTGCTCGACCGCCTGGCACGCTTGCAGGCCGAGTTTGAGAATGCGCGCAAACGCGCTACCCGCGAGCAGCAGGATTTCCGCGAGTACGCCGTGGCGGACGCGCTCAAGACGCTGCTTCCGGTGCTTGACAGCTTTGAGCGCGCGCTGCAGACGTCGCCGGAACAGTCTGAGATCCACAAAGGGGTTGAGCTCATCTACAAGCAACTGCAGGACGCCTTGACCAAGCTGGGGCTACAACCCATGGTTGCGACCGGCCAGCCGTTTGATCCGCACGTTCACCAGGCCATCGAGATGGTGGATACTACCGAGGCGGCGGATCACCAGGTGCTGGAAGAATTACAGCGGGGCTACAAGCTAAAGGACCGGCTGCTGCGTCCGGCGATGGTGAAGGTCGCACGAAATCCGCGTAGTTAAGACCACGATAGGAACGGTACCACCGGGGAAGGCCCATTCTGACCAGCAACGGAAAACGCGACTACTACGAGGTGCTGGGCGTGGCCCGCGACGCCAGCGAGCAGGAACTCAAGAGCGCGTATCGCAAGCTCGCCCTGCAATTTCATCCTGACCGCAATCCCAATAATCCTGACGCGGAAGAGAAGTTCAAGGAAGCCAGCGAGGCCTATGCGGTACTGGCCGACGGCGAAAAGCGCTCTCTGTACGACCGCTTTGGGCACAGTGGTGTGAGCAGCGCCGGTGGGGCGGCCGGGTTCGACGCCAGCGCGTTCCAGGACCTGGGCGACATCTTTGGCGATTTGTTCGGTTTCGGCGACATGTTCGGGGGTGGAGGCCGCCGGCGCAGCCGTACACAGCGCGGCGCGGACCTGCGCGAGGACATCAACCTGGAATTCGAGCAGGCGGTTTTTGGGACGGAGACCAAGGTCACGGTACGTCGCCACGAAACCTGCGAAGACTGCCGCGGCTCCGGGGCCGCCCCGGGCAAGGCGCCGGTGACTTGCCGCTCTTGCGCAGGACACGGCCAGGTGCGTTACCAGCAGGGTTTCTTCAGCATCGCCCGCACCTGTCCTACGTGCCAGGGCGCGGGCAGCGTGATCACCGATCCCTGTCCGAAGTGCAAGGGGCAGGGGCGGGTGCTACGCCAGAGGACGGTGGACGCGAAGGTTCCCGGCGGGGTGGAAGATGGGACCCGCATTCGTTTTACCGGCCTGGGCGAAGGTGGACTGTACGGCGGCCCGGCGGGCGATCTCTACGTGGTACTGCACGTGAAAGAGCACCCGTTCTTTGAACGGGAAGGCAACGACCTGCACTGCGTGATACCCATTTCCTTTACCCAGGCAGCGCTGGGCGCGGAGATTCAAGTGCCTACCCTGGAAGGCGACTACGCTCTGAAGGTGCCGGAAGGGACGCAGTCCGGAGCCACGTTGCGCATTCGCGGCAAGGGCGTGCCGGTGTTGAATGGGCACGGCAAGGGCGATCTGTTCGTCGAGGTACGGGTACAGACGCCGAGCAAGATCAGCAAGCGCCAGCGCGAACTGCTGCAGGAGTTGGACGGAATGACCCGGGTGGAAAACAAACCGCAGCGACGCACCTTGTTGGGCAAGGTGAAGGACATTTTCGGGTAACGTTGCGGGCGTAACGATCCTCGTATTCTCTCTGCAGTTGCTCGGTACCAGGTACCCGGTACTCAGTACTAAACAGCATGACCCGCCGCCGCTGGATCGCCGACGAAGTATCTGGGAACCACGCCGCGCTGGTAGGTGAGCATGCCGATCACCTGGCCCGCGTACTCCGCGCCCGCGTGGGACAGGAATTCGATATCGCGACGACTAATAGCGTGCGGCGAGGTCGCATCACGGCCATCGGTGACAGCCGCGTGGAATTTGAACTGGGCCAGGAAATTCCTGCGGCCGTTGCAGCCAATATTACCCTCCTGCTTTCCGTTTTCAAGTTTGACCGGATGGAATGGGCGATCGAAAAGTGTACGGAGCTGGGCGCAGCGCGCATCATCCCGCTGATTGCGCGCCGTACCGAGGCCCACCTTGCTGCCGCCGCCGGCAACCGTGTCGAGCGTTGGGAACGTATTGCCCGCCAGGCGGCTGAGCAGTCTCGCCGGCTGGCGCCGCCGGAAATTGCCCAGCCTATGCAACTGAAGGAAGCCGTGGCCCTGCCCGGAAGCCTGAGAATTTTACTGGCGGAGTCCGAGCAAGGAGTGACCCTGAGGGATGCGCTGGAATCTCACCCAGCAGGTGGGGACGTGACGCTCGCGTTCGGGCCCGAGGGTGGCTGGACGGAAATCGAGTTGCAGATGTTTCGCGATGCAGGATGGAAGTCAGCCTCTCTGGGCAGCACGATTCTGCGTGCGGAGACGGCAGCGATTGCGGCGGTGGCGGTAGTGGTCTCACAGCCGGAGTAGTGCAGGATATCCTCAGCCATGTCTGATATGCTCCTGCCCAGTGGCCGCGCACAAGCCCATGCCGTCTCCACGGGCCTTTGAACCTGACGACCGCCAACGCCAGGCGATAGAACATGTCCAGGGGCCCATGCTGGTGGTGGCTGGCGCTGGTACCGGCAAGACCACGGTTCTGATCAAGCGCATTGCCCACCTGATCCGGGAAGCCGGAGTACGTCCGGACGAGATCCTAGCCGTTACCTACACCGATAACGCCGCCCGCGAGATGGGCGAGCGGGTAGCGGCCGAGTTGCGCGGGACCGACATCTCGAAACTGCAGACCAAGACTTTTCATGCCTACTGCAACGAGTTGCTGGCCCGCTGCGGCAAGCAGTTCCGCCTGCTCGAGGATCCCGATCTCTGGATCTACCTGCGTCGCCGCATCCGGGAGCTGAACCTCAATTACTTCGTCCGCGCCGCCAACGTCGGCCAGTTCCTCCTCGACCTGCTCGATTTCATGCGCCGCTGCCAGGACGAACTGGTGGAGCCGGAGAAGTATGCCGAATACGTCCGTCGTGTCAGTTGTGGCGAGCTGGACATCCCGCGAGTGAGCAAGTCGAAGCACGCGGCCGAGCTCAGCCATGAGGAAGTGATGGGACGCTGCCAGGAGATCGCCAGGGTGTTCGCTACCGTCGAGCGCATGCTGCGAGAGAACAACCTGGGCACCTTCGGCCAGATGATCACGCATGCCCACGAACTGCTGCACAGCGATCCTCAAGTGTTGGCCAGAGAGCGGGAGCATACCCGCTTCATCCTGGTCGACGAGTTTCAGGATGCCAATTTCGCCCAGGTGAAGATCATCCAGAAGCTGGCCGGAGAAGGACGGAACGTGTTCGCGGTCGGCGATCCCGATCAGGCCATCTATCGTTTCCGCGGAGCGTCCAGCGCCGCCTTTGAATTGTTCCGGCGCCACTTCGAGGGTGCAAAGCTGGTCGTCCTGGACAAGAACCGCCGCTCTACCACCCCGATTCTCCGCTCTGCTTTCGCGATGATTGCGAAGAACCCGGATACCTTTCCAGCGGCGAAGGGCGGGGAGTTTCCATACAAGCGCTCGACTCTAGTCTCGGCCCGCGAAGAGGAGGCCGTGAAAGAGGGTAAGCCACTTCCGAGCGTTCCGGTCGAAGTTGCGGTTACTGACAGCGAAGTGGAAAGTGCGGATGTCATAGCGGCGATCCAGGAAAAAAAGAAACAGATGCGGTGTTCCTGGAGAGATTTTGCAGTTCTGTATCGCCTGCACACGCATCGCGACCGGATCGCGCAAGACTTGGCGGAGAAGGGCATTCCATATTCCATTGAGAACATGGACGTGACCGACACCCCCGAGGTGCGCGACCTGTTTGCCTGCGCCGGAGCTGTAGTGTCGCTGAAGGATAGCGCCAGCCTGTTCCGAGTGGCCGCGCTGCAGCAGTTCCGGGTGGATCCGGAGAAGCTGCGCGCGGGCATACGCGCTATACCAAGGGATGCGGAGAATGTCGGGGTGGCGACGATTCTGGCAGAGAGCGAGGCGGGCAAAGCTGTGGTCGACGCTCTTTGCCAGACGCGAGACGAAATCGATCGTCGTGGCGCCAAAGCCGGTGCTGCGCTGGAGATCATCATCCGCCGGTTCGGCTTGGACCGTACCTCGCGGCCGCTCCAGGCGGTCCTGGAGTTTGTCGACAGGTGGGAGAAGAAACCGATCGTCGAGACCGGTGTCCTCGGCGAACTCATGGAGTACATGGCCGATTTCCGTGGGGCCAGAGGCTCCATTCCCATGCCCGGGGTGGAGGAGGATGCGGTCACCCTGATCACGGCTCACGGCGTAAAGGGTCTCGAATTCGACCACGTGTTCATCATCCGTGTCCGTGCGCCGTCATTCCCGGCAAGCTTCAAAGAACCGCTGGTCGGGTTTCCCCAGGACTTGCGCGATCCCGATTCCGTGGGGCAAGGGGACGACAAGACCTTGCACGAGCAAGAGGAGCGGCGTTTATTTTACGTCGCCATGACTCGTGCCCGCGACTCTCTTACCCTGTATGGCAAGCAGGGCACGGGCAAGAAGGACCCGACGCCGCCCGGGTACCTCCGCGAACTCATAAACGACCGCACTCTGAAGGGCTGGCTCCGCCAACGTCCCGCCCGTGGCTTCCAAACGGAGATTTTCGCGGTCGCTGCTGACCCTGGCATGGACTCGCGCACCAATGAATGGGTTTCCATGCCGCCGGCGTCCGACCTGAGCGCCAGGTTGAGTGCCAGTGCCGTAGCCAGCTACGAGAGGTGTCCTCTGCAGTTCAAACTCGAACGTGAGTGGCGGCTTCCCACCGAACCGCCTGCTCCCTTGCAAAACGGCGCTTCCATGCATCGGGTATTGCGCGCCTACTACGATTCCGTGCGCTTCGGCCGTCCCATGGATGAGGATGCACTGATTCAATCCTTTCGCACCGATCTGGCCGAAGCAGGCCTGCAGGATGCCTATCAGTTCGAACTGTATGAGAAGCAGGGGATCGAGCAGTTGAAGGATTTCTTGGCGGCGAGCCGGCGTGGAACCATGCCGAAAGTGCTGCACACCGAAGAAGGGTTTGAGATCGGGATGGGAGCGACCACCGTCGTCGGACGGATTGACCGGGTGGATGAGGTCGGCGATGGAAGCGTCGTGATTACCGACTACAAAACCGGCAAACCGCAGACCCAGGACGATGCCGACGAGAGCCTGCAGCTGTCTATCTATGCTCTGGCCGCGCGCGTGAAGTGGGGATACCGCGCCGACCTCCTGGTCTTCTACAACCTGACGGAAAATAGCGCGATAGCGACTCAACGCAGCGATGTGCAGCTCGAGGAAGCCAAGATGAAAGTGCAGGCAGTTGCTGAAAACATCGCCGCGGGCGAATTTGACCCCAAACCGGGCTTTCACTGCGACTGGTGCGCGTATCGCAATCTCTGTCCGGCCACGGAAAAGCGCCTGCACGTGCCGGCGAACATCAAGAAACCCAGCTAAGAAAGGTCCGCCACTCCCACGAGAGGGAAAACAAGTTCTGGTTTTTCTCTGCGGGTCTGGGTCTCTGTGGTGAGTTTGGGTTTTGCGCGGTGGACGCTTGTGGCGCCAAAAACTTAGGGGACGCTTTTGGCGTCCCCAGGTCTGTTGCGTACTGCAGGGCTTTTAGTGCTTCTTCTTGCCGCCCTTTTTTGCCTTTTTCTTGGTTGCCATTGATCTATTCTCCCTTCCATTTTTCATGGACTCATGCAACGGTCGTCTGTTGCAACTGTTTGAATGTATAGAGTCAATAAAAAGTGATGTCAAGAAAAAAATGATGCATACGGGAGCGTTCGACCGATGCACCAAGGTCACCGTGGGGCACAGTGGAAGAAATTTTGCCCGAGAATGAGTCGGATCGGCATTCCTTCGCGGAGAAAAACACGTTGCGCTCGCTCCCACGGAGAGTGGAGGGCGAAGAACTCAGCAAGGCGCGTGCAGGCGGGTTCGGTTGCTTGTCCCACGCAAATTCAAACTTTTTCGCGCCGCGCACATCTATAATTGCAGGTTACGAAATCATCGCAGGAGTACGTATATGGCTGCTTTCGACGATGTGGTCATCATCTCCGGTTGCCGGACCCCGGTGGGAAAATTCCAGGGAAGCCTTTCCGATTTCACTGCCAGCCAACTCGGCGCGATTGCTGTTCGCGAAGCCGTGCAACGCGCCAAGGTCGATCCCAAACTGGTGGACGAATGCATCATGGGCAACGTGGTGTCTGCGGGCTTGGGACAGAATCCGGCGCGGCAGGCGGCAATCTTCGGCGGACTGTCGCCCGAAGTAGGTGCCATGACAATTAACAAGGTTTGTGGTTCCGGACTGAAGGCAGTGGCGCTGGCGGCGCAGGCAATCCAAACCGGAAACAGTTCCGTGGTGGTCGCCGGCGGGATGGAATCGATGACTAACGCGCCGTACTTGTTGCCGCAGGCACGCAAAGGGTATCGCTTGGGAAATGCACAGATTGTGGATTCCATGGTGAACGACGGGTTGTGGGACATCTACAACGATTACCACATGGGCATCACCGGCGAGAACGTTGCGGAGAAGTACGGGATTACGCGGGAGGAGCAGGACGAGTTTGCGGTGAATTCACATCGCAAGGCGATAGCGGCGATCAAGGAGTGCCGTTTCAAATCGCAGGTCGTGGCGGTCGAACTGCCGGCGAAGAAGAAAGGAGCAGCGCCGGTGATCTTCGACAAGGACGAATCGCCGCGCGAGGACACCACGATCGAGATCCTGCGTGTGCTGAAACCTGCTTTCAAGAAAGACGGAACCGTGACCGCTGGAAACGCGCCGGGGGTGAATGACGGCGCGGCGGCCGTGGTGGTGACCAGCGCCACGCGCGCCCGCGAACTCGGCGCCGCACCGATGGTGAACATCGTGGCCCAAGCCACCAGCGGGGTCGAACCCAAATGGGTCATGATGGCGCCGGTGGGAGCGGTGCGCAAGATTTGGGAAAAGACCGGGTGGAAGAATGAGGATGTGGATCTCTACGAACTGAACGAAGCGTTTTCGGTGCAGGCGCTGGGCGTGATGCGCGAACTTGGGCTTGACCCCAACAAGGTCAACGTGAACGGGGGGGCGGTTGCCATTGGGCATCCGATCGGAGCCAGCGGGGCGCGCGTGCTGGTCACGCTGATCTATGAAATGATCCGGCGCGATGTGCACCGCGGGATCGCCGCACTTTGCCTGGGTGGGGGGAACGCGGTAGCGATGGCGGTGGAGCGGTAAGGCCGAACGCACACTCGCGTGCACCCCTGAGGACGCCTATCCCCGTTTCAGGTCACCGGCAGCGTAACCGTAAACACCGCGCCACCGCCCGGGCCGGAAGTAGCTTCTACGTTGCCGCTGTGCTCCCGCAAGATCGCCTTGCAGATGCTGAGGCCCAAGCCGGTGCCGCGGCCGGGCCGCTTGGTGGTGTAGAAGGGGTCGAAGATGTTGGGTAGAATCTCAGGCGAGATGCCCGGCCCGTCGTCCTGGAAAGTTACGGAAACGGATTTTTCACCCTTGACCAAGCGGACCCGCAACGTGCCCCGGTCGCGCGCTTCGCGGATGGCTTGCTCGGCGTTGAGGATCAGGTTCAGAAAGACCTGCATCAACTGGTGAGGATCCCCGTTCACGCTGGGCAACGCGGCTTCCGGCAGGAAATCAACCGTAATATTGTTCTTGCGCAGCGAGTAGGCGTGCAGGTGCAGGGTGCGTTGCACCAGTTCGCTCAGGTTGATGGCGCCCTTGCCGGGCGCCGGGGGGCGGGAGAAGTACATCAGGTTCTGAACAATTTCCGCAGCTCGCCGGGACTGCTGCTGCAACATGGTGAGCTGTTTTCTGACCTGTTCCGGGACCTGAGCGTCCTGGAGTAGTTCGGTCACTCCCAGGATGCTGGTGAGCGGATTGTTCAGTTCGTGGGCGAAGCCGCCGATCATCTGCCCCATGGCCGCCAGGCGCTCGCTCTGAATGATCTGTTGCTCCAGTTTTTTCTCGACCGTGATGTCCCGGACGGAGGCGATCACACCGCTTAGTTTGCTTTCAGCGTCGAACAGGGGGCTGGCGGTGGCGCGCATGGTGCGCCAGCTTCCGTCGCGATGCCGGGCCCCGTACTCACAGAAACCGAATTTTTTCCGCCCGGTGCTGACGTCGCGGCAAAGGGCCAGGAATTCGGGAGATTGGTCCTGCTCCTCCACCTTCTTACCCACCCAATCGTCCGGGGCGTAACCCAAGAGATCGCGAATTCTGGCGCTGGCGAAGCCGTAGTGTTCGTGGAGATCGATTACCAGGATCAGGTCGGGGAAACTCTCCAACAGGTAGCGCTGGAACTCTTCCTGGCGGCGCAGGGCTTTTTCCATCCCTCGCCGCTCGGTGACGTCGACTAGCGTTCCCTGGTAACGAATGATTTTTCCGGCTGTGTCCCAGACGGCGCGAGATGTGTCCAGGAAGATGCCGACGGTTCCATCCTTCCGTTTCAGGCTTATTTCGCGGGTGCGCACGTCGCCCTCATCATCGGCGGTGCGGCCCAGGGCCGGGCTCTGGCCGGGATCAAAATTCATGGCGGTAGGGTCGAGGGCGAGCAACTCCTCTTTGCCGCCGTACCCCAACATGTGAACCAGGGCGGGGTTGGCATCCAGCAGTTTGCCTTCCGGGGTGCTGAAGTAGAAGCCTTCCTGCAGGGTCTCAAACAGCTCAGTGAATCGGCGTTCCTTCTCGCGTTCTTCGGTGACGTCGCGGGCCAGAGTGCTGACTCCAACGACCTCGTCGCCTTTAATGATTGCGCTCAGGACGCAGTCGAAGTAGAGCACACGCTGGCTGTTCTTGAGCCGGACGCGCACCAGTCCAGCCCAGCGGCGCCGTTCCAGGAAGCGAGCCAGGCCGGCCTCGGCAGCGTTGCGGAGCGGCTCATCCACGAAGTTGTCGAGCTTAGCGCCCACCAGGGCGGTGTAGGGGATGTCCAAGAGTTGTGTGACCCGGCGGTTGACCGTTCGCAGGGTGCCGTCCAGGGACATGGCAAAAGCGACGTCGTCAAAGGAATCAAGGAGTTCCTTGAAACTGCGCTGCGAGCGCGCAATCACCTGTCCCAGTTGGTCGAGTTGCTCCTCGCTGGGATTGGAGACGCGTTCCTGCAGGCCGTGAAGCAGGTCTTTCAGTTCGGAAACTTGCTTGCGGCGGCCATAGGCGAAAGCCACGAAACAGATAGCCACGAACAGGATTGCGATCGGCAACAATCCCAGGTGGTAGGGCAGAGCGTGCAGGCGTTCCCAAAGCAGGGCGGCCACGGTAGTGGCGAAAAGCACCAGAAACAGCAGAGCAATCCGCCACAACCAGGCTTCTTCTTTTTCCAGGTGACTGGCCGGACGCTCGGGTTGTTGCTCTGGTTCTGACATGAGTAACGCGGCGGTTTGCCCCTGGAACTGACCAGCGGCAGAGGTGCATACGCCCCTTGCAGGCATCGTAGTTCACGCCGCAGGCGGCAAACAACGGAAACCGTGTTGGGTAACTTGGTTCGCGGCGCCATCGCGGGGGCTGACTTCCGGTCACGCGGGCTTGTGACTGCAGTCACGGCCCGGTTGCTACCAGGGGTCGTATGGTGGAGGCTGCTGCGACTTGTCGGCTGGACCTTCCCTCGTCACGACGTGTCCAAACGAATCTGTCCGCCCGAAGCACAGGATTATGCTTTACAAGACCCTGAGCGCCGCAGTGTATGGAATCGATGCCAACATCATCGAGGTCGAAGTCGATATCTCCAGCATCAAGACCCCTGAAGATCATTTCCACACCGTGGGTTTGCCGGACGCCGCGGTGCGCGAAAGTCGCGACCGGGTGCGGGCGGCGCTGAGAAACTGTGGCTACGACATTCCGCCCTCCCAGATCACCATCAATCTCGCTCCCGCGGATATTCGCAAAGAGGGTTCGGGGTTCGACCTGCCCATGGCGCTGGCCATTGTTGGCGCCTACGGGGGACTGTCCAAAAAAGAGGTTCCCGACTGCCTGTTCGTCGGCGAACTGTCTTTGGATGGCGGGGTGCGCGGGGTTCGTGGGGCTTTGCCGATTGCGATCGAGGCCCGCGGCAAGAAAATATTGCGGCTGGTGGTGCCGGAACTCAACGCCAAAGAGGCGGCCATGGTTGAGGGCGTGGAGGTGTATCCCGTCCGGTCACTGATCGACGTCATTCACTTTGTGAACTCGGGGAATGGCATTTTGCCGCTCAAGGTGGACAGCGATCGGTTGCTAGGCGACTCGCAGAAGTTCCTGGTGGACTTTAAAGACGTTCGCGGCCAGCAAACTGCCAAGCGAGCGCTGGAAGTCGCCTGCGCGGGCGGGCACAACATTCTGATGATCGGGCCTCCCGGTTCGGGCAAGACCATGCTGGCCAAACGCATGCCCACGATTCTTCCCCCCTTTACCTTCGAAGAAGCGCTGGAGACGACCAAGATTCACAGCGTAGCCGGGGTACTCGATGCCGGCGTTGGCCTAGTTGGAGTGCGTCCATTTCGTTCGCCCCACCATACGATCTCTGATGCCGGACTGATTGGCGGGGGAGCAGTGCCGCGGCCCGGCGAGGTTTCGCTGGCGCACAACGGTGTACTGTTTCTTGACGAACTGCCGGAGTTCCCGCGCAATGTGCTGGAGGTGATGCGGCAGCCGCTGGAGGATGGCACTGTCTGCATCGCCCGGGCGGCCATGTCGCTGACCTTCCCGGCGAGATTCATGCTGGCGGCCGCGATGAACCCTTGCCCGTGCGGCTATTTTAACGATCGCTCGCGCGAGTGTCACTGTACCCAGCCCATCATCCAGCGCTACATGTCGAAGATCTCGGGACCGTTGATGGACCGAATCGACATCCACATTGATGTGCCAGCGGTGAACTATAAGGAGATGCGGTCCAGCGCGGTTCCAGAAAGTTCGGCTGCGATTCGCGAGCGGGTCATCCGGGCGAGGGAAGTGCAGTTGCGAAGATTCTCCGCCTCGCGCGAAAAACTGTACTGCAATGCGCAGATGGCGCCGCGGCACCTGCGGGCATTTTGCGAACTCTCGGCCGACTGCGAACGCCTGCTGGAGCGGGCCATGACCCAGCAGGGGCTGACTGCCCGGGCTCATGACCGCATCCTGAAACTTGCGCGCACCATCGCTGACCTGGAAGGCGCGGCGGGGATCGAGCCCAAGCACATCGCCGAGGCCATTCAGTACCGGACGCTGGATCGGACGTTCTGGGCGTGAGCCTCCCAAGCTTAAGAAAAAGAGAGCTTCTCCCATATTTTTGAGTTAAACGTATCTGATAGAAAAATAAAGTGTTATAAAGAAATGCTTGACCTCTGCCCAGTTTCCGGGTAACGTAAGCAGTTCCAAGGGGCTGTTCAAAGCCGGTCGGACATCTGACGTACCTCCGCTGACAATGGTTCAATTCCTGAAACACTGAGAAACTTTCAGGCCCGGCGGAGCATCTATACAGGTACCGAGAGCTTTCCCGCACAAACCATCTGAATTGAAGTAGTTGCGTGGTCTGGACGAGAATTTACCAGGCCGCAAAACAGTGGGAACCAAGGCTAACTGGCTCGGATCGGAGGGTAACTGAATATGCGTTCTGATCGCGTTTTTGATGCTTTACATACTTTGCGGAATCGATATATGCTCTGCCAGCTTGCGTCCAAGGCTACCCGTAAGTTTCACAAGCCCAACACAAGAATCCAGGAAACCATGAACGAGGTCCTGGACAAGATTGCAGGTTCGGAGCGGCAGTCGGTTCTGTCGGAACCGGAACACTTCAACGAGGCACAACGGCGGGCTGCGTAGCGCAGCCCGGCCGTCCCGCCTCGCGGATTTAAGTCTTCCTGAGCGTTCCCCCCTTTTGAAAATCTCCTCGCAGGTGACGAATGACCATCGCAGAACTTAAAGAAAAGAACATTACTGAGCTGACCAAGATCGCCCGATCTTTGGATCTGCCCGGCGCCAGTGGATTGCGCAAGCAAGACTTGATCTTCAAGATCCTCCAGGCGCAAAGCGAAAAGGAAGGCCACATCTTTGCCGAGGGCGTACTTGAAATCCTGCCCGACGGCTACGGCTTCTTGCGCTCGCCCGATTACAACTACTTGCCCGGCCCGGACGATATTTATGTTTCGCCCTCCCAGATACGCAAGTTTGACCTCAAGACCGGCGACACCATCAGCGGCCAGGTACGTCCGCCGCATGAAGGCGAAAAATATTTCGCGCTGGTGAAGATCGAAGCGGTGAACTTCGAGTCGCCCGACGAAGCCCGCAACAAGATCCTGTTCGACAACCTGACCCCGCTGTATCCGCAAGAGCGTTTGAAACTGGAGACGGTTCGCGAGAACGTGAGCGCCCGGGTAATGGATCTGCTCACCCCCCTCGGCAAGGGGCAGCGCGGCCTGATCGTGTCGCCTCCGCGCGCCGGCAAGACCATGCTGCTGCAGAATGTTGCCAACTCGATTACTACCAACCATCCGGAAGTGGTGCTGATGGTGCTGCTGATCGATGAGCGCCCGGAAGAAGTTACCGACATGCAGCGTTCGGTGAAGGGGGAAGTGATCTCCTCAACCTTCGATGAGCCCGCCGCCCGGCACGTGCAGGTCGCGGAGATGGTGATCGAAAAGGCCAAGCGCCTGGTCGAGCACAAGCGCGACGTAGTTATCCTGCTGGATTCGATTACACGCCTGGCCCGCGCCTACAACACCATTGTTCCGCCCAGCGGCAAGGTACTATCAGGCGGCGTGGATTCCAACGCGTTGCAGCGTCCCAAGCGCTTCTTCGGTTCGGCCCGAAATATTGAAGAAGGCGGCTCGCTCACCATTATCGCTACCGCTTTGATTGATACCGGTTCCCGCATGGATGACGTGATCTTTGAAGAGTTCAAAGGCACGGGCAACTCGGAAATCATTCTTGACCGCAAGCTGGTGGACAAGCGCACCTTCCCGGCCATCGATATCCAGCGCTCCGGAACGCGAAAAGAAGAGTTGCTGATACCGAAAGAAGACCTGACCCGCATCTGGGTGCTGCGCAAGGTGCTCAACCCGCTGTCTCCGGTGGAAGCGATGGAATTGCTCATCGACAAGTTGAGCAAGACCAAGTCGAACGGGGAGTTCCTGGCGAATATGAGTTCGCTGTAAAAGACCTCAATTTCGGAACAAGGCACGGGCGTCCGGCTCGTGCCTTTTTTATTGGTTAGTTGAATGCAATGCCCCGGGCTGTGCGGGAGCGGGTCTTTGACCCACCCGCACGGATCGAAGATCCGGCTCCACACCGCCTGTAGTCAGGTTAGGGGGATTGGGTTCCCGCGCCCTGGTCCATGATGTAGACCCGACCCGGTCCGGCTGCCTGGACGTTGTTCCTCGCAAAGCATTCCTTAATGCGGCGGCGCAGTTCGCGGGTGACACCGTACTGCTTATTGGGGCGCGTTTTCACCAGCATCAAGTATTCCGCCTCGCCGGGGCCGATGCGGTCGATTCCGGGCACCTGGACGTCTCCAACGATGTCGCTGGCAAACTCGGGGTCGTGGCGCAGGTCATCCCCGACCTGCTCCAGCAGCGACACAATCCGGTCCGAGGGCTCGCTATAGGCGACGGTCACCCGTAACGTGGCTTGCGACCAGTCGCGGGTGGCGTTGGAAACAATCTTGATCTCACTGTTGGGAATGGTGTGTACCGTGCCATCGTCGTCGCGCAACACGGTGCGGCGCAGGCTCATCTCTTCCACCGTGCCCTGCACCCCGGCTACACGAATCTTGTCGCCGATGTCGTATTGATTTTCCAACAGGATGAAGAAGCCATTGAGGACATCCTTCACCAGGGTTTGAGCCCCGAACCCGATGGCGAGACCAGCGACACCGGCGCTGGCCAGCAGCGGGCCCAGTTCGAATCCCAATAGCGGCAAGGTTTGCAGCAGCGCCCCTAAGAAGATGACGAAGATGCCCACGCTAGTGATCACGCTGGCCAGGGTGCGGACCTGCTGGGTGCGCATGCCGCTGGGGAGCCGCTTGGCCTGCAACGCAGCAACTCTTCCGGTGATGGCGCGCAGCAGCCGTATCAGAAGAAAAGAAACCACCACGACCAGGACGATCTTGGGCGCGTCGTGGCGCAGAAACTGCATGGTATCTTCGCGCCACTCTCGCAATAGCCCGGTAAGGTCGGTGGCGACTGGAACGGTCAGGTCTGTGGGAATGCGGTTCATCGAGTCCGGCGCGATTATAACAAGCCGGTACGGGCATGGGTGCAGTAGGGCGCAAGTATAATCTCTGTATTCTTTAGCTTTCGCGAGGTGAACGTGATGGCGAAGCGGATCTCGTTGCTCGGTCTTTGCTTTCTATGGGTACTGGCATTGCCAGCGGGGGCGCGGAGTCAGGCCGCCGGACCGGAGGCGGCCTACGCGTTCCCTGCGCAGACAGTTCATCCGCCGCCGGACGCCGTGAAACCGCTACCACCTCCGGGCGAAGAAGAGCGCGACAGAATGAAGAAAGACATGGAAAAAAGGGCCAACCAGCAGCGCCAGGCTGATCTGGAGCGCGACACGGAGAAGCTGCTCCAGCTAGCCACCGAGTTGAAGCACTACGTGGACAAGTCCAACAAGAACGTGCTGTCGCTCGAAGTCATCAGAAAGTCCGAGGAAATCGAGAAACTAGCCCACAGCGTGAGGGAAAAGATGAGGGGAAGCAATTGAAGCCGGCGTGACAGCGGGTGGCCACGAATTCCTCATTGCCTCCCGGAACCCATCGGTGCTCCGAACAGAAATGGTTGCGAGTCTGCGGTTTGCACATTATCCTAGCTAGCGTAGATGCAACCTAGTAGCAACTATGCCTCTGCCTCAAACTGAACAGCCAGGTCGGCTACAGGCGGAACTCATGTCTCGGGGTCTGCGCATGACCCGGCAGCGGCGCACTATTCTGAGGATCGTGGAGACAGCTAAGCAGCATCTTGACGCCAGCCAGATCCTGCGGAGGGCCCGAAAGATCGATGCCCAAATCGACCGGGTCACCGTCTATCGCACCTTGAAGCTGCTCAAGCGTCACGGCCTGGTCGACGAACTCGACCTGATGCACCTGGAAGGCGAGAAACACTTCTACGAGCGCAAGCCACAACGCGACCACCTCCACATGGCGTGTCTGCGCTGCGGCAAGATCCTGGAATTCGAAAGCGATCTGTTCGACCGCCTCAAAGGCCAGATCCAGCGCGAGTGCCAGTTCCACATCCTGGTCACGCGCATGGAAATCGGCGGATACTGCGCCGCCTGCCGGCGGACTTCTGCTTCCTGACCCGTCCTGCCGGTTGCAAGTGGTTGCAACAAGATCGCAACAGAAAAAGTCTCCCCGTATTGACCCGCTAGGGCAGCCGAGCATAAATTACTGAGTTGATCTCAGATGCAACATAGTTGCATCTGAAACGAAATCGTATGCACCGCAACCTCAAGCTGCTCTTAATCATCGTCCTGTTTACAGCCTTGCCCGCAGGGGCTCAGGAAGCCCCTTATTTCGTCACTTATGACCATCACTTGGAAGAGCCGGGCAACCTGGAAGTGGAAACCTCCACGACGATGGGCGTGCCGCGCTCCGGGCAACGTTTCTACTTTGCGCCTTATGCTGAGTTCGAGTACGGGGTCACCGGGCGTTGGACCTCGGAACTCTATCTGGAGGGGCAGTCCACCTCGGGAGACAGCGCCGTTTTCACCGGGTGGCGGCTGGAGAACCGCTTCCGGCCACTCGCTCGCGAGCACTGGATCAACCCGGTGCTCTACCTGGAGTGCGAGGGCATCAACGAAGCCACCCGGATTCAGAAAGAAGTGGTGGGCAATGCTCCCGACTTCGGAGAGCGTAATTCTGAATCGAGCCAGACCCACGCTCACGAACTCGAAACCAAGCTGATTCTGTCGAGCACGGTCCATGACTGGAACCTGGCGGAGAACTTCATAGTGGAGAAGAATCTTTCGCAGAACGAAGGTTTGGAGTTTGGCTATGCGTTAGGTGTGTCTCGTCCTCTGGCTACGCTGGCGAGCGCCGCCAGTTGCCGTTTCTGTCGCGAGAACTTTAACCTGGGCGTAGAACTTTACGGAGGCTTGGGCAGCACCCGTGGTTTCGGCCTGCATGACACCGCGCACTACCTGGCACCGGTGGTGGCCTGGCAGCTGAGTGATAATGCCAGCTTGCGGTTTTCGCCCGCGATCGGGCTGACGCACGAAAGCAATCCTGCGCTGCTACGTTTCGGTTACAGCTACGAAGTTCGGGGATTCGGCGATAAGCTGGCAAAGTTCTTCGGAGGTAAGCCGTGACCCGCAAAATGTCTGCCGGATGGATGGTGTTGCTGGTACCGTTCGCGGCAGCATTGTGGGCACAGAACGCTGACTACCAACCTGATCCCGGCTGGCAAGCGCCGCCGCAGGCAGTGGCGAAGCAGAATCCGCTGGCAAATCGGCCAGCAGCGGCGGCGGGCGGAAAAAAGCTGTTCGCACGGAACTGCGCGGAGTGTCATGGCGAGGAGGGAAGTGGCCTGGTGAAGAAAAGCTCCGCGGACTTACAGCTTCCGATCGTGCAGACCCAGAGCGACGGCGCGTTGTTCTGGAAGATCACGAACGGGAATCCTGATCGTGGGATGCCATCGTTCAGCCGCCTGCCTGAGTTGCAGCGCTGGCAACTGGTGCTGCACCTGCGAACCCTGCAGCCGGCACGCCCGCCGCAATAGCCTCAGGTGAAGCTGGGCGGTCACGCGCCGACGGTTTCGCGGTGTTTGTCCGCCCACCATCCCCAGGGAACCATGAGCCACATGGTGAGCCCACCCCAAGCGACGGAACTGACGTTGGGAGGAGCACCCGCGAACATTGTGGCCACCCAGCCAAAGAAGAGCAGAGCGATCAGGGACCAAAAGCCATAGCGACCCACCGCATCGCGCGCCCGAGTGACGCTCAGGTAGGCCCAAAGGCCGGCGACGAAGAACAGGACTTCGACCGAGATGGTGGCCACCCAAGAGTTCCACAAACCCAAGCCAACCCGAGTCTCGCCGCCTGGACGCAGGAGAAGGTCAGGCCGGTGCACAACGAGGTCGAGTACCCAATGGCTGAGCACCGCTAGGGCTGCGACCCAGGCACCACGCTGGTAGCGGCGTAGAGCGTAATAGATTGCCCCGACGAGCACGGACCATAACAAGGCCATGGCCAGGCTGTGGGAGTAAGGATAGGCGGTGAAGTCGAACGGAGATGCCTTGGTAATGCCGGGAACAATGGCCACGTGCTCGATACCGAGCAGGAGAAGGATGGGCCATAAGAGATCCAGGAATTGAGCGGCGAAAATCAAGGTACCCAGGGAAGCCCTGGGCGCGACTTTCTTAGCTGCCATCGCGACGCCAAAATGACCAATGAACATGGGCGCTTCCTCCCTGGCGGCTGACAAAGCCCGCGCAACTGCTGCATGCAAGAACGCCATCCGGGAGACCGGATGGCGTAGGGTAATCCGCTGCAAAGCCGGCTACTTCTCCGAGCCGATTCGCATACCGTAGAACGAGCGGTAGACGAAGGTCACAGACACCAGGAAAAAGGCCACCGCGAACAGGTGGGCGAAAGTGCTGCCTGCTTCCGACGTCAGCTTGACCGCCAGTTCCACGGCCAGCAATCCAAACAACGTGGTGAACTTGATGACCGGGTTCATGGCTACCGACGACGTATCTTTGAACGGATCGCCGACGGTATCGCCGATCACCGTCGCGGCATGCAGCTCGGTACCTTTCTGTTTCAGCTCTACCTCAACGATCTTCTTGGCGTTGTCCCAGGCGGCGCCGGCGTTGGCCATGAAGATCGCCTGGTAAAGGCCGAAGATAGCGATCGAAATCAGGTAGCCGATGAAAAAGAACGGCTCCACAAAGGCGAAGGTCAGGGTGCCGAAGAAGACCGCCAGGAAGATGTTGAACATGCCTTTCTGGGCGTACTTGGTGCAGATCTCCACCACCTTCTTGCTGTCGGTGACAGAGGCCTTCTCCACTCCCTCCAGCTTGATATTGGCCTTGATGAACTCCACCGCGCGGTAAGCGCCGGTGGTCACGGCCTGGGTGGAGGCACCGGTGAACCAGTAGATCATGGCTCCGCCGGTGATCAGACCCAGGAAGAAGGGGGCGTGCAGCAACGAGAGTTTGTCCACGTCCTGGGTGAGCCCGTTAGTAAGCGCCATGATGATGGAGAAGATCATGGTGGTAGCTCCGACCACAGCGGTGCCGATCAGCACCGGCTTGGCCGTGGCCTTGAAGGTGTTGCCGGCGCCGTCGTTTTCTTCCAGCAAGTCCTTGGCGCGGTCGAAGTTCGCATCCAGGTTGAAGTCTTTCTTGAGTTCCGACTTGACGTTGGGTACCTGTTCGATCAACGACAGTTCATAGACCGACTGCGCGTTGTCGGTGACGGGGCCGTAGGAATCGACGGCGATGGTGACCGGTCCCATGCCCAGGAATCCGAAAGCCACCAGGCCGAAAGCAAATACGGCCGGCGCCAGCATCAGGCTGGCCAGTCCCATCAGGCTGACGTAGTAGGCGATGGACATCAGGGTCACCATCGCCAGCCCCAGCCAGTAGCCGGAGAAGTTGCCGGCTACGAAGCCGGAGAGAATGCCGAGCGACGCCCCGCCTTCTTTGGCGGAGGTCACGACTTCCCGTACGTGCCTCGATTCGGTGGAGGTGAAAACCTTCACCAGTTCGGGGATCACTGCGCCGGCCAGGGTGCCGCAGGAGATGATCGACGCCAGTTTCCACCAGAGGGTAGTGTCCGGCTGGTGCAGAGCGTCCCCGCCAAGACTGGGGACGATGTAGTAAGAAATGATGTAGGTCATTGCAATCGAAACGATCGACGTGATCCACACCAGCGAGGTGAGAGGGTGCTCGAAATTCATTTTGTCGGCGTGTCCATATTTGGCCTTAGCAATGGCGCCGTTGATGAAGTAGGCGGCGGCGCTCGAGACCAGCATGGCGATACGCATGACGAAGATCCAAACCAGCAGTTGCACCTGTACCGTCGGCTGTTTCACCGCCAACAGGATGAAGGTGATCAGGGCCACGCCGGTGACGCCGTAGGTTTCGAATCCGTCCGCTGAGGGGCCGACAGAGTCGCCGGCGTTGTCGCCGGTGCAGTCGGCGATCACGCCGGGGTTGCGGGCGTCATCTTCCTTGATCTTGAAGACGATCTTCATCAGGTCGGAACCGATGTCGGCAATCTTGGTGAAGATGCCGCCGGCGATACGCAGCGCAGCCGCACCCAGCGACTCGCCGATGGCGAAGCCGATGAAGCACGGCCCCGCATAATCGCCCGGGATGAACAACAGGATGAAGAGCATGATCAGCAGTTCGACGCTGATCAGCATCATGCCAATGCTCATGCCCGCTTGCAGCGGAATGTTGTAAATGGGGTAGGGCTTTCCCGCCAGGCCCGCGAACGCGGTACGCGAGTTGGCGAAGGTGTTCACACGAATGCCGAACCAGGCCACACCGTAGCTGCCCGCGATGCCCACCAGGCTGAACAGCAGGATGATGGGAAGGGTGACGCCGATTGGTTTGTCGGGCACGGGCGACAGCCATCCGAAGTAGGAGGCAATAATCACCGCGATGAAGGCCCACAGAATCAGAATGAACTTGCCCTGGGTGATGAGGTAGGTCTTGCAGGTCTCGTAGATCAGTTCCGAGATCTCGAGCATAGCGCGATGGACGGGCAGGTTCTTCAGCCGTGTGTAGATCGCCAGCCCGAAACCGAGGCCCGCGATGCAGAACAGAATTCCGATCAGCAGCAGCTTATGGCCGTCGATGCCGTTGTTGATGACTTGCCGAAGAAAGCTGACCGACGACAGATCAGGAAGTTTCAAGCTAGCCTCTCCACCCGCAGACTCGGATGCGGGTTGGGCCAGGGCAGCGGTTGCCGCGAGCGTCATGACGGCAAGCGATGCTGCCAAAGTCCTGGCAAAACGGCATCCTTGGGACGCAAGACTTGCGAGCCAGATGCGCATGGGGATCCTCCGGAATTTATGTGATCAGGATGACTACGTGTTTAGGTTCTCTTCTCCGGCGCAGCACCGAGCCGGCGCTCCGTATCAGGAGCGTCGGGGAGCGCAGTGCCGGAGTTCCGAACACGCTTCCACTGCAAGACAGTAAATAAGGAGTGCTGAAGCTTGGCCGCGTCGGAAATGCTGCTCCGGGAAAACCGTCTGCGGAGAGCGGAGCTCCACGCGCGACACCCGGTACAAAACCAGCTTTTATAACATGTTAGGGGGAGATGGTCAAACCCGGCCGTGCCCGAAACGGGAATGACTGGCAACCTGGCAGGACCTCAAGACCGGGAACCCGCGGGCGCTCCGGAACCTAGTATTGATGCGGGTCGGGGACGGTCCAGGAGAGAAGTGGGAGGAGAGTCTCTGTCCTGGAACATTGAATGTATCCCCTTCCTGCCCGGGTTTCTTCGCGCATTGACCGCAATTGTTTACAATAGGATACTTCCACTCCGTATTGATGGAGGCCCCCGGCCCTGAGTAGAGGGACGAAGAAGAATTTGGAAAATTCTGACCACATTTCCGGCCCACGCGCCCCGGTCTACTGGCGCGTGGAAGGCAGTCTGCTGGACCTGACCACGGTCCGGCCGGTGGCCTTCTTTACCTGGAATTCGCAGACCTTTCTGGAGCGCTGGCTGCGCCGGGGCCTGGTCTTTGTCATGGCTGTACTGCGGCCCATTCTCTATGCGCTTCATCGCGTCTTTGCTACCCGGGTGGTACACGCGGTGCTGCGCGGCACCAGTCGCGACCGGCTGGATCTTTTGGGCGAAGAATACTTCCAGTACAAGCTGAAGCCCTACCTGAAGCCCGATGGAGTGCGTTTGCTCCGCGAGGCCGCGGGGTCGGGGGCGGAGGTAGTGTTGGTCAGCCAGAGTCTGGACCACGTGATGCGTCCGCTGGCGAAGCACCTTGGCGTGAAATGGTTGATCGCCAACCGTCTGGAGTTCCGTGATGGTACGGCAACCGGCCGATTACTTTCGCCGGTCATCCGCCCGCGCGGACTGTTTGCGCGGATTACGGGCACCGGACCGGACGGACGACGCTCACCGGAGAGATTATTTCGCGAACTGGGTTTGCCCGGGGCGGCCGCACTCCAGGAAGCAGCGTTTTCAGCGGAACGACAGTTGCCGGCGCCCGAGCGCCCGATCGTCCATTTCGACGGAGGCCGTCAGACGCCGCCGCTTTCGGTTCGCCAGGCGCTCGCCGGGAAGCGCATCATGCTGATCGGTGTGACCGGCTTCATCGGCAAGGTGTGGCTGGTCAATACCCTGATGTATCTACCCGAGGTGGGACGCATTTATTTGCTGATCCGGCGCCAAAAGGGCAATCCCGCGCTGCGGCGTTTCGAGAGGCTGGTGGAGGAATCGCCCGTCTTCGATCCGTTGTTCGAGCGTTTCGGTACTGGGCTGCCGCGGTTCCTCAGCGAACGCGTGGAGGTGGTGGAAGGGGACGTCTGCCAACCGGGGCTGGGCCTGGAGCCTGAAACATTGGTGAAGTTGCAGCGGGACCTTGACCTGATCATTAACAGCTCGGGTTTGACCGACTTCAATCCTGACCTGCGGGACGCGCTGGCCACCAATGTGGACGCCGCGGTCAACGTCGTGAAGTTTGTCCGCCAGTCCGACCACGCCGGATTGCTGCACCTTTCCACCTGTTACGTCGCCGGTACCAGCGATGGCCGGGTCAACGAGACCCTGCGTCCGAATTACGTGCCGGCCGGGGTAAGGGATTTTGATGCGGAGCAGGAATGGCGCTCCCTGCACGACTTTATCCGGCAGGCGGAAAAGAAAGCGGAGAGTGCGGAGATAACCGAAGAACTCCGGCGCCAGGCCTTCGATAAGGAGCATGCAGCCAAAGACCTGCATGGAGCGGCATTGGAGAACCAGGTTCGTAAGAACCGCATCCGCTGGCTGCGCGAGCACCTGACCGAAGCCGGCATGAAACGGGCCAACGAACTGGGCTGGCCCAACACCTACACGCTTTCCAAGAGCCTGGCCGAGTCGCTCATTTACAAATACGGCACCGGACTGCCGATTGCCATTGTGCGCCCGGCTATCGTCGAAACTTCGCTCGAACAGCCATTTCTGGGTTGGAACGAAGGCATCAATACTTCAGCTTCGCTTTCGTATCTGCTGGGGACTTACTTCCGGCAACTGCCCTCGAACGAGCGTAAGCGCCTGGACATCATCCCTGTGGATTCGGTGTGCCGCGGCATGACCCTGATTGCCGCCGCCGTCATCGAAGGCCGCCACGATGCCATGTACCAGCTGGCGACCTCAGTCACCAATCCCTGCGACATGGGACGCTCCATCGAGCTGACTTCTTTAGCGCACCGCAAACACTACCGCGCCCAGGAAGGCCTGGAGTACTGGCTACGCCTGCGATTTGATGCCATCTCGGTCTCGAAAGAGCGTTACCAGCGGATGTCGGCGCCGGCCCAGAAAGCGATCATCAAGTCGATCCAGCGGATCATGTCCCCGCTGCCTCTGCGCAAGCCGCCGCTGGCCCGCGCCGAGCGCAGCCTGGAACGAGTGGAGAAACTGATTCAACTGTTCGAGCCATTCATTCTTCACAACGAGCATGACTTTGTGGCCGACAACGTGGAGAAGCTCTCGTACGCCCTGGTGCCGGAGGAGAAGGCGGCTTTCGGATACAGCACCCGCTCCATTGACTGGTGGGAGTACTGGATCAACATTCATATCCCGGCGTTGCGCAAGTGGACATACCCGCTGATTGAAGGTCGTCCGCTGGAGGCCCGCCCCTCGCGCCAGTTTGAGATCGCTGCCGCCGCAGGTGATGGCAACGGCGAGACCGTAAAGACAGGAACCAACGGAGCCACGTGGCGATATTCCTGACCGGTTCGACCGGATACATCGGCGCACACGTCGCCGCCAACCTGCTGGAAGGGCATGGCGCCTCCCTAAACCTGCTGGTGCGGGCGCGCGACCCTCACGAGGCGGAGGTGCGCTTGTGGCAGGCGTTGCAACTGCACATGGATTTTTCCCGCTTCTACGAATATCTGCAGACCCGCATAAGGATTTTTCGTGGCGACCTGACCGGGGCAGGGTTCGGTCTGTCGGACAATGACTACGACCGGCTGATCCACACCTCCGATTCCGTCATTCATTGCGCGGCGTCGTTGAATCGCAAGTCGGAGAAAAGCTGCCTGAACGTCAACCTGCGCGGCACCCTGGAAGTGCTGCAACTGGCCATGCGCTCGCACCATTATCACGGGCTGCGGCGTTTCAGCCACGTGAGCACGGTGGCGGTTGCCGGCAAGCGCAGCCACGAAGTAGTCACTGAAGACCGGTCGATTGACTGGGAGCGCTCCGACTACGATCCCTATGCACGCACCAAGAAATTCTGCGAGCACATGATCCGGCAGCTTCTGCCCGAAGTGCCGCTCACCATCTTTCGTCCCAGCATCGTGCTCGGCGACAGCCGTTACGCGGCTACTACCCAGTTCGACATGGTGAAGGCCTTTGTTTTTTTGGCGGGCCTGCCGGTGCTGCCGTTTCGCGCCAGCGACAAGATCGACATTGTAAACGTGGACTTCGTCGCCGATGCCATTGCCGCCCTGCATCAGAAAGAACGTCCGCTGTACGACACGTATCATCTTTCTTCCGGCACCGGGTCGCAGACCTTTGGCCAGTTGACCACCGCGCTGGCAGCGGCGCAGAACAAACGCAAGCCGATCTTCATGCCGCTCCTGGGAAGGCCTTTTGACGCGACCGTCAACACCCTGGCCAACCGCAAGGGTTCGATTGGCTACGGTGCTTCGCTGATGAAGGTGTTTATGCCCTACCTGATGTGGAACACGGTTTTTGACAACACCCGGGTCACCAGTGAACTGGGACGCAAGCCGGTGCCTTTCTCGCAATACAGCTACCCACTCCTGAAGTTCAGCCGCGAGTCCAACTTTACTTACAACTACCAGGGCTGGCCCGCGACTGTGGGAGGGTCCGCCGCATGATGGACTTCATCCTCGAGGCCTGGGTCAGCAGCCTCATCGAAGTTTCCAAAGCCAACTGGATGCTGGGCAAGGGCAAGCCCTGGCAGCCGGGCGAGAAGCTGAAGCTCCTGTTCGCCGGCTACAACGGCACGCGCAACACCGGGTCGGATGCGCGCGTGGAAGAAATGCTGCGCCAGATCCGTCATATTCTGGGCGCCGACAAGGTGTCTTTCAGCGTAATGTCGCAGAACCTCAAGCTCTCTGAAGGGTACTTTGACGGGACCGCCCAGGTACACCTGCCCGATATCTTCCCGCCGTTTCTATTCGACGAAGTGCCCAAGCACCATGGCGTGGTGGCCTGCGAAGGCTCGATGTTCAAGAGCAAGTTCGCCAATGCACTCACTACCATGATGATTGGTTCGCTGGGGATCGCCGCGGCGCAGAACAAGCTTTCCGTGGGATACGGGGCCGAGGCTGGACACATGGATCCGCTCATCCGGAAGATGTGTGCCCGGTATTGCCAGAACTCGCTGGTCCTCACACGTAACGAAGAGTCGCGGAGCCTGCTGCGCGATCTCGGCGTGCCCACGGAACTGGGCACCGATACCGCCTGGACGTTTGAGCCGCTTCCTCCAGAATACGGAAAGAAGGCCCTGCTGCAGGCGGGATGGGATGGCAGCACGCCGGTGCTGGTGGTTTGCCCCATCAATCCGTTCGAGTGGCCGGTGAAGGCGGCGGTGGGCAAGTTTGCTCTGCACGGATTGACAGGCGCCTATAAAGATAGCCACTACCGCTCGGTTTACTTCCACAACTCCGGGCCGGAGGCGGACCGAGCTTACCATCACTACCTGACGGCGATCGGCAACGCAGTGGCGGCGTTTCGAAAACGCAAGAACGTCTTCGTCATCATGGTGGCGACCGAACGCCTGGACGCGCGCCCGGCGCGGCGTATCTCGGACCAACTCGGGGGCGTGCCCGTGCTGACCTCTGACCAGTACAACATGTACGAGCTGGTGAGCATTCTGCGCTGCTGCCACATGATGGTCTCGTCGCGCTATCACGGGATCGTGACCTCGATGCCGGCACTGGTGCCCTCGGCGGGCATCACCATGGACGAGCGCATCCGCAACCTGATGCGCGAACGCGGCCACCAGGAACTGCTCATGAATGTGGATGACCCCGACCTGGAGGCGAGACTGAGCGTTGCCCTGGACAAGCTTGGCCAGGAGGGAGAAGCGATTGCTGCCGGGATCGCGCGGACGGTGGTTCGAAACCTGAAAGTGATGGCGCGCATGGGGGTGTACTTTGAAGAAGAAGTGCGACGCCGCTATCCTGATTTCCCGACCCGCCGAGGCGAGTGGAGTTGGGAAGACTATCTGCCACCGATGAGCCCGGGCCTGCACGCCCTCATCGAAGCGCACAGTTAGAGGGAAAACATCTACCACGGAGACACGGAGGCACGGAGAAAACCAAGTCTATGAGTTTTCTCGGGGACATATTTGCGCAGCTGGAGGCCGCCCCTGACGCCATTGTCTTGCGGCAGCCGCGCGAGGACGGCGGGGTAGTAGAACTGCCGGGCCGCGAGCTGTTGCTGCGGGTGGCAAAGGCTCGCGGGTTCCTGCGCGGAAGGGGATTGCAGCGGGGCGAGCGCTGCGCGCTGCTGGCGCACAACAGCATCGACTGGGTCGCCATGGATCTGGCGATCATGGCCGAAGGTTTGATCGTTGTCCCCCTATATGCCCGGCAGGCTCCAGTGGAACTGGTGATGATGATGAAGGACTGCTCACCGGCCCTGATCTGTTGCGGCGATCAGACGCTGCGCGACGGAATCTCACAGAATTGGGAGGAGGCCCCACCGCAGGTTTTGTTTAACGAGATTTTTCCCGCCTCCGCGAGTGCGAGCGAAAAGCCACAGCTCGCGGAGTCAGATCCGGTCACCATTATTTACACCTCCGGCACTTCGGGCGAGGCCAAGGGAGTGGTGCTTACGGCGGGAAACGTTGGGCACATGTTAGGCTGCACCTCCGGCCGGCTCAATCTGCTGATGGAAGGGAAGACTGACAAAGACCAGGTGTTTCACTACTTGCCCTTCTGTTTTGCCGGGTCGTGGATCATGCTGCTCACCTGCCTGCTTCGTGGTAGCCGGCTGACGCTGAATTCGGATCTAACGAAGCTGGCGCTGGAGATGCGGTCGGCGGAGCCGGATTACTTCTTGAACGTTCCGGCGTTGCTGGAGCGCATGCGCAAAGCGGTGGACGAGCAACTGTGGAAGGCCGGTGCCCTGCCCCGGACAATTTACAGCCACGCCAAACGCGCATGGGTTCACAAGCATGAAGGCAAAGCAACGCGGGCCGACAAGGTCTGGCTGGCTTTGGCCGAGGCGGGGATCTTCCCAACCATCCGCAGGAGGATGATTGGGCCAAACCTGAAGGCGTTGATTTGCGGGTCGGCTCCGCTGAACCTGGAAACCCAACTGTATTTCATGATGCTCGGTATCTCAGTACTGCAGGTTTATGGGCTGACCGAGACCACCGCCATCTGCACCATGGACGACCCGCGTCGTGTCGAACCAGGCCGGGTGGGACCGGCGATTGACGGAATTGAAATGAAGCTTGGCGAGAGCGACGAGATTGTGGTTCGAGGGCCCAACGTTTTTCCCGGCTACTGGAACCGTCCGCAAGAAACCGGCAAGTCGCTCGGCGACGGCTGGTTTCATACCGGCGACCAGGGCGAAGTCGACGCCACCGGGAATTGGCGTATCCGCGGGCGCATCAAGAACCTGATTATTCTGGGTTCCGGACACAATATTGCCCCGGAGCCGATTGAAGACGAACTGCTGCAGCACATGAATGGCGTGCAGCAGGTGGTTCTGGTGGGCAACGGGCGAGGGTATCTTTCGGCGATCGTGACCGGCGATGTGGTGCGCGAGAAGGTGCAAGCCGCGCTGGACGTGGTCAACGCGCAGCTGCCGCATTACAAACAGGTGCGGGCATTTCATGTTCATCCCGAACCGTTTTCGATTGAGAACGGGCTGTTGACGGCGAATGGAAAGCTGAAGCGAGATCTGATCGCGAAACGTTTGCAAGCGGAGATCGAAGAGCTGTACGCGCAGAAGCAGGCATCATGAACCAATTTCACGGCCAGTCCCTTTCCTGGGAAGTGAAAGACGGCGTGGTTGAGCTGGCTCTGCATCGCGAGCCGTGCAACGAGATCGGATCGCTCACCCTGGAGGAGCTGGAAAAATTTGCGGCGGCCTTGAAGGGCATGGCCGAGGGCGCACACGCGCTGATTATCTACAGCAACATGAAACCAGGTTTCTGTGCAGGGGCCGATTTGCGTGAGCTCTATCATCGCTCGCAGCAGATGGACCGCACTGCGGCGGCCGCTGGTGTGCGCGAATACCTGGAACGAATTCACCGAGTGATGAACACCATTGACGCATCGCCGTTGACGACCATCGCTGCGGTGCATGGGGTTACATTCGGTGGCGGGTTCGAACTGGCACTGGTGTGCGACCTCATCGTTGCCGACAAGATGGCGCGTTTCTGTTTCCCCGAATTGCGGTTGGGACTGATTCCCGGATTTGGCGGAATTCCGCGGCTCAAGCGCGATCTCGGGAACGCTGTGGTCCGCGACCTGCTGCTGACGGGACGCAGCTTCAATGCCACCAAAGCTCAGTCGGTCGGCCTGGTGAGCCAGGTGGTAGGAGAAGGCGAGTCGCTGAGGGTGGCTCGGGCGACCGCGGCGCAGTTGAAGAAGTTCGATCGGAACACCGCAATTGCGGCCAAGCAATTCATCAAGCCGATTCCGTATGACGAGTTGAAGCGGGAGATAGATCTTTTCTGCCATCTGTTTGCGCAACCGGCAGTGGAAGCAGGCCTCAAGAAGTTTGTAGAAAGCACTGACGCGCAGCCGTATTTACCTTGAATCCATAGGGCGTGATTAGCAATCAAATGAGTCACATCATGCATACACCTGAAGAAACACTTGAAGAAATCCTGAATCTTGCGGCGGCTCACTTTAAGGTCCCGCGGCAGAAGCTTACTCCGGACGATGACTTCTTCAAGACCCTGGGGATTGACAGCCTGCAGGCGCTCGACCTGCTCACCCGCCTGGAAAATCATTTCCACGTGGAGTTGCCGGATTACGAACTGCAAGGCGTCTCGGACTTTCGTACTTTGGCCGGCAGAATTCAAGCTCGCCTGTGAAGAGCGTCCACCACGGAGACACGGAGGCACGGAGAAAATAGAGATGATTCTCCGGCTGACGGCTTCAAGCAAATCTCCAGGCTGTGGTGAGTAATGAACTGATTAACAATGCTTTTCTCCGGGTCCCTGTGCCTCTGTGGTGAAATAGATTCTGAATGCTGAATCTCGACCAATACAGCTGCCTGGGCGCAGCGCTGCGGGACGCGCTGGAACGGTGGCCGAACGAAACCTGCCTGATTGAATCAGACCGCGACAAGGAGAAGACGCGGCTCACCTATTCCGATTTCAAGGAACTCGCTCTGCCCCTGGCGCGCGCGCTGGAGGATGCTGAATTCAAAGCCGGCGATCGCGCCGCCATCATCATGACCAACCAGTCGAAGTGGCTGATCTCCGCGTATGCCATCTTCTATTGTGGCGGGGTGCTGGTTCCGCTCGACTACAAGCTGACGGCGGTGGAACATCTGCAACTGCTGGCGCATTGCCAGGCCAAATTCCTGATTGTTGAATACTACCTGTGGCGGGCGATCATGCAGTCGCCAGAGTTTAAGAACCATAAAATACAAACGGTGTTGGTGACCGAAGCTCCGCTGGGCGCCGACCTTGCAGGCGCGTATCGCTGGGAAGAATTTCGCCGCAAAGGCGACCCCGAATTCGTTTCGCGGCAGGGCGAGGATGTGGCGTGCATCGTCTACTCCTCGGGCACTGGAGGCCGGCCCAAGGGATGTGTCCTCACCCACGAGAATTACCTGGAGCAGTGCAAGTCGCTCACCGCGTGGTATCCCTTCTGGCCGGGAGTGCGTTACCTGAGCATCCTGCCGACGAATCACGCTATTGATTTCATGGTCGGATTCATTGGCCCGTTTGTTTGCGGCGCGTGCGTAGTACATCTCAGGACTCTGCGCCCGGAGTTCGTGCGCGACGCCTTCGTGCGCTACAAGATTACGTACATGAGCCTGGTGCCGATGGTGCTCAAGAACCTGGAGCGCGGTCTCAAGGCCAAGTTTGACGCGCTGTCTGGCGCGCAGCGCTTCGTGCTGCAAAAGTTGATCGCGGTGAACAAGCGCCTGACCCGCAGGCGTCCAAGCCCACGCCTGAGTCGCTGGCTACTGCCTCAGGTGCATCAAGCGTTCGGCGGGCACCTGCTGGCCCTGTTTACCGGCGGCGCCTTCATGGAGCCCTCGACGCTGCAATTCTTCTACGATCTTGGCATTCCAGTGGCGAACGGATACGGGCTCACCGAGGCCGGGACCGCACTCACGCTGAATGACTTCAAGCCCTTCCGCGCCGATAGTGTAGGCAAGCCATTGCCTGGAGTTCTGCTGCGGGTGCTGAATCCGGACGGGGAAGGCATCGGCGAAGTCGCCGTACACAGCAAGACGGTGATGTCGCACTATCTGGATGACCCCGAGTTGACCGCCGAAACCATCGTGGATGGCTGGCTGCTTACCGGGGACCTGGGCCGCTTCGATGGCGACGGGCATCTGCAACTGTTTGGCCGCAAGAAGAACATGATCGTGACCGAAGGCGGGAAAAATATCTATCCCGAGGACATTGAGACTGTGTTCGATGGCTTGCCGGTGAAGGAGTACTGCATTTTTGCCGCCAATTACTTGTGGGCTGCGAAGAAGCTGGGTAACGAAATGCTGGTCCTGGTCCTGCGGCTGGAACAAGGCCAGGAGTTCAACGACAAGCTGAAAGATGAAATGGCCGTCCGCAACCGCCGCCTGCCTGATTTCAAGCGGGTGGGCGGATACGTAGTCTGGGAAAAAGACTTTCCACGCACGGCATCCATGAAAATCAAGCGTACGGTCTTGGCCGAAGAGATTGGCAAAATCCTCGGCCGCGCTGCCCTGGTTGAATTGTGAGCGAGGCATTCCTGGCGATAGTAAATCCCGCGGCGGGCGGCGGACGTTGCCGTAAACTCGTTGGGCCAGCCCTCGATCGTTTGCGCGCCGGCGGAGTCAAGTTCGAGATGGTGGAGACTAGCGCGCCGGGCCAAGGCACCGAGTTCGCACGTGACGCTTACGCCAAGGGCTACAGAAAATTTATTGCTGTCGGCGGAGACGGCACTTCCTACGAAATTGTGAACGGCCTTTTCCCAGCCGCCGGCAGCGGCGAGCGCCCCACGCTGGCCTTCCTGCCTCTCGGCACCGGAAATTCCTTCCTGCGCGACTTCAGCGATCGCGGCGTGGAATACGCTGCGGAAGCGCTGCTGGCCGGACGCGCGCAACCTTGCGACGTCCTGCGCTTGAAGCACAAGGAGGGAGTGATCCATTACATCAACCTGCTGAGCATGGGATTTGCCGCGGACGTGGCCACGCTGCGTGCCCGGCGCTTCAGCGCTTGGGGAGAACTGGGATACCGGTCCTCGATTTTTATCTGCCTCGCCCGGTTCCGCCGTCGCCCGTTCCCATTGCGCGTGGACGGGCGAGAAGAGATCGACCGCCGCCGGTGTCTGTTCCTCACCTTCAACAACAGCAAATTCACCGGAGGCACGATGATGATTGCCCCTAATGCCGAAGTGAACGATGGCTTGATCGAATACGTGCGCTGGGGACCCATCGGGCGCGTGGGCCTGGTCCGTAACCTGTCGACACTGTATGACGGAACTCATATCCATCATCCGCTGGCCGAGCGGCAGGCGGTAAGACGAGTCGACTTCCAACTGGACACACCGGTTGACATCATGGTGGACGGAGAGGTGTTTACTCTGCATTGCCAGACGCTCGATGTGCTGCCGTCCGCGCTGAACGTCGTGGTATAAAAAACAATCGCCATATCACAAAACTTCCTATGTCCGAAGAACGAAGAAAGCGAAAAGAAGCCCGGGAGCGGAAGGAGAACCCGCTGCCCAATACCATGTTGCGCACCATTGCGATCGGCGTGGTCATCGCCGCAGCCATCGCCACCTTGGTTTACCTGGGAGTGCGCAAGCGGAACCAACGTTACGATGCTTTTGCCAAGTGCACGGCGGAACGCGGCGCCAGGATGTATGGCGCGTTCTGGTGCCCGCATTGCGAGGAGCAGAAAGAAGCCTTCGGATCGTCTTTCCAGTACGTGAACTACGTGGAATGCGGAGTCAAGGGCAACCCCAAAGGGCAGACCCAGGTTTGCAAGGATGCGGGCATCAAGCACTATCCCACGTGGGAGTTTCTCGACCAGTCGCGGGTCGAGGGCAAACAGTCATTCGAGTTCCTGAGCCAGCAGACCGGGTGCCCGCTGCCATGACTCCGGCATCCCGCCGTATCCTGGTCGCGACGGCTATGCTGGCCGTCGCCGGCATGGCTGTCTCTTCGGTTTCTCTGTATCACCACTACGGGACCGACACTTCTTCGTTTTGCGATCTGGGAGAAAACTTCAACTGCGATATCGTCAATCGCAGCGCGTATTCGAGTGTACTGGGTGTTCCGGTCGCGCTCATCGGCATCGTTGGCTACGGGGTGATGCTGGCGCTGGCCACCCTGTTCCGAACGAAGGCCGAAGCCCCGTTGCTGCTGCTGGTCGGTTCTCTCGGAGGCCTTTGCTTCGCACTTTATCTGACTTATGTCGAGGGCTTCGTGTTGGGGGCATGGTGCATTCTGTGTCTATCGTCACTGACCTTGATTTCGGCGATTGCGGTCCTGTCACTGCTGCTGGTGGTCTGCAAGAAGCGTCAGGCCTGAGATAACTGATCCTCAACATGGAAGAAACCGCACAACCCATCACCGTCGTTGAATCGAGCCATAACCGGTCTGTGGTTGGCGATCTGCGGTTGCATGAACTCGAGAGCCGCATATTCGGCAACACACGCTGGCTGCGGGTTTGGCTGCCGCCTGGCTATGACGATGCGGAGAACAAAGACCGCTACTATCCCGTCCTCTACCTGAACGATGGCCAGAACCTGTTCGATCGCACTACCGCATTCATCGGGGTTGAATGGCAGGTGGACGAAACTGCCGACCGCCTCATCCGCGAAGAGAAAATCGCGCCGATGATCTTTGTGGGCATCGACAATGCCACCAAGGATCGCGCCAAAGAGTACCTGCCATATCGCGCGTTCAATCCGCCGGTGATGCGGCCGCAAGGCAAGCGCTATCCCGAGTTCCTGCTGAACGAAGTGATGCCATTTCTGTACCAGCGCTATCGCATCGCGCGCGGTCCGGAGAATACCGGGCTGGGCGGATCGTCGCTGGGCGCCATCATCTCGTTGTTCACGGTTCTGGACCGGCCGGGGATTTTTGGCCGCATTCTGCTGGAGAGTCCTTCGCTGTTCGTGTCCAATCGCCGGCTGCTAAAGCACAGCCGCGCCTTCCGCAACTGGCCGGAACGAGTTTTTCTGGCGATCGGGACGCGCGAATCGGGCCGGGAAGACCGCGACCGGCAATTCGTGGATGACGTCCGCGAGTTGGAGCGCATTCTCCGCCGCGCCGGCCTAGGCGACGAGCGGTTGCGGGTGAACATTGACCAAGGCGCAGCTCACAGCGAAGGGGAATGGGCTAAACGTTTTCCGGGAGCGCTGACATTCCTCTTCGGCAACGGCAAATAGCAACCGGTCGGCCGGCGAACTCTGCGCTTACCGTTGAACGCCTGGCCCGTCATAGTAATATGTTTCCGCCCTATTCCCAGGAGGAACTGTCTCGATGAACCAGCGTCGTTGCTTGTCCGTTCTCTTCGTCAGCGTTTTAGCGATTTTCCTCGTCTTGCTCAGCGCCGTGGCTAGCGCGCAACAATACAACCCCGAACAGATGAAAGGCATGAAGTGGCGCCTGGTCGGACCTTTCCGCGGTGGCCGCGTACTGGCGGTTACCGGTATACCCGGGGACCCTTACACCTTCTACTTCGGCGGAGTCGCGGGCGGGGTCTGGCGGACCTCCGACGGTGGCAATACCTGGGTGCCTCTGACCGATAAGGAGCCTTTTGCGTCGATTGGCGCCATTGCAGTAGCCGAGTCCAACCCCAGCGTGATTTATGTGGGTACCGGCGAATCCTGTATCCGCGGCAACATTTCTTACGGCAACGGCGTGTACAAGTCCACCGATGGCGGCCGCAGCTGGAACTACATCGGACTGAAAGAGACCCAGCACATCGCCCGAGTGCTGGTGAATCCGCGCAATCCTGACATTGTCTACGTGGCCGCATTCGGCCATGCCTACGGCCCCAACCCGGAGCGCGGCGTTTACCGCTCCACCGACGGCGGCAAGAACTGGGAGAAGGTCCTCTACAAGGACGAAAAGACGGGCGCCATTGATCTGACCTTCGATCCCCACAATCCCAACGTGATGTTTGCGGCGCTGTTTGAAGCGCAGCGCACACCTTGGAGCCTTTCCAGCGGCGGTCCGGGCAGTGGGCTTTATCGTTCAGTAGATGCCGGCAGCACGTGGAAGCGGCTGGAAGGGAAGGGCCTGCCGTCGGGAATCCTTGGGCGAATCGGGGTTTCGGTGTCAGGAGCCGACTCCAACCGCGTTTACGCCTTGATTGAGGCGAAAGATGGCGGTCTGTACCGTTCGGATGATGGCGGAGACAGCTGGGCGAAGGTGAACGACGACCAGCGCCTGACCCAGCGCGCCTGGTACTTCACCCACATTTTTGCCGATCCCAAAACGGCGGATACGGTTTACATGCTGAACACGGGCATGTTCCGCTCCGGGGACGGTGGCAAGAGCCTCACCTTGCTACCTGCTCCCCACGGCGATCATCACGGTCTGTGGATTGATCCCACCAATCCCCGGCGCATGATCAACGGCAACGACGGCGGCGCCACCATCACGGTGGATGGCGGCAAGACCTGGAGTTCGGAATACAACCAGCCTACGGCGCAGTTCTACCATGTGGCCGCCGACAATCGTTTTCTCTATTACCTCTACGGAGCCCAGCAGGACAACAGTACCGTGGGCATCGCCAGCCGCAGCGATGACGGCTATATCGGCCGCCAGCACTGGTATGACGTGGGCGGCGGCGAAAGCGGCTACATCGTTCCAGATCCCCGAGACGCGAATATCGTCTATGCGGGCTCTGGAGGCGGTGTGGTGACACGATTCGACAAACGTACCGAGCAGGAGCAGGACATTACGGTGTGGCCGGTGGACGGCAGCGGCCATGGCGCCAAAGATAACAAGTATCGCCAGGCATGGACCGATCCCATCGCCATGTCTCCGTTTAATCCCGACGTGCTCTATACCGCGGCGGAAATAGTCTTCAAGAGCACTGACCACGGGCAGAATTGGACAGCGATCAGTCCAGACCTTACCCGTAATGACAAGAGCAAGCAGGAAAGCTCCGGGGGCGTGCTCACCAAGGACAACACTACCGTCGAGTACTACGACACCGTATTCACCATTGCCGAGTCGCCCAAGCAGAAGGATCTCATCTGGGCGGGCACGGACGATGGCCTGATCCAAGTTACGCGCGACGGCGGGCAGCACTGGACCAACGTCACGCCCAAGGGTCTGCCAGAGTGGGCCATGGTGAGCCTGATTGATGCCTCGCCCCACGACGCGGGGACGGCCTACGCTGCGATCGACACTCACAAGCTGGACATTCTGAAGCCGTGCCTCTACAAGACGAACGACTACGGGAAGAGCTGGACACTCATCACCAATGGCATCCCGGACGGCGCCTACACGCACGTCGTGCGGGAGGATCCCGTGCAGAAAGGGTTGCTGTACGCCGGGACCGAAACCGGGATTTACGTTTCCTTCAACGACGGGGCGAATTGGCAGTCATTGCAGCTGAACTTACCGACGTCGCCCATTCACGACCTGATCGTGAAGAACAACGACCTCGCCGTGGCCACCCATGGCCGTTCCTTCTGGGTGCTGGATGATCTCTCGCCGCTCCGTCAACTCGGAGCGCAAGCGGATATGGTCCTTTACAAGCCGTCCACCACCTATCGGTTGCTGTGGCCCGAGGACTACGAGCGCCGCCAGCCCGTAGCCCCCAATCCGCCCACCGGCGCGGTCATTTCCTATTATTTCAGCGCCGCGCCGAAGGACGAGGTCACCCTGGAAATCCTGGACTCGCAGGGCAAGTTGGTGCGCAAGTATTCCAGCGTGGAAAAGAAGGAAGCTTTGACTCCACCAGAATGGCCGGACCTGGAACCGCCGCAGGAGCGGATTCCTGCCGAAGCCGGCTTGAATCGTTTTGCCTGGAACCTGCGCTACGAAAGCCCGCACAAGCTTCCCGGAGAAGTAGGGGCCGAGTTCCGCAACCGGGGTCCCTTCGCCCTGCCGGGCAACTACCAGGTACGGCTCACGGCCAACGGCAAATCACAAGTCGTGCCCCTGGAGCTAAAGGTCGACCCGCGGGTGGAGGCCTCCGCCGCCGACCTGCAGAAGCAGTTCGAGCTGCAGATGAAGATTCTGAACCAGATCAGCGAGTTGCACTGGACAGTGGAGCAAATCCGGAACATTCGCACGCAGTTCCACGCCTTGCAGGGCCGGGTTGGGGAGGATGCACGGTTTAAGTCAATCCTCTCCAGTTGCGAAGCGCTGGACAAAAAAATGACCCCCATCGAAGAACAACTGCTGCAGGTGAAGATCAAGTCTTCCGAAGCCAGCCTGAACTACCCTGTGCTGATTGACGAGCAACTGCACTATCTAGCTTTCAGCGTGGGCGCGTCGGATGCGGCCCCAACCCAGCAGCAATACGCCGTATTCGACCAACTAAGCCAGCAGGCGACCCCGTTAATCGCGCAGTGGAAGCAGATGATGTCAACCGACGTCAATGCGATGAATGAAATGATGCGGAAGGAGAACGTGCCGGCGATTTACCTGGCGCCTGCGGCGGGCGAGCAGTAGCAGGCTAAAGTAATAAGAGGAGTCGGTGGTCAGGAGTCAGTGCAAGAAGGGACTCCTGATCGCCGGCAACCGAACCTACCAGACGGGCTTGCCGTCTTTGTCGCGAAACACGAAGGTGTCGCTACCACGCTTCACTTCGCGGGCGAAAATGGTCTCCACGCCCTCAAAGGTCACTTTCGAGCCAGTGACTTCCAGCTTGTCTCCCTTGGCGAACACCAGGTCGTAAACCTTCACGAACTTGGTCGAGGCCAGGTGGACTTCGATGGTCTTGTCGTCGGCCAATCTGAGGATGATGTGGGAGCCCATGCCGCCGCTGACCGGACACTCGCGGTCGCGGACTTCGTCAACCGTGCCCTTCAGGGTCACCTCGGTGGTAGGGTCGTACTTGGGGACTGCCGCTCCCGGTTTCTGGGCGGCGAATGCCGGCGAAATCACCATCACCATTCCCAAAATCAGGATGACTACCAGCCAGGATTTCATGGTCGCTCCTCCTTCCTGACAGGTCCGACACACGGGCGTTGACTACAGGCTGATTATGGTCCTGCAATTCCCATCGGCATGTGATGTCAGTCACCGGGAGTAGTGATGGCCAACCGGATTTCTCCCTTGACGTAGCTCTCGCAAGTGATTGTGTCTAATGGGTTTGTATTGAATTCGCAGGCGCCCCTGCGGGCTCGTAAGGTTGCAGTTTCGGGGGGGACGTGTCGGCGTTGAGAACCCATGCCTTCCGATCTTTGAAGTAACGCAGCAACGCCTGGTTTTCGCTCTCACCCATGTCGCGGGCCCACACCACCTTGGAGCCGTCAATGTCGGCCAGGTTGTACACCCACTCGTAATCCACTTTGTGATCTGGGGCGTAACGCACGATGATCAGGTGCTGGCCCGGGGTGGGCTGCAACTGCGACATCATCTCCACTCGGGCGATGTTGCCGCGAGGCCAGGCAGGCTCGATCTGAGCGTGAGCGGCGACGGCCGCGATCCGCAGTACTACGATGGCGCAAGACACGACCATCACCATGCGGACCACCGCCAGTCCTACGGCGCCGTCTTGCCGGCGCCAAGCGGCGAGGTGACGCATGCCTTGGACCACTACCAGGAGCAACAAGCCGGTGGCGGGTGCGAAGTAGTGCGGCAGCACCCAGGTTTCGACTGCCAGTCCGAGTGCAAGGAAGGTCCCAGCCATGAGGGGAAAGCGCATGCGCCGGTCGCGCAGGATCCAGGGAAGCGCCAGCAGCGGGATAGTCAGCTCCGGCCCCAGGTAAACGATCCACCATTTCCAGAGTTTGTCACCGGCGCCGGCGAGATAGCCCTTCAGCGAGCGGCTCTCCTCAAACTGCGCCAGCTCTCTCTCGTAGAACCTGCGCATGACCGCGTGGCGGTACTCCGGCTCAGGCCGAGGAGTCTGCCACAGGAAATATGGAGCCATGGCGTAGGTATCGCGATTCACCCGGTACGTCATACGCAGCGCACTGCCGGTGACGCTGTGGTAGTAGTAGCCGGTGGCGACGGCAGTCAGGCTCAGCAGGACCATCAGAGGCAGAATGACTCGGCGCAGAGCAATCGCCAGCGGCGGGCGGTTCTTGCCCCACAGCCAGCCCAGCAAAGCCACGGCTACGGGCAAGCTGAAAACGAATCCTTCATAGGGGCGGCTATTGGCGAGAACGGCAAGCCCCACCGCCATCCAGGCGGCATCTCTGACTCGCGCGCCACGCTGCAGGCGGGGCAGAGTGCCCACAACGAGTGCGCCTCCCAGCGCAGAAACGGACCCACCCCAATAACTGTTTATCCAGTAACTGAGAATGCCGAACCGCAGCACTGCCAACCCTCCGCCCAGCAGGGCCCAGCCCGGGGGCAGCCATCCCTGCAGCATCCAACACACGGCAGCGCACAACAGCGCGGTGACGATCCACACCCCGATCCAGGGATGGCCAAGGCGCTCTCCGGCCGCCAGCACCAATCCCTGCGCCGGGGGATACATCGACATGTAGGTTGGTTGCTGGATGATGTGGAAGCTCTCAAGGTGCTGCCACATGGGATGAGTTGGATTGGTCAGGCGCCCGTGGGCAAAAGTATCGGCGGCGAGCAGGTAGCTGTACTCGTCGTGGCAGCCGGGTGCGGGAATTCCAAGCAACGGGATCAGGGCGGCACGGATGGTGAGGACCGACAGCCCAACCACCACCAGCGACAGAGTCTTTCGCCGTGCCAGACGGCCCAGTGCGCGCTCGAGGGAAGGGAAGCCAGGAGTTTTCTCCGTGGCCCGGGTCCGCTTGCGCTGCGCAACGACGATCATCGCTGCGCCAGCCAGCACCAGGACGAACTCGATGATCTCTATGAGTGATGGGGCCAGGCGGGCGTAGAGTCCGTCCATATGCTGCGGATTCTCGATGGGCAACTGCAGAATGTCAATTCATACCGTTGCAGCGGCCAGACTATTCTTGTACCGGTTGTTTCTCGCTGGTGAGTTTGTCGAGGATGCCGTAGGCGACATCGATCATCTCCGCGTCAACCTTGCGATTGGAGGAGATGGCCTCGAGCAAAGGTACGGAAACAATCTTGTTTCCCCGCAGCGCCGCCATGCAGCCGAACTCGCCGCGGTGCACCATGTCGATGGCGCCGATGCCGTAGCGAGTAGCCAGCACGCGGTCGAAAGAACTGGGCGAACCACCGCGCTGGATGTGTCCTAGCACCACGGCGCGGGTCTCGAACCCGGTGCGCTTTTCGATTTCCCGGGCCAACAGGTTGCCAATCCCGCCCAGGCGCACATGTCCAAACTCGTCCTTGCCCAGGTCAGAGACTACGGCCTCGCCGTGCTGCATATCGACGTCGGTGGAGAACTTGGCGCCTTCGGCGGCTACCACGATGCTGAAGTAGCGTCCACGGGCGTGCCGCAGGCGAATGGTCTCGGCAACTTTTTCGATGTCGAATGGAGTCTCAGGAATCAGGATCACGTCGGCTCCGCCGGCGATGCCGCTGTACATCGCGATCCATCCCGAGTCGCGCCCCATGACTTCCACCACCATGACGCGGTTGTGGGCCTCGGCGGTGGTGTGCACCCGGTCAATCGCGCTGGTGGCCACGTTCACCGCGGTATCGAATCCGAAAGTGTAGTCAGTGCCCGCCAAGTCGTTGTCGATGGTCTTAGGGACGCCCACTACCTTCACGCCTTTTTCATGCAGCTTCTGGGCGACGGAAAGCGTGTCGTCACCGCCAATGGCGATGAGTGCATCGAGGTCGTGCTTCTTCAGTGCGGCGATACATTTGTCCAAACCGTCGGCACGCTTGGCGGGGTTGGTGCGGGAGGTGCGCAGGATGGTGCCACCGCGCGGCAGAATCCCACCTACGCTCGAAAGATCCAGGGGCATGCTCTTGTCTTCCAGCAAGCCGCGCCAGCCCTCGAGAAAGCCCACAAACGTGTCCTCATAGTGGAAACAACCTTTGCGCACAATAGCGCGGATGACTGCGTTCAAGCCTGGACAATCGCCTCCGCCGGTCAGCATTCCGACTCTCATGGCTTACTCCAGTAGGTATGAATTGATCCGCCTCGGCGGACGTCGCGCCGAGGAGCGAGATCCGCTGTGGACACACTTGGTCCCTGTTTTGCTGCAGACGGAACACTAAGATTACCATTAAATCCATTTACTACGAGTGACCGGTGACTGGAGCGCGAGTGCCAGCCGGTCCGGCAAAAGCTGCTGTGCGGACGACGAATCCGATTGCGCGGCCGCTCCGGATTGGCCACAATACTCGCGGTCGCGCAGGACACGATCCTTTCCTGAACGCCGGCCCTAATTCGAACCTATGCCCAAGTCCCTGCGCTTTCTGATTTGGTTCGCAGTTGCCGTACTGGGAGCACTGGCGGTAGCGACCATCGCCCTGCACCGGGGCGAGGAAATCAACGCCCTGTGGCTGGTGGTGGCTGCAGTCTGCAGCTACGCCCTGGGGTACCGCTTCTACAGCAAGTTCGTCGCGGCCAAGGTCCTCGCCCTCGATCCCCAACGCGCCACCCCGGCGGAGCGGTTAGATAACGGACGAGACTTCGTGCCCACCAACAAATGGGTGGTGTTCGGCCATCATTTTGCGGCCATTGCCGGGCCCGGACCATTGGTGGGGCCGGTACTGGCGGCGCAATTCGGCTATCTTCCCGGGACGCTGTGGATCCTGGCCGGCGCCGTCTTTGGCGGCTGCGTGCAGGATTTCGTGATTTTGCTTTTCTCTGTCCGCCGCGACGGCAAGTCTCTGACCGAAATGGCCCGCGAGGAGATCGGCCGGGTGGGTGGGTTCGTCGCCTACGTGGCCGTGATCAGCATCATCGTGATCCTGCTCGGGGTGGCCGCATTGATCGTGGTCAATGCGCTCAAGTCGAGTCCGTGGGGTGCATTCACCATTGCCATGACGATCCCTATCGCGCTGCTAATGGGACTCTACCTGCGGCGTCTGCGACCCGGCAAAGTGCTGGAAGCCTCGATCGTCGGCTTTGTCCTGGTGATGCTGGCCATCTGGGGCGGACAGTGGGCCTCTCAAACTCCCTCCATAGCCGCCATGTTCACCCTGACCGCGTCCACGCTAGCGATTCTGATCATCATCTACGGATTTCTTGCGTCGGCGTTGCCCATCTGGCTGCTGCTGGCGCCGCGTGACTACCTCAGCACCTTCGTCAAGCTGGGAACCATCGCCTTGCTGGCCGTGGGAATCGTGGTGCGGCATCCCACTCTGCACATGCCGCCGCTTACCCGGTTCATCGATGGCTCGGGACCGGTCTTTGCCGGAACCATCTTTCCCTTCGCCTTCATCACTATTGCCTGCGGGGCGATCAGCGGCTTCCATGCGCTGATTTCTAGTGGCACCACGCCCAAGCTGATTCGCCGCGAGCCGGAAGCCCGCATGGTGGGATACGGCGCCATGATGGCCGAGTCCATGGTGGCGATCATGGCGACCATCGCCGCCTGTGTGCTGCAGCCGGGCACATATTTTGCCATCAACAGCCCCGCGGGCATTGTGGGACAGGCGCCCGAAACCGCGGCCACCACCATCAGCGGCTGGGGATTTCCCATCACCGCTGCCGAAATGCATACCCTAGCCCAGGCGGTCGGCGAGCAGACCCTCTACAACCGCACCGGCGGCGCACCAGCCTTTGCCGTCGGTATGGCCCACATTTTCTCCAGCAGCCTGGGTGGGCAGGCGGTGATGGCGCTCTGGTATCACTTCGCCATCATGTTCGAGGCGCTATTCATCCTTACCATTCTCGACGCCGGTACCCGGGTAGGCCGGTTCATGTTGCAGGATGCACTTGGCCACGTGTGGAGGCCGCTGGGACGAACCAGTTGGTATCCCTCGATTCTGTCGACCAGTGCGCTGATCGTCGGCGCCTGGGGATTTTTCCTGTGGCAAGGAGTGCGCGATCCGCTGGGCGGGATCAACTCGCTGTGGCCGCTGTTCGGAATCTCCAATCAACTGCTGGCGACGGTTGCGCTCTGCGTGGCCACCACCATCATCATCAAGATGCATAAGGCTCGCTACGCCGCCGTGACCCTGGCCCCGCTGGCGTGGCTGGTAGTGGTGACGTTCACCGCGTCATGGCACAAGATTTTCGACGACAACCCACGCATCGGCTTTCTGGCCCATGCCCGTCAGTTGGCTGCTTTGCCAACTCCCGTCCCTGACATGGCTCGCCTCGTCTTCAATGACCGCCTCGATGCCCTGGTAACCGGCGTGTTGATCTGCATGGTGGGGTTGATCCTGCTCGAGTCTGCACGGGCGTGGATGGGCGTGCTTTCCGGCCGCAAGCAAGCCAGCGTAAGAGAAGCGCCGTTTGTGGCCAGCCGCTTCGCCACCGAGGAGCAGGGATGAATCAGAGACCACGAAGGAACGGCCGCCTCCGGCTGTCCACCTCGCCGAAGGCCGGAAGGTTTGGGGACGGATTGAGAAGGGCAGCCAGGCTGCTGCTCGCAGCGCTCCGCGAAATTTTCGACGAATCCGCGTATGCCCGTTTCCTTGAGCGCAATCGCGTCGTTTCGTCGCCCTCGACCTACGCGGCGTTCTTGCGGGAGCATGAAGTCGCGAAGGCACGTCGACCACGCTGTTGCTGAGGTAAACTGGCTGCAATGCGTGTCCTCGGGATTGATTGCGGCAGCGAGTACACCGGGTTCGGCGTGGTCGAACTCTGCCCCGACGGCAAGCTGGTATGCCTAGCCTGCGGGGCCATCAAGCTTTCCACCCGGGAATCACTCCCCGCACGCCTGGCCACCATTTTCGATCGCCTGGGCGCCCTCATCCGGGAGCACCAGCCCGATAACGTCGCGATTGAAGACGTCTTTTATGCGCTCAACGTGAAATCTGCGCTCAAACTCGGACAGGTGCGCGGCGTGGCCATGCTGGCCGCATCTTCAGCGGGACTGGAAGTTGCCGAATACGCGCCACTGACTATCAAGTCGGCAGTGGTGGGATACGGCAAGGCGGAGAAGCAACAGGTGCAGCACATGGTGACTCGGCTGCTGAATCTCGCGGAGGTTCCTCAGCCCCCTGATGCCGCCGATGCCCTCGCCATTGCCATTTGCCACTTGCATACCGCAGCTACGCTCGAGCGCCAGCGCGCCGTGGCCAGATGAGTCCACCCCGCGGCGCGGATTTTTGGCATAATTCCTTCTGCATGGTTTCCGGCAAATCTGGCCAACTTCACTGCCCGGCGCTGCGGCATCTGGCGCTGGCTCTCGGTTTCCTGCTGGTCTGCGGCGTTCCGGGGCTGGCGCAGGACGCCGTACCTGCAGTGAATTTCAATTTCTCCTTTCCCGGTTCCCAGCCGGAGCACTACGACATCTGGGTACCTTTGAGCGGCAGCGCCACCTACGAGTCGGATGGCAAACTGACCGCCAACTCGGATAGTGATGCTTTTCGTGTGGATTTCGCCATCTCCGAAGCAACCCGTACCCGCATCTTTGACCTGACCAAGCGGGCCAACTACTTCGATGGTGAACTAGACTCCAAGAAAAAAGGTCTGGCCTCGACCGGAGTCAAGACCCTTACGTACAAAGACGCGCAGCACAACCGGCAAGCCACCTACAACTACTCGCCGATTCCGGCGGTGCAGGAACTCACTCGAATCTTCCAGAACCTTTCGACCACCATGGAGTTTGGCCGTCGCCTCGAGTATTACCACCGCTACCAGAAGCTGGCGCTGGACGATGAACTGAAGCGCATGGAAGAAATGGTTAAGCAGAACAACCTGCAGGACGTGGCCGCGGTGGCTGCAATGCTGGAGCAGATCGCGAACGACCAAACCGTGATCAACCCCGTCCGCGCCCGGGCGCAGCGCCTGCTGGAGCAGGCTGGCGCAGCCTCCCACTGAGCGGCAAGCCAGCCCCAACCCCAGGGGCATCTAAACCACTGAGCCTAATGAGATAAGACCCCAGCTCTCCAGATGGCGGACACTACACCGTCTCGCTGTCCACTGTCCCCCGGTACAGTAAAGGCCAGGAATTTGTACGCCAGCCGAGGATATATAGAAGACACAACTAAAAGAGCTGATTGGTGTTCTAATGAATTAAAGGGACTATCTCGGGAGAACCTATGTCTAAGCGGAATTTGTGGATCGTAGTGGTCGCGCTGGTTGCAGTGGCGTGTGGGCTCATGGCCGTTCCATCGTTTGCCGATTCGCAGGCGCGCATTGTGCGATTGAGCAGCGTCGAAGGGGACGTGCAAATCGATCACAACGCCAGCCAAGGCTACGAAAAAGCATTTCTGAATCTGCCCATCACCCAGGGAGCCAAACTGCGTACCGGTGTGGATGGACGCGCGGAAGTCGAATTCGAGGATGGCAGCACCATCCGCATCACGCCGAACAGCGTAGTTGAATTCCGGGAACTCGCGCTGCGCGATTCCGGCGGCAAGCTTTCGACCGTCTACCTGCAGGAAGGCACCGCATACCTGAATTTCACCGCCGCCAAGGATGACGAGTTCACGCTGAATTTCGGGCACGAGAAACTCTCACTCATCAATGCAGCGCACCTGCGGGTGCGGATGGGCGATACGGATGCTTCCCTGGCAGTGTTCAAGGGTGATGTCAGCGTTGCCGGCCCGTCCGGAACGGTGCAGGTTGGGAAAAAGGAATCGGCCACTTTTGACCTGGCCGATCAGGACAAATACACCGTGGCCAAGAATCTGGAAGAAGATCCCTACGACGCCTGGGACAAACAGGCGGCGGATTATCACCAGCGGTACATGGCCAGCAGCAGTTCTTACAGCAGTTACTCGCCCTATGCCTATGGCACCAGCGACCTGAATTACTACGGCAACTTCATGAACGTGCCCGGCTACGGAAACATGTGGCAGCCATACTTTACGGGCGCGGGTTGGGATCCCTTTCAGAATGGTGCATGGGGTTACACTCCGGGCTTCGGTTACGGATGGGCTTCCGCGTATCCATGGGGATGGACGCCCTATCACACTGGATCATGGGTATTCGTTCCGGCTTATGGATGGTTGTGGCAGCCGGGCGGCTCATGGTCTGGCTTGGCCATACCTCGAGTAGTGAATCCTCCGGGACACTTCGTAGTTCCTCAGCCGCCGGCGACTGGGCACAACACCGTCGTGGTCGGTCGGCCCGTGGCAGGCACGCCGGTGGTGAATCCGCACACAGTTGTCATTCAGAATGGCTCCGCGGGCTTGGGAGTTCCAAGGGGCACGATAAAGAACCTGGGCAAGCTCGACCAGCAAGTTCGGCAGGCGGGCTCGGCGACAGCAACCGTTCACACTACTGTTGTCAGACCGGTCAGCCCGATGGCAATAGGTGCGAATTCGGCGCCGCATTCCGGTGCGCCGCATTCGGGCTCGCCGCGTATGAGCAGCCCTTCGCACTCGGCTCCGGCTCCGCACTCGACGCCGCACGCGAGCATGCCGCCGCACCACTAGACTTGAAAGCTAGTTATGAACCAAGGGCGGCTTCGGCCGCCTTTTTTTGTGGAAATCGGGTCTGTTTTTTGGGCTCGTTCTGCTTTCGGAACAAGAAAGAAAAGTCGTTGTGTTGGGTGCGAATGGGTGTAATGTATCTTGCCCCTGTAAGGGGTTCCGTCGGAGTGGGAGGCAGTTATGGGAGCGTCGTGCAAACTTAAGAATGGGTTCTTTGTACTCATCGTTTTGACCTGCTGCTCCCTAGCCCATGGCCAGCTGACCGCCGCGACTAACGCAGGCAAGCCTCCCAACACGCTTACCTGCAGCCCAGCGCCGTGCGCCTTGCCCAATGTGCAGGTGGATGATCTGACGTATGGGGGTGAGCCAGGTGCGCTGGTGCCAAACCCCAACAGCACAAACGAAATGGTACTGGCTGCACATGATGCGAATTGCTTCTCAGACCAAGGCTTCTACTCCACAGCCGATGGCGGCTCTACGTGGTCGGCCCACAGCTGCATCTTGAGCAATAACCCGGGGGGACAGCCCATCGTTGGCTACGATCTGAATAACAGAGTCTTTGGCGGCGGCAGCGACGACCTTGCTGCTATCCTTTTGCGCTATTCCGACAACAACGGTGTGCACTGGAGCCGGTCGAGGGTGGTGGATGCATCCCCTTTCGGCGTACTGTCCCCTCAAATTACTGTTGACACCTCTCTGTTCAGTCCGTTCGAGAACTCAATTTACGTTTACTCGGTTCATGGCGGCGTATCCGGTTTAGCAACGAGGGTGGTCGTCTCGCATTCCAGCGATGGTGGAAAACATTGGAAAGCTGTGCCCCTGGACCAATGGCAGATACCCAACTGGGACTCCTTCCCGAGACTGTCAGTGGGCGAGGATGGGACACTATATGCAACTTGGCTAAGATGCGACCGCCCACAGGGCGGGTTTTGCGTTAAAGATGCAGTTCCCATTCTTCTTTCAAAGTCCGTTGATGGAGGCATGAGCTGGACGCCGCCTTCGGTGATAGCCACCACGAACCTGGCTCCCGGCAACTGCCTCTATGGCTGCCTGCCCAATGCGAGATTAGTACTTGGCGTGCCCAATGACCCAGTCAACGCAGTGGTCGGCAGCGGCGCCACCGCGGGAGTCTACGTAGTTTTCTACAACTGGACCGGAACCCAGATGCAGGTTGAGGTTGTAACTTCGACCGATGGTGGGAAAACATTCGGTTCCCCGGTACCAGTGTCTAATTCCAATGTCGGCGATCAGTTTCTGTCCTGGATTTCTGCGGCACCGGACGGAACGATTGCCGTCTCCTGGATGGACCGACGAAACGACCCCGCAAACGCGATGTACCAGCCGTTTCTGGCCACGTCAGTGGATGGTCTGCACTTCAATCCTAGTTGGCAACTCTCGTCGCAACTTTCAGATCCGAACGCCTGGGGACTAATAATTGTGGAAACCGTGCCCAGCCTTTGGGTTGGAAACGCAGTGTATTCCACTTGGACTGATACACGCTCTGGACTTCCCCGGCCCGAGCTGGGGGGAGTGCAGTTTTGATCGACGCCTCTTCCAGTCTGACTAAAGAACTCGCCTGTGCCTCGTTCTGCTTTCAGAACAAGAAAGAAAAGTTGTTGAGTTGGGTGCTAATGGGTGTAATGTGTCTTGCCACTGTGAGGGGTTCGGTCGGAGTGGGAGGCAGTTATGGGTGCGGCGTGCAAACTTAAGAATGTGTTCTTTGTACTTATCGTTTTGACCTGCGGCTCGCTGGCCCAGAGTCAAATGACCGCCGCGAATAACGCAGGCGGGTCCCCAAACGTCCTTACTTGCAGCCCGGCGCCCTGCGTGTTGCCGATTGTGCAGGTGAGTAACTTGACGTACGGAGCGATACCAGCCCGCCTCGTGGCCAATCCTAACAATTCAAGCGAAATGGTTTTGGGTACAGACGATGGGAACTGCGGCGGATCCGGTGAAGGGTTCTACTCGACCAGAGACGGCGGCTCCACGTGGCTGGGGCATAGTTGCATCTCTCCCAGGGATTACCCCTTTGGTCTCGACATCGCCTACGATCTGAACAATAGGGTCTTCGCGGGCGCGGGCGACGGTGACGCTATCCTCACGCTGCGTTATTCCGACAACAACGGCGTGTTGTGGAGCCGGGCCAGGGTGTTGGGTGGATCGGGCTTGGGAGGCCCGGGTTCGCCCCGATTGGCTATTGATGCCTCACCGTCCAGTCCGTTCAAGAACTCCATTTACATGTCCTCAATTCACGACTGCTGCGGGGAAGGTGGTGGAGCTACGAGAGTGTTCGTCTTACATTCCAGCGATGGCGGACAACATTGGAAAAGTGTGCCCCTGGATCAATGGCAGCTTCCCAGCGTGGACGCCTTCCAGAGGTTGTCCGTGGGTGAAGACGGCATAGTGTACGTGACTTGGATGAGATGCAGCCGCCCACAGCTCGGGCCTTGCGTCAAAGATGGAGTTCCCATTTATCTTTCCAAGTCCGCAGACGGAGGCATGACTTGGACACCGCCCTCCCTGGTCGCAACCACGAGTCTCGCGCCCGGCAACTGCCTGTTTGGCTGCATACCCAACGTAGGCGTTACTCCCATAGACAACGAGCCAGTCATTACCGTAGTCGGCAGCGGCGGCACAGCGCGGGTCTACGTGGTCTTTTACAATTGGAGCGGAACCCAAATGCAGGTTGAGGTCGTGACTTCAACAGACGGTGGGAAGACATTCGGCACCCCGGTTCGAGTATCCAATTCAGACGTGGGTGACCAGTTCGTTCCCTCGATTTCTGCCGCTCCGGACGGAACGGTTGCGGTTTCCTGGCTGGACCGGCGCAACGATCCGGCAAATCTGAAATATCAGCCATTCCTGGCCACTTCGAAAGATGGCCAAGCCTTTGGAACCAATTTTCTACTGACCTCGTACCAAACCGACCCCACGCCTTTCCTGGGCGGTGGAATTCCAGGCCCCCCCCCGGCCTTGTGGAAAGGCAGTGCGGCCTACTCCACGTGGACGGATGACAGCTTTGGGGATTTTCGAGCGAAACTGGGGGGAGTACAGTTTTAACTAACCCCCTTTCCCTCTCTGGGTAATCACTCTCGCAAAAGATGTTTTGTTCTGATTTCAGAACAAATTCAGGATTATTTACTCAAGTATCCGAACCCCTGCTATAAGTCCATTCGCGGCACCGTCTCGCCGCATTTCCCTGGGTGAGTTGTCTAATTCCACATTCGACGGGGGAGGTCCCGATGCGAAAAACAGAACGCTTATTTCACGAGGTCACGCGAACCATCTGCCTTGCTCTCCACAACTTCTGCTCTCGCTCAGCAGGCTCCAACTTATTGGACCGCTCACACACCGCTTATCGAAGGAGATGATGTGTCTGGCGACAACTCTCAATATCACTGTCCGCAGGGCACTCCTCCGATGTACAAGTGCCAATACAGAGGATCCCTCTACGGCCACTGGAGCGATGGCAGTAATCTACCAGATACGCAACATGACACGTATGGCAGGAACCTGGCGACGAATGGTATATCTGCCAAGTGTCCGCCGTTTGATCCCACATGCAGCACCCACAGCCCAAGGATCGTAGTGGTGGCGATCGGTTTCTCGAACTGGACGAAAGAGATGTGCGGCAACCAACCGACCCAGAATCAGGACGGAACATGGGAAATTAGTCACCAGGTACCGCTGCCTCCGAAGGCCTCGGATCTAAACTGCAGCCTTGACGACAACATCCCACCCAAGTCCGCGGCCTGGTCGTTCATCAACAAGGCGAAAATCAATCCCGACGTTAATCCCAGCTTAGTGTTTGTCGACTGCGCCGAAATTGGCGCGGTAGCGGGCGTTTGGCTGGACGATCACACTAACTTTCCACCACATATAAACACGGGCGCGTACACGAATTGCAACAATATCCTGGCTAGGTGGCCTGGAGGGGGAATCGATCCCGCAGAGGTTCAGGTAGTCCTGCTGAAAAATGCCGATTCAGGGGAGACTGGAGCCCCCAATCCGCTGCCATTGGTGGAACTACCCAGTAGCGGTTTCTCGGGTTGTACCGGTATTGTTAGTACGCCATACGATGCCTGCATCCTGGAAGAGTATCTGACACAGATTGCACAGAATTTACTCAAAGACCCACCGGGAGATACTTACAAGGTTTTCTCCGGGGTCAAGCAGCTATTCGTGCACACCCGGATTGACGGCCACTATGCGAACCCAGACCCATTGGTGTCTCCGCTCAACCCTGAACCACACGCATATGAGACCGGCTTTGCCGTCAAGTGGCTGATCCAGGCACAAGTTGACGACGTTAATACCCCAGGAATCAGTCACGTATTCCCGGGCCCCCTGGACTACACGACTACTCCGCCTGAGGCTCCATGGATGGATTGGGGAGCATACATGTGGGCCTCGGACACGCGGATTCCGTGCCCGCATTGCCCGATTCCCAGCGTGCCGCAGCCTAACGCTACCCCTCTCACCTGGCAGCAGCAGGTTGCTGGGCCATCATATTGCGTCAGCGGCGGCTCCGGCCTAGAGTGCGATTTCCAAGCGAAGTCAGGCTCGCACACGGACAACACGCACCCGTCGCTCTGCGGCCGCAGTAAGACCTCGGACGAGATGATGTATTTCTTCTGCAATTCGCCCTACACGAAACCCTGGTTCACGGTGGCGGGCGGGGGGTGTACGGCGCAGCATGTTCCTGTACCGCAAGATAGTTGTGATGGCTTCGGGCAAGGAACCGATACCACGGGCGACTAAGACGTTCAGGCTGGGAATACTCCAAGGCCGCCTGCGGGCGGCCTTTTTGTTTCGGACTCTCACATGTTCGCTACCTCACCGTGATCCCCGCGTAGCCGACCACCATATCGCGGTCGCCGGAGACGTCGCCAGAAGTCGCGTACTTAATCAGCTCCGCCTTGGTCGCGCCTAGCCGCTTGGCGGCGGTGAGCATAGCGACGGTGGGGCCGAAGCCGCACATGCTGATCTCTTCCTTCATCACCACGTCGAAAAGTCCGCGGGCGTCGAGCGCCAGAATGCGGTCAATCGCTTTGTGGTCTTTCACTCGCGTGACTTTGTCGCTCTCATAGTGGTTCATGTCGCTGGACGCAATGATCAGCACGCTTTCGTCCTGAGCGGCGATGACATCGGCGAGCGCCTCGCCTAAGGCTTCCAGCGTTTCAAACGAGCCCGTGCCGAGTGCAATGGGGACGAAGCTGAAGTGTGGACGGCGCACCTGCATGAACGGCAATTGCACCTCGGCGGCGTGCTCGCTGCGATGGGCTTCCATGTCCTCGCTCAGCATGGGAAAGCGTTGCTGCAGCGTGTCAGCCAGGGCGGCATCGATTGGTACCGGCCCCAGAGGCGTCTCCCAACTGCCGGTCGCACCCATCGCCAGCGGCTGCCCTCGGCCGGTGTGATTGGGGCACATCAGAATGCAGCGGCGTGGGATGTGCAAGGCCGCATACACGGCGCCAGCAACGGATCCAGAGTAAATGTAGCCGGCATGAGGCACCACGCAGCCTAGCGCGGGAATACCTTCGCTGCGGGGCGAGAGGTAGGAGGCAACGTCTTGGGCGAGGATGTCCGGTTCTCCCGGGTAGAAGCGTCCGGCAACGGCCGGATGACGTACGTTTGTGCCCATCGCACACCTCCGTTTCGGAAGCGGGGCAACGCGGCGGAGCCGGCGGGTCAGTCGCCCGCGCTGGCCGCCGGTAAGGCGCGGAACAGAGCCGCGCTTTTCTCCAGAGATAAAGTTTCAGCGCGCACGGTCGGGGCGATACCAGCTTTTGTCAACGCGGCGCGCAGGTCGTCGGGCTTGTAACGTTCCTTCAGGTTGTTCCAAAGCGTCTTGCGTTTCTGTCCGAAGCCGAGCTTCAGGAAGTTCACGAAACCGGCCTCCGGCACCTTCAAGTGCTCGACACGGGGCGCCATGGTGAGCCGAACCACCGTGGACTGAACTTTCGGAGGAGGCGAGAACGAACTCGGCGGCAGGGTGAAAAGTCTCTCGACCCTGGCATAAAGCTGGGTGGTGGCGGAAAGCAGCCCGTACTCGCTTCCACCCGGCGCGGCTGCCAGCCGGTCGGCTACCTCGCGCTGCACCATGAGGACGAGGGTGTCGAAATATCGCCGGTATGCGAACAGCCGCAGCAGGATGTCGGAGGTGATGTAGTAGGGCAGATTGCCCACCACCGGCACGGGCTCAGGGGTGAACTCAATCCCGGGCCGGCGGGTGCCGGGCTTGGGGCCGAACACGGTGTCGAGGTCAATGGCGAGGATGTCGCCTTCGATGATCTCTACGTTCGGGGCCAGGGCGAAATTCATCCGCAATTGCGCCGAGAGTACGCGGTCGAGTTCGATAGCGATCAGCCGCCGCGCGCGCCGCAGCAGCAGGGAAGTGAGTGCTCCGCGCCCGGGACCGATTTCCAGGACGGTGCGGTTGGAGATGTCACCCAGAGCCTCCACAATACGCAAAGCAGCCGCGTCGTTGGCCAGGAAATGCTGTCCCAACTTTGGTTTGCTGCTGGGGCGCGAGGCCGAGACTTTTGGCACGTTGACCCTCTTTCTTCCGGGCGTTTAGACTGAACAGTTCATCCCGCGAGTCTTTTCGGCGCAGGCGGGGTGTGCCGTTGCCGGCACACTCCTATGATAACGTGTGCCCGAGGAACGCGGCACCCCTGGAGGATTGGGCTTCATGCATATTGCCTTTGCGGCTTCGGAATGCGTTCCGTTCTCAAAAACCGGCGGACTGGCGGACGTGGTGGGCGCCCTGCCCCGCGCACTGGCCTCGGCCGGACACCAGGTCAGCGTCTATCTGCCGCGGTACCGCCAGACCAAGCTTACGGACCCCCAGACCGTGGTCCGCAGCATTACCGTGCCCTTTGATGACCGTTACCGTTTCTGCTCGGTGGTGAGCGGAGGCAATCACTCCGGGGTGCGCTTTTATTTCATCGATTACCCGCCTTATTTTGATCGGGACGCGCTCTATGGTACCTCGGCCGGGGATTATCCCGACAACGCCGAGCGCTTTGCGCTGTTTTCCCGCGCCGTGCTCGAAGCTTCCAAGATCCTGGGTGTTCCCCACGCCTTCCACTGTCACGACTGGCAATCGGCGCTGGTGCCGGTGCTGCTGCGCACGCAATATGCGGAGGACCCTGCGTTCCGGGATGTGGCCACGGTATTCACCATCCACAACATGGGGTACCAGGGACTGTTCCCACCCGAGACTTTGCCGTTGCTTACCCTGCCCTGGGACCTGTTTGCGATGTCGAAGATGGAGTTCTTCGGCAATGTAAATTTCCTGAAGGGCGCCCTGGTGTACTCCGATTTCATCACTACCGTCAGCCGCAAGTACAGCCAGGAAATCCAGACCACGGAATTCGGGTTCGGCCTGGAAGGCGTGCTGCGGGACCGGGCTGCCACTGTCACTGGCATTCTCAATGGAGTGGACTACGAGGAATGGAGCCCGCAGACCGACAAATTCGCCGCGGCCAAGTACTCGCCTCAGGATCTCAGTGGTAAGGTGAAGTGCAAGCAGGACCTGCTGGCGACGTTCGGCGTGACTAATGCCAATCCCAAGCTTCCGGTGATCGGGATTGTCTCTCGTTTCGCCGCCCAGAAGGGTTTCGATCTGATCGCCCAGATCATGGACCGGCTGGCGCGCGAAGAGATGATCGTGGTGGCACTCGGCAACGGCGACAAGCAGTACGAGGAGATGTTCCTGCGCCTGCAGAAACAGTTTCCGCAGAAGATCGCGGTGAAGGTCGCCTATGACAACGCTGTCGCCCACAAGATCGAGGCCGGGAGCGACATGTTCCTGATGCCATCGAAATACGAGCCCTGCGGACTCAACCAGATCTACAGCCTGAAATACGGTACGGTGCCCATTGTGCGGGCGACCGGCGGCCTGGATGACACCATCGAACCGTGGGACGCGCGCACCGGCAAGGGGACGGGCTTCAAGTTCAGCGAGTACAGCGGCGAGGCCCTGCTGCTCACCATCAAGCAGGCGCTACAGGCGTTCCGCGACCAGGCTTCCTGGCAGGCGCTCATGCGCAACGGCATGAACAAGGATTTCTCCTGGGACGCCTCGGCCAAGGAGTACGTGCGAATTTACGAGCGGGTACGGCAGGCACGGGCCGTTGCGGTGCCAGCCTAGAGAGCAGAAACCGGGAGAAATGAGGCGCTGCCGCGCGACAGCGCCTGTCCAGTTAGAACGTGCACATCAGTGTAGGCAGACGGATTCGCACCTTTTTAGGCTAGGACTCCGACGTGGCCTATTCCTGTTCGTCGCGAATGTACCTTCGATCCAGTTTCGGCTCGCCTCCGTCTTTACCAATCATCGAAGTACTCATTCACACTATTGTTAGTGAGTCGTTTCTGGTTCGTTCCGTCGAGGTTCATGCTGTAAACCTCGTTACCAGTCGCGTTGTTGCGCCAGGAGAGGAATACAATCTTGTCTCTCACGAACATCGGATCCCAGCTCATCCCGTCGTGAGTGAGCTGCTTGGCATTGGTCCCGTCGATGTTGACCGTCCAAATGTCTTCCCCGCTACTTTCGGTGGCCGGGTAGCGGCTGAACACGATGGTCTTCCCGTCCGGCGAGACAGATGGGCATTCATCGAAGTAAACATGATCGGGGTTGGTCAGCGGGGTGTTGCCGGTGCCATCCAGGTTCATGATGTTGATGGTGTCATTGTCCTCCTGTTCGAACACAATCTTGCTATTCGGCGCGAAAGTGGGGTAGCTCAAATCGAAGGGAGTGGTGATCGGAGTTTCGGTGTTGCTGCCGGAGGTGGGCATGATCACCGCCTGTCCGATATCGCTCTCGCCCGCGTACTTTACAAAAATGACCTTCTTGCCGTCCGCTGACAGCTGGGGAGACCAGTGATACTCGGCATCGGTCGTGATGGGTGTCGCCACCGGGTTTTTCTTGTCGGCTAAATTAACATAGATGACTTGGTAGTAACCGTTGGGGTCCTCGGCGGTGCCCACGCCCTTCATGGTGTCAGAGGATTCCTGAACAGCTTCGAACCATCCCATTTTGGGGGCGATGACCATTTCGCCGGTACCGTCGTTGTTCATCAAAACCACTGAATCAGATCCGGGGGAAAGATCGGTGGCCCACGCCTTCAGTCCGAAGCCCTGATGCAGCCTAGGGGTTCTCCGAAACGCCCGGGAATGCTCCATCTGGAAATGCCGCTCCTGAGCTGAAACAGAGCCGAGCCCACTGCCGGGTGCCGAGCGAATGAAAGCGAATTGCTTCGGGATGCTGGTTTCGTCGCCGCAGTTGACCAGCGCCACGGCGACAAAAATAAGGAGTAACGAGAAAAATATTGCCTTGCGCATGGGAGATCTCCAGGGAGGCGAGATCGTCATGCCCGCAGAGCGAAGGGGGGAGGTACCGCGCGACGGCCCGAGCTTGCCCATCGTGGTACCTTCGTGCAGGCAAGTGTCTGCGGATAGCAGACAGTTCACCTCCACGTGCATGCCTACTGGATACACCCTTTCGCACTCCGAGTGGTGGTTTCCGCAAGGGAAACTGAACAAACGCGGTGTGACCAATTCCCGTTCTTGGACGTATCCCGATCTGGGTGCGGGCCGGCCCGCCACAAATGATTCTGCCAGCAAAAGTCTGGAAATTGTGCCTGTGTCGAGGATTTTGCCCTTAGGCTGCCTGAAATCTGTACAGCTTCCTCGTGGCGGTGAGGGGTGGGTTTTCGTGGCGGACTACTGGATCGTGTCTTAACAGTAACGTTAATACTTTATTGAAAATACGACAGAAGATTTGACAGGGTAAGGGCTTTTGGCCTAGGCTGCAAGCCAGCGTATTTTCTGCTTGCCTGGAGTTTGGGGGCTTCTGATTCCGCTTCGCTCTCCGTGTGGGGAGCATGGCCGCTCCACTCCCGTTTCCCTTAACAGCAACATTCGCGCCGCTCAGAAGAGCGAAACGACGCGGAGCCTTTCAGCTTCGGACGGGCCCTGGTCCGCTCGATGGCATCGGCCACAGAAAAGGAGCTCCGGCGTGCGCGTTCATCTGGTCAATCCCAGCAGTGTGTCGTTCGGAACCGCAGTGATCACTCCGCGCTGGCAGTACGTGATCGCCGCCGCCACCCCGAGGTCTTTCGGGGACCCCATCCTGGTGGACGAAACCCTGGCGCAAATCGACCCCGAGACCATCCAAAAAGGTGATGCCGTGGGCATCGGCATCCACACCGCCAACGCGCTGCGAGGCTACGAAATTGGAAAGATTGCGCGGGAGCGAGGGGCCTATGTCATCTTTGGCGGAATCCACGCCACGCTTTTCCCCGAGGAGGCGCAGGAACTCGGCGGGGCGCATGCGGTGGTGAAAGGAGATGGCGACCTGGCGTGGCCTAAAGTCCTGAGCGACTGCAGCCATGGTGAGCCGCAGCCCGTCTATGTCGGGGGCCAGATTGAGGCCAGTGATTTCCTTCCGGCGCGTTGGGACCTGATCCCGCGCCATCGCTACATGTGGGCGTCGGTGCAAACCGTTCGCGGTTGCCCCAAGCATTGCTCATTCTGCTCGGTCTGGCGCACCGACGGACAGCGCCCGCGGCAACGGGCTTCGGATGTGGTGCTGGAAGAAATTGTGCAACTGCGCCGCCTGGGCTTCCGTTTTATCGCCCTGGCCGACGACAACTTCTATCCCGTCACCCTGACCGACCTCCAGCTGGCCGCGCAGCAAAAGAACGAATCGCGCCTCAAGGAACTGATCGCGATTCGGGCCGAACGCTTCGAGTTGATGTCGCGACTGGCGCGCCTTCCCGACGATATGGTTTTCTTCACCCAGATCACCATGGAGGCGGCGGAAGATCCGGAGTTTCTCGATGCCATGCAGGCGGCACGTATTAAGGGCGCGTTGGTGGGCGTGGAAGCAGTGACTCCCGAGGGACTGAAAGACGTGTACAAGGATTTCAACCTGGCGGGAGAAAAGCTCGCCGAGCGCCTAAGAACATTTCGACGCCATGGTGTCCACGTGCTGGGCTCCTTCATTTTCGGTCTACCCAGCGACCGCCCCGAAACTTTCGAAACGACTGCGGCCCTGGCCAAGATTGCGGATCTCACCTTTGCCCAGTTTGTGACGCTCAGCCCTTACCCCGGGACGGTGGACTTTATTCGCTGGGAGAAGGGGCTGGGGGCCAATCCGCCCACCATCGCGGGGGTGCCGCTCACCCGGCGCTGGCTCATCCCGCAGGCACTGCGGCCCAAGCTGTACTGGGACCATCCGGTCATGTCGGCGGAGGAGATCCGGTCGCGGACCCAGGGAGTCTGGGACAACTTCTACAGCTGGGGATCGATCTGGGACCGCTCCAGCTTCATCAAGTCCAGCAAGGGTCGCTTGGCTTTTGTTCTAATCTCCAGGATTTATCGCCACATGTACGCAGACACCGGAATCGCCACCGACAGCGCCCGCGTGACCTGGTCGGGACGGTGGACGCGGTGGATGGCCAAGCCTTGCCAGCGCCTGTTTGCAGGGCGTCCGATGCCCAACCTGGAAGTGCCGGTCTAGGCCGGGTTGCGAGCCTCGGGAACCATGGGCATCCCGGCTGCTACAATCGGCTCCAGGCAGCGCTCCCATGTCCGCCGGGCTCAGAACCATCTTCCACGTCGATATGGACGCATTCTTCGTGTCCGTGGAAGAACTGTTCGATCCATCCCTTAAAGGTAAGGCGGTAGTAGTGGGCGGGCAGCGGAACGAGCGCGGGGTGGTTTCCGCGGCATCGTACGAAGCCCGCAAGTTCGGCGTGCACTCCGCAATGCCGCTGCGCACCGCCGCCAAGCTTTGTCCCCATGCCATCTTTGTGGATGGCCATCGCGAACGCTATGTTGAGTACTCTCGGAAGGTACACCATGTACTGACGACATTCTCACCTCTGGTGGAGATGGCGTCGATCGACGAAGCCTATCTGGATATGACTGGCACCGACCGCCTACACGGCCCGCCGTTGCGAGCCGCTCACTCTTTGCATCAGAAAATGAAGACCGAGACGCAGCTCAATTGCTCCATCGGGATCGGCATTTCCCGCTTGATTGCCAAGGTTTCCTCGGCCAAGGCCAAGCCCAATGGCGTGCTGTGGGTGGTGCCCGGGCAGGAGGCAAAATTCCTGGCGCCGTTGGACGTTCGTGACATCCCGGGCGTCGGCAAGGTAACCGAGCAGAATCTGCTATCCCTGGGTATCCGCAAAGTCGGCGATCTGGCCCGCTTCGACGATGCTTTTCTGGAGGAGCACTTCGGAAAGTGGGGCCTGGCGCTGGCCGGCAAGGCGCGCGGGGAAGATGCCGGAGGATGGTTCGACAGCGAGGTGGGCGCCGACGCCGATCCCAAGTCTATCAGTCACGAACACACCTACACCGAAGATACCGCCGATGCCGAGCAGATGGAATCTACACTGATGCGGCTTTCCGAGATGGTAGGCCGCCGCTTGCGCGAAGGCGGACTGCACGCTCGCACCATCCAGCTCAAGCTGCGCTACAAGGATTTCACCACCATCACCCGCGCACACTCGCTGCCCGCGCCCACGCAGCTTGACACCGAGATATTCGAACAGGTGCGGTCCCTGTTCCGTGAGAACTGGCGCAAGGGTGCGGAGGTGCGCCTGCTGGGGGTGCACACTTCATCGTTCGCGGATGAGGCGGAACAAGGCGACCTGCTGGAAGGGAACCGGCGTGAGCGCTGGAAACAGGCGCTCTCCGCGGCGGACCGCCTGCGCGACCGGTTTGGGGAGTCCAGTGTGTCGTTGGCGACCGGCATGAAGGGCGGCTTCCGCGAGCGCATCCACGAGAACCCGGTAGACTTACCGGGTAAACAGAAGCCAGGGCGGAGTAACGAGTAGCGAGGTGGAAAAGCTGTTGGCCCGCAAACGCTGACGACAGCCCTCCAAATACGAAGGCCGGGACTCCGGAATTGCTTCCGGTCCCGGCCTCGCTTACTGCAACTTGTGGTTTACGGTTTCCCGCTAGTTTGCGGCAGCGGGAGCCGTGTTGGCTGCCGTCGTCGGGTTGCCCGTGTTTCCGCCGCTGGTGATGCGGGTCAGCCGCGGGAAGAAAGGCGTGACTTCAAACGGCATCTTGTCGCGGGCCGAGGTGATGGCCACGGGCGCCGTCTTGGTCAGTTCCACCTGATTGCTCCAGGGATTGAGTTTCACGCGTCCGCCCAAGGGCAGGGCCGCGATCTGGTCCAGCTTGTTCATGTCCAGGGCTGGGCCTGTGGTCATCAGCGCCGACATACGATCAATCTGGCCCTTGTTGTCGGTAAAGCTGTTGCCCAGGTGCGGGGTCAGCAACGCGGACAACGAGGGTGACCGCTGGGACAATTCCTTCAGGAATAAACCCGCCGTATCCAGTTTCTGGGCGTAGGGCGAGGCCTTCAGCATGTCCATGGCTTTCTTGTCAGCCGCAATTTCTTCTTCGGGAACGTGCCGGAAGCCGAAGTTGTTGTAAGTCGACTCGTCGGAGAAGAGCATGCGGTCGTTGAAAGCGAACTTGCTGCCCAGGTTGTGTCCCAGAACAATGTGCGCCAGTTCATGGGAGAGCACCATGGCGAGGCTGGCCTCGTCGGGCAAGGTATCGATCAGGCCGCGGCTGACGATGATGGTGTTGCCTACGCTGAAGGTTTCCAGCGGGGCAGTGAGCATCACGCGCGTCCGTACGGGACGGGGCAGGTCAATGTTGTTGGTGATTTCCAGGTTGCTGACGACAGTCATCAGGATCTTGTCGACATCGCCTTCCGGAGCCAGCAAGCCGGCGTTCTGCAGGCGCTCGACCACGTTGTCTTCTGCCTGCTGCTGCCATTCCCGCTGGGCCTGGAGCGGAGAAGCGTCCGCTGCGGCGGCGCTTTCGTCCTTCACGCTGTCCACGCTGATATTGGTCAGTTCGTCGGTCTGGCCGTTCTTCTTCAGGTCATAACCCCAAATGCGGGTCTGCGCCTTGAAGGCCATCTTGTCCTTGGCGCCGTAGCTGAAATCGCCTTCTTCGCTGTAGATATAGGACGGCACCCAGTAGCCCGGAATCAGGTTCAGGCGCCAGCTATCCATGTGGAAGAAGTACGAATTCCTGGGGCGCGGCGCGTAGGTCCCATTCAGGCGGACGATGTTGTAGTCCTGGTCTTCCACCCAAATCCGGCCCAGGAAGCGGCCTTTGCCGGCGTCCTTTTTCGGGGTGATGTCGAACACGATGCAGCGCACGTCGCCGAGAAATTCGCGGCGCACGTACTTGAAGTCGTAGTGGCTGCGGTCAAAGTCCTCGCGGTCGGCGTAGATCATCCAGGAAAAACCCATGGGCTTGTATTCGAACTTGAACAGCTTGGTGAATCCGCCCATCATGCGGTTCTGGAAGCTGGCATCTTTCGACAGGTAGTCGCGACGGTCCACGGTTTCGCCCATGTCCATGCGTCCGAGGAAGTAGTGATCTTCCTTGGGCACCGGGCCAAGCTGCGGATCGGGCTTCAGGTTCTGCAGATAAGTTTCGACCAGCGGCGTCCGGTTCTTCAGCATGGTCATGAGCGCGTGTTCGCGTTCAATGGTGCGGTCCACCACCTGGTCCATGGTGGTGGGCGCGGCGGCCGCAGGCTGCGCCACATTCTGCGGCTGCGAGCTTGCCGACGTCTCCGAAGCGGCGGACGACGGCTGCGAGACAGTAGCGGCCGCGGGCTGGGCTGCCGGGGCTTGGGATGACGATTGTCCCGCCGTCTGCTGTGCCGTTGCGCTCAGCGTGATCAGCAGGAACGCGGTGACCATCGATTTCCGAGTACTCATAACACGTTTCCTCTCTCTGGTTTCAGTACGCCAACTGGAAAACCACATGTACGATTGCAGTCGAATCCACCGGCACGCCGTTGCGCAGTGCTGGCTTGAAACGCATCTTGCCGGCGGCATTGATGGCGGCTTCATCCAAGCCGTGACCCATGCCGCGTACCACACGATTCACATGTAACTGCCCGTTCGCGCCGAACATCACTTCCAACAGAACCTCGCCTTCCAGCTTCAAATTGCGCGCTTCGTCGGTATAAACCGGGTTGGGCTTGTAAGTGATTTCCACCGGGTTGGTGGGCGGCCCGCTGTCCGGCAGTTTCTGGGTCTTCATTCCGCCCTGGGCGACTTCCTGGGCGGCAAAGCCCGCGGTCTGCACTCCCCCGGAGCCTCGTCCGTTGCTGCGGCCGTCACCTTGTCCCCCGACGGCGATGCCATTTCCGAAGCCGGCGCTCGCAATCGTTCCCTTGATGCCTTTTGCTCCTCCTGAACCATTGCCGGTTCCAGGACCGCTGGGTAGATCAAACGAGCCGGCCTGGGCGATGGTCAGGTGAGCGCCTTCCTTGCCGTGTCCCGGAACACCATTGGGGTCGCCAAAGCCGCCAGTCTGCACTTTCTGAATCGGGGCGTTGACCGTGGGCACTGCGGAACTGCCGAATTCGCCGGTGTGAATGATCTGCGTCGGACGGGCGCCGCCCGCAACTTGCTTCAGGACTGCAGGAGTAAAGGTATTGACCACGATCTTGGGAGGCGCCACCTCAGAGGCTGGTTGCTGATGTGCGCGGACTTCGCGCGGCACCACCAGCTTGGGTGCTGGAAAAACGGTAGAGGGCGGCAGCAGCTTGGCATGCACCACCGGCGGCGCCTTCGGCTTGAACGCCTTCGGCTGCAGGCTGGGCATGGGAATCAGCTCGGTAACATGATACTTGCGCGCAATCTGCAGGCTATCGGGCCAGATCAATCCGATATTGATCAGGAGCAGAACGAACAGAACCTCCAGACCGTAGCTGGTAGCCAGCGTACGCCAGTCCATCTTCCGCTCGGGGAGAAGCCCCAACTTAAAGTCGTTAGGCATGCAAAAAGCTCCAAAAAAGGGGACCCGAGCCTGGGGAGGAGAGCCGGGTGGAAGCTCTAACTTACGGGAGACTGGACGAGGGGTAAACGTGTCCGCCGCCCGTGTACCTTGGTAACCCAGGGGGTATCGAATGCGGAATTGGCCCAAAAACAGCCCGCCTTGAACCACCCAAACTCAAACCGCAATGCGCCCGGAGAAGGACTCCTGAGGGTTGCCAGGCAGCGCCCTCGATGACCCAAGTTTCTCGGGGAAGACTGCAAAACTTCAGTACCTGGTGGGCAAAAACTCGTGGGCCCGCAGCTCTAGGCCGCCCGTCTCCGGGCAAAACCATAGAAAACCGGTACACCTGCCAGAATGACGGCACAACCCCACGCCGAATTACGGAGATTGTCGGTAAAGGTGTAGTAGAGCAGCAGGGCGGAGGCCAGCACGAACAGAACCGGAACGACGGGATATCCCCAAACCCGGTAGGGTCGCGGGAGGTCCGGTTCGCGCCGCCGGAATACGAAGACGGTGCTGCCGGCAATCATGTAGAAGAGCCACTCGGCGAAGATGGCCAGCGAAAAGAATTGCCGGAAATTGCCGCCCAACAACAGCAAGATGATGGATAGAACGGCTTGCACAAAGATCGACACTGAGGGGGTATGGAAGCGGGGATGGACCTCGGCCAGGGCGGAAAAGAAATAGCGGTCGCGGGCGACGGCGAAGGGCACGCGGGCGCCACTCATGATGGTTCCATTCAGCGTGACTAGCATGGAGACCGCCATCCCGGCGGCCACGATGCCGGCGCCCAAGCTGCCCAGTACCAGCCCGATGGCATCGGAGGCAGGCCGAGGCGAGGCGGCAATCACAGTGGCGGGCAAAACAAACTGCACGGACGCGTTGACCATGACATAGAGCGCGCCCACTGTGGCCACGCCGGCGATCAGAGCGATGGGAATGGTGCGTTCGGGCTGGCGGATTTCTCCGGCCACCATGTTCAGGTCATTCCAGCCGTCATAGGCCCAGAGCGCAGCCACCAGCGCAGCCATAAATCCAGCGATGCCACCTTTGGCGCCGGCGTATCCGCCCGCGAAGTGGTTCCAACTTCCGGCACTGTAGCTGAAGCCGATGGCCACGATGCCGACGATGATCGCCACTTTCAGCAGGGTGAAAACCAACTGGAATTCGCCGGCTTTCTTGATTCCGAGGTAATTCAGCAACGAGATGAGAATGGTGGCGAGGATGGCGACCAATTGCCCGTAAGTGATGGCCAGCGGCGAGGTGATCAAGTTGTTCGCGAAGAACGCGAAAACCGGGAAAGTTTCCAGGATGCGTACCAACCCGGTGGTGACGGTTGCGATGGAGGCTGGCTTAGCGATCACGAACCAGGTCCAGCCGTAGAGAAATCCGGCGAGTGGCCCATAAGCGTCGCGGACGTACACATACTCGCCGCCAGCTTGCGGCTTCAGGGCTCCCAATTCGGCGTAGGTGAGCGCGCCGAAAAACGAAAGCACGCCGCCGACCACCCAGGCCAGGTAGACCAGCTTGGCGGAGCCGACCGCCTGCATCATTTCGGCGGGAACCAGGAAAATTCCGCTGCCAATAATGGTGCCGACAACCACCGCCGTGGCGTGACTCACGCCCAGATCGCGGGCAAGTTCCGGACGGGGAGACTCCAGTTGTGCTGGTGGTTGCATTTAAGCAGGCGAGTATACGCGAAAATCTTGAACCGCAGGCAGGGCAGAGATCGCGAGGCGATGCTAAGAAACCAACGCAGCCTCGCGTGCTCGGTGACCTTCCTCGCGGTGATTCAAGTTGTGGGTGTTCGGACCCTTTCTCCCTAACTTTGCGGATAGCGCACTATCCGATCGGATAGCACTCTTTTGTCAGGCCGCGAGCCTGGCTCGGGTGCGAGTGCAATCCGGGTGAATCACGCCGTTTGAATTCAACCTCCTGGAACCCTCACACCAGGAGGCCGGCTGCGCCCCGCAATGGCAACTGAGATGCAAGTCGACCACAGTCGCTCTTCCCAGCATGGGGTCGCTACGAACTGGCAACCTACTCCCGCGAACGTGAATGTACCGATTACGCACTGCCTCTATGTCGGCGAAAAACCTGATCGAAGTGATCGGCGCTCTGACCTCCGGCATGCAGGCCCTGCTTAACCCTTGTCCGCCGGGCCGCGAACTGCCCGATTGAAGGAGCGCTCAATGATCCGCCAGGCAAAACGCGGTCACGGCAAGCCAAACGAAAGGAGATCCAGCATGAGTCAACCTGACATTAGCAATCTGCCAAACTGCATTGAGGACGTCCGGCAGGGGGGACTCGACCAAGACCCCGGCCCAGCGGATCCTTTACAGTTCGATGTACTCCGCGGGGACCTTCAGGCCGCACGCTCGAAGATGCCTCCGATCTACCTCGACGCCGTGTTCAATCCATACGTTGCGACCCTGGACCAACTCGGCGAGAACAAGTTCAACCAGATACTGCTCCGCGACCCAAATCGTGAAGGTGAAGCCGGCCTCATGCTCGACATCGCTCAGGCGATTCTGCAGAGGGGAGAAGGGTTCGAGCCCAAAGCGGAGCCGGCTTTTCAGGAGGTGGTCAGCGATCTTTACGACGGCTTCCTCAGCGCCGAGGACCGCGGTGGAGTCTTGCCCCCTGACCACGAGACCCTCGCACCCCTGGTCAAGTTCGGCAATCCCGACTTTGGGCCGTACACCTGGCCGGTCGACGCGACCGAAAGCTTCGGGCTCACAGTGGGCATCGTTAACTTGCCACCGGCGAACGCGAGGCGTGGCCTGTTCGCCTGGCCGGCGCTGGGGCATGAGACCGGAGGGCACGACATCCTGCACGCGGACGACGGCTTGCTCGAGCAGACCAGCAGCGCGGTACGCGATGCGCTGTCGAGCGATGCTGCCACTCGCGCCCTCGCGGGCTACTGGGCCGATCGGATTGACGAGACTGCGTCGGATGTCCTCGGCATCCTCAACATGGGGCCGTCCCCAGCCATCGGGTTGCTGGGGTACTTCCGCGGGCTGAACGCTGCGTTTACGGGCAGTGCCACGCTGCGGAACGTCGGTCCCGACAACGATCCCCACCCGGCGGATATTGTCCGTGGCTTCCTGGCAGCGGCCACGGTACGGCAATTGGAGTTCTCGGACGCTTCCGCCTGGGCGGACACGATCGAGGCCGAGACCATGAAAGACGTAACATCGATCCAGTTGGCGGGAAAAACAGTGGATACCAAAGTCGCCAAACGGTCTGCGGAGATTGTTTCTCAAGCCATCGCGGCCCATCCCATGGCGAGTCTGGAAAATCATGCCTTCATCCAGATTCAGAACTGGCGGGACCACGACGAAGACATCGTTGCTCAGCTGCGCGGCGTATTGACCACGGCCAACCCGCTGCCGTCGGAATTGACCACCGGCGTTTTCGCGGCGCACCTGGTCGCTGCTGCCACCACGGCAGCATTGACCAACGGCGCGAACATCTCACTCTTGTTCCAACGGATGCTGGATTTGCTCAAAGCCATGAACGACAAGAATCCATCGTTCGGGCCGTTGCGAGTGCGGCACCCGGGGAACATGGTGCGGGATCGGATGTACATTCCATCCAGACCACAAACTCGAGTGGCAACCATGTCGATTGCGGCAGAGCCCCGTCAGCCACAAAGGAGACGGGCCTGAACCCATGCCGGTTTGTCGAATCGGGCGGCATCCCTTATGGAATGCCGCCTTTCTTGTCTTCGCGTAGTGCAGTGCCAAGAAAAGTACTCGTCACCCAGCCCAGCGTGAATGTCACTGTCGTTCCGATGGCGACCCACCACGTCCAGGGCACGCGCGTCCACAACCAGAGGTAGAGTTCTACTGCGAACCCGCACAGCATGCCGATTATCGCGCCCTGCTGGTTCGCCCGTTTGGTCAGCACCCCCAGCAAGAACACACCCAGCAGCGCACCATAGGCTACCGATGCGATCTGCAATCCTACCTCAACCACGCGGCCTACCTTGTGCAGCGCCAAGACCGCCAGTCCGAACAGCACCAGGGCCCAGATGAAGGTCGCTATCCGAGCAAACTGCATCTTGCGGTGATCGTCCACTGGCTGCCGGTTGTGCAGATAAAAATCGATCACCGAGCTGGAAGAAAGGGAATTCAGTGCCGCACTCAAGTTCGACATGGCCGCGGCCAGGATGGCGGCAATCAGCAGTCCGGAGATTCCGTGTGGCATCTGGCTGACAATGAAGGTTGGATAGATCCGGTCTGGCTTGACGAAATTCGCCGAAGGCACGCGATAAAAGGCAAACAGCATCACGCCTACGAGAAGGAACAGAGCGAATTGGAAGAGGATCGCAATTCCGCTGGAGAGCAGGGCGGTCACTGATTCCCGCTGGTTCCGTGCCGCCAGCAATCTTTGCACGATCAACTGGTCGGTGCCGTGGCTGGCCGTGGTCAGAAAAGCGCCACCCACCAGCCCAGCCCAGAAGGTGTAGGGTTTCCAGAAATCAGGCGTGAAGTCGAACACTCGCAGCTTGCCAGCGCTTTCGGCGACACCGTGAATCGCAGTCCAGCCGCCCGGGACCAGGTGCAGGATGGTGAACAGCCCGACGACGGTCCCGCCCACATAAATTACGGTCTGCACCACGTCGGTCCAGATCACCGCCGCCAGACCGCCCTCGAAGGTGTAGATCAGGGTCAGCGCGGTGATAATGGCGATGGAGGCAATCTCGCCCGTCCCCAGCGCGATTGCCACCACGATAGACACGGCATAAACCCGAACTCCCTCGGCTGCCGCGCGGGTTACCAGGAAAAGTCCAGCGGTCAGCGAGCGCAGCCTTGGGCCGAAACGGCGCTCGATCAGTTCATAGGCGGTGTAAAGGTCGCCGCGAAAATACTGGGGCAGAAGCACAAAGCTGATGATGACGCGTCCGGCAAGATACCCCAGCACGACCTGGAGAAAAGTCAGGTTGGTGTCGTAGGCCAGGCCAGGAATGCTGATGATGGTCAGCGTGCTGGTTTCCGCCGCCACGATCGACAACGCGATCGCCCACCATGGTATGTTGCGATCGGCGAGAAAGTAATCCCGCAGTGACCGTTGGCGCTTGCGGAAGCGCAGCCCGAACAGGGTGATCCCGGCGAGATATAGCGCGATGATCGCGAGGTCAAGCTGGTTCAGACCCATGAGTTTCTAAAGAGTATCGGGCTTTGACGCCAGGGATGTGACGATTCTGATTGCGGGGTACCTAGCTCATAAAGTGACTCCCAGCTTCTGGGTTCCCAATTGCGAATTCAACAATGAACTATGACGTGGTAGAACTACCCGGTGGCGATCTTTCTGGGCATCGACGGCGGAGGCAGCAAGACCGCGTGTGCGATCGGCGATGAGACCTCCCTGCTGGGCAGCGGCGCCGCCGGCGGCAGCAATGTTGTGCGCGTGGGCGAGTCACAAGCGCGCGCCGCAATCGCAGCGGCAATCCGCCAGGCCTGTGCCGCAGCCAACATCGCCCCAACCCAGATACAGCGAACTTGTGTAGGTCTGGCTGGCGGAGCGCGCGCCGAAGTCAGCGATGCGGTTCGACGCATTGTCGCGGAGTCGGTGTCGGGCGAGGTCCAAGTCGTCGGCGACATGGTAATCGCGATGGAAGCGGCCTTTGGCAGCGGACCGGGCGTAATCGTCATCGCCGGTACGGGATCGATTGCCTACGGGCGCGACTGCCACGGTCAAACCGTGCGGGCGGGAGGTTGGGGGTTCGCCATCTCCGACGAAGGCTCAGGGCACTGGATCGGGCGTTCCGCGGTCGCGGCTGCCATTCGAGCCGTCGACGATCCCAAAGCCTCAGCCCAGGGTGCTGGGCTACTCGAAAGCCTGATCAAGTCCTGGCAGTTGAGCAGCCGCGAACAGTTGATCATGGCCGCAAATGCCACGCCCTCGCCTGATTTTTCCGCGCTGCTTCCCGCGGTGCTGTCGGCTGCCGAGGCGGGCGATCCGCTGGCGCGCAGCGTTCTGACCCAGGCGGGTAACGAACTGGCGAACCTGGCCAAGATGGTTCTGCGGCGACTTTTCCCCGAGGGGGAGGATGTCCCAGTGGCCATGTCCGGTGGTGTGTTCGGCAACAGCCCGCTGGTTCGCCAGGTTTTCTACAATAGTGTGCGAGCGGAATATCCCCAGGCTGTGATAGGCGCGGCAGTGGTCGAGCCGGTGCAAGGTGCGCTGGCCCTGGCGCGGAGCGGTGGCCCCCGGTAGAACTCGGCGCTACGGCTGGATGCATGTCTTCCTACGATTCCAACTCGGTTCAGCCAGTGGAGGGACCAGCGAAACCGATCTCCCTGGGGCAAGCCTCTCAGAGCTCTTCGATAGAAGAACTGAAGGCCGCTGCTACCGATCCTGTGCTCACCGAAGATCTCGCGCTTGCCCTGTTGAAACGCGCGGACCTGCCTGGCGAAGTAATCGAACAGCTCAGCAGGAATGGCGGCTTGATGAAGAGTCGCAAAGTAAAGCTTGCGTTGGTGGAGCATCCGCGAGCGCCGCGGCACATCACCATGCCGATGGTAGGCCACCTGTTCACTTTTGACCTGATGCAGGTGGCGCTTGCACCGGTGGTGCCGGCCGACGTCAAGGTCGCGGCGGACCGGGCGCTCATCCACCGGCTGGAAAAGATCTCTACCGGGGAAAAACTGTCTCTGGCGCACCGTGCTTCCGGTCGCGTGGCTGGTGCACTGTTGCTCGATGCCGAACCGCGGGTGATGCAGGCTGCGCTGGAGAACTCGCGACTGACCGAAGCTGCGGTAATCAAGGCGTTGATGCGCCACCGCACACCGGCGCCGTTCGTGGAGTCCGTCTGCCGTCACCCTAAGTGGTCAGTGCGTCGCGAAATCAGAGTCGCGCTGTTGCGCAATGAAAAAACGCCGCTCGCCCGCGCGCTGGAGTTTGCCCGGCTGCTTCCGCCGGCGTTGGTACACGAAATCCTGCAGGGCTCACGTCTTCCGGGGAACATCAAGTCGTATGTCCTGCATGAGCTTCAACCTCACGATGGCAACGGTTCGGCCGGCAGGTGAATCGCGCGGCCGGGACGGGACTAAACTCGGCTATCCTGCCGCCACCGAGCCGCCTGCCGGAGTGGTGTCCTCTCGGCGTTGATGCAGCAGGCCCACTAACTCCTGGTACAGCTTGGCCCGCATGGCATAGCGTTCGTGGGCGCGAGTGATGTAGCGGACGTGAACTTCCACTCCGGAGGTGGTTGGCCGCAGATTGATGGCGGGTGCGGCTGAAACCGTGTGCATGCGCTCGCGGTTGGTGGCTTTCCGCCATTCCTCTTCCGCCTCGCGCGCGTTCACCTCGGTGGCCTTGGTGACCAACTTCTGAATGGCATCAAGCACCGGGTAGGGATTCTCGCTGGCAGGCACCAGTATCTGGATTTCGTCCCACAGCCACTGTCCGGTGGTGGAAAAGTTGAAGAAATGTCCCTCAATCGCAAAGCTGTTTACGAACGCCACCTTGCGCCCCGTGGGATGTCCAGCGTCGGTCCAGTTTCCGGTCTCCAGCAGCACGGTGCGGAGCAGGCCGATCTCGGCGACTTCGCCGACTACGCCGTTGATTTCAACCCAGTCGCCTACGCGAATCCCATTGCGTCCCATCAGCACGAACCAGCCAAAGAAGCCCACGATGAAATCTTTCAGTGCAACCGTAAGCCCGGCGCCGGCCAGGCCGAGGATCGTAGGCGTCTGGTTGGGCACCCCGAACAGCACGAACAGCACCAGCAGCACGGCTAGCGCCTGTAGCACAAAGCGAGCTACCACACGCAAGGTGCGCAGCCGCCTCTGATCGGGAGTAAGGCCGGTGAAGAAACGGTCGATCATCCGCCCGCCCAGGTAAACTGCGAGCACAATCACAATGATCAGCAGCGTGGACAGGATGATGCCACGGAGGGCTGCGCGCTGGTGCGCCCGGGTCATGTGGACCCAGTTGCGGTAGACGGCAACGAGCTGGGTCTGGGTCTGGATTTGTTTATCCAGATCCGCAAGACTTTTCTGATCTTCAGAAAGGCGATGCAATGAGTCAATCACCGCACGGGAACTGTCGGCGGCAACTGGCGGCGCCTGCGGGGTGCTAGACGCGGTCTGTCCGGCGCCTTGGCCGCTGAACTGCTTTTCCATCTCCGCGTGTTTTAGTTTGATATGTTCTACCGCTTGACGCGATTGGTCGCGAGCCTGCCGCAATTGTCGTACTTTGCCGCGGAGCCCGTACCAGGCGTTGAACTGGGCGACCAGATTACCGGTTGGGGAAGTTGTTCCAGGAGCGCTGACGGGGGTTTGGGGGTGCGCGTCCTTTTCCTGCTGGGCGGCCTCGAACTGCGCATACTGGCGCTGAATCATGCTGAGCGGATCCGCACCCGAACGAATCAGGTCGCCTTTGGCATCATCCAGTTCGTCATTGTCCAGTTCCAGTTGCGCCTGTACCAGATCAACTTGCTGCTGCAGGTCGTCAAGGGTGGAACCGTGAGCGCCGGGAGACTCCTTCTTCAATTCGGCGATCAGATCTTGATCGGTCTTGACCTGGGCCTCGGCGCGGCTCACCCGGGCATAGAGATCCTTGGTGTCGGCCGTTTCGTGAACGGGATGGGCGGCCGCCACCCGCATGGCGTAGGAGAATTCGAGGTCCACTTCATGATCGGCCAGGCGCAACGCTTCAGCGGCCAACCGCTGCTCGTCCGCACCGGTAGCCAACGTTGCCACATCACGCGCCGTGTTTAAGGGGCTCTCGTCCACCAGCGGGGGTGGCTCGTTTGTCCCCGCGTCATTCGCATCCGAACGGATGGCATCGCGCGTGAGCAGTAGAGCAGTCAGCACCAGCCCTACCAGGCATGCCAACCCGGTGACGGTTATCCAATGACGCACCTTCATAGCAGATCCACTTGCCTGGGAAACAATGTAGCAGGAAATTGCGCTGCCGTGCTCAGGGGTGCACTCGCGTGTCAGGGGTGGAAGAACTCGGCCATGTTGGCTGCGGATTTTGCTTTACCGGGAAACGAAGTCAGGCCGATTCCTTCCATCATGAGCCGTAGAGCGTTCTGGTGCTGGTACAGCGTGGCCGACTTGTAACTCTTCTTCGAGAACCTGGGGCTGATCGCGACCCAGGCAACGCGTCCGCCGCCATTGGTGTTGTCCGTGGCCGCCTCATCGAAAAGAATGACCAGGAGGTCGCCATTTTGAAAGCTGGCGCTTTGAATCAACGGGTCAATGTTGGTCTGCAGCCAGCTGTCGGCGGTGGCCAATGAGCAATCGTGTGCATCGTTACACAGGTTTGGAGTGATGAAGGAGTAGTCGGGGAAGCTGCCGCTCGCGAGGTCGGCGGCGAATTGGGTAAACGGCACCAGGTTGAGTATCTGCATCGAGCTGTTGATGACATCAGAAAGAAAGGAAAGGGGACAATGGCGACGTGCATAGTTCCCCACGTCGGGACTGAGATAGCCGGCATAGGGAAGGTCCTCCTCGTAGGCCTTCCAGGTCTTGCCCGCCGCCAGCAGGTGGCGCACGACGTTGTCGGCCTTGACCGTTCCATGGAAACTGTCGTTGTTGGTAATGATCTGCCCAGTGGTCAGCATGAAATAGTTGCCAATCGAAGGATGCGTATTGGCGTAGTACTGAGTGGCCAGGCCATACTGGCCGACCAAGCTGTTCAAGTACGGCATCGAGCGGCTGCCGATTACGCTGGAGTAGTTGTGATTTTCTTCCAGGACAACGAACACATGGTTGAACTGGGGAAGCTGTGCAAAGCCGGAAGCGGCCATCGCGCCCAGGATGGCCGCAAGCAGCAAGGCGAAGCGCAGCCGCATTTTCATGGCGGAACCTCTGCAAAGAAAAGTGAAAGGGCGCGGTCCGGAAGGCTCGGGCCGGTCGGAACTTGCCCCCTAGGCTAACGGTGCCGGCGAGACACGTCAAGCGGTGTAGTCAGGCGTGCGAAAGGGATAGAACCGCCTGATACCGGGGTAATCTCCTGCCGCGGGAAGGCGATGCTTACAATATCTACTCATGCGCGCCTTGCTTTCCGGAATCATTGATCATGAGTGGCAGCCGGTGTCGCGATGGGCTCTGGGGGCGTGGCTGCTGTTTTATGCGGCGTTCCTGGCTTACGCGTTTGCCATGCACGGTACGTTTCTGTTCATTGATCTTGCGAACCTCATCGTGCATGAAGGCGGGCACCTGCTGTTTGGATGGTTTGGGCCGACGCTGGGAATCTGGGGCGGCACCATCTTGCAGTGGCTGGTCCCGTTGCTGCTGGCGGCATACTTTTTCGCGCAAGGTCAAACCGCCGCGTTTGCCTTCTGCATGTTTTTCTTTTTCGAAAACTGGCTGTATACGGCCACCTACATGGCCGACGCACGCGCCATGGCGCTGCCGTTGGTCACGACTGGAGACTCGGAATTTGTCGAGCACGACTGGCATACGATCTTTTCCAGCCTTGGGGTGCTGCAGTACGACGCCACGATTGCCAGTACGGTGCGCCTGCTGGGCTGGGGCGGGATGCTGGGAACGGTCGGCTGGTTAGCGATGCGTTCGCCTAGGGCACCCAATCCGCAATAAAGATGTTGGTCTCGTGCGGCACTTTGCCATTGCGGCCGGAGACCCACACCAACTTCTTGCCGTCAGGACTAAACATGGGAAACCCGTCGAAGCCGTCGGTGAAGGTGATGCGCTCCAGATTCTTGCCGTCCCGATCGACCGAGTAAAGTTCAAAGTTGCCCATGCCGCCGGTGGATCCCACGTTGGACGAGAAAATGATGCGTTTGCCGTCGGGAAAGAACGAGGGGGCAAAACTGGCCGCTCCCAGGCTGGTGATTTGCCGCTTCTGGCTGCCATCCGCTCTCATTAGCCACAGTTCAAGATAGGTGGGGCGGATCAGGTTCTGTTTGAGCAGATCCTGGTAATCCGTAGTTTCCTGGCCGGGCTGGGGATGATGCGCGCGATAGACGATCCACTGGCCGTCGGGCGAGAAAAACGGGCCGCCATCGTACCCGAGTTCGTGGGTAACCTGCTTCACGTGCTTGCCGTTGGCGTCCATGGTGTAGATGTCGAGGTCGCCATTGCGCAGGGAAGTGAAGACGATCTTCTTGCCGTCGCTGGAAAACGTAGCTTCGGCGTCGTATCCCGGCGTGGTCGTGAGGCGTTTCAGATGGGAGCCGTCCGGATTCGCGGTGAAGATGTCATAGCTCGGATAAATTCCCCAAACGTAGCCGCGGGAATAGTCCGGCTTGGGCGGACACTCGGCGCTGCCGAGGTGCGTGGAGGAATACAAAATCTTTTTGCCGTTGGGATAGAAGTAGGAACAGGTGGTGCGCCCCTTGCCGGTCGAAACCATGTGGACATCCGATCCGTCCAGCTTCATGGTGAAAATCTGGTCGCACTTAAGGTCGTCGCGGGTGGACTGAAAGATCAGCCCGGTGCCGTCGGCGGAAAAGTACGCTTCGGCGTTCTGGCCACCGAACGTGAGTTGGCGCACGTTGCGCAGATGCTTTTCCGCGCCCGTACTCTCTGGTGTCCCTTGGGCAGCGGCGCGCGGTAGCATGGCCAACGCGGCAATAGCGAGCAATAGAAAAGACAAAACTCGGGTCATGGGACTTTGTGTTGTTGTAGTACTCAAGAAGATAGCGCAACCGCTACTTCTTTGTCGCTCAGGATGGTACTTCTCCGCGGCCGTTCCCCCCCGCACTCTGCGACTCAAGGTTTGGACTTGCTCTCGAAGTGATTCAGGATTGCCTCGGCTTGGGCCCTGGTTACGACTGCCGACAATGCCGCCGCGTCCGCTTGTTTCACCGCTTGCACGCTTCCGAAGTGTTCCAGAAGGCGCCGCGTCGTGCTTTCGCCGACCCCTGAAATCTCGCGCAGTTCAGTCGCCCGGTCGCGCATCTGGCGGCGCTTGCGATGGAAAGTCACGGCAAAGCGGTGGGCCTCATCGCGAATCAACTGCACCAGGTGAAGTACGGGCGAATGGTGATCGAGAACCACGGGCTCGTCCTCCTGGCCGAAGATGTAGATGATCTCCTCCCGCTTGGCGATGGCCGCCAGCGGCTGGTTGATGACCTCGATGGCCTCCAGCGCCTCTGCGGCTGCGTGCAACTGGCCCAGGCCGCCGTCGATCAGCACCAGGCTGGGCATTTTCTTTTTCTCTTCCTGCAACCGCTTGTAGCGCCGCGTGACCACCTCTCGCATGGAGGCGAAATCGTCCACCCCATCTACACTGCGGATAATGAATTTGCGATAGTCAGACTTCTTCATCTGGCCATCTTCCCAGACCACCATCGAGGCCACGGTCTCCGCGCCCTGGATGTGAGAAATATCGAAGCACTCGATACGGCGGGGCAACTCCGGGAGAGCAAGCGCATCCTGCAGCGCCTCCTGAATGGCCTTGGCGTTCGGCTTCATTACGCGGAAACGCTGGTCGTAGGACTGCTTGGCGTTGTTTCCTGCGAGATCCAGCAGCGCGCGTTTATCGCCCCGCTGCGGAACCAGGATGTGCACCCGCGTGGCGCGGACACTCTTGTCCGCCAGTTGCTCGGAGAGCAGCTCCTCCAGAGCCTCGCGATCTTCGAACTCCACCGGGACGTAAATGTTCCGCGGCACGTAGGGCTGGCCGATATAGAGCTGGTTGAGCAGGGCAGAGAAAAATTCACCGGGATTGAGCACATCCGCATGCTCGGTGGAGGCCGCTGAGCCTTCGCCAGCGACTTCTCCACTGGGCGGCCCGGGCACCGCGAACTCCGGCAGATCTTCCCAGAAGAACTCCCGCCGATCGAGCACCCGTCCGCCGCGCATATGAAACAGATTCACCGCCAGCATGCCGTTCTCGTAGTGATAGCCAAACACGTCGGCATCGTCGCCTTCCACCGCGGCAATGCGCTGTTTTTCCTGCAGCTGCTCAACGGTTGCGATCAGGTCGCGGTACTTGGCCGCCCGCTCGTACTCCTCGGCATCAGCGGCTTTGTCCATGCGCTCGCGCAGAGAGCGCGAGAGATCGGTGGGTCGGCCCTCCAGAAACAGCTTCACATCACGGACTGCTTCCTGGTAAGCCTCCGCCGTGGTCAATCCTTCGACACACGGCCCCAGGCAGCGCCTGATGTAGAACTGCAGGCATGGACGCGGATGGTAACGCGTGAGGTCCACCTTGCACGACGGAATCAGAAAGTGGCGGTGGATCAGGTCGACGATTCGGTAAGCCAGGTTGGCAGGGAAGTAGGGGCCGTAATACGAACTGCCATCCTTGCGCAGCCGCCGGGTGACGTACACCCGTGGAAAACGCTCGCCCAGGGTGAGCTTCACGTAGGGGTAGGTCTTGTCGTCGCGCAGAAGAATGTTGAACCGCGGTTGTTTCTGCTTGATGAGATGGTTTTCGAGCGCCAGCGCCTCTTTGTTGTTGGCGACTACGATGTAGTCAACGTCTACGGCCTCGCGCACCAGCGTACCGGTCTTGGCGTCTTCCCAGCGGCCTTCATGGAAGTAGGAACTGACGCGGCTGCGCAGGTTCTTGGCCTTGCCGACGTAGATGATTTCGCCCTCGGCATTCTTGTAGAGATACACGCCGGGCGACATGGGCAAGGTGCGTATTTTCTGGGCAAGATCCATGGAAGGCGGATATTTCTATTTTAGTGGAAACCGGTCGTTGCTGTGGTGCGGCGGCCCTGAGTGAACGGAAGCTTAGCTCTCGGTGGGCTCGGGTTCGATGACGGGTACGAGCAGGGAACCACCTAACCTCGATTTTGTGGCAGTGGCAACGGTTTGCCCGGCGAGGCGACCTTTTAGCCGCAAGAAGGGTTCTTCGAAATACCAGCGCGAAAGATAGGCCACGGCGAATGTGCAGGATGCGCCCAAACAGAACCGAAGCAATATGCGCCCAAAATCGCCCTGCGTTGCAACCAGGGTTGGAGCCACGCGAGAGACAGCATGGTCGACAACGTCAAACACAAGCATGTGGATGAGATATACGCCGTAGCTGACTTCGCCGAGGAATTGCAGGACTGGACGGTTAACGATCGCCTTCCAGCGCGAAGTGCCAACCAGCAATGTAGACGAGACGAGTCCGAAGCAGAAGAGGTCAAGAGTGGTTTCTCGAAAAATGAAACCGACCAACCGGCTCGTTAGAAGGATTCCAAAGGGGGCTCCTAAAGAAAATATGAGGAGGCTCGCCGTGAGCGATCCAATCGCCACTTGCTTGAATCGCGGGCGTTTCACCCATGAACTGCGGGAAAGAATGGCTAACAACACGCCTAAGGCCAGGCCATCGGCAGAGAGCCAGCCGTAACCAACACCGGCGTAGTGGCGCCAGTAGAACAGCGCACGAAGTAGAGGACACGCAAAACAAATCGCTGCCGCCATGCACACTAGGCCGCGTCTCGACAAGAGTCGGACAGCTGTCGGCCAAAGCAAATAGAAATGTTCCTCCACGGCGAGGGACCAAAGCACGCCGTATTGCATCGGAACTCCAAACAACTGCGTAACATTAGCCAGATAGATGAACGAAAGACCCAGGAATGACCAGGAAGCAGGGCGCGCGATAAGTCCTGTGCGGGACAAGACGGCCAAAAGAATCAAGACCGCATAGTAAAGCGGCAGGATACGCAGAGCGCGGCGGAGATAAAAGCGGCGGTAGTAGTCTCTGCACTCACGGGTGTCAAGAAGAATGCCGGTAATCAGGAACCCTGACAGAACGAAGAAGAGATTTACCCCTGCCCAACCAGGGAGTGTCGCGGCAACCAACAGCTTGGGAAGTCCCGTCAGACCTTTGAGTCCATATTCCAAACCGAAGCCGTGGAACAGAACGACGGACAGAACCGCAATTCCGCGCAACGTATCCAGTTCAGGCATCCGGGAGCGCAGCAGATTCTGCGAAACGGAATTCGATTCCGAGATGGAAGGCGTAGGCACGAAACAGTCTGCTCGGATGGTTGTTCAAACATACCTTGCGGATTACGAATTCACAAGACGGGTTGATGGTTCCTTCGCGCGAACTTTGCGCTGTCGCCGCGGCTAGTTGTTGTGGAACTGGAGGGAACCCTCTGGGAACCCTCCGGTTCTTGTTCGGTCCGTTCGGGAAGCCGTTACAGACCTAACGGCGCTCTGGACCTTGCGGCAGTCCGCGAGCCGCTCGGGCGCGGCCTAGACCGTATAAAAATTCCTTGGTGGATGTTTCCTTTTCGCAGTATTTTTGCCTTGCCTGGCGGACGAATGGTGTAAACTGTTGTCCCGCAAGTATTTCCAGCATCTGGCACGAAGGGGCGATTGGCACCCCTCGTGCTTAGGTACAATGCGGGACGCGAAAGCGGCGAACCCCGAACGCAAAGATATTCGATCCCCAGGTTTTCCGAGACACGAGAGGAAGGAGCCCTCCTAAAATGATTCGCACTTCGTTAGTCGTTCTGCTGGCAGCCTGCATGGTGGCTGCAATCGGTTGCTCCAGCAAGAACTATGTTCGGCAACAGACGACCCCGCTCATTAACAAGACCAATGAGCTGGACGACATGACCGCCAAGAATTCCAAGGACATCAAGGACGTGGATGCCCGCGCCCAAGCTGGAATCCAGCAGGTGCAGGCCAAGGCCGCAGAGGTTGACCAGAAGGCGCAGGCAGCCGGCCAGCAGGCAGCGCAGGCTCAGACCCTGGCTGACAATGCCGTCCATCGGGTCGACTCGCTGCAGAATACCGTGGCCAACCTGGATAACTATCGCGTGGTGACCGAGACCTCGGTGCACTTCGGCTTCAATAAAGACAATCTGACGAAGAACGCCAAAGAAGCGCTGGATCAACTCGCCACCGACGTGGCCAGCGCCAAGGGTTACATTATTTCGGTCGAAGGCGGCACCGACTCAGTCGGCAACGAGGATTACAACTACGGCCTGAGCGAACGGCGTGCCGACGCGGTTATTCAATACTTGGCTTCCCAGCACAACATCCCCGCCCACAAAATTTATTTGATCGGGCTGGGCAAGGACAAGCCGGTGGAGTCGAACAGCACCCGTGAAGGCCGGGCCAAGAATCGCCGGGTGGATGTGCGCTTGCTGACCAACACTACGGGCGACAGCACTACGCCCCAGCAGCCGACCACTGGAGCGACACCGCCGTCTATGTAAAAGGGTTTTCCCTCCTCCCCGGAGGACTTCGCCAACACAGGCCGGCCCATCCCCAGGGTCGGCCTGCTTTTTTTTCATGCAGGCCGCCAGTTCCCACAAATACGTCCAGCCGTTGTTTATCCCTGACACAAGCTCCACAGCCCAGCAGATTCCCTTTGCTCGTGAGGCTCGTCTATTGCAGTGGCAGGCGCAGCACTCCCGGACTTCCACCATAACCGGAAGCGGGGACTGCGCCTGAGCCTCCGCCGGGCGTTTGGGAGCCATGTCCCAGGCCCGGCGGGGTATAGGGATGTTCCTGTCGCTATGCCAAACGCGCTAGAATAAGCTTCGTGCTTCGCCGCTTTTCAGTCTTGGTCGTATCGCTTGTCCTTGTCGGTTGGGCCGTCGCCCAAGTGGAGACCGTTCCTCCGTCTGACAAGGGACCGGGACCGACCCAGGCTCCCCCGCGTTCGGACAAGGGTCGCGGAAGTGAAGAGAGTTCCAGCCGCGATACCCGCATTGATCTCAGTCCCCCGAGAGACGACGCCAAGAACCACCCGTATAGCGGCGCCGCGCTGTCGGACGCCAAGGACGCAGCGGGCGAGGGTGAGGCCAATGCCGACGCTGAGGTGCAGGAGTTCCATCCCTGGGACCCCCACAAAGCCGCGAAAAATGTGGAAGTCGGCGACTTCTATTTCAAGAAGAAGAACTATCGCGCCGCGCTCGATCGTTATCGCGAAGCACTGCAGTGGAAGGACAACGATGCCATCGCGAACTTCCGCATGGCGCTGTGTCTGGAAAAGCTGAACCAGCCCGAGGAAGCCAGCCTGCACTACCAGGAGTATTTGAAAATCCTGCCCCACGGCGAGTTCTCGGAGCAGGCGCAGAAAGCGCTGGATCGCCTAAAGGAAAAAAGCCAGGCCTCAGACAAGAAGTAAACTACCAACTCACGCAATTCCCGAACTACCAGTCGTTCTCTATTTTTCTACCCGCAGGAAGTCCCCACTGGTGGCATTTACCGCCACCCGGAGCGTCGCGCTGTCACGACTGGTACCGTAGATCACGTGCCACACCAGTTCGCTGGTGGGGCCGCTCCACTCCAACAAATAAGAAACCGGCGTATCCGGATTCTTCTCCAGGACTTTATCACCGCCATGCTTCTGTGCTACCTCGAAAGCTTTGTCGGAATCGACCTTGAGGAACCCGACGTCGAAGATTTGGGTGGAAGCATTGGTCGGAGAGTAGGAATCCTCGGTGCCGGGGTTTAGGCCTCGCGGCGGAGCGTCCGCCGCATCGGTGCCCGACCAGATGTAAGGCTTCGTGCCTCGATTGGCCGCCGAGGCAAAGGACCCGCGCCAAACCCCCGACTTGCCATCCTTGCCCTTGGCATCGGCGGTGGTCTGCGACTCCAGGCGGTAAGGTTGGGCGTCGCGTGCCCAGCCGTGGGCAGCAACGTAGAGCTTCTGGAAGGCAGTGCGTCCGGTCACAAATTCCGCCGGCTTGGGCTGTGGTTTCTCAGCCGGCTTCGAGGGTTCGGACGAGCAACCCGTCATCAGCGCCAGCGCAAACATCGCCATTAGCAGCTTCTTCATGGCCGCTCCTGTCATGAGCAAGAAATTTTGCAACCGGGAATTCCGGAATTCATTCTACTAGAAGCAGCCGCGAGGCTCGCTATGGATTTGTATTTGCAAAAGTTACAGGACGCGCTTGCAGCCGCCACCCGGGGCCTAACGCCTGAGGAACTCATTCAGCATCCTCCCGGGAAGTGGAGTGTGGCGGAAGTATTGGAACACCTCTACCTCACCTACGCGGGCACCACCAAAGGCTTTGCACGCTGCTTGGAAGCGGGAACGCCACTGGCGAGTGCGCCCACTCTGAAGCAGCAGTTCATCGTCGCGGCCGTGACCGGAGCGGGTTACTTTCCGACTGGACGAAAGGCTCCGAAACAGACCGAGCCCAGGGGCACGCCGGCGGAGAAGGTTGTGGCAGAGATCGGGCCTCAAATCTCCGCCATGGACGGAGCGATTGCGCGCTGTGAGGCACGCTATGGCAAGCGTACCCGGTTGCTCGATCATCCCGTGCTCGGCCCCCTCACCGCACAGCAGTGGCGAAAATTCCATTGGGTCCACGGGCGCCATCATGTGAAGCAGATTCAGCGGTTGCGGACGTCGAGCTAGTGGCTGAAAAGCTCGCCGCGGAAGAATCTCCCAGAAAAACAGAAGCCCTCGGCGTTTCGGCCGAGGGCTGGATTACAGCAACTGTTCCTCTACTCCCGCATGCCCGAGGGCACGCCCGCTTTGCGGGCCTGCTCCTGCAAATCGTCGAGAGCTTCCTTGGCCTTGTCCAAAGCTTTCTGCTTGTCGGCAATCTGTTGTTTGTACTGGGCGTCTTCCTGGTCCCAGCTGCCGGAACTGCGCAGGCGATTGCCGGCATCTGCATAGAAGGCCGCTGCGCGCAGGCGATACTCGCGCTGCACCACGTCCAGTTCGCGGGCCAGCAGGTCCACCTGGTCTTTCTGGGTTGAAATCTTCTTCTGCCAGTCTTTGTACATCTGCTGCTTTTCTTCAGCTGACTGGGCGGCGGTGTTGTCGGATTTCTGGTCCGTCTGGGCTGTAGCCGGGGCCTGGTCGCCTTCCGCCGGCTGGGCGGTTTGGGCTTCAGCGGCGGCCTCGCCGTCAACTGTCTTGTCCGCGGTTTCTTCTGGTGCTTTACCCACTACGCTGAGCTTGTTGGCCGCCGGCAGGTTGTCGTTATCGAACTGCTTGACGGCTGGCGTTTTCTTGTTTTTGTCCTTGCGAACCGCCCGGGCGTAGTCACCCAGGGATCCCGACTGTGCGCCGGCGAGCGGCACCATCACACCTGCCAGCAGCAACCCACACAAGCAAACATAGGCAATGCGCTTCATAGTAGCTCCATCCTCCGAAAATTAACCTTCTGCGGCTGCCTTCGCGGCTCTTGCGCCGGCGAGGAAGCCGCCAATGGTCCGATCCAAGTGTGCCGACTCAGCGGCAATGTCGGCTGCCAACTGCCGTGCCAGATCCGGGTCATGGTTGGCCGCCAATTGCTGCGCGTATCCGGAAATCGTGGTGAGCGAGTTACGCAACTCCAGCGCCATCTCGGCGGACATCTCTCCGCGCAATTCCTGCTGCCGCCGGATCTGGGCAATCTCGGTCTGATCGGTGATCAGGCAGGCGGCGCCCAGCACGTCGCCGCTGGGGGTGCGCACAGCGGTCACGGTGATGTCCAAAACGCGCTCCTCGTTCGCGGGGGTGGAGTACCGTATCCCCAGCCGCTGGAAAGGCATGCGTTCACGAAAACTGGCTTGGATGGTGGCCACCAGGTTGGGTTCTTCGCGCCCCGAAAACAGAGCGGCTTCGCGAAATAGTTCAGCGGCACTCATGCCCACGGGGGATACGTATCCCAAAATCTGTTTGGCGGCGGCGTTGGCCTGGCGCACCAGCCCGTTGGGAGTGAAGAACAGCACCCCGCTGGAAAGATTGGAAAGGATGGCGGCACTGATGTTCTCTGACGTCTTGGCGCGACGCCGTTCCACCAGTTGCAGGCTCTGCAGTTCGTGTTTCTGCTGCTTAAGCTCCTGAATAACCGCGTGGTAGGTCTCGAGCGGCAGCCGGTCCGAGGTATGCGATTCGTGGGTAAGCGTGGCATCGTCGACGATGGACTGGCGCATGCGCCGCATCATCAACTTGCCCATGACAAACGCGAACACCGCGGCAGCCAATACCAGCGCCATGCGGAGCGCGACCGGATTGGAGAGCAGTTTCACAGCAGCCCCCAATACCAGTGTAGGAACTGGTTGCCAAAAAAGAAGGCGATCATCGCCATGCCGCCGAGAAATACGCCGAAAGGCATCTGGTGGCGGCGCAGTGCGATGGTAGCCGACTCCCAGGCGCGGCGCCGGGCCTCGCCGGCGGATTCGTGGTGCCGGGTCATGCGCCGGCGAGTGCGTTTCATCCACACCACAAAGACGGTGGAGAGCCCGAACAGCGATCCCGCAATGGACGCAGTGAACAGGGTGAAGATGGTCAGCTTCATGCCCAGAAACGCGCCCACCATGGCCATCAATTTGACATCGCCGAAGCCCATACCTTCCACGCCGCGAGCGCGCAGATAAATCGCGCCCGCTCCGTAGATGAACGATGCGCCCACCGCGGCCCCCAGCAGCGAGTCTACGAGCGAAAGCACACGCCAGGAAACCTCGGCGCTGACCGGCAGCGAGCCCAGGCCCGGCAGGAGCTGCGAGGCCATGTCATTCACAGGAACAAACAGGCTGAACACCAACCCCAGGGCCAATCCCGGCAAAGTCATCTTGTCCGGCAAGAGATGGGTTTCGGCGTCGGTAAAAATCAGTCCCAGCAGCAAAAATCCGAAGACGCAGTATTTCAATGTATCCAGGGTGAGTCCGAAGTAGGCGTAGCAGGCCAGCCACAGCGTAGCCGTCAGCAGCTCCACCACCAGGTAACGCGGCGAGATACGGGCTTTGCACTTGCGGCAGCGGCCAAGAAGAACCACCCAGCTCACTACCGGGATGTTGTCGTAGAAGCGAATGGGACTATTGCATTTCGGGCAGGCCGAACCTGGGCGTACTACGGACAAGTCCAACGGCAGACGGTAAATGCACACGTTCAGAAAACTGCCGAAGGCCAGCCCAAATGCGAAAATCGCCACCGCGGAAAGCGGATCCACCGTGCCCCTTTTGCTCTTGCGAGCGCAGATTTCTGCTGATTTTGCGTTGATTATAGAGCGATTGGCACCGCGCGGCCTAAGGTACCAAAGGTACTGTCCGTGTGGGCATGTACAGCAAGTTATTGCAGGCATGGCACTTAACGTGCGGAGGGGTGTACTGCCATGGTGCTCCGGTCAGGAGACCCTCTCGGTTTCCGCGCGTTCCGGCAAGAAGATGGAAAACACCGTGCCACTGTTCCCTGGCGTGGTGCGGCTCCGCACTCGGATTGAGCCTCCGTGCTTCTGCACAATTCCGTGAGCCAGCCACAAGCCCAAGCCGGTTCCGATGTCTTTCTTGGTAGTGTAAAAAGGCTCAAAAATATGCAGCATGTCCGCTGGGCTGATGCCGCTGCCGTTGTCGGCCACCGTTACGCGCACTCCTGGCTGAAGACCATTGGACCACAAGTGAGTGCGGGCTACGCGGAGCCGCAACTTGCCATGGTCATCCATGGCGTCAATGGCGTTGAGGATCAGGTTGGAGAAGAGTTGGCGCAACTCTCCGGCAAAACCGCGAATCTCGACCTCGGCGTCGTACTCCTTCTCTGTCTCGATATGCTTCTCTTCCAGCTTGCGGCCGTAGAGCTGCAGCACCTGGTCAAAGGTTTCAGCAATGCTCAGCGGCGCGGCTGGAGACTCGCGCACGAAACCCAAAGTCTGCTGCGCGATGGCCGCGACCCGCTGCAGCTCTTTTTCGGCTTGGGCCAGGTATTCATCCTGGCGGCTGTGATCATGGCGGGCCAGGTAAAGAAGATTGGTGACGGCTTCCAAGGGATTGTTGATCTCGTGGGCGATGGTGGCGGCGAGGCGTCCGGCCGTTGCCAGTTTCTCGTTGCGGCGCAGGGCCTCTTCGGCGCGCCGTTGCGCGCTGATGTCACGAGCGATCGCGGATGAGCCTACGATGGCACCGCTGCTGTTGCGCAAGGGGGAAATGGAGAGCAGAACATTGACCCGGCTCCCGTCTTTCCGCAGGCGTTCCGTCTGGTAGCTGTCGACGTACTCTCCCTGCTTCAAGCGGGCGGTATTGTGTGCGACTTCATTGGAACGTTCCGGGGGAGCGACGAATGAAACGTGACGGCCAATGGCCTCGTCGGCGGTGTAGCCGTAGAGCGTTTCAGCGCCGCGGTTCCAACTGGTGATGATGCCTTCCGAAGTCGTACTGAGAATGGCATCCTCAGAAGATTCCACGATGGCGGCCATGCGCTGGCGCATTTCTCCCGCCCGGGTCTCTGCCCGCGAGCGCTGCCGGGCCAGTCCGGCGGTGAGGATCGCCACCAGAACAAATACCAGTAAACGCTCGGAGTCTTTGGGGCCGACCTCGAAGCCGGTGGGTGGGAAGACAAAGTAAGCGAGCGCGGCCACCGAACTGCCAGTGCAGAGAAGGGCGGGACCAAAGCCGAAGAAACGAGCCGTCACGATCACGGCCGCAATGAATATGGCAAATGGGTCCTCGTGCATTACAGGCCAGAGAAACCAAATCCACAAAGCGACCGCGGTGGCCAGCAATGCGGCCCCAAAACGCACCGCCCAGTGTTGGCCGGATAGGCGGACATTCGGTGGCGTGCTGTCTGCGTAGGCCATGGGGAAGGAGTGACTCGAGCCGCTACCGAAGTGAGTGTGCAGGCAGACCATCTGCACACCGGAGAAGCACGGCTCTTAAAGATGAATCTAGCAGGGACGGACGGGGGGCGCAATCTGGCCGGAATCCTGGCGCTTCTTGCCGGCTCTCGCTGACGATGAAAACCACTGGCCCAGGGGATTTTGCCTGCGCCAGTGGTTGTGGCCGAATTACTTCGCCTGCAGCGATTCAATGTACTGGTTGAGGTTGGCAACTCGTTGTTGCACTTCCGAGTCGTGCCCGCCGCTCATGCTGCGGAAAAGCCTGCCCCAGACCGGCATCTCGGCGGAGCCGTGAGCCGGGAGCGTGGCCTCGCCGCGAATGGTGGCCGATACCTTCAACGACGGATATTTGCCGCCATTGTTCTTGCTCAGCATGGTGAGATCGGTGGGCGGCACCTTTAGCGCTTCGGCTGCTGGGCCTGCGCCTTTTCCATCCTTGCCATGGCAAACAGCGCAGTAAGTCGAATACATCTCGCTGCCCGATGCCGCCGACGTGGGCTTGATCGGGACGTGCTTAATTTCCTTCTTAGGCTGGTCCTGCGCCCCCAAGGTGAGGGCGAAAGCCACCAGGGCCACCAGGATCCAGATGATTCTGCGTGTGGGCATGATGTTCTCCTTATGACTGCGGGGTAAGCGAAAATCAAGGTCGCTTTCCAACCCGTCAGTGTACGGTGCGAATTGTACCTCTGACTGTGAGGTTAGTCACAAGAGGAAGTGATTCTCAGGCGGGAAGCGGTGAAGTAAACACGAAAAAAAAGGGGCGCGGCAAGCGCCTGCGCCCCGGCAAATCCATGGAATCTACTGGTCGGTAGGGAGCTTCTGGCGTCCTTCATTCGGACCTTTGCTCGTCGGAACCACGGTCAGCGGTCCCTGCAAGGCGAAGTTCAGGACAGTTTCCGACGACAGCTTGATCTGCTGGCCCTTGGTCGCAGCCTGTACGCCGCCACCCAGGCCGCCCCCGGCCGCTGCTCCGATGGCCGCGCCTTTGCCGCCACCTGCAATCGCGCCGATGATGGCGCCAATTCCAGCCCCCGCGCCGACCTTCTCGGCGGTGTTCTTCCCGCGGGACTGGCCTTCACGCTTATAGTGGTCGGTCTGGATGTTGTAGTACTTGCTGCCGACGGCGATGCGGTCCAGTTGCAGTTCTACCACCGATTTGCCCGCAAACTTGCCGGCACTCTGCACTGTCACAATATGACCTTCGACGTCATAGCCCGCGGGAATCACCACGTCGCCTTCAACGGCCAGGGGTGAATCCAGAGTGGCATGGAAGGTTTGTCCGGGCTGGCTGGTTTCCGAGTCGATGGTGTCCACCAGCCGCACCGCCAGAGTAGTTCCCGAGGGAATCGTGACTTTCTGCGGGGGTGGTGGAGTCGAAGGGGCGGTCGGCGTGGGTGTCATCTGCGCCATGGCCGGAGCGGGGGCCGCGGCTGGAGCAGGTGAGCTATCACTGGAGGTGACGGGCAACGTCCGGCTGCGGGGTCGGCTCGCGGCGGGCTTGGTACGTGCCGGCTTGGGCGGCTCCGGCTGCATCGCCGGCTGCTCCTCCGTAGTTTGCGCGGCTACCGGCGGCGCCACTTGCAGGTTGTTCACTACCTGCTTGATTCCCGCCGCCGAGGCAGCATACCGGGCTGCGGCGTCGCGCTGGTTCTCGTTATCCACGGTTCCGGAAAGCGTGGCTGTGCCATTCGCGGCCTGCACACTGATCTGCTTGCCTTGCAATCCGGAATCGGCGTTGAGCTTGGTCTGGATGTCGCTGGCAATCTGCGCGTCATTCGGGGCCTTGGAGCAACCCAAGGTTGCGGTCAGAACCGCCAGCACCACGATTGCGCTAAGGAAGAGAGAAACTCTCGCCTTCATAGAATTACTCCTAATGGTGGTTAACCCGATACTGATAGTTTAGATGCACGGTGGGGCATATCTCCGGGCAAAATTTTGTCGTGTAGCCTAACTGTACCACGCCCGTAACCTGCTAGCGGGAAAGCATTTGCGAGATTGGATTGCACGTTTCCGGCGCTTGCAGGTTTTCTGTACGCGGAACTCAGCTGTGGTGGAGAAACTTATAGTCCAGAATGGAGGCCGCCAGCACCGTGGTTTCCGCCGTCGCTTGGGCCGGTTTCGCATCCTTGGTCTCTTTGGCCCGGGTAATGCGCCCCTGACAGAGGACGCTGCTGTTCTTCTGGCCAGAAATTTCTTCCGGCATCTCGAACACCATTTCCACTAGCGTGTTCTCCGGCAGGTGCTGCGGACCTTGCAGCAATACGCCGGATTGGCTCAGATTCTGGAGGATGCCCTCGAACCAGCTGCCCAGATTCTTCACCCGGTAACGCACTGGAGTGTCCAGCTTCAGGCGCCGGGCCCGCGGAACCCAAGTGGGCTTCTTGCTGTGGCTTCGGCTGCGGCGTGTGGTCGTGGTCGATTCGGGCGCGCCGCGGTCCACCCGCTCGGTGCGACGCATGGTTTTCCAGTCATACTTGTACTCGGTGGCGCAAATCAGGCAGACCTGGTAGTAGTCGCCGTCGGCTGCCCGACGCGGCCAGGAAAACTCGTGCGAGCAACGCCCTAGCATAAGAACGTCCAGTAGCTTTTGAGCCATGGTAATGATTCCGGCCAGCATCACCGGACAGCCCATCATCTACCGCCTTGGGGAACTTGTGTAGGTTACTTTCGTGTAGCTCGGAACAGTGGCCGGGTGCGAACAGGACGGTCGGCAGGTGCTACTGCCATGAATCCATGGAGATGGCGTGTATCATCAGCCGGTGAGCGACTTAATGGCTTTCGTCCTGGCTGGCGGCAAGAGCACGCGCATGGGACGCGACAAAGCCTTCCTCGAGTTGGACGGACAGACGCTGCTGGTGCGAGCCCTGGCGTTGGCCCGATCCGTGGCGCGGGATGTGCAAATTGTCGGCGACCGCAAAAAGTTCTCCGCCTTTGGGCCGGTGGTGGAGGACGTATATCCGGAGCGCGGGCCTCTGGGCGGGATTCATGCCGCGTTGGCAGGCTCCGCAACCGAGTTCAACCTGATGTTGGCGGTAGACTTGCCATTCATTGCTCCGCCGTTCCTGGAGTACTTGATAGCTCAGGCCCGTGCCGGCGGCGCGGTGGTGACGGTACCCCGAACAGGCGGCCGCTGGCAGCCTTTATGCGCCGTGTACCGCCGGGCATTTGCCACGGTGGCGGAACGATCGCTGCTCGCAGGTATGAACAAGATCGATACACTTTTTCTTGAAGTTGAGACCCGGGTGTTGGACGACTCCGAATGGTCGAAGGCGGGTTTTTCCGCCGGGATGTTCCGCAACCTGAACACGCCCGAGGAACTGGAGACAGCACGTCGGGGCCGAGAAGAACCGGGGTAGCTGATGGCTGGGTTTGCTGGAAACTGACGGCTGACAGCTGACAGCTAGAACCCGATGGTGTCCGCCCTGCATTAGGATAGAAGAAGCGCTGGTACCGAGAACAAGCATGTCCAGCAACGGCAATCCGGGACCGTATATCGACTTCAAGAACGTTTCCAAGTCGTTCGGTAATAATCACGTGCTGGTGAACGTCAGCTTCGACGTCATGCCTGGAGAAACGGTGTGCATCCTGGGACGCAGCGGCGTAGGCAAGTCGGTCTCGCTGCACAACATCATGGGGTTCCTGAAGCCGGACTCGGGACGCGTCATCGTGGCATCCGAAGACATCACCGACTACGGCGAAGCCGACATGGAACGTATCCGCAAGAAGGTCACCATGGTGTTTCAGAACGGCGCGTTATTCGATTCGCTGACCGTGGGCGAGAACGTGGCCTTTCCCCTGCGTGAGCGTCGCGACCTGAGCGAAGACCAGATTTTCCAGATTGTCGACGGATTGCTGGAGATGGTGGGCGTAAAGGAAATGCGCGACCAGTTGCCTTCGGACTTGTCGACCGGCATGAAGCGCTCGGTAGCGATTGCCCGCGCCTTGTCGGCACAGCCCGAGTGCGTGCTCTACGATGAGCCCACGACCATGGTCGATCCGTTGATGGCGCAACTTCTAGGCGACCTGATCAAGCGATTGAAGATACAGTTACACCTCACAAGCGTAGTCGTGACCCACGACATGCGCCTGGCCAAGAAACTGGCGGACCGAATTGTCTTCCTGCATGAGGGAAAGGTGCTGTTCTTTGGGACCTCACCCGAGATGCAAAAGTGTGAGGAGCCGATCGTGCAGGAATTCCTGGAATTGGATGAGCTGAAACTTGAAGTGTGAGAATTCCCCGCTAAAACCCTTGCTGCACTAGGCGCTCCACCGTCAGAGGGCTATTGCCCGATTCGCCTTGCAGCATTTTCTCCACGTACTTCGCAATCATGTCTACTTCCAGGTTCACCGGGTCTCCCGACTTTAACGAGCCCAGGTTGGTCATCTTCACGGTGTGAGGAATGATGGCCACGGTCACCTGCGTGCGTTCGATCTTGGCTACCGTCAGGCTGATGCCTTCGATCGAAAGCGAGCCCTTGAAAATCACATAGCGCGCCAGTTCCGGAGGGATCTCAATGCGCAGCCAGTAGTCGTCCGCACCGCGAATGGGGTCGAGTGCGAGGAACTTACCGGCTCCGTCCACATGTCCCTGGACGATGTGTCCCCCAAAGCGCCCGTCGGCCCGCATAGGGAGTTCGAGATTGACCAGCGCGCCCTCTCTGATGCGAGAGAATGAAGTGCGGTGCCAGGTTTCATCGGCCAGATCGGCCCCGAATGACTTGGGCCCGATATCAACTGCAGTTAGACAGACACCACTCACTGCGATGCTGGCGCCCTTCTTAAGTTCCTTCACCAGCTCCGAAGACGCAACCGTGAGCCGGCGATTGCCGCCGTCCTGCTTGATGCTGATGACCTTTCCGACTTCTTCAATGATGCCGGTGAACATGGTGGACTCCTGATGAACCTAACATCATAGACGAGCAGTCAGCATTCAGCACTCAGCCGGGAAACAGCAACCAGCAATTAGCACTTGGCTGTCAGAGCTTGGTTAAAGGACTTGCAACAACTTAAGCGAGCGAAATTGTTAGTTGCTGGGACCCCTGAATGCCGAGTGCTGAGTGCTCACTCCCACGGATCCCGCAGATAGCCTTCCACCGCGAAGTCCTCGCCGAAGCGGTGCAAGCGAATTGACTTTACGTGCGCCGCGTCGCTCATGTGACGGAAGCCGGCACCGGCGGCAAAAGGAACTGAACCCGTACCGGCAAGAATCTTCGGGGCATAGTAAAGGAAGACCTTGTCCACAATGCCTGAGGCCAGCGCCGCCCAATTCACCAGAGCCCCGCCTTCGATCAGCAGGCTGGTAATCTCCATTTCCCCCAGGCGGCGCGCCACCTGGGCCATGTCGGGGCGTCCGTCGGCGGTGGCGTAGGAGACCTGCTCCACGCGAATGCCGTGCTGCAGCAGCCGCTTTTTTTTCTTTTCCTCGGCCAGCGAGCACAGCACCAGCACGTCGTCTTTCGCGGTTCCGACCACCCGCGATTCGAGCGGCAACCTGAGATGCGAATCGACGATTACGCGCAGCAGCGGACGGCGGCGGGCGTGGCCGCTGCGGTCAGTGAGCAGGGGATCGTCCGCGATGATGGTTCCAACTCCCACCAGGATGGCATCGTGGGCATGGCGAAGCTCCTGCACATGGGCGCGGGCCGGTTCACTGGTGATGTAGCCCCCGGTGGCTCCGCCTGCGCCCAGCGCAGTGGGATTCTGCGATTCGTTCGCCGGCGGCGCAATCTTGCCGTCGAGCGTCATCGCTGCCTTCAGCGTGACCAGCGGGACTTTGTGCCGGATGTAGCGGGCGAAGCCTTCATTCAGCCTTTTCGCCTCGGGCTCGAGCAATCCGCTGGCGACCGCTACGCCAGCCGCGCGCAGACGCTCGAAGCCGCGTCCTCCCACCGCTGGATTCGGGTCCAGCGTGCAGGCCACAACCCGGCGGATTCCGGCCGCGATAATTGCGTCCGCACAAGGGCCGGTGCGTCCCTGGTGCGAGCAGGGCTCGAGGTTGAGGTAGAGAGTTGCGTCTCGGGCCTTGTCACCCGCTTGTTCCAGCGCCAGGATTTCAGCGTGTTTGATGCCGTCGTAGGTGTGACAGCCGGAGCCGACGATCGCGCCGTTGGCGTCCACGATAACGGCACCGACGCAGGGATTGGGCGAAGCTAAACCAACACCTTCCCCCGCCAGCTCAACAGCGCGGCGGAGAAAGGCTTCGTCGGTTTGGCGCGATGTGGTCACTGGAAAAACATTATTTCACCACAGAGGCACAGAGACACAGAGAAGCACTCTATTGCTTGCGTGGCGGGAAGGACAGGTAGTTATCGTCTTCGGGTTCCGCAACGGCGGCGCCACTGCGGCCCTTGGGCCCGCGCCGTACCGGTACGAAACGGTCAGCATACGGGTCTCCCGGTGGGGCTTTTGGCCCCCGCAGCCGGCGCAGGAGGTCTTTCATCACTTGCAGTAACGAACGGCGGGTCTTCGCTTCTTTCAGAGTGATACCCTCACGAACGAATTCAAGCAAACAACGACTCCACGAACTCCCTAGGATCGAACGGCAACAGGTCTCCCGCTTTTTCTCCTACGCCCACATACCGCACTGGAACTCCCAATTCGCGCGAGATTGCCACTACAACGCCGCCTTTGGCGGTGCCATCGAGCTTGGTAAGAACAATGCCGGTCACGCCAGCCGCCTCAGTGAACAATCGGGCCTGCTGTAAGCCATTTTGTCCGGTGGTGGCATCCATTACCAGCAGGGTCTCGTGGGGCGCGCCGGGGATGATGCGTTGCGCGGTGCGCCGCATCTTTTCCAGTTCCAGCATAAGGTTGGTCTTGGTGTGCAGGCGCCCGGCCGTATCCACAATCACGTAATCAGTCTTGCGGGCCGAGGCCGCCTGCAACGCGTCGAACAGCACCGCCGACGGGTCACCGCCAGGCTTGGTACGGATCACTTCCGTCCCGGTACGCTGTCCCCAGATCTCGAGTTGCTCGATAGCAGCGGCGCGGAACGTGTCCGCGGCGCACAGCAGAACAGTCTTGCCACTGGAACGGAACACTTGCGACAACTTGCCGATGGTCGTGGTCTTGCCAGTGCCGTTCACGCCCACCACCAGAATCACTTCCGGGGTTCCGTCCACCGCCTTCACAGGCTGTGTATTTGACGCAACCAGAATGGCTAGCAACTCTTCCTTCAACAAACGCTTGAGCTCGCTGACATCCTTGATCTGCTTGCGATCGGCCTTCTCCCGCAGCTTGCCCAGAACTTCGCGTGTGGTAGCGTTGCCGAGGTCAGCGGCGATGAGGGTAGCTTCCAGGTCGTCGAGCGTGGAGCGGTCAATTTCCTTGCCGAATGAAACGACTTCTTCGATACGCTCGCTCAGGTTCTCGCGGGTGCGCGTGACCGCCTCTTTCATGCGCTCGAGAAAGCTGGGCTTCTGCTGTTCGTCCAGGCTGCCAAAAAGGGTCTGAATCATAAGGATGCCAGAGATCAATTATAGCGGTGAAGGTGGCAGGTCACATGGGGCGGGTCGCTGGCGCAGGTACAGTTTACGGGACGGCGACTGCAACTACAGTTTCTGTGAAGGCACCGCTGGCTGGGCTTCCTCGATCATCACATCGCGAAGCGACGGCCGTCCGCTTTCGGTGGCGGCCATGGCGAGCGCCGGAGAATTGGCGAGAACTGACGCCGGAGCCGATACCGGTGGTTGGGCGGAGGGCGTCGGGGCTGGCGCCGGAACGGACCCGCGCGGAACACGGATTTCGCCGCGGTGGTACACCGCATCCAGGGCAAAGACCGCCACCGGATCCAGGCGCTTGCCGGAGAGCGAGTGAATGATCTTCAACGCGTCGTTGGTTTCTTTTGCCTGCTGGTAAGGCCGGTTGGTGGTCAGGGCGTCGAAAGTATCGGCCACTGCAATGATACGCGGCAGCAACGGAATGTCGTCACCCTTCAAGCCATGGGGATAGCCGCGACCATCCAGCGACTCGTGATGCAATTCGATGCCGGGCAGCATTTCCTTGAGCTGGGCCACCGGACGCAGAATGTTGGCGCCCTTGGTGGTGTGCGTCTTCATGACGTCGAATTCTTCCGGAGTCAGCGCGCCGGGCTTTTTCAGAATGCGGTCCTCGATGCCGATCTTGCCCACATCGTGCAACTGCGCCGAAACCCGGACGATTTCAATGAAGTCTTCCTTCAAGCCCATTTCGCGGGCAATCATCACCGAGTAGCGGGTGACGCGATCGGAGTGGCCGCGGGTGTAAGGGTCTTTTTCGTCAACCGCGCCGGCCAGCATTTGAATGGAGGCCATGAACAGAGCGCGGTTTTCGCTGGCCGCCCGTTTCAGGTCGAGCACGAACTGCTCGAGCTCCTCGGACATGGTGTTGAAGGTCGCGGCCAACTCGCCAATCTCGGTATGTGTCTTCACCTTCACCCGCTGCGAGAAGTCGCCGCGGGCGATGGCGCGGCTGGACTCGGTCAAAACTTCCAGCGGATTGGTGATGCGGCGGGCGGCGTAAATGCTGATGCCAACACTGAGCAGCACGGCGAGCAACGCCAGTAGCCGGGCCGTGCGCTGCATCTCGTACACCCCGCGATAGGCTTCGTCGCGAGGCTTCTGTACCACTACGGCCCACTCCAGGTTCACTACCGGGCTGTAGGTGCCAAGCATCTTGGTGCTGCTTTTGCCCCGGGTGACGCTGAACTCCCGGGTCGCAGCTACCAGTTGTGCTTTGCTGCCTTCCTCGACGAAGTTCTTGACGATTTCGATGTTGGCCACATCCTGGCCGGTAGCGTAGTCAGGCGTGGCGGCGGCCACCAGGCGTCCCTGGCTGTCGACCACGTAGGGCGTGAGTCCTCCGCGGTTGACTTCCTGCAAACGGCGAATAAGGAAGTCCAGGTCTTCGACTGCCCCGATCATGCCCAGGAAGCGTCCCGCATACATGACCGGTGTACTCACCAACATGACCGTGCGTGATCCTTTTCCGCTGCCCACGACCAGCGCCTGCCCGTTGTAGACGCGGCCTTCGCGGGCGGCGGCATAAGCGCGTTCCAGTTCGCGCTGCAGAAAGGCGTCAGGCGCAATGCGGCCGGCGGAAATTCCCTTGGCTTCCGAGTTCAGCAGCGTGGCGTAGGCGAGGTCGTTCGAGGAAGAAACGAAGTTCTCCAGCAAGGCGCGCAATTCCGGCGCCTGCACGTGTTCGGAAGTGATATCGCCACCGCTGGCCACCTGCAAGGCCGAAGACAGGTTGGCCAGCATCATGCGCAGGGTTTCCTGATGCTGCGAAATGTCGTCGGCCAGAGAGCGCGTCACCGTATTCTGCAGCAGGCGTTCGTTGGTGATCAGGCGGTCCCGGTTGATGGCTTCCACCTGGGCCGAGTAAAAATACATCGGCACCACGCTGATGAGCACGAGGACGCTCAGGATCACGTACAGAATCGGGACGCGTGTTGGAATCGGTAGCTTCAGCGACAAAGTGGCCCCAGCGCCGTCTTTTGACCGGCGGAACGATTCGCCAGATATCCCTAAAATTCTACTTTGAATATCTCAGGCAAGCAGGGGACGTTAGGGAGGAAAACCATTACGAAAGTACTTGACAAAATGCGGCGTCGGGACAGGGTTTGGCAAAAGACAGCTGTTTGTTATCAATAGCCTGACTGTGCCGCTCAGTGGTTTCCCGCTTCCAGCTTGAGATGCGTCTTGAGCCACTGGTCGCGATCAGTACCAGCTTGCGAGTTCAGCCCGTGCCCGGCGTCATACCAGAGGACCTGTTTCGGAGACTTCGCGGCCTCGACAAACATCTGCGCTTTGTCTTTCGGGATGTATTCGTCCTTGTTCGAAAATTGAAATAGTATTGGCCCCTTGGCCTTGCCTACGTAGTTGGTGGGATCCAAGGGCGCGATTTTCTTGATGTAGTTCTCCCGCTCCTGTCCCGCGATTTTCGCGTCCAACAGGAACCAATCGCTCAGGATGGGAGTCCCGGCCATGAGCACGGCACAACGCAGGCGAGAGTCAACTCCCAGAAGCATCGCCCCATAGGTGGCCCCGAAATCATGCCCTACCAGGGCGATCCGCCTCTTGTCTACTCCCTTCACGTTGGAAAGCACGTCCAGCGCCCGCCGCAGGTTCTTCACTTGGCGTATGGAGAAATCATAGTCATCGTCCAGCTTTCGGGTTTCAAACCACTGGGGGACGGACCAGGGCATGTTTACCAGCAGACTAGCGACGCCGGAACCGGCCAGCGTTTCGGCTTCATTGAGAAACTGGCTGCGGTTGGTGGTGGCCGGTTCTCCCAGCCAATGCACGAACAGAATACCGGCGAATGGGCCCTTGCCCGCGGGACTTACCTGATAAGCATCTATCTTCTCGCCATCCACGCCGGAGAAACTGGTGTCGTGGACGACGACCGTGCCGTGGGTTTCAGTGCTTTTCTCGGTGATCTGCAAAGGGCGCGAGGCATCGTCGCGGAAGAGGTCATGGTTCTCTGCGGCCATGGCCGCGATTGACAGGAAGCAGACAACCATAACTAACACGCTCTTCATGCTGTTCTCCTTGGGTTCTGCGGCGGCGAATCCTCTTAGACGGCAGGCTGGATTACTGGTTAGCCGCCCTCGGTCTCGCGTTTTGCAGTGCGAGTCATCAGTTCGCGAATCGCATCGCGGGCCGGCTTGCCAGCGTGCAGGATGGCATCCATCTGCTCGGTGATGGGCATTTCAACCCCGCGTGCGCGCGCCAGGCCCACCGCGGCCTGGGTAGTGAACACACCCTCGGCCACCATGCCGTGCATGCCGGCGATGATCTCCGGCAGGCGGCGGCCGCGGCCCAGTTCCACTCCGACGCTGCGATTGCGGGAAAGTCCTCCGGTGCAGGTAAGAACCAGATCGCCCAAGCCGGCGAGTCCCGCCATGGTTTCCTGCCGTCCGCCACAGGCCACCACCAGGCGCGTGATCTCTGCCAGGCCTCGCGTGATCAGAGCAGCAATGGAGTTGTAGCCAAGTCCCAACCCGTCGCAGACACCAGCTGCGATGGCGATGATGTTCTTGAGCGCGCCTCCCAGTTCCACCCCGGCAACGTCGTCATTGGTGTAGACGCGAAAGTTGGGATCGCTGAACTCACGCTGGATGATTTCTCCGAGTTCGGCATCCTTAGAGGCAATGGTGATGGCGGTGGGATCGCCGCGCGCCACTTCCTTGGCGAACGACGGCCCACTGAGCGCGCCGATGCGCGGGTTGAGTCCAGGCCTGGACGCCAGCACCAGTGCGATGACCTCGCTCATGCGCAGCAGAGTCGCTTCTTCCAGGCCCTTGGTCGCGCTCACGATCAGCACGCCCGGTTTCAGGTGCGGGCCCATCTCCTGGAACAGGCGGCGGCAATGCTGCGAGGGCATCACGCTCACGATGATTTCTGCCCCGCGCAGAGCCTCTTCCAGATCGCCGGTGGCCGCGACGGACTCAGGAATGGTGTGGCCCGGAAGAAAAAGCTCGTTCACATGGCGGGCCGCAATGGACTCGCAGATTTCTTTTTCGCGCGCCCACAGACGAACCCGATGAGTACCTTTGCGTCCCAGAACCATGGAGAGGCCCGTGCCCCAGGCGCCTGCGCCGATGACCGCGATCTTGCTCATCCGTGCCTCAGGTGCAGACGGTTTTCGGTACCCGCGAACAGGCGGCGGAGGTTGGCGCGATGTTTCACGATTATCAAGGCAGAGGCCGCGGTCATAACTCCGAGCATCAGGGGTGTATCGCGCCAGCCGTCAAGGAACGCAGCCAAGGCCGGCAATAGCGCTGTCGCCGTGATGGACGCGAGCGACACGTAGCGGAAAGCAAGTACGACCAGGACGAAGACCACCACCATAACCAGGATCGCTTTGGGCGCCAGCGTGACAAAGGCACCGAGCCCGGTCGCCACGCCCTTGCCGCCGGAGAATTTAAGCCACACCGGAAACATGTGCCCAACGACGGCGAACAACGCAGCCGCGCCTGCGGCCAGGTAAGCCCGCTCATGCGGCAACACCAACGCCTGAGCCAACCAAACCGCAAGCCATCCCTTCAGGGCATCGAGAACCAAGGTAAGGATGCCGAGCGCTGGCGAGGTGCGGGAAACGTTCGTGGCTCCGATGTTGCCGCTGCCGCTTTCCCGAACATCCTGGCCGTGAAAAATACGCACCAGCAGATATCCGAACGGAATGGAACCCAACAGATAGCCCAAGGCCGCAGTAAGGAAGAGATCAGTCATGTATGGCGCCGGCGTTCCTGTCAGGTTGAGTTTCTCGATCGTCTCTATCAGCCCTGAGCAATGGCCACGTTATTTCAGCTCGAAGGCCGCGAGCTTGGTGTAGCGCGAACCACCCCGTCCAAGCTGACTTTGATACAGAAAGAACTCGCGGGCCGTCATGGTACCAAACTCGGGTGTAGCCATGGCGGCTAATTTCTCCTGCAGGCGCTGGAAGCGCCGGTTGGGGCCGTCGCCGTCTTGCCGACGCGGCGCGCCCGAGCCGCCACCTCCACGGGCCAGCGTCAGATGCGGGCTGAAGGGGTGATCCTCCTTTGCAATGCCGAGCCTGCTGGTGACGTCGTCCACTGCCTCGGCCAGCGCCGCGAGCTGCGGGCCGGACTCAATGCCAATCCAGAAGACCCGCGGCGCCTTGGCGCTGGGAAAGAAGCCGAAGCCACGAATGGCGATTTCCATGGCCTCGCCACGGATTGTGGCCAGGGCCCGCTTGATTTCTTCTACCGCTTCTGCAGGTTTCTCCCCGATAAATTTCAGCGTCATGTGCAGGGATTCAGGGCGAACCCAGCGCGTATCGAGCGCGAACCCGGACACTCCATCCACAAAGCGCCGGATCCGCTCTCGGATGGAGTCGTCAATGTCGAGGGCGATAAAAATGCGCATAGTACCGAGTACCCAGTACCGACTACCTAGTACCGAGTCAACAGCCCCTGTGCTTGCTCGGTACTTGGTACTAAGTACTCGGGACTATTTCAGTTTCCTTCTCACCATATCCAACGCCTGCTGGGTGGCGAACCAGCGGATGCGTTTGCGATCGCCGGGAAAATTCTTTTCCACCACCTCGGTGCCATCTTCGCTGGCCAGGGCGTGAAACACCAAACCCACCGGCTTTTCCGCGGTGCCTCCGGTTGGCCCGGCGACGCCCGTAATCCCGATGCCGAAGGTCGTGCCGCAGCGTTTGCGAATCCCCTCGGCCAAAGCGACAGCCACCTCGCGGCTCACGGCGCCGTGCCGCTTGATCATCGCGGGCGGCACATCCGCAAAGGCAGTCTTCAGTTGGTTGGAATAAACCACCGCTCCTCCCAGGAAATACCGCGAGCTGCCGCTGATGTGGGTGAGCCGTTCCGCCAGCAGGCCACCGGTGCAAGACTCGGCCACGGCCACGGTCGCGTTCCTCATCTGCAGGTAGTAGCTCACGATCTGTTCCAACGAATCGCCATTGTCGGAGACCACGAAATCGCCCAGCTCCTCTTCGAGCTTTTCCACCAGGTCATCGACCCGTTGCTGGGCGTGCTCCAGGGAGTCCGAGCGAGTCTTCAGATGCAATTGGATTTCGCCCGCGCCGGCCAGGATGGTGGTCTGCACATCGGCGTACCGCTTGTAGATGGGAGCAATGCGGGCGTCACACAGCGACTCGCCCATCATGGCAATCTTCAGTTCGCGAGTCGCGATAAACAGCGGCGGCACCTTGGCGCGCAGGCGCTCCACGCACTGCTGGTCGAACAGGGCCTTGAGTTCATGGGGCGGACCGGGCAGAAGCAGGATGATCTTTTCGCGGTCCTCGTATTTGCCGCTGATCCACTGTCCGGGTGCGGTGCCGTTGGCGTTCGGCAGGACAACGGCGCCAGTGATGACATCGGCCTGCTTGTGGTTGTTGGGCGACATTTTCATGTTGCGCGCCGCGAAGCGCCGTTCCAGGCTGGCCACGAGTTCAGCGTCACGATGCATGCCGAGGCCCAGGGCGTCGGCCACTGCTTCGCGGGTCAAATCGTCTTCCGTGGGCCCCAGGCCTCCCATGAAGATGACGATATCCGTCCGCGACAACGCCTGGTGCGCGGCGGCAGTGAGGTGGGCGCGACTGTCGCCCACGATGGTTTTGAAGATTACATCCACGCCCAGTTGGTTGAGCTTTTCGGTCAGGTAAAGGGAGTTGGTGTCCTGACGGAAGGGGGTCAGCAGCTCCGAGCCAATGGCAATGATCTCGGCATTCACGGATAGAAGTTTAAACGATAACCAACCACCTCACACTCAGGCGGGCAGTTCCGCCAGCGCCGGCAGCCCCTGGATATTCCACGACAGGTGATGAACTCCATCGATGGTGGCGAGAACCGCAGCGCGGCCGGGAGCGAAGGCCAGTCCCACCAGTCCTTGGCCGGCGACTTCCATGGAGGCTTTGCCCTCGGGAGTCAGCTTCACGATGCCGCGTTTGCCGGCCAGCGATGCGGCCACGTAGAGGTTGCCCTCCACGTCGAAAGCCATGCCCTGCGGGCGTCCCAAGCCGCGGTAGAAGGTGGAGACATTGCCCTGGGGATCGACTTTATGAACGCAATCGAAGCTGGAGGTGGTTGGTCCAGCCACGAACAGGTCCCCATGCGGACCGAACGCCAGGTGATAGGCGGAAACGCTCGGCTCGAGCGTGGCAAACACAAAAATCTGGCGGTCGCGCGCGATCTTGAAGATGGTGCCGCTGCGGTCGCCCACGTACAAGTTCTCCTGGCGATCGAACGCGATTCCGGTGGCAATGCCCATGCCTTCCGCGTAAGACGACATGGTGCCGTTGGGAGCGACCCGGTACACCGTCCCGTCGAATCGCGAAGAAACATACATCTGGCCAGCGCGGTCGAAGACGATGGCGGTGGGATTCATCAGGTCCGCAAGGAAGGGTTTGACACTGTAGTTGGTGTCGATCTTGTAGATGGAAACCGGGACCTTCTGGCCGCGCGAGCCGGAAAAGGTCACAAAAATGTTGCCTTCGGCGTCGAGCGCGGGATTGGTTACGGGATGCAGTTTCTCCGCGATGGGTACCGCCACCTTGATTTCGTGCGGGTTGCTGGCGTGACCATTGGTGGAAACGACCACCGGCCCGGAGGCAGCGCCTGGCGGCACGCGCGCCACCAGGAAATCATCAGAACTGATGACCACCGCGCCATCGACCGCGCCAAATTGAACCCGTGGGCGGCGCAGATCCATGGGGCGTAGACCTCTGCCGATTATGCGCACTTCGCCGCCGGGCAGGGCAGCCGCCGGGTAGACCGCCTCAATATGCGGATTCCCGTTCACGTTCTTCTTGCCCACCAGACGGTCGGAGATTCCCATGGACTTCAGCTTCCTTGCAGTACTTACCGGGGCAGCAGGCCAAAATGCAAAAGTAGGTGCATGCAGGCCAATGCGTAGAGCCCCGCTCCCACATCGTCGATCACGATGCCCGTGCCTTCCGGAAGGCGTTCCAGGCTACGCACCGGCGGCGGCTTGACGATATCGAACCCTCGAAAAAGTATAAAGCCCAGCACCAGAGATTGCCACGCCACTGGAACCGCGATCAAAGTGATCAGTTGTCCGGCAACTTCGTCGATTACCACGAAGCCGGGGTCTTTGATCCCCGACGCTCGCGCCACCCGAGTGGCTGCCGGAATGCCGACGATCACGACTGCCAGCGCCAGCAGGCATGCGGCGGGCGTCTGCCAGGCGGGAGCGATCCAGCGGGTGAGAAGCCACCACAGGAATACGGTCGCAGCCGAACCCCAACTGCCCGGGCCAGGTCGCAGGCGTCCCGCGCCGAAGACAGTGGCAATCAGGGTAGCCCAGAGCGGAGCAGGAGCGGCGCTACCGGACTCACTTCGGTCACTCATTCTCGTCCGAACCGTTCTCGATGGCGTCGCTGGTGTCGCTTACCGGCGTCGAAATCACATAGGCGCCGCTGGCCCACTTTCCCAGGTCGATCAGGCGGCAGCGGTCGCTGCAGAAGGGAAACTCCGCATCGGTGCGCTTTAACACTTTCTTGCACGTGGGGCAACGAAGGCTGAGGACGCGCTTGGCCATAAACTTCTACACGATCTTTGCTACTAGATCATAATCGTGGGCTTCGGTGACCTGGCAACGGTAGAACCCGCCGGGCTGCGGTTCCAACCCCTCCGGAACATCGTTCACCAGGACCTTGCCATCGATTTCGGGAGCGTGCATTGGGGTGCGGCCTTCGAGCAGCAGGTCGCTTTCCTCCGACGCGCCCTCGAGCAGCAGGTCGAATTCCCGGCCGACCAGAGCTTTCTTCCTGCGTTTGCTGATGGTGCGCTGGATCTGCATCAGGCGCTTGCGGCGGCGCTCGATTTCACGCGCCGGAAGCTTGCGCTCCTGTGAGAATGCCGAGGCGCCTTCCTGGTCGGAATAGCCGAACGCGCCCATCCAGTCAAACTCGGCAGCGCGCACAAACTCGCACAGTTCTTCGAATTCGGCTTCTGTCTCTCCCGGGAAGCCCACGATGAACGAGGTGCGCAGGGTCACGCCCGGAATGGTGCGCCGTATCTTTTCCAGGGAGCGCAGGAAAACGTCGGCGCCCCCGCCGCGCTTCATCCGTTTCAGAACCGACGCGGAAGCGTGCTGCAAGGGAACGTCAACGTACGAGCAGATTTTGTCGTGGGCAGCGATCGTTTCCAGCAGGCGGCTGGTGATCTTGTTGGGATACGCATACAGAAAGCGGATCCAGCGCAACTCTTCAATACCGGCCAACTTTTCCAGCAGCAACGCCAGGCCATCTTTCAATCCGAAATCTTCGCCGTAGCAAGTCGTGTCCTGGCCGATCAGGGTGATCTCGCGTACCCCGCCGCGGGCCAGTCGTTCCGCTTCCGCCACAACCGACTCAAAGCGGCGGGATCGGAACTTGCCGCGCAACTGCGGAATGATGCAGAAAGTGCAGGGATGATCGCAACCCTCAGCAATTTTGATGTACGCGGTGTAACCCGGCGTCGCCAGGATACGCGGTGTGGCCTCATCGTAGAGATAGTTGGGCAGGTCGGCAATGGCGCCATTCCAGGATTCGCGGGAGAACCGTCCCTGCGCTGCGCGTGCGTCCCCCTCGGGCCGCGACGGCAGAATCTGGATCAGAGAATTGCTCGCAGGAGGGGCCGCAATCCCCGCGGCAGAAAGAATATTTTCAAGCTCTCCGGTGCCGACCACGGCGTCAACTTCGGGAATGTTCTTGCGGATGTCGTCGCGAAACCGTTCCACCAGGCAGCCGGCAACCACCAACTTGCGTGCTCGGCCGTCGCTCTTGTGGCGGGCCATCTCCAGGATCGTGTTCACCGATTCCTGCTGGGCTGACTCGATGAACGAACAGGTGTTGACCACAATCACGTCGGCGTCTTCGGCACGGTTGATGAGTTGCGCTCCGGCCCGCGCCAGCATGCCCATCATGACCTCGCTGTCGACGAGGTTTTTGGGGCATCCCAGGCTGACAAAACCGACCTTGGGCGCGTCGGCGGGCTTGCGCTTCGGGGTCTCATCCAGATCCCGGACCGCCACAGTAAGGGTCTTTTCAGGCATGCAATCTCATTATTTTAACATTCTGGCGACCTCGCAGCGCCGGGGTCTCGCCAGCCACGAGCAATGCGTATTCTTGGTGCACTTCTGATTCCAAAATTTCCGCAGCGGCCGTCGGCTGCAGAAGTTTCCCTGCGCCAACACCAAAGGCCGCACCAAGGCAGGTACTGGAGTGTTGCCAATAACCTGCAGACACCGTGCTAACCTAATCGCACACACTCAAGCCACTTTGCAGGGGAGGAGAGATGGCGCTGCAACGGTCATGGGTCGCGGTTTTGCTGGCGATGGCGCTTCTGGCAGCGCACGCCGCTGCCCAGCAGAAAAACGAGGTGGCGGTAGTAGTTGGCCGCATCTTTGTTGACGGGCAGAAGGTACCGAACACGAATTTCTTCAACAACACCGTCAATTTCGGTGAGGGCCTTACCTTCGAAGGTAGCTACGGCCGCCGGATCAAGGGCGGCGAGTTCGCGGCGCTTACGTTTGAGGTCCCGGTTCTGTTCACTCCCGACCAACAATTGAACTACGGGATCAATACCATACCGGAAAGCTACAAGGCTTTCTTTGTCACGCCTTCGTTGCGCGCCAGCATCTTTGCGGCCAACGCGGTGTCGCCGTGGGTCAGCTTCGGCGGCGGTTTCGGGCACTTCAGCGAAAGCTCCACCCTGGTATTCGGCGGTCCTAACCCCGGAAAGACTGGGACCACAACCGGAGTATTTCAGATCGGGGTCGGGGCTGACGTCAGGATTTGGAAAAACTTCAGTCTGCGCGGAGAGTGGCGTGACTACAGTTCAGGCGTGCCCCAGCTTAACGTGAACACCGGCAAGAGCCGGCAAAGCAACTATTTCGTTGGTGGCGGAGTGGTCTGGCACTTCTGAGCCGGTCAGCGTCGGCCGGCGGTTGAAATCTCCTCGAACAGCTCTGGCAGGCGACCAGCATCTTCTGCGGAATCTCCGAAGCGCGCACCCTCGTAGTGACGAGTGAACTGCGCGACCCAATCGCGCAAAGCGGCATCTTCAATACATTCGACAAATTCTCTTGGGGTCTGCACCGGCGACTTGCGCCAGCCCCGCTGTGCCAGCCTGCGGATCATGCGCTGGTACCAGATGGTCGCTGCCCGGCGGGGCGATTTTTCCGGACGCGCCGCCAGTTGGCGGTTACGCAGCAGGTGCCAGAGCCCGCGCGCATTGGCCGCCAGCAGCAGGAGGACCGCCGCCAATACCCCTCCGCTTGTCCAGCGTCCCGGGTCAGCCGCCATGGTCTTCTGCGCCTTCCGTATCCCGGCCATCAATCGGTCGTAACGATGGCGCAAGCCCTGCCGCAGTTCCGAAAATACCTGATGGCCGCTGCGTTTCGCGCCCTCGCTCAGCAACCGCTGGTGGCTGGCGTCGTAGTCAATCACCCACTCCCGCCAGAAGGATGCCATGGCATCCAGGTACAGCATGGCGCGGCCCCAGCCGGTGTGCATCTCAGACGGACCCGCGGGTGTGGGATCGAAGCTGACCCATCCCCAGCCCGGGAAATAGACTTCCACCCAGGAGTGCGCATTGCTGGCCCGCACTAGGTACTGCGATGTGATGTCGTTGAACTCCCCGGTACGGAAGCCGTTGACCACCCGCGAGGGAATCCGTTGCGTGCGTAGCATGACCGCCATGGCCGACGCGAAATATTCGCAGTGTCCCCGCTTGCGCTCGAATAAGAATTCAGCGAGCGGATCGCGCGGGACGGTGCGCGAAAGCTGCAACGTATATCCGAACTTGGTGCGGAGATAGGTCTCGATGGCCAGTGCTTTGTCGTAGTTGTTACTGAAGCTGGTGGTGATCTGCTCGGCCAACCGCGGAATGCGAGGATCGACGGCGGGCAGCTGCAGGTAGTTCCGCAGAATTTCCGGTGGATAGGGCGCAGACGTGGCCCGCAGATCGCGCGGATCCGGCTGCGAAAGGACGGACGACGCCTCATAAAGATTTACCGGGCGCTCAGGATCAAGGTCATAGACGGCGCCACCGCCGTCCATGGAAACGGTGCGGTAGCTGCCTTCGAGCAAACGCGGCGTGGGCGCCAGGAAGAATACGTTAGTGCCCACCGGTTCCATGAGCACGCGGTAGTGAATCGCGTGAGCGCCTTTTCTCCTTAACGAACTGGCGTCGGGCGGGGCCAGCTGGAAACCGCCGGTGGGCAGGCGAGGTACTACCAGCTGCCCGTGGGGATTCGACCAGCTGCGGCCGTCAAACAGGCTGAGCGTGACCCCGCGCCATTTCAGATCGTATTCGCCGCCGCGATCGCCATCGATCTGAATGTGCATGACGACGGAGCTCGACTGCTGGATTTCCCCGATCTGGCCCAGTTGCACGTGGTCGCTGAAACCGGTGCTCAGTTCCTTCCCCGGGGCGTAGGCGCTGAGATAGCCGGCGGAAATGCGCGGCAGGATGAAGAAGATGCCCGCTGCACCCAACAAAATAAACAGCACTAGAACGGGTGAGGCCCCAGCGAGGGAAAAGGCCATGTGCCGGTAGGCGAGCGCATCGGTAGTGTCTTTGGAATGGATAGTCGCCTTGCCGGCGGCATGGCGCATTTCCATCAGGATGAAAGTGACCACTGCCATCAGCATGAACCCGGCGAAAGACAGCAGAAAAATGCTGTCTACAGTCAGCACGGCAGCGGCCAACACCATGAGGAACGCGATCACTGCCAGAAAGTAATAATCGCGATCGCGATGAGCGGAAAACAGCCTCACCACCATGACGAACAGCACCAGGTGGACCGTGGCGTTGAGAAAACTACCGGAAATCAGGAAGTAATCCGCCAGGTAAAACGCGACATAAACCAGCGTCAGGGTGGTGGTCCAGCGCTCCGAGATGACCAGGATGCGCCGCGTAGCCAGCAGGTAGCCGCGAAACAGCAGCGCCCCTCCGACCAGCAACACGGTGGGAATATCGAGCCCTCCGGTCGAGGCCAGACATCCGAATCCGGTGAACACCAACAAATAGATTGCGACCTCGAAATAGCGCTCGATGGCAACCGGCAACGGAATGGTCGCCGACCGAAGATGACTGGCCGTAAGCATGAGATGCACCTATTGTTCGCGATTTGCGGGAAGAAGGGAAGAGTACCGCGGGTACTGAGGATATTCGCTCGGAGAGAGGTCGGGAAGGGCACAACCTCAGTCATGCCGCCGATGGCGAAGGTTGTCAAGGCTTCAGCCGCTGTGGAGCGTTTAGGGTTGTCAATGAGTGTAAACGCCTGTTAACAACAGTTGCCACCGCCCGATCCTGTATCCCGTGAAGAGGGCGAATCAAGGAGTGATCTTGAAGACCGTCCCGAAGTCGAAAGTGCCACCTCCCCATGTAGTCCCATAGAGATTACCCGCCTCATCCCGGATAAGATCGCCCAGAGGAGAGGCCCCGTCCGGCCTGCCGGTGAAGGTGTGAAGTACTCTCAATCTGCCAGTCGGAGTGAGTTCAAAGACTGTTCCGACGCTGGAGAATCCATTTCCCAGGGTAGTCCCGTAGAGATTGCCTGCCCCGTCCCGAGCAAGACCTCCCCACGGATATCCCCCATCGAACCCGTCAGTGAAGGAGTAGAGCACGGTTTCGTTGCCAAATGCATCCACCTTGAACACGGTTCCGTACCCGTTAGCGCCGCCATACAACGTCGTTCCGTAGAGGTTGCCCGCAGCGTCTACAACCAAACGTGAGTGCGGAGAAGCGCCGTCCGGTGCGCCGTTGAAGCTGTGAAGTAGCCTACCCTTGCCGGTCGCATTCATCCTGAACACAGTTCCGCAGTTGCGATCGCCACCCATTGGTGAAGTCCCGTAGAGGTTCCCCGCCGCGTCGCGGATCAAGCCTGATAGCGACCCTCGTCCATCGAGTCCATCGAAGTTGTGTACAACCCGGAAATAGCCAGTGGCCGTAACTTTGAATATGGTTCCTAAACCGAAAACGCCGCCAATACCTGTGGTGCCATAGAGATTTCCGCCCCGATCGGGGACGAGACTAGTCCAAGGGTTCTGTCCGCCTAACGGGTCATAGAAATTGTGCAGCACCGTCTCGTTGCCGGCTGCATCCAGCTTAAACACCATTCCGCAGCAGGGGCCGCCATCAACAGTTGCGCCGTAGAGATTGCCGTCCTCGTCGCGGACCAAGCTCGCGGTGGGAAGACTCCCGTCCATCGGGATGCCGCTAAAGCTGTGGAGAATGGTTTCATTTCCCGAAGGGTCCAACTCGAACACCATTCCTAAGTCGTAAGCGCCGCCGTATTCGGTGGTGCCGTAAAGATTGCCTGAGGCGTCGCGGATCAACCCCGCCCATGATCGTCCCCCATCCGGCGAAAGACCAAAGGTATGGAGCAGGACGAAAGTTTGCCCCTGCGCTAATTCGGTTGAGAACAGGGATGGCGAGAGCCACACCGCCAATACCATCGCGACGGCGCGGGCTCGTCGTGAGTACGATCCTGAAATCCGAGATTCCACTGTGGCACCTCTTTGTGGAAAGCAAAGGGCCGAGCGGCAGATCGATCGAAAGGGAAAATCAGACCAGGGCCGCGGGCCGGCATTATGTTGTAGCGTCTTGCGAAAGTCAATCGGTGCGACATTGCGCCAGGCCTGCTCTCTGATCTCAACTGGCGTAACATCCCGTTACACTCAAAACCCCCTTCCGGCCCAGGGGTCAATCCTGGCCTGGTGTCAATGAGTGTAAACGCCTGATTGCAACAATTGACATTAATTTCCGGGTTGCTCGTCATTGACACTTCGGGGCAGCGCCTCGAAAATGTCACGGGGACGACCATGTTCCACGATATTCCAGAGAGAGTTTTGTCTCGGATGCGCCAGTTGGAGCAGATTGACCTGCGCGACCGCATCGATGGTACGCCCCGAATGAAGCGGCTCCGTCAGATTCCATCCGAGGTGGGCAGGTTTATCGCCATCTTGGCAGTGGCAGCGCCAGATGGACGTTGCATTGAGATAGGAACAAGCGCGGGATATTCCACGTTATGGCTGGCTCTAGCTTGCCGAGCGAGCAACCGAAAGGTCACCACTTTCGAGATTCTGGACGAAAAGGCTGAGCTTGCTGTTATGAGGAAGTCGTGACGCGCATGGTTCAAGGCGGCATCCTTGTAGCCGACAACGCGATCAATCACCATGCGACATTGCAGCCAATGCTTGATCGTGCCTTGCGCGATGATAGGGTCGATGCGTTGATTGTGCCAATTGGCAAAGGGGAGTTGATCTGTAGGAGAAGATAGAACGGCAGGCTTGCCGACGACTCCGAGTTGTCGTCTACTCCGGATCAATCCGCTGCCGTTTCCCGCCCCAAGGTGGTCGGCACAACTGTTGATGAATCGCCATAGCACTCATTGACCCCGGCGAAGGGGTTTTGAGTGTAATCGCCTGTTAGCGTCAGTTGACATTAACTTCCGGTTTGCCCGTCATTCGCCCACAAAACAGCCAACTAATGCAAGTGGAGTCTTCAGAGGTCGCGATAGCGCATGCTGAGGATGATGGTCGAGGTGCGGTTTCTCGCAACCTTTTTCATGCCGAATATAGACCACAAATCTACATTGCGCTGGTACGCAGGTGGCGGCGGATGGAGAAGTACGCGGTCCAGCAGGCGAGGCCAAGCACCACGCAGGCTCCAAACTCTGCCGGATAGTCGCGCAACAGGAAATGAAATTCCTTGAAGTGGCCACTTTCAAACGAGAATTCATTGCTGAGCGACATGGCCGAGAAGAAAATCCCAAACCCAAAGAGCCACCTCTGCCAGCCAAGCAGGCTTCGTGTGCGGCGAAGGGATCGTAACTCCAAATCCGGGGGGAGCGCGGATGGCACAGCCTTTGCAAAGCTGTCCGCCCACTGAACTCGAATGCGCTGAGCCAGCTCAGCGTCTTGCTTTAAATATTCCTCTACAAGAGTGCGCGTGGCCGGGCTTGCTTCGCCCGCCAGATACACCGGCAGCAGGTCCAGAATCACTTCTCGCGTGACGTTCATTCTTTTACTCCTGGTATTCCCGAGTTCGATTTGGCCCAGTTCGATCTGACGCTACCCGTACCGGATTCCCGCGAGCGCAAGTCGCGCCCTGTGGATCTTGACCTTCGCGCACGCAAGAGAAATTCTGAGCGCCTGTGAAATTTCTTCGTAAGGCATGTCGTCCAGCGCTCTCATCAGCAGGGCTGCACGGTCGATTTCCGGCAACTCCTGTAGCCCAGCCAGCACGGCCCGGAATTCGTCCTTTTGTTCGGCTTGAACGTACGGGCTAGGCTGCTCACTGAGCAACTCTCGACCCAGCTGGTCATGGCGCGACTCTCTGCGCAGCCCGTGCAGGAACAGGTTGCGAGCGATCGTAAAGAGATATGCCTTCACGGTGGCCGCGTCGATTGGCTCCGGCGAAGTCCATGCACGCACAAACGTCTCGGAAGTTATGTCCTCGGCCAGGCTGCGGTTGCCCGAAAGATACAGCGCGAAGCGGAAAACGTCCGGCGCGTATTTCTTGTACAGCGTGCTGAAGTCGGTCATCGAGGCTTCTTGATGCAGCGATCCATCAGCGCTGCCGCGCAAACAGGAAAACGCTTCATATTTGGTCGCCCTTTACACTCCGAAGATGCCGCTCAAAATGTCCGATCCGCTATGAGCAATCATTCCCGGTCGAAGACTTCCGCGCCAGAGCGCCAGCAACCCGTACAACGCGCCGAAGATAGCAATCTTCACGCAGGCTTCCACACCTTGGTAGCCATGGGAGATCCCGAACAGCGCAGCCTGCAAGAATAATGCAATCCACTTGCTGCGCGTGAACACTTCGAATTGCCTTTGGAAGTAGCCGCGAAAGACCACTTCCTCGCAAATCCCGGCACTGATAGATACCCCCACCCAAAGCAGAATTTCAACCCCTCGCCGCGGCAGGAAAGCCTGGATGGAAGCGGCGTGTTCAGGCCCAAACCAGCGCTCCCATCCCTTTTCTACGATCATCCACACGGCCCATAGTCCGAGTGCGAGGCTCCAATCCACGCCAACATCTTTTGCGCTTCGCCATCTCCCGCCAATCAGATCGCGCAGTTTCGCCCCGCTGCGGCGCAAGCCGCCCTTCCACACGTAGAAGAAAAGTCCCCATTCCATGGCCATGAGGCAGAGGTATAGCGGTACAACGTTGGGGTGCTGCAGCAGCCTTCCGGGCTGCGAGTGCGCTTCCCGTTGAAACAGGGCCCCGCTGAGGGTCAGCGCGAGAAACAAGGCAACGGACAATACGGTATGCCATCGAGGGGCAACAAGCTTCGGGCTCGACGATTTGAATCCTGGCACGACGGCGATTGTGGCCATAAACGCTCCCTGACTTGTCGCATGGTTCCGGACCTGGTCGGGAAAATCTCAGTCTGGGTCTTGGAATTATGCTTGTCATAATAGGTATCCATGAAGAGCCCAAAAGTTACGTCCTCATCGGAAGAAAATTTTGCTGTAGGGCTGAGGCTCAAACGAAGGGCTTTGCTTGCAACACGGAACGAAGGCCACCGCTCACTGGCTGTAAAGCGGAATCTTCGTAGAAGTGCTGGTCTACACTTCCGCCGCATTCCGGGCGGGTGGTCGGCAACTCGGAAGTAATCCGAGCGGCACGACTAGGCAACCATCAACTGGTGAAAAATCCCGATTACACTCATTGACCAGGTTTTGAGTGTAATCGCCTGTTCACGACAGTTGACTGTGGGTTGAGTACCTCCACGCGATGGATCAGCAGCGTCATTGCAGATTTCGTTTTTGCTTCCCTCTGTGCTAGTTTGTGAATCCTCTGGTGAGCCGCTGCTGCGCTCGCAACAAAATTGGCCGAAATGAGGTCAATATGAAAAGAGAACGCCTAA
>JAIQEU010000038.1 GCA_020073665.1 Terriglobia bacterium
CCTTCCCCGTCAGTTCCTTTTCCACCTCCCGCCGGAAGTCCTCCTTCGGCATTTGCCGGGCTTTGTGCAACCAGGTTGCACAATCGAAGCGCTGCCCGTCCCGGCGCGCCAGCTTGGCCAGCTCCAGCCCCTTCGTCCAACCCACCTCCTTCAGCTCCTTCCGCGCCTGTGGCGGCAGGTGCTCATGGATCGACATCAGGTAGTAGGCCTTCCTTCTCGATTCCGGGAACCGCCGCTCCAGGAACTCGTCAAACGACTTCAGCTTCTCCAGCCTCCAGTACTGTCCCGCCCGCACCTCGCACAGATACCGGCCCAGTTCGACGAAGCGGGTGTCCCGCTCCGCTTCCCTCTGCTGGTCCCAGGCCAGGATCTCGTCGATCCTGGTCAGAACAAACAGGGCACGCTTGCGATTGAGCTTCGGCGGCATCGGCACTGGCCTAAAACGAAAGTTCGTCAAACAGACCAAGATCAACTCCTGGCTTGCGTACCAGGGCGGCCTCGACCAGGTCACGCTGATCGAGGCAAAGGCCCAGGAAGGGGCAGGTGGTGCACGGGTTCTGGGGGAAGCGGATGCCACTATGCGGCAGGAACAGCCCGGACTCGATCCGTCGGACCGTGTCCTCGACCAGAGCGGCAAATTCCTGCCGCTGTTCCTCGGTAATCGTGGCCCGCAGGTACTGGACTTCGACCAGGCGCTTGCGGACGAAGACGACCTGGGCGACTTCGTCGATCCCGGTCATCCACGAGTAGCAGATCAGTTGCGGGTCCAGGGCGGAAAGACCGACCGGCTCTTCCGGATATCGTGCCGCAGTGGTCTTCCACTCCAAAACACAAGGCGTGCCGTCCAGTTCACCAAGGGCATCGACGTAAGCGACAAAACTGTTGCCGGAGCCGAGGGTCCGGGTGAACTGAACCTGCTGGGTTGAACGAGGGCGCCGAATGCGGATGCGGCCATCCTGGACGAAGCGCTCCAGCAATTGGATGCCTTGTTGCAGCATGCGGTCCCAGGTGTCATTGCCCGAGTAGGCGAGGTCCATGTCCTTGCACTCGCCCCATCGTTCGAACAACACCGCCGCCGGGTCTTCCCGGCGAAACAGGGCGGCCAGGGCCTGTTCGAAGGCGCGGCCGAACAGCATGGCGGCGCGGCTGTCTTTCTCCTGCCATCCGTCCAGGTAGCGGTGCCGGTAACGGCGCGGGCAGCTCAGGTACTGGCTGATCTGGGTGTAGGAGTAGGTCATCGGGATGCCTCCGCGGTGGCTGAGCCTGAGGCCATTGGGCTGGAGGCCGCTGCCAGTTCCTCCCACTGGCTGGCCGGGGCAAAGCCGTCAAGGCTAATGAGGGAGACCCCGTTGACGACGGTGTGGCTGATCTTCACCACCCCGCGCAGTCCCGGCAGGGCTTTCTCGTCGACCTGTTCGTGGGCCAACAGTTCCGGGTCATAGAGGAAATCGCGCAGGAACCAGCCCAGCTTCCACAGGGCTTTCTGGGTGCAGTAGAGACGACCGACGATGGACTGGCCGGCCAGGGTGCGGGGCTCGAGCACGGAGAGGCGGAGGACGTAGAACGGTTTGTGGGCATGCCAGCGGAACTGGGCCCCATCGACGCGCACCAGGTACATGCCGTCGGGGATGTCCGGGCGGGAATCGCGGGCGGTTTCAGCCAGGCCGGGGAGTTGGCGTTTCATGCGACCACCTCCTGTTTCGGGCGCGCATAGCTGTTGAGCTGGCAGAGCAGGGCGTTGCGGTCCTTCTCGGCCCAGTCGGCCAGTTGCTGGACGAAGCTCTCGACCTGTTCCCGGCTGGCTTCTCGGAGCGTCTTGGTGCCGCAGAAGTCGACGGCATAGGCCTTGACCAGTTCGGGGTCGAGTTGATGCTGGCGGATGAGCTGGCAGAGGCGGTCGCGGACTTTGGGGCCAGCACCGTAGCCGTTCCCGTTGCCGTTGGTGTTCTGCGGAGGCAGCTTCTCACCGGTGTTCGGAACTGCGCCGATCTCCTCGACCGAGCAGATGCCGATGCCGTAGGCCTTGCGCAGGGCGCGGTTGACGGCACGCGTTTCGGCGACCCTCATCTCGGCGCCGTGGACCAACGGAGAGACGTTGGACGGATCGGCGTCGCCGTAGCCGACAAAGCCGGCGGAGTTCTTGGATGGATAGACCGTTGCCTTCAGGACAAACCGACTTGCCCCGGAATCACAAAGTGAATCGACTGCCTCAACGTGGATACCGCTGCATCTCTTGCGGCGCGCAATCCGGAGGAGGCCGGTGTGCGTGACATACCAGCAATTGTTTATCAATTGGAGTTCGCCGTTGCCCAACGAAAGGTTGAAGTCCTTGGATAGGGCCTCCAGCGACTTAGCCACTCGAGCTGGCGGAGTGCCGCCCAATAGCTGTCGGGCAAGCCGTAAGTTTTCTCGTAATGGGTGGTTCGTTTGGGGTTTGCGGGAAGATCGCTTTTGACGCTCTTTCATGAAGCCTCCAGTACGCATACTTTATGGTGATAACACATGATAACAAGTGATATACGAAAAGCAAGTTAATTTTTGGTTGTCCCCTGGTTTCTGGCGCGGCTATAGTCTTTGTCGTGACGACGAAAAAGGGTTTCTTGGCGTTCCGAGTTTCGCCCGATCTGAAGAACGAGATTCAGGGAATCGCAGCCAGTGAAGCGAGAAGTATTTCGCAGGTTTGCGAGCTGCTCCTCTCCGATGGTGTCCAGGCCTACAAGAAGGAGGGGCCTAAGTTCATTCAGCGCCTAGTCGCTAAGCAGAAGCTCAGGACAAAGTAGGTTCGCTCCCGCTCCGAGTGGGCCGACTCATCGATCAGCGCGCCGAGCGTTTCCACTCGGACCGGAACAAATCGCCCACAAGGCCTCCACCCTACTTTAGTCATATCGGTCACTTGCATTTTTAGTTTGGAATGCGTACTATTTCGCCTGGCAGCACCCTGAACTCCCAGCAACACCCTGAACTCCCAGCAACACCCTTGAACTCCCAGCAACACCCTTGAACTCCCAGCAGCACCCTTGAACTCCCAGCAACACGCTTGATCTCCCAGCAGCGCCCTGAACCCCCAGCAGCACCCTCATCTTCACCAAGATTGTTTAAGAAAATTTATTAAGGAGATGAAGCCAGTGACAAATTACAAGAACTTACAACGCCCGGCGAAAGGCGTTAAAAAAGGAAGGCGCCAAGCTAACCCAGCCAAACAGGAAATCTTCTGCGTTCGCTACTACCTGACCGGCAGCGCAGAGCGTGCAGCGGTCGAAGCCGGATACCGAGCGTCTTACGCATACGAACTCCTCCACAAGCCGGAAGTCCAGGAGCGTCTCCAGATCATCAAGGAGAAATTCAGGGACGAGTCCATTAAGCCGGCTGTGAGGCAGAAGCTGATTAACGAGGACCTCCTTGATGCTTACCTCATGGACGTGATACGGCATGGTGGCGACCACCCCACTCGCGGTCAAGCCGACCGATTGAACGCGATCGCTCTCGGTCTCAAGAAGCTGCATCTCATTGGTTCGCCGCAGCAGACGGCTTCCCCAAGCGACCTACCCGAGGGCGGCTTCATGAGAGATATGTACAAGGCCAAGTGGTTGAGGGACAAGGAAGCAGCCTTGGCCAAGGAGTTCGAGGAGGAAGCGGAGGCCGAAAAGCGCGCGGCACAGAATGGGAACGGCACCAACGGGAATAGCGCCAACGGGAACGGCACCGGATGAGGTAAGGTTTTGCTCGGGTTTTGCTCGGGTTTTGCTCGGGTTTTGCTGCAGCAGCAGACCGTAGGCATGGGGTGTCTTGCTGCTGCAGCGTCTCGTATTCTCCGGCTAGTTCGCGAAAAACTGAAAATCAGGGTTCGCGGACGGATGTGGGTCTCTGCCGGTTCAACATCGCCCAACCCGGTCAATGAGTGTAATTGCGATTTAACGCCAATTGTCTTGGATGCCTCCGTTTTGGGCGCAACGCCCCATCTTAGGAGGACTGTCTTGGTCGGTTCACAGTTTTTCTTGAGCCGTCACTGATGAAGCGGAATTAGACTGGCAGGGTCCCGCCTCCCCAAATGAAGGTCAACGTTTCCCAAGACGTGCTGGCATCATTTCGCCGTAGGGCGCTTCGCCGGTATCCGAAAGAGTATATGGAGACGATCTGGGGACAGGTGAAGGGCGGACAAGCGTATATCTATGCGTTCCATCCGATCAAGCATGAAAGTGATAACGAGTCCATCCAGTATGAGCCAGTGGAGATCGAGGAACAGCGCGACGAAGAAGCTCCACTTGAGAAGATGATATTGCTGGGGACCATCCACACTCACCCGGACTCCAGCATAGAGCCGAGCCAATCGGATTGGGAAACAGCAAGGGTAGACGGCGACCTGCTTATCGGCATCTGCCAGATCGTGATGATCAAAGGGCGCAAATCATCACGTGTCCGCTTTTATTCCGAGCCGATTGATGAATTGGTGACGGGGCAAAAATCGTGTCACGCGTAATCGGAACAGAGTTTGGAACTGAGCATGTAACAGGGAAGAATATCCGCCGCACTATGGGGCGGGTGCTGGGTCATTTTGGGGGATGCTGGATTATCACCTGGTGCTCAAGCAGAACTGGAATATCTTGTGATACTTGCTCGTACCACTAACCCGCAACGCTCCACTTCCACGGGCAGTTGTTCGCCATCAACCAGTTCGAGAAAGTGCGAGTTAGCTCCCGTTATAGGAATCAGTGCTTGACCGTAATCGTTTTATTCTGTCATCGCCTCGATTACCTGGGATGAGAATCGTAGTTGTCTCGCCTCCCCGAAGGGCCCGTTGAGACGCAGCACCCCCTGAGGCGAGAAGTGACCGTCATTTTGGGCCTTGTGCTGTGCTGTCCAGGTTGAATCGGTAGGCAGCCGAAATCCGCAGTCAACTATTCCTGCCGTTCAATCTCCCCAGCACCACAAAGAAGGATCCCGTTCTTAAAGGAGAATGTCATGAAACGACTCGGCGCACTGACGTGCGTTGTTGTGACCTTATTCGTCGCGCTGGCGCTCACGGTTCGAATGGCAGGGCAGGAACGACCGATGGTAGGTAAAGCTCGACATTACACCGTCCACGACCTCGGCACGCTGGGCGGGACGTTTAGCTGGGCTTACAGCATCAACAACAAAGGCTCGATCACAGGCTTTGCGACCTTGCCCGGCGACACAGCAAATCGCGCCTTTCTGTGGCGGAAAGGCGTGATGACCGACCTCGGGACACTGGGAGGGCCGAACAGCACCGCGATTTACGTTATCAATGAGAGGGACGAGATCGCGGGTGCAGCTGAAACTACCGCTCCAGACCCGTTTGGAGAAGATTTTTGTGGGTTTGGTACTTTCCTTACATGTGCTCCATTCCTTTGGAGAAGCGGCTCGATGACGCCGCTTCCCACCCTGGGCGGGAACAACGGCCAAGCCTCCTCCGTCAACAACCGCGGCCTGGTGGTAGGGGGCGTGGAGAATTCCACGCCAGACGATTGTGGAATCCATCTGTTTCAACGCAAGCCTGTCATCTGGAAAAACGGCCAGATCGAGGAATTACCTGTCTTGTCCGGCGACACGCTCGGATTTGCCTACGGGATCAACGACCACGGGCAGAGTGTGGGCACAACGAATACTTGCACGGTTGCGCATGCCTTGCTCTGGGAAAACGGCACGGTGACGGACCTAGGCAACCTCGGCGGCACGATCAGCGTAGCCAATAACATCAACAACCGAGGTCAGGTGTTCGGTGATTCGTACCTGCCCGGCGATTTAACCAATCATGCCTTTCTCTGGCAAAAGGACATGGGGATGAAGGACCTGGGCACGCTGCCCGAGGATTTTTCTAGCGTCGCTTGGGGCATTGACAACAAAGGTCGGGTGGTAGGCACTTCGTGCGATGAAAGCGGGAACTGCCGTGCCTTTCTCTGGCAAAATGGCGTGATGACCGACCTTAACACCCTCATTCCTGCTGACTCTCCCTGGTTCTTGGTGGAGGCAGACTGGATCAATGCCCGAGGGGAGATTGTCGGGTTGGCCTTCAATATTGTGACCGGTGAAGGCCACGCTTTCTTGGCAACCCCAAGACACTGCGGATCCGGTGCCCGGTGTGAAGCACTTGCCCCACAAAGCAACAACCGGGCAAGGCCGACGGTGGTGCTGCCGAAAAATATTCGCAAGCTGCTTCAGCAGCGACAAGGCAGCCGCTTTGGAGGACCGATGGGGCCACGGTAAGCACTCGAGAATGGCCATCGCCAACACTATGAACTCAGTCGAAATAATCTGAACGATTCTAAACAAGCCAAGCTGCCCGTTGTTAGGCGGCTTTTTTTCATCCCGCGGAAGGCCGGAGCGCGGTAACTGTTGTAAACAGGCGATTTCACTCATTGACCCAGTCCGGTTCATCGCCCTTTCGCGGAAGATGCCTGCTCAACTTCCTTTGCCGCGCGCATGACGGTCTTCTTCATGCGGTTCTCCCCGGCCCAGAAGATGCTGATCTCGTGGCCATCGGGATCGTTCAGATAGGCGTGACGCCAACCCCATGGCATCATGCGCGGCATTTGCGTAATGTAGAAGCCCTTGGCCTGCAGTTTGCGGCAGAAGTCGTCAACTTCGCGAATCTCGAAGTACAACCGCACGCCGTCACTGGCAAGCGGTGTCCCCGGCCCCGCCAAGTGCAGCGCGATCGTGCCGTCGCCTCCAGGCGCGCGCAGCCGCGCGTAAACGGGTATATCTTCATGGCGGAATTCGTCCACGAGTTTGAATCCCAGCAGGTCGCGATAAAAGCCCAGGGCGCGTCGCACGTCCGCAGCGTAGACCATTGCATGGTTAAAGGTCAGCTTCTCGCCACCGACCTCCGCTGCCCGCCCTGGCGAAGGTACTTTTCTCACCTGACGGAGGGCCTTCTTGGCCTTCCTTGGCGGGGATTTCTTCGCTTTTTTGCGGGAATTCGATTTTCTCTTTGCGGACATTCTTGCCATGGCCGGCCTCGCAGATGCTCGGGAGACATTCTACTCGGGAGTCCGCACATCAGTTGACGTAATCAGTTGACGTAAACAGGCGATTACACTCATTGACCCTGTTGCCCGAAACGGGCCTGCCCCAAAATGTCAATGAGTGTAATGGCGATAATGAGATGGTCCGCCGCTGAGTGAGCCGAAGCCAATCGGAGTGATGATTGGGCTAGGCGAAAGCCAGACGGAGGATCACCATGCAGATTAAGTCCATCGGTATCGATCTAGGCAAGACCACCTTTCACATCGTCGCTCTGGGCAACCATTCGCAAGTGGTAATTCGGAAGAAGTTTTCTCGTCAACAGTTGTTGGTCTACGCAGCCAATCTTCCGCCGTGTTTGATCGGGATGGAGGCCGGGGTCGGTTCACATTTTCTAGGGCGGGCATTGCGCGAACAAGGGCACGAGGTACGGCTGATCCCGGCGCAGTTTGGCGACCGTTCGTGAAGTCGAACAAGAACGACTATTGCGACGCGGAAGCGATTGCCGAAGCGGTGGAGCGCGAGAACATGCGTGCCCATCAAGACGGAGGATCAACTCGACCTGCAAGCTCTGCATCGGGTGCGCGAGCGGCTGGTCTCACGCCGCACCAGCGTCATCAATCAGATTCGGGCTTTTCTGTTGGAGCGCGGAATCAGTTTTCGAAAAGGACCGGCCAGCCTGCGCCGGCAAATGCCGGAGATTCTGGAGAACGCCGACGAGAAGCTGACGGTTCGCATGCGCCGCCTGTTGGACTTTCTTTGGCAGGAGTGGAAACATCTGCAGCTGCAGATCGAAAGCTTGAGCGAGGATCTGGAGAAGATCGCCGGCAGCGATGCAGCCTGCGTTCGGTTACAGCAAATCCCTGGCGTGGGTCCCCTGGTGGCAACGGCCGTAGTCTCTGCCATCGGGAACGGGTCTGCGTTTCACAAGGGACGAGAATTTGCGGCCTGGCTCGGACTGGTGCCGCGGCAATGGTCCACAGGAGGTAAGCCCAAGCTGCTGGGTATCAGTAAGCGAGGGAACCCGTATCTGCGCAAGATGTTCATCCACGGAGCCCGAGCGGCGGTGCTGCGCGTCAAACGTGAAGGATCGTGTCTGGGACAGTGGATGAGCGGCTTGGAAAAGAGAGCAGCGCGTAATGTTGTGATCGTGGCCACCGCGAACAAGCTGGCCAGGATCAGTTGGGCTGTGCTGTCGAGCGGAAACAATTATCGCCCGATGCACGCCGCCGTTGTCGGTTGCAACTAGACGAAGTGGCTCTGAAAATTCGCTTCGCAGAAGTCTGCAGAAGAACAGGAAGGACGAAAACACAGTCAAACGACGTGCCTGAGAACCTGTGTCGTAACAAGGTCTTTCGTGACCGTGGCGATTATTAAGGACAGGCACGTGCGGATCATCATCATGCGCCCGGAGACCACTCTCCACTAAGAGGCCGGATACATTTTCGCAGACTGCTTCTCGTCCAACCCCATTCTTCTTGCATTCCGGCGGCGGACCGCGCGAGGGCGCCGGGCGTCGCGTACTGGTGATTGACGATGAGGAACCCATTCTGAACCTCCTCCGCGAACACCTGGTCAAATGCGGCTACGAAGTAAAAGTCGCCGTCCGGGGCGAAGCCGGCCTGAACGAGTTGAAACAAAATCCATTTGACGTGACCTTCTGCGACTGGAAAATGCCCGGCCTGAACGGCCGCCAGGTTTACGAAACGTTGCGTCACACCAATCCGCGACTCTGCCGCCGCATGATTTTCATTACCGGCGACGTCATCAATGAACCCATGCGGCAGTTTCTGGAAACGGAGAAACTTCCCTGTTTGACCAAGCCCTTCGCGCTGCCGGAACTGCGCGCTGCCATTCAGACCGTGCTCGAAACGAAATGACCCCGGCATGGCGAGCGGCAGAGGGACGACCGTTACTTTTCCATTGTGCATCCGGCGCGGCAAGGGTTATTTTTCAACCATGAAAACAACGAAGCTTGAGAATCGTTTTCTCCACCTGTCCGCTGTTGTCATGGCCGGCTTACTGTGCGCGGTCTCCACGAAAGCCGACGACAGTCGTTCGGGCGTTTCCGTGGGTCAGAAGGCCCCCGCGTTCCAGGCCCGGACGCTGGACGGCAAAACGGTCAATTTCCCCGGTGATTACAAAGGTAAGGTAGTGCTGGTCGATTTCTGGGCTACCTGGTGCGGGCCTTGCCGCCGGGAACTTCCCAACGTCGTTGCGACTTACCAGCAGTATCACGCGAAAGGATTTGAGATTTTGAGCGTGAGCTTGGATCAGGCGCGACAAGGGCCCGCCGTCTTGAAATTCGTGCATGATAACAACATGACCTGGCCGCAAATCTATGATGGGCGGTATTGGAAGGCAGCGGTAGCCGTGCAATACGGCGTCCATGCCATTCCCTGTCCCGTTCTCGTGGACGGCGATACTGGTGTGGTTATTGCCGAGGGTGTTGGCGCGGTTGGCCACCGACTTCCCAAACTGGTTGAAACCACCCTGGCGGGCAAGGCCCGCAAGTAACCCCGGCCGGTTAGCGGAATGACCGGTTCGCCGGACGCGGCAAATTGGCAGGTGCAATTCTCGCCGGGCTCCCGGCACGCGACCTGAAGGTTTTGGCCTGTCCAAAATTGGAAGCGGAGTCCGGAAGCATCTTTCCCGTGCGGCGTCCCGCCCAACTACCGGATCGAATTCCAGCCGGTTTTCACCATCCTGCCCGGGGCAAAACTTTTTGAAACAAATCGGCAGGTTGGCGGGTTATAGGCTTAACTATGAATCGTTTTCTGTTGAAACCGAACCTGAAGCCGGAATTCAAAATGGCGCAGCCGTTGCCGCCATATCTGAGCCTCTTCGCGGCCCAACCCGAACCGGCCGGCGCTCCGGCGACCAGGGCATTGAGCTGGAGGCCGGAAAACCAGCGGGACCGGCTGATGGCGTCCAGGCAGGAAACCTTCGCCATCGCCGGCAGCAATGTGGCTTCATGACATGCGCCGCGACATTTCAATTATTTATGCAAGAGTTTTGTGTTCCGGAGCGTCTCGCGTGTAGAATCCGCCCCGAAGGGTCACGTCACGGCCATGACCGATGCGCAACATTTCGAGGCGTTTATGCGGGACTACCAGAACATGGTGTTTAGCACGGCTATGCGCTTGCTCACCAATCAATCCGAAGCCGAAGACGTCACCCAGGAAGTGTTCCTGCGCGCCTACGAACGCTTCGGCGACCTGAGCGGCAGTC
>JAIQEU010000039.1 GCA_020073665.1 Terriglobia bacterium
GGGGTGGTCCGTGCGGGTGGTCTCCAATTCCAATCCACGATTGAGGATCGAAGGCGAATTGGGACGACGCGCTGAAGGGGTCCACGATCTGATGAACGGCGTGGGCGCCCACGAGATCATCGTGGAAACACCCCGACACGACCGTAGCCTGCACGAAATGGAAGTTCACGAACTCTCCGACGTCATCAGAGCCTACGTGGCTCGCATCATCGACCTGGAGGGGGATAAGCGGATGCGTTACGTGCTCATCTTCAAGAATCACGGCGAAGAAGCCGGCGCGCACACCATCAGTCATTCCATCTCGCAATTGATGGCCCTGTCGGTAACACCACGCTCAGTTAAGACAAAGCTCATGGTCGCTCGCGACTACTTTGCCTTGAAGGAACGGTGCATCTATTGCGATGTACTCCAACAAGAGCTCAAAGGCCGGCGGCTAATTGCCGAGAATGACGATTTTGTGGCGCTTGCTCCATTCGCCTCCCGCTTTCCGTTCGAGATGGGGGTGTTTCCCAAATCTCACAGCAGCGCTTTCAGCCGGATCAGTCCTGTGCAAATTGAAAATCTGGCACAGATTCTACGCAATGTCCTGCAGAAGTTGGACCACACACTAGGCGGGCCACCCTACAACTTATTGCTCCAGGACAGACCCTTTCTGCGCCCGAGAGCGGGCTATTGGAACACAATCGAAGACGACTTCCACTGGCACTTGCAAATCTTGCCGCAAATCGTCCGTGTGACGGGGCTCGAGTGGGCATCCTGGTTCTTCTACAACCCGGTGCCGCCGGAAATTGCCGCTCAATGTCTCTCGCCGTGACTGAGCGAGCGACTCCCCCGATTGCACCAGTTGATGATGACGGAGCGCAGGGCGGGAAGCAAATCTAAGCGAAACCCTTGCGGGAATCATGGAGTGCAGTGCTTTCTGCGTTCCAGGCTGCGCCAAGAAAGACGATCATCGCAGAGAACTCCATCCATACCATCAAGCCGATCGCCGCGGCCAGCCCTCCGTACACAGGTCCATACTGCACCTGCCGGACGTAAATACCAAACAGCAAATTGATGCCCCACCACAGAATCGTCGCCACAGCCGCTCCGGGCAGAACGGAGTTCCACGTCGTTGCGCCCAGTCGTGCAACGCGATAAATCAAGGCCAGGACGAGCATCGCCAGGACCATCGCCAACACCGGAAGCATGACGGTCCAGAAGCCACGAGCCAACGGAGACTGGCCGGATCCGCGAGTCATCCATTGGCGCAAGGGCCGTCCGAAGACGCTCAGTGCGACAGCCAGGAGCCACGCCACCATCGACACGCAGAACAAGAACAAGCCCCGAAGTTGCCGACCGAGAAAAGAATGTCTCTCGCGATCACCGTAAATCAAGTGGATGCCTTCCATGATGAGCTTCATTACCTGCGTGCCGACGAGCAACGTCCCCACCCAGCCGATAAGCACCCAGTTCCAGGGGTTCACTTCTCGGCGCACCAGGAATTCGGACACGAGCTGCCAGCTCCCCGGAGGCAGAATCGCCGACAACCGCGCCACAAGGTCCTGGCCGCCCTTCGCTCTCAGCGAACTGCTCATAAGCCCCAGCGCAACCATCAGGATCGAAAACAATGCGAGAAACATATTGAAGGCCACGGCCTGCGAAACCATGCCGCATTGCGGAATGACCCTTGCCAGTGTTCGGAACAGTTTCTTCGCAATAGAGCGAAGCGTCATTGCCCGGAATTATACCGTTCACGATGTGTTCTGCTGTTTGCGGTTGGTCTGGATGAAAGGATTGCAACCTGGCAGGAAGTTCTGTTCCTTGCTATTTTCGGAGGTGTATAAAGTTGAACAGTATTGAAACTTGGTAGCAGGTATTCTGCTTTAGTTCCTACCCGGAACGCGGTCATGGGTTAGTGTTCGGAAAACCGACGTTCGGACCCTCACGACCGCATTACTTTACTGTACTCAGATAATCAGATTTCAGGCCGAACTCAACGGGTTCGGCCTTTTTCTGTGCCTGACGCCAAGAAGACCGACGTACCGCCCGGCCTGAGAACGCCGAGCAACTCCGCTTTTCGGCCGTGTGTTGTGCGGTTTCTTCAGGAAGTACTTGACGCATCCGATCATGAACACGACGGCTCCAGCGATGAACGTTAGCGTTGCGCCCTTTCCCCCGCCGGATCTCAGCGAATGAAGAAAAACGGAACCTCCAATTATCATCAGGACAATTCCGCCGAGCACTAGCTTCATGGAGTTTGACATGTTGTTCATCTGTCATCTTACTTCCGTTCGCAGCAGTTCCAAATCTGCTCCCCTTGAGTCCTCGGGCGATCAGGCCCAGAGAAAAAAGCCGCCCAAACTTTGAGCGGCTGCTCTTTTTCCTGACTGCAATGCCAGGCTGCTAGAAGCCCCAGCGGCCTCGTCTGTACCCCGACTGGTAGCCCTGCTGGTATCCCTGCAGGTACGACTGCTGGTAAGAACCGTAGTTGCCACCGTAGTAGCCGTGATCCGCGTTCCGGTAACTTCCACGAGGAGACGGGTTGAAAGGCTTGCCCTCTCGCGCGTCCGACGCCGCAGTCATCGCGCCGTCCTGGTAGCCTTGGTTGTAGCCGGAGGCCCCATAGCCACGGTTTCCGTACCCTCCCTGCGGATAGTTGCCATAATAGGGTCCGGAGGGGTAGTCATTGCGATAGCCGCGATCATCAGCGTCACCATCGCCGCGTCGGCCGCCCCAGCGGCCGTAGCCATTCTGGTTTCTCCAGTTGCCATCATTGTGATTGTCTCGATTTAGGTCCCGATCCCGCCGGCCATGATCATCCCGGTCGCCGACGGCCCGTTTCTGCTCCTGACGGCCTCGATCCCGGGAGCGGTCGTCGTTATCTCGCGACTGGGCCAGTGCCAAGCCGCTAAACGCCATGAGGACGGCAAGGGCAAACACCATAGTTCGAAGATTTCGGAACATGTAAAGCCTCCTTCCCGGATCTTGATTACTCCTGCTTGCGAATGTGATCCGGAGTAGCTACTGGGTGGGATGCTTTACCATTGGCGATTCGCCGCATGCGGCTAACGTAAAGATTTGTCAGACCTTAAGTGAACCTTAAGCGCGGACGGCTCCTCGACAATTTGCCCGGATCGTCAAACAGATTACAGAAGACAAGTAGTTCCTTATCCAGGAAGGCTCTTATTCTTGGGCTGGAATGCTGACTCGCAAGAAACAGGTTCAAAGAATTTGAGTTTGTTCCAAATCCGGAACAGGGTTAGGTTCGGGGGACAGGCAGGACTGTGCACGGTAGCGTCAGCGGAGCCAGCCAGGAATAGCTGAGAACCCGAAAGAAGGAGAACCCTGCCGCGTTCTCACGGCTCGCCCGTTTGATGGTCGCAAGACTACTCGGGCTGGGAGCTCGAAACCAGTTTGGAGCTGAAAGGAGATTCCCATGTTATTGATCGTGCTGATCATTGTCCTGCTGCTCGCGTTCGGTGGCGGTGGTGGCTATTATGGATATCAGAGATGGGGGACGGGCGGAGGCGTCGGAATCTTCGGGCTGGTCCTGATCATTCTGCTGCTCTTCTACGTGTTCGGCGGAATGGGTATGCCTCATTGAAGTTCAGAGCGATTTGGGGGCCCGACGCCCCAAGGCACCGACGAATTGGGTCGCCCTTGTGGACTAAAGTATGTGAGCACCTCCACTTCGAGCTCAAGCTTCCTCTTTGCAGACGCCGGCTGACTCATCTGTTGAGTGAGAGATTCGATCTCAAGCTGCAACTTCTTTTCGGCAAGTGGATCATTCGCTTGGCTTATCTACTGGGCGGAAAATTCGATAATAAAGCGCACCAAAACAGATACCCTCATTCTTGTAGGGAATCGGCCTATCATTCCTAAGAACAATCAGTTGGAGGTACGCACATGGCAGCGAATCAGGTAGTGCTTTACTTCGACAAGGAAGCGGATGCTCTGCTTTTTACCCTGGCTGCCAGTTCGGTTATGTCAGCGGAAGGGCCGGTCCACAGCAGCGACGCAGTGGTCAAGGTTGCGGAGGAGATTTGCAAAGCCGTTCGAATCACGGCTGAGGGTGTTCTGAACATCACGTGAAGGATGGCACAATGATGATTCGAAAAGCTGCGCTGCAAATCGGGGTCCTCGCGCTACTCGCCTTCATGGCATGGAATGCGTATCTTGCTGTCAACCATTTAAAACAGATGCAGAGAATTGCGGCGCTCACACTGGAAAGCTCCATGATCCAAGCAGACATTTCCAGCGTTCTGAAAGACTTGACTGATATGGAAACAGGTCAGCGCGGATATCTGCTAACTGAGAACCCCTCGTACTTGCAGCCCTACACCGACGCGAAGGGCAGGATCGGAACTGATTTTGCCGGCCTTCGTGCAGGGTTGGCTAATCGGGCGGAGCGCGAACGCTCCCTGGAGTCGCAGTTCGAGTCTTTGGCTAACTCAAAGCAAGCTGAAATGGAGCGCTCTATTAGTCTGCGCCAACAGGGGTATCGCCACCGAGCATTCATGCTGGTGGATTCAAACGAAGGTATGGAGTACATGGATAGAGCTCGCGGGCTTCTGTCTTCGCTATCCGTGGCGGAGACCAGCAGCTTCGCGAGATTCGACAGAGAAAGAAATGCCGGCCTAAGCAAGGCTTTGGCCGAAACTATTGTTGCCAATTCATGTCTGCTCGTACTGACAGCATGTCTGTTTGGACTCATCCGCTACCACGGGCAAATGCTTGAACAGGAAGCTGCACAAAGCAGACAAAAACTAGCCCTGCGCGATTTGCAGCTAGAAAAACTAACGTTTGCCCTTTCCAACCAAGCCCGCTCCAAGACCTCTGCCATCGAGGCGAGCGCCCGCCTGCTGCTGGAGAACTACGGGGGATTTCTACCACGGCAAGGTCACGAATATGCTCAGCAAATAAAGGAAGCTTCGGCAGAAATGGAGCGACTCCGGCAAGATTTAGTTGGCAGCCCAGCCTCCAACAGCGACGGGAAGGCAGCTTAGCAACTCATTGGCCAGGCCGCTGGCTGCGCCCGGTTCGGATGATGCGCGCGCCCAGGAGGGATGGACTGCGGCGATGCGATTAATAAGACTGGGACATTGCCCGTATTGCGGCAGCGACGAAATCTATCGCTCGGCCCCGCGGAACATATGGGATAGGCTCGCGTTTATGGTTCTGTTTCGTCCTGCACGGTGCCACGGATGCATGCGGCGCCACTTAACGCCAATCTTGTTCCAGACAAAGATCTACGAGGAGAGGACGAAGCCAGCCCGCAACGTCGTGCATCATGCACAACTCGAGAAAAGTGCCGGCGTTTGCTCGTCTTAGTTGGGACGTGGCTGGAGTACCGGCGCGGGGTTGGGAGAACTGGTATCGGGCGAAGGGTCGGCGCCTCTGCTACCAGGGCGTCGCTTCAGTACGGGCCGATCATCAGAAAAGGGGTCTTGAGAAGAGCCAGGGTCGGTGTTCTGCCCTCGCTGCAGCACAGAGGAAGGTATTACTTCCAGCGGAGTTTCGAGCCGGAAGCTAATCATCGACTCGGCAGGAAGTCGAACTTGGGCTCCTTTGCTCCTAGCTTGAACGCCGGTTCCCACTCCCGCGCCAATCACAGCTCCGATGGCGGCTCCCTTCCCACCGCCAAGGATGGCACCAAGAATGGCGCCCACGCCCGCGCCCCCACCAATGGTTTCCACCGAGCGCATGTCTCGGGCCGGTCCCTGTTTAGCGTACTGGCTGGTACGCAATTGATAGCTCTTTCCGTTGTACGCCACACTGGTTAGTTCGAGAACTAGCGACGACCTGCCTGTGAAGCGGCCGCTGTTTCGCACTTCGACGACTTTGCCCTGGAGCCCCGCCTCCGCTGGGATGACCACCCGCTCACCGACCGTCACAGGTGACGCCAAGCTGGCAACAAACTTATCACCCGATTGATTCACATCTGAATTAACCGACTCCAACAGACGCACAGAGAATACGGTTCCATCAGGAACTGTAACTTTTTCCGGCGGTGGAGGTAGGGTCACAGTCGGAGTCGCCTGTGGCAAGGCAGTCGAAGCGATCGAGGTCTCGGCGGGGACGTTCGCATCGGGGGGGTATGAATCGGAAGAATCCGTGACAATAGGAAGAGGATTTTGTCCTGCTGGAATCGGACTGCCGTTTGCCGTGGTGGCCTCAGCAGCTTTGCCGTGAGGTATAGGCAAACGGTGCCGGTCAAGTGGAGGGGCCTGCGGAGGCTTAACCCCAAGTCCGATGCGCGTCCTGGATGAGCTTTGCAGCGTGACAATTGACGCCCCCGTCCGCGGATTCGGCATCGGTCCCGCCTGTCGGCTGGCATCAATTACTCGCAAATTGTTGACCACGACCTTGACCCCTTCAATCTTGGAGGCGTCGTCGGCCACGGCCATCCGTTCAGCATCGTTATCCGCAGCCCCAGACAGGGTCACGATGCCCTGCTTCACGTCCACCTGGACCTGCTTCGTCTGCACCCTGGGATCGGCGCTGATCCTGCTTTGCGATTCAGCAGTGAGTTGCACATCGCTCCGCCCTCGGGAACAGCCTGCCGTCCCGAGTACCAGTAGGAACGGCGCACAGATAAACGCGAATCCAGCCCAGCCAACCCTTACCATAATTCCCTCGCTGCAAGGCAACTCATCAAGTTAGATGCAGTCAGGAGGAGGAATTGACATCCGAATCCCGGCCATCTGCGATCGTTGGCCAGCGCTCGTGGTCCCCCGACTGGCTGTTTGCTTCCCCCACTTTGCTAGACGCAAGTGGTCCCTGCCATGGAGTTCCTTGTAAAGTATTGATTCCACTTCCATGGCCGCTGCCGCTGTTCGCATTGTTTGCGGGAGAAAGTCTCTTTCAAAGTGTATTTTTGGATGACAAGTGGCGGCATTGCCGTTGTTTGCAGGCATCAGGCCTGAAGCCAGGGACCGGGTAGACATGCAGGGTGGGCCGTCCGTCTTCGGCGTCGGGATCACCGCCTGCACTTGGTTCGAGTCAGCACTCTCGACCCCGCTGCCGTCAACTGCAGTTGCGACGTAGTGGCACGTTTGACCGCCAGAGACTGTGCTATCGGCAGAACTGGTGCTAGGATCCGGGGCTGAATTGATCTGACACCCCGATGTCCCGTGACCGTGAGGCCATCCTGCGTTGTGTAGCAAACGGCATCGGCAGCATAAAAATTTAGGTCAAAACTTCGGGATTCTGTCTTGACATTCGCGGCGATAGCGATAAGGTCAAGTCATCCACTCTGTCATGCACGATGAGAATTAGGGACCTCGTTTTGCGTCCCTCTTTTTGTGTCCCTCTTTTTGGAGTTTAGTTATGAACACGGCATTTCCCCCCTGCCCGAAGCACACAGATTGGAAGACTCTGTATCGAGCCGCCATTTTCGAAAGCAACAAGAGCGTTGTCCCGCAACGGGTCTCGGAGGCGGAAGAGGCCGTTTTAGCGCGTGGACGAGAAATATTTTATGGTCACGGCACCGCCGAAGAACAAGAGGCTTTAGAAGACGCACTGTATGCCTTGCGTGCGTTCAGAACTGCTTGGCAGCGCACCGAAGCTGCGTAATCCCCCTATAGCGGACGAGGTATGCGATGAGCGAACCAAGGTCTCCGCGAGACGGTTGGCTCTCAACTGCCTACGTCATTTGAAGCAGCCTCGGAACAGGTCCAGCCGAGACACAGACACAGTTCACCGGCTCTCCACTCGTCTTCATAACGCTACATTCAGCAACCGGTTGCGTCCCGGATAAACGGCCCATCGTCGGGGCCGGCGCCGAGAAGGTTGTTTGATGTGAGCGTTTTTGAACAGACGCCTCGATGCACGGGTTGGTAGCGTTTATTTGTTCTCTGTTTCCAAGAAGAAGTCATCGAGTTGCCGCAGCCTTCAAAATAGCGGCGGCTGTGGCAGGCTTGTCTGACGGCCTGAATGCGCTTGATCACGTTGGCTATTTAAGGAGGCGCGATATGCTCGGCACCATTTTGATTATTGTCGTTCTTCTGATGTTAGTGGGAGCACTCCCGCGCTGGTCGCACAGCCAGCAGTGGGGTTATTTCCCGAGCGGCGGCCTGGGTTTGGTACTCGTAATTCTGATCGTCCTGGTGCTATTGGGCCACCTCTAGCGGCCTGAACGCTCCTGAGTTCGAGCAAGCGGCTCAACAGACATGGGTCCGGCGGCAGCGGCCCGACGGAAGTCTGACTCCGGAACGAAGGAGGTGAACGGACAATGCCTTTACTTCAAATTGTAATGGTCCTGATCGTGGTTGGTGTTCTGCTGTGGCTGGTCAATCGCTTCATACCGATGGCTGGATCGATTAAGACAATTCTGAATGCGGTTGTAGTCATCGTCGTGGTTTTGTGGCTCCTGAATATCTTCGGGATCTTTCATTCCGTGTCCGGGATACACATTGGGACTTGAGGTGGGACGAGCTGCAGGTGGGACGAGCTAGAGGAAAGCAATCGGCCAAAGCGACGCGCGCCGAAGTCCCATCAAGGAAATGGCGAAGCCGAGGGCAGTGCACCCGCCAAACCAGACGGCAGACCTACCCTCTCCGAACAGGGCCGACACACATGCGGCTTGCCCGGCGCCCCGGTTGTCTTCTAAAGCTGCAGTCGCAAACCGGTCGCATCCGGACAAACGGCACGGCGTCTGGGCTGGCCCATGGTAAAAGGTCATGTTTCTCGCGAGCAAGATCGGGTGGGCTGCAATAGCCTCCGCACTTCTGGCGACTGGAATATTGGTACGAGACTTGCCGCGAAGCGCAGCCCGATCTGGCTCCAACAACAAAAGAGTTGCGGTCTTCGTTGTCAAGAGCGAGATCACGAAGATACAGGAAACTCTGCGTGATAAAGGCCACTACCGAGGTAAGGTCGATGGCGTCTTCGGTCTACAGACCCGAGCCAGTCTTCGCGCGTACCAGAAGGCTGAGAACTTGCCAATCACCGGGCAGGTTGATACTCGGACTGCCGAAAGACTCGGAGTCAGACCTGAATTGACATGGGGCGATTCCCAGAGTACCGGGCGGGAAGTTGGGCACAGTAGCGACGGGGCTGGCGGCGAGATTAAGAAAGATAAACCTTCAGCCGGCATAAAATGGGCGAAAGGTTCGGGGCGAACAAGCAAGACACGACGGCAGGCAGTCAAGACAGTTGCCGCTCCTGAAAGTGGCCGCGGAGACCGCGAGAAGCAACTGCAAGCGGAGAACGAAAACTACCCACAGTAATTTCTACTTTGCCGATTCATCTCTGAATGGCTTATCCAGTTTTCTTCAACTCTGCCAGCTGTCCTTTCAACTTTGCGACCGCTTCTTTAGCGTGGCCTATGCGCTGTTGAACTTTGCCTCCCTTCTTTTCGGCTTTCCCTTCGGCTTTCAAATCGCGGTCATTCGTAATCTTTCCGACCTCCTCCTTGATTGTTCCCGTCACTTCGTGGAAGCTGCCCTTGATCCTGTCTTTTGTGCTGGTTTTCATATTTTCTCCTTCCCCTCGTGAAGCGCGGACTGCTGCGCTTCTGAGCGTCTTTGAGGGCTATCACTTTTGTAATTTCATGGGTCTCTGAGATCTGAGCAGTATTGATCATCTCTGGAATGGACGTCGGTTTCATGCCGAAACAGGCAATTGGTCATCTATTCCGAAAATGGGAACAGCATAAAGGAGTGACTCAATTTGGATCATTAATGGCACACAGGACATCAGAAATGGCTGTCCAACGCTAAGGGGCGGAAAACGCGCTGAACACGGGGCAGCGAACAACCGGCTTGGTCAATTTTGAGCAGTATTTGGAATCGCCAATGTTGAGCATTGTAAGGAGGAGTCTGTCCAAAGGAGTTTGGCCTCGGCGACCGCTGCTTTCATCTCAAGGCTGGTGTGCTCATTGATCAGGTACCACATGTAGGCGGTTACCAG
>JAIQEU010000013.1 GCA_020073665.1 Terriglobia bacterium
TCCCGGATGCGCTCGAAGATCAGAACGTTTGAGTCTACGCCCATGCCGACGGTCAGGATCACTCCCGCGATCCCCGGCAAAGTCAGCGTCGCCTCGAAGTAGCCCAGGAACCCGAGCAAGATGATCAGATTGAGAATCAGCGCGATGTCCGCATTGATGCCCGCGCCACGGTAATAGACCAGCATGAAGATCAGCACCGCGAGCATGCCGATGATCGCGGCCTGGACGCCGGCGCGGATCGAATCCGCTCCCAGCGAGGGCCCGACCGTGCGCTCTTCCAGGTACTTGATTCCAGCCGGCAACGCACCTGAGCGCAGGATCATGGCCAGGTCTTTGGTTTCTTGCTCTTTAAAGCGCCCGTTAATGACGCCGCGATCGTGGATCTGCTCCTTGATCACCGCGACTTCCTGGACCTTGTTGTCCAGAACGACGGCCAGGTTGTCGCCGACGTGGCTGCCGGTAAAGGAGGCGAAGCGCCGCCCGCCTTCTCCGGTCAAGGTAAACGACACCGCCGGCTGGCCGTTCTCATCGCGAGTGGGATCGGCGGTGCGCAGGTCGCGGCCGGTGACGGCCGAGGCGCGCGAAATCAGATACCAGGTCTGTCCCTCTTCACCCGCAGCAGTGCCGATACTGCGGCCGGGCATGAGCACCGCGTCTTGCGGCAGTACCCCGCCGTGTTCCTGCAGCGCCTGCTCCTGGCTGGAATAGGGCCCACCGAGCGACTGGCGGATCTCCAGCATGGCGGTGGACTGCATGATCTGCTTGACCCGGGCCGGGTCATCCACACCCGGCAACTGCACCAAAATTTGATACTGGCCCAGGCCGTGTTCCTGGATGACGGGCTCGCTCACCCCCAGCTGGTCAATGCGGTTGCGGATGGTCTCGATGGCCTGCTGCACCGCCCGCGTTTTCAACTCGGCCAGCGACTGCGGTTTCATCGAAACCGTCCAGGCATTCTCGGCGCCTGAGATCAAGTCGTATTCCGGAAGCCGGTCGCTCACGATGGAGCGTAAATCGGCGCTGGACTCGGGCGGCACGCCTTTGATCAGGAGTTTGTCGGGCTGGTTCACCGGATCAGGCTGGGAGATTTCCACGTAATTGATCTTCCGCGCCCGCATGTCCTCTTTCAGGCGCGCCAGCGCATTGTCGGCGTCCACCTTGACCGCGTCATTGACCTGCACCTGCAGGATGAGGTGGGTCCCGCCCTTGAGGTCCAGCCCCAGATGAATGCGCTCCTGCATTGACTCCAACAAGGCCTGGCCAGACCAGCCCTTCGGGACTCCGAAGATGCCGAACAGGAAAACCAGCAGGGTTCCGATAATGAGTGCCAGCTTGACGCCCAGATTCTTATTCATGACTTAAAAATCGGTTTCGAGTTTCCAGTTTCAGGTTTCGAGAAGCCCAGCAAGCCCGAAACTTGAAACTCCAAACTTGAAACTATTTTCCTTCCTCCGCCGTGGTCACCGTCAAGACCGAGCCGCGGCTGACTTCGATCCGCAAATTGTCCGGCGGCACCCGCAGGTGCACGTAATCGTCCTTGAGGGCCACGATGGTCCCACGCAACCCGCCGCTGGTGACCACCTTGTCGCCGGTCTTCAACTCCGACAGCATCTGCTGCCACTTCTTCTGCCGCCGCTGCTGCGGCATGATCAGCAAAAAGTAAAAGATGGCAAAAATGAAGATGAGCGGGGCGAAGCCCAGCCATCCCATGGACCCACTGGTCTGTGCTGCCAAAAGGTATTGAGTGCTCATGAAGATCAACAGACCCGTCTACGGCTCATAACCGGGCCCAGCTTTCCGGCAATGTGGCCCTGTGCATTTCCCGCGGGAGTTCTAGTGTTGCCAGGTCGGACAATTCCTTAAGCTACAGGCACGAACAGGAGGTGCCCAGCTATGGTTTCAGTCGAGACCACACGTCAGCAAGCAACCGGGGAGTTTCCCCGAGTCCAATAGAATGACGCACCGACCGCATGGTGTCAAGGTAGAAGCTAAGGTTGTGAACGGTATTCAGGACCTGGGCCAAGACCTCGTTGGAGGCATACAAGTGGCGCAGGTAAGCCCGGGAGTAGCGCGCACACGTCCGGCAGCGGCAGGTAGGGTCGAGCGGGGCTTCGTCACCCGCGTACTTGGCCTGTTTGATGGAGACTTTGCCCTCTGAGGTAAACAGCAGTCCGTGGCGGGCGGCGCGGGTGGGCAGCACGCAATCCATCATGTCCACGCCCAGGCTGGCGTACTCGACAATCTCCTCGGGCGTGCCCACCCCCATGAGGTAGCGAGGCTGGTCTTTGGGCAAGTGCTCAAGCGTGGACTCGACGATCTCGCGGGTAAGGCCCCTCGGCTCGCCTACGCTCAGCCCGCCAATCGCATACCCAGGGAAGCCGATGTCGATCGTGCGCTCGGCGGATTCCTTTCGCAACAGACGATCCATGCCACCCTGAACAATCCCGAACAGCGCCTGGGTGGCGCCTGCCTGATTTTCTCGGTACTCGGTACCAGGTGCTCGGTACTCCCAAGGCACTTCGTGCTTGTGCGCTTCAAAGTACTCCTTGCTGCGCTTCGCCCAGCGCAGAGTCAACTCCATGGAAGAGCGCACCCGCTCCGGCTCGGCGGGATGCTCGGTGCACTCATCGAATGCCATGATGATGTCGGCCCCCAGCCCGATCTGCGCCTCCATGGCGCTTTCAGGGCTGAAGAAGTGGGAGGAGCCATCCAGGTGCGAACGGAACGTGACGCCCTCTTCCGTCACTTTGCGCAGTTCGTTCAGGCTGAAGACCTGGAATCCGCCCGAGTCGGTGAGGATGGCGCGCGGCCATGCCATGAACCGATGCAGGCCGCCCAAGCGCCGCACCTGTTCGACTCCCGGCCGCAAGTAGAGGTGATAGGTATTTCCGAGCAGGATCTCGACGCCCAGTTCTTCGAGCACATCCTGGGACACGCCTTTGACCGAAGCCAGCGTCCCGACGGGCATGAAGACGGGAGTTTCGACGACGCCATGCGGCGTGAGCAGCTTGCCCCGGCGCGCCCGGCCGGCGGTGGCCTCGATCTGATACTGCAGGGACATCGCCCAGTGATTGTAAAGGACGCGTGAGAATCGTCGTGAAAGGGTTCGCTAGCCGCGATAATAGAAGCATGGTTCGAAGCCGACGACGCCTTGGCTACCTCTTGCTGGTTTGCACGGTGGTGTTGCAGCTGGGTATGAAGGCAAGGTTTGGCAACGGCCCCGCCCGGCCCGTGCCCGCGATTCCGGCCCTGGTGCGGGCCTTCGATAAGTACCCCGTGGTCGCGCTGGGTGAAGATCACTGGTCGCGGCAGGCCGGCGAGTTTTATCTCACGCTGGTGCGCACTCCCGGCTTTGCGGACCAGGCAAACGCGGTCGTCCTGGAATGCGGCAATTCGCTCTACCAGCCGGTTCTGGACCGCTACATGAATGGCGAAGAAGTTGCCCCGCAGGGACTCAGCCAGGTCTGGCGGAATACCACCAAAGTCGCAAGCTGGGAGTCTCCGATCTACGAGAACCTGATCCGCGAGTTGCGCGAGGTAAACCTGAAGCTGCCTGCCTCGCACCGGATTCGCGTGCTGGCAGGAGACGCGCCAATTGACTGGAGCCGGGTCAAGAACCATTCAGACTGGGAGTCGGCGCTGCAAGGCGAGGAATTCTTTGCTTCCCTCGTCGAGCGTGAGGTCCTGGCCAAGCATCACAAAGCCCTGCTGATCATGGGTGTCAACCATGTGACCCATGGAGGCAACTGGTTTGGGCGAGCTGACGTCACCAGTTTGCTGGAGAAGCACAAACATCCGGTCTACGTGGCGCTGCTGTGGGGCATACCGGGGAACACCGATCCCGCGGTAAAAGCAGGACCAGTGCCTTCCCTGAGCGACTTGGACGGAACCAGGCTGGGCAGCGCGAGAATTTCCGGCCGCCAGGCTGACGACTTAGCCGACGCCTACATCTACCTGGGCCGCTCGGAGCAAATCGCACTTCCAGACTGGGCTGCCTTACAGGGCGATAAAGCGTACTGGGCCGAGTTGCAACGCCGGCACCAGATCCAGTTTGGTTGCGCGTTGGACATCAATCGCTGGAACCATCGCGAGAAACCTTGCCCGTAATCAATTCCACGATCTCTGCCCGGATTTTTGAACCCCGGATGTGCAGCTTGCCTACGCTGACCGGCAGCCGGAGCCGGCGCGGTCCTGCGCTGCCCGGGTTGAAATAGAGCACGCCTTTTTTCATTTCCTGGTGCGGCTGGTGACTGTGACCGTAAATCACTGCCGCAAATCCGGCGGCTTCGGGCTTCAGATCCAGCTCCGGCAGAATGTGCAGAACGTAAATCGCAACACCGCCGGCTTCCAGCACGTTGGTGGTGGGAATGTTCCTGGTCCGGGGACCGCGATCTACATTGCCGCGCACCGCGGTGACAGGTGCAATCGCAGCCAACTGGTCGAGTATTTCCGAGTCACCGATGTCTCCGGCATGGATGATGTGGTCAGACCCGCGCAGCGCCGCCATGGCCTCCGGGCGCAGCAGGCCGTGGGTGTCGGAGATGACGCCGATGCGCATAATTCCAGCGGAGGTAAATCGCAGGCGAGGCGCGGCCGCCTACAGCCCCGGGCTCTTCTCGGCGATCAGCTTCCTGATCTTCTCCACGAACTCGGCTGCGGCCATGTCGTCGGTCTTCTCTTTGCCGCGGGTGCGGACGTTGACCTTGCCGGCCTCGGCTTCCTTGTCGCCCACCACCAGCAGGAAGGGGACCTTCTGCATGGCGTGCTCGCGGATCTTGGCGTTCATCTTTTCGTTGCGGGCGTCGACGTGGACGCGAACTCCAATCGCCTTCAGCTGGTCCGCGACTTTATTCGCGTAGTCCGCATGGCGCTCGCTGATCGGAATCATCGCCACCTGCACCGGCGACAGCCACACCGGGAAGGCGCCGGCGTAGTGCTCAATTAATACGCCAAAGAAGCGTTCGACCGAGCCGTAGAGCGCGCGGTGCACCATCAACGGCTGTTTGCGCGAGCCGTCTTCGGCCACATACTCGAGGTCGAAGCGCTTGGGCAGGTTGAAGTCGAACTGCACGGTCGAGAGCTGCCATAGGCGGCCGATGGCGTCCACCAGCTTGATGTCGATCTTGGGACCGTAGAACGCGGCTTCGCCGGGGATGGTTTTGTATTCGATGTTCCGGCGCTTGAGTACGTTCACGAGCGACTGGGTCGCCATGTTCCACTGATCTTCGCTACCGACGAAATTCTGCTTGTCGGCAGGGTTCCAGGTAGAAAGCTCGGTCTGGAACTTGTCGAAGCCAAAATCCTTCAGCACATCCAAAGCAAAATCCAGGCAGCCGGCGACTTCGTCTTCAATCTGCTCCGGGGTGCAAAAGATGTGGGCGTCGTCCTGGGTGAAGCCGCGCACTCGCAGCAGGCCGTGCATCACGCCGGAGCGTTCGTAGCGGTAGACCGTTCCCAGTTCGCCCAGCCGCACCGGCAAGTCGCGATAGGACTTCAGCGAATCTTTGTAGATGAGGATGTGGAAGGGGCAGTTCATGGGCTTCATGCGGTATTCCGCGTCGTCGAGCTCCATGACGTCGAACATGTTCTGCACGTAGTAGCCCTCGTGGCCCGAAGTCTGCCACAACTGGCGCCGCGCCACGTGCGGGGTGTAGACCAGCGCATAGCCGCGCTTGATGTACTCCGAGCGCATCCAGTCTTCCATCTCCTTGCGGATGATGCCGCCCTTGGGATGCCAGAAGATCAGCCCCGGCCCGGCCAGCTCCTGGATGGAGAACAGATCGAGTTGCTGTCCCAGCACGCGGTGGTCGCGCTTCTTGGCCTCTTCGATGCTGTTCAGGTAAGCGTCGAGATCTTTCTTTGAGTAGAACGACGTTCCGTAAATGCGCTGCAGCTGGGGATTCTTCTCGTCGCCCAGCCAGTAGGCGCCTGCGATGTTCAGCAGCTTGAAAGCTTTTATTTTCCCGGTCGAAGGCACGTGCGGCCCGCGACAGAAGTCGGTGAACTTGCCGGTGCGGTAAATCGAAATCTTTTCATCGGGCTTGGTGAACTGCTCGATGAAATGGCACTTCATGAAATCGCCTTCTTTTTTGAACTCCTCGAGGCCCTGGTCGCGAGGCAGAAACTCGCGCGCGTAGGGGATGTTCTGCTGTACCAGTTCCTGCATTTTCTTTTCGATCTTCTCCAGATCCTCGGGAGTGAACGGGGTCGGACGGTAGAAATCGTAAAAGAATCCGCTTTCGGTGGCCGGGCCGTGGCCCAGCTTGGTCTCGGGAAACAGCTCGAGCACCGCCGCGGCCAGCAGGTGGGCGGACGAATGCCGGAAAACCTCCAGCACCTCGGGATCTTTTTCGGTGAGGATGCGAAGGTCGCTGTCTTTCTCCAGCGGCCTGGTCAGGTCGATGAGGTCGCCGTTGGTTTTGGCGGCAAGCGCAGCGTCGGCCAGGCGTTGACCGATGGATTTGGCGATATCGAGCGCGGTGGTGCCCTTGGGAACTTCCTTCACGCTCCCGTCGGGGAGCTTTACATGAATGCTGTCTGCCATAGGAATACTCGTACGCTGCTGAATCTTTTAAGTTTACAACAATGGTTGCAGGCCCGGACGATGCGTCCGGGCCCACGTGTGTCTTACCAACCTACCTTCTGCCCCTTGTTCTGCTCGTCCAGCCACTGCTTCAGCGGAGCAAAATACTCCAGCAGCGCGCCAGCATCGATCTGGCGTTCGCCAGTGAGGGCTTCAAGGGCGTCGGGCCAGGGTTTGCTTTGGCCCATCTCCAGCATCTTGTTGAATTTTGCGCCCGCCGCTTTTGAGCCGTAGAAAGTACAGCGATTCAACGGGCCTTTGTATCCGGACTCGCGACAAAGCGCGCGATAAAACTGGAATTCCAGAATGCCGGCCAGGAAGTAGCGAGTGTAGGGGACGTTGGCGGCGACGTGGTACTTGGCGGCGGGGTCGAAATCGGCTTCGCTGCGCTTGACCGGCGGCGCAATGCCTTCGTACTTCAATCGCATGTCCCACCAAGCCTGGTTGTAGTTGGCGGGCGTGATTTCGCCAGAGAACACCTTCCATCGCCACTGGTCAATCAGCAGGCCGAACGGGAGGAACGCCACCCGGTCGAGCGCCTGCTTCAGCAATTCGGGAACGTCGTTGCTCCCCGCGGGTACTTTTTCGAGCAGCCCCACCTTGTTCAAATACTCCGGGGTGATGGCCAGCGCGATGGCGTCGCCAATGGCCTCGTGGAAGCCGTCGTTGGCGCCGCTCTCAAAGAGCGGGGGCTCGTTCTTGTAGGCGCGCTGGTAGAAGTTGTGCCCCAGTTCATGGTGAATGGTCACGAAATCTTCGCCGCGGACCTGGATACACATTTTGATCCGCAGGTCGTCCTGGTTATCGATGTCCCAGGCGCTGGCGTGGCAGACCACGTCGCGGTCGGCAGGCTTGGTAAATAGCGAACGCTCCCAGAAGGTACCAGGCAGCGGCTCGAATCCCAGCGACGTGAAGAATCCCTCACCGTACTTCACCATGCCCTTGGCATCCACGTTCTTGGCCTTCAGTAGCGCGCTGAGGTCGTAGTCCTGGTTGCTTTGCGGCAGCCCGAGCAGCGGGAAGATGTTGCCCCACTCCTGCGCCCAGGGGTTGCCCAACAGATCGGCCCGGATCGGCCCATCCGGAGAAACCACGTTCGGCCCGTATTTCTGCACCAGTCGCGCACGAACGTAGGTGTGTAGCGACAGGTACAACGGCCGCACTTGCTGCCACAAGCGCTCCAGATCAGCGCTGAACTCTTCGGGACTCATGTCGTAGTTCGAGCGCCACATGGCACCGACGTCCTTGAAACCCATTTCCCGCGCGCCCTGGTTGGAAAGCGCGACGAAACGAGCATAGCGCTGGCGCATGGGAGGAGCGATGGCGTGCCATCCCACCCAAAGGTCCTTCAGTTCGTCCGGATTGCGACTCTCGCTCATGATTCGTTCGATGGCGGTGATGTCGAGGCAATCATTCGGGGTGCGGCAATACTTGCCCCGGCCGTAGTCGCCTTCGAGCGAGGTCCCGATCTGCGTCATCTCGCGACGCAGGGCGGGATCCTTGGGTGCAGGCGCAGTGAGCGTCAGGCGCAGCAGCTTGAATTTTCGCGCCAGGTCGGGCGGCATCTGCAACCCATCGAAGCGCCTGGACTGCTCCGCCAGTTCGGTGGTGGCGGCGGTGGCTTCATCAATGGCGTCGGCCGCCAACGCCTCCGTATCCACGGTGATGAAATTGGATTGCACCCAGGTGGCCTGGCTGCCTTTCACCGCCAAGTCGTTGAGGCGGGTTTCGGCCTGCTTCATGAACTGCTCGGCTTCGGCAACGGTGGGTTTGGTCTGGGCTTGCAGGCTTAAGGCAAAAAGAAGAAAGAGGGCGAGAATTACGGCTTTCATGAAACCTCCAGAATTAGGGAACTGGAGATTATGGACGAGAGGACGGCCTGTTGTCAGTGGCAGGCGGCACTAGGACTCAGGGAGTTGGCGCCGAATCCCGGCCAGTATAGTACAGCTCCTCCATTGCTTTCTGCACCTTGGCGGCCAATGCGGACATGTCGTGCCCGTGGAGTCCCGCAGTCGAGATCGGTTTGCCCACCCGCATCTCCAGCGGCCGGCACTTGATGTGGTAGGTGTTCATGGGCAGCAGTTCGTAGGTGCCCACCAAGGCGACCGGAACAATGTCCACCTGGGCCTTGATGGCCAGGAAAAATGCTCCTGCCATAAACGGCTTGATGTTGCCGTCGGGAGTGCGGCCGCCTTCGGGAAAAATAACCAGCGGCATGCCGCGCTTCAGGCTCTTCAGCGCCGAGCGAATCTGGCCCACCGAACGCGTTGGCTCCTGCTGGTTGATGCAGACCTGCCCGGAGCGCGTGAGGTGCCAACCGATGATCGGGTAAGACAACAACTCGCTCTTGAAGAGAATGCGGAACTGGAAGGGAAGATTGACGTACAGCACCGGAATATCCAGCGCCGAGGCATGGTTGACGGCATAGACGTGCGGCTTCGAGGTGTCGATCTTCTCCAGGCCGGTCACCGTGACCGGCGAGAGGATCGTCTTCATGATGAGCTGCGACCACAACCGCGCAAGCTTGTGCAGGATGCGCTGGGTGTTGCCCAGCAAAGAAACCAGGAGGGAAATCAGCCCCAGCACCACCGTGTACGCCCAGATCAGCGGGTTCAGGATGAAGTACGAACGCAGGCGGCTGAAAATACCGTACCTCGCGGGGCCAGGCCTTTGCTCCACCCGGGGCGGGCGGAGTTCGACCACCGCTGATCCGGTTTGCACGTCCGCAGATGTTTTCAGATCCTGCACCTTTTCTTAGATGCGCACGCTGAGCCGGCGCATCGCCTCTCCCACAATGTGAATCGAACCCGTAATCACTACCACGCCTTTCGCGCCCGCCAGTGTCTGGGCCCGCTCCAGGGCCGAGGCTGCGTCCGGCGCCTCTTCGATCTCGGTTGCGGTGCGCGCGGCCGCGTTTCGGATCTCCTCGGGTGTGGCCGAGCGGGGATTGTCGGCGCAGGTGGCGATCACCCGGTCGGCAAGGGGAAAAAGAATCTCGGCAATCTCGCCAATGGCCTTGTCGCGCATCGCACCGAAAACGAATGTCAGCGGCCGGTCTTCATAGGCGATCGACAGCGTGGACCGCAGCGCCCAGGCCCCGGCCGGGTTGTGGGCCACGTCGAAGACAAGCTCGGGCGTGCGGCTGGTGGCGGGCACAACCTGGAACCGTCCCGGCCAGCGGGTCTGGCGAAGGCCGCGCTCAATCGCTTGTGGCGTAATGGCGAAACCTTGCTTGCTAAGTTCTTCGGCCGCCGCGATGGCCAGGGCAATGTTTCGCAGCTGATGCCGTCCGACCAGCGGAGTTTCCACCAGAATCTCTTGCCCCATAACCTGCAAGGGATAGCGCGCAACCGGGCTGGTAGTCGAGGTTTCTTTCTCGGTACTCGGTACCAGGTACTCGGCACTCGCCGGCGAAACCGGCGGCATGTAAGGCACCGCGCTCACCCCACGCGCTCCCAGATCGAGAATCGTGTTCCCGATCACGTCATTGGCTTGCGGTTGCTGGGGCAGGGTCACCACCACTCCGCCGGGCCGGATGATTCCGGCTTTTTCGCGCGCGATTTCCGTGACTGTGTGGCCTAGAAATTTTTCGTGGTCGAGGGAGATGTCGGTAATCACGCTGAGCCGCGGTTCGATGACATTGGTGGCATCCAGACGCCCACCCATGCCCACCTCCAGCACCGCGATCTCGACCTTAGCCTGGGCGAAATACTCAAACGCGATCGCGGTCAGCATCTCAAAGAAGCTGGGGTGCCAGGGCAACTCGCCCTCGCTGACCAGGCGCTCAGCGGTCCGGTCGACCACGTCGTGCAGCCCGGCGAAATCATCATCGCTGATCTGCTGGCCATTGATCTGAATTCGCTCGTTGATCCGCACCAGGTGCGGCGAAGTGTAAAGCCCGGTCCGCAAGCCCGAGGCCTGGAGAATGGCGGCCAGAGTTGCCGCGGTCGAACCCTTGCCGTTGGTCCCGGCAATCAGCACCCCGGGAAACCGCTGCTGCGGATGATTCAACGCAGCCAGCAGCGCTCGCATGTGCGCCAAGTCGAACTTGTGCGACGGCGTCTGCGCCAGCTCGTGGCCCAGCGCGTACATGCGGGTGATGGCGGTTTCGTAAGACATGGGAAATCGGGCCTTGGACATCGGACCTCAGACCTCAGCCCAAGCGCGTACGTTTCAGATTATCAATTTGGGCCCGCGGATTCGAGTTCTGCGCAGCGGAGCGTTGCGCCGGCGGGTTGAAAGGCTGAAGTCTGAAGTCCGACGCCGGGTTTAGGCTGACGACTGACGGCGGACGACGGACGACTGGTCCATGAACTCCAGGGCTCGCGCAATATAGGCCTTCATCTGCCGGCGGTGGACTACCGCGTCCAGCATGCCGTGCTCCAGCAGGAACTCGCTGCGCTGGAAGCCTTGCGGCAGCTTTTGGCGGATGGTCTGCTCGATGACCCGGGGGCCGGCGAATCCGATCAGCGCGCCCGGTTCGGCGATGTTCAGGTCCCCCAGCATGGCGAAAGACGCGGTCACGCCGCCGGTGGTGGGATCGGTGAGCACCGAAATGTAGGGGACATTAGCTTCGTCCAGCCGCGCCAGTGCGGCCGAGATCTTTGCCAACTGCATGAGGCTGATAGCGCCTTCCATCATGCGCGCTCCGCCCGAAGCGGAGACGATAATGATGGGCGCTTTGCTGTCGGTGGCATGCTCGATGGCCCGGGTAATGACTTCTCCGACGACCGCGCCCATGCTGCCGCCGATGAATGCATATTCCATCGCGCTGATCACCACGGGACGGCCATTCAGCTTGCCGCGGGCATTGATGACCGCGTCTTTCAGTCCGGTATCCGCCTGCGCCTGCTTCAGGCGCGACGAGTAGGCCTTCAAGTCCACAAATTTCAGCGGGTCGGTGGAAACCAGGTCGGCGTCGAACACCTCGTATTGATTGTCGTCCAGAAGATTGGCCAGGCGGGTGCGGGCATCAATGCGGAAGTGTTTGTCGCACTTGGGACAAACATTTAGATTTTCTTCCAGGTCTTTTTTCCAGATGATCTGTCGGCAACTCTCACACTTCACCCACAGCCCTTCGGTGCGGACTTTCTTTTCACCCGAGGTATCCAGCTCGCCGGATTGGCGTTTGAACCAAGTCATAGGAAACAGTAGTCAGTAGCGAGTAGTCGGCTTGCTAACTCCTGACTTCTTACTCCTCAATACTCAATGCCCCTTTGCGCCATGACTCCTTTTTCGTAAGCGTGTTTCACCTGGCGCATCTCTGTGACCGTGTCGGCAAGTTCGACAATTGTCGGATGGGCGTTGCGGCCCGTCAAGATGACGTGGACCATTTCCGGCCTTTTCTTCAGGCTTTCGGCGACCTTGCCTGGGTCGAGCATGCCATAGCTGATGGCGTAATTGATTTCGTCCAGAACCACCAGGTCCCACTCGCCGGAGTGGATTGCACGTTCGCCCTCGGCCCAAGCTTCTTCTACCATGCGAACATCTTCGGGATCGGGCTTCTCGGTTCCCACCTTCACGAAGCCGCGCCCCATCTGCTTCATCAGGAACTGGTCGCCGAATACCTTTACCGCGTCGAGTTCGCCATAGTGCCAGGAGCCTTTCAGGAACTGCAGCATGAGCACGCGCATGCCTTGGCCCACCGCGCGCAGAGCGGTACCCATGGCGGCCGTGGTCTTGCCCTTGCCCGGACCGGTATTCACGATAATTAGGCCACGGCGGATATCTTCCATACGGGTGAGTGTCTGATTGTACCTGTTTCGATCGGTTGGCGGGGGCGTCGACGGTCAAGTCTGCGGGTGACAGACCGCAAGCACGGAAACGCAGTACGCGCACCGATTGGTGGGTGCAGTGGAAGTCAGAACTGAGATCCGCGCAGGGGGCAACTCGTCCCCGGCGGGACTAGGGCATTTCTACCAACTGGTGCAGGTCTTGCTTGTCTTCGTTGTTGCCGTTACGGCCTTCGTCGCCAAGCAAGCGGGCGGCAATGCGCAGGGCCTCGATCTCTTTCTTGACCCGGAGAACTTCCTGTTCCTTACTGCGAAGAACTTCCATGGGATTTTTCATGATTTACACCCTTATGAACTTGTGACTTCTGTCCCCAACATCCCCGACTCTAAACCCTATGATACCCCGGCAGAACATCACGAAGGTACAGGGCTTATTTCGGCAACGCGCTCAGTGCCCGACATGATAGGGATGTCCCTTAAGAATGGTAAACGCGCGATAGAGTTGCTCGAGCAGGACCACGCGCGCCAACTCGTGGGGCAGCGTCATCTTGCCGAGGGAGAGCAGCAGGTCCGCGGCTTTGCGGGTCGAGTCGCTGAATCCGTTGGCCGGGCCTATGGCGAAGCACAAAGGCAGCGGGTTGCGGTCCTGATGGTTGCCTACAAACTTCGCCAGTTCTTCGGAGGAAAGCTGCTGGCCACATCCATCCAGCAAGACCAACGTGATGCGTGTGGCTCCACGGACATCTCGCCCGCACGACTTGAGCAAGGCCGCTTCATCCTTGAGCGCAGCGCCGTCTACTTCCGCATGATGGGAAAGCCTCTTTAGATATTCATCGGTCAACGAGGTGATGGCAGGTTCTTTCGTCTTGCCGATCCAGGCAACCTTAAGCTTCACGAAGACGATTTAACCACAGAGGATGGGGAGGAGGCGGATGATTCCCTGACTTCCTCGGCGTCTGTGGTCAATTCTTTGTGCCGGATGCAAGCACCACGACGGCTCCGAACTTCACGCTGTCTTCTTTAACATATTGCCGGATTGTGGCATGCACGTCGGCATTGATTCTGTCCCAATGATCCGCCGGAACCCGCTCCAGCAAGGGACGAAACGGGGTAGACACGGACTGCGCGTACTCCCAGACTTCTTCCACCGTGCCCGGCCAGGTCCACGGCAGCGTTCTTGTTTCCTCCTCGACAGTCTTAAATCCGGCACCACGGAGCGCAGCCGACAGGCTTCCGGGCTCAGCGAACTTGAAGGGATCCTGTGCGCCCGGCACGATCGCCGGCCCGTTCACGTGTTTCACCAGAACGCCCATCGTGCTCGACCAGTAAGGTTGATCGAACGGTCCCCATGCCAGAAAGCAGGCGCGGCCGCCGGGCTTCAGCACCCGATTCAGTTCGGCGAGGGCGCGCTTTGTATCCGCAAAAAACATTACCCCGAAGCGGCAGGTGACCAGGTCAAAACTCTGGTCGGGAAGGGGCAGATGGTGCACATCGGCCTGACGAGTAGAGAAGTTGGTGAATGCCCGCTGCCGCGCTCGCTCGTCGGCGATTTGCAGCAAGTCCGCACTCAGATCCAGGGCAGTGACGTGGCCTGTGGGTCCAACCTTCGAGGCCAGGCTGATCGCCGGCTCTCCGGTGCCGCTGGCCACATCCAGCACTATCATCCCCGGCTGCGGGCGGGCATATTCGACCAGCGTCTCGGTCACGGAGCGACCCATGGCAGCGGACTTCGCCTTCCACTTTTCGGCGGCAATCAGCCGGTACGAAGCGCCCCACTGCGATTTGGTGTGGTCTGCTTTCACTGACGTCAAGAACTTTCACCACAGAGTCACAGAGAACAAAATTCTAGGCCGGCTTCTTGCGCGCGCTCGCCGCCCGTTTGCTGGGAGTCTTCTGGAGCTCTGCCGGTTCCAGGCGCTTGGCCGCCTTCCACAGCCGTTCGAGGTCGTAATACTTGCGCGCTTTTTCGGAAAAGATGTGCACTACGAAATCCACGTAGTCGAGCAGCACCCACTCCGCCTGCCTGTATCCCTCGATGTGGGCAGCACGCATCCCGGTCTGCTCCAGGCGCTGTTCCACTTCGTCGGAGATAGCCTGGATTTGCCGCGGATTGGTCCCACTACATACCACGAAGTAGTCGGTAAACGCGCCCGATCCCTGTTCCAGTTCGAGGATAGCGATTTCTTCTGCCTGCTTTTCCTGGCAGGCACTGATGGCTTGGGAGACTTGCTTTCTTAGATCGTTCTTTTTCTTACTGTCTTTAGTCATTGATGAATAGTCGTTGGTCCTTCGTCGTTGGTCGTGGGTCCCTAGTTGTCGCCCTCATCAATTGTATTCGAGACTAGGAAAGGGTTCTTCAGAGAAGGATCGATTTTGTTGGTTTTGCTAACGACCAGCAACCAATGATCAGCGACTAGCGTGCCCCGTACAGCCCCATTTTCTTGATGTAGTCCGCCACCGCCGGATCCAGGAATCTGCCCAAGGGCCGCTTCGCGGCCACGGCTTCGCGGATGGCGGTCGCGGAAACGGGTTGATTGACGTTTTCCAGCAGGTGCACCGTAGCGCCGGTCAGCACCAGGTCTCCCTTGGCGGGCTGCTTGGCGAACGGCTTGGTTACCGCGGTGGGCGGGCGCAGGCGCTCTGGCAACGCATTCGCCACATCCGCCAGCGAATACCCGGGACGGCTGGCGACGATGAATTCACATTCCCGGAACAGCGCTTCGGCTTCGCGCCACTTGGCAATCTCAGAAAAGGCATCGATGCCGATCAGGAAGAAGAGCCGATCGTTTTTCTTCAGCGTCGGCTTGAGCCGCCGTACCGTGTCGATGCTGTAACTCGGTTCCGCCACTGCTTGCCCAGCCTGCCCTTTGCCACTCTTGAGCGGCAGTTCCGCCGGCGCCTCCAGCAACGAGGGCACAAACGTCTTCTCGCCCATGGTCGCCAGCACCACCATGGCGTAACGATGGAGGTAAGGAGTCGCCGGCGCCCGCAGCTTGTGCGGCGAAACATTGGCGGGCACGAAAAGAATGCAGCCGAGGTCGTAGCGCTCGCGCGCGGCCGTGGCCAGGGCCAGGTGTCCACGATGGACAGGGTCGAAGGTTCCGCCAAAAAGGCCGATATTCATATGGCTTCCCGAATCGCCTCCAGTCTCCGGTTTTCACCCGCGCGATGCAAGGTTTCACCCGTTACCGCCCGAGATTCTAGATGGCAACCGGTAATTCCACCCCCAATGCGGTATTGGCGTAGTGGGCGTCGGAAAGGGTTGCCTCCTGGCCTCGAACCCACGGCCAGCGGCATTTGGGCAGCGCTAAAATGAACTCCCGTAACTCGCGCATATCCCATTCCGGGACTAGGCTTTGGCTGTATGCGAGTGAAGCTCCCCCTTCTCCGCACCCGCTACGTTCCCGCTGGTCGGGCCCCGATCCTGCGCTACGGCGTCGCTGTCCTCAGCATCACTCTCGCCCTGATTCCGGCGTTGCTGCTTTCCGATGTGGTCGAAAGCCGGCTGGTGGTATTCGCGGTCGCCATCATGGTAAGCGCGTGGTATGGCGGCTGGAAACCGGGCCTAGTGGCAACCTCGTTTGCGCTGACGGTGAGTACGTACTTCTCGCTCGAGGGCGCGCAGTCCAATGCCGACTACCGGAAAGCCATCATACATCTCACCCTGTTTGCGGTAGTGGCTTTGCTGATCTGCTGGTTCAACGCGGCCTTGCGTTCGGCGCAGGAGGGACTGCTGCGTTCGGAAATCAATTTCCGTTCGCTGGTCACCAACGCGCCTTACGGCATTTGCCGCTGCGATTCCACCGGCATTGTGCTGGGCGTGAACCCGGCCTTTGTCACCGAGTTGGGCTATGAATCGGCCTCAGAACTGGTGGGACACAACCTGGCGAACCTGTACGCCGATTCCCAGCAGTGGTTCCACCTGGCCGACTATTTCCGCTCCTTGCTGCCGTTTCAAGGGCTCACGGCGGAGTGGGTGCGTAAAGATGGCAGCCCCACCGCGGTGCGCCTTTCCGGGCGCGCCATCCGCGGGGAAGGCAATGCGATTTTCTTCGAACTGTTCAGCGAAGACGTAAGCGAGCGCCGCACCCTGGAACAGCAGCTTCGCCAGGCCCAGAAGATGGAAGCCATCGGGCGGCTCGCGGGTGGCATTGCGCACGACTTCAACAACCTGCTGATGGTGATCTCCGGCTATTGCGAATTTCTGCTGGACCGCATTGGCTCGAACCCGGAACTGCGCGGGCCGGCGCAGGAGATTGCCAACGCGGCCGAGCGGGCCACGTCGCTCACTCGCCAGCTGCTGGCCTTCAGCCGCAAGCAAATGCTCGCACCCAAAGTCCTCGACCTGAATGCCGTGGTCACCGAGAACCTGAAGATGCTGACCCGGCTGATTGGCGAGGACATCGACCTGGTCATGGTGCCGGGAACCGACATCGGGGCGGTCAAAGCCGATCCCGGGCAGGTCGAGCAGGTCATTATGAACCTGGCGGTGAATGCCCGCGATGCCATGCCCCATGGTGGCAAGCTCACCATCGAAACCGCCAACGTCGAGCTCGATGAAAACTACGCTCGGCTGCACGCCCCGGCAGTGCCCGGAGAGTACGTCATGCTGGCCATCAGCGATACCGGCACCGGCATGGATACCGACACCCAAAGCCACATTTTCGAACCGTTCTTCAGCACCAAGGGAGCGAAGGGCACCGGGCTAGGACTCTCCATGGTGTACGGCATCGTCAAGCAAAGTGGAGGCTATGTCTGGGTGTACAGCGAGCCCGGCAAAGGCAGCACCTTCAAGATCTACCTGCCTCGGGTGGATGCCGCTGGCGAGGCAATGGTAGCCCTAGCTCCCGCGGCCAGCGTATCCGCCGTGCAAGGGCATGAAACCATTTTGCTGGTCGAGGACGAAGCCAACCTGCGCCAGCTGGCGCAACACTACCTCGAGAACCAGGGATACACGGTGCTCGCGGCCAGCGACGCGGCTGCGGCCATCCAACTTTCCAACCACCAGTCCGGGCCCATTCACCTGCTGCTGACCGACGTCATCATGCCGGGAATGAACGGGCGCGAACTGGCGCAACGCATCGCTTCGGTGCGCCCCGACACCAAGGTGCTCTACATGTCGGGCTACACCGAGAATGCCATCGGCCACAACGGGACCCTGGATGCCGGCATCATCCTGCTCCAGAAGCCCTTTACCCTCCCCGCCCTGCGGACCAAGGTGCGGGAGGTGCTCGACACGCCCCTTCCCCAGGAGGTTCCCATGTCCGCTCGTCAGGCTGTACCCGCGCAAGCCCGGAGGGAAAAACTTTCTCCGTTCCGCGCCCAACGCTTCAACCTTCACCTGCCTCTGAAGTACCGCCTGCTCGGAGAAAGCGACTGGCGGAAAGGCGAAACCGAAAACATCAGCCGCTCGGGAATGCTGTTCCGGGCGGAGGAAATGATCCCCGCCAACGCGCAGCTCGAAATCAACCTGGTGCTACCGGCGGAAATCGCTGGACTCTCGGCCGCCGAGGTGGTGTGCCGCGGCGAAATCGTCCGGGCCACGGCGCCGGACCAGCTCACCGCGCACCCGGCCCTGGCCGCCAAGATTCTGCAATACCACTTTCAGCATGGTGCGCACGCGTAAACGAGTACCGAGTACCCAGTGAACACCAACACCAAAGGCGGCCATCGGCCGCCTTTGATTTTCTTACTCGGTACTGGGTACTCAGTACTACTTGTTTCTCTGCAGTTCCCGGTACGCCTCGCTCTTGGAAACTCCCATCTCCTTGGCGATTTTCTTCAAAGCGGCTTTCTCATCCAGTTTCTCTTCGGCCATGACCTGGGCCAGCCGCTCGCGAACGCTTACCCGGGACGGCGCCGGCCGGGCGGTTTCTTCGGCTTTGCCGATCAGCAGCGTGATTTCTCCCTTGATGGCGTCTCGCGCCTGCAGGTTTTCAAGCACCTCTCCAGCCCGCCCGCGAAGGAACTCTTCGTGGATCTTGGTGACTTCGCGTGCCACCACCACCGGCCGGTCGGCACCCAGGATTTCCACGATGTCTTCCACGGCATCCATCACACGGTGGGGCGCTTCGTAGAAGACTTGGGTGCGCGGTGACGCCTTGATGCCTTCCAGCACCTGCCGCCTCTCGCCGCGTTTGGCGGGCAGGAATCCGCTGAAGCGAAACGAATCGGTGCCCAGCCCACTAGCCACCAGCGCCGCCAGGAATGCCGACGCACCTGGGATCGGCACCACCGGCACATGATGCCGGATGGCGAGCGAAATCAGGCGAAAACCGGGATCGGAGATGCCGGGCATGCCCGCGTCCGTCACCAAGGCAATGCGGGCGCCACGTTCCAGTTCCAGGACCAGCTCCGGGGCTCGCGTCATCTCATTGTGTTCGTGATAACTGATGGTACGGGTGGTGATGCCGTAATGGTTAAGCAACTTTTGCGTCTGCCGCGTGTCCTCGCATGCAATCAGGTCGGCTTCCTTCAACACGCGCACCGCCCGCAGCGTGATGTCTTCCAGGTTGCCGATAGGCGTGGCCACCAGGTAGAGCGTGGGGCCGGGCGCCAGACGGTGGCTCATATCCCCGGCAGCGGCGTTTTCACCCGGCTTCATGCCGCGAGTCTAACATCGTGGGACAGCCAGAGCGCCGGCGCCCCGCCGGCAACCTCTGTGTCTCTGATAGTTAATTGGCCTTGAAATCTGCGTGCATCTGCGTTGATCCGCGGAGAAGAAGTTGCCGTTCGCGAAATTGACGTGAACAGAGGCAAACCCTAGAATCGAATACCAAGCAATCGCTTTAGCCCGACTTCAAATATCCATGCCCCTTTACGAGTACGAGTGCAAGAAGTGCCATCATCGCTTCGAGCGAATCCAGAAGTTCTCCGATCCCCATGTCAAGAAATGCCCGGAGTGCGGCGGCCCCATCGAGCAGGTGATTTCCGCGCCTGCGGTGCAGTTCAAGGGTTCCGGGTGGTACGTAACCGACTACGGAAAGAACACCTCGCACACCCCCATGGCTAAGGAATCTAAAGAAGGGGACGCTTCCTCAGTCAAGAAGGACGAGAAGCCCAAGGGTGAAGAGAAATCCAGGAGCGAAGAAAAGAACAAGCCCGAAGCATCCAAGAAGAAGAGCGAAAAGAAGTAGCTGTAGTCTCGCCTCATCCCAAACCCAACCTGAATCGTTTCGTACCCGTTCGCATCTAAGCTTGGGAATAGTCGTTATAACGAGGATTTACCCTATGATCAACATTCGACGCAGCGACGAACGCGGTGGCGGCGACTTTGGCTGGCTCAATACCCGCCACACTTTTTCGTTTGACCAGTACTACGATCCGCGCTTCATGGGATTCCGCTCCCTGCGCGTGATCAACGAGGATCACGTGCAGCCGGGCGCGGGCTTCCCCACGCATCCTCACCGGGACATGGAGATCATCACCTACGTCCTGGCCGGCGCACTCGAGCACAAAGACAGCCTGGGGACCGGCTCGGTGATTCGGCCCGGCGATGGCCAGCGCATGAGCGCCGGACGGGGCATCCGCCATAGCGAGATGAATGCATCCAAGACCGACCCGGTGCACCTGCTGCAGATATGGATCATGCCCGACCGGCCGGGGCACGAGCCCAGCTACGAGCAGAAGGCTTTTCCCGAGAGCGAGAAGCGCGGCCACCTTCGCCTGATCGCGGGGCCAGACGGCAAGGACGGCTCGGTCACCATCCACCAGGATGCGCGGCTCTACGTGAGCTTGCTGGCGCCGGGACAGGAAGTGGCGCATGAGTTGGCCAAAGGCCGGCACGCGTGGCTGCAGGTGGCCAAAGGCAAGGTGGAGTTGAATGGCAAGGCGCTCAGCCAGGGCGACGGCGCCGCGGTGAGTGACGAGCCGAAGCTGACAATCAAGGGCACCGAGGACGCCGAGATTCTGTTGTTCGATCTGGCGTAATCACGTAGGGACAGCCGCCCTCAGCTGTCCAGACCGAGCGAAGCTCGGCAAGCTCCGCGCCCGGCCTGGAATAAGATTAATCGCCCGGCGGAGGTTCATATGACAGATGAAAACAAGGGCATCAAGATCGTCGTCATCAACGGCAGCGTGCGTCCGGGAAACTACACCAGCATGGCTTCCGCTCTGGTGGTGGACGAGCTAAAGAAAAACCCCAAGGTGACGGTGCAGCTCATCAACCCCGGAGAGCTCAATCTGCCCTTTCCCGGAGTCAATCCTCACGCCGAGGGCACGCGAAAGCTGCAGGACGCGGTGAAGTCGGCCACGGCGGTTGTTCTGGCCACGCCGGAATATCACGGCAGCATAAGCAGCGTAATGAAGCTGGTGATCGAGAACCTGGGCTTCCCCTCCGTGCTGGCGGGAAAGCCGGTAGCGTTGCTGGGCGTGGCCGCAGGATCGATTGGCGCCATCAAAACCTTGGAGCAGCTGCGCAGCATCGCTTCGCACATCGGCGCAATCGTGCTGCCCTTGCCGGTTTCGGTGGCCAATGTGCAGAAGGTGTTCGACGCCTCCGGCAAAGTGCTCGATCCCGCAATCGAGAAACTGGTCCGCAGCGTCGCAACCAACCTGATGGGATACATTCACCAGAATCTTTGCCCGGCAGTTACGCTGGAAAGACTGCTACGGCAGGGGACAGCGGCGGTCGCGGGGTGAGGGGAGCCGTCTACAAACCTCTGCTGTAACATCCCATCAACATGGAACGCCCCAGCGGAGTCACCGCGATTTCAATCCTCTTCTTCCTGGTCGCTGCATACCTCGCCGGTGTGGGGTTCGTCATGCTAGTCAGCCCAGGCATGGTCTCTATGGCCATGGGTGCGCCCCTGCTGGGCGGACTAGAGCTCGCCGGGCCATACATGTTCCTGCTGGTGGCGGCATTCGCGGCGCTGGTCGGCTGGGGATTGCTGCGACTCAACAACTGGGCGCGGCGGGCGGCAATCCTTGCGGCCTTTGCCGGCTTCGTGATGCTGATTCCCTCTGTGTCCGATGCAGCCGCCGGGATCCACATGGGCGAGCTTATCTGGAGCGGGCTGGGAATCATCGTGCGGATGGTGGTGATCTGGTACCTGTGGCAGACGCCGGTGGCAGAGCAATTCTCGAAACCAGCAAAGTCCACGTAGGGACAGCCGCCTCGGCTGTCCAATCGAGCGAAGTTCGAAAGGTTTTACGGCTGGTTCATCGAATTCGGAGATTGCCTCTGTTTCATCTGCCGAATCATGAAGAACCAAAGCGCTGCCAGAAGGATTAGAGGCGCGAGATTCAGCAACCATGAGGGCCAGCCTTGCTCAGCCGTCTCCTTAAACCAAATCTCCACGTTCTTCTGACGAAGGGCTTGTAGCATTCCTTCTTGGCTGGTTGGAGCGGTTACGCTGAAAGAACTGTTGTCTCGGTACGACCCGACAATGTGGTTCCTCGAAACCGTGACCTTCACGACGTTCCCGGCATCAACCTGAGACAGGAAAGCGGAATAGCTGATCTCGGGCGTCTTCGGTTGATCCGGATTGGCCTTGACAACCTGCCACAAGAGAAATGCCGACAGGACGATCACCAGCCAAAAAACGACTGTCTTTACCGTCTGGTCCAAAACAATGCTCCCTTGACCGGGCAGAGTAGTCCCAGGCAAGCCGTAGGTCAAGCAGAGTGCAGCCAAAAAGAAAGGCCGCGCCTGGTCGGTTCGGCTGGGCAGCCGAGGGCGGCTACCCCTGCGTGTGTGTTATTTGGCTTTCGCCGGCTCTTTCTCTCCGACCCGCTTGCTGACTGCGAACTTCATCATCCCGGCCTTCTTGTCGGCGTCCACCACGACGTGGTCGCCGTGCAGCACAGCACCGTCGAGGATCTTCAGGGCCAGCGGGTCCTGCACCAGCTTCTGGATGGCCCGCTTCAGCGGACGCGCTCCGAAGTTCGGGTCGAAGCCTTCGGTGAACAGCAGTTCTTTGGCGGCGTCGGTCAGCTCCAGCGAGATCTTGCGGTCGGCCAGCAGCCGGCGCACGTCTTCCAAACGCAGCTCGATGATCTTGACCAGCTGTTCTTTGCCCAGCGGGCTGAACACGATGATGTCATCCACCCGGTTCAGGAACTCGGGCTTGAAGTGCCCGTGCAGCGCGTTCATCACCTGCTTCGATGCCTCTTCGAAATCTTCGGCGGTGCGCATGTTCTCGGCCTGCAGGTATGCCGACCCGATGTTCGAGGTCATGATGATCACCGCGTTGCGGAAGTCCACGGTGCGGCCTTTGCCGTCGGTTAGGCGGCCGTCGTCCATGATCTGCAACAGGATGTTGAAGACATCGGGATGCGCCTTTTCGATCTCGTCGAACAGCAGCACCGCGTATGGACGGCGCCGCACCTGCTCGGTGAGCTGGCCGCCCTCTTCGTAGCCGATGTATCCCGGAGGCGCGCCGATCAGCCGCGAGACCGCGTGCTTCTCCATGTACTCCGACATGTCGATGCGGACCATGGAGTGCTCGTCATCAAACAGGAACTCGGCCAGCGCCCGCGCCAGTTCAGTCTTGCCCACACCCGTCGGGCCCAGGAAGATGAATGACCCTATGGGACGCTTGGGATCGCTTAACCCGGCACGCGAGCGCCGGATGGCATTCGCCACCCGCCCCAAGGCCGCGTCCTGGCCTATCACGCGCTGGCGCAGGCGGTCTTCCATGTTGATGAGCTTCTTGACTTCACCTTCGAGCATCTTCGAGACCGGAATGCCGGTCCACTTGGAGACGATGCGGGCCACATCTTCTTCGTCCACTTCCTCTTTCAGCATGCGCGGCGCTTGTGTGGAGCGGGGGCCCCCGCCCGCTGCTTTTTCGGTTAGCTGTTTCAACTCTTCCTCGGCTTGCCGCAAAAGCCCGTAGCGAATTTCCGCCACCCGCTGCAGATTGCCCTTGCGCTCCTCCGCCTGCTCTTCGATCTTGAGCTGTTCAATCTTCTCCTTGAGCGCACGGGCACGGGCGATCTGGTCTTTTTCTTTTTTCCAGTTGGCCTTGAGCGCGTTCGAACGCTCGCGGATCTCGGCCAGCTCTTTGTCGATGACCGCCAGTCGTTCTCTTGAGTTGGCGTCGTCTTCCTTCTTCAGCGCCTGTTTTTCGATCTCCAGCTGGGTAGCGCGGCGCTCCAGCTGGTCAATGTCGGTGGGCAGCGAATCAATCTGGATGCGCAACGAAGCGGCGGCTTCGTCGATCAGGTCAATCGCCTTGTCGGGCAGGAAGCGGTCGGAGATGTAGCGATGCGACAGGGTTGCCGCCGCGACGATGGCCGAATCCTTGATGCGCACGCCATGGTGGACTTCGTAGCGTTCTTTCAAGCCGCGCAGGATGGCGATGGTGTCCTCGACGTTGGGCTCGCCCACAAACACGATCTGGAAGCGCCGCTCCAGGGCAGCATCTTTCTCAATGTGTTTGCGGTATTCGTTCAGGGTGGTGGCGCCGATGGCGCGCAGCTCGCCTCGGGCCAGCGCCGGCTTCAGCATGTTGGAAGCGTCGATCGCCCCTTCGGCCGCACCCGCACCAACCAGGGTGTGCAGTTCGTCGATGAACAGGATGATCTGCCCCTGCGCGTCTTCTATTTCTTTCAGTACGGCTTTCAGGCGGTCCTCGAATTCGCCGCGGTACTTGGCTCCCGCCAGCATGGCCCCCAGATCGAGCGAGACCACGCGCTTGTTCTTCAGAACTTCGGGGACGTCTCCGGAAACGATGCGTTGCGCCAGGCCTTCCACGATGGCGGTCTTGCCTACGCCGGGTTCGCCGATCAGCACCGGGTTGTTCTTGGTGCGGCGGGAAAGCACCTGCACCACGCGGCGAATCTCTTCGTCGCGTCCAATGACCGGATCGAGTTTGCCCCGGCGCGCCTGCTCGGTGAGATCGCGGGCATAGCGCTCCAGCGCCTGGTACTTGGCTTCGGGATTCTGATCAGTGATGCGCTGCGAGCCGCGCACCGCCGTAAGCGCCTTCAGGATGGCGTCGTAAGTGGCACCGTGGCGGACTAGCAGTTGCTGGGCCGGATCGTTTTTCTGCTGGGTGATGGCCAGCAGCAGGTGTTCGGTGGAAACGTACTCGTCCTTGAAGTTGTCGGCTTCCTTGAAGGCGCGCTCCAGAAGCTGGTTCGCTGCCGGGGAAAGCGATGCCTGTGCCGCTGCGCCTGACACTTTGGGCAGCTTCTCGATCTCGCGGTAGATCTCGCTCAGAACCGCCTGCGGACCGATGCCGATTTTCTCCAGCACCGGCGGGACAATGCCTTCCTTGTCCTCGAGCAATGTTGCCAGCAGGTGCGCGGGTAGGATCTCGGGGTTACCATGCTCAGAGGCGAGTTCGTTGGCGCGCTGCACCGCCTCCTGCGCCTTGACTGTGAATTTGTCCCAGCGAATCGCCATAAGAACTCCGTTTGTAGTTTCGTAATCTCGTAATCAGGCAATTTGAAGAGCGGTCACCGCCAAATTACCAAATAACCCGATTACCAAATTGCAAAATGAACGGGAGGCCGCACCGCGGCCTCCCGCATCGACTGACAACCGGCCACTGACGACTGACAGCTACTTTACGCCGCTTTGCTCGGGCCTTTGCCTTCCAGTTGCTTGCCGACATTGACCTTGATCTGCTTGGGCTTGGCTTCGGCCTTCTTGGCCAGAGCGATCTTCAGCACGCCCTTGTCGTAGTCGGCGTTCACCTTTTCGTGGTCCACGGTGTTCGGCAGGGTGAAGGTCCGGGTAAAGCTGCCGTATTGCCGTTCCACGCGGCGGAAGTTCTCTTCTTTCTCTTCCTTCTCGAATTTACGCTCGCCGTGTACGGTCAGGGTGTTGTTCTCGATGCGGACATCAATGTCTTTCTCTTCGATGCCCGGCACTTCGATCTTCAGCGTGATGCTGTGCTCGTCTTCGTAGACATCCACCGGCGGAGCAAAGCCAGTGGTGGTCAAGGCTTCCTCGCGGCCCTCGGGCCAGAACGATTCGCGGAACAAGCGATTCATGCGGTCCTGCAGGGTGGTGAACTCACGCGTGGGATCCCAACGGGTCAAAATGGTCATGACGGTAAATCCTCCTTCAAGATTCTGGTTAACGCTCCATCGTAAGTTTGGATGCGGATTAAGTCTTAAAAAAGCATAAAATATGAGTGTATTATTGTCAAGTATGAAATATACGCTTATTATCAATTGTTTACGTAGGCAATTAAGCATTTCAGATAGCTGGTTTCCGGCACAGTCAGCAGCACCGGGTGGTCTTTTGCCTGACCGCGTTTTTCCAGGATGCGCACCGATTTGTGGGTGTCGCGGGCCGCCGAGGCGAGGATCTCTACGAACTCCGTCTCGCTGACATGGTACGAACATGAACACGTCACCAGGATTCCGCCGTGCCGCAGCATCTTTAGCGCGCGCAGGTTAAGTTCCTTGTAGCCGCGAATCGCAGTTTCCAGCGTCTTCTTGCTCTTGGCGAAGGCAGGCGGGTCGAGCACGATGGTGTCGTACTGGCGTCCTGCACTGGAGTAATCCTTGAGCAGGTCGAAGGCGTTGGCTTCGATCCACTCGATATCGCGCCCGTTCAAACCGGCGTTCTGCTCGGCCATTTCGAGCGCGGGCATGGAGCTGTCCACGCCCGTGACTTTCGAGCAATTCTTGGCTAGATGAAGAGAAAAACCTCCCTGATAGCAGAAGACGTCGAGGGCTTCGCCATGGGCGTGCTGCGCGGCGGCAGCGTAGTTCTCGCGCTGATCGAGGAACGCTCCGGTCTTCTGCCCTTCGAGGGCCTGGTACTGAAAACGTACCTCGTTCATGGTGAAGACGGTGCTGCTCTTGTCGCCATGGATGAGACCAGAGTTTTTCTGCGGAAGCTGCTCCAGCTCACGAACTCGGGGGTCCACACGTTCGACAATCGCAGCCGGCTTAAGGCGGTCGCTCAGCTCTGACACCGCGGCTTGCCTAACTGGCTCGGCATCCATCGCCTGGGTCAGGACCTGAAGGGACAGCAAATCGTTGTAGCGGTCCACGATCAGCCCGGGCAGAAAGTCGGCTTCGCTGAAGACCACGCGGTAAGCGTCGGTGTCTCGCACCACACGCTCGCGGTAGGCAATCGCCGCCTGGATGCGCTCTCGCACCAGGCCGGGTAAGTTTTCCACCACCTGGGATGAAAGCATGCGAATGGCGATCTGCGAGGAGCTGCTATACAGCGCCGTGCCCAGGATTTTTCCGCGCTGGTCGGCAACCGCCACCAGTGCTCCGGGAGCGGCTGCGTCCCCGGCAACGTCCGAGCGGTAGACCCAGACATGGCCTTGCTTGAGGCGGTCAGCTCCGCGGGGGGAGACTTTCACCGTGGGAAGCAGGGAAACAGACGCAGGTTTCGGGGGCATGAATTGATCTTACAACGCCAATGAGGACCGTAAGCCTCGGGCGGTTGCGTGGCGCAGAGAGAGTTTTCGAGCTTTGCTCGAAATGGATAGCCGAGGGCGGCTGTCCTTACGTGTTTCTTGGCTGACGACGGACGACCGATGACTGACGACTAACTTGCGGCGGGATGTTCAGTCGGTACCGTGGCCGGGTGTTCGTGCTTGGTAGAGTGTTCCTTGCGGCGGTCGGAGCGGGCGGCTTCCAGGTCGAAGTGCAGGAAATCCAGTGCCGTCATGGGCATTTCCGTGCCCCAGGCGTCCAACTCTTCCTCGTCCCAGCTGCCGTTCAGGCGGACGGTGCTGTCGGTAAAGTCCTCGGGAAATCCAAGGCGGTAGCTGCCTTCGCGATTGAGCACGTCGCCAATCATGCGGCCAGTATTGAAATCATAGATGCGGCGGCTGGCGTTCCCTGATGTATTGGTGAAGCCGAGCAGCACCTCTCCATGTTCCGGGTAATCGGGGCGATAGAACCAGGCTTGCGGAGCGTCGGACTTGGGCCGGGGGCGCTTGCGCTGGTGCGCGTTGGCAGCAGCCTCCACCGCGACTTCGTCGTTTGCCGGATTGAAATACAGGATTCTCTGGCAGGATTCGCAGATCACCATTTCGCCGTTGCGCACGTCGTTGTAGGTCTGGGGACGCAGCATGACCTGGCAGCCCATACACTTTTGGGCGCGAACCTCGGCCAGCCCGGTACCGCGGAATTTCACCACCCGGTCGTAGTGGCGCACCAAGTCGGGATTGACTCCGGTGCGCGCCTTGTCCCGCTTGGCATTCCACTCGGCGAGCTGCTTTTCGTCTTCGGCAGTACGTTGGCGGGCGTCGGCTTTCTCCTTCTCGATCTCCGCCATTTCGGCTCTGAGTTCCGCCTCAGCCGCCTTCACGCTCTTTTCCCGAGCCTCGGCGTTGACCATCAATTCGAGAATCTTGTCTTCGTTGCCGCGGATGTCCTGCTCGGCAAACTGGATCTCGTGCAACAGCGCTTTGTACTGGTCGTTGGTCTTCACCGCGAGCGATTGGTCACGGTATTTGGAGATTTTTCCCTGCAGATCGAGGATGGCGGTTTCGTACTTGCGGCGGGCGGCTTCGTCGGCTTTGACCGCCAATTTGGCGTTTTCCAGGACAGCCCGGGTCCCAGCCAGCTTTTCCTCAATGGCGGCTACCCGCCGGGGCAGGGCAGCCACTTCTTCCTGCAGCCGACGAATTTCCTTGTCGGCCCCCTGCACCTCGATCAGGTTTTGCACGTCTGGAAGCATCTTCAGAAGGAACTGTGTTGATTCTAGCACGTGAAAGCACCGGGCCCGCCTGACTCCCGGTCGTGATGTGGGTCACAGACACAGGTGTGCCCGGCCCGGTGAAATCGAGTGGAGGTGTGCGCTATGCAGGCAGAGATTTTCGCCGCCATGCGGCAAAGCATCCTCGACGGCACCGCCGACCAAGCCGGAGACCTGGCCCGGAAGGCTCTGGAGCAGGGAATCGCTCCACTCGATGCCATCGACCAGGGCTTCGTTCCAGGCATGAACCAGGTGGGAGAGATGTACGCGCAGCACAAGATGTTCCTGCCCGACATGCTGGCCTCCGCCGAGGCCATGAAAGCCGCCATGATTGTGCTGGAACCGGAACTCAAGCGCCAAGGTGGAGAGCGCCCGACCGCCGGGACCGTGGTGCTGGGCACCGCCAAGGGTGACATCCATGAAATCGGCAAGACCCTGGTAGGCACCCTGCTGACCGCCCACGGCTTCCAGGTGCATGACCTGGGAGTAGACGTCACTGGCGAGCGTTTCGCCGCTAAGGCGCGCGAAGTCGGCGCCGATATCGTCGGCGTCTCCGCCCTGCTGACCACTACCATGGGCGGACAAAGGTCGGTGATCGAGGTCTTGAGCCGGGAGGGGCTCCGGCCCAAAGTGAAAGTGATCGTGGGCGGCGCCCCGGTCACGCGCCGCTGGGCGGAGGAGATCGGCGCCGATGGTTACGGCAAAGATGCGCTCAGCGCCGTGACCTTGGTGAAAAGCCTGGTCCAAAAGTAAGGGGAACGCATGCGACCCAAACTCGAACTACTCGACCGCAGCCTGGTAGATCGCATCCTGGGCGAAGCCTTTGAGTTGCTGAATTCTCCTGGCATCAAGGTGGGTACACCCGCCGTGCTGGAGATGCTGGCCGCGGCCGGTTCGCGGATCAACGATGGCGTCGCCCATATTCCGGAGAGCCTCGTCCGGCGCGCGCTCGAGTCAGTGCCGCGCGAGTTCTTCCTCTACGACCGCGGCGGAAAGCCTGCGGTTCACTACGGTGGCGACGACGTCCATTTCGACCCGGGCTCCTCTTGCCTGAACATTCTTGATCCGGAAACCCAGCAGCCGCGGCCCGCCCTGTCCGCCGACCTGGTTCGGATGGTGCAAGTCACTGAGATGCTGCCGCAGTACGCGGCGCAATCCACGGCGATGGTTTGCAACGACGTGCCCGCCGGGATGGGAGACTGGTACCGCCTTTTACTGATCCTCTGGTACTCGGATAAGCCGATGGTAACGGGTGCATTCGGTGTCGGCACGCTCCGGACCATGCTGGAACTGCTGGCTGCCGACAGTGGCGGCTACGAGGCGCTCCGAGCCAAACCCCGGGCGGTGTTCGACGTTTGCCCCTCTCCACCGCTGAACTGGTCGGGATTCGCTTCCCAGAACATGGTGGAGCTGGCGCGGGCCGGGGTCCCCGCGGAAATCATCTCCATGCCGCTGGCGGGTGCGACCGCACCCGTCACTCTGGCGGGCTCCATCGTGCAGCATGCCGCGGAAAGTCTGGGCGGCATCGTTATCCATCAACTGGCAAAACCTGGCGCGCCTGTGGTTTGGGGAGGAGCGCCTGCCATATTCGACATGAGCTCGGGAAATACACCCATGGGGGCGATGGAAACCGCCATGCTCGATGCTGGATGCGCGCAAGTCGGCAAGTCCCTGGGACTGCCCACCCACGCCTACCTGGTGGCTAGCGACGCCCGCCGGATTGACGCGCAAGCCGGCCTGGAAAGCGCCAGCTCGGCCGTTCTGGGTGCACTGGTCGGGATCAACATGATCTCGGGCGCAGGCATGCTCGACTTCCTCGCCTGCCACAGCATTGAAAAGCTGGTCATTGATGCGGAAGCGATCGCGGGGGCACAGCGCCTGCTGGCCGGCGTCGAGCCTCGCACCGAGAAGCTGGCGGTCGCAATGTTTGCGCAGACCGGCTTCAGCGGTGAGTTCCTGAAGCTGAAGGAAACCCGCGCCCTGTTTCGCAAGGAGCAGCACTTCCCCTCGGCCGTGATCGATCGCAGCGGAGATCCCAATGCGCCGGACCTGTTCACCCGGACTCGCCAGTTAGTGAGTGATTTACTGGCGCGCTACCAGCGTCCGCCCATCCCGCAAGAAATCGAAAAAGCCCTGCTCGCCATCGCACGGCGAGAAGCCACGGCTGCGGGGCTCGACCACCTGCCGGGCCTGGTGCTGCAAGGTTCTGAAGTGCCGGTGTCCTGACCAGGATCGGAGCCAGCCCCCTGCATCAATCGACCCTGCCGGTGTACACTTTTCAGCCTGCTGATGGGGCAATTTTTCTACCCGGAGTTATCTTGTGAATCGACTTGCCCGGCTGCTGCTTGTCTCCTGGTTTCTGGTTACCTGCTCGTTGGCGCAGTCCACGACTCCTGCCAACACCGACCGGAAGGCGCTTACCATCGAAGCCATCTTCGCCGAAGGCGGCATCACCGGCCGCGCTCCGGAGACCCTGCAGTGGAGTCCCGACAACAGCAAGGTTGCCTTTGTGCAGCGCGACGACTCCGGCGAGCATGGCGAACTCTGGGTCGTGGACGCCACCACCGGAGAGAAGAAGCTCCTGGTAAGCGAAAGCAAGCTGGCTTCGCTTTCGCCGCCGGCCAGCAGCATCAAGGACGAGCGCGAAAAAGAACGCGTCACCCGTTACCACGTCGCCGCGTATCTCTGGGCGCCTGATTCCAAGCACCTGCTGTTCGACTCGCAGGGCCAGCTCTGGCTTTATAGCCTGGACAGCAGTGTTGCGATCCAATTCACCTCCGGCCCGGAACCCAGCCTCGATCCCAAGTTCTCGCCCGACGGAAGCCACCTCGCCTACGTCCGCAAGCACAATCTGAATGTGCGAGCGATTGCCGGCGAGGATGAAAAGCAGTTGACCAAGGACAAGGACGAAAACCTGCTCAATGGCGAAGTGGATTGGGTGTACGCGGAAGAACTGGGCGTGCGCAGCAATTATTTCTGGTCGCCCGACGGCAAAGACATCGTTTTCCTGCAGATGGATGAAGGCCCGGTGCCAACTTATCCCATCACCGACTGGCTGCTCACCCATCCCACGGCGGAAGAGCAGAAATATCCCAAGGCGGGCGATCGCAATCCCTCCGTACGTCTGGGCGTGATCAGCGCATCCGGCGGCAAGCCGAAGTGGATTTCACTCACCGACAACCCAGACACTTATGTTCCCCGCTTCGGCTGGGTCCGCGACGGGCTGGTCTGGGCAGAGGTACTGAACCGCGCCCAGGACACGCTGGATCTCTACTTGGTCGACGCTCACTCTGGAAAGTCCCGCAAGGTGCTCAGCGAGAACAGCCCCGAAGCCTGGGTCAATGTGAATGACGATGTCAAGTTTCTGAAGTCCACCAATCGCTTTACTTGGTCAAGTTGGCGAGATGGAAACACCCATCTGTACCTGTACAGCTTCGACGCGCAGAACCCGCTTGCCGCGGACGCGAAACTCGAGCGGCAGCTTACCCAGGGTGACTTCGAAGTTCTTGGCTTGCAGGCGGTCGATGAGTCCGCGGGCGTGGCGTATTTCATCTGCAACAAGGACGACCCGCGCCAGCAGCAGTTCTACTCCGTCAAACTCGATGGCTCCGACTTCAAGCGGGTCTCGGCAACCGGTGGAGCCCACACCGTCACTTTTTCTGCAGATGCCAAACACTACGTCGATGATTTCTCGGCGCCTCTGACGCCGCCCGCAATGGCGGTGTGCAGCCCGGACGGAGCGTGCCAGAAGTTCTGGGAATCACGCAGCGTCAGCGATTTCGGGCTGGCTGCGCCCAAGTTTCTTGAATTCAAAGCGGACGATGGTACGACGCTGTATGGCCAGATCCTGCTGCCGCCGGAGACTGCAAATACCGGCAAGATTCCTGTGATCGTGAACGTGTACGGCGGACCTGCTGCCCAACTCGTGCTTAACGAGTGGGGCGGCACCACCGGGCTCTTTCACCAGATGCTGGCCAGGCAAGGCTACGCCATCTTCTCGGTGGATAACCGCGGCACGCCGGCGCGAGATCGAAAATTCCAGGCTGCGATCCGTCACCAGTCCGGCGCGCTTGAATTGAAAGACCAGTTGGCCGCACTCGACCAGCTTTTCGCGCAATATCCGCAGTTGGATCGCAGCCGTGTGGCCATCTGGGGATGGAGCAATGGCGGCTTCATGACCCTCTACGCCATGGAACATTCTGATGTCTTCAAGGCCGGAGTTTCCGTTGCTCCGGTCACCGACTGGCACAATTACGACTCGATTTACACCGAGCGTTACATGGGCCTGCCCAAGGACAACGCCCGCGGCTACGAAGAGTCCTCCCTGCCCAAGGCCGCCGACAAACTGCACGGGGCGCTGCTGCTGGTCCACGGCAGCAGTGACGACAACGTGCATTTTCAGAACAGCATTCAGATGATCGAGGGACTCATCAAAGCCGGCAAGCAATTTCGTTTTATGACGTATCCCAACAAGACACACAGCATCAGCGGCCCCACCGACCGCGATCACCTGTTTCACATGATCCAGGATTTTTTCGAGAAAGAACTGAAGTAGGTTGACTGAGGACCGACCATGCACCGCCTGACCCTTGGCGATTTCGAACTCACCGCTGTTTCCGACGGCATCTACCAGCTGGATGGCGGGGCATTCTTCGGCGTGGTTCCGAAGATAATGTGGCAGCGCAAGGTCCAGCCGGATGAGAAGAACATGGTCCCCACGGGGCTGAACTCAGTGGTGGTGCGCACCGGGCATCACACCGTACTGATCGAGACCGGCATCGGCAACAAGCTCCCTGAGAGAATGGTGAAGATTTACGGCCAGCCCGCCCAGTTGCTCGCGAATCTTGCCGCCGCCGGCATCGCGCCGGAAGACATTGATGTCGTCATCAATAGCCATCTTCATTTCGACCACTGCGGCTGGAACACCGTCCGCAAGCGCGACCGGATGGTGGCCACGTTTCCGAAAGCGCAGTACTACGCGCAAGAGGGCGAGTGGCAACACGGACGCCGCCAGCACGAGCGCGACGCCATCAGCTACATCAGCGACAACTACGACCCCCTGATCTCCAGCGGCCAGATGCATCTGCTGCACGGCGACCAGGAAATCGTCCCCGGCGTGTTCGTCAAGATCTTCCCCGGCCATACCCAGAACATGCAGGCGATCATCCTCAAGAGCGGTGGCAGGACTGCCTGCTACGTTTCCGACCTGATTCCGACCAGCTGGCACCTCGACCTGACCTGGGTAATGTCATTTGACTTGTTCCCGCTGCAGACCATCGAGAGCCGCAAGCGCTACTACGCCCAGGCAATTCCTGAGAAATGGCTGACCATGTTCACTCACGATCCCAATATGCCGTGGGGATATGTGGAAGTAGGAGAGATGGGGCGGATGGTGGCACGACCGACGTGAGAACCGCCACAAGAAGTGTGGGGACGGGCGCCTCGCCCGTCCAGGTCGAGCGAAAGCTCGACAGCCCTTTCCCCAGAGTGGAGCCTCGCTGCCTGCAGCTGCCGAGCTTCGCTCGGCTGGACAGCCGATGTCGGCTGTCCTTACGTGGTCCTTGCCACTTCCGGCTGCAGTCGAGCTTCGAAGAACTCTTCCACCCGCCCGAGAATTTCCGGCGCTGACTTCGACTCGTAAATCGCTTTCCGCAGTCCCGCTCCACCGGGTACGCCATGGGTGAACCACGACGCGAACTGCTTCATCTTGCCTTGGGCGTCGGGGAGTTCTTCTTCGATCAACATCGCGAAATAAGTCCGAATCATCTGGTAGCGGTCGGCCTCTTCGGGCTCGTCGTAGTTGGCCGAACCTTGCCCGACTGGAGCCGGAACGCCCGCCACTCCGTCGTGCCCGCAGTACTGCGCAATCTGCCGGAAGATCCATGGGTTCGAAGGTGCCGTGCGCCCGATCATTACCGCGTCGCAACCGGTTTGGGCCACCATGGCGCAAGCGTCTTCCGGGGTACGGATGTCACCGTTGCCGATGACGGGGATCTTGACCGCCTGCTTCACCGCGCCGATCCAATCCCAGCGGGCCTCTCCGCTGTATCCCTGCTCACGGGTACGAGCATGCAGCGCCACCGCACACAGGCCGCACGCTTCCGCCATTTTGGCCAGTTCCACACAGACAATTTCCTGATCGTTCCAGCCGGCTCTGAACTTCACCGTGAACGGAATCTTGACCGCGGCGCGCACCGCCTCGAAAATGCGCCCGATGGCCGGCAAGTCTCGCAACAGTCCCGACCCGCCATTGCACTTCACCACCTTCTTCGCCGGACATCCCAGGTTTAAGTCCACCAGGTCGAAGCCCAGGCCTTCGACCATCTTCGCGGCTTCGGCCATGACCTGGGGATTGCTGCCAAACAGCTGCGCCGAAATGGGATGCTCGTCTTCGTAAAAGTGCAGGTAGCGTTGTGCCTTCTTGTCTTTGGCGCGCAGGATGCCGTCCGCCGAGGTGAACTCGGTCATGATCAGGCCGCAGCCGCCCAGGTTGCGTATGAAGCGGCGGAACACGGTATCGGTGACTCCCGCCATGGGGGCCAGCACCGTGGCCGGGGCGATCTCGACGCTGCCCAGCCGCACCGACGCAGGCACGGGCCGCAAGGCCTGTGTGGCGCGGACTCCCTCGCCCGCGGAGTTTACCGGGTTTTCAAAGTGCTTGCGCACAGAGGCTATTTTACTGCCTTTCCCGCCATTGGCGGCTGTGTAACAATCTTCCTAAAGGCAGGAAAAGCTATGGATGAAGCCGGCAAATCGTTCTGGTCCGACCGCGCGGACGCCCGCAAGTGGATCGGCCGCATCGTGATGGCGGTCATTCTGGGAGAAGCCATCTGGCACCTGATCGTCTCGGTCATGGATTACGTGGTCGTCCCCTGGCTGGGCGACGTGATGGGACAATCCTCGGGATTGCCAACTTCGTTCACCCAGCGGCCCTACGACTATCCTGACTTGTTCGTGTCCGTGCTGGAGTTCTGCATTGCGGGGATAGTGGCTGTTTCGATCAACTGGTTCTTCCAGCGACCGGGCAAGCCAGTACGCGTGCAGGCGAGGACCACCAGTGCGGTCGTTCCGCAAGCCACCGTGCCAGCGCCTGCGGCCCCTCAACCCGCTGTAACTCCGCAACCGGTTGCACCCAAACCACCGATCGCGCCGCCGCCAGCGCCAGTTGCGGTGCCCGTTGCCCAGGTAACCGCGGCTGCGCCCGCTGCCCCAAAACCAGCGGTAGCTGCTGCGCCCATTCCGCCGACGCCGCCAATTGCGCCTCGGCCAGCGCCAGTTCCAGCACCCGTGGCCCAGGTTACACCGCCCGTGCCAGCTGCTGCTAAACCAGCGCCGACTCCTCCGCCCCAGCCGCAGCCACCGAAGCCTCAGCCCGCAAAGAAAAAAGAGGTGTACTACAACATTGTGGGAGAGCCCGTATCGGATGACGACGACTAGTCCGCCGTCCTCCGGCCCGCGATCATCTCGGCCATCCCGGCACTAGCGCTGGAACCTGCTCAGCATACTTCTCATAAGCGGGGCCGAAATGCCCGCGTAGGGCCGATTCCTCCCGGCCAAGCTTGATCATGACCGCCACCAGCACCAACAGCAGCCCCAGGAAGCCCCGGACCTGTCCCACCACGATCGCTGTTCCCAGGATGCCGAACAGCAACCCGCTGTAGATGGGATGGCGAACCAGGCGGTAAGGACCCCGGATCACCAGTTCCTGGCTGGCGCCCACTGTGATCCGCCCGGCCCAGTTCCTTCCCAGCGTGTAGCGGGCCCATATGGCAAAGGCCAAACCTGCCGCCTGAACCGCCAGCCCGGCGCCCAACCACGCGGATTCCGAAGGCCACAGAGGGTGGTTGAGATAAGGAACCGGGGGATGCCAGAACAACATCGCCAGTCCCACAGCCATCATGCTGAGGTAGCCCACGCGGCCCGCCCATGGCTCGCGCTTGGCCGGAGAATCGCCGGTGTCCCGCACGCGGTGCCGCGCGGAGGCAATCCAGTAGAGGTACCAGACCGCCCACAGGCTCAGCGAAATATTCATCTGCCCACCAACACGAAGCCCCCGCGTTAGCGAGGGCTGGGTAATCCATAGAATCTGCGCCTTTTCGCGGTGAAAGTTACTTCTTTGCCGTCTCCACCTTGGCGTACTTGCGGCGGAAGCGCTCCACCCGGCCGGCGGTATCCAGCAGTTTCTGCTTGCCGGTAAAGAACGGGTGGCAGTTGGAGCAGATTTCTACGTGGATGTCGCCCTTATGGGTCGAGCGGGTAGCAAAGTTGTTTCCGCACGCGCACATGACGCGCACTTCGTTGTAAGCGGGATGGATGGCTGCCTTCATGGGTCTAATATCCTCGATTCCGAATCTTAGATTCTACTGGATTCCGGCGGGATTCAGCAACCTCGCAGGTTGAACAAAACAAAACGGCAGGGCCGACCCCCTGCCGTTCTTCACCGATCAAAATCTTGGCCCTATTTGCTGCGGTTGACTGCTTTCTTGAGCTCGGCCCCAGCGGAGAATTTCGCCACCTTGCGAGCAGCGATCTTGATTGTGGCACCGGTTTGCGGGTTACGCCCGTTGCGGGCTTTTCTCTGCGAAACAGAGAAGGTGCCAAAACCAATCAACGCCACCCGATCTCCTTTTCTCAGGGCAGCAGTGATGCTGTCCACGGTTGTGTCGATTGCGCTGGATGCCTGGGTCTTGCTGATACGGCATCCGCTTGCGATGCGATCAATGAGATCGGCTTTGTTCATCTTCTCTCCTGGCAGGTCTCATTTTTTTCCAGCGCGCACCGGGGAGGGAGAGCACCCGCTGACTCGGAAACCTGACGCGCCCTATTTAGCTCCCGCTGCCAAGCAAAGTCAACTGTGAAAATCCGCGCTGGATGCCTGTTTTGAGGCCTGCCACTCGCCGGTGCCGCGATTTCGGCAGTCGGGACGCTAAATTACCTGCATAAGTCCTCATCTCCGCTGGCTTTTCCTCCACTCTCCACAGCCTCGCCCACATCTCCACAACATCTACACAGAGGCGCAGTCTTTTGCACTTGCGCGATCTTCCTTTCCGGGTGCAGAGTCAAAGCACAGGGAAGGCTACCCAGGTCATGAAAGTTTCGGCAGAAGTTTGCCCGCAGTGTGAAGGCAGCGGCTGGAAATCGGTTGCAGTAGGATCCGAGCGGCGGGTGGTACGCTGCGATTGCCGCCAGCAGTCGCGCGCCCAGTCCCTGCTGGCTGCTGCCCGCATCCCCAAACGCTACGAGCACTGTGAGCTATCGAATTTCGAGTTCGATGGCCCCCACCGCGCGCTGGCCCCGGCGCGCATGGCGGCCTGCAAGTTCGTGGAAGAGTACCCAATCGACAACACTGGCCTGCTTCTGATCGGCTCGATTGGCGTGGGCAAGACCCACCTTGCCGTGGGTATTATCAAGGAACTCATCCTAAGCAAGGGCATCGCCTGCCTGTTTGCCGACTACCGCGAACTGCTGAAGGAAATCCAGAACTCCTACAACGACTCCGTCAAAGCCACAGAACTCGAAGTGCTGCGCCCGGTCTTCGAGACCGAGGTGCTGGTGCTCGATGAACTGGGCGCGGTGAAACCCACCGAGTGGGTGTGGGACACGGTGAGCCTGGTCCTGAACACCCGCTACAACAACAACCGGACCACCATCATCACCACGAACTTTGACGACCGGCCCGCGGGCGCCGTGGCTGGACCGCGGGGCGCGGCCCGCGAAGAAACCCTGGGCGACCGCATCGGCGAACGTATGCGCTCCCGCCTGCATGAAATGTGCCGCATCGTCAAGATGGAAGGCGAAGACTTTCGACAGAAAATCAAGAGCGCCAGCTTCCGGTAATTGCTCACCACAGAGGCGCAGCAGACTCACCAGTTTTCGCGCACTGAGAACCTGGAGCCGAGAACTGGTGGCATCTCCGTGGTAGTACCTTGCACCCTCACTGCAACAGCGTTCGCAAATTCTCCGCTCCTCCGTGTCTCCGTGGTGAATTCCCACTAAAATGGCCAGGTGCTGACCACGCACCTGGAGTTCATCCCGGAGCATGACGCGGAGCTGTTCGCTGCCGTCCCGGCGGCTCCCGCCGTCTTCCTGCTGCGCGGCCAAGATGCCCAATCCGAGCCTTACGTCAGCAAAACTGCCAACCTGCGGCGGCGCTTGCAGCGTTTGCTCGGTGTTCCGACCGAACACAGCAAGAAACTGAACCTGCGCGACCGCGTCCGAACGGTCGAATACACCCCCACCGGCTCCGACTTCGAATCTGGATTCCTGCTCTACCGGCTTCTGCGGACGGCTTTTCCCCAGACTTACGCCAACCGTTTGCGCTTCCGCTTCGCTCCCCTAGTCAAGATGCACATGGAGAACCAGTATCCGCGTGCGTCCATCACCACCCGGCTGGGCCGCCTGAACGGGCGCTCGCTTTACTACGGGCCGTTTGCCTCGCGCACGGCGGCGGAGAAGTTCGCCAACGACTCTCTCGACTTCTTCAAGATGCGGCGCTGCGTCGAAGACCTCAATCCCGACCCCAAGTTTCCCGGCTGCATTTATTCCGAAATGAAGATGTGCCTTGCGCCCTGCTTCAAGGGCTGCAGCGACGAGGAGTACGCCGGAGAAGTCGCCCGGGTGCAGGCCTATTTCGACAGCAACGGCGCCTCCCTGGTGCGCGAGATCGCAGCCGCGCGCGACGCCGCCTCGGCCAATCTCGAATTCGAGAACGCCGCCGCGCAGCACGCCCGCCTGGAGAAGCTCAAGCCCACACTCAGCCAACTGCCGGAGATCGTCCACCGCATCGATCGCCTGGCGGCGGTTGCGGTCCAGCCCAGCCCCTTGTCTGGATGTGTCGCTTTCTTTCGCGTTGATAGGGGGCGAATTTCCGGTCCGGGACACTTTCCGATTCAGGCCGCGGAGCATACCAAATCGCAATCCATGGAATCGCGGGTGCAGGAAGCGCTCGCCGCCATCCCGGTGGCTGAGGGGTTGACCGCGATGGAGACCATGGAGCACCTGGCAATCCTGAGGCGCTGGTTCTATCGCGGCAGCCGCGTTGGCGAAATCTTTTTTGCCGACGATAAGGGTGCGCTTCCCCTGCGCCGCCTGGTACGCGGCATTTCCCGCGTCTATCGCGGCGAGAAACCAGAGGCTACTACCGCGGAGCCTTCTCCGCACCCGGCGTAGCGATAAACTAATCTCGGAGATGGTTATGAAAGCTGCCCCAGACCTCGCACTCCGCCAACACGTTCTCTACCTGCTCGACGGTGGCGGCGCTCACGCCACATTTGACCAAGTCGTCGCGGGCCTTCCCGCCAAGCTCCGCGGGCGCAAGCCGGGCGGCTACCCCCACACTCCCTGGATGCTGCTTGAGCACATGCGCATCGCGCAATGGGACATCCTCGAGTTCAGCCGCAATCCGAAACACCAATCCCCAAATTGGCCGGCGGGCTACTGGCCGAAAGGCGAAGCTCCGCCCAGCTCTGCCGCGTGGAACAAGAGTATCCAGAGTTTTCGCAAGAACCTGAAAGCCATGCAGCAGCTGGTGAAAAACCCCAAGACCGACCTGTTCGCCCGAATTCCCTGGGGTGATGGGCAAACGATATTGCGCGAGGCCCTATTGGTCGCCGACCACAACGCCTATCACCTGGGACAGTTGGTGGATGTTCGAAGGTTGCTGGGAGCGTGGCCTGGGTAACTTCTTCCCCACCGACTTACGCGGATGACACGGATCAAGAAGAAAGAAGTTTCCAGTTTCGCAAAGCCGGAAGGCTCTGCTTTTGCTAAGCAGTTTTCTCTGTGTCTCTGTGTCTTTGTGGTGAAACATCGTGCGCCCGTTTACGAAATACTACCCGCACGCCCGCTCTCCAGCGCTCGTCAATACCCAGCAGCGCCCACTCGATTTCCGGCGAAATGTAGCGCAACAAGGTGTCGGTCGCGGGATGCACATGCAGGGCCGGTGCCACCAGGAATAGCAGCGGGTCTGCGCTCGACAACTCGCGTCCGGGAAAATAGCCGAACCGCTGGAACTCGCCCCGGGCATGGTGCCACGCCACCCGCGACCAGTAGTCCAGACCCTGCAGCGGCAGGTGAATATCCTCGTCAGCCTTGAGTTCCACAACCGCCAGCCGGCCGCCGCGCGTGACCGACAACACGTCGATCATGGCGCGATCAGACGCCGAGAACGCCGGTACCTGGGAATACTGGCAATCCGGGCAAAGGCGTTCGTCCATCGCCGCCAGGTCGGTGATCACCAACGACTCCAGCCAGCGTTCGGGATGCAAACGCCACAACGGATGATCGCGCGGTCCCTCCGGATGCCGCACTTCGCCTACACTGCGGACCAACTGCTGAAATGCAGCGGCGTTTTCCGCACAAAGCACTCTCTCCTCGGCGCCCACGCCAAACACGATTTCCGGCACGCTGTGAAATGATCCCGGCTCCTGCGCCAGCCGCGCCCGTGCGAACTCCAGCCCATGACATCGAAACGCCAACTCCCCCGGGGACAGCACTGCAACTTCTGCCTCTGGCATCAACTCACGGATGCGCATGATGGGCGCGGCAAAGCGCTCCCGCGTGGCCGACTCGTCAGCCGAGTGCACCAGCCGCGTGGCGATGTTTCCGCGATCTGTAATATCCAGTTCTTTCAACTCGTCTGCACGCTCGTCGAATTCGTACAACTGCCACTTGGCAGCAGCGCGATTCAGGTGGGCCATGCGCTCGCGCGCCAGCGCCGAACTTGCCGCGGGGAGAAATAACTTCAGTCCCTCTACCACCAACTTTCCAGCCTGCGCCAGCCGGCAATTGTCGAGCCACAGGATGCCGAAAGTCAGCGCGGCGTCAATTGAGGCTTGCGTCTCCTGGCAGTTCACACCCAGCACCGCGAACCCGGTCTGCCCCAGCCGCAGCAGTCCTCGGGTATAAATCGGCCCAAACGACCGCTCCAGGTCGACTGCAGTGCTGAGCCGCGCCACGGTGAAGCCAGGGAAGCGGCGCTGCAGCACGCGTTGCAGCATTCTTTGATAGGCCGCTCGCGCTGCTCGCCGGGCCGTCGGCGTTCGCCGGTCGCGCTCGCGGCAGATTTCGAGCTTGGTGGGTCTGCTCTGGCCCAGCCGCTGGACTGCGAGCCGGAGCACATCGTACTTGACGTCCGCCTCCACCACTCGCCGCACCACGTTCCGCTCCGCCGACCAAAGGTGAAGCAGGCATTTGTTGTGTTCTCCCAGGATGGCGTACTTCGCCTGCGCCAGATCGAACGCTACCGCGCCGTCTTCCACCACCACCGCATCCCGCGATCCCGCGAGGAAGTCTTCCACGGTGTATACGAGCGTTTCGGGAGTCACGCAGGAATTGTTTCAAGCGCCTCAGCGCACGTCTGTGACGGGTGACCGCCGCGGCCGTAGTGCCGGCAGCCTGAACTGAGCGGAGTCGAGGAGTCTCACCGGCCACGATGCATCCGCCCGTGTGGGATAATGAATTACCCCCTGGAGCCTTTTCCCTCCCTGGGGTCATCTAACCAACGTGGATAAAAACAAGTTCTTCTTTCAGCATTACGGCCTGACCGAGCGCGATCTCGATCGCTACCTGGCAGCAGCTCTCTCGGCAGGTGGAGACTACGCTGATCTTTATTTCGAGTATCTGTCGTCCACCTCGCTCATGGTGGATGAGTCGATGGTGAAATCGGCGTCGCAGGGCATCTCGGCGGGCTGCGGCGTGCGCGTGATCTCCGGCGAACGCACGGGATACGCCTACACCGACGATCTTTCTCCACAACGCATTCTGCACGCGGCACGCACCGCAGCTTTGATCGCCAGTGGCCCGGCTAAAACTCCGGTGGCCGGCTTCCAGGAAAAACCGGCTCGCAGTTTGTATCCGGTAACGCTCCCCTCGGTGGACGCCGAGATCACGGCGAAAGTCGAACTGGTGATGCGCGCCGACCAGGCTGCCCGCGCTTACGATCCCCGCATCAAGGAAGTTCGTGCCAGCTACGCCGACGAACTGCGCAACATCCTGGTGGTCGGCTCGGACGGCACCTTTGCCGAGGACACACAACCACTGGCCCGCCTGAACGTTGGCTGCATTGCCAAAACCGACGGCAATTCCGCTCGCGGCAGTTCCGGCGGCGGTGGCCGGGTCGCCCTTGATTTCTTTTTCGGCGAGAAGACTCCGGAGTTTTTCGCCAAGGAATCCGCTCGCCAGGCCATCTTGCAACTCGACGCCCGCGAAGCTCCGGCGGGCGATATGGAAGTCGTGCTCGGACCCGGCTGGCCCGGCGTGCTGCTGCACGAAGCTGTTGGTCATGGCCTGGAAGCCGACTTCAACCGCAAGCAGACTTCCGCTTTTGCTGGCCTGATTGGCAAGCGCGTGGCCAGCGAGAGGTGCACGGTAGTCGACAACGGCACCATGCCGTGGCGCCGGGGCTCGCTGAATGTGGACGACGAAGGCCAGCCCACACAGAACACGGTGCTCATCGAAAAGGGCATCCTTAAGGGATACCTGAGCGACAAGCTCTCATCGCGCCTGATGGGAGTCGCCGATACCGGCAACGGCCGCCGCGAGAGCTACGAGCACATCCCCATGCCGCGCATGACCAACACCTACATGCTGGCTGGAGAAGACGCTCCTGAAGACATCATCCGCTCGGTCAAGCACGGCGTGTATGCGGTGAATTTTGGTGGAGGCCAGGTCGATATTACCAACGGCAAGTTCGTCTTCTCGGCGTCCGAGGCGTACCTGATTGAAGACGGCCAAATCACTGCGCCGATCAAAGGCGCGACCCTGATCGGCAACGGGCCCGACGTGCTGACCCGCGTGTCGATGGTCGGAAACGACTTGAAGCTCGATGAAGGCGTGGGCACCTGCGGCAAAGATGGCCAAGCCGTGCCGGTGGGCGTGGGCATACCAACCATCAAAGTGGATCGCCTGACCGTAGGCGGCACCGCCAAGAAGGATGTTGGCGGGTTCATGCAGTAAGCGTGGCCCTACAAGCGGGCCTCAAGAAAACTTGTCATCCTGAGCGAAGCGAAGGACCTGCGGTTCAATCGGCAATCGAAAATTGAAAATGCCTGAGACCCAACTGGAAACTGGAAACCCGAAACTGGAAACTGACCTGAGGGACCTTGCCCAGGACCTTGTCCGCCGCGCCATGGCGGGCGGGGCCACGGCGGCGGAGTGCGTGGTCCGCGAGGGCGATGAATTCTCCACTGTCGTACGCCTGGGACAGGTCGAGACACTAAAAGAATCCGGCTCCAAGGCAGTTGGCGTGCGTGTGTTTCACGGCCAGCGCGCGGCCAGCACTTACTCCAGCGACTTCTCGCGCGAAGGGCTCGATCGTATGCTGAAGTCCGCGCTGGAGCTGGCCAAGATCACCTCCGAAGACCCTTTCTCCGGCATTCCTGAGCCTGCTCAGCTGGGCTCGATCTCTGGCGACCTCGATCTCTACTACACCGACGTCTATTCGCTGCCCGGCGAAGAGCGCATCAGCTACGCGCGCCGGGCCGAAAAGGCCGCGCTCGATTACGATCCGCGCATAAAGAACTCCGAGGGCGGTTCCTTCGACGCCGCCACCGGCCACAAGGTGTTGGCGAACTCGCATGGATTTGTGGGCGAGTACCGCCGGTCGTATTGTTCGGTCGCCGCCGTTCCCATCGCGCAGACCGAAGCCGGTGCCATGCAGCGCGATTACTGGTTCTCGGTAGCGCGTAGCCTGGGGCGTCTGGAGTCTCCCGAACACGTGGGCACAGTGGCCGCACAGCGCACCTTGCGCCGCCTGGGTGCCCGCAAGGTGAAAACCGCGCGCGTGCCCGTGGTGCTCGACCCCATGGTCGCCAGCTCCATGCTCGAACATATCTTCGAAGGAGTGAATGGCGACTCCGTCTACCGGGGCGCGTCATTCCTCGCTGGCAAGCTGGGCGAGAAAATCGCCGGCGACCAGGTCACCGTCATCGACGACGGCACCATGTCCGGCGGCTTCGGTACCAGCCCGTTTGACGGCGAAGGCGTGCCGACACAGCGCACGGTCGTGATCGAAAATGGTGTCCTCAAGTCGTATCTGTTGAACACCTACACCGCGAAGAAGCTTGGCCTGCAGACTACGGCCAACGCGTCACGCGGACTGGCCGGCACTCCGGGGATCGGGCCGGGCAACTACTTCTTGCAGCCGGGAACAAAGACTCCGAAAGAAATCATTAGCGGGATTTCCGAAGGCCTGTACCTGACTGAGTTCCTCGGCCACGGTGCCAACCTGGTGACTGGCGACTACTCCCGCGGCGCTTCCGGCCTCTGGATTTCCGGCGGAGAGCTGGCTTACCCAGTCGAGGAAATTACCGTCGCCGGAAATTTGAAGGAGATTTTCTTCAACATTTCCGAGATCGGCAACGACCTGGAATTCCGCGGCGCCGTGGCCTGCCCAACCATTCGCATCGACGGCCTCATCGTGGGCGGCGAGTAGAGGCTTTTTCACCACACCGACACAGAAAAACGTCACAAAACGTAAACGCAGATTTTCCAGGGCCGGTCAGCGTGGATCGGTGGCAAGGACTTTATTCTCTGTGTCTCTGCGCCTCTGCGGTGAATTCCTTCTGGCCCATCCACGAGTAGTACAATCCCATCCATGGACGGCTTAATCCAGCCATCTCCTGCACAGGAATCCGAGTCCAACTGGCGTCCCATTCTGCTGGGTGTCGGGCTGGTGGTAGTAGTGGTGGCGGTGATCGCCGTGCTGTTGCGCGAGCAACCCAAAGGCCCTGCCAACCCGCATCCCTACGCGGTCAACATTAAGTTGTCAGATCTGAAAATGAGTGCGGCACAGAACTTTGTCGGCGCCAGCGTGACCTACCTCGACGGCACTGTAACCAACGCCGGCGACAAGACCGTGACCCAAGCCACGGTGCACCTCACCTTCAAGGACTCCATGGGACAGGTCGCCCAGCTCGAAGACGTCCCCCTGCGCGTGCTGCAGACCAGCGGCCCCTACCCCGATACCCAGAACCTGACGGCCTCGCCGCTGGCCCCCGGCCAGAGCAAACCCTTCCGCCTGACTCTAGAGCACGTCTCCGCCGACTGGAACCGCGAGTACCCCCTAATGCAGGTGATGGACGTGACCGTAAAGTAGCGCCGGCTCTCGCGATTGCGTTGCTGCTTGTCTTTGCCTTCCTCGGTACTCAGTACTCGGTACTCCTTTACAATGTCGTTCGTGGCTGAGAACAAACCATTCCGCCTCACGGAGTCGGTGAAAGCTGCGGGTTGAGCGTCCAAGCTGAGTCCGGCGGTGCTGGACACGGTGCTTGGGAAATTAGCCCGGCAACATGACCCGAACGTACTAGTCGGCTTCGATCACGCCGACGACGCCGGAGTGTATCAACTCACGCCTGCGACCGCGCTGGTGCAAACCGTAGACTTCTTCACACCCATCGTTGATGACCCGTACACTTTCGGGCAGATCGCCGCTACCAACGCTCTGAGCGACGTGTACGCCATGGGCGGACGGCCACTTACTTCACTCGCCCTGGTCTGCTTCCCGGAGAAAGGCGACTTGGAAATTCTTGAGCGGATTCTCGCGGGTGGCCTGTCCAAGATGATGGAGGCCAACTGCACCGTGGTTGGCGGCCACAGCATCCGAGATGACGAGACTAAGTTCGGATACTCGGTCACGGGGTTGATCGATCCCGGCAAAGTCCTCGCCAACCAAGGCGCACAGCCCGGTGACCACCTGCTATTCACCAAAGCGCTAGGCACGGGAGTGATCTCGACCGCCATAAAGAAGGGAACCGCCAGGCAGGAGTGGATCGATGCCGCAGTGAAGTCAATGACGACGCTGAACAAAGCTGCTGCCGAAGTGATCACCACCGGCCGTGTGGGGACGGGCGTCTCGCCCGTCCAAGCGGAGCGCAGCTCCGCCACTGACGACCGACGACTGACGACTGACGACTCCTTTTCCGTCCACGCCCTCACCGACATCACCGGCTTCGGCCTGATCGGACACGCCCGTGAGATGGCGCTGGCCTCCAATGTCAGCCTGGTCTTCTACTCCGGCAGAATCTCGGTTCTCGAAGGCGCCCTGGAGTGCGTTCGCGCCGGAAACATCCCAGGCGGCCTCAAAGCCAACCGTGAATTCGCCGAGTGCCTGGTCGGATACGAGGGTGCAATCAGCGATGATCTGAAAACTCTTCTCTTCGACCCCCAAACGGCTGGTGGTCTGCTGATCTCGGTAGCCCCCGAAGACGCCGCCGAACTCACCCGCGCTCTCAACGCTGCTGGTGTCCCTGCCGTCGAAATCGGCGAAGTCCTGCCGCCCGCCAAACCCCTCATTACGATCCGATAGGTATTCACTTCGGTTGCCGGGGAGGCAACAGCCCGAGTTGCCGCAGCAATCCCAGCATGTCGTATTCGTTCCACTCTTCCACAATCTTGCCGCCGACAATGTGGAAGACCGTGATCCCGGTTGCCTCAATGTGCTTGCCGGTGGCGGGCAATCCGTTACCCTCGCCGGTGTTGGTGCCGCGCCCCGTCCAGCGCACCATGACCATGTCGCCCTCGGCGATCATCTGATCGATCGTGTACTGCCCATCGGGAAACGCCTGCCGCCAGCCTTTGGCAGATTGCAAATCCTCCGCCAGCCCGGCGGATCGGTTTCCGGCATGGGCGATGAAGTCTTTACTGTGAATCTGGTTGTACACATCCCAGTTGTCCTGGTTGAGGGCCACCTCGAACAGCTTCCGCGCGACCGCCCTGTTGGCCTCGATCGGATTGGTTTTGGCGGCCGAGGAGACCGAAAGCAGCAGGATGAATCCCAAAACGACAGCCAATCTACGACTCTTGCGCATGATTGCCTCCCGGAGCGGCGCAGTGCGCCTTACTCATCCCTAGTGTCGGGTCTATACCTTGCTATAGGGTCAAGAGGAATCTGCGGGCTGGAAGGCTGCAACACTCTCAGGCTATCGAGCGTTATTGCTGAAATTGACGACTTATCAACAGTCACGATTGGGCTAAAACAATTTGGATGCGCCCGCACGCAGTTACATTCGTGATTTCAACAATCGCCTCGTCGCTTCGCAGTCGTTGTTCGGTTTCAGATCGTCGCTGCTCAGTGATTCGTAGCACTGCGGAAAATCGTCGTCCTTGTCGTTCCGGGGAGGACGCGCATATTGAAGGGCGGTTTTCCCGCTCTTATCACGCGCATTGACGTTTGCACCCTTGTCCAGCAGGAGCCTGACTTTGGAGACATGCCCCTTCTCTGCGGCGGCCATCAATGCCGTCTGTCCGTCCTCATCGGCGGCATTTACGTCGGCACCAGCATCGATCAATTCCTGAAGGAACGACGCGTCGTCATGGTTCGGTTGACCAGCAGCCACGATCAGAGGTGTTGTCCCTGTCTTTGAGCGTGCGTTCGGAGCTGCACCCCGAGCGAGTAGCTCTTTCGTTATAACGTGCGAGGAGACGCCCCAAGGCTCCCTATAGATGAAGCCTTCAGCGGAGATCAACGGAGTCCGGCCATCCGAATTTGCCAAGTTCGGGTTCGCACCCGACTCGAGTAGAAGTTTCGTTATCTGCGCGCCTTCGGGAAAGCCCCGCCCCGCCGCCATTATGAGGGGGCTATTCCCGCGCTCGGTGATGCTGGCGTGCTTTGAAAGGAGCAGCTTCACGACCTCGACGTTGTCCTTGTCAATCGCTTCCAAGAGCGGTGTCCGACCCACTTGATCGGTCGCCTCAATGTCAGCACCAGCTGCCAAGAGCATGTTCACTAACTCAGCATCGGCAGTTCGAGCGGCGGCGATAAGGGGAGTAACGCCCTGCCAGTCAGCAATATTGACCTGTGCTTTCTTGTCCAGAAGGAACTGGATCATCTCGCGGCGGGATTGCCAGTTAGGTCGAAGGACGATGTGGGCAACGGCGTTAAAGAGCGCAGTCGAACCGTCGGATGACACCGCATTCGGATTCGCCCCCGCAGCAACGAGCGCGGTAGCGATCTTCGACCTTCCCATAGCACATGCGTCCATCAACGCCGTTGTGGCCTCTTCGTCTGGTACATCCGGCTTCGCACCGTGATCCAATAAGTATTGCACCATCTCTGTGCGTCCCATCACGACAGCGATCCGAAGAGCGGACGTGTGATCCGCATCCGTACCGTTTACATCCGCACCTGCTTGGACGAGTTTGGCCGCCGTTTCTTCGTCGTTCTTCAGCACGGCTTCGATCAGCGGTGTCCGGCCGCGTTGAATGGACTGCGCAAAAGCATCGTCCTTTAACGCCTTCACCTTCCGTAGCTTTTCATCGAACACGTGTGCGGTGGAGTCATCGCTCTCAGAGTTGTGCTGTTTCCCGTACCCCCGATGAACGTCAGCCGCGTTGCGATAGGCGGACATGAGAATGTATCGCAAGGCCCCGGGTCGCCATTGCTCCAAGCCAATCGGCAGCGCGGCTGCCGCCTCTGCTTCCCTTACAGCTTGATCCGCAGCGAGGCGTCGATCCTCTTCGTTCGAGAATCGCTCAAGGCCGAAAGCCTCGCACCCGATTATGTCTAGGCCTTGGCCGAGGAGGCGTTGTGCCCGCTCAAAGTGGTACTGTCCCGGACGCACTTGATGAAGGTACGCCTCTGTAGCACGACAGTCGAACGGCACAACGTGCTCAGGCAAGTCCCTCGGAACCAAGGTCGGCCCTTGATGCTGATCGTCAAGAAAGACCGGAGGGGCAGCCAGCTTGTCCTTAATGGATTTGTCAGTGTCCGAAGAAGCCGCCTGCCCGAACGACAACGATGACACCATGAACAATAACGCGAGAAGAGCAAAACCCCTCGCTAAGAGGTGATGTTCGGTTCTGCATGTTGTGTCGGTCTCACCTGAAGCAATAACGCAATGTTTCACACCTGCAATTTACGCCGAAGGAGCGGCCAATTCCAGACAACTCTCAATATCAGGCGTTTACACCAACTCTCCCGAGCGGCCCTTGACGAGGTAGCTTGCGGTGCCTAGCTGGCCTTGACCTTCAGAGCCTGTTTGGGGGCCGCCCGTTTGCGGGAGGGACGCATTCTCGTCTGGATCTCCCGCAGCGCCTTCTCCAGTTCATCCCGGATTTCGACCAGCGAGCGAATCTGCTCATTCATCGCGGTCAATTTTTGCACCCCGAGTTGCGCGACTTCCCGGAGGCACTCGTGGGAGCCGCGAGGGTAAGGAGAACGCCCCGTGCCGTCGCTGGGGAGAGCATAGAGTTCGAGCACCCGGCGCGTCTCTCGCAGGGTGAAGCCGAACCGCTGCAGGCGTTTGATCGTCTGGACGATTTCCAGATCACTCTCTTGGTACTGGCGATACCCCGCAGCCGTCCTGCGCGGCACGGGCAGCAGGTGGCGTCGCTCGTAATAACGCACCGTTTGCACACTTACACCCGCCTGCTTTGCCAGTTCACCGATTCTCATGCCTGAATTCTATGGCCGCCACCCTGCAAAACCCAGCGAAAATCAGGTCCCACAAACTTCAACCCCGCGTTGTTTTCCGCATCTATATAGCTGTTCGCCTTAACCGTCTTCTCATTCACTGGTGCACGCACCCTAACCCAGGACCATGTTTCTGAGAGGATCATCCATGGAATCACGCACACTCGGCCGCTCCGGCCTTACTGTCTCCGCCCTTGGCCTCGGCTGTATGGGCATGTCGGAATTTTACGGTGGACGCGACGACAACGAATCCGTCGCCACCATCCACCGTGCTCTGGAACTGGGAATCAGCTTCCTCGACACCGCCGACGTCTACGGACCGAACAAGAACGAAGAACTAGTGGGGAAGGCAATCAAAGAAAAACGTGACCAGATTGTTCTCGCTACGAAGTTTGGCATCGTCCGCGACCCGAACAATCCCCAGGTGCGCGGTGTAAACGGCAAACCCGAGTATGTGCGCTCGGCCTGCGAAGCCAGCTTGCGTCGCCTGGGAACCGACCACATCGATCTCTACTACCAGCACCGTGTCGACCCCAATACTCCGATTGAAGAAACTGTCGGGGCGATGGCGGAGCTGGTCAAGTCAGGCAAAGTCCGCTACCTCGGACTTTCCGAAGCCAGCGCAAAGACCCTGCGGCGCGCAGCCAAGGTCCATCCCATCGCCGCCCTGCAAACCGAATACTCGCTCTGGACGCGTGATCCGGAAGATGAAATCCTGGCGACCTGCCGGGAACTGGGCATCGGCTTCGTGGCCTATAGCCCGCTCGGCCGCGGCTTCCTGACGGGCCGGTTCAGAAAGTTGGAGGATCTTCCCGCCGACGATTACCGCCGTATGTCGCCGCGCTTCCAGGGAGAGAACTTCCAGAAGAACCTCGACCTGGTGAAGAAGGTGGAAGAGATAGCCAGTGAAAAAGGCTGTAAGCCGTCGCAACTGGCGCTGGCCTGGGTGCTGGCTCAGGGCAAAGACATCGTCCCCATCCCGGGAACCAAGCGCCGCAAGTATCTCGAGGAGAACGCCGGCTCGCTCGACGTTCACTTGTCGCCTCAAGACCTGAAGCGCATCGACCAGGTTTCGCCCCGCGGCGTCACTGCCGGGGAGCGCTACCCCGAACACATGATGCAACTCGTAAACCAATGACCAGCGGAAGCAAATTAAAAGGGCGGCCCGAAGGCCGCCCTGATTTCCTAGCCACTAGCTATGCTCTTAAGCCGTTGCCGGACTCTCCCCGCCTTTAGGCGCTCGACCCGGTTCCGGCTTCAATACCTGCTGCACCCCGTCCGCCGCTTTGGCCGGAAGCGCTCTGGCAGGTAATTCTTTGCCGTCCATGATCAGCTTAATTTCCGCGCCATCGAGTACTTCGCGCTCGATCAAGGCCAGCGCCATCTTGACCAGCGTGTCCTTGTTCGCCGAGAGGATGTCCTTGGCGGTGTTGTAGCCCTTGCTCACCAGCTTGCGGACTTCCTCATCGATGGCGATCGCCGTAGCCTCGCTGTAATCGCGGTGCTGTGCGATCTCGCGTCCCAGGAAGATCTGCTCTTCCTTCTTGCCGAAGGTAAGCGGCCCCAGATCGCTCATGCCCCACTCGCAAACCATCTTGCGCGCCAGGTCGGTGGCCCGCTCAATGTCGTTTCCGGCGCCGGTGCTCATCTGGCTGAGGAAGATCTCTTCCGCCAGGCGGCCGCCCATGAGGATCGCGATATTGGTTTCCAGATAGTTCTTGTAGTAGTTGTGCCGGTCATCCACGGGCAACTGCTGGGTCAGGCCCAGAGCCATGCCACGTGGAATGATCGTGACCTTGTGGACCGGATCCGAATACGGCAGCTTGGCCGCCACCAGGGCGTGGCCAGCTTCGTGGTAGGCGGTGTTCTTCTTCTCTTCGTCAGTGAGCAGCAGCGACTTGCGCTCCACGCCCATCATGACTTTGTCTTTGGCTACCTCGAAGTCGAACTGCAACACGGCTTTGCGGTTCTGCCGCGCCGCGCTCAATGCCGCCTCGTTCACCATGTTGGCCAGGTCGGCGCCGGAGAATCCCGGGGTGCCGCGCGCCAGCACCGAAAGATCGACGTCTTCGGCCAACGGAATCTTGCGGGTGTGCACGCGCAGAATTTCTTCGCGACCGCGCACATCCGGACGGCTCACCACCACGCGGCGGTCAAAGCGTCCCGGACGCAGCAGCGCCGGATCCAGCACGTCAGGACGGTTGGTCGCCGCCATCAGGATGACGCCTTCGTTCGATTCGAAGCCATCCATTTCGACCAGCAACTGATTGAGAGTCTGCTCCCGCTCGTCGTGTCCGCCGCCCAGGCCGGCGCCGCGGTGACGTCCGACTGCATCAATTTCGTCGATGAAGATGATGCAAGGCGCGTTCTTCTTGCCCTGCTCGAACAAATCGCGCACCCGACTCGCGCCTACGCCCACGAACATCTCGACGAAGTCAGAGCCCGAGATGGAGAAAAAGGGCACATTGGCTTCGCCGGCTACTGCTCTGGCCAGCAAGGTCTTTCCGGTTCCCGGAGGGCCAACCAGCAGCACGCCCTTGGGGATGCGTCCACCCAGTTTTTGGAACTTCTGGGCTTCGCGCAGGAACTCGATAATCTCTTTCAGCTCTTCTTTGGCTTCGTCCACCCCAGCCACGTCTTTGAAGGTGACTTTCTTCTGCTGCATCGACAGCAGGCGCGCCCGGCTCTTGCCGAACGACAAGGCCTTGTTGCCGCCGGTCTGCATCTGCCGGATCATGAAGAACCACAATGCTGCCAACAGGATGAGCGGGGCCAGGTTCAGCAGCCAGCTGGGCCAGCTGCCATTGCTGATGTCGTGGATATTGATGTTGACGCCCTTATCGCGCAGCGTCTTGATCATGTCGGGATAGTTCGCCGGAACCGTGGCATGGAACCCCGAGTTATCGTTGCGGTACTTGCCGCGCACGTCCATGCCGGAGACCGTGACTTCTTTCACGTTCCCCTGGTCCACATCCGACATGAATTGCGAGAAGTTGATTTCCTTCTCTTTTTGCCCGCTGTTTCCGGCCTTCACCACCTGCCAGAGCAGGAAGGCGGAAAGCACGATAACCAGCCAGAAAACCACCGTTTTAACTGTCGAATTCACCAAAAACTCCTGTAGGCCCTGCTTGCTAACACCGAAGCTACTTATCCACTCGTTATAGATGCTCTGCGGCGCACAATGGCGCTGTTTTCTTGCGGCGTGCAGGACGCGCTGGACGGATGGCTGGGCCCAGTTTGGCACAAAGTGCCGCGCCAGCCAGCGGATACCGAGACCGACAACACTAATCCCCGGGCCCCTGCGTCTCCCATTTTACCTGTTTCTGGAGCCTTCCCCCGGTCAAAATTGTGATCGCCCAGGGGTAACTTAAGTGACCGGGAGGGGACGGTTTGCGGCCGCAATATGAGGCAGGTTCCGCCCCGTTTGCTCGACCGACCCCAAGCCATAGCCAACCAGGAACGCCTCGTCCACCAGGAACCCGAAATAATCAGGCTGCAACTGCACCCGGCGCGCCGACTGTCGGTCCAGCAGCGTTGCCAGCTTTACCGAGGCGGCTCCGCGCCCGCGCAAGTCGCTCATCAGGAACTCGGTGGTCACTCCTGAATGCACCACCCCCTCCACCAGCAACACATGCTGGCCGCTGATATCGGGCTCATGGCTGAAAAAGATCTCCAACACATCCCCTGGACCATTCCCCGGCTGCTTGCGGTATTTGGGCTTGATGAACTGGCAGATGACCGGGACTTCCAAGGCGCGAACCAAGTCGGCCATGAAGATGAAGCCATTTTCCAGCAGCGCCAGGGCGTGGATGGTCTGCCCGCGATAATCATCGGAAATCTGCCGGGCGATCTCCCGAACGCGCTTCTGGATCTGCTCTGCCGGGATGACGATGCGTAACTTCTCCGCTTCGGAAGTCGGGTTCATTGCGTGGCGCGCCTCCCTTTTCCGCTTGCTGCTCACACGCTAGAGCGTGGTCTCACCAATCGCTAATACTGCTTTCGCCCCATCCTTCGGCCGGAACCGATCTGGCGCCGCAAAACCGCGTACCCACACCACTTCGGCTCCGCTCACCATCACCGGCCAGGACTTCCGCTCCGGACCACGCACGTGCCGCTCCTGCAATAGCTCCTTGATCTTCTTGGGAGCCTTGCTGTGCGCCGGCCAGAAACGATCCCCAGCACGCCAGTTCCGGACCAGGAGCGTGCTGGCCAGCAGCGCTCCGTCGAACAAGTGCTCGGGATTATACCCCGCGCCCCCGCCCGGCGGGACGACCACCGCCTCAAAGCGACTCCCGGTTTCGTCAACCTCGACGTGTCCGGGGATGGGCAGACGGTATTCGTAGTTGGGATTCGCTTCCGCGGCAGGGGGGGCAAGTTCAAAACGAAGCTCGCCCTGGCCACGCGTCACGATCCAACCGTCGGGCAGGACCGCTGATTTAGCGCCTCCCGGCTGGGCTGAACCCAATTGCAGGATTTCCTCCACATGCCGGAATTCCAGGTGCAGTCCGAGCGCGACCCCGGCCGCTCGAACCACCCGCCGTTGCAGAGCCAAAGGCAGCTTAGCCAGTCCAGACAGGTTCACTGTAGCGCCGGCGTCCCGTCGGCTGTCGGGGCGGCGACCCGCCGCCCCACTCCACACTTCCGGCAAAACCCGGGCAACCTCACCATCCCAATATTCTTCTTCGACCCGCGCAATCTCTGCTGCCTCAGCCAGGGCTTCCCGCACCGCCGGGTTCAAATGCCGCTCCAGGCGCGGCAAAATTCCATGCCGCACCCGGTTGCGAGTATGACGCAAGTCCCGATTGCTCGAATCCTCGCGCCAACCCTGACCCAGTGCGAGAAGATAGGTTTCAAGGTCAGTGCGCCGAGTCCCGAGCAGCGGGCGAATAATGCAGGCACCTTCCAATGCTGGTTCTTGCCGACGACGGACGACCGACGACTGATGACTGGCAGGCAACTGCGGATAAATTCCCGCCAACCCGCGAGTGCCCGCCCCCCGAACCAATCGCATCAGCACCGTTTCTGCCTGGTCATCAAGAGTGTGGGCGGTGGCGATGCGGTTCAACCCGCCTTGTTGCAACAGACCCTTGAAGTATCGGTAGCGCAGCGATCGAGCGGCCGCCTCCACACTCAAATGCTTCTCCGCAGCGCGCGCTTTCACATCGCCAGATCCACAGTGACACTCCAGCTTGTGCCGCCGCGCCAACTCTTTCACAAACTGCTCATCCCCATCGGCCTCGGCCCCACGCAACTGGTGATTGAAGTGAACCACCGATAAGACGATGCCAAGTTCGCCGCTCAGCTCCAGCAGGAGCCGCAGCAACGCGACCGAGTCTGCTCCGCCGGAAACGGCCACTCCGACCCGGTTCCCCGGCTTCACCAGTTGCTGCCGGCGGACAGATTCCAGGACTTTCTGGGCCAGTTCGTGCACGCGTCCATGGTACATCTGGGTCCGTGTGGCGCGGGCGCCCTCGCCCGCGGTCCCGGGGAAGGAGCGAGGGTATCGTAGCCTCTGCGTCCTCTGTGCCCTCTGTGGGCAAAGATTTTCTTTTGGGCGGTTTTCAGGATTTTCCCAGCATCCGATTGACTTCCGCATGAGAAGGCGCGCCTTCCAACGCGACATACGTCCCCGATGCCCTTAGTTCGGCGGCCATTTTGCGCACCAGCCCCAGGGTCGCGCGCATGGGCGCCGAGCCCAGGCTCACTCGGGCCACGCCCAGCTTTTCCAGTTCGGCCACCGAAGGAAATCCCGGCCCTGCCAGGATGTTCAGCGGGCACTGCACGTCCGCCGCCAGCCGCCGGATGGTCTCCGCATCCCTCAATCCCGGGGCAAACACGCATTCCGCGCCGGCATCGCGGAACGCCAGCAGCCGCCGCAGAGTCTCCTCATAACGTTTCTCGTCCGTCCCCACCTGCGACAAATAGACATCGGTACGCGCGTTCACCACCAGCAGCACGCCGCATTTCACCGCCATCTCGCGTACGGCGTGAATCTTCTCCAACTGTAAGGTCAGATCGGCCAGAGGGTGCGCTGGATCGTCAGTGCCATCCTCCAGATTCATACCCACGGCGCCGGCCTCAATCACACCCCTCGCCGTCTGCACCGCGTCTTCTGGTCGTGGTCCGTATCCCGCCTCCACGTCAGCCGTGACCGGCACCTTCACCGCCCGCGCAATCCTTCCCACTCGCGCCAGCATTTCGTCGCGTGAGATTTTCTCGCCATCCGGATACCCCAGCGTAAACGCTACCCCCGCGCTGGTGGTGGCAATCGCGCCAAATCCGGCCTCTTCAAAAACCCGCGCACTCGCCACATCCCAAGCATTCGGCAGCAGCAGTATGCCGGGGCCGCGATGCATCGCCCGGAACGCAATGGCCTTGGCTTTTTGATCGAGAGCTTGCGTCATTGGTTTTTCCTGCTCGGTACTCGTTACCGGCTATTCGGCACTTTCTTCTTCATTTTTTCCAAAAACTTCCCCACCCTCACGACAGCGCGGGTCACCGTACCCCGACCGATCTCCTGCACATCATCGCGCGCGCTGACCAGCAGCACATAGAACTTGCCGTCAAACGACTCCAGCACCGCCTCCGCCTGGACCCGCGCCCCAATCCCGCTGGCGGCACGATGCTCAATGTTGATCGCGGTCCCCACGGTAATCTCGTCGCCTTCGCAATAGGGTTGCAGCGCATGAAATGCTGCGGTCTCCATCAGCCGAATCATGTCGGGTGTGGAATACACCGGCGGCAACTCGGGATGATGCGCCGTCAGGGTGTGCTCGAACGCCACCGTTTCCTCAGCCAAGCTGCGGGCGCCATTGGGTACGGGTTTCACTCTTAAGGGCCTCCCCTTACAAAGAACAATTGCATGATTCTATCGAACCTAGGCGTGCGGCTGGGCACAAACAAAAGAGCCACCAACATGCGTTAGTGGCTCCCGTAACCCGGTCAATTCTGCAATCTGAAATCTACAATCTGCAATTCCCTCTACGCCGCTCGCGCCATCCGCTGCTGCTCGATGCCGTCGAGCGCCTGCCACAGCGTCTTGGCTGCAGCCTCACCCGACTCCAGCGCCTTCTCCGCCGCCAGCGGATTCGATTCCAGCCGCTTGCCCAGCTGCTGCCGCCACACGCGCGAGTGGTACACATCCGCGGTCATGTGCAGGGTGAAGTATCCCCGGGTCTTTTCGTCGGCCCCGTACATCTGTTCGAGCCCGCGCGCCTTCTCCTGCGCCACCCGCGGCACCTGCGACTCGTAGGCATAGAACGCGGCCAGCGCCTCTTCGGGCGCGCCTTGCTGGGCGACGCGGTGAAAGAACTTCAACAGCTGCTGGATAGCGGGCAGCGGCTTGTGCCCTCCCAAATTGCGGCTCGCGCCCATGCCCTCGGCAAAATCCAGCCACAACTCCGAGTGCGCCGGCGCCGGCTCCCCATACAGGTCTTCGCCGCCCTTCTCGTCGCTCATGTTGGCCAGCACCGCACGCCGCAGGTCGCCTTCTTCCAGGCGAATCCCCAGTTGTGCCAGGTAAGTCGGAAACGCTTCTACGTGATGATAGTAGTGCTGCGCGTATTCCTGCAGGTCCTGGCGCGTCAGCTCACCCGCGGCCCAGGCTTTATAAAAGGGATGACAAAGCAGATCGTACTTGGCGATGCGCGAGTCCAGTTGCTGGAAGAATTCCTTGGTGGTCATATGAACTCCTGTGAGGGAAATGAAGCACTACTATAAGGGGACACGCAACCCCTGACAAGTAACTTGGCCATTGCGTCCAGCGCCCCCGTTCGCCCCGCCTCCGGCCCCAAGTTGCTAGAATGGAACACAGTGCGTACCGGCCTTCCGCCGGACGTGTGGGGCGCCGCAATCCATGCAGTTCACCGAACAATTCGACGTGGTCGTGGTCGGCGCCGGGCATGCCGGATGCGAGGCCGCCATGGCCGCCGCCCGCATGGGCCTGAAGACTGCCCTGTACACGCTCAACGTCGACCTGATCGCCCAGATGTCGTGCAACCCCGCCATCGGCGGGATCGCCAAGGGGCACCTGGTCCGCGAAGTCGATGCCCTCGGCGGCATCATGGGCGAAATCACCGACGCCGTCGGCATCCAGTTTCGCTTACTGAACACCTCGCGCGGCCCCGCTGTCTGGTCGCCTCGCGCGCAATGCGACAAGCAAGCCTATCGCCTGAAAATGCGCGAAGTCCTCGAGTCGCAGCCAAACCTGAAGATCAAGCAGGCGGAAGTGGCGGATCTGATCGTGGAGCAGTCGCAGGCAGGCACTCGGCACTCAGCATTCAGCACTCAGCCAAGCGAGGGCTTGGCCAGCGACCAACGACTAACGACCAACGACCGAGTTTGTCGTGGAATAAAACTTCGCGACGGCCGCACCGTCGGCGCCAGCGCGGTCATCATTACCACCGGAACATTTCTGAACGGCCTGATCCACTGCGGCGAGCAGCAGTATCCCGCGGGACGCTCGGGCGAGCCGCCGGCCGTCCTGCTGGGCGAAGCTTTGAAGAGGCTTGGTCTGCGCGGATGCCGCCTGAAGACGGGCACGCCCCCGCGCCTCGACGGACGCACCATCGACTGGTCGCGCTTCCAGCTGCAGCCCGGCGATGCCGATCCTACGCCCTTCAGCTTCCGCACCAAGCGGGTCGCGCACCACGACACGCAGGTGCCCTGCTACATCGCCTGGACCACGCCCGAGACTCACCGCCTGATCCGCGAAAACGTTCACCGCTCGCCAATGTACAGCGGACAGATCCAGTCAATCGGGCCGCGCTACTGCCCGTCGATCGAAGACAAGATCGTCAAGTTTCCTGATAAAACGACTCATCAACTCTTCCTCGAGCCCGAAGGCTTGAACACGCACGAGATTTACGTCAACGGCATGAGCACATCGTTGCCCGTGGATGTGCAGATGGCCATTCTCAAGACGATTCCCGGCCTCGATACCGCCGAAATGCTGCGCCCGGGCTACGCCATCGAGTACGACTCCATCGATCCCACGGAACTCGAACGCACCCTCGAAACCAAGCCCATCGCCGGCTTGTTCCTCGCCGGCCAGATCAACGGCACCAGCGGCTATGAAGAAGCCGCCTGCCAGGGCCTGATGGCCGGTCTCAACGCCGCACTGAAAGTGAAGAACGAAGAGCCGCTCATCCTCGACCGCACCGAGGCGTACACCGCCATCCTGATCGACGACCTCATCTCCAAGGGCACCAACGAGCCCTACCGCATGTTCACCTCGCGCGCCGAGTTCCGCCTGCTGCTGCGCATCGACAACGCCGACCGCCGCCTGACCCCGCACGGCCGCAGAGTAGGCTTGATCTCCGACGCAGCCTGGTCCTACTATCTGGCCAAACAAGAGCGCATGCAGGCGATGGCGCAGTTGCTGGAAAGAACAAAGCTCACGGCAGACATCCTCGAAAAGATTTCGCAGAGTCTCCCTGAGCGAAGCGAGGCGAAGCCGAACGCGGTCGAAGGACCTTGCGTTCCTCTCGACCTCTCTTCCGCGCTGGGGCAGTCACTAGCGCAACTGCTAAAGCGCCCTGAAGTCTGTATCGAACACCTGGTGCCGGTAGTTCGCGAACTCTGCCCGGAGTTCTTTGGGACCGATAACTCCCCGGCATCCCCTGCGGTTTTCATTTCCTCGGCACTCCGCAACGACCTCAAGTCGGTCGAAACGGAAATAAAGTACGAAGGCTATCTCCGCCAGCAGGAGCGTTCCATCGACCGCTTGAAGAAGGCCGAGCAGCGCACCATCCCCGAGTGGTTCGACTACCGGGCAGTAAGCGGCCTCTCCCGCGAGATGCAGGAGAAACTCCTGAAAATCCGTCCTCGCACCCTCGGCCACGCGTCCCGCATTCCGGGAGTGACGCCGGCTGCGGTATCTCTGGTGAACGTGTACATCGAAATCCAGGGCCGACGGCGGGAACAGGCTGCGGCGTTGTAGTTCTTCCCGGCGATCTCAGCGGCCTTTCTCTGCGGTTAAAGGTTTAAGGTTTTCTGCTTTCCCTGTGTTTAAATCTTCAAGCCATGCTCAACGCCCGCCAACATTTCCCCGGCCTGCTCGACAAGGTGTTTCTCGATGCCGCCTGCGTCTCGCTCGCCCCGCGCCCGGCGGTAGACGCAATCCAGAAGTTTCTCGATCTCGCCATGGTCTGCCCGATGGAGTCCTCGACCGCGCACCACATCTTTATGGACGAGATGCGCGCCGCCGCCCGTCCCGCGGCGGCCCGCCTCATCAACGCTCACGACGACGAGATTGCCCTGGTCGAGAGTACGAGTCATGGCCTCTCGCTCGCCGCCAACGCCATTCCGCTCGAAGCCGGCGACCGCGTTCTGCTCTCGGATCTCGAGTTCATGGAAGTTGCCATTCCCTGGGTGCAGAGGAAGCAGGACGGCATTGAAATTGATGTTGTCCCCAATCGCGATGGCGAAGTCCGGGTCGAAGACATCGCCAGCCGCCTGACCCCGCGCACGCGCGTGGTGTGTGTCAGCACGGTGCAATGGACCAACGGCTACCGTCTCGACCTCGCCGCCCTGAGCCGGCTTTGCCGCGAGCGCGGAATCTGGCTGGTGGTCGACGCTATCCAGCAACTCGGCGCCATTCCGCTCGACGTGCGCGCCACCCCGGTGGACATCCTGGCCTGCGGCGGCCACAAGTGGCTCAACTCGCCCTTCGGCTGCGGCTTTCTCTACGTCAGTCGAGAGGCCTTGCCCAAACTGCGCCCGCCCCTGGCCGGCTACCTTTCTGTGGAAGACCCGCCCGGAGGCTGGGGGGCATACTTTCAAACTCCCACCATCACGCCGGTGCAGGACTATCGCTATGTCCGCAGCACGCGACGGTTTGAAACCGGCGGCACTGCCAACTATCCCGGCGCGATTGGGCTGGCCGCATCGCTCAAGCTCATCCAGGACCTTGGGCCGCAGAACATTGCCGCGCACATCTACTCCATCACCGATCAACTCCTCGCCGGGCTCGACCAGCTTGGTGTGCAGGTTGTAACTCCGCGCGCCCGCGACAATCGCGCCGGGATCGTGTCTTTCTCCGTAGGCTCTGCGCAAGACAACATCAGCTTGATGAATCGCCTGCTGGAAAAAAGGATCCTGGTGTCGGTGCGATACACCTCCAACGTGGGCGGTGTTCGCATCTCCTGCCATTTCTACAATTCGTCAGAAGACATCGAGACATTGCTGGCCGCTCTGAGGCAATTGGTAAAGTAGCCTTTTCCTTTGTGTCCCTTCGTGTCCTTAGTGGTTAAGAACTACAGAGGGCATTCATGTCCGAAAATGGCCAGCCTTTTTCGGCTGCACGGTCTATCCTGTTTCAGTCGCCATGCTGCTCGATGCCACCCTCTGTTCCCGGGCCCGCCGAACGCGCGATCCGCGTTTCGACGGCCGCTTCTTCATTGGAGTGATGACCACGCGTATTTACTGCCGCCCGGTTTGTCCGGCCCGTTCGCCCAAAGAGGAGAACATCCGCTACTTTCCGACGGCTGCGGCCGCGGCCGAAGCCGGACTCCGTCCTTGCCTGCGATGCCGCCCCGAGTGTTCGCCGGGAACGCCGGGATGGCTGGGGACTTCAGCCACGGTGTCTCGCGCCTTGCGGCTGATCAGCGAGAGCGCTCTGGAGGACGGCGATGGCGGTATGGACGCGCTGGCCGAGCGCCTGGGCATTGGCTCACGCCATCTGCGGCGACTGTTCCTGCAGCATCTGGGCGCCAGCCCGATCACGGTGGCGCAAACCCGGCGCCTGCAGTTCGCCAAGAAACTGATTGACGAGAGCCACTTGCCTATGGGGGAAGTGGCGCTGGCCTCCGGGTTCGGCAGCGTCCGCCGCTTCAATGCTACGTTCCAGAAAACCTACGGCCGCACCCCCACCCATCTCCGCAAGCTGGCCCGCAAATCCGAACCTTTGCCGGAGAACCAGTACCGCTTCCAGCTGCGTTTTCGGCCGCCGTTCAGTTGGGACGGCTTGCTTGACTTCCTGGCCCCGCGCGCGACTCCCGGCGTGGAAGTAGTGGAACAGGGCCGCTATCGCCGTATCATTTCCCTGCAGGAGCACATCGGCTGGATCGAAGCCGCGCTTGACCAAGCGGCCAATGCTGTCTCTCTGCGCATTCATTTTCCCGAGCCGCGCTGGTTGTTTCTCATTGTGGAGCAGGTGCGGCGCTTGTTCGATCTGTCGGCCGACCCGAACGAGATCGCGCGACACCTCGGCGAAGATCCCATGCTTGCCGATCGCGTGGCAGGACGCCCGGGCTTGCGCGTTCCCGGCTGCTGGGATGGATTCGAACTCGCTGTCCGCGCCATTCTCGGACAGCAAGTCACGGTTCGCGGAGCAACCACTCTGGCTGGACGCCTGGTACGCGCTTTCGGAACACCTGTAGTCGTGGGTCATGGGCTCACCCACCTGTTCCCAACGCCGCAAACGCTGGCTGACGCCGATTTGACTCGCATTGGATTACCCCGCGCCCGGGCACATTGCATCCGCTCCCTGGCGCGGGCAGTCTGTGATGGCAAGATCGCCTTTTCCGGAGTAGTCGCCGTGGAAGAATTTCTGACTAGCTTGCGGGAACTGCCGGGCATTGGCGATTGGACGGCGCAGTACGTCGCCATGCGCGCCCTCGGAGAGCCGGACGCATTTCCGTCCAGCGATCTCGGCCTGTTTCACGCGACTGGCATTCACCACGCCCGCAAACTGGAGGAGCGAGCCCAGGCTTGGCGTCCCTGGCGCGCCTACGCCGCCATGTATCTATGGCAAGGAGTTGTTAACCATGACCATGTCTTACACCCACATCGAAAGCCCGGTCGGGCCGCTGCTGCTGGCGGCGGACGAAAAGGGTTTGCGGCAGATTGAGTTTGTGAAGGGCAAGACCCGTCCGGATTCCGCGTGGCGCGAGGATCGCGTACCACTCCGCGAAACCATTCGCCAGCTCCGCGCCTACTTCGCCGGGGAACTAGAGAGCTTCGATCTTCCGCTCGTCCCGGAAGGCACGCCTTTTCAGCTGGGGGTCTGGAAGCGTCTGTGCGATATCCCATATGGCGCGACCATTTCCTACGGCGAACTAGCTCGCCGCATCGGCAATCCCAACGCCTCGCGGGCCGTCGGCCTGGCCAACGGCTCCAACCCAATCCCCATCGTCATTCCCTGCCATCGGGTGATCGGCAGCAATGGCAAACTGACCGGCTACGGCGGAGGTCTGCCCATTAAAGAAAAGCTGCTGGCCCTGGAACGGCGCCAGCTGCGGCTGCTTTGAATCCCCGCCCCCCTGCGGTTTAAGGTTTAACCCCTTTCGGGTAACATAGACTGAGGGGTGATCGGCCCGAGTTCCCGCATCTAAATATCTATGAAAAAACACCTCGTCCTCGCGGCGCTGGTTGTCTTGCTAGTTGCAGCGCTGGCTCCAGCTCAAGAAACCAACCCGGCTCTCCGGCCTCCGAAGGGAGCCAAGGTCGCCATCGTGGTCTTTGAGGATTTGCAGTGTCCCGATTGCCGCCGGGCGGCGCCCCTGGTGGCGCAGGCAGGAAAGACCTACAAGATTCCGGTGGTGCGTCACGACTTCCCGCTGCCCATGCACAACTGGTCCTTCGACGCGGCGGTGATTGCGCGTTATTTCGACGCGCATTCCAAGCAAATGGGAGTTGATTTTCGCGATTACATCTTTGAGCACCAGCCCGAAATCACGCCCGACAACCTGCGCGGTTTCGCCGAGAAGTTCGCCGCTGACCACAAGGTCGATCTGCCCTTCGTGGTCGACCCCCAAGGCAAGCTGGCTGCCGAAGTCACCAAGGACAAGAACCTGGGCAACAGTGTCGGCATCGAGCATACCCCCACCATCTACGTGGTCAGCAATAAGACCCAGGGGAAGCCGTTTGTCGAGGTGGTGGATCGCAGCCAGTTATTTCAGCTGATCGACGCGATGAAGCAGGAGTAGTGGTTTTGAAAGCTTGCTCCACCTCGTGAACCGTGCAGGCTATTCTCCTGCCTGCGCATACCGCCGGAAGAAGCTGTCTGCCTTCCACTGTGGCCGCTGAGTGTCGTTCGCAACTGAAATCATCAGTCCGCGAATCACTTCTTCATATTGAGCAGCCGCGGGAAGTTCTACCGGCTGGTTCAGATCATCCGAGGGCGCGTGATAACGCTGCGTCAGCCAGTCTTTGTACTTCTGTTTCTGTTCCGCCGACGCCGGATCGGGGCTAACCCCCATGGCCAGTGCGGGAATCCCGTGCCGGATGAAGTTGTACTGATCGCTGCGGATGAACGCATTCCGCAGCGGCTGTGGATCCGCCTGCACCGCGACGCCGCGAGCTTGCGCCGCCTCTCGGGCCATGTCGCCCAGATCGGATTCCGCCAATCCATACACGGTCAGCACTTTCAGCGGAACGATGGGCAGGAACATGTCGATATTGATATCGGCGACCATCGCATTTGCCTTCACCGTGGGCTTGGCCGTGAAGTATTTCGACCCGAGCAGCCCCTTCTCTTCTCCGGTAACAAACACAAACAGAATCGACCGTTTGAGCTTCTCCGGAGACTTCTTCAGCGACGCCGCCACATCCAGCAGCACGGCCGTGCCGGAAGCGTTATCCATGGCCCCGTTGTAAATGCGGTCGCCATTAATGGGCTCGCCAATTCCGATGTGGTCCACGTGCGCCGAGAGCACCACGTACTCGTTCTTCAGTCGGGGATCGCTGCCCGGAAGCTTGGCGACCACGTTGGCCGATTCCACGTCTTCCTTCTCGACCTTGGCGGTTGCTTTGATGGCAACCGTGAGTGGGAAGCGCGGCAGCGGCTTGCGGTCTTTACCCAGCTCGGCGATTTCCTGAAAAGTGTGCCCGGATCCGGCAAAAAGCTGTTCCGCCTTGGCCGGATTGAAGGTGACTGCCAGCTGCTCGCCCGGCGTCTCGTCGAACTGCGGACCAGCCAGCGCCATGCTCGGGTGCGCCCGGTTCAACGAAATGCGTGACCACGGAATATCCATCACAGCGGGATTGGGGATTCCGATCACCCCCACCGCTCCGGCCTTCTGCAGGGCCTTCCAGCGCTCGGCTGCCGTCTGATAGTGCGAAGCCAGGGCGCCAGGCATATCCGCAGGTGACCCGGTGAACAACACCGCGACCTTGCCCTTCAGGTCCAGGCCGGCGAAGTCGTCATAGCCTTTCTCCGGAATGCTCAGTCCGTACCCAACAAACACCAGGGGCGCTTCCACGCGCGGAGCCAGATCCACCCGTGTGCTGAAGATTGCGTCCTCGCCCAGGCTAAGCGGCTCCGCTTTGCCGTCGCGCACCAAGGCGAGACTCGATTCCTTCTCCACGATCTGTCGCGATTGGAATTTCACCGGCTGGTAGAAGCCGTCGCTTCCCGCAGGCTGCAGCCCAGACTTCTTCAACTGATCGACCACATAGGCTTCGGCCTTGCGCAGGCCCGCGCTTCCCGTCTCGCGCCCTTCCAGATTGTCATCGGCAAGCACCTTGACGTGGTCCCACCACGTTTTGCCGTCGAAATGGCCTGGCGCCGGCTGTTGCGCATGCGCTGGTAGCACGGCCAGAAGGCCGGCCAGGAACAGCGCGGCCTTTTTCAGCATGAAAGAACGTCTGCCGCCAATCTGCGAGCGAAATTCTTCAACCTGCAATTTTTTGCCCCCTCTCGTACGCGTGCTTCTTCTCCAACTCCTCCAGTGCAGTCCGCATGTCTACCTCGAACTTTGCCGCCTGTGCCATCAGCGCTGGATTTGCGGTGGCGTACCGGCGCTCCATTTTGATCAGTCCCTGCGTCATCAAGGTTTTCGCCACTTCAGCGATATGATCGGTCGTGGTCTGCACGTAGAGGGCTTCCGTCTGGTCGCCGAGCCACACGTCCCCGCCCACCAACCGGGTTTGCCAATACACTTTGCGGGCAATCAGCGACGCCATGTCTTCGTCGGTCGCCTTGCCGAATACCCAGTGGCCGCGCTTGAAGTCGTAATGCCGGCTGGAGAATTGCACCGGCACCAGCTTGCCCGACTTCACGAACTCCAGTTGCCGCCGGTCCACTTCCTTGCGCAGAGCGTTGATCACCGGTCCCTCGACGTCTTTCGGTTCCAGCGATGGCAGCACTTCATGCAAGGTCGCCGAAAGGTTTACCGCCACCGGCGCGTGCAGCCCGTCCGAATTCTCCAGGCGAATGTCAGCGTGCAGCACCCAGAAATCCGCTCCTGACGTGGATTTGCGAAACGGCCACTCCAGGTGGAAAGAGAGTGGCAGCCCGGCCAGCGTGACGTAAATCTTCTTTCCCTCAGTTTGATCACTCATGCAGATTCGTTCCCAAGAAATTGAAATCAGCGGGATATTTTACTTCTTTGTCCCACTTCCGTGCCTAAATCACGCCATTGAAAACGGGAGACTCCGCGTGAAGATGCGCTTCATTCCACGTTTACTCTTCAGATTCGTGCTGTTCTCGGTACTCGGTACTCGGTACTGACTTACTGCAGTTTCCCATACGCGGATTTCGCCTCCTGCAGAATCGGCAGGTCAGCATCCGCATCCTTCCACACCGAAAAAAACTCCTGATAAGCGGTTTTTGCTCCTGCGGTGTCGCCGCTCGCAGCCCGGGCACGCGCCAAGCCCAGCCGTGCCAGCGCCCCCAGCGGGAAATTTAATACCACGCCGCGATGATCAATAATTTTCTGGAACTCGCCCGCGGCGGCACTGGCTTGACCCGCCGCCAAGTAGGCCTGTCCGCGCACGTAGATAGGATAAAGCGTTCCCAGCTGAAAGGGCTGCGGACTGCCCAACTCGTAGCTGCTCGCCGCGCCCATCAATTCGACCGCGTTTGCCCCATCCTTCTGCTGGATGGCGATCTCCGCCCGGATCGTCGGCAACCAATAGTTGTTTAGTAGCGTGTCCGCCGGAAAACGCTGACCCAGGTCATCGGCCATGTCCTTCGCCTGTGCGGTATCGCCGCTCTGGGCGAGCGCCAATGCGCCCAAAGTCTGAACGTCACGAGTGGAAGCCAGAGCCAGCGCGGCAGTCACACCCTTTCGTGCCAAGTCGCTGTTGCCAACCGCAGCTTCCCGCAACGCCGCCTCGACCTGGTAAAACGCCGCCGTCTCCAAGTCTCCATTGCGACGGGCCGCGTCGATCGCCCGTTGCGTCAGTTCCCGCGCTTTCGCGAAACGGCCATGATACGCCTCGGTATCCGACTGCTGCCCCAGAACGACATCCTCGGACCCCGGCTTGCCCGCGGCTCCGGCTACCAGGTTCTTCATCTCGTCGGCATCGTCGTGCAGGAAGGCGAGGAAGTAGCGGTTCGACAACAGGAACTCGCTCTCCAGTTTGCGCGCTCGCGCCTGGTCCAGCACTTGCTGCACCTGGTCGGGACGGTTCAGCGCCAGGCACGCGCCCGCCAGGCTCAGATAGCAGGTCGCGTTGTTAGGATCGAGCGCCAGCGCCTGCCGCAATTCGGCTTCCGCTTTCTCGTAATTCCCCAGATAGTAATAAAGAGCACCCAGGTTGGCGTGTGGTACCACATCCCGCGGGTAGGTGTGGCTCCACACCTCAAACACCTGCGCCGCTTTGTCCAGTTCTCCGGTCACGTAGGTGTAGTAGTGAGACTCGATGTAGACGCTTTCACGCTCAGAGACGCGCTGCCGCAGCTCATGTGCCTTCCTGGTGTTCTCGCTGGCCAACCCCGCCTGGGACAGGTTGAAATACGCAGTTCCCAGCCGCGCATAGGCCATGGCGAAGTTCGGATCCAGCTCAATCGCGTGCTTCAGAAATGGGATGGCGGCCTGCTCTCCCTTGTTCGCCCAGGTGTTCAAAGCAAGGCTGTAGGCCTGCAACGCCTCGAGCGACGGCGTGGTTGCCTGCTCTACCGGAGTATCAAACTTCCGAATCGATGCCAGCGACTCACCTAACCTCTCCCGCATGTGGGTAGCGGCTTTGCCTACCGATCCCAGCACGTGTTCGCGGTTGTCGGCTTCCACCTGCTCGCTGCCCAGGGAATCGCCGGTCGTGCAGTTCATTGCGTTCAGGCCAACCACATAGTGAGTGCCCAGGTTGGTGATCGATCCCATCAGCATGGCCTTGCTGCCTGCGCGCTGGCACACTTCCCGCGCCAGGTCGGGCGTGAGCCGCTCGTCTTTCGCGTGCCCCATGTACTGAAGTTGTTGGGCGACCTTCTGCTCCGACAACACATTCAGAAACGGCGACTGCTCCAACTGCACGATCAGCGCCTGCTTCAGCGTGCCGTCGAATACTGGCTCGCCCGTTGAATTGCTGAAATCCGCCAGCACCAGGGTGTCTTTTTCCGTCAAAGCCGGCCGGCGCCAAAAGAAGAACGCTGTTGCCGCCACGGCCAGGATGACAGCAACCAACGCCGTCAAGCCGATCTTCTTCTGATTGCTCCTCTCCTGTTCCACTGGAGGCCTGATCACCGTGGTCATGTAGGCGGCGCTGTGGCCTGGCTGGGTGTCCCGTCTCAACCGCTGCAGGTCAGCCCGGATTTCCGACGCATGCTGGTAGCGCAGGTCCCGGTCTTTTTCCAGCGCTTTGTGGATGATCGGCTCCAGCGCAGGCGGAAGCCCAGGATTGAATCGCACTGGCTGCGCCGGAACCTGGTGCAGGATGGAATCGAAAAGCGCCGCCGAAGTCTCCCCGCGAAACGGCAACTCGCCGGTCGCCATCTCATAGAGAACCGCTCCGAATGAGAACAGATCGGTGCGTGCGTCCAATTCCTTGCCCAGCGCCTGCTCCGGCGACATATAGGCAATCGTGCCCATCGCGGTGCCGGGGCTGGTCAGGCTCCGCTCCGCGCCCGCCGTTTCCTGCAACCGCGGGTCATCGCTACTTTCGCTCCCGCCGCCTTCCTTGGAGGTCACCTTGGCCAACCCGAAATCGAGGATCTTGGCGTGCCCGCGGCTGGTGATGAACAAATTTGCCGGCTTGATGTCGCGATGCACGATGCCCTGGCTATGCGCCGCATCGAGCGCATCTGCGATCTCGATGCCCCATGCCAGCAGGGTTTCGCCGTCGAGAGGCTTGCCCGCGATGCGGTGCTTCAGCGTCATGCCATCCAGATACTCCATGGCAATAAATCGCCGGCCTTCATGCTCGCCGATTTCGTAGATGGTGCAGATGTTGGGATGGTTGAGCGCCGAAGCCGCCCGCGCTTCCCGCCGGAACCGCTCCAGCACTTGGGGGTTATGAGCGACCAGTTCAGGCAGGAATTTCAGCGCGACAAAGCGGCCAAGCTGCAGGTCTTCGGCCTTGTACACCACTCCCATCCCGCCCCCGCCGAGTTTTCCCACGACGCGGTAATGAGATATGGTTTTGCCTAGCATGATAGCGGCGCATAGACGGAACGACGAGGGCCATCATAGGTCGGCGTCTAAGCCAAGTCAAAGAGGAGGCCACCTGAGTCGTGGCCCCAGGAGCCCCTGCCCGATCTGAGCGTCTGGCTCATGGTCAGCCGCGGAGCGGCGCAAGAACGAAGCCCACGGCGCAAGCCGTGGGTGATGCGAAGCTGGAGAGCCAAGCCCCGAAGGGGCGAAAGAAAACTTTCCTGATCCCCACACCAAAACCCCGTACCTACTTCAGGGCGGCACGAACCTCTTCCATAAGCCGCTGCGCGGCTTCGCCCGCATCCTGCTGGCTGAAGTCGCCGGCCAGCGACAACACCTGGGCCGAGGGATCGATACGGGCAAGGATCTCTCGCGTCGATTGGCCGTGTACTAAGCTCACTCCCGCTCCCAGGATAATGAGCCTGACTTTCGCCGCTTTCAGCAGAATCTTGGCATCATGCACGTTACTGCTGGTCAGGGCACGGTAGCCGGCACTGCGCAGCAACTCCGCCAGGTAGGCCCGCAGGTCGGCGGATTCCTCCACGCAAAGAACTCTGATCGCTGTTTCCGCGGCGGGCGCACTCTGCGTTTGGCTGCCACTATACGCCGCAATGATCGCGTCTCCCTCTGACTCGTAGGTCGGAAACAGCTTCAGGATGTTGGTCAGCTTCAGAGTTTGCTGCACCGGCTTCGGGATGTTGCAAAGGCGCAGTTCCCCTCCTGACACCCGCGCATGCTGCAACAGGCGAACCAGGGCCCCCAGCCCGCTGCTATCAATGAAGACCACGTCCTCCAGATGGAGGACAACTTCCCTCATCTCCGTCAAGGTACCTTTGACGTGATGTTGCAGTGCCTGCACTTCCTCACCGGCCACTATGCGGCCGCCGCAGCGGATCACCAGTACATCTCCCACCGCGCGACTCGCCATCTGCAACCGCATGTTCCACCTCGACCTCAAAATGTTTACGGAGGGATTTCGTGCGACGGTTAGAACAACGAACTCTGCCGCCGGTTCGGCGTGATGCCGAAATGATCGTACGCCAGCTGCGTCGCCACCCGGCCGCGCGGAGTGCGATTCAAAAACCCGATCTGCATCAGGAAGGGCTCGTAGATTTCTTCAATGGCGTCCGCCTCTTCCGCCAGCACCGCCGCCAGGGTATTCACCCCAACCGGGCCGCCCTGGTACTTTTCGATGATGGTTAACAACAGTTTGCGGTCAATCTCGTCGAAGCCGTGACGGTCGACTTCGAGCATCTGCAACGCCGCTTGCGCCGTCGGCAGGTCGATTTTCCCCGCGCCGCGCACTTGAGCATAGTCTCGCACCCGCCGCAGCAGGCGGTTGGCGATCCTGGGCGTGCCACGCGACCGGCTGGCAATCTCCAGCGCCCCCGGCTTGTCGATCTCCACGCCCAGGATATCGGCCGAGCGCTCCACGATGATCTGCAAGTCTTCGTGGCTATAGAACTCCAGCCGCAGCACGATGCCAAACCGCGAGCGCAGCGGTGACGAAAGCAGTCCAGCGCGGGTGGTCGCTCCCACGAAGGTAAATGGCTTCACCTCCATGGTATGAGTACGCGCCGCCGGGCCTTGTCCAATGATGATGTCGAGCTTGTAATCTTCCAGCGCAGAGTACAGGATCTCTTCCAGCGCCGGCTGCAACCGGTGTACTTCGTCAATGAACAACACTTGCCGGTCGCGGACGTTGGTGAGAATCGCCGTGAGATCGCCCTTAATCTGCAAAGTCGGGCCCGAAGTCTGCTGGAACTGCACCGCCAGTTCGTTGGCGATGATGGTGGCCAGCGTGGTCTTGCCCAATCCCGGCGGCCCGTAGAGCAGGACATGATCGAGGGCTTCGCCGCGCGACCGCGCCGCCTCAATCGCTACCGACAAGTTCTCTTTGACTTTGGATTGCCCAATGAACTCCGCCAGCCGCTGCGGGCGCAGCTTCAGCTCAAAAGAACTGTCGTCCTCGACCGGCGCCGCCGACACCAACCGCTCTTTGAGGTTGGGAATGTTCTTGAGAGTGGCCACGTTATGGCGATACTAAAGCGAAAGCACGCGCGATGCAATGCCAGTGTGGGCGCGGGCGACTCGCCCGCGCTGGTTTGAAAAAAGCGGCCCCTCACGGTGCACTCGACCCCAGATCAAAACACCCTGGCAAGCTCCGCCAATACGATGTCCCCATACTTTGGGTCTTTGACGGAAAACTCCCCCTGGTGATTGGCCAGGTTGAGGTTCAGAAAAACTTCGCCTCTCCCATTGGCCAGAACAACCTTCATCGCCGTCCAGGTGCCTTTGGGCTTATCGGTGAAAGTGCCATCGGACAACCGGGCCTCGTCTTCGCCGAGAACTTCATAGTCAAAAGGCAGCACATCCGCCTTCTGGACATTCCGCGGCATCCGCTTGGCCCCAAGCGCCTTCTGCAAGCTGTCCAGGAGAGGTATCGGATCCGATCCCGTCTCTGCCAGAAACCTGCCTTGCTGGCCCAGTTCAATCCGAAATCGGGTAGTCCTGCCTTCGTCGGTGTAGCTGGCCAGCCATTGGTGCGCGGCCTCCGTGCCGCCGACAGGAAGGATGTCGAACTTCACCGCCCCGCCGGTTGGAACATAGGATTGCGCGAAGGGCGCGCTGGATTCCTTGCGCGCACGCGCTTCGGGCGTTGAGGAATGTTGACGGCAGGCAATCAGGACCGAAATCGTAAGCAGCGCCAGGAACACCCGCGCACCAACTTGGGGATGGCGCGTACGTGGCGAGTCCGGCGGCAACCTCATGCGGGCTTACTCTACCACTCCCAGTCTGGCCCCATGCAACTTCTCAGCATCGAACCACGCCACCTTGCGTCCGAACCAGGAAGCATCTCCCGACAGCTTGAAGCGCTTGGTGGAACTGGCAAAATCCTTGGTCCCGATCAGCAACCCGATCGGCCCTTGCCCGGACTTCTCCAGCTGCCCTGTCAGCCAGGAACTCTTATCCAGAGGAGCCGCCAGCAGCACCGGAGTTCCCGCAAAGTACGCCATCCTGGCCCCGAAACTCGCATCGGTGGCCAGGGTCGGTGCCGGCCATCCATACGCTTTGCGAACCAGCGCAATGCTCGCGTCCAGGTCCTTCACGCCGAGAACCACCCACTCGATTCCCCTGAGTTCGCTGCCCGTCACGCTGGGCGAAGGCTGGATGCGAGTGCTGCGCCGGCTGCGGTCTTCAATAAAGAAAGGCAAAATGTCGCCGCCGCCTTTCTGGTCGATCGCAGCGGTGTCCCAGACCACCAGAATCCCGTCCGGCCGCTTGCGACTTCCCAGCTGCGGGCTCTGGATGTCGAAGCCATGCTGTCGAAGCGTCTGCACAGCATTCGGAATATTGGTGGTGCCCGTGGCCCAGAAGCAAGTTTGCGCCCGGTCAGGCTTGAGCGCCTCATAGTCTCGAGCGTCAGCTTTGCTCATGCTCTCGGGATGCTGGGGCGCGATCAACTCAAGATACGAACCGTCATCGAAGCCAAGCAAAGCATTGTGAGTACCGCCGGTCGCATGCGCCCCGCCATACAAGGTCTCCAGTCCCACGCTGGCGAACGCCTTCTGGACAGGCTCGAGTTGGTAGGCACAGATACCCGCATGGTCTACGTTGATCTTCATAGGAGAATCAGATGGCGGCTGCTGGCCCACCGCCGCAGAAAGAATCCCAAGCACCATTGCTGCCACCATCGTTAGCCTACTCTGCCGCATCACGAACCCCACGTTTCAAGATTACTGCTTCAAGATACAAAGGGCGGCCGCAGCCGCCCGAACTCGGTACCAGGTGCTCGCTACTCGAAGCTACTCTTCCTCTTCCTTCACCACCCCGCGCTCCGCCTTGGCCTTCTCAATAATCTTCTCCTGCAGCAGCGCCGGCACCGTATCGTAGTGATGCATTTCCATGTTGAAGCTGCCGCGGCCCTGGGTCATAGCGGTCAGATCGACGCCGTAGGTCAGCATCTCCGCCATCGGTACTTCTGCTTTCACCACGGTGTTGCCGCCTTTATTGTCCATGCCCTGGATGCGCCCCCGCCGGCTGTTCAGATCGCCCATGATCGAGCCTGCGAACTCATCCGGCGCCGTGATCTCGACCGCCATCACTGGTTCCAGCAGCGTGGGCTTGGCCTGTTCCATGGCTTTCTTGAAGGCGATGCGGCCGGCCATCTGAAACGACATGTCGTTCGAATCCACATCGTGGTACGACCCGTCATACAGAATCACTCGGAAATCCACCACCGGAAATCCCGCCAGATACCCGCGTGACGCCGCATCCTTGATTCCCTTTTCGATCGCGGGAATGTAGTTTTTCGGGATGGCGCCGCCGAAAATGTCGTTTACAAATTCAAACTCTCCGCCGCGCACCATCGGCTCCATCTTGATTTTGCAATCGCCGTACTGGCCGTGACCGCCGGTCTGCTTCTTGTGCCGTCCTTGCACGTCGGCCTTGCCCCGTATGGTCTCGCGGTAGGGAACCTTGGGCGCTTTCAAAATCACTTCCGTGTGGTACCGCTTCTTCATCTTCGAAACCACCACTTCGATGTGCTGCTGCCCGGTGCCCGCGATCAGGAACTCCTTGGTCTGCGGATCGCGGAAGAATCGCAGCATGGCGTCTTCTTCCATCATCTTGTGAATGCCCACGCCCAGCTTGTCTTCGTCCGCCCGGCTCTTCGGCTCGATAGCAAACGTAATTGCCGGCTCCGGCAAATGGACCTTGGGATACTGGATGGGCGCCGACTTATCACCCAAGGTGTCTCCCGTGACCGTGTCTTTCAGCTTGGCCACCGCGCCAATGTCTCCGGCATGAAGTTCGGTTACCGGGACCGCGGTCTTGCCCTGCATGATCCCAATATGTGCAAACTTTTCCGATGACCCGCGGGTGAAGTTCTGTACCGTGACGTCGTTCTTCAACACCCCCGAGAAAACCTTGAAATAGGAGATGCGTCCGGAGAAAGGATCAGAAACGGTCTTGAACACGTACAGCGAAACCGGTTCGTTGTCGGTCTCATGACGCTTTGGCGGCTCGCCATTGCCCGACGCCGCCGCTTCGCCCTGGACCCATTCGTGCTCCGAGGGCGCGGGGGTGTAGTCAACGATGAAATCCATCACCCGGTCGGCGCCGATGTTGCCCAGCCCCGAACCGAAGATGACCGGGAAAATCTTGTCTTCGCGGATGGCGTTGTGCAGCGCCGGAACCAGGTCTTCCTCCGGAATGGTTCCCTTGTCAAAGAACTGTTCCAGCAGGGCGTCGTTGCCTTCCGCAACCAGTTCTACCAGTTTTTCGTGGGCTTCCTGCGCCTGGCCCTTCAGATCGGCGGGAATCTCGGTCTCTTTGCCCTTGCCGTCTCCGCCCAGTTCATAGGTATAAGCCTTCATCCGCACCAGGTCGACCACCCCGGTCAGGCTTTTCTCGCGCCCGATGGGCATCTCCAATGGGATCACGGAACGCCCAAAGGCCTTGGTCAGCGAATCGAGCACGCGTTCGGCGTCGGCGCGCTCGCGGTCCATGCGGCTGGCCACGATCAGCCGCGGCGTCTTGTATTCCTCGCAGTACGCCCACACCCGCTCCGTCACCACCTCCACGCCGGCCACGCCATCCACCACCACCACCGCCGCGTCCACCACCGGTAGCACCATCTTGGCTTCGTGAACGAACATGTTGAACCCAGGGGTGTCGACCAGGTTGATCTTGGTCTTGCCCCACTCCACGTACGCCAAGCTGCTGGCAATCGACATCTTGCGGGCGATTTCTTCTTCGTCGTGGTCGGTGGTAGCGCTGCCGTCGTCCACCCGGCCCAGCCGCTGGGTGGCCCCTGCGGTATACAGCATGGCGGAGATCAGCGAGGTCTTGCCCGCATGCCCATGCCCGACTACTGCAATGTTCCGGATGTTCGCGCCTTCGTAGACTTTCAAGGTTCGCTCCTTTTGCCCGGTCGAGACTGCTCCATGCGTGGGTCAGCGAATCCGAGGGGATCGCCAGGGGCTCCCAGTGGCCAGGAAAGAAGAGGCTGGATAACGGCCAAGATGGAACAGCCTGCCAAAACCTAGGATGCTAACACATGCCAAATTGCGGGCTCAACTGGTGGGCCAAGAGCGCTGCGGTCGTGGGGAAGGGCACCACCTCAGTCGTGCCGTTAGCGGCTGCAGGCAAGTGCGGCTTCAGCCGCTGAGGCTCAGCCCTCCCCCGCCTGCCCATCTTGCCTTCTTCCCCCGACTATCCTATCCTCTACTAGTCAGTCTATAGAAGCAGGTGTGGGGCCTGCCCGAACCACCATGCACCGCTTAACCGCCAGATTGCTCGTTGTTCTGCTGCTCGTGGGAGTGTTCGCCCCGGCGGCTCTGGCGATCTCTGCGCCTGCTCCTCACGCCTGCTGCATGCGGAAGCCCATGGCCCAGCCCACTCCGCATGACGCCCAATTCAATACTCCCGACTGCTGTAACCACAACTGCTGCCGGCCGCTCACGGTTTCGCAGTGGACTCAAGTCCGTCCGTCCCGCAGCGTCAGGACCGCGCCGCAATCCACCAGTTTCCTGGCGGAATCGCGCCCGGTCCGCCGCACCGCGCAATACGACGACGCCCACTCCGGACGCGCCCCTCCCGTTTCCTCCATCGCCTGATTTAGTAAGAAGTAGGTTTTTGGGGACATGCCACTGCTCGTGTGGGGACGGCCGCCCTCGGCCTTCCATGCGGAGCAACGCTCCGCCATTCCTGGCCTGCTTCCAGCATTTCAGTGCTTTTCAGCTTTGGAGGATCCATGCGCACCATCCGTATCGCGCTCCTGGCTGGCCTGCTGCTGTTTGCAGCCACCATGAGCGCCACCATCTTCGGCTCCGTCCGTGGTCTAATCCACGACCCGCAGCATCGCCCCGTCCAGGGCGCACAGGTCACCATCAAAGCCGAGGATTCCGACTGGACAAAGACTCTCACTTCCGACGATGCCGGAGAATTCCGCTTCGACGCCGTCCCCCTCGGCGCCTACCGGGTTACTGTCCAACTCCCCAGCTTCACCACCCAGGAACAGAAGGTGGTCATGAGTTCCGGCCGCGATGCCCGCCTGCATTTCGGCCTGGCCATCGCCAAGACCAGCGAAACCGTCGAGGTCACCGACGCCGCTGCTGCCGTGAATCCGGAATCCTCTACCACCTCCAGCGTCATCAGCCGCCAGCAGATTGCCCAGGCCCCCGGCGCCGACCAAACCAACAGCCTGGCCATGATCACCAACTACACGCCCAGCGCCTACATGGTGCACGACCAGCTGCACATCCGCGGCGGACACCAGGTCTCCTGGCTGCTGGACGGCGTTCCCGTGCCCAATACCAATATCGCTTCCAACGTCGGCCCGCAGTTTGATCCCAAGGACATCGACTACCTCGAAGTCCAGCGCGGAGGCTATTCCGCCGAGTACGGCGACCGCACTTACGGTGTATTCAACGTGGTCACCCGCTCTGGCTTCGAGCGCAATCGCCAAGCCGAACTGGTCGCCGGCTATGGCAGCTTCAACAACACCAACGACCAGATCAGCTTCGGCGATCACACCGAGCGCTTCGCCTACTACGGAAGCGTGTCCGGCTACCGCACCGACCTGGGTCTGGAGACCCCGAGCACCAAGGTTCTGCACGATCAATCGGCCGGCCTGGGCGCGTTCGCCTCGCTCATCTTCAACAAGACGCCCAACGACCAGCTTCGCCTCATCACGTCTCTACGCGGCGACCACTACCAGGTTCCCAACGATCCCAGCCTGCAGGCGGAAGGTATCCGGGACACCGAGGATGAACGCGACGACCTGATCAACTTCACCTGGCTGCACACCATGAAAGATGGCGCGCTGCTCACCATCTCGCCCTTCTACCACTTCAACCGCGCTCACTATGTCGGCGGTTTCACCGGCGATCCAGCCGATGCCGTCGTCATTCCTGCCGACGATCGCGGCTCCAACTATTTCGGAGGCGTCGCCCAAATCGCCATCACCCGCGGCCGCCACAATGCGCACGTCGGACTCCAGGTTTTCGGCGATCGCGATAACCAACTGTTCGGCCTGGTCACCAGCGACGGCAGCAACCCGCCGCTCAGCCAGCGGGAAATGGCCTGGGGCAATGTCGAAACCATCTTTCTGGAAGACCAGTTCAAGGCCGCCAGTTGGCTCACGCTCAATGGCGGAGTGCGCCTCACCCACTTCGGCTCCACCATCTCCGAGAATGCTGCCGACCCGCGCATCGGCGCTGCCGTTCGCATCCCTAAACTCGGTTGGGTGGCGCGCGCCTTCTACGGACGCTACTACCAGCCCCCGCCGCTGCTTACGGTCAATGGTCCCCTACTCGAACTGGCCGCGCAGCAGGGTTTCGGATTCCTGCCGCTTCACGGTGAACGCGACGAGCAGCACGAGTTCGGGCTGACCATCCCCTTCCGTGGCTGGACGTTCGACGTGGCCAACTTCCGCACCGGCGCCCGCAACTTCTTCGATCACGATGTGCTGGGAAATTCCAACATATTTTTCCCGCTCACCATAGCGCGCGCCCGCATCCACGGCTGGGAAGCGACCGCAAACTCCCCCCTCATTGGCCGCCTGGCACAGTTCCATGCCGCGTATTCGCACCAGTACGCCCAAGGGTTCGGCGGAGTCACTGGAGGCCTCACCGACTTCTCGCCGCCGGACAATACCTATTTTTTCCTCGACCATGATCAGCGCGACACTGTCTCTACCGGCTTCAATCTCACGCTGCCCTGGCGCACCTGGGCCGACTTTAACCTCAACCACGGCTCCGGCTTCGTCGACGGCGAAGGCCCGCAACATCTGCCGGCCCATACCGGTTTTGATTTGTCGTTAGGGAAATCCTTCGGCGAGAACTGGAGCGCCCAGGTCACCGGGTTGAACCTGTCCAACAACCATTACATGCTCGACAACAGCAACACCTTCGGAGGAACGCACTTCGTCAACCCCAGGGAGATCTCGGTCCAGGTGAAATACCGGTTTCACTACTAGCGCCCGCCGGATCCCATGGGTTACAAAACTTTACATTCTTTTACTAACGTTTTACCTGGTGTCTGCTCGTCCCGGTCTAAAGTAGTCGGGAACTCCATTCGAAGCTCAAGATCCCGCCGCCAAGGTTCTCTCCCCGCGCGCGGGATCTTTTTTTGGTTTGTCATGCGCTGGCCTTCAGCTCCCCAAGAAGCGGGATAACTGGTACTCTCCCAGTTTGCCGCCTTAGAGACGCGCAGAACCTTGCACCCCAGCCGCAAATCCGACTCACTCCCCACCCTGTTCATCCCTCACGGCGGAGGCCCTTGCTTCTTCATGGATTGGGACCCGCCCGATACCTGGCACAGGATGGCCGCATGGCTGAAGCAACTGGGCGCTTCAATCGGGGCCGCTCCCACGGCTATCGTCGTGATTTCAGGCCACTGGGAAGAAGCGGAATTCACGGTGGGGACTCACCCCCATCCGCCGCTGATCTATGACTACTCGGGATTTCCTCCGCATACCTATGAGCTCAAGTATCCCGCAACCGGTTCTCCGGCCTTGGCCCAGCGGGTCAAAGAATTGCTGGCGCAAGCCGGAATCCCGTCGCGTTCCGACCCGCAGCGCGGCTTGGATCATGGCGTCTTCATTCCTTTCAAACTGATTTACCCCAACGCCGATGTCCCGATCATTCAGCTATCCCTGCAGGCGGGGCTCGACCCTGCCGCTCACCTCGCCGCTGGGCACGCGCTTCAACCTCTACGGCAGCAAGGCGTGCTGATCGTGGGCAGCGGCATGAGCTATCACAATATGCGGGGTTTCCGCGCCGGAGGCGTGATCCCCGCCTCGGACCGGTTTGACGCCTGGCTGGCCGAGGCCGTTTGCGAACCCGACCCCAGGGTTAGAAACGAAAAGCTCGCTCAATGGACGCTCGCCCCGGCAGCGCGTGAGGCTCATCCCCGCGAAGAACACCTGCTTCCCCTGATGGTCGCCGCCGGCGCTGCCGGAGACGATCCGGGAAGCCGTATCTTCACCGATCGGGTGATGGGCGCAACTGTCTCGGCTTACCAGTTCGGCAGGTCTGGTTAACGTTGTCGTCTGGGCATATGACCTTCGTTACCTCCCAACTGGGGCAAAATCACAGCGCCGGACCAGCCTTCTCCGGCAAGATCACTTGCAGAGGTGCTCTGGTCGCGTGCTTAGGCTCGACTATCTGTCCTGTGTACTGACGATTCTTTCGACCATCCTGGTGGGAAGAAGGTGCTGGAAAGGCTGGATTCTTGCGGCCATCAATAGCGTCATCATCTGCATCATCGCCGTGCGCACGGCGCAGTTGGGCTTTATCCCCGCTAATGTCTTCTGTATCGTGCTCTACGCCATCAACCTCCGCACCTGGCGCAAATCGGAAGCCGGTTGATTTTGCTTTTCGCTAGGTACTAGGTACTGATCTTGCGAATTGCCGCCAGCAGTTCCTGATTGTCCGGCACCTGGTCCAGCGGGTACACCTTGGCAAACGCAACCTTGCCGCTCTTATCCACGATGAACGCTGCCCGCTCGCTGATGCCTGCCACCGGCGGCCCGTCCCGCAGGATGCCGTAGGCCTGCGTCACTGCGCCATGGGGATAGAAATCCGCGCACATCGGCAAGTGCATCGTGCCGAGCTCTTTTTTCTGCCACGCCAGGTGGCTGGGGATGGAATCAACGCTGATGTCCAAGACCTGGGCATCCAGTGCGGCGAACTTCTCGCGATCCGAGTCGAACGCCGGCACCTGCGCCGCTCAAGTCGGCGTCCAGTCCAGCGGATGAAAGGTCACCACCACATGTTTCTGGCCGCGGAAATCGCTGAGCTTCACCTGCAGGCGCTGCTCGCCCGCCACCGCCGGCAGCTCAAAATCCGGGGCCAAGTCCCCTACCTTTAAAGCCATAAGAAGAACCTCGCCCCCAGTCTAGCAGCAGACCGTAGCGCCGGCGGCCCGTCGGCTGTCGGGGGGGCGGCCCGCCCCACCCGCAGCGGATGGCAAAAAATAAGGGCGGCCATCCCTGGCCGCCCTCGGTATCGAATTTTTTCAGTCAGTGGCTTACGCCGGCTTTACGTTCTCCGCCTGCCACCCTTTCGGGCCTTTGACCACATCGAACTGGACCTGCTGGCCTTCCTGCAGGCTGCGAAACCCGCTGGCCTGAATCGCTGAGAAGTGTACGAACACGTCCTCCCCGTTCTGGCGGCTGATGAATCCATAGCCTTTGGCGTCGTTAAACCACTTTACTGTTCCTGTTTCCATGGTGTTGCTTTGTTCCTTTTTCTTAGATGTAGCGCTGAATTACTCGCAGAACTCTGCAGGCAGGATCATGCTGTTGAGCGGAGATACTGGTTGCTGCAAAAATCGCAAGATCAAACGCACCAATATCTTACCGCAATTGCTGCGTGATTCGCCAACTAAATTCTAGGGAGATTGGATAAATCATTCAGTGACAATAATTTAACGGCTACAGAACGGGCCTGACTCCACTGCAACCTGGCTTTCAGTGTTTTCCGAAGAATTGAAACGTCATGTAGAACAGCTGCACCACCGTCACCCCGATCAGGACGTAGGTCGCAATCTCCAGCCTCCGACCCGATAGCTTCGTGTCTTTGACCATATCGTTCAGCTCGACCGTAGTCCGGTTGAGGGTTTCGCTGAGCTGCTCGAAGTGTTCGGTGGAGCTGCGCATTTTTTCCAGCACCCGCGACGTGGCCAGCAGCGCGGCCGCCATCTGTTCCCCGTTGCGGGTATCGAGTTCGGTCTTGCAGGCCGACCACCACGGGCTGCCCGGCGGATTATCGTACATCCGTTGCCGGATTTCCTCGTAGGAGCGGCTGCGCAGCAACTGCACCAGCGCATGCACCCGGTCGAGACCCTTCGCGTTCTCCGTCGTCGTCGTCATTCCAGCGCGAGTCTACCAGTTAACCGAGCTGACACTCATCTGCCGGAAGGTCATGGACTGGGCATGTTACCCGCCCGGAGATTCTCTTTAAGGTACTTAAAATTAACCACTTAAGCACCTCATTGTCATTCCCAAACGCAGCCAGAAGATTCTCCCTGCCGCCGCCCTGCTCGCCGTAGCCTATGCGGACCAACCTCTCATGACCTCCGCTCTGCAGAACCTGGGGGAAGCAGAGCAAGCCTGGTTGCGGGCCGACGCCGATAAAGGCGGGCATCGTGCCCCCTGAGGGTGCCCCGTCCAAGCTTCGCTTGGGCGGGTTTTTCGTCCGATCACCGATTTGGCTGAATACTTCAGAGTTGCGCCGGGTGCTCCATCCCTTGGCACGGGGCCTTTTGTATCGCGCCCTTCAGACTTTGGAAGTAACTTTCCCGCCGTTCGCAAACCATCCCATTCCCCATCTACTACAATCAGCAGTCACATGGATGCCGCCCGCATCGCGGAACTGCTGCAGCCTTTCCTGACCGCACCAGCCCAGCTCTCGGCCGCCCAGTTGAATAATATATCGACGTACATCGATATACTTCTCCGCTGGAACGCCCGCATCAACCTCACCGCCGTCCGCGATCCCGAGCAGATCGTCACCCGCCACTTCGGAGAGTCGCTGTTTGCCGCCCGCCACTTGTTCCCCGCTGACGACGGACGACCGACGACCGACAACTGTGTTGACGTCGGCTCCGGGGCCGGCTTTCCCGGCCTGCCCCTCAAACTCTGGGCGCCCGCCATCCACCTCACCCTGGTCGAGTCGAACCACAAGAAGGCGACTTTTCTGCGGGAGGTGGTCCGCAGCCTTACATTGACAAATGTCAATGTATTCGCCGGCCGTGCCGCAGACTTCCCCGCCGCAGCCCAGGTGGTGACCCTGCGTGCCGTCGAACGCTTCGAGACCGCCCTCTCCACCGCCACCCGCCTTCTCGCCCCCGGCGGCCGCCTGGCCCTGCTCATCGGCCAAGCCCAGGTCAACCGAGCCCAGGAACTTGCTCCCGAACTCGATTGGTCCTCCACCGCCCTGATCCCCCTGTCCTCCACCCGCGTACTCCTCATCGGAACCAGCAGAACCTAGAAGGTAATAGTGGAGCGCAAGATGGCATTTGAGTCTGATTCGTGTGGGGTTTCGCTTCCAGTCTTCGCGATCCGGGATACAAAGTGGGAAGACATCGGTATTTCCAGCAAGATTCTCACAATGACACGACACGAACTCAGTTCGGCGAGTTCCCCAGTGTTCCACGTGGAACACTTCAAACCTTTCACACGCCAATTGAATGTTCCACGTGGAACATTCCTCATAGTCCCCGGGACCTTGAGATCATTTCATATGGAACGCTTCCAATGTTCCACGTGGAACATCTGTGGAAAGTGCTGCCTGAAGAATCGCCAACAGCTTTCCGTGCAACAAAATGTCCTAGTGAATTGCTTGCACCGAATTCCGTCATTGCAATTGGGTATCGATTCGCTCTATTCTGCGCTCATCTCTGGGTTCTCCTAAAACTAAATGGGACGCGTCATCGCGGTTGCCAACCAGAAGGGCGGTGTGGGTAAGACCACCACTGCCATCAATCTGGCCTCGTCCTTTGCTGCGGCGGAAGTCAATACTCTGCTGGTTGATTGCGATCCGCAATCAAATGCTTCGAGCGGCCTGGGCCTGGTCAAAGATCCCGAACGCATCAACACTTACCATCTTCTTATGGGGGCGGCGGGCGCCGACGAGGCGCTGTGCAAGCTGGAGCTTGAGCAGCTCTGGATCATTCCCTCGCACAAGAACCTGATCGGCGCCAACCTGGAACTGGTGGACGCGGAGCGGCGCGAGTTCCGGCTGCGCGATGCGCTGGCTCCGTTGCGGGAGCGGTTTCAGTTCATCGTGCTGGACTGTCCGCCGGCGCTCGATCTGCTTACCTTGAATGCCCTGGTCGCGGCCGACTCGGTTCTGATTCCCATGCAGGCGGAGTACTTTGCGCTGGAAGGAATTTCTGAACTGCTCGACACGGTGGAGCGGATCCGCAGCGGGCTCAACCCCGAGCTGTCGATCGAAGGCGTGGTGCTGACCATGTTTGATGAGCGCACCAACCTGGCGCAGCAGGTGACGGCCGAGCTGAAGCGGTTCTTTGGGGAGAAGCTTTGTGCGACCTCGATCCCGCGCAACATACGGCTGGCGGAGGCGCCCAGCCACGGGAAGCCGGCGCTGGTGTACGACGTGCGCTCCAAGGGGGCGGAGAGTTACATCCGGCTGGCCAAGGAGATCATTTCGCACTACCTGCCGGCGGAGACGGTGGAACCGGTGGCGACCGAGACGGAGATGGACAAGAGCGCTTGATACATTGATATACATCTATGTATTAGATTGACGACTGTCAATGTTTAGTGCGCCCGGGCCTGAAGGCATGCCCTGATACGAACCGCGCTGGCGCTTCAGGCGGTAAAGGGGAGCGGTAAAGGGGAAGAGAGGGACGATGACGACTTCGGCGGAAAAGACAGCGGTAACGGAACCTGCGGGGGTGGAGAAGCCAGTGGCGGTTCCGGACAAGCGGCGGGCTTTGGGGCGGGGGTTGGAGTCGCTATTGCCGGGGCCTCGGGTAGTGGCGGGGACGACGGCGGCAACGCCGGTTGCACCTGCGGGGCCGCAGAGCACTGTGATCGGCGACTTGCAGGCGCAGGCGGCGCGTCCGGCGGGGGAGGCGGTCATCCAGATTGCAATCGATGCTATCGACAAGAACCCCTACCAGACCCGGCACTTCACGCGTGAGTCGGAGAGCGAGGTGGGAACGCCGTCGCTGCAGGAACTGGCGGAATCGATCCAGGTGAATGGGGTGATCCAGCCGATCACGGTGCGTCCGGGGAAAGACGGGCGCTACGTGCTGATCACGGGAGAGCGACGCTGGCGGGCATCGAAACTGGCGGGCAAGGAGAAGGTGCCGGCCATTGTGCGCCACGTCTCCGACCAGCAGGCAGCGGAGATGACGGTGGTCGAGAACCTGCAGCGGCAGGACTTGAACTGCGTGGACCAGGCGCGGGCGTTCGTGCTGCTGAGCACGCAGTTTGGCATGACCCAGGAGCAGATCGGGCAGCGGGTGGGAGTGTCGCGGGAAACGGTTTCGAACTACATGCGCATGGTGCGCCTGCCGGATGAGGTGCTGCAGTATCTGCAAACTGGACAACTGGAATTCAGCCATGCCCGGCTGCTGCTGCAATTGATCGATCCCCTGCAGGCCAGCAAGGTGGCGCAGCGGGCGGTGAAGCAGCACCTCTCGGTGGAGCAACTGGAGGACGTAGTCTTTGAAATCAACATGCCGCAGCACCGACCGGCGGAGAATACAGAAGGTCGGGCACGGTGGGTGGATCCGAATGTACGAGCGGCGCAGACGGCGCTGGAACGGGTCCTGGGGGTGCGGGTGCGAATCCGGGATCGCAAGGGAAAAGGGAAGATCGTGATCGAGTACGCGACGCTGGAGGACTTTGACCGGGTGGTGGAGATGCTGCAGGGGAAGGGCTGAAGCCGTCATTGGTCGTTGGTCAAAAACCAACACCCACCACGGAGGCACGGAGAAGAGTGATGGTGAGGGGCGCGAGAGATTGCGCCCTTTTTGTTTGGAATGAGGCCACAACAAAAAAGCCCCGCTTCTCGCACAAAGCGCGAGAAGTGGGGCACTCCGGTGTGGAGAAACTCGTCTGGCGAGGTCAAACGCGAACCCCAGGGGCTGAAGCCCATCAAATTCCAGACTGCTTACGCGGCCCTAAAGAGCCGCTCTTCCACGGTGCTGGCTTTACGGTACGGCCGGCATTTTAGTGGGGCGAGAGGCTGCCGGCGAACATGTCCTCGTGATTGGTGCCTACGCGGGAATCGGTCCAGGACATGCGGAAGACCCCCAAACCGTCCACATACTGGCCGGCGTAGTCACCGTACTGGTTGCCATCGAAGGCGCCGATGGTTTCGTTCGACTGGGCGCTGGTGATTAACTTATTTTTCTTCCAGGTCACGCCACCGTCGGTGGAAGCGGTGAAGATGCGGTTCGTCTTCTTGTTGGCGGCATCCTTACGCGTATCGTAGAACGACACACCTACGGTTCCGTTGGCAGCAACGGAAATCTGCTGGTGGAAGTGATAGGCGTGATTGGTATCGTCGTTGACCTTGGTCTCCGCCGACCAGGTGGTGCCACCGTCATCGGAGAAGCGGACGTAGGTATTGGTGTTGCTCCCCGCCGTGTCCTGGTCCAGATAAGCCTCGTACAAGCGGCCGGCATGGCTTCCGCCCTGGGCTACCGCGGTCATGGGGAAGGGGAGAATGCCGCGCACGTTCTGGGGTGGGATGAACACGAAGAACCCGGTGGTGTTCAGGCGATAGTTGGTGACGATGTGAGCGGTGCCGAAGGTGGCGCCGCCATCGGTCGACTTGGCCACCCAGATCTTCTTGCCGCTGTAATCTTCCCAGCTGGCGTAGACCGAGCCGTCGGGCCCGGTGGCCACGTTCACGCCGATAGTAGGATTACCATGCGCGACCTGGGCGCTGCGCTTCCAGTTGGTGAAACCATCGCGTGAGTACAGGACAAACGGTGCGTTGCTGGCACCGTTGTCGTCGTATCCGATGTAGACACTGCCAAAGAACGGGCTGGTGGGCGAATTGTCCACCGTCACCATATCGCGGTCGGGGAACGAACCAGCCAGCGGACTCAGCTTGATCTCGACCCAGTTCGTAGTTCCCGCCTTGCGGTACGCGATGCGCTGATCGGAGCATTCGTAGGAGACGAAGGCATCGCCATTAGCGTTGAAAGCGTCCCAGGTGTCGTAGCAGAAGCCGGGAACCGGAGTCTTGTAGGTGCTAGTGAAAGTAACGCCCCCATCTAACGATTCGTACGCCGACGCCTCAGCGTTACCGGACGGGTTCAGGTCGTTGACGCTAGTGATGATGTCCATGGGATTGGTGGGGTTCACGGCCACGCTGGTCTCACTCTGTGCCCCGGTTTCGTTGGTCACGTTGGTATTCGGTCCCACAGTCACGTTGACTGGAGAGCTTTCGGTCAGCGGGGCTGCATGTGTGCTTCGTGTGGGCACCGTGTTGAAGCCGCGGGTTTGGGCCCCGGCTGTAATGGTTGCGCTTACAAACAATAATCCGGCCGCTGATGCGGTCAGTCGAGCAGCAAATCGATTCACTATTGGCCTCCTCGTTTGGTGGTGGGTAACAGGGTCTTCCGAGCTGAAATGACTCACAAGAGACAGGGATAGACAAGCTGGGAGGCGGAGCGGAGCATGCGCCCAGGCTCCCGAAAAGCGGGGGAACTATATGTCTAGTGTTGGGTGTCAGTCAAGGTGCAGAGTTTTGCACAGTCGGCGTTCGTCGTTGGCCAAAGGCTCGACATCCACCACGAAAACACGGAGAACAGTGGGGAAGCAGGGCGCGAGTGACTGCTGAACAGGGTGGACGGCGCAGTTTCTTTCGCCCTGCGGGGCCGACTGATTACGCGCATTTTACCCACGGCTGGCGTCGTGGACTTTATTCTGTCGCGGCTGAGAGCTTACCTCAGCGGCTAAAGCCACGCTCCATTTTGCTTCTTCGTGGCACGGCTTAAGCCGTGCCCTTCCCGGTGTGACTTGTGGCCGGCGCTGCCTAAATGCCCTCGGAGGCGGCGGAGTTCCCCGGTGCTAGACTGGCACTGCTCTATGTTCTCGTCCTTCTTTCGCCGGGTTTCTCTGCTGCTGATTGCGGGTAGTTCGCTCTTCGCGCACGCCGCGCCGCCGAATATCGTTCTGATCACGCTGGACACGACCCGGGCTGACCGCATGGGCTTCCTGGGCTCCGAGCGGGGGCTCACTCCGAACCTGGATGGGCTGGCGCGGGAGGCGGCGGTGTTCACGCACGCCTACTCGCAGGTGCCGCTCACGACCGCTTCTCACGCGACTATATTGACGGGGACCTATCCGCAATTCCACCAGGTGAATGATGCGGGGGTGGCGCTGGCGAAATCGGCGCCCTATGCGCCGGCGATTTTGCGCGGGGCGGGGTACCAGACGGCGGCGTTTGTGGGGGCGGTGATTCTGGATCCGACGGCGGGGGCTCCGGGATTTGGGCGGGGATTTGATACCTACGATGCCGGGTTCCGGGCGCGCAATGCGGGCGAGAGCCGCTACTCGACTTTGGAGCGGCGCGGCGGTGAAGTGGTGGCGCACGCCCTGGCGTGGATTGGCAAGCATCCGCGGGGACCGTTTTTCGTGTGGATTCATCTGTACGACCCGCACGCGCCCTACGATTCGCCGGAACCGTTCAAGAGCAAGTATGCGGATGCCTACGATGGCGAGATCGCGTATGTGGATTCAGTCGTCGGCAAATTGCTGGAGCAGTTGCGGACGAAAAAGCTCTACGACGGAGCCTTGATCGCGGTGATGGCGGACCACGGCGAGGCGCTGGGAGAGCATGGGGAACACGGTCACGGAATTTTTCTGTATGACCCGACGATTCGGGTGCCGCTGGTGGTGAAGCTGCCGGGGGCGCACGCTGCCGGAGAGCGCGTGGACGCGCGGGTCGGGCTGGTGGACGTTTTACCGACGCTGCTGCAGGCGGCGGGGGTCGCGGCGCCGAAGAGCGTGCAAGGAGAATCTCTGCTGAGCGTGATGAAAGCCTCGGGCGCGCCGGCCGCGGATGAAGCTACGGCGCCGGCGGAGCGTCCGGCATACGCGGAGACGGATTACCCGCAGCGGGCTTTCGGGTGGAGCCGGTTGCGGGCGCTGCGCAGCGGCAAGTATCTGTTCATCGCGGCGCCGAGGGTGGAGTTGTATGACCAGGCGACCGATCCCGGAGAGGAACACAATCTCGCGTCCTCCACGAGCGCGGTGGCGGGCACGCTGGCATCCCAGCTCGACACGTTCCGGCAGCAGACCAGCAGCAAGCTGGCGGCACCGAATTCGAGCCTCAGCCCACAGCAGGAAGCGAAGTTGCGGGCGCTGGGGTATGTGGCGGGGGGTGGCGAGAATAAAGGTGGCGGAGCGGAAACGGCGGGAGCGGATCCCAAGGACAAGATTGAAATCGCCAACCTGATGGCCGAGGCAAATTTTCTGGTGGAAGAGGACAAGTACCAGCAGGCGATTCCGATGTTGCAAAAGGTGGTGGCGAAGGATCCCGGCGTAGCTGCCGCGTATACGGCGTTGGGCTCGGCCTGGACTGCGCTGGGGAAATATGCGCAGGCTACGGCGGCGCTGCGCAAGGCGGTGGAGTTGCGCCCGGAGTCGGTGATGGCGCATTACGAACTGGGCATGGCGCTGTTTCAGACCGGGGAGTTGAAGGCGGCAGCGCCGGAGTTTGAGGCAGCGGTCGCGGGGTCTCCGGAGTCGGCGGACATGCATTACTCGCTGGCCAGCGTTTACGTTCGCATCAATCGCCTGGCGGATGCGCAGAAGGAGTTGGAGGCGTCGCTTCGCCTGAAGCCGTCGTTTTATCAGGCGAACCTGATGCTGGGACAGATTTTTGTGGTGGAGAAAAATCCCACCGCAGCGCTGCCTTATCTGCAGAGAGCCGCCAAGGCTCAACCGGATTCTGGGGACGCGCACGGACTGCTGGCCCAGGCTTACCTGCTATTGGGACAGCAGGAGAACGCGCAGCGCGAGCTGGGGCTGGCCAAACGCGGGCACTAGTCGTGGGTCGTTAGTCAAAATCAAGAACAAAGTCTTAAACGCAGAGGACGCCGAGGGTTCTGATTTTCTGAATTCTCGGGGGCTCGGCGATCCTGGCGGTTCCAGGCTCGGAGTTTGGCCAACGACTAGCGACTAACGACCGAAATAAAAAGCCCACTGGCCGAAGCCAGTGGGCGGTTAGTCAGGCGAGTGATCCGGAGATCACCGGCTGAAATTTACGGAGTCTGGGCGCCGCCAACTTCGCACTGGCAGGTGCCGGTGCGGGTATCGCACCAGTTAGCGTAAATCGCATGGCCGTCCCACACGTGGGTTCTGTAGTCGCCAAAGAAGCCGCCACCGAAGCCGTCGTTATTCGGATTCGACTTGGTGGAGCTGAGTGCGTGGGAAGCGCCAAAGCTCGCGGGGTTGCTGGTGATCGCGAGGAAGGGCTGATAGCTGAGGTTGGTGGCATCGTTGCGACGGTCGAGCCAGGTGGCTGCGATTTTGCCGTTGCTGGCCAGGTTGATCCAGGGGAAGAACTCGTCGTTCTTCGCGTTGGTGACCCGGACGGGGGCGCCGAAGGTGGAGCCGCCGTTGGTGGAGGTTGCCACTTCCACCTGCATCTGGGTGCCGGTCCAGTTGTAGAAGATGACGTAGACCTTTGCGGTTGCACCGCTACCTGAGACCGCGTTCGACGGAATGTTGCTGACGCGCTCAAAGGTGTTGGGCAAGCAACCGTAGAATGCACCGCAGCTGTCAGGCACCATGGTGATGGTGGCGACGGTCACAGGCGCGCTCCAGGTGGTTCCGCCATCGGTGGACTTGGAAAGAAGAATCGGAGTCTTGGTGCTACCGCAGTCGCCGGTGGGGCCGTTGGCTGGGCAACGAATCCAGGATAGATACACGGTGCCATCGGCGCCGATGGCCAGGTCGCTGAACTGATCCACAGCGGTGGGGTAGTGCTGCAGTGCGTCCGCCGCTACGCTGGCCCAGGTGTGACCGCCGTCGGTGGAGTGCGAAACCCAGATCTGGCTGTTGCTGCTGGAGTCAAACTGGGTGGAGGAAATGTAGATGGTGTTTTTCCTTGAGCTTTTGGTGGTGTCAATTTCCATCCACGGCTTGTCAGCGGTGTAGCCCAATTGCGCGCCGATAACCTTGATGGGGCTGCCCCAGTGGGAGCCGTTGTCGGTAGAGATGAAAGCAACGATCTGGCCGCTTTGAATGCCGCCGGCATAGGCCACGTTGTTCAAGTCATAGCCGGTCACCGGATCGCCTTCGCCGCCGCTGCCGGGCGAGCAAACGCGAGTCCAGGTGCTGCCGCCGTCGCTGCTGGCGTAGTAACCCTGAACGTTGCCGCAGTTGTAATCGTTGGCGCCGGTCAGGAGCTGCATGGCGTTCTTGGGATTGGCCGCGAAGGGATGTTCGTTGGAAGGAGCGGAACCGCCTTCGGCTGCGTCCACGTTGGGAAATGCGCACGGCGCCGGGGTGCAGGTGAGGTCGGGGACGTGTTGATTCGCGCCAGTGGCCGGCACGTAGTGCAGGCGGCCTTCTTTAAAAGCTCTTGCTGCCAACAGTCCACCCGAGAGTGGACTCTTTTCCAATCTCTGCTGCGCGTTCAACACTGGTGTCAGCAACAGGGTCAGTGTGAGCGCGAAAATGAAGCACCAAGCTACGCGAGAAATTCTGCTCAAGTTAGCCTCCAAAGCTAGTTCTTTTTTTTCTGGATGATTGCAGAGCTGGTGCCTGGGCACGAGGACGGAGAGTGCGGTGTCTATTCACCAGGGCGAGTCCAGAAACTAGCGTGGGGCGCACTCTACCGCCGTGTCTTGCTGCATGTCAACCTGAAAGAAAATGCATAGGGGCCGTTAGACTCTGGAAGCTAGTGCCCAAGGAAAGGCAGGCCGGGGGCGGGTTTGGGCACAAATCCAAGACTCGGTTTTCCAGTGTGCCGGGTGTACATGGGGCGAACCAGAAGTGCGCAGCGCCGAGTCGAGATGGCCGGTGGCGCTCGCTTCGGCGGTGTGTGAAATCAGGCTGTGGCAGGTTGGCGGGAATACATGAGTGGGCGGCCTTTGCGATCGCCCTTTTTCCTGGCAGGGGAATTCTTTCGAAGCGAATCACCGAAAGCATGAATCAAAGTCGTCAAGAGGTGGGATGAAACCAAGGGAAAAAGGCCGAAACGGGAGCTGATCTTGCGAGTTTTGAGTTAAGAGAACTAGTGGAGTGGGAGCACGGGTTGCCGGCGGAACCCTTCGGCTTCGCTCGGGCAGGCGGCAGGCGCTGCCATAACTTAAGGACGGGTTAGCCATGCGACATGCGATTTTGGGAGCGGGGGGTGTAGGCGGACTGGTCGGGGCAGCGCTGGCACATGAAGGTGACGACGTCACCCTGGTGCTGCGGCCGGAGACGATCGCGGAGCATCCGGGGACGCTGGCGCTGGAGAGTCCGTTCGGAAAATTCAGCGTGCCGGTGAAGCGGGTGACAGCGGTCGCGGAATATTTCGACGTGTTGTGGATTGCGGTGAAGGCCACTCAGCTCGAAGCTGCGCTGAGACTGGTCACCAACAATAATAAGGATCAGCCGGGCGCGGTCGTGCCGCTGCTGAATGGCGTGGACCACATGGCACGGTTGCGCGCGCGCTTCGGCGAAGAACGGGTGATCGCGGCGGCGATCCGGGTGGAGTCGGAGCGAGTAGGGCCGGGAAAGATCGAGCACCGGTCTCCGTTTGTGCGGTTGAGCATTGCGTCCGCGGGCCGGGCGCGGTTGCAGAGCGCGGTGGAGAAGCTGGCGAAGTTCGGATTTACTTGCCAGTTCGAGGATAACGAGGCGACGTTGCTGTGGAGCAAGCTGGTCTTCCTGGGTCCGTTTGCGTTGGCGACTACGGCGGCGGGCATGACCAAAGGTGAGGTGGCGAGCGAGCCCGCGTGGCGGCGCCGGTTGGAATCTTCGGTGCGGGAAGCCTGCGCAGTGGCGGTGGCCAGCGGGGCGAAGGTGGATCCGGCATGGGTGATGACATTCTTCGACGGACTTCCGGCGGGGATGCGCAGCTCTATGCAAAAGGATGTGGCCGCGGGAAACGAGCCCGAGCTGGACGCGATTGCGGGGCCGATCCTGCGCGGAGCGGAAGCCCACGGGCTCGAGGTGGCGGTAACGCGGGAACTGGTGGGCATGATCGGGAAGCAGACTTCGGCGGCGTAATGCCGGAGATTGGCTATTTAAAGATGCGGGAAGTATCGCGATGGAACTCGACAATGGTGATGCCCTGGTTGTGGCGGTCGAGGTCGGAGTCGGAGTCATCTTGCAGCCACGGGTAGCGCTGGCGCAAGTCCTGGGTACGAGCGTCGAAGATACTCCAGTTTTCTCCGAAGATGACCAGCTTGATCTTGTCTTCCTTCTCCCATTGTTGTAGCAATTCACGCAACGCAGTTCGTAACGCGCCGCCGCGACCCGTTGACCCGTAACCATGAACGATCTTCACCAACGGGCCTTTCTGCCGGGGAGAAGAAATGAATTCGAGCAGGCGGCGCCTGGCCTGTTCAATAGTTGGCATGTCGAACTTGAGGTTGAGAACCGGCAGTTGGGGCGCGGCTGGCGACATGGGGAAAGTCTATCGTGACCAGGAAAAAACGAGGTTTTCCCGCGAGGCCGCACCGGGCTGGGTTCTGGACGCCGGTGGTTTTATGCGCAGGTGTATGGCGGCTACTTGCGCGAGCCGCCGCCAAAGGTGGCAAGCCGTCGCTTCTGGAAGTCGGTGACATCCAGGTCATCGGCTTCGAGGGCGGCCTCCTCTTCCTCCCATTCCTTGGCCTCGGTAGTGGCCAGTTTCTTCAGCAATTCTTGCGCGCACTTGGCACAGCAGAAACCTTTGAGGTACTGCCGTTGCCCGTTCTCTTCCTCGACGCAGTGCTCGTAAGTAAAGATGGGCGGCAGCGTGACGCACAAGCTGCACGCTTCCGGAGCGTTGAAATACAGGGGATCGAAGGTTGCGAAGAATACGCTGTCGTTCACGGTACACCTCGCCGCTGCCCCTATACTGGAGCACAGTCGGGATTGCTTGCCGTGACTGGCGTCACGTAGAGATGTGCGAGCAGGACGCTAATTCCACGTCCGATAAGAGACTCCCGATTGCAGCATGGGCAGGGCGAACCAACCGTGGAAAGAACCACGTTAGTAATAGTGGAATGAGCTGCCCTTCCAGGGACGGAGATCGTAGGCCTGTTGGGCCGAACCGGGGCTTCCAACCCCCAGCAAGTGGAATTTGATCCCATGGGCGGAGGCCAGGGGTTCAATGACCCATTACGAAGTGAAGAATTGTGCCCTTGGGCCCGACCACCAGAGCATTACCCGTCTTATCAATAGCCAGCGCATTCAGGTTCAGCTCCCAGGACTTTGTCCACATCCTCCTTTGTATGTCGTCGCTGTAACCGGCGCGGGTAGTGCCTACGGCCAGGATGCTGGAGCTCCGCTTCGGCAGGAATGCCACGGCCGAGAAATACGACTGGGGTGAAATCGGGGAGATTTTCCAGGTCTGGCCGCCGTCGGCGGTGAAGGCCAGGTTGGCGCCACCCTGGTCGGGGTGTTGGTAGTCTCCGCCGGCGATGGCTCCGTGCTTGGGATCACGAAAATCGATGGAGAAAATTCCGGAGGAGTCGTTGCCTTGCACGATCGGAGTATTGGCGACCGTCCAGGTTCTGCCGCGATTGGTGGAGTGAAAGACGCGCGCGACTTTTCCTCCGGTGGCAAACCAGACGTTGCTCTTGCCCGCAACCGCAATGCAGGTTCCGCTGGCGGCAAACGCGCCTTCGCCGTCGATGGCGGCAGGCAGCACTTCCGGCGGTATACGCTTCCAGTTCTTACCGCCGTCCTCGGTCGTGATCAAAACAAACTTCGGCCCTTGGGCACGCTCATACCTTGCCGTGCCCTGGGTGATCTGCGCCGGATCACGCACCGTCGGATCGCCGAGTGCGATGCCGTGGTCGCGGTCCCAAAAGGCCATGCAATCGAAGAATCCCTTAGGATCGCGGTTGGTGAACTGCAGCATCCAGTGCACGCCGCGGTCGGTGGTTTTGTAGATACGCGATTGCTCTCCCGGGCCGGCGGCGAGTAGATAGGCCAGGTCAGCGCTGAAGGCTTCGACATCGCGGAAGTCGAGAGACTCCGCGCCGGGGACCTGGGCAGCCTGCCAAGTGGTTCCTCCGTCGAGGGTACGTAGGTACGTGCCGTGGGTACCGCTGGCCCAGGCGATTCCCGGTGCGGGCGCGCTCACCCCACGCAGGTTCTCGGCCGTGTTGCTCGTCTGGGCGACGTAGTCTTGGGCGGAGCAGAGAGCAGCTATAAGAAGGAAGACCAGGAACCATGGGGAACGCATGCCTTGATTTTGGCACAACCACAGTCTTCCGCCCATTTCGAATGGGGGCCATGGTGCACGCTAAGTCCTTGTGTCTGCTGGTCATCGGCCGCCCATGTGGGCTTGGTCTTTGGTGACGTTCTCATCGTGGCCGGGGATTGCTACCGTCACAAGTCAGGGAAGAAAGGCCCGGCTACGATCATGGCGACGTCTTCATTCAAGCTCAAGATCCTCTATGGCGAGGGCGATGCGGAAGTACTGGCTGCACAAGCGGTTTCCATCCAGAAGGCGGGTCACCAGGTAGAAACCGCGGTAGGCCGCAAGGGCGTGGAAGAAGCCATGCGCCAGAAAGCTTTCGATCTGGTTGTCCTCGGGCCGACGTTGACTCGGGACGACCGGCATCATCTTCCCTACATGGTGAAGAAGAACCATGCCGGCACTCGGGTTCTGGTCATGCACTGCGATGGAGAACGGCATCCCCAGGTGGACGCGACCATCGACACCGGGAGCAGCATGGATGTTCTGATCCAGAAGATCACGTCGGCGTTCGCCCCGAAGGCTGCTGCAGCGGCTGCGGGAAAGTAAAAGTACACGTTTAGCAACGCTAACTGCAGGCCGATCGCCCTGTGCCACCTCGCTCGAGCTGTACCGCGAATTCATTCCACTTCGCGCCGTGCCGAAGTGGAATTCCAATAACCGAACACCCGTAGAATAGTTTTCTCCGCTTTGGTTTATGGTGTATCTTCCATTTCGACTCTGTGGGGGCAGAGTACGCCAAGGGGAGGCATTGCGGTCGCAACCAGGTGCGTGACCCTCTAAAAGTCCTGCTGCTTATCGGCGTGCTGTGTTCGGCTGTGGGTATGGCGCAGAATGCGCCGCAACCGAACCGCGCCAAATCCTCGTCAACCCTGATCATTCCCCGCCTGGCACGCGCTCCGGCGCTGGAAGAATTTCTCAGCATGCACCCCGAAGGGGAAGTCGCCACCGCCATGGCGAAGGTCAGCGGCTTCGTGCAGCGAGATCCGCATGGCGGCCAGCCGGCTTCGCAGCCCACCGAAGCCTATCTCGGCTACGACCAGAAGAATCTCTACGTCGTCTTTGTGTGTTTTGACGATCCCGGCAAGGTCCGGGCGCGCATGTCGCGGCGGGAAGACATCTTCAGCGACGACAATGTCGAGATCATGCTCGACACGTTCCACGACCGCCGCCGGGCCTACGCGTTTCAGACCAATCCGCTGGGCGTGCAATGGGACGCCATCTGGACGGAAATCCCGCACGAAGACAGCAACGGGAACCTGAACAACTTTGATTCGTCGTTCGACACGGTGTGGTCCTCGCGGGGAAAGCTGACCAGCCAGGGGTACGTAGTGTGGATGGCGATCCCCTTCAAGAGCCTGCGCTTTTCTCCCCAGCATGAGCAGAGTTGGGGGTTGATCCTCTACCGGGGAATCCTGCGGGACAACGAAGATGATTTCTGGCCAGAGATTTCACGCCGGGTAGAAGGACGCCTGGGGCAGGCGGCCACGGCCAACGGGATGGAAAAGATCTCACCCGGTCGAAACATGCAGTTCATCCCCTACGGCGCGTTGCGCTCGTTTCATGCGCCTGACGCCAACCGCTCGGCGGAGTTCCGCGGAGGTTTGGATTCGAAGTTCATCATTCATGACAATCTGGTGCTGGACGTCACCGCCAACCCGGACTTCAGCCAGGTGGAATCGGACGAACCGCAGATCACCGTGAACCAGCGGTTTGAGGTGTTCTTTCCCGAGAAGCGGCCGTTCTTCCTGGAAAATGCCGATTACTTCAAGACGCCGATTGACCTGTTTTTCACCCGGAACATTGGCGACCCGCAATTCGGCGCGCGTTTGACGGGAAAAGTGGGGCCTTACTCGCTGGGAATTCTCTCATCGGACGATCGCGGGCCGGGCAACAGCGCTCCCGTTGGCAGCCCGCTGGTGGGCGACCGGGCGACGTTTAACATCGCCCGGGTCAGCCGCGACATCTTCCGGCAATCAAGTGTAGGAGCGATCTACACCGACCGGGAGTTGCCGGGAGCGAATGAGTTCAATCGCATCGGAGGCATCGACGGCCGGCTGAAATTTGATCCCAACTGGACGGAGACTTTCCAAGGAGTCGTCAGCTCCACCCAGAACCAGGATGGCAGCTACCAGGCCGGGCCGGCGTACAAGGGCGACGTGACCTATAACGGCACGAACCTGGACTACGAGGCGACGTACAACGACATCAGCCCGGGCTTCACCACCGACGCGGGGTTTGTGAACCGCGTGGATATCCGGGAGATCAAGCACCAGCTGGATTATCGTTTCCGCCCCAGCAGCGGCCCGCTGCTGTCCTGGGGACCCGACCTGTTCACCGACCACGTCTGGGCGCACGATGGCACGCGGTTGGATACTCTGTATGATCCAGATTTGGCCATCCAGCTCAAGGGGCAGACGTATATCCATCTGACCCCGTACGTGGAATTCCGCGAGCGGCTGCGGCCGTCAGACTTTCCCACGCTTACCCAGAATCAGGACTTCCACGAGCACAACAGCAGCGTGAGCTTTGGCACCAGCTACCTGCCGAAGGTTGCGGTGCAGGGCTACTACCAGTTTGGCGATGGAGTGAATTTCGTCCCGCCGGCGAACCAGGTGCCGGTACTGGCCAAAGCGGACTCGGCCCAGCTTTCAGTGTCGTTTCTTCCGATCACCAACCTGAAAGTCGATAATCTCTACCTGTTTGACAGGTTGCGGGACCGGGCCAGCGGCGCCAGCGTCTTCAACAACCACATTGTGCGCAGCAAGTGGAACTGGCAGTTCAATCGCGAGCTTTCCGTGCGTGTGATCCTGCAGTACACGGCGACCCTGGCTAATCCGGCCTTCACATCGCTCACGACGTCCAAGGAATTCAACGCCGACTTCCTCATCACTTATTTGCTGCATCCGGGGACGGCGATCTACGTCGGGTACAACAGCGACCTGCAGAACAACAACGGCCCGCGGTACATCAATGACAGCCGCCAGTTCTTTGTGAAGGTCTCGTACTTGTTCCGGTTCTAGCCACCCGCTTCCAGCTAACCTACAATGGCGGCAACATGATTGCCCATCTGCGTGGAAGACTGCTAGCGAAGCATCCCAACCAAGCCATTGTGGAAACTGGCGGCGTGGGTTACGACGTGACCATCAGCGTGCCCACGTTTTCGGACCTGCCCGGGGTGGGCAGCGAAGTGGCGCTGCACATCCATACCCATGTGCGCGAGGACCTGATCGCGCTATATGGGTTTCTGCGCCCGGCGGAGAAGACGCTGTTCGAGAAGCTGATCACGGTGAGCGGGATCGGGCCGAAGCTGGCCATCACCATCCTGAGTGGCATGGCGGCGGATGAGATGGTCGGGGCCATCCGGGGAAACGATGTGGCGAGGCTGACGCGCATTCCCGGGATCGGAAAGAAGACGGCAGAACGCATGGTGCTGGAGCTGCGCGACAAGTTGCCGCCAGAAAGCGCTGGTGAAGTTGCGGCCGCGCCGGCGATGAGCCCTATAGAAGAAGACGTGCTATCGGCCTTGATGAATCTGGGCTACCAACGTCCAGCAGCGGAGCGGGCGCTGGCGGCAGCAGGCAAGGGCGGATCGTTCGAGGCTATATTCCGGGGGGCGCTGGCGGCGTTGTCGAAATAGCCAGCGCGAGGGTTGCAGGTGGCAGGTCGCGGGTGGCAAACCCGGTCACCAGCAAAAATCAGTATCTGTCGGCGAGTTCGGCGGTGATTCCTTCTAATTGCCCACAAATCTGAGGTGCAAATCGCGGTCGCGCTGGCAGGCCTGCGCCATTTCTTTCACCTTCTCCCAGGCTTCCTTCTGCTGCTCGTCACTCGCGCGATCGCGCACCCGTTCCCATTCTTCGAGGAAGGGTTCCATCTGCAGGTAATTGAAGACCGTCTTGCCGAAAGGATCGACACAGCGCAGGAAGGGAAAGTCCCTTTCGTCACGGGAAGGAATCACGTTGTGCAAAATGATCCAGTCGCTACGCTCGCCCAAGTTGTCCTCAAGCTTCACCACCCAGGACATGAATTCCTCCGGCCAGAATGATTTCCTTGGGACGAATGTATCAACCTGGGAGAGAATTTTCCACCGGCACCGATCCCCCAGAACCCGTCTAGAAGTCGTTGTTCGCAGCCAACTTTGTGATTCCTTCTAGCGGTTTGTGCCGCTTACGGGTGAGAAGGGGCGGTGCCATCAAAGGCCGTGGCATTCTTAGCCTAAACGCAAGAAATCCGCCACGATTTCCACAAAGCAGATCCTGCTCGCCTCGAATTCACGTGAATTTAACTTTTCCGTCACCGGCCAGTAACAGCTTGCGGCGAAGCTGGCATGGCATTTCCAAGCGTTCTTTGGCCGCGCTTCTCGACAAGAGAGCCGTTTCGATTCTCGGTTTTGGGGCGGATCATGATCGAAAAGTCTTTGTCTGCTGTGAAGTCCCTGCTCAGCTCTGACCCTGCGGGCCGCAACCTTCGGGTTCATGCAGCCGACACCTTTATCGTTTCCTATCCAAAATCGGGCAACACCTGGATGTTATTCCTGATCGCAAACCTGGTGCATCCCGAGCAGCCGGCCACCTTTCTCACCGCCGACCGCATGATCCCGGCGGTTCATCGGCAGACGGAGAGATACTTCCGGACTCTGCCCCATCCGCGGCTGATCAAGAGCCACTTCGCATTCGATCCCAATTACCGCCGGGTGCTTTACATCGTCCGCGACCCCCGGGACGTAGTGGTGTCGCAGTATTACTACCAGATCAAGCGCGGTCACATTCAGGAAGACTATCCCCTGGAGCGATACGTGTCCCGATTCCTGGCGGGAGACGTCAGCCCGTATGGATCGTGGGCCCAGCACGTGGGCAGTTGGATGGTCTCCCGCCACAGCAGCCCGGATTTTCTGTTGATCCGCTACGAGGACATGCTGGCGCACACGACCGACCGGCTGGCCCGGACTGCCAGGTTTCTCGGCATTGAGCCCAGCCGCGAGCGGATACAGCACGCGGTGGAAATGAGTTCCGCCGATCGCATGCGTCGCATAGAGAAAGTTGAGGCCGATAAGTGGGCCTTGACCAAAGGCTCGCGCCAGGACATCGCGTTCGTGCGGTCGGCCCAGGCCGGAGGCTGGAAGTCGGCCGTGCCGGCGGACAGCGTTGCCGAAATCGAGTCCGCGTGGGGACCCCTGATGCGCTGGCTGGGATACGAGCTCATAGCGAGTGCAAAACAGACCGCCATGGATACGGAGCTTTTGGAATCGGCAATGGGAGTGTCAGCCTAATCCGGGCGGGAAGCGACGGTGGCGAATCGAATCTACCTGTGTCTCTCCAAGGGGTCGTGTGACGAAGGGCGGCAATTTGTCTCTCGCTTTTTTTCTCCTGTGCCTATTTCTCGCAGTCTTGCAGGCGAGCTGCGGTGGCGGTGGCAGCAGCATCGGAAATGGCGGCAACGGTATCGTGGTGACGATTTCCTCGCCGGTCGGTAGTCCCGGTATTGACCAGGGGCAGTCGGTCGACATCACGGCCTCGGTATCCGGCGATTCTGCCGGGGTGACCTGGAGCATCGTGAAAACCGTCGGCGGCACGATCGGGACGCTCAGCAATGCGTCCAGCACCGGAGTCACGTACAACGCGCCCAGCACCATCGCCAGCCTGACCCAGGTAACGGTGAAAGCGACCTCGGTGACCGATCCCTCGATTTCGGCTGTGGTGGGGATCTCGGTCGCGCCGCCGCCTGTCATCACCACCCCGCAGACTTCCGTCCCATTTGCCTTCGTCAAGACTTCGTTCCAATTCAGCCTTATGGAAGCGGGGGGCACGGCCCCGTTCACCTGGAGCGTGCTGTCCGGGAGCCTTCCGACTGGGCTGTCCATGGTGCCGCCTCTTACTTCCAACACGCTGATGATCGCCGGGAAGCCTGCCACTCCTGAGATTGACAACTTCATGCTCCAGGTCACAGACGCGGCCGGAGTTTCTGCCACCATGCCTTACACCATCACCGTGAGCCCGGTGGCTCTGAAGGTTCAAGTGCCCAAGGTGGTCGACGGAATTATTGGCGTGGCCTATCCCAAGACCGCGCTCGGAGTAATCGGAGGGGTCGCACCGTATACGTGGAGCGCTTCGCTGGTGCCGCCTGGGCTGTCGGTGGACAGCAGCGGTGTGATTTCCGGCACACCGACTACGCTTGGCCCCTACAGTTTCTCGGTGATCGTGACCGATGCCCAGACCCCGGTACCAGGCATGGGCTTTGGTGTGGTGAACGGCAATATTGACGCGCCCGACAATGCCTGCCACACCGGCGCCGAGCCGCAACTAAGTTCGCAAGAACCCTATGCCTTCCTGTTCACCGGCTTCGATGCCAACGGCCCCGTGGTTACCGCCGGTAGCTTTACAGCGGATGGCACGGGAAACATCACGGGAGGGTCGGAAGACGTCAATCGAGCTAGCGGCGCGCAGACCAACCTTTCGATCGTCGCCGCCGGGAGTTCCTACACTGTCGGTCCAGACCAGCGCGGCTGCCTCACGTTGATGAACTCGGCCGGGAGCACTACCACTTTTCGCTTCATGCTGGGTGGCCAGAACGGGGCCGTGTTCACCCGCGGGCGCATGATTGAATTCGATGACACCAGCGGCAACGGCACTCGCGGCTCGGGATTTTTCCGGCTGCAGGACTCTACCGCATTCTCGAATGCCGGGTTCACTGGGCGGTATGCCTTCGGTTTCACCGGCAGGGATTCCGCCGGCGGACGTTTCGCAATGGCAGGATCAACCCAGGCCAGCGGCGGGACGCTCAGCTCGATCGCCGCTGACACCAACGATGCGGGCACTCTGGGATCCGGGCTGACTGGTGGCTCGGGAACTTACAACATCGCTTCGAATGGCCGGGGAACTGGCACCTTCACGGTTGGGCCGTCCACTTTCAATTTCGCCATGTACGTGGTGGATGCTGCTCATGCCCTCTTCATGACGACCGACAAGCTGAGTGGCAGTCATCCTATCGCCAGCGGAGAGGCCATCAGCGCGGCCGGTCCCTTCAGCGCGGCCAGCCTGAGCGACAATCACCTGCTGCGCGTGTCCGCCCTCACTTCGGGACACCCGGATGTGACCATCGGAGTATTGCGCTTCGACGGCGCGGGCGCGCTGAATGGCTCCCTGTTTGAGGATAACGGCGGCGTCGCCACGGGCACTCCAATTACCGGGAACTACTCGGTGGATACCAACACCGGACGAGCGGCCTTCTCCGGCGCTGGCCTGGCCAATCTTCCGGCTGTGGCCTACGTCGTGCCCGGAAACTCCGGTGTCACCGCGTTCTTTGTGGGGTCCGATACTTCGGTCGCAGGCGGAGCCTCGGAGTTCCAAGTGGCGGGGACGCCGTTATTCCAGAGAAGCGCGGTTGCTGGAGTCTACCTGTTCGGGACGGGGGAGAATCTTGACGATATGACCTCGAACCAGTCGGGCTTTGCCGTCCCTGACGGTGGCGGGAATGTCAGCGGAATTCAGGATGCAAGTGATCCAGGGGCGGGCGGCCTTACTCCAAACCAGATGTACCTGAGTAACGACACGGTGAACACGGATGGCAGCGGAACTTTCGGGGGGATCAGCGCGTCGGTCACGAACGGACCGACGCTGTTTTACATCGACGAATCGCCTCTGAACCTTCATCCCGCGATCACCATACTGGAAAAGTAGTGCGCGAAGGCAAGGCCATCCGAAGGCGAGCCAATCCCGCCTCTCGGTTAACAACCTTGGCTTCGCCAACGATACTCAACGGGCACGCAGCTTGCAGGGAATTTCTCCCTCCCGGTTATTTGGCTGCGTGAGACTCGCGCCAAACGCACACCACATTGCAGAGCTTAGGTGCGTCCGGAGGAAGAGCTATGAATGTGAAGCAGCCCCAACTCAGGCTGGCTTTACCACTGATACCTGCCGTCGCGGTTGGCTTGCTGGCCGCGGTTGCCGCACTGCTTTTAGGTCCGTCCAATGGAGTCGCGGTGGGCTCACATTCCGCCACCTCGGCGTCAGGCTCGAGCCTGCCATTCGCGACCTTGCGGGAAGGCAAGACCACGCTCCAATCCCAACAGCGTCTGGTCTCGGCACTCGGCAGCCTGCCGTTGACCTTTGAAGCTAATCAGGGACAGACCGATCCGCAAGTGAAGTACCTGGCTCGCGGCCATGGATACACACTGTTCTTGACTTCTGACGAGGCGGTTTTGTCGATGGTGAGTAGCGCCACGCCGCAGCGGACGACGTCATCGACTGCAAAAGGACCAACGCACAATCCCGGCCCGATGACGGCTGTGCTGCGCATGCAGGTGGTTGGAGCCAATCGGCACGCGGAGGTTTCCGCGAGCGAGGCTCAGTCTGGAATCAGCAATTACTACATCGGCAAAGACGCAAAGCAATGGCGCGCCGGGGTACGCCACTACGGCCGCGTTGCCTACCGGAACGCCTATCCCGGTATTGACCTTGCCTTTTACGGCAAGCAGCATCAACTGGAATTTGATTTCATCGTAGGAGCCGGCGCCGACCCAACTCCGATTGGATTGCGCTTCTCCGGCGCGGAGCGCGTGTCTACCGACAGCGCGGGCGACCTGGTTCTGGCTTCGTCCGCGGGCGACATGCGATTCCACCGGCCGGTGGCTTACCAGGAAAAGTACGGTGCCCGCGAGTTGGTGGACGCCCATTTCGTGGTGGATCACGGCGAGGTGCGCTTCACCCTGGGCAACTACGATCGCAGCCGGCAACTGGTGATTGATCCCAGCCTGACCTACTCGGTGTACCTGGGCGGCGGCGGCAGCGACAGCGGCCGCGGCATCGCGCTCGACGCCTCGGGCAACGTGTATGTCACCGGTGAAGCTGGGGACGCGACTTTCCCGCACACCTCCGGCTCGTTCGCGGGTGGTGCCCATGATGCCTATGTCACCGAGCTGAACGGTTTTTCGGGAGCGACCATCTATTCCACGTTTCTCGGCGGAAACCAGGACGACACGGGAGTCGGCATCGCGGTCGATCCCAATTGCACCGCCAACTGCGCCGCCTACATCGTCGGCAATACCCAGTCGGGCGCCAGCTTTCCGGCCACGACCACATTCGGTCCGCGCGGTGGTCAGGACGCCTTCTTCGCCAAGTTCGACGCTACCGGTGCGCTGGCCTTCGCCACCACGCTGGGTGGCACCGGGAGCGAGTCGGGCAATGCCATCGCCGTAGACAGCAATCTCAACGGCGTGCTCGGCGTCAGCAACATCTACATCGCCGGGACTACGGATTCCACCGACTTGCCTACCGTGATTCCCATGCAAGCCAGCAATGGCGGTGGTAAAGACGCTTTTGTCGCCCGGGTGGACGCTGGCGGCGCAACCTTGGTGTACTCAACCTACCTGGGCGGCAGCGGCAACGATGGAGCCAACAGTATCGCCGTAGATACCAAGGGGAACGTGTACGTCACCGGAGGAACGGCGTCCAGCAATTTCCCCACGTTTGCATTTCCTCCCAGCGTTCCTATCGACACCACGTGCGGCAGCGATGGCACTTGCAATGGCAGGCTGGACGACGCTTTTGTCGCCGAGCTCGATGGTGCCGGAGTGTTCGTCTATTCCACCTTCCTCGGCGGGAGCGGCTCGGATGATGGAGAGGCCATTGCTGTCGATTCGAGCGGTGCCGCCTACGTCGCCGGGAATACGAACTCGGTTGACTTTCCGACCTTCGCGATTGCCCCCAACGTCCCCGCCCAAGTCGCCTACGGCGGCGGCAGTTCCGACCTGTTCGTGACCAAGATCAGCCCAAACGCCAACGGAGTTACCCCCATCGTCTTCTCCACCTACCTGGGCGCGGCTGGTTCCGAACAAGCTTTCGGGCTGGCACTCGATCACAGCAAGAACGTCTGGGTAACCGGGGTGACCGATTCGTCCAACTTCCCGCGTGAGAACGTGGCCTTCTCGTCGCCCAACGGCGCCAGTGACGCGTTCGTCGGCGAAGTGTCCTCGACCGGAGCGGCATTCCCCTTCTCTTCTTACCTGGGAGGCAGTGGTGATGAGGACATGCTGGGCGGTGGCATTGCCGTGGATACGACCGGAAATGTGTACGTGACTGGCGACAGCAACTCGACCGATTTCCCCCTGGCCCTGAATCCCTACGGCGGTGGCTCCTCGGACGGGTTTGTGGCCCGGCTGGCTAGCCCGCCAGCTTTCGGGGTAGGTGTTGCTCCGAACAGCACCGTGGTGGCCAGCGGACAGTCCACTACGCCATTCACGATCACCGTGACGCCGCAGCCCGGTTTCGGCGGCAATGTTACATTCGCCTGCTCCGGTCTGCCGGCCCTCGCCTACTGCAACTTTAATCCCACCTTCATCGCCGGAGGTACGGGGACAACCCAGCTCACCATCGCCACGACCAGCAACTCCGCGATGCTGGCGCCGCCGGGGACAAGAACAGGGCTGGTCTATGCGCTGCTGCTGGTGCCCGGGTTCATGTTCGTCGGTGCAAGCGTCAGCCCTGGCCGCCAGCGCAAGTTCATGGGGGCGCTGCTCGGATGCATCCTGTTTTCTGGTCTGGCGTTGACCGCTTGTGGCGGTGGTGGCGGCGGGCGAGGCACGCCTCCGGGCATTTACATGGTTACGGTCAAGGGAACGGCGGGATCGACCGCAGTGAACGGCACTCCCATGATTGTGATGACCGTCAAGTAAGAACTAGCCGCTAGAAACAACCGGCGGCAGCTGGTTCTTATTCTTCGGAAAAAGAGCGCATTTCGGGACGCACTGTATCCTACTGGGCCGACCTGGTTCCCGGTCTGCTCTCAATTCAGCAGGTAACGGCACATCTCATAGAGAGTGAGGGCGAGGATGGTGATCAGTCCGGCGAGCGCAATCGCGAATCGCGCGCCACTCACCTCCTGGGACGGGGCTTTGACGTTGGGTTCGGATTTTCTGCGAAAACTCTCCTCGCAAATCGCATCCTGCATTTCGACCCGCCTCCTCGAACCAGATCGTGGGATGGTCCGTGGTTGGTTGGCGCCCGCTGATCGAGTTGCTGATCCTGGGTGTCGGGTGCAGCCACCTGGCCCGCGATCAACAGATACACGCCTGGCATTACACCGCGGTGACCGCCTCATGAAACCGGCATAAATTAAGCGGTTCAAGCGCGTGTTTTTCCCACGCAGAAACCGGGCCAGCGCTCGCCCGCGCGTTGTAGAAACGATTTCACCAACGTTTCACTTTCCCGCCACGCTGACTTAACAAAAGAAGACTAGATTCTGCGTTCGATCCAACTGCAGTTTGGCAGCAAGCGTTCACCAGGAGGCACGGTGACCATGAGCCAGCATTTGGGCCTGCGGGTTCGCAGGTCGATTTCTTCAGCATCGTGGTTGCTATCGCTGATGCTGGCTACGGCCATTCCTTTGGGATCGCTGCAAACCGATTACTACGCCGAGGCGCAGAATTCCTCGCAAAACGCCCGAACCCAGCCCTCGCATTACTCCGCCGTGCTCTCCATGGCCCTGATCGCCAATCTCGGCACCGACGGGCCGCTGGACAACATCGTGCGCGTGAACGCGTCCTTCCTCGACCTCATTTTCGATCCTGACCGATCTGGGGAGAATGGCACTACTGCGTTGGGAGACAGCGACCGCGCCGAACTCGGGGGGTCGGTCAGCCTGAGAGCCGCCCTTGTCCACCAGGTTTCTCCACCCCCGGCGGTGACGTGGGAGTCCTGGATCGGCGGCGATCGCTTGCCGATTGCACTGGTAGGAGCCGGCCCGAGCCAGGGAAAGAGCGGAATCGAGATACGCACAACCCAGGCATCGCCGATGGTGTCGTTGCTCCTGGCGAAGTATGCCCCGCACACTCCGGGTAAGCCGAGAATGGCGGCGTTCTTGCTAAACGGAACACCGTGAGCGGCGCACTACATTCCGGCGCGCGAGAGTTTCGAGGAGGAGAATTGTCACCAGATTTTCATGCCCCGTTAACCTCCACACTTTTCCCCGCTGCTACACTTCGCAGGTCTTCTACGTATCTCAGAAGGAGATCGTGATGAGCCGGCGCCTGCTTCCCACCTGCTTTTTGTTGTTGATGTTCCTTGCCGCTCTGCCCGCCCACGCTAATTCCATCGATCACCTGTATTTCGATAACCTGAAGGATCTGGAGCCGGTGGCCAGCCGCTACTCGGGCATTGGGATTACTTTCTCTTCCAACGCGCTGGCTCTGACTTCATCTCTGGTGGGTGGACTGGGGAGTTTCACCAACAACCCGTCCGGGAATAACATCCTCGCCTTTCAGTCGGGGACGGGAGTGACGATGAACGTAGCCCAGGGCTTCAGCAACGGCCTGGCGTTCTTCTACTCGGCCGTCAGCAAGCCTGGCACAGTCTCAGTATGGAGCGGAATGAACGGAACCGGCACCCTGTTGGCCACGATCACCTTGGGAACCAACGGCAACTCCGGTTGCCATGCTGGCACGGTCTTCTGCGTGTGGACCCCGGTCGGACTTATCTTCTCCGGCACGGCGATGTCAGTAACATTCAACGGCGCAGCCGGACAAATAGGGTTTGATAGCGTTACCGTTGGCAAGGCAATTCCGGCGGCGGTACCAGAGCCGGCATCGGTTTTCCTGCTCGGATCTGGCCTGGTGGCACTATCGTTCGCGGGACGCTTGCGAAAGTACCTGGGTTAGCGCGGCAAGGACGACCGACCGAAGCCTGGATAGTTCACTTTGTGCCGAGCCGAGGCACTCGGATCAACGCGGCAGGGGCACATAGTCGGACTGGAGTTGGCCTCCGTAGTGCTCAACTACGAGCGCAGCCACGCGAGCGATCGTCTCGTGGAGGGCTGCGGTTTGTCCTCGATGATGCCCAGTGAACACTACTAGTACGATGGGCTGCTTTCCGACCCACAGGATTCCGGCATCATTGGCAATGAACGGCTGCCCGTCACCGGTCTTGTGTGCCACGCGAACGTCGCGCAGGTATCGCGGGAAGCGATCGTTCACCTGCTGCATTTCCATCGTGTCCAACAACTGGTTGCTCGCTCCCTTGGACACGAGTTTGCCTTCGACTATCAGCTCAAGAAGGCGCCCGATGTCCCGGGCGGAGCTGTGGCCAAAATAGATTCCGGCGTCATAGATGGTGTGTCCAAACGCTTCCTCGACCCGAGCGTCGCCATACTTGCCAAAAGCAAATCCGATGGTCTGGTCTCCAGAAGCCGTCTTGTACGCGGGATCCAGAGTCCCCAGCCAGGTGCGATCCCAGTCGAGGTCGGAAAACTCGATCGAGGTTTTCTCCAAACCGAGCGACCGCATGTACTGAGTTACGTTTCCCCGGCCAACTTTGTCGGCGAGAAGATCGGTGGCCTCGTTGTCACTGATGATGATCATCAGCGTCAGCAGATCCTTGACCGTCGGTTGCAGGCCGGGATCGAGAGCGTATAGAACTCCGGAAGGAAGCCTGCGGTCGCCGGGCTTCAGCGTGATGCGATCTGCCAGAGAAAACTTTCCCGCCTCGCTTTGGCGCAAGACCTCGGCAGCGATGGCCAGTTTTATGACGCTGAACGTCTCGTATATGGTGTCCGCGTCCAGGGCAATCTCGTCTCCGGTGGCGAGGTTCTTCATATAGATCGCCATATTGCCCGGGAAGCCTTGCCGCAAGCGGGACAGCTCGCGTTTAAGTTGTGCGGGCGGGTGCGCCTTTGATGCTTCCTGGGCAAGGCAAAGTTGAAATGAAAAAACCATGAGAAGCGCCAACCCGAGCTCACGACGGTTCATCACTTTTTCCCGTGGTAGGATTTTTCGCAAGAAGGGGATTGTAACCCAGAGATTTGTGGCCGGAGAACTTCATAGAATGAGTGCGGCGACGGCTGCCACCGCCGTGCCGGTGATCGACCGCAGATGTTGTCTTGGGCTAGAAGCTTATCTTGATCCCAAACTGCATGGTGCGCGGACGATGCGCGTCCACCGGGTGCAGGAACGCGCTTCCCGTCAGGCAGTTTACCTGCGAAACGGAGCCGTCGGGGTTCAGGAAGCTGCCGCCGGCGGCGGAGTAATCTGGGCCCTGAAGATTCGGTCCGCCCACCTTGGGTCCGGGACCATAGCAACTGATGGTGTTGCTGCCGGTGTTGCCCTTGTCCGGGTTGTAGATGCGGAATTGGGTGTGGTTGAAGACATTAAACACTTCGGCGCGGAACTCCAGGCTGGTACCTTCGGTTAGCTTGTAGTGTTTCAGCAGCGCCGCATCGAAGTTCCAGCGGCTGGGATTATTCAAGAAGTTGCGGCCCGCGTCACCGAAGGTGAGCCCGCGCGGCGCCACAAATGCCGCTGCGTTCAGCAGAGCCGGCCCAAAGCTCAGCGGGTTGTTCGCCCCTGGGGGCGGGGTGCCGTGGGGATCGCCCACCACGTCGACGTAGGAACCGGCCCCGGCGCCGTTAGCTACACCGGCATTATCCAGGGCCGAAATTCCTGTGCTGCCGCCGTTAAGCACGCTGAACGGCGTACCCGACTGATAGATGGTTACTCCGGATATTTCCCAGCCTTCCAGGATTTTGCGCGCCAGTGCATCATTGTTGGCGCTTGGAGGTTTCTGCGAGTCATCCGCGTCATCACCATGCGCCCAATCCGATATGCCTCCGAAATGGATGCGCGCCAGGGGAAGTTCGTAAACGTAGCTGACGCTGACCAAGTGCCGCTGATCGTAGTTGGAACTCGCCCGGTTCTGCTGTAGATCAAACGAATTCACGAAGGTGGCGTCGGAACGGTCGGAGGAGTTGTCGATGGAGTGGCTATACGTGTAAGAAACGCCGGCCGTGAGCGGCCCCCTGGTCCGGCGCAGCGTGGCCTGGAGCGCGTTGTAGTTGGAGTTCGCAATGTTTTCCAGTGAGTAGATCCTGCCGAACCCCGGGGCAAAGGTGCGCAGCGCGTTGGGGTCGGGGAATTGCCCCGGCTGAGTTCCAGTCGCGCCAAAACAGGCCGCCTCGAGATTGATGTATGCGGGCTGGTCCTTGCCCACCACCGTGCCGTTCAACAAGGTGAAGCCGACGTCTGGAACGTAGGTGCTGCAATCGCCGCCACCCACTCCCACCGGAACAATCGGTTCATTTTGACCGAACGGGTTGCCGGTCAGGAAAAGGCCGCTGTTGGGGGCGGCGGTGAGAGGCTTAAGCTGGTTGATCTGGCGCTCGGCGGTCAGGTGCGTGCCTTTGCTGCCCACGTACGCGAACGCGGCCACCAGGCTCCCCGGCAGTTCGCGCTGCACGCTCAAACTCCATTGCTGCACGTAAGGCCAAACCGCTTTAGTGGGAATGGCGGTCACGTTCAGCGGGTATGCACCCGACTGCGGGCAGCCGGTTCCGAATCCGCCAATGCAATCCCAACTGCGGGGAAAGTTCTGGGTCAGGCTCAGCACATTCGGCGAGCTGCCTTCGAGCGATCCGGTGTTCGCCTCGTTGCCGGTGCCGTGCTCGAAGAAGATCCCATAACCACCGCGAATGGAAGTCTGGCCGTTGCCTTTCGGGTCCCAGGCAAAGCCGATGCGTGGCGCAGGGTTGAACAGGTGGCCCTGCATGCAGCTGTTCGGTACGCCCTTGCTGACACTGCACTGCACCAGGCCGTTGGTGATGCGTGGGTCGAGGTTGCCGGGATCAAGCGGAATCGGTTGGTTGGGGTGAGACGCGTCCACCAGTTGTCCGCTAAAGAAGCTCACCGCAGCCTGGGAGGCCAGGTTCTGATCGAACGCCCCCGGCACCCAGTTCCAGGCGTTCAGATTCTTCTCGTGATACGTGCCGAACAGGCTCAGCCGCAAACCCAGATTCAGGGTCAGGTGAGACGAAACCTTCCAGTCATCCTGGATATATGGCTCTGCGATGGTATAGCGCTGGTAATACTTCAGCTGCGCACTGTCCTGGGTGAAACTGGTGATGCCCCCGCGAAATTGGTCCTGGAACAGAAAGTTGGCAAATGGGTTGCCGGTTTCAACCGGGGTGAACCGCAAGATGCCTTGCACCTCGCCGGTAGCCGCGCCGATGGCCGCGTTGGTCTGGTTCCTCTGGTAAAAGATGAACTGCGAACCAAACTGCAAGTTGTGCTTTCCCCAAACTTTGCTCACGCTGTCGCCGAAGACATACGTGGGGTTGGTGTGCTCCCACGGCTGGTATCCCGCGTCCACGGCAAACCCGTTGCCACCGTAGACCTGGTTGTTGCCGGCAATCACGATACCGGGGCTCTTGCCTCCAAAACCATTGCTGAAAATATTTCCGATGGGACACTGCGTGATCACATTATTTGGGTTGGGCGGATTGGGGTCCGGCGCGCACGGCGCGTCAAGTGCCGCGGGCCGCTGAAAGGATGCGCCGGGGCCATTGGTATCGGTCAACGTGATGTGGGAATTGGCATAGCTGAACACGAACTCGTTCAACAGGGATGGCGAAATGACGTCGGTCAGGCGCACCACCGCGCTGGTTCCCGGGCCGACAAACCGGTTCTGCACGGTGGGGAAGCTGTTTTGAATGTAGCCCCACTGCGGCGTGGGCACGGTGGTGTCCCAGGAATCGTGAATGTAGCGGAATGTCCCGCGCAACCTGGCGCTGAAATTGTGGTCGACCCGGGCCAGTTCTTCCCGCCAGTAGGTGGGTGGAGAGACCACCGCGTTGTAGCAATGCAGTTCCGGAGAGCCTAAGGAAAGCTGCGCGTTGCAGCCGAAGGCAGAGTTCGGCTCCGGAATCAATCCCTGGTTCAAGATCGCCAGCGCATTCCGCTCCAGGGTGACCGAACCTAGCGGGGCGTTGAGCTGATTGTTCTGAAAAGTTTCGAGTTTGCCGGTTTGGGTATCGAGACCCTGGCTGGGACAATCCGGAAACAACGCCCGCAGGAACTCAGCCGCCGGGTTGGGACAAACGTCGTTGAAGTTGCCCATGCGTTCCGCCATCGAAGGAACAGCCTGGTTATATTCAATTGGCGACTTCTCCAGGCGAAATTCTTCCGACCAGAAGAAGAACGTCTTGTCCTTCTTGGTATTGAAGACGCCGGGGATAAACAGCGGCCCGCCCAGGGTGAACCCGAAGTCCTGGCGGCGGTAAAGCGGGGCGTGGTTGCCCTGGTCAAAGTAGTTGCGCGAGTTGAAGAGCTCGTTGCGGACAAACTCGTAGGCGTTGCCATGGAACTGCTCGGTGCCTGACTTGGTTGAAACCAGCACGGTGCCCGAGGCGGTGCGTCCGTACATTGCACCGTAGTTGGAAGTAAGGACCTTCACTTCCTGGATGGCGTCCAGGCTAGGGTAGACGATCAGCGTGCTTTCCCCGCCGTTAATGCCGGTGTTCAGCAGGTCGGAACCGTCAACTTCGAAGGTGTTGTACTCCACCCGGCCGCCGTTGACGCTGTACTTTACGCTGCCGCTGACTCCGACTTTGGCCTCGTCCTGGCCGGTCTGGTTGCTCACGCCCGGGGCCAGGGCAATGAGTTGAGTGAAGTTGCGTCCGTTCAACCCGATCTTGACCACTTCCTTCTGGGTGATGGTGCCGGAGACCTGCGCAGTTTCAGTTTCGACCTGAGCAACCTTCTCGCCTTCGACATTGACCGACGTGGTCTCACCCGCGGGCTCGAGCGCGGCTTCCAGAGGGAGGGCGTCTCCGGCTTTCAGCACGATTCCGGGCGCGGAGAATACCTTGAATCCCTGCGAATTCACTTCGACATCGTAGGTTCCGGGAGCCAGCCCGCTGACCACATAGACGCCGCGATCATTGGTGGTTTCGGCCTGCTTGAAACCTGCGGAATTACTCACCGTCACGTCGGCGCCGGCAATGACCGCCCCGGTCTTATCGGTGACGGTTCCCGTGATGGCCGCTTTCCCGCCCGCCAGCACCGGCATGGCCGCTTGCGAGGGAGCGAAAACTGTGGGCTGCGCGGGTGCTGCCGCGGGCTGTGAGGGCTGGGTAGCGGGCTGGCCCTGGGCCTCAGCGGCCGCGGGTTGGGCTGCCGGCCTGGCGCCTAGGATCGGGTCCATGGTGGCATCGACGGGAAGGTTGTCCCCCGCGGCCAACGCGATTCCCGGCAATTCAAAAGGCTTGAATCCATCTGCCGAAACCGACAGATCGTAGGAGCCGCGCGGGAGGCCTTTCACTGTGTAGTTGCCCTCGGCATCGCTGACTGCGGTGAAGCTCTGCCCGTTCCCGGTGAGCTTGACGTGAGCGCCGGCGATGGGCTTGCCGGCCTGATCGGTAACGGCGCCGGTGATGGTGCCGCTGGTCCGCTTGGCCGTCGCTCGCGCCGCGGTCTGCGCAGACGCAACCATAGAAGCGCCCAGCAGAAAGACAATGACGCACAAGAAAGCTTTTGCGAGCCTCACAGTATTACCTACCCCCTGGGGAGGAACCGACTCTGTCATCCGCTACAAAACGCTGGCGCGAGAGTGAGGCCCAATACTTACATTGCGATTGTTACGCCACTATGACATTGAGGTTAAATTCAGGTGAACAATTGCCGGATGCCGCCCGGGCGCCAGGGGGCTTCTTTGAGACTTTCCATTTGCATCCTGTCCGGACGCGTAGACGAGTTTTCAACTTGCGCGAGCACCTCCGTCACAAGAAATGCCTTGGATTTCCGGGCTCGCGCTTTTGCCCAGCGCCGCTATTTGCTGGATATCCGCGGCGCGCTTCTGAACCTCTGATGAAATTCACGCCGGTTTAATCTTTGCGTCATTCGCCCGTAACACAGTTCGCGGATAGTTCTCCCGACGCTCACACAGGGTTGGGGGTCTAGGTAACGCCCGGTTCTTCTGCCCAGTCCTGTTGCTGTGTCCGCTTCGCACCCGCTTGAGAGGAAGCATGGAATCTGGCGTGGCTTGGCTCCGGCACGCTGCAAACGGGGTGTCCCCTCACCCGCATTTGAAAACTTCACTTTGGAGGATTTCTAGAGATGACACGTTCGAAACTGCTTTTCGCGGCACTGTTGCTGGTCGCATCCCTGGCGGTCGTACCGGCCGCCACCGCGGGACCTACAGTGCACTTCGCGGCCGTTGGATCGTCGGCGATGTACCAGGCATCGGGAGTCGCCGTGTTCAACGACCTCGCCACCCCCATCGGCAACGCTCACCACTACACCGTGAAGACCAGCACCGCCTGTTCCGGCGGGACGCCCTGCGCCTACATTCACGAACTGCGCGGCACGCCGGGACAGATTCCCGATGAAGCCGGCACCCTCTGGGTGGTTTGGGCCGGGAACGACGGCTCGGGAAACGCCACCGACGTATGGGCCTACCTGCAGGTGGACACGATCGTCGGCAACCGCGCCTTCTTTGCCAACCCCAGGCCACTGTTTGAGCTCAACCCCGACACCAACAACGGCGCCGTGCCGGGAGTCAACAACATTGACAAGAACCTGTTCGTCGGCACCCAGGCTGACGATACCAAAATCCCGAACGCCGTCTTCGCGGCCATCACCAGCAACTCCTTTACCGCGGCTCTGAGCGATGTCCGCCCGGAAGACGCTCTGTTCGAGCACAAGCGCATTGTGGCTACCCTCAGCACCTCGAACTACAACGGCTTGGGCTACGTGTACACCAATAACGTCGGCATTCCAATCAAGAGTTCTTTCACCAATACGCAGGCCACTCCGGTCGCCTTCGCGCTGAAGGGAAAGGACCCCATCTCCGGCAACAAGGTCGGAAAGTGGAAGGCCATTCAAGTAGGCGCCGAACCGATTATCTTCATTATTAACCGCACCAACCCGAACGGGTTCGGACAGGCGGGACATTTCACCAACGCCACCCATCAGGCCCTGCTCAACGTTTTCGACGGAGACCACTGCAACGGAGCGCAACTGGATCCCACCGCCTTGGATTTTCCAGTCATCGCCAACCTGCGTGAACCCCTTTCGGGCACCATGACCACGACCGAATTCACCACCTTCCGCATCTACACCAGCACCAAGAAGCCCAAGACCTCGCAGGAAAAGAACGTCGGCGTTCCGACTGTGGGAACCCCGGCTAACCCGCTGAGCGCCACCGGCGTCATCCTCGACTCCGGCAAACCGTGCGCTGCGGGCGGCGGCGTGCGCAAGCGCGGCATTGGTACCGGTGAAATCGTTAACACCGCAGTCTTCGCTCCCGTCGGTTGCCCGGGCACGCTAAGCCTCTGCGACTCGATTGGTTACACCTTCTTCAGCTACGGCAACATTTCGAAGCTTGCGGGCAACGCCAACTTTGGGTACCTGCAAGAGGACGGGGTTGACCCACTTTTCACGTCCTACACCGACGGCAAACTGCCAGCGTGTGCATCGCCGACCTTCTGCCCGGCGCTCCCTGGGACCAGTTTCCCCCACATTCGTGACGGAAGCTATCAATCGTGGTCAATTTTGCGCGCGGTTGGTGATCCCACGGCGTCGAATTTCACCGACCTGCAAAACATCGTCAGTACCGTGCAGAACGAAATCAACACCAAGGTACCCGACCTGGTGCCCGCGGTACCGATCTCGGACGGCGACCCCGGTTTGACGGTCTATCGTTCGCACTACACCCAGGCAAGCTACACACCTGACAATTTGATCGCCACTGAGTCTGGCGGCGATGTGGGTGGCTGTATCTTCAATGGTCCACCGGACGACGCTACCAATCACCTGAACAAGCATCAGGGCGGCGCGATCGGCGGCTCCTGCTGGCCGTAAACCTGTAACTACAACTGCGGCAGGTTGGCGGCGGTGCCAGCCTGCCTCACTTTTTTAGTGCCGAAATGAAATCTCACCAACCGTCGAGGGTTCCCATGAGGTCGTTGTGGTTTCGCGTCGCAGTCGCAGGCCTGACCGCTGTTCTACTAACCCTAATTTTCAGCCCGATGGGTTGGGCTCAAGAAACGCCGGCAGCGGCGCCAGGCAATAGCGCCCAAGGCGCGCGGGATAAGATCCAATCCTCTTCGGCAGCTGCTTTGGTGCCGGCTGCTCCTGACCCTTCGGAAGGCAGCACCGAAAGTTGGTCCACGCCTTCCTTGGCTGGCAGCGCTTTGGAGCCAGACGAGCCCTTGCTGGGAGAAAAGGATGACGAGCACGAATTTACCCGGGAGTGGGTTCGAGTGCAGTGGCGTGCGAACGACCCTATCGACTTGTTCGTCATCCTGCCCAAGGGAGTCAAGAAGCCTCCGGTCATACTGTATTTGTTTAGTTTCCCTTCGGAAGCAGATCGGTTTGAGAACGATGATTACTGCAAACTCCTGACGAAGGATGGGGTAGCGGCCGTCGGTTTCCTCTCGGCGGTGACCGGAGAGCGCTTTCATCCGCCTCGACGGCTCAAGGATTGGTTCGTCAGCGAGATGCCCGAGGCGCTGGCCACTTCCGCGCACGACGTGCAGATGATCTTGAATTACCTGCAAAAACGCGGTGATCTCGATATGGACCGGGTCGGTATGTTCGGGGACGGCTCCGGCGCCAGCATCGCCATCCTCGCTGCCGCTGTGGATCCCCGGATCAAGACGCTGGACTTGCTCGATCCCTGGGGCGACTGGCCGGAATGGCTGGCGAATTCCACGCTGGTTCCAGAAAACGAGCGCGCCGATTATGTGAAGGCGGAATTCCTGGAAAGGCTAGCGCCGCTTGACCCGGTGAAATGGTTCCCAGAGTTGAAGTCGCGCCAGGTGCGTCTGCAAGTGGTAGGCGATATCACGGTCACGCCCAAGACCGCCATGCAAGCCGTGGCAGCTGCGGCGCCACCTAATGTGAAGGTCGTTCGCTACCCGGATCGCAAGGCGTATTTCCTGCAGGAGGCAACGAGCAGCAAGATCTTCGAGTGGATCAAGGGGCAGGTCCAGGCGTCTGGTAGCGCGCATCATCCAAACACTGAGAACGCGGAGAGGTCCAGGTCTGTGAGCAAGGTGGAGGAAGCGCAGCGCTAGAAAACCCGCGAGGTTTTTCTCCGGCCGCTTGTGGAAAAACTCAGGCTGCTCCGCCTAAATTTACACACTGTTCATTTGCCCGTCACTCCACCGTAACAGGTGGTTGGTTACATTCTCCCATCGTTTGTAGCAGTTTCTCTGAACCAACCCTTTGGGGTTGTACCCGGCTACATTCCGCCGTCGGCGGGACCCAGTTGAGATTTGTTTTAGCGGATACCAGACAAGTTGGGAATTCTGTGCTGATGGTGCGGAGTTCCGGCTTCAGGTGTGCAGGCGGATCTCTGGGTTGCTAAGAGTGAGCAGCAATAGTTCTGCGGAGTGGACGAATGAACCTTCCCCATTTTGAGCGTGCCGTCACACTTTTCGAAGCCGGTGAATTTGAACTGGCGCTCGAACAATTTCAGCAACTAGCAATCACCACTTCTGACTCCAGCCACAAAGCCAGCCTGCTGGTCGATCAAGCGACCTGCCTCACCGAGATGGGACGCATCGCTGACGCCAAGCGCTGCCTGGCGGAAGCCAAGCGGCTTACCCGAGATGATCCCAGGGAAGCCATCCTGATCGAACTCAGCCACATCTGCCTGCTCCTCCGCGAGGATGACCAGCCAGCAGCGCTGGCGCAACTTGGGCGGCTGCTCGAGGAATATGGGGACTGCCTGAGGACGGATGACTTTCATTTCCTGTATCAGGACATCCAGATGCAACGCGGTTTTCTGCTGATGCAGCTGGATCGCTACCAGGAAGCTCTGCCCATTCTCGAAGAGGTTCGCTCCTTCCAGTCGGGAGGCGAGATCTGCTGCCACTTGGGGCGCTGCTACCACGGGTTAGGACGCCACCTCTCGGCGCAGCAGCATCTGCTGTTGGCGGCCGAGGCGGGTGTTCCGGAAGACTGGCAGGCGGCCTTCCATTACTACCTTGGGTGCTCGTACCACGAACTAGGCCAGTTCGCATTAGCCAAGCAACAGTTCCTCTTCTGCATCCAGGCCGAGGCCGCGGACGCGCCAGCCAAGGTCTATCAGAAGCTGGCGGCTGCCTGCAGCCAACTGGGAGGACACGAAGACGCGGCCCACTATACGCAGTTGGCGTGCGCGACCGTCTCGACCCAGCGGTTAGCGCACGCCGCCAGTTCGCCGTACTGACCACTACATCGAGGGTGCGAGTGAAACCATGCCAAGACTGAGCCGGGTGTTTAGAATGCAGACCATCGTCGTCATCGAAAGCGACACCAGCCTTTCGGATTTGTTGCAGCGCTGCTTTGGTGGGACCGATTTCGCGGTGCGGTCATACCCGTTGGCCCACGACGTGGTCCAACAGGTGGAGCCGGCCAGCCCGGCGCTGATCATGATTGCAAACACTGTCCCCGATGCGGTCGATCTGTGTCGCCGTATCCGCCGCCACCCGCTGCTGGCGAGAACCCCGCTGATCTGCCTGACCGATTCCGCCAACCAGCAGGAGAGCGTCCTGGCCCTGGAAGCCGGCGCCGATGATTGCATCGCCCGTGGCCTCACCCCGCACGAGTTGGTAGCTCGCACCAAAGCGGTTTTGCGCCGCTTCTCGCCTCCGGTGTCTCCCCACGCCTATCCCGCGAATGCCTTGACCCGGCTGGGGGACTTCGAGATCGACAACTCCGCCATGCGCGTCCTGGTCCGGGGCAACGAGGTCACCACCACCACCCTGGAATTTCGCCTGATTGATTACCTGACGCGCAACCACGGCCGCGTGTTCACCCGCGACGAACTGCTGGACGCAGTGTGGGGCGATACCCGCTTCGTCACTCCGCGCAGCGTGGATACCTGCATCCGCCGTATCCGCGAAAAAATCGAGCCACAACGGACCGCCCCTACCTACCTCAAGACCATCCGCGGGGTCGGTTACCGTCTGGATGCGGTCATCAGCGGACACGCGGTAGCCCCGTAGAGGGCTGCAATACGGAAAGAATTCCGCGGGGAGAGACTTACGCCTCTAGGTGGTCATTAAGTCTCGCGAACCCGGCGTAGGAGCTTGCCTTATTTTCCAATGCAGAAGGTGCTGAAAATCAGGTTCAGGATATCGTCGTTGGTGGTGGCGCCGGTAATTTCGTCGAGTGGGCGCAGGCTGTTGTAGAGATCGAGCAGCAGCATCTCGTGCGGAACCCGATTGTGGACCGCAGCTTCCGCGGCGGTGAGCGCCGTCAGTGCTTCCCGCACCAGGTTCTGATGGCGCAGGTTGGTGAGGAAGCCGGCTTCGGCCTGGGCGCCGGCTTCTCCGCCCGCGTAGCGGAGGATTTCGGCGCGGAGTTCGGCGATGCCGCTCCCGGTGAGTGCGGAGGTGCGTACGCTCGACAACCGGGAAATAGGTACGGCAAACTTAGAACTTTCAACGTCTGCCTTATTCGCAACAACGATGGCCCGCCGTTCGGTCACCTGGTTAACCAGTTCCTGATCTTCGGCCGCAATCGGCTGCGAGCAGTCGAGCACCACCAGCACCAGGTCGGCGTCGGCCAGGGCCTCCATGGACTTGCGGATGCCGATACTCTCGGCTTCATCGAGGGCGCGGCGGAGGCCTGCCGTGTCCACCAGCTTGACCGGGATGCCGTCCAAAGCGACGGTTTCGCTCACCAGATCGCGTGTGGTGCCAGGGGTGGCGGTGACGATGGCGCGCTCGCGTTCCACCAGCCGGTTAAACAGGCTCGATTTTCCCACGTTGGGGCGGCCGACGATTGCCAGGGTCAGGCCTTCGTGCACCAGCTTCCCGTAGGCGAACGAGCCGGCCAGCGCCTCCAGCGGCGTGCGAATGGATGCGATCTGCTGCAGGATCTGGTCAGAGGGGAGGATGGAGACATCGTCCTCCGCGAAGTCGATGCCCGCTTCGAGCCGCGCGATCAGTTCCACCAGTTTGGTCTTAATGGGCTGCAAGCGGCGCGAGAGTGCGCCTTCGAGTTGCTGGGCGGCGACCTTGGCCTGGTAAAGCGTCTGGGAGTCGATAAGGTCGCGGACGGCTTCGGCCTGGGTGAGATCGATGCGCCCGTTGAGAAAGGCGCGCATGGTGAACTCCCCGGGCTCGGCCAGGCGCGCGCCGCGGGCCAGAGCCAGTTCGACGACGTGTCGCAACACCACGGGCGATCCGTGGGCGGAGATTTCCACGATGTCGTCGGTAGTGTAGGAGTGCGGCTTCTGGAAGTAGGTAACGACGACTTCGTCGATGCGGGTGGCTGAGCTGGGCTGCTGGTCCGGTTCCAACAGCTCTCCAAAAGCAGCCCGGCCGGGCTCAAGATCGTGCTGCAGGCGCAGCATCGGTTGGGCGATGGCTCGAGCGTCAGGGCCGGCGAGGCGGACGACACCAATCCCGCCGCGTCCCGGCGGGGTGGCGATGGCGACGATGGTGTCGTCGAGGTTCACGGACTGATTCTAGCGGGTTCTTGAGACTGCGAACCGTTCTGGCGGGGTAGGTGCGATTGACACCGACGGTAAACAAAGTAGTAATAAAAAACGGCAGCGAATGGTATCAGCACGAGGATGAGGAACCAAACGGCTCTCTTCATGAAGTCCGTTTGATCGAAGCTGAAGTACAGCATGCCAACCCAAAGTAAGGCTGACCCGACGATTTCCGGATACAGAAGGACTCTGACCAGTAGTGCTGCAGACGTAGAGAGCTCGGTGCGGCCCGCAGATGACATTGCGGCATGGATGGCGATTCGAGTGCCAAACCATGCGATGACCAGCAACGCAGCAACGAGGTAGGCCCGCTGGGCAGTCTTAGAGAATAGCCAACTTCGGCTTATGGGCAGGACCAGCATCGACCGCCAAGATTAGCATGCGCAACACGATTCGGACTGGACGGCCGGGCCTGCTCCCTTACCCGTTGAACTAAGGGATACTCTTACGTACCGGATGACTCGCGGGCTTGTAGTTCTTAGGATAGACCACCAGTGTGCGACGGCTGCCCTCTCCCTGGCTTTCGGTATACAGGTCGGTCTGTTCGCGCAGCGCCAGGTGAACAATGCGGCGTTCACGCGACGACATAGGCGCGAACTGGTACGGTGTGCCGCTCTTGCGAACTCTATCCGCAGCCACTCCGGCCGAGAGGCGCAGTTCTTCCAGGCGCATGGCACGATGGTTCATGCAATCGAAGGAAATCTTCTCGTGCTCGTTGCCGGGCAGGCGAAGCATTTCCAGCGCCAGCAGTTCGATGGCGCGCAGCAGCTCGGCGCCGCGTTCCAGCAGCAAGCCGGAGTCGGGGCCGGAAAACTCCACCAGGATTTCCGGGCGCTCCCAGTCGCGCTCTTCCTTGAGGGGCGGGTCCACAGTGATGCGGTACTTCAGGCGAAGCCCGCCCTGCAGGACCACGCCGCGCAGAAATTCGTTGATCTTGTTGGCGGCGGCGATTTTGTCGGGAATTGGCATAGAAATCAGCTCTTAGCTACTAGCTTTTAGCTCTTAGCTCACTGCACCGGACGAAAGGTCGCAGTCTTACTACCAGCGGCGCCAACCCCAAGCGCACTAGCTAAGAGCTAAAGGCTAAGCGCTAAAAGCTACTTGTCTTTCTTTCTCGCGCGTTTCTCCATCAGTTCGCGCATCTCGCGGCCGAGGGCGGTGCGGTTCATCACCGTCTGTTGCGCCATGGCAATCAGGTTGCCTTCGGACCAGTACAGGCACAGGCCGGCGGCCAGGTTCCAGCTGATCACACCCAGCATGACCGGCATCATGAAATTCATCATCTTCTGCTGCGACGGATCCATGCCCGCCTGCGGCGTCATCCGCTGGGTGAGAAACATGGTGATGATAATGCCGATGGGCAGCAGGTGCCACGGGTCAGGAGACGAGAGATCGCGGATCCAGAGCCAGGGTGCGTGGCGCAGGTCAATCGCTACTCCGAGCATGCGGTAGTAGGCGAACAGGAACGGCATTTGGATGATTAGCGGCAGACAGCCGCCGACCGGATTCACTCCCTCCTGCTTGTAGAGCGCGGCTACCTCCTGGTTCATCTCCTGCTTGCGCGGATCGCGCATGCTGTACTTCTTGTACTTTTCCTGGATCGACTTGATCTGCGGCGCGACCTTTTGCATCTTGAGCGCAGACTTCATCTGCGAGATGCGCAGCGGCAGCAGGGCCAAGTTGATGATCAAGGTCTGGATGGCAATGGCCCAACCCCAGTTGTGCACCATGGTTTGGTAGGTCCACCGCAACCAGATGAACAGCGGGCGCGAGATCACGCCCAGCCAGCCGAAATCCACCAGTTGGCGCAGGTCCGCATCTACGTTGGCTCCCATGCCGGTGACTGGGACCGACTCGAGCACGCTGAGGACCTTGGGACCTACAAACAGGCGCCCGACGCTGGGGCCCTTGAGATTGCCCATGGCCGCGCCCAGGACGTCCACCTTTAATGTGTCCTGCGGATTGGGTTTCTGCAGATCTTTAGGGATATCGATGGCATTGTGCAGCGCGACCATCACGGCATTTTGCGCGTCGTCCGGGAGAAACACGGCGGCGAAGTACTGGTCGGTGAGGCCACCCCAGTTCAGCGGACCCTTGATGGTGTTTCCACTGCTCACCTTCTTGGTCGAAAGCCGCTCGACGTCGCTGTTGGCCTGGTACGTGACCGTGGCAGCGGCATAGGAGGCGGCACTGGTTTCGTCGCCGAAGCCGGCGGGCCACATCGGCAACGCGGCAATGTACGCACCTTTGACGATGATCGAGGTTTCGACGCGTACCACGTAAGTATGGTCGAAGCGGAAGGTCTTGCGGACATCCATGTCCGGGTCCGCGTATTCGAACGTGATTTCAGCGGGGGCGGTCAGCGTACCCGAACCGGAGGCCACGTACAGCGCCGAGTTGAGCTTGTTGCGCTGCGCTTCGTCCCAGGTCCACAGCGAAAGCGGGTAGCCATACCGGTCGGAGGCGGCGCGGTTCACCAGTTCGAGCGGCTTGCCCTGGTCGTCGTCATATTTCTTCAGGATCCAGGACTTGACTTGGCCACCGCGGTTGGTAAACGTGATGCGGTACAGGTCGTTCTCGATAACAGTTTCCGCCTCCGCAGTAGCTTGCTTGCTCGCGTTCGTGGACAGCGTTTGCGCTGCCGACGCGGGCGGATTTTGGGCCGCAGGTTGAGGCTGGGGTTGGGGTTGGGCTTGCGTTTGCGGCGCCGGAGCCTGCGACTGCGGGAAATACTTCTTGAGCAGCGGTTGAAACGCCAGGATCACCAGGAAGGTAAGCGCGAACACGAGCAACAGTCTGCGCTCCATGCCTGGGTCTTGCTGGGGATTGGGAAATTCTGGCAAATTTTTATCCTGCTTATTTCAGTTCCATGGTGCGGCACAGCGACGCAACCGTTGCGTCTTTACGAGGCGGGGCTACCACCGGGTCGTAACCGCCCTTGGCAAAAGGATGACAGCGAAGCAGCCGCCAGATCGCGAGCGTTGCGCCGCGCAGCGCGCCGCAACGGTCCACTGCTTCCATGGCGTACTCGGAACAGCTCGGCACGTACCGGCAGGCCGGCGGAAACAGGGGCGATATCGCCCACTTGTATGCGCGTAGCAACCCCAGCACGAATTTCCTGGCCATCTGGTTCACCAGCTACTCTCGGCCGCGCGGTTTCTCCAGCCACTTCTGGATGACTTCAAACGCCCGCCTGACCTCATTTTGTATGTCTGCGAACTCCGCCGTCAGCAGCGACTTTTTCGGGTTGATCACCACGTCCACCGGGATGCTGGCCGCCGGCCGCTGCAGCCGGACCGCCTCGCGCAGGCGCCGCTTCATCCGGTTGCGAACCACCGCACCGCCCAACACGCGTCCCACGGTGAACCCTACCCGCAGGGTGCCGCCTTCGGTCCGCCGCAAAAAGAACACGGTCATGTGGGTGGCGAAATGCCGCCGCCCTTGCTTGTACACGCGTTCAAAGTCGGCATGCCGCAGCAGGCGAGCGCTGCGCGGAAATCTGGCCGGCTTTCCTGAGCCGGGCAGTTGGGTACGGCCATTCGGAGCGAAAGCGCTCACAACTCACAATCCAGACTCAGGTTGCGGACTCCGCCACTTCCGGAAAAGGGGGACTTATTCACGAAAACCGGGTTTCACCGACACCCGCTTGCGACCCTTGGCCCGCCGCCGCGAGATCACCGCGCGACCCGCCTTGGTCTTCATGCGGGTACGAAATCCGTGCGTCTTCGAGCGGTGACGCCGGTTGGGTTGGAATGTGCGCTTGGGCATGAAAAACACCTGCTCCTAGTCAGAAAGATAGCGTAAAGGCAAACCAGAAGTATAAATGACCGGACGCGGACCGGCAAACGGACTTCGGGGAGCCCCACAGAGCCCTCCTGCTGTCCCACATAGGAATCCCGACCCAACGTTATCAGATCAACAAATGGGAGATGGCTGGAAGGTCTTGCTGGGGCTTGTGGTGGGTGTCGCGATCATCCTGCTTAGTACCCTCGCGGGCATGAAGGTGACTGCTTCTCACCATCTCAGCCTAGCGGGTCGGACAAGTAGTAGGTAATCTTTGGGTCAATGAGTGTAATCGGGAATTATCAACAGTTAATCCGGTACTAGAGGCTGTTATGAAGGTTGCATCTGAGTAGGCACTTTTCATGGAGTATTTGTTTGTAGAGCCTTGAGGCGTGAGCGGAGTCAGGGGTAGGCGGGGGTATACTTCTTCACAACCCCATCATGAAGCGCCACGTCCTCATCTTCGGTCTCGTCGGCGGCCTCCTCATCGCCACCCTCCAATACACCGAATACCGCTTCGTCATCATCGAGCACTCCGTCGAGCTCTACAGCGCGCTCGTCGCCATCCTCTTCGCGACCTTCGGCATCTGGCTCGGCCTCCGCATCACGCGCAGTCGCGAAACCATCCGCGAAACGGTCGTGGTGAGGGAAGTGCTTGTCCCCGCGGAAGCCCCCGCCCTCGAACCCTTCGCTCCCAATACGGCCCACCAGCAGACCCTCGGCATCACGGCACGCGAGCTCGAAATTCTCACCCTGATCGCCCGCGGCTTCAGCAATCGCGAGATCGCCACGCAGCTTTTCGTTTCCGAAAACACCGTCAAGACACACTGTGCCCGCGCCTTCGACAAGCTCGGAGCCGCCCGCCGCACCCAGGCCGTCCAGCGCGGCAAAGAACTAGGCCTCCTGCCGTGACCGCGTCACCCGAAAGCACGATTTCCGCTCCATTCCTGCAAAATCATCCGAAAGGATGACGACATCCGGCCGCGTTACACTGCATAGTGACTCCATCCTCACTCGCACCAGGAGCCTCCCATGAAGAGAACCGTCCTCACCTTCGGCCTCATCTCCGGCCTCATCATGTCCGTCCTTATGGGCGGCTCGCTTCTCCTCGCCGACAAGATCGGCTCCGGCCACAGCATGGCTCTCGGCTACACCATCATGGTGGCGTCGTTCCTGCTAATCTACTTCGGCATCCGCAGCTACCGCGACAACACCCTCGCCGGCCAAATCTCCTTCGGCCGCGCCTTCGCCTGCGGCATCCTGATCACCCTCATCACCACCGTCTGCTACGTCGCCATGTGGGAGGTCCTCTACTTCAACTTCATGCCCCACTTCATGGACAGCTACTTCGCCGCGCAGATTCACAAGGTCCAGTCCTCCGGACTTGACCCCGCCACCACCGCCGCGCAGGTCGCTGCCATACAGCGCTCTCAGCAGCTCTACCAGAACCCCTTCGTCAACATGGCCTACACCTTCATGGAGCCCCTGCCCGTCGGCCTTATCATTACTCTCATCTCCGCTGCCATCCTCCGCCGCAAAGCCCCTGTCGAACCCACCGCCGCTCCCGCAGTCATGACCACATAAATCAATACTTCCCGTGCTCCGGAGCCTGCGGCTTCCACTGCCGCCCCAGCTCCGCCGTGTCCTTCACGTCGGCTGCCGCAGGGTTTTCGGCCTTCTTCACCTCCACCCCAAACACATAGCTCGCACCGAACAGATTGCTCGTAAAGAACACCATCGTCTTGTCCGGAGAGAACCGCACATTCGGCTCCTCACGATAATCGTGGTGACTCATGTTCAAGTGACTGGGGTGGCAAGTCAGGTATCGATTGGCCGGCGGCGAAGTCTGCTCAACTGGCGGATTTTCACAGCGACTGACGTTCGTGGTCCTGACAGTCCCAGTAGTACCCACATACCCAAGGGGCCCCCTCCCGAGTTCATCCGTGACAGCTTCGTACGCTTCATGTTTCGAGTTTGCGGCCAATCCCGTTGCACCGTGTGAGTCAATACCAACGTAGTCGAAGGACACATAGAACCGACGCCCTGTCTTCAAAGCCTCATCCGCACAGGCGATTGCTCGGTCGGCGTTCTCGCGGTGACGTACATGACCGCAATCAAGACTGAACCAGCCAACGAGAGCTGTGCTCAAACCTCGGCAGGTGCAAAAAGAAAAGTGCGGAGTCCATCCACTCCGCACCTGGTTTATCGGCTTGTGCACTAAGGCGCAACTACGCTGCTTTTGCTACTTTGCGCAGTGATCGGAAGCCCAAGCGAACCTCTTCTGAAAGGAGTTGCGGTTGTTCCCACGCAGCAAAGTGTCCACCTTTGTCGAGCTTGTTGTAATGGATGAGTTTGGGATACGCCCGCTCTGCCCAGCTCCGCGGGGCTAAATAGAGTTCGTCAGGGAAGACGCTCACGGCAACCGGGATGGAGACGCCTTTGGCATTGAAAAAGCCGAGTTTGCCCCAATTCTCCCAATAGAGACGGGCGCCAGAAAGCGCCGTGTTCGTCAACCAGGTGATCGTGATGTTGTCGAGGATGTCGTCGCGCGTGAGGCCTTCGGATGCTCCCTCAAAGACGCGTGAGATCAGCTCGTAGCTGCGCGCGTCGTGATCCAGGAAATAAGCCGCCAAGCCGACGGGTGAGTCCGCGATTCCATATAACGTCTGCGGTCGCAGCCCCATCTGGTACCCGTAGGCGATTCCCTTTTGATATACGAACTGCAAACGCTCGTAAGCGACCTTCTCATCGGCTGAGAGACCCGATGGCGCCGGCGCCCCGGAAAGAGCCGCCTGGTCAATGTCGACTGGAAAGATGCCCGGCATGTTGGTGTGAATGCCGAGCAACTCCGGCGCGGCGTGCACGCCCATCACATCGGTGACAATCGCGCCCCAATCGCCGCCTTGCGCCACAAATTGCGTGTATCCGAGGCGCTTCATCAGCACCACCCAGGCGCGCGCGATGTGGTCGGGATCCCAGCCAGTGGTGGCCGGCTTGCCCGAAAATCCGTAGCCCGGCATTGACGGAATCACCAGATGGAACGCATCGGATGCGCTGCCGCCATGCGCCGTGGGATTGGTCAGCGGATCGATGATCTTCATCTGTTCGATGATCGAGCCGGGCCATCCGTGGGTGACGATGAGCGGCAACGCGTTCTCATGTTTCGAACGAACGTGGATGAAATGAATGTCCAGCCCATCGATCTCGGTGATGAACTGCGGTAGGGCATTGAGTCGTGCCTCCACCTTGCGCCAGTCGTATTCCGTCCCCCAATAGCGCGCGAGCGCCTGAATCGTCGCGAGCTGCACGCCCTGCGTGGCATCCGTGACCGTTTCCCTTTCAGGCCACTTTGTTGCGTTGATGCGCCTGCGCAACTCGGTTAGCTCCGCCTCCGGGAAGCTCATATGAAACGGACGAATTGCATTCTTATCAGATGCCTGCTTGCTGCCCCGTTCTGTAGCACTGGTTTGGGTCATGGTGTCCTCCTTTTCGGGTAGTTTTGGATTTTTGTGCCCTATGCTCTACAAACATGCGCGATTGTCCGTTGATCGCGACGCGATTCTTTACCGACTGGATTCGTTCGGCCCAGGCTCGAATAGCCGTAAGAAAGAAATTACTTCAGACGAGGTGACGGTTGGAAACTGCTCCTTGCAGAGCAAGCGGCCAAATTGTGCCCTCGTAGCCTGTATGAGTCAAGAAGAAATCCGGGAGAACCGAGGTGGGTTCTCAACTGTTCTAATCAGCCGATTACACTCATTGACCCGGTCCCAGTCGCGTCCCGGCCCCCGACTCGCTCCCCCCACCCCCACCTTGATCGCTCACTCGCACGGACGCTGGCGCTCCGCTCAGCACCGCCCAAGTGGGTCAACCAGTTAGCGCGCGCGGACCGGCCCTGGGTCAGGGGTGTAGCAGCTTTCCCGTTCGAAACGCTATCCCCGGCAAACGGACTTCCGTACCGAGCAAAGAACGAAAGGAGCCACGCAGCTGGAGGGTTCGGGTGGGTTCACTCGGTACTGGGTACTCGGTACTACTTGCACTATTCGCGCGGCAGTTACAACTTCACTACTTGACAGATTTTTTGATTGGGTTTCTGAATAGCAGTGGGCAGAAAAAAGTGCGCGGAAGTTTTCCACACGACGAAAAATTTTGTGCTACTATGCCGCTCTGTTCAAGCTCACTGAAATTTTCTCGACACCAGCGTAACCGCCCCGCAGGATAGAGGCTGCTCTGCTGGAAACGAAGGCTTTCTACAACCATTGTTGGATGCTCGGGCGCTGACCAGCCACGGCAGCCCTACGAAAAATATCTTATGTCGGTTCCAAGTCCAAGTCTTACTCCCAATCCGTGGTTGCGCATCCTGGATGCGCTGGAAAAGAAAATCAACCGGCACTCCTACGACACCTGGCTGAAGCCCACGCGCTACAGTCACGCCAGTGGAGGAGTGTTGTTCATTCGCGTGCCCACGGCGGAGTTTCGCCACGTGGGGGACAAGTACGCGGACCTGATCCAGGAAGCTATCGACAATCTCGGCCTAGAATACCAGGACGTACAGTTTGTCACCCCGGAGGACGATCCCGCCTCCACGCCGGTGCGCCACAACGGCGGGCTTTCAGTACACCCCGTCCCCAGCCCCAACCCGCAGCAGTCGCGTTTCGACTGGGACGGGGCCGCGCAACTGAATCCGCGCTACACTTTTGACGCCTTCGTCATCGGCAGCGGCAACCAGTTCGCGCATGCCGCCTGCCAGGCGGTGGCGGAACGTCCTTCCAAGGCCTACAACCCACTCTTCCTATATGGCGGCGTGGGCATGGGCAAGACCCACCTGATGCAGGCCATCGGGCACGAGATCAAGCGCCGGCAACCCCAGACCGCCATCTGCTACGTCTCCAGCGAGAAGTTCACCAACGAGATGATCAACTCGCTGCGTTACGACAAGATGATCAGCTTCCGCGACAAGTTCCGCGGCGTGGACGTGCTGCTGATCGACGACATCCAGTTCCTGGCCCAGAAGGAGCGGACGCAGGAAGAGTTCTTCCACACCTTCAACGCCCTGCACGAGTCGATGAAGCAGATCGTGATTGCCAGCGACCGCCCGCCGAAAGAACTGGCCGAGGTGGAAGATCGCCTGCGCAGCCGCTTCGAATGGGGACTGATCGCCGACATCCAGCCTCCGGACCTGGAGACCAAGGTCGCCATCCTGCAGAAGAAGTCCGAGCAGGAGAAGGTCACCCTGCCGACCGATGTAGCCCTCTACATCGCGTCCAACATTCGCTCGAATGTGCGGGAACTGGAAGGAGCCCTGATCCGCCTGGTAGCCCACTCATCCTTAATCGGCGCCGAAATCACCCTGCCCTACGCCCAGCAGGTGCTGAAGAACTTCATTGACTCGCAGGCCCGCAAGGTCACGATCGAGTCTATCCAGAAGGCGGTGGCTGAGCAGTTCGGATTGCGGCTGGTCGAGATCAAGGCCAAGAACAACTCGCGCGCCATCGTGTACCCGAGGCAGATCGCCATGTACCTGGCCAAGCATCTGACTGAAGCTTCGCTGCCCGAGATCGGCCGGCAATTCGGCGGCAAGCATCACACCACCGTGCTGCACTCGGTTGAGAAGATTAATGAGGCCCGCAAGAGCGACAAGGATTTGAACAGGCTGGTAAATAAGCTGACCGAGCAATTGGGCGGATAATCGCGCTGGTTGCGCAGATTTCCACTCATCCGCAGGGTCTTCCTTGACGATCCCTGTGGAGCGGATGTGCAAGCTGTGCAAGGTACGGATGGAATCCCGAAAAGGGGTCCAGGGATACTGTGCCGACCGCCAAATGCCGGCCTGGTTATTTACACGAGTGGAGGGCCGGAAGGTGATGGCAGCAGGGGATTTGGAGGGGATTTCCACTTTTCCCTACCACCTACTGTTACTGCTGGTTTTATAGGTTTTTATTTTGATATAAGGGAGTATTAGAAGTAGCGCCGGGCGACGGGGGATTTCGGTTATGCCGGTAGAAGCGATAGCGTCTGCGACGGGAACCACCACGATGGAGATCACGGTCAGCAAAGCCGAACTCTTACGAGAACTCACCGCGACCCAGGGAGTGGTCGAGCGCAAGACCACCATCCCGATCCTGTCGAACTATCTTTTTGAAGCGGGCGGCGACAAACTCTCACTCACCGCGACTGATCTGGACCTGAGCCTGCGCACCTCGTGCAACGCCAAGGTGAAAAAAGAAGGCGCATGCACCATTCCCGCCCGCAAGTTGCATGACTACGTAAAGCTGCTGCCGGACGCGGACATCACCATCAAGTTGCTGGAGAATCACTGGGTCAGCATCCGCTGCGGACGGTCGAACACCAAGATGGTCGGCATGGCGCGGTCGAATTTCCCCAGCCTGCCGGCGTTTCCGACCGCGGGCGTGGTGAAGATTCCCGGGCAAGTACTGCGCTCCATGATCGCCAAGACCGGATTTGCCATCGCCAGCGAAGAGTCGCGCTACACCCTGAACGGCGGGCTCATGGTGCTGAAACCGGAATCCATCACCATGGTGGCCACGGATGGCCACCGTTTGTCGCACGTGGAGCGGCCCGGCGAAAAGTTCGAAGGCGTCTCCGGCGAGATGAAGACACTCATCCCCAAGAAGTGCATGGACGAGCTGAAATCGCTGCTCGACTCGACCGACGCTGAGGTAATTGAGTTCGCGAAAGATGAGTCCACACTGTTCTTCCGCATCGGGCAGCGGCTGCTGACCTCGCGACAACTGACTGGCCAGTTCCCCAACTTCGAAGCCGTGCTGCCCAAGGACAACAACAAGAGCATCACCCTGCACGGAGACGAATTGAGCCAGGCCATCTCCCGCGTGGCCCAGTTCGCCGATGAGCGCTCGCGCGCCGTCCGGCTGAAGCTGGAAAAGGGCGAGTTGAAGCTTTCGGCATCGTCCACCGAGACCGGCGAGTCGGAAGACTCGCTGGAAATCGACTACAACGGCGACGCCCTGACCATCGGCTTTAACGCCCAGTACATTCTGGACTTCCTGAAGGCCGTGGGCGCGGGCGATGTGAAGTTGGAACTGAAGGACGCGCAGTCCGCCGGGCAACTGCGTCCCGCCGAGGGCGAGGACTATAAGTACCGCTACATCGTGATGCCGATGCGGATCTGACAGTCGGCTAGGATCGCCAGTCGTAGCTTCCCTTCCATGAAATGGGCATGAAGTGTGTCCAATGTCCTTGACCTTCCCCCTATCCTCGCCGTAAAGTGGCCGCGATTCTCCCCCAGGAGGGACAACTATGCTTAGCGGATTCAAACAGTTCATTCTTCGCGGCAACGTTGTGGATATGGCGGTAGGCGTGGTGATAGGCGCCGCGTTCGCAGGCGTGGTGGGTGCTTTCACCAAGGACCTGTTGACTCCGTTCATTGCGGCGCTGGTGGGCAAGCCCGACTTTTCCGCGATCAGCTTTATCATCAACGGCACGCCCTTTCCCGTCGGCGACTTCATCAATGCCCTGGTTTCGTTCCTGCTGGTGGCGGCGGCGGTGTACTTCTTCGTGGTGACGCCGATTAACGCCCTGATCTCGCGGATGCGCAAGGCGCCGGCACCGGCCGATCCCACGACCAAGAAGTGCCCGGAATGCAAGATGGAAATCCCCATCGACGCGCGGCGTTGTGCGCATTGCACCTCGCAGGTCACCGCCCAGGCGGCCTGATACGATCTGGAACGGGGCTTCTCAAGCGAGCAGCCCCGCTTCTGCTTGCGATACCATGACCAGATGAAGGTCCGTTTCCGCCAGGGTTTCTTTTTGTTCTGGGCTGTACTGGTGTTGCTCCAGTGCGCCCACGCTCAGGGCGCATCCAAGCCAGTGCCCAAGCCGTCCGCGAAAACCAGCGCCAAGTCCCATACGCCGGCCGCGCCCGATGCCGGCTCGATTGCGGGAGGGGTTTACCACAATTCCTTCTTCGGTTTCAGCTACGCCATTCCCTATGGCTGGGTGGATCGCACCCAGGAGATGCAGGAAGGCAGCGAGTCCGGCAAGTCGATGGCACTGCTTTCGCTGTTCGAACGGCCTCCCGAGGCGACCGAGGGAAACGTGAATCCCGCAGTGGTCATCGCCGCGGAGAGCGTTGATTCCTACCCGGGACTGACTAGCGCGGTGCAGTATTTTGGCCCGCTCACCGAAGTGACTCTCGAAGGTGGATTTGAAGTGGCCAGCGGTCCCGACGACTTTACGGTGGGCTCAAAACAGTTGCAGCGGGGCGACTATACCAAGAAAGTCGGTACGCAGACCATGTACCAGGCTTCGCTCGTGACTCTGGCCAAGGGATATGTCGTGTCGTTCACCTTCATCGGGGCGACTAAAGATGAAGTGGATCGGCTGATCGAGAATCTGAGTTTTGGGGCGAAGAAGTCGGCGAAGTAGTCGCTACTCGAGCGGCTCGGGATGCAGCGCGATGCCCTTTTCTCCGGCGGCCTTTTTCTCCGCATACTTCTTGATCCAGGCTTCCCAGCTCTTGCCGGCGGCGGTGTCGCGGCCGGTAAAGGCCAGGGCGGCGATATCGGAGTAGGCAATCGAAAGCTTGTCGCTGGAGTTCTTGGGGTAGATGCGGGCAAAGGAATCGGCCAGGGTGGCGCCGCTCCGGCGGTCGAAGAGGTATCCCTCGATCCGAGTCCCGTTCCGGCGGGTCAGGGTGACGTCGCCGCGATAGTCGAAGGCTTTTTCCAGGGCCTGGCGGATTTCTTCTTCGCTAGCCAGAGTGGGAATCCATCCCTCGAGTTGCTCCCGCTCGCGGCCCGGGGCGTGTTCGAGGGCGTCGGGATTCACGGCTGCGTGATCGATGTGGCCGGCGGCTTTACCCGTCATGCGCGGGTTTCCTGCAGCGGCTGGCTCGACTCTTCCGCTCCGGCGATCTGCACCAGTGGCTGGCCAATGGCCTGCGGCTCGTCCAGCAACTTGAGCGCGCCCGGGTCGGCGTAGCGGGAGGAGAGCGTCGCCTTCACCGTCGCCAGAAATCCGCCGATCGAGCTGAAGGTGTCATTCACAGCGGAGGCTTCATACCCGCTGTGCACCATGCAGTTGGCGCACTTGGGGTTCCCCGACTCAGTCCCGTAGTTGCTCCACTCGGTTTCCGCCAGCAACTCGGCAAATGTGTCGGCGTAGCCGTCCTGCAGCAGGTAGCAAGGTTTTTGCCAGCCGAAAATGTTGTAGGTGGGCATGCCCCAGGGCGTGCAGGGATAGTGCCGCTTGCCCATCAGGAATTCCAGGAACAGCGGAGAGAGATTAAAACGCCACTCCGGGTTGCGGTTGGAGAGGATGGCGCGAAACAGCCGCCGGGTGCGGGCGCGTCCCAGAAAGTGCTGCTGGTCGGGCGCTTTGTCGTAGGAGTAGCCGGGGGAAAGCATCATGCCCTCGACCCCAAGGGCCATCATCTCGTCGAAGAAGGCGCGGACGCTCTTGGGATCGGCGCCGTCAAACAGAGTTGTGTTGGTGGTCACACGGAAGCCTCGCTTCAGGGCCTCGCGGACCGCTTCGACGGCGATGTCGTATCCGCCCTCGCGGCAGACTGCCAGATCGTGGTGCTCTTCTTGACCATCCAGGTGCACGCTGAACGTCAGATATTTTGTCGGCTTGAACAGGCCGATCTTTTCCTTCAGCAGCAGGGCATTGGTGCACAGGTAGATATATTTCTTGCGGGCGACCAAGCCGTCGACGATCTTGTCGATCTCGGGATGCATGAGCGGCTCGCCGCCGGGAATGGAAACGATGGGCGCGCCGCACTCGTCTACTGCCTTGAAGCATTCTTCGGGAGTGAGCTGGCGCTTCAGGATGTGGGCGGGGTATTGGATCTTACCGCAGCCGGCGCAGGCCAGGTTGCAGCGGAACAGGGGCTCGAGCATCAGCACCAGCGGGTACTGCTTGCGCCGGGCGAGCTTCTGGCTGAGCACATACGAAGCCACCGTCCACATTTGTGAAACTGGAACACTCATGTCTGGATTTTCCCCACCGCTATGCTACCAGCCCCAGCCCTGATTTAGGAGGCGCCATGTACCGGATATGAAAACTGCTCATTTTTCAGCCATCCGGAGGGGTAAAAAGCATTGTAAAACAGGGCGGTTACCGCTCCGGTTCGGGGCTCGAAAAAAGGGTCTCCATGTGATACAATTCAACATAAGTTGCGATGCGTTAAGTGTTAATAATTTCAGTAGTTTGACGCCGCTTGAGGGCGTCGGAAAAGTACCGCCGAACCGGTTTCAAAAGCCGGCATTTTCCCACGGAGTTGAATGGCGACAAAAGAGATCAGCACAGCTGCCATCGTCGATACCAAAACTAAGAGCGGGAGGGTCACCCCTATCAACGGAGGCAATGAAACTTACACAGCCGAGTCCATCAAAGTGCTGGGCGGCATGGAAGCCGTACGCAAGCGCCCGGCGATGTACATTGGCTCGACGGGCGAGCTCGGCCTGCATCACCTGGTCTACGAAGTCGTAGACAATTCCGTTGATGAAGCGCTGGCCGGCTACGCCGACAAAATCGAAGTCACCATTCACATTGATAATTCGATCACCGTGGTGGATAACGGCCGCGGCATTCCCGTCGACAACATGGACATCGACGGCGAAAAAGTTCCGGCCGCGCAAGTGGTGATGACCAAGCTGCACGCGGGCGGCAAGTTCGACACTTCCTCTTACAAAGTTTCCGGCGGTTTGCACGGCGTGGGTGTCTCGTGCGTGAACGCCCTCAGCGAAGAACTGGAACTTGAGATTTGGCGGGATGGTTTCACCTGGGAGCAGACTTACTCCAAGGGCGAGCCGACCAGCAAGCTGAAGAAAGCGGGCGCCACCAAGAAGCGCGGCACTAAGGTACACTTCGCGCCCGACACGAGCATTTTCACCGTTGCCGACTACAACTTCGACACCCTCGCGCAGCGCCTGCGCGAGCTGGCGTTCCTGAACAAAGGCCTGCAGATCACGCTCACCGACGAGCGCACCACCGATCCCAAGACCGGCAATCCCAAGACCGCGGAGTTCAAGTACAACGGCGGCATCGCGGAATTCATCAAGCACCTGAACCGCGGCAAGCAGGTGCTGCATGACAAGCCCATCTACATGGAAGCCGACCGCGACGGCGTGAACATGGAGATCGGCATCCAGTACAACGACGCCTATTCGGAGTCGGTGTTCAGCTTCGCCAACAACATCAACACCGTGGATGGTGGCTCGCACCTTTCCGGCTTCCGCACCTCGCTGACCCGCACCATCAACTATGCCGGCCAGCAGATGGGCTTGTTCAAGGACGTCAAAGAAAACCTGACCGGCGACGACGTGCGCGAAGGACTGGTGGCGGTGATCAGCGTGAAGCTGCCGCAGCCGCAGTTTGAAGGCCAGACCAAGGGCAAGCTCAACTCCGATATCGCCGGCACGGTGCAGGCCTTCGTGAACGAGCGCCTGGGCGCGTACTTCGAGCAGAACCCCACCGTCGGGCGCAAGATCATCAACAAAGCCATCGAAGCTGCCCGCGCCCGCGAAGCGGCGAGGAAAGCGCGCGACCTGACCCGCCGCAAAGGCGCTCTCGACGGCGGTGGCCTGCCCGGCAAACTAGCAGATTGTTCTGAACGGCAGCCAGAGCGCTGTGAACTGTTCCTGGTCGAGGGTGAATCGGCAGGCGGAACTGCTAAGCAAGGACGCGACCGGCGCTTTCAGGCGATTCTGCCGTTGAAAGGAAAAATCCTCAACGTCGAGAAAGCGCGTTACGACAAGATGCTGGGCCACGAAGAAATCCGCGCCATGATTACGGCGCTGGGCACCGGCATTTCTAAAGAAGACTTCGACGCCAGCAAGTTGCGCTACGGCAAGATCATCCTGATGACCGACGCCGATGTGGACGGAAGCCACATCCGCACCTTGCTGCTGACGTTTTTCTTCCGCCACATGCAGGACCTGATCAAGCGGGGCAACATTTTCATCGCACAGCCGCCGCTGTACTCCATCAAAAAAGGCAAGTCGCAGCAGTACATCAAAGACGACAAAGAGTACGTGAAGGTGATGGTGAAGCGCGCGTCCGAAGGACTGGTAGTTCGCTATGGCGAGGGCGCGGCGAAACTCGAGGGCCCGGCGCTGACCAAGTTCATCACCGTACTGAACGACTATCTGGCGTTCTTCGACAAGGCCGACAAGCGTTTGCGCGACGAGAAAATCACCGAACTGCTGCCCAAGCTCGATCTTGCGAAGCGCGCCGATTTCGAAGGCGACAAGAAGAACCCGCCCAAGAAGATTGAAAAGCTGGAACGGGAAATCAAGAAGCTGCAGAAAGAGCGCAGCCTGAAGGAAGTGGAGAGCCGCTTCGACGAGGAACACAATCTGTGGGAAGTGCGGTATGTCAATTCCCAGGGCGCCGAACACATCATCAGCTGGGAGCTGGCGACCTCGCCTGAGTACCGGCAGCTGGTCTCAAAGTACAAGCAGATCGAAGCCTACATGGAGCCGCCGTTTGTAGTGGAAAGCATCGCCAAAGCCGCTCCGGCCGGCAACAACGGAGAAGAAGGTGTGGAGGCCGCGGGTGAGGAGGCGGAAAAGACGTCGAAGAAAGCGCCTGCTGCCCCCAAGCGCAAGGCTGCCGAGCCGACGGTGGTGGAAAAAAACAGCGCGCGCGAGCTGTTTGATTACGTGCTGGGCGAAGGCCGCAAGGAATACGTAGTGCAGCGCTACAAAGGCCTAGGCGAGATGACCGCGCCGCAGCTTTGGGAAACCACCATGGATCCCGAGCGCCGCACGCTGCTCTCGGTGAAACTCGAGGACATCGCTGAATGCGAAACCATCTTCACCACGCTTATGGGTGAAGATGTGGAAGCGCGGCGGAAGTTTATTGAGGACAATGCGCTGGATGTGAAGAATTTGGATATCTAACTTCGATTCGGTGGGGATTAGAAAACACAAGGCGGCTTTCGGGCCGCCTTTCTTTATGCATGGACGGTAGGAATCGGAATTCATGAAGCGAATCGTCTGCGCCACCTGCGAGTCACTGCCGAATCTCACCGACGACGACCAGGCAGTGATCCGTCCGCTTGCCGACCGGAGAATCCAAGCAAGTGTTGGCGTGTGGAGCGACGCAACGTTTCCCTGGCTGTCAGCGGACGCGGTGCTCATTCGCTCGTGTTGGGACTATCACCGCAGGACGCGCGAGTTTCTGGATTGGGTCGTATCCCTGGAGAACGCAGGGGTGCGCCTATGGAATGCCCCCGATGCGATTCGCTGGAACACCGACAAGACATACTTGCGTGATCTGGAACGCAAAGGCGTCCCCGTGATCCCGACTCTCTGGCCAGAGACGAGCGTGCGGTTGCGCGACAAGTTGCATGAACTGGGATGGCAGAAAGCCGTAGTCAAACCGCGCATCTCGGCCAGTGCGTACCTTACGCGTGTCACCTCGACAGAAGACGCCAACGAAGCGCAACCCCTGTTCGAGGATCTGCTGCGCGGGCCCGGCGTCATGGTCCAGCAGTTCATCGACCGCGTGCTTACCCAGGGCGAGTGGTCGCTGATGTTTTTTGCCGGAGCGTACAGTCACGCCGTCATCAAGACCCCCAAAGCCGGAGACTTCCGAGTGCAGCACGATCATGGAGGCGGTGAGCGTAACGCCGAGCCCCCGGCTTACGTGATTGAAGCCGCCGCACGCGCCGTGCGGGCGGTTGAGAGCGCCCCACTCTACGCCCGGGTGGACGGCGTGGAGAGCGACGGCCAGCTCCTGCTGATGGAGTTGGAGTTGATTGAACCGGCGCTCTTTCTTCGCTCCTCTCCACACGCAGCCGAGAGATTCGCGGAGAGTATTGCCGCATTGCTGTGATCGAGCATGGACTTTTTTTCGCTTGCAAGTTCTTGAATCGTTCCCGTTCTCCTGACAAGGAGAACACCCATGGCTACGTTGGTGGAGTCCCCAAGGTATACAAGCAAACTCTGGGTTTTTCCCGTTGCCGGCTTTGCCGCCCTGATGCTAATTGCGCTCAGTGTTCCGAACCTAATGCGAACTCGTGTATCGTCGAGCGCAGCCGCCCAGTACGCCACCCGGAAACAGGCGCTCGAGAACGTTACCTCCCAGGCAAAGTCGCAGGCAACGGCGGCATACTTCGGTGGCGCGGAAACAACCACCGGCAATTTGCCTGCCGATCGCAAAATTGTCCGTACCAGTTCGCTGGAAATGACCGTTACAAACCCAGTCGAAGCGGCAGAGAAGATTCGGGCATTTGCCGAGAAATTGGGTGGCTACGTGGAGAGCGCACAACTGAGCAGCCAGATAGCGCCCAACGCAACGATCACGATCCGGGTGCCGGCAACCCGGTTGGGAGACGCAAGAGCCGAACTGCAGAGACTGGCAGTAAAGATCGACAGCGAGAAGACCGACGCGCAAGATGTCACCAAGCAATACGTTGACATGGAAGCCACCCTGCGCAACCTGCGCGCCCAGGAAGCGCAGTACCTGCAGATCATGAAGAGCGCCACCAAGGTTCAGGACATGCTGGATGTAAGCGAGCATCTCAGCCAGGTCCGTGGCCAGATCGAGCAGCAGCAGGCCGAATTTGGGGCACTGTCAAAGCAAGTAGAGACGGTGGCCATCACGATCTCGCTACGAGCACAAGCCACTGCCGATTTACTCGGATTCGACTGGCGCCCGATCTACCAGTTGAAGCTTGCCACGCACGACGCGCTCGACGGATTGGCAGACTATGCCAGCACCATGACGGCGGCGATTCTGTATCTCCCTGTAATCCTTTTGTGGATCGCAACTGCCCTTCTGGGCGGCGTGGCCGGTTGGCGTGCGGTGCGCTGGGTTGCGCGAGTCTTCTTTGCGTGGCCGAGCACGCCAGCTGCGGTGCAATCCAACTAGACGGACACCTCCTGGCTCCCGGAGAGACGCAGCACTGCGTCTCTCTCAGTTACTTCTGGTTACCTCCGTGTCATCCGCGCCCTCTATGGTTGAATGCCCTTCTGCAAGTTCCCTTCACCCGCGCGTTCTCCCAATAGGACAGGGAACTCCTCCTCCTTCCCGTCCACACGAACAAGGGGAAAACGCGATGCGAAAACTGCTGCTGACGCTGTTGGTGATGTGTTCGTTAGGGTGGGGGCAGGAGAAGGCCGCCGACGACAATGCGCCCGCGCTCACCATCTATAACCAGAATTTCTTTGTAGCGCGGGAACGCCTGCCCATGGAGTTGAAACCGGGAGTCAATCATGTGGACTTCGCGGGCGTGGCCGCACATCTGGAGCCGGATTCGGTCATCCTGCGCGATCCCTCGGGACGGGCGCTGCAGGTGCTGGAACAGAATTACCGCAATGATCCTATCTCGCAGGAACTGCTGCTCTCGTTCTACGAGGGCAAGACGATTGATTTCCTGGTGCAGCGCGGCGATAAACAAGAGACCGTAAAAGGCAGGATCGTCCGCAGCGGGTATATTCCCAGCTCGACCTACGCGAACGGCTATCCGCAGCCGGGCTATGGCCAGCCCATCATTGAAGTCGACGGGGTGTTGCGCTTTGGATTGCCCGGCCAGCCGCTGTTTCCGTCGCTGGCGGGCGATTCAATTCTAAAGCCAACCTTGAGCTGGTTGCTCGCGACCAATGATCCCGGCAAGTTCGACGCGGAGATTTCCTACATAAGCGGCGGCATGAACTGGCAGGCGGATTACAACCTGGTGGTGACCGACAAGTCGAACAGCAAAACCGATGTGCTCGACCTGGTCGGCTGGGTGACCATGCGCAACCAGAGTGGCAAGACTTTCGAGAATGCGCGCATCAAGCTGCTGGCCGGGGACGTCAACAAGATCCAGGAAGGCGACTTCGTCAACCGTGTGTACGCGGCGAAAGCCGCCGCGATAAGTGCGGATGAAGCCATGGCGCCGGTGGTTCGCGAGAAGTCGTTCGACGAATTCCACCTCTACACCTTGGAGCGTCCGACCACGCTGCACGACCAGGAGACCAAGCAGGTAGAGTTTGTGCGCGCCACCGGCATCCACGCGTTGCGGTTGTACGTCTACGACGGTGCCAAGGTGGGGCAGTACGGATACTACAGCCAGGAGCAGATTCGTCAGGACCAGAACTACGGCACGTTGTCGAATCCCAAGGTCTGGGTGATGGAAGAGTTCAAGAATGCGGAGGTCAATCACCTGGGTATTCCGCTGCCCAAGGGCAAGCTGCGTTTCTACCGCCGCGATACCGACGGGCACCTGGAGTTCACTGGCGAAAACGTGATTGATCACACGCCCAAGGACGAAACCATCCGGGTGTACACCGGCAACTCGTTTGACATCACCGGGGAACGCAAGCGCACCAACTTCCACGTGGACTCAAGAAATAACTGGATGGAAGAGTCGTTCGAGATCCGGGTGCGGAACCACAAGAAGGAGGCGGTGAACGTGCGCGTGGTTGAGCATATGTATCGCTGCGTCAATTGGAAACTCATCGAGCAGTCGAGCGACTCGCACAAGATGGATGCGCAGACGGCGGAGTTTCCGGTGAGTATTGCGCCCGATGGCGAAGCCGTGGTGACTTATACGGTTCACTACTCGTGGTAGGAAAATGAAAACCGCGGGGGACGCTGGGGACGCAGCGGAACCTCAACCTTTGTACTTCACTTCTGGATACAGGCGGTCGAATGTGATCCAGAGAACGGCCATCACCACGAACAGGAGCACGCTGCCCTCGGGGCCGACGTCTCCGCCGGTCAGCCAGGTGGGGCCATGGAACGACGAATGCAGCAGGTGGCCCGGTGAGACCATGCCGCTATCGGGTACTGAATAGAGGTAAGTTTCGCCCCAATCCCAGGCGGCGTGGAACCCGAGGGCGAACCACAGGTCACCGGTGCGACGCAGGGTAAGACAGAAGAAGAATCCGATTGCGCCCGCGGCCACCACTCCGATCCAGGCTTCGCCATTGTTCTGGAGATGAATGGCGCCAAAAGCAATTGACAGCACGACAGCCGATGGCCAGAATCCAATCCCCTGAGTCAGGGTGAAAAGAGTGTAGCCGCGAAAGAGGAATTCTTCCGACAGCGCAACCAGCATGAAGAATGCTCCCCAGAAAACAGCGAACTTTACTATGCGCTGGCCCTGCAGAACCGGGTATCCGAAGTCGAAGGCATGCGCGAAGTAGAGGATCAGCAACAGCAAGGTGATGCCGCCCAGGCCCCATAGCGTGCCGATCCAGAAATTTCTGCCCAGCAAGCCGTGCCGCGGCAGCCCGTAGGCGCCAAACCGGCAGCGCTCGATGCGCGCCATGGCGACTGCGGGCAGCATGACGGCCAGTACGAAAACCGCCTTGTCCACAAACATTTCCCGCAGGGATCCAATTCCGTGAAGCTGGTTGGCCAGGCCTCCGAGTATCGAGAACGTCGCGAAGCCGATGCACAAGTAGAGCAGGAATCGCCACCCGACGCGCAGACCACCGGGGCCGACGAAAACCGTATACATGTGGTCGGCGAAGCTGGGCGGAGGATATGCTTCAACCGGGCTGGCAGGCGGCGGCCGCAAGGGCTCCGAGTCCTGGTCCGGCGGTGGCGGACTCTCTAGGCTGTCGTCCATGGAGTAATTTCCAGAACCGTCCCCGGACATGGTAAAACACTCGCCTTCCCTTCATGGGCCGATTTTTCACTCCCGAACGCTTTGGCCGGCCGCAGTTCATCGGCGGAATGTTGCTGCTGTGCTTCCTCGCGCAGTGTGCCTGGCTTGTGGGGAGAGGGCTGCAGCGGTCGCAGGACGCCCCCGGCGAGATGTTTCAGGTCCAGGCCGGCGTTCGACAGTGGACTGGCGGCCCGGTCGCGGGAATGCCTTCGAACGCAGCGGAGCAAGTTCCCGTCCCTCCCGAGCTGGAGAGCAACGGCGGCTATGATCCGCATCATTCTCCCCTTTGGTACCTGATTCCTGCAGCCCCGCTGGCGCTTTGGCCGAAACTCACCCACGTAGACTCCATGGGGATCGCCTACTGGGGATGGCTGGTGCGAGCGCCGTACCTTGTTTTCGGCGGGCTGCTGGGGGCGTCGCTGTGGTACGTGGCGCGGCGGCTTTACGGCGATGTCGGCGGGTACATCGCGCTGGTGCTCTACTGTTTTTCTCCCGCCATGATACGGAGCAGTTCTCTGTGGGCGGCACAGCCGGAAATGGGGGCAGCCTGGGGAGCATTTGGCGCCATCTTTACCGCGATGGCAGTGGCCCATACGCTCTACGCGCCGCGTGAGGTGGTGCTGTGGAACTGGCGCCGCACCTTGCTGCTGGCGCTCTCGCTGGCGCTGGCCGTGGGCTGCCAGTTTTCGCTGATTATCGTGGTCCCACTGGCGCTAGCTTTCATGCTCTACCTCGCGCCTACACGGCGGGGCGCCGCGGCAGGGATCTGGGCGACCTCGTGCGTGCTGGGAGCCCTCCTCTTGTATGGATCTTATTTCTTTCATCCGCGCGCGTTGTGGGAAGGGCTTCGTCACGCGACATTCCTGGGGATTACGTGGCAAGCCTTTGGCATGATGGGGGCGTACCGGCAGCTGCTGGCGCAAGTCACGCAGGGCAGTCCGGCGCTAACGCTGGCTCTTCCGGTTTCGTTGCTCACGTACTCTGTGTGGCCGCGCACCCGGTATTTCGGCAACACCGCACCGCTTCTGGTGGCTGGGTTGTTTCTGGTATTGGGCATCGGGACGCCACATTATCCCGGTCTGGGATTTCAACTCATAGCCATGCCGTTTCTGTTCGTCTTTGTGGCGGGCATCATCGCTGACCTGCTGGAAACCCGCTATCGCAACCTGGTGCTGGCATCGGTTGCGGGATTGCTCGCAGCCTATGTCATCTGGAACGTGATCGAGCTGGCCAGACTGGCGGCTTGAACCCGTTTCAGGGCGGGAAATCCGGGAGCACTCGCAGTTTCAGGCACTTACGCCCTGTCTGGCTGCTCTAGCCGCCCGGCTCGATCGGAATCTCTAACATTTCACGCAACTTTAGCTCCTCCGATCAGTTCTAACCGTGTAGGGAACCAAGAGAGGGCGCGCCATGCAGACGGGACTGGGGTATGATCAGGGTATGCGAAGGCTGATTGCGGCCACGGTAGCGGCTTTTGCGTTGGCGCTAGCGCCGGCGGTCATGGCACAAATCAACGGCGTGCCGGCGTCGGTCACCTCGATCGGGTTTGGTGGACACTTCAATTCGCCCGGAGTGCCGGCCAGCGTCACTTCGATTGGTCCGCTCGGCTTGACCCCGAACCACGTATTTTTCACGCAGCCGTGCTGCATGCAGCCCAGCTTCCCCATCGTCCACAACCACACGGTATTTCCGCATCGGCACCACGATTTCTTTCCGCTGGCGGTCTATCCCTATGGCGTTCCGTATCCGGTGGCGGTGCCGGTAGAAGTCGAACCTGAAGAGGAATACAGCGGCGGGCCGACGGTTTTCGACCGGCGCGGCTCCGGAAGATATGCGAGTGACCGCTATGAAGACCGCGAGGTGAGAGAGGGGCATGATGCCGCGGAAACGCCTTCTGAGCCGGTGGCCCATGCCGAGCCAGCCCCGGTCGCAGACCAGCCCAAGACCTTGCTGATTTTCAAGGATGGTCACCACCTGGAGGTGGACAATTACGCCATCATTGGCGAGACTCTCTTCGACCTCTCGGAAGGACATCGCCGCAAAGTTCCGCTGGCGGACTTGAATCTCGCCGAAACCGCGAAGCAGAACGACGATCGTGGCGTGGACTTTGTGCTTCCACCGGGCTCCAGACAGAACTGATTCATTTGCCTGCAGTTTGCGCTCGGGGCGCCTGGTGCTGTAACTCCGCAATCCATTCGTGGTCCCAAATCATCCAATAAACAGCGTGAAAGGTACCTTCTTTAGGTGAGAGTTCAACCGGTGTTTCGTTTCCTGATCTTCTTTGCTTTCCTGGCTCTGATCGTTCTGATTCAACGTTTCTGGTTGGTGAACGCGTGGCGTTGGACACAAGCCGCCATGCCGACCGGTGTGCGATATGCGCTGCAAGGTCTGTGGATCGCAGCCGTGATCGTTCTGCTGGCTTCTTTTCTGGAGCCGTTTGTTGGGCGCCTGCTGCCGCGGGGTTCGGTGGGCAGCTGGATCGTGGGCGGGTCGCGAGTGTGGCTGCTGGCTTCGTTTTTTGCCTTCTTTGCCTTCCAGTCGGTTGAGATCGTGGGATGGATTTCGCGGGTCGCAGGCCAGGCATTCTCTCCCCGCGCAGCCTTCGATCCCTCACGCCGCGACCTGTTTCGCTATGCCGCCTACATGGCCGGAAGTGTGCCCTTCCTGGCGGCTACGTATGGTTTTGCGACGGGACGGTTGAACTACGTAGTGGAGAAGGTGGATGTCCCCATTGCGAACCTGCCCAAGGCTCTGGATGGTTTGCGCATCGCTCAGCTGAGCGATCTGCATATCGGCGAGTTCATGCCGCGTGAAGAGATTCGCCGGGCGGTGGAAATGGCGAATGCGCTGAAGCCCGACCTTGCTGTCGTAACTGGGGATTTCATCAGCGGCCAGCACGATCCGCTGGAAGACTGCATCGCGGAGCTGAGCCAGCTGCGCGCACCCCTGGGGACGTGGGGATGCAATGGCAATCACGAGATTTATGCCGGCGCCGAAAACGCCGCCGCGCAACTGTTTGACCGTCACGGGATGAAGCTGCTGCGCCAGGAAAATACCCAACTGGAACGGCATGGCGAAAAGCTCAACTTGATCGGCGTGGATTACCAGCGCGACAGCATGACTCCCGGGCCGCACGGCGCCATGCTGCAGGGAGTCGAACTCCTGGTTAGCCGTGACATGCCCAACATCCTGCTCTCGCACAACCCGAATTCCTTCCGCCGCGCCGCCCAGATGGGCATCGAGCTGAGCCTTGCCGGGCATACCCACGGCGGGCAAGTCAAAGTTGAGATCGTCGATCACTCCATCAGCCCGGCGCGGCTCATCACGGACTTTGTCGCCGGACTGTTTCACCTCCCTCTGGGGAACGGAGAGGCGCCACCGGTGGCCGGAGCGAATGGGCATTCTGGCAAGAGCGCTTACCTCTACGTCAATCGCGGACTGGGCACGTTCGGGTTCCCGGTGCGGTTGGGTGTGCCTCCGGAGATCACCTTGCTGACCCTGCGTTCGGCATAAAACGGTTTGGTTTCGCGCCCGTAATCAGCCATGTTCCGGCCTCGCGTCCCCGCCCTCCGCATGGTATAATTCAGGCTACCTCCGAGGTACATAAGATGCTTTAAATACAATAATTTAGGGCAGTTAGGTGGGCGGAGAAATATCCCGCTACGGTGTGGCCGGCGAGGACGCGGGCGCACTGGGCTAAGAGCTAGAAGCTAGGAGCTAAAAGCTTTTTATGGCTGATGACGAGACTCCCCAACTTCCACTGACTCCGCCTCCGGGTGACGGCGGCAGTCCCGGCGCGCTGAACATTCAACCGGTCAATATCGAAGAGGAGATGCGGCGTTCGTATCTCGACTATTCGATGTCGGTGATCATCGGGCGCGCGCTGCCCGATGTGCGCGACGGTCTGAAGCCGGTACATCGCCGCATTCTGTACACCATGCAGCAGATGGGCCTGGGCTACAACCGGTCAACGCGCAAGTGCGCCAGAATCGTCGGCGAAGTCATGGGCAAGTACCATCCGCACGGCAACCTGGCGGTCTACGACGCCCTGGTGCGACTGGCGCAACCTTTCGCCATGCGCTACCCGCTGGTGGATGGACAAGGCAACTTCGGTTCTGTCGACGGAGACCCGCCGGCCGCCGACCGGTACACGGAAGCACGCCTCACCCGCGTGGCCTCTGCGTTACTCGAAGACCTGGACAAGGACACCGTCGACTTCCGTCCCAACTACGACGGCAACGAAGTCGAGCCCGACGTTCTGCCCACGCGCATCCCGAATTTGCTGGTGAATGGCTCGGACGGAATCGCGGTCGGCATGGCAACGAAAATTCCGCCGCACAATCTCACGGAAATTGTGGATGCGGCGATCACGCTGGTGAATAATCCCGCGACCCAGTTGCCCGAAATTCTGAAAATCGTAAAAGGCCCGGACTTCCCCACCTACGGCATCATCCACGGCAAGGCAGGGATTCTCGAGGCGTATAGAACCGGCCGCGGCCGCTTCATGATGCGCGCCAAAGCGGGCATCGAAACCTTCAACAAAGACCGCCAGGCAATCGTCGTCACCGAAATTCCCTACCAGGTGAACAAGGCGCGGCTGATCGAGCGAATTGCTCAGCTGGTGAACGACAAAGTGGTGGACGACATCTCCGACATTCGCGACGAGAGCGATCGCGACGGCATGCGCATCGTGATTGAACTCAAGCGCGGCGCCGAGCCCCAGATTGTGCTCAACCAGCTGTTCAAGCACACCTCCATGCAGGAAGGTTTCAGCATGATCTTCCTGGCGGTGGTGAACGGGCAGCCCAAGGAAATGGGCCTGATCCAGGCCATCCAGCACTTCATCGATCACCGCGTGGACGTGGTCCGCCGCCGCACCGACTACCTGCTGCGCAAGGCGAGGGAGCGCGAGCACATTCTGGAAGGTTACCGGCTGGCGCTGGACCATCTGGACAATGTGATCGCCATCATCCGCGGCAGCGCCAACCGCGCCGACGCGCGCGACAACCTGGTGGACTACTTTGCCGGCAAGAAGATTGACATCAACACCACCGGCCGCGCACCCAAGCTCGATCCCGAGAAGCCGTTCAGCGCCATCCAGGCGGACGCCATCCTCGAGCTGCAACTGCACCGCCTGACCAAACTCTCGATTGATGAAATCACCAAAGAGCTGAATCTCACCCGCGAGAATATTGCCGAATTCGAGTCCATTCTGGCGTCGGAGAAAAAGCTGCGGGGCGTGATCATCAAAGAGCTGGAAGAAGTGAAGAAAGTGTTTGGCGACGAGCGCCGCACTGTCATTGAAGACGAAGCCGCGGAGATCATGCTGGAAGACCTGATCGCCGACGAGCAAGTGGCGGTCACGGTGAGCCATGGCGGTTATTTCAAACGCACCGCCATTTCCACCTACCGCAACCAGCGGCGGGGCGGCACCGGGCGTATGGGCATGAAGACGCGCGACGAGGACTTCGTCGAGCACCTGTTCATTGCCTCCACCCACGCCTACATTCTCATCTTCACCAACACCGGGCGAGTGTATTGGCTGAAGGTTTACGAGATCCCTGACGTCGGCGCTGCCGGCAAGGGCAAACACGTGGGCAACCTGGTGGCGCTGCAACCTGGTGAAACCGTGCGCACCATGCTCGCGGTGCGTGACCTCGAGGAAGAAAACCGCTACATCTTCTTCGCCACTCGCAATGGCACCGTCAAGAAGTCCGAGGTGAAAGACTTCCAGCACGTCATGTCGCGCGGCATCATCGCCATCAACATCGAAAAGGGCGATGAACTGGTGGCGGCTTCGCTGACCGACGGCAACCAGATTATCTTCCTGGCTTCGCATGACGGCCAGGCGATCCGCTTCGACGAAAACGACGTTCGCTCCATGGGACGCAACGCCACCGGGGTGCGCGGCATGAACCTGCACGAGAAAGACTACATCGTGGGGATGGCCACCACGTTGAAGCCGGAGGCCAAGACAGAGGCAGTCAAAACGGTGGACGCGCCCGCCGAAGTCGCGGACCTGGTTCCAGAGAAGGGCTCGCTTATTCTCTCGGTCACCGAGAACGGATACGGCAAGCGCACTCCGGCGGACGAGTACCGCCTGACCAACCGCGGCGGCAAGGGCGTAATCAACGTCAAAACTACGGAGCGCAACGGCAAAGTGGTGGGCATCTCGCAGGTGACGGAGAAGTCCGAAGTGATGCTGATCAGCCAGTACGGCAAGATCATCCGCATGGATTCGAAAACCATTCGCGAATCCGGCCGCGCCGCGCAGGGCGTCCGTTTGCTGAACTGCGAGGCCGGCGACCGGGTGGCGGCAGCGGTGGTGATTCCGCCGGACGAGGAACCGAACGGCGGGGGCACGCTGATTCAGTAGGCGACCCTGTGGCGCGGGCATTCTTGCGGCGAGAGATTCGTCCCGTTTCCCCCTCGTCTCAAGAACAATTCGCCCCACCTTCAAGTTATTGAAACTAAGTGTGTTACATCGGAGCTGACGATCGAAATTGGCACGCTTCCCTAAGTGCCTGTTCTCCAGTGATCTTTCGGATACAACTCTCGGTCCGTTAGCGTCGGCAGGTGTGGCACACTTTCTCCCAGTGTGCCCGATTCAGCTTGGCGTCTGCTAGTCTCTCGAAGAACGTGAACAACAACGGAAAAGTTCGGCCAGATTTTCAGGAGCTCCTCAGCAAGCCCATTCGCGAGTTGGGGCTGACGCTGGAGGGATCCCCGGTCGATCGCTTCGTGCAGCAGTTGTACCGCGAGCTTGACCGCAAGAAGCTGAAGAAGTTCCGGCCGAATTTCTATCTCACTGACGAATGGGGCTGCCCGTCGGGGGAGCCGGTGATTGGGATTCCGTTTTATCTCGCCCGCCCCGACCTGGCGCTGCTGGAAAAAGAGATGAACGATCTCGAGACCACGCGCGAGATCATGATGTACATCCGGCACGAAGCTGGCCACGCGTTCAACTACGCCTACAAGCTGCACCGCACGCCAGAGTGGAAACAGTTGTTTGGGCCGTTTCGCCGTCCCTATCGCGATAATTACCGGCCGGTGCCATTCTCGCGAAATTTTGTTCGCCATCTGGCCGGGTGGTACGCGCAGAAGCATCCCGACGAAGATTTTGCCGAAACTTTTGCGGTGTGGCTCACCCCGCGTTCGGCGTGGCGCAAGCGTTACCGCGGCTGGGGCGCAATGGCGAAGCTGCGCTACATGGACCGCATTGCGCTCGAGCTGGGCCACACCGACCCCGTTCGCCGGCGCGGCCGCACCGACATTACCGTCGATGAAATGGAATCCACCGTAGGCGAGTTCTATCGGCAGTCAGTAGCAGAAGCGATTCCGATTGCCGATTTGGCGCTGGACACCGACCTGGTAGACATTTTCAATGTTTCCAAGAGGCGCAAAGGCGCCACGCCGGCCGGCGACTTCCTGTACGCGCACCGCAAGGCCGTGGTCGATAAGATTGCGTACTGGTCCGGCGTTCAGCGTCCGCTGATTAAGCAACTGGTTGAGGCCATCGGGAAGAGAATCGGAGAACTCGGACTGGTCGCCGATCGCAGCCGGGAATCGGAGCACCTGGCGGAAATCACCGTGTACGCTACCACCCTGGCCATGAACTATATGACCCGGGGAAAATTTATTCAGCCATGAGGAACAGTCGTCCGTCATCCGTCGTCAGTCGTCCGCAAAGGCCGACGCCTCGCTTCGCTCGGAATCACCGTGGGCGGGCAATTGGGAGGCCGCAATGATCGGAGCAAAACTTAAGATTGCCGTGCTGTACGACGTCTGGGAAGAGGAAGATACCCCTCCCGAGCCGGTGGAGGAGAAAGCTGCGGCCAAGAAGTCGCGGAAGCCGGCGCGCCGGGAAAAGGAAGATCGCGAAGAAATTTTTGAGGCGCTGGAAAAGCTGGGCCACCAGCCGTTCTACCAGGTATTGGACGGCCGTCCGCAATCGCTCGCTGCCCTGGCCAAGTGCGGCGCCGACCTGGTGTTTAACCTGACCGAGTCGTTCAGCGGCGACGATACCATGGACATGAACATCGCCGCCTACCTGGACCTGGTTGATATGCGCTTTACAGGCGGCGGACCGCACGCATTTTTTCTGTCGCAAGACAAAGCCACTGCCAAGAAAATGTTTGCCTTCCACGGCATTCGAACTCCGTATTTCGCGACTTCGTACCGCGGCCGCATCGAGCACGCGCACGACATAGCCTTCCCGCTAATCGTGAAGCCGCTGGCGGAAGATGGTTCCATCGGAATCGAAGCCAATGCCGTGGTGAACAGCGTTAAAGAACTGATGGAGCGGGTGGAGAGCATTGAAGACAACTTCGATTCTCCGGCGCTGATCGAGGAATACATTGAAGGCCGCGAAATCTACGCCGCCATTCTGGGCAGCTACGAGCATGCCCACGCGCTGCCGCTGGTGGAGCTCGATTTTTCCCGCTTGCCGAAAGGCACCCCGAGAATTGCCAGCTGGGAAGTGAAGTTCGACAAGAGCACCGAGGCCCACCGCCTGACCAAGTCCGCGGTGGCGAAAGATCTGGACGAAGATACCACCCACCTGCTTTCGGAGACCGCGCTGGCGGCCTACCGCGCGCTCAAGCTGCGCGATTACGGCCGCATTGACATGCGTCTAACGGAGAAAGGCGAGGTGTACGTGATCGAAGCCAACCCCAACCCCTGGCTGGCCAGCAAGCACGAATTTGCCATGGCCGCGAGGGCATCCGGCCGGACCTATACCCAGTTGATCGGTGAAATCGTCGACCTGGCGATGGCGCGGTACATGAATCGCGATCGCGCGAAACCCAACTTCCAGAAGGCCTGATTGCGACCGCTATCGGTCGATCCCCGGGTCCCCGGGCATGGGATGAGATGCCTCGTCCGCGTGCGGCACCAGTTGCTGGTAGACGTAGGCGGGGACGTCGGTGTTCCAGTAGCCTGCGGTCTTGGCATAGCCCACGATTCCGAGGAACAAGGCAGCGATTCCCGCAGCCATGGCCCAGGCGGAGATTCGCCCCCGGTTTGGTACCTTGACGACCTGCGGCAACGACATCTGCAAAGCGCCTTGGGCTGGGCATACGGCTACGCACTCCAGGCATCCAGTACACTCGGCCGACTTGATGGTTACCAGCCGGTCCACGGGCAGCGCCGAGGGACACGCTTTGGCGCACTTCGCGCAATCGATGCAGGCAGCAGCATCCCGGCGAATGCGCGTCGGGCTGAACAGCGACGTCAGGCCGAGCAGCGCGCCGTAAGGGCAGAGATAGCGGCACCAGAAGTTCTGCACCAGCACCGAAGCCAGCGCCAGAACGCCGATCACGAGGATGCCGGTCTGGCCGATGAAGCGGAAAAAGTTGAGCATCTTCACGTCGGCGATTACTCCATACGGGCTGCGCATGAAGCCTTCGATCGCATCCGCCGACATGCTCGAGACTGCCCACACGAAGAAGCCGAGCAACAGGTACTTCAGCCCGCGCAGCGGGATATCCAACCAGCGCGGCAGCTGAAAATTGCGCCGGAAGAGCTTGCGTCCGGCCCGACCCATGTATTCCGACACGGTGCCGACCGGGCACAGCCAGCTGCAGAATGATTTACGGAACAGAAACGATATCGCGAGGAAAGTAATCAGCAGGAACATCGCGGCTGGATGCAGGCTGGGGACGTGTCCAGTCAGCAACCAGTACTTGAAGTTCATCATGCCCGCGATGGGCAAGTAACCTTCCACCCCCGGGGGGCGCGTGGACGCGGGCGCCTGGCCGCCAGTCTCGAAATGACGGACCCAGAGATAGAACGTCCGCCCCAAGTAAAGGTTCCACAGCAGGAACCCGAATTGGAAACCGCGGCGCAGCGCCTGCGAGTAGTCGCGATCGGTGCGGCGAACCAGTTTCTTCTTCGGCTTGCCTGGCATTGGGGTTGGAGCCGCCGGGCGCAGAGTTGGCGGAAGCAGCGGGGGTAGTTCGGGGATGAAATCGGTATGAAGTTGAGTCGCCATGATGCTTTCCTGCAAACCAAAGCGTAAAGCACCGATCACAGCCAGGCTGTGACTTAGGTCACGGCGGGAAAGCCGTAAGGCTGTCCCGGTAAGTGGCTGCCCGTTCAAGGGTTGTGGCGCAGCTGCGGAAAAGAAAGGTGCATCGGCGGGGAGGATTTTTGGTCTAATTCCAACATGATCCTCGATCTCAGCCACCGCCTGGAACCGGGCATGCCGTCGTATCCGGGACTGCCTGTGCCCAAGTTCCACACTTTCCTATCGCATGGCGATGCCGCCAGGCACGCACACTACGCGCCGGGAACCAGTTTTCAGATTGCGTCCTTCGAGCTTGGCGGCAACACTGCCACCTATGTGGATGCGCCCTTCCATCGCTATCCTGATGGAGCTGACCTCGCCGATGTTCCCCTGGAGCGGCTGGCCGACCTGCCTGGTTTGCTGATTCCAGCACCCGAAGATGGCGCCATCGAAGCCAGAGTGTTCTCCGGATTTGCGGTCCGAGGAAAGGCGGTGCTGGTGCACACCACCTGGGCCCGGCATTGGGGCTCGGATGGCTATTTCCGCTCCGGCCCGTTTCTGACGGCGGCAGCCTGCGAGCACCTGGTCCATTTGGGGGCGGAGCTAGTGGGGATTGACTGCGCCAACATCGACAATATGCAGGACCTGGCACGCCCGGCTCATACCATCCTGCTGGCTGCGGGCATTCCGGTGGTGGAACACCTGCGCGGGCTGGAGCAGTTAAGCGGACGCGATTTCCGCTTCTTCGCGGTGCCACCGGCCATTCGCGGCGGGACATCGTTTCCGGTGCGCGCGCTGGCGGTTTGTCAGGAATGAACAAGGCAACAGCCGCAAGCCGCTTTCCTGTGATACATCTTTATCCTTGGGCTTCGAACACGCAATCTTCCTCTTCATTGCCGGAGTTTTGGGCGGCGCGCTGAATGCAGTGGCGGGCGGCGGCAGCTTCATTGCCTTCCCGGCGCTGCTGTTCACGGGCGTGCCTGCGATTCCCGCCAATGCCACCAACACCGTGGCGCTGTGGACCGGGGTAACGGCCAGCGGTGGCGCGTTCCGCGACCGGCTCGACGTGCCGCGGCGGGTGATGGTGCCACTGCTGGTGGCCAGTTTTATCGGCGGGCTGGCGGGGGCATTCCTGCTGCTGAAGACTCCCGCCCACACCTTCATGAAAGTTCTGCCCTGGCTGATGCTGGGAGCGACCCTGCTGTTCATCTTCGGCAAACGGCTGGCGGGGAACCGCTCGTCGAGCGTGGCCCACGATGCCAGCACGGCGGCGATCACGGGAGCTACCCTGTTCGAACTGCTGGTCGCGCGAACCTGGCCATGCTGGCGGCGGTCGGCATGACCGATATCCACGCCATGAACGCGCTGAAGAGTGTCCTGGGGATGACGATCAACGGCATCGCCGTACTGGTGTTCATCGTCAAAGGCGCGGTGTACTGGCCGCAGGCGGTGGTCATGATCGCGGGCGCCGTGGTAGGCGGATATTTTGGCGCGCACTATTCATTGAAGCTGCCGCAGGCCTGGGTGCGCTGGTTCGTCATCCTCACCGGAGCGGGCATGTCGCTGTACTTCTTCGTCAGGGCGTACTAGGACAAAGACGTCACGGATCTCTACGGATTTTCACGGATAAAACGCAATCAATAATTGTTGACTGTTTTGTCCGTGACAATCCTTGCAATCCGTGGCCGATTTGTCTAATGGATCGGCTCCGAGACGTGCTCGTGTACGATCAACCACTTGCCGTCTTGCTTGCCCCAGATGACGGTCCAGCGGAAGGTGGAGAGGTCGCGTTTGCCCGAGGTCTCGGTCATGTCGGACTTTACGGTTGCCGTTCCCCACACGTATTCCCCGGCGGGATGGATTTGAGCGTCATCGTTGACCGTGCAGGTTGCAGCTTTGACGTCGGCCAGCACGTTGCGGACGCCGTGGTCGTATTCCTCCCAGTTGTTGTACTTCAGCGGAGCAATGTCGAAGAAAGTGTGTTCACCCTTCGCGTAGAACTTCGCGGTATTGTCTGGGTTGAGTGTGGACCAGCCGTCCCAGATCTTCTGCATCAGGGCTTTATCGGGCATGGGGCCGCTGGCCATCTTCGCGGATTTTTTCTGGGCAGAGGCCGTGAGGCTAATTGCGAGAATACAAGTCAATATGGTCGAAAGACGCTTCGGCATTAGGTTTCCTCCTGTTTTGGCGAGGCATTGTCGCATAAGCCCTCTGCGGTGAACAGTCGCGTTTGACCGATTTCCACAGCGCACGTTAAAATACTTGGGTTTGCCTGTACGCGCGGTTCCCCTCTGGAGCCGTCCGCCATCGTTGCCGAAAGCGCCGAGCGGAAACAGCAAGCACAGAGAAATCAGCAGGTTCCCCGGATCGCCCCTGGGTGCGACGGGCATTGTTTCAACGGAGGCATACGTATGTACGCGGTCATCCGCACGGGCGGCAAGCAGTACCGGGTGGCACCCGGCGATGTGATTCGAGTGGAGAGCCAGGCCACCGGTACCGACGGCAACATCGAGTTCAACGATGTGCTGGCCGTGTCAGGCGAAGCCGGCCAGATCGGCAAGCCGCAATCCGGCGCACGCGTGGTGGGCCAGGTGATGGAGCAGGGCCGCGCCGACAAGATTCTGGTCTTTCACTTCAAGCGCAAGAAGCAGTACAAGAAGCTGCGCGGGCATCGGCAGGCATTTACCGCGGTACGCATCACCGAGGTGGCTTTTGACGGACAGAGTTTCAAGGCACCCGAACTCGCCAAGAAAGAGCCCAAGCCCAAGAAGGTGGCAGCGGCTGCGGAAGCCCATGCCGAGGTGAAGGCAAAAGGCGCCGCGAAGAAGAAAACCGCCAAGAAAGCGGCGGCCAAGAAGGCTGCGCCGAAAAAGAAGAAGTAGTAGGCGAGAACATCAGGTCTTTCGCTCGGGATGACAATTCTGAGTGGTTGGACTAGAAACTCGAAACCAGAAACTGGAAACTAAGCTATGGCACATAAAAAAGGACAAGGCACTTCACGAAACGGGCGCGACTCTAACGCGCAGCGACTGGGCTTTAAGGCTTTTGGCGGACAACTCGTCCCCGGCGGGACGATCATTGTGCGTCAGCGCGGCACCAGGGTGAAGCCGGGGCTGAACGTCGGCCGCGGCAAGGACGACACGCTTTTCGCCAAGATCACTGGACGCATCAAGTTCCTGGACCGCGGTCAGATGGGCAAGTTCGTAATGATCGAGCCGGTAGAGGCGAAGTAAGCGTCCCTAAGATTAACGCCGCGGAGCATCCGCGGCTTCGGGCCTCGGCTTCGGCCGGGGCTTTTGTGTTCGCGGCGGGTGTTCCCAACGACCCGCCGCCAGCCACTGATGTTTATTGATGAGGCCACAATCCGGGTGAAGGCAGGCGACGGCGGCAATGGCTGCTTGGCATTCCGGCGGGAGAAGTTCGTCCCGCGCGGCGGCCCTTCGGGCGGCGACGGCGGCAAGGGCGGCGACGTCGTAATGGAGTCCAGCGAGCGCCACAATACCCTGGTGCATTTCCGCTTCAATCCTGAATACAAGGCGCAGCGCGGACGCCACGGCGAAGGCTCGAATCGGACAGGCCGCGAAGGCGAAGATGTGTTGCTGAAAGTACCGGTGGGTACGATCGTCTACGACGCCGACACGGGAGAGAAGATCTATGACTTTTCGCGCCCGGACGAACGCGTCGTGATTGCTCGCGGCGGCCGTGGCGGGCGTGGAAACGCGCGCTTCGCTACCTCAACCCATCAAGCCCCGCGCGAGCACGAAGAAGGCAGGCCGGGCGAGGAGCGCAGCTTTCGCCTGGAGTTGAAGCTGCTCGCCGACGTCGGCCTGGTGGGATACCCGAACGTGGGCAAGTCCACGCTGATTTCCCGCATCTCGGCGGCGCGGCCGAAGATTGCTGATTATCCATTCACTACTCTGCAACCGAACCTCGGCGTGGTGATGGTCGGCGGCCCCTCGGAAGAGCGGAGCTTTGTGGTGGCCGACATTCCCGGACTGATCGAGGGCGCACATCAGGGCGCGGGCCTGGGAACGCAATTCCTGCGGCACATTGAGCGCACCCGGCTGCTGGTTCATCTAGTGGATGTGTCGGACGCCAGCGGGCGTCCGGATCCTGCGAAGGACATAGCCGTAATCGCGGGAGAACTGGAGAGCTTCGGCGCCGGCCTGGAAAAGAAACCGGTGATCATGGTGGCGTCGAAGATCGATGTCGCCAACAAAGACAAGCTGGCGAAGCTGAAACGCTATTGCAAGAAGCAAGGCCTGGAGTTGTTTCCCATTTCCGCGGTTACCGGAAAAGGGATTGAGGAATTGAAATGGGCTATGGCCGTGAAGGTAGACGAGATTAGGGCCAGTCTTCAGTCGTCGGTCGTCAGTCGTCAGGAAGAAACAGCCCCCGTCGAAAACGCCGACTTGCCGGGCCGGCCGCACTAACCCTCCCGCATCATTCCACCCCAATTACTTTCCTGCCAACTCCCGCTTCACCGTCTCGCTGACCAGTTTGCCGTCCACCCGCATGCTGGCGGCGGCAAAGCGGGCCATGGCGTTCTTCATGACCATGCCCATGTCTTTCATGGTGGGCGAGCCCATCTCGGCGATCACCGCTTTCACGCCGGCGACCACCTCTTCTTCGCTCGCACTCTTGGGCATGTAGGATTCAATCAGCTTGATTTCGGCGGCTTCCTTGTCGGCCATTTCCTGGCGTCCACCCTTGGTGAACTGCTCCACCGAATCCTTGCGCTGCTTGATCAGGGTGCTCAGTACCTGCAGCGCCTCTTTATCGTCGAGTGGCGCCATCTTCTCGATTTCGCGGTTCTTGAGCGCGGTCTTGACCATCCGCAGGCAGGAGAGACGCTGCTCCTCGCGTGCCTTCATGGCGGCAGTAATGTCCAACTGAATTTTCTCGATCAGACTCATAGTGTGAACATTATAGTGGCGCGGCAGCAGGGCTGGCGTCCCTCTGGCCGGCTTCGGTTCCCAAACCTTAATTTGGGCCGCCAAGATGGTGATGGAAATGCTCGTTTCCAACTTGGGAAAAGGCGCCCTGTCGGAATTGACGTGCGCATTGACCTGGAGCCTTGGAACCGCCGTTTTCAAGTAAACTGTTAAGTCAACCCTCAAACAAGGACTAATCGGAAAATGTTGCGCAAGAACCGTCTGTTCACTCCCGGCCCCACGCCCATCCTTCCCGCGGCGCAGACCGCCATGGCTTCGTTCTCCCTGCATCACCGCACAGCCGACTTCCGCGCCCTGTTTTCGCGGGTGTTGGCGGACATGAAAGAGTTCATCGGGACCCGCAACGACGTGCTGGTGCTGGCGTCCTCGGGCACCGGGGTGATGGAAGGCTCGGTCTCAAACCTGACCTCTCCGGGCGACAAGGTGCTGGTGCTTACCGCCGGCAAGTTCGGCGAGCGCTGGTGCGACCTGGCCAAGGCCTTCGGTTGCGCGGTGGAAGTGCTCAGCGCGCCTTACGGAGAGACGTTTTCGCTGGAAGATGTCCGGCAGAAACTCACTCCCGAGATTCGTGCCGTCTACCTGCAGGCCACCGAGAGTTCCACCGGGGCGCGCCACGACGTGAAGGGACTCGCTCGCTTGGTACGCGCGCAGGGGGACAACACCCTGCTGGTCGTGGATGCGATCACCGGCCTGGGTACGACGCACTTCGACGTTGACGGCTGGGGGATTGACGTCATCATCGGGGGCTCGCAGAAGGCGCTCATGATTCCGCCCGGCCTCGCATATTGCGCGGTGAGCGAGCGTGCCTGGGCGCGCATGGAGACGGCCAAGTCCCCGCGCTACTACTTCGATTTTCGCAAGGAACGGAAGGCGGCGGCCAAGGGCGAATCGGCTTTCACGCCGGCGACGTCGCTGTTTGCGGCGCTGGGCGCAGCTCTGGACTTCGTCCGGCAGATGGGGAATGGGGATCTGGTCGCGGGTCGCGAGGCGCTTATCAACAACGCCGAGCTGGCCGCAGAAATGACCCGCGCTGGCGCGGCCGCGCTGGGACTGAAACTGTTTTCGCCGGCTTGTCCGGCGGCCGCTCTCACGGCAATCCACGCTCCGGCGGGCATCGACTCCGGCGCCATCGTCAAGGAATTTCGCGAAACCTTCGCCGCCGTGGTCGCCAATGGCCAGGGAGAGATGAAAGGCAAGCTTTTCCGGATCGCGCACTTAGGATTTTACGACTACCTCGACACCATCGGGATTCTGGCCGCGCTCGAACTGGTGCTGGCGACGGTCACGGGCAAGCCAGTGGAGTATGGCGCAGCTGTGCGGGCAGCCCAGGAAGTCTATGCCAGAACCGCGGCGGCGCACGTAATGGGTGCGCGGTAGCCAGTTTTCCAGACACAAATTCACCAACCAACAGGCCGAACCAAGGGTACCGAAAAGGACTAAACCACCAATGAAGGTTGTAGTTGCCGAAAAGATTTCCTCATCCGCTGTGGACCTGCTGCGCGAGCCGCGCTGGACCGTGGTCACGCCTGACCAACTCGACGGCAAGCTCGCTGCTCAACTGGAGATGGCGGACGCATTGATCGTACGCTCCGCCCTGCAGGTGAATGCAGAGCTGCTGGCGAAGGCGCGCAAGCTGCGCGTGATCGGCCGCGCCGGAGTTGGTGTCGACAACATCGACTTGGACGCCGCTACCCGCAAGGGAATCGCCGTGATGAACACTCCGGGGGCGAACGCCGTGGCCGTGGCCGAACATGCGCTGGCCATGATGCTGGCGATGGCGCGTCACCTGTGCCGGGCCAACGAGCTCATGCACGCCGGCAAGTGGGAAAAAAAATCCCTGCAGGGCACTGAACTGCGCGGCAAGACTTTGGGCGTGGTTGGGCTGGGGCGCATCGGTATGGAGGTGGCCCGCCGTGCCCGCGCCTTCGGCATGGAAATCATCGCTCATGATCCCTTCGTCTCCACCGTGGTGGCCAAAGAGCAGGGCATCCGCATGGCCAAGCTGGAAGAGGTCTACGCGGTTGCGGATTACCTGACCCTGCACGTCGGCCTGACGCCCCAAACCACCGGTATGATCAACGCCGATTCCATCAAAAAGATGAAACGCGGGGTTCGGCTGGTCAACTGCGCTCGCGGCGAACTGGTGGATGAAGCCGCCCTGGCGCATGCCTTGAAACAAGGGCACGTCAGTGCGGCTGCCCTCGACGTGTTTACCGAAGAGCCGCTGAAGAACTCTCCGCTGGCGGCCATGGAGAACGTGATCCTCACGCCCCACATTGGCGGCTCCACCCACGAAGCCCAGGAAGCCGTGGGCTACCAGATCGCGCTCCAAGTGAAGGAATACCTGAAGCATGGCGTCATTCAGAACGCCGTCAACGTGCCCTCGGTGTCGCACGATGAATATATCGAGCTGCAGCCCTACATCGTGCTCGCCGAGCGGTTAGGATCGTTCCTGGCACAGTCGAGCGAAGGCCATCTGGAAGAAATTTCGCTGCGCTACAGCGGACACATCGCGGAATGGAAGACCGAGTTGATCCGCAATGCCGCCATCATGGGCGTGCTGAACGTGGCGCTGGAAGAGAAGGCCAACCTGGTGAATGCGGCGGCGATTGCGGCGGCACGCGGGTTGCAGGTGCATGAAGCCCGCAAGCCCAAGAGCTCCAGTGGAGGCGCCGGCAGCGTGCTTTCCGTCTTGCTGAAGACCGAGGGTGAGGAGCACCTGGTCAAAGGCGCGGTGCTGCACCGGAATGCGCCCCGCCTGCTGCACATCGACGGCATTGATGTGGAAGCGCCGCTGGAGCGCAATTTGATCTACCTGCGCAACCGCGACGTTCCCGGCGTCATTGGCAAAGTCGGTACTATTTTGGGCAAGCACCGCATCAACATCGCCGATTTCTCCCTCGGCCGCCGCGTGGGCAACGGCAAGCCCGGCGAGCCTGGGGAAGCGATCGCCGTGGTCCACGTAGACGTGCGCGTCCCAGACCCGGTGCTGGCGGAACTGAAAAAGGTGGCGGCGGTGCAGCAGGCCAAAGCCATTCGGTTGTTGTAAACGGGTTGGGTCACGCGCAACCAATGTGCCGCTGTGGGGTTCTAACTGGATTTGTGCGTATCGTGGGAATACTTATGCGAGGATGCCTGATGCTCAAGACAGTGATTGCCGTAGTGGCGGTGTGTTTGCTGGCTTCCGCCGGACTGGCCCAGGACTATCGCTTCGACGCCGGTGGGGGCGCGACCTACCTGTTCCCCAAAGAAGTGACGGGGAACAATCGCACCCTGAGTCCGACGCAACAGATCGGCTACATGGCGTCTATCCGCATGAGGTTTTCAGAGCGGCACGCCATAGAGTTGGATTGGGGCCACACCCAGAACCATCAGCAATATCTCTCGGCAGGCTTTAACTATCGTATCCAGTCCACGGTCAACGATATTACCGGCGCGTACGTGTTCAGTCTTCCCCTGAAATTCCATAAAGCCGAACCCTTCGTGCTGGTCGGGGGTGGCATAGTCTCGTTCAATCCCGACTCCGTAACCATTGATTCAAATCCAGCCTTCATCGGAGAGCTCCGGCAGACCCGCGCTGCATTTGTGTACGGAGCCGGCTTCGACTATCCGGTGTACCGGCGTCTCGCTGTGCGCGCGCAATACCGTGGGCTGCTGTACCGAGCACCTGACTTCGGCGTCTCGACCCTGTTCACCGGCGCCAACGGACACACGGCCGAGCCTTCGGTAGGGGTGGTCTTCAGGTTCTGATCTGTACCACAGCAACCACTCCCCCGCCGCTACGGTTTAGCCGTGAAGAAGGCCTGGTTGAGCTTTTCGAGGTGCCCTTTGGAGAGAGCGCCAGAAGCGATGTTGCGTTTCAGGAATACCGAGAACGGTTCTTTCTTTTCCAGAAAACCCTGCTGCTTCATCAGGCGGTACAACGCGACCGCCAGCACGTGGATGCCTCCGTCCTGCTCGCGCCAATAAGCGACGGGATCGCCGCCCATTCCGAAGCGTTCTGCGATGATCTGCTCGAGCGCCTGCACTGAGTCTTCTTCTTCCAAACCTTCCAGGGAGTTATAGCCGAAGGAACGATCGTGGTGCTCAACTTTGTCCATGAGATACGCATCGCTGCGCAACGACTCCAGCCCGGCCTTGAGCTCGGGATCGTGGGCCAGATCGTAGGGCGGATGCATCATCTCGTGAATCGCGTTGCGCAGCACGATGCGAAACGGATACGAGTAGTGGGTGAGGAAGCGCATGCCTGTAATCTTGATGCCGTGTGGCTGGGAGTAATAGAGAAGAAAGACCGTGATTTTGTTGGTCGGACGTGGTGTGCCAAGCACGGCCTCAACGGCGGGCACTACGTTGTAACGCGCCAAGTCCCTGGCAATGGCATCGTGCGCCTGATCGATGTGCGGCTTGGCCTGGGCCTTCCAGTCTTCTTCGAAATGAATGCGTTTCAGGGCGCGGAAGGCGGCTTCCAGATCCGGACGGCTTTGCTCATAAAGCTTCCAATCATCGTCATTGTAGTAAGGCGTAGCCCGCAGGTTCTGCCGCATGGTGCTGCTGTCTTGGACAATGCGAATCAAGTCGTCAAGCGATTCCGGATTGGCTGCAGAAAAATAGAGTGCCATCGACGCGGAGACGATGCCGCCATTCTCGTCCTTGATGCGGCGCTTGAGATTGGAAAAAGCAGCACGTTCCTCAGGCTTCAGTTGAGGCGAAAGACGCTCGTAGTCGGTCTTGTAATAGTCGAGATAATAGGGATCGCCGCTCAGCACGTTCAAGGCGCAGATCGCGTCGAGGGCCAGCGAAGGGCGCACATCCCAGTCGGTGGTGGCGTGAGTTTGTGCATGAGCCACAACGGGGAGGAAGCAGACGAGCAGAAGTAGGCGGGGGATCCTCATTCTGTATAGACGGGGAAGGTGTCCCAGGGTTAACCAGTGAAAAGCGGATTGCTACCGTGTACGCAGGCGTGCAAAGGAGCGCTCGCACAGGTACTCACACGCGCCGCTCACCGGCCGGCTCGACTTCGGTTGTCCTTTGTCAGGGTACTTACGGGTTAAGCGCTTCCTTGCGCAGCTTGCGGCTTTCCGCCAGCAGCGCCATGGAGTGCATCAGGTTCTGCAGGGTCACGATGCCGACCAGGCGCTCTTCTTCGACCACGGGAATGATGCTGAGGTTACGCGCGGTCAGCTTGCGGAAGGCCGAGGCCAGCGATTCTTTTTTCTGGGCGATCTCGAAAACCCGGTTCATCACCGCCTGCACGTAGCCGTTGCCTTCCACGCGCAGCGCTTCCAGAATCTTCTGTTTTGATATCACCCCGACCATGTCGCTGCCGCGGATCACGGGAAAATCATCCTGCAGCGAGTGGACTGCTTTCTCCAGCGCGTCTTCCAGGGTGTCGGCCGGAGACAGCGTAGCGAAGTCGGTGAGCATGACATCTTCCAGGCGAACCGTCTCCAGCACCGACTGGAACACCACCGAGCGCTCTTCCAGCTGCGCGGCCATGAACAGGAAGACGCCGATCATGGTGAACCAGACATTCCAGACAAAGCCCGCCAGCATGAATACCATGGCGAATACCTGGCCGATGGACACCGCACGGCGCGTGGCCGTAACCGAGTCCAGGCGCCGGCTGATCAGGGCGCGCAATACCCGGCCGCCATCCAGGGGATAAGCCGGCAGCAGGTTGAAGGCCGCGAGCAAGAGATTGGCCCACACCAGGCTGCGCGGCAGGTTGCTGGAAATCACGTAAGGCTTTTGCAACAAATGAGCCTCGGGTAGGGCGCCGAACACAATGATCCCGGCAACGAACGCGATCAGCAGGTTGACCAAAGGTCCGGCCAGTGCGATGCGGATGTCGCGCTTCCAGGCCTGCGGAGATTGGGCAGGCTGCCGGGTTTCATCCAGCAGCGTGACCCCACCGATGGGCAAAAGGATAATGGCTTTCGCCGGAATGCCAGCGCGCCGGCTGACCAGGGCGTGTCCCAGTTCATGGAGCACGACCGAACCGAAGACAATCGCCACCAGGATCAGGCCGCGACCGGCATTGGGTGGGGTTTGGGAAGCCGATTCGGTGAACCACACGAACAACAACAGAAACAGGAACGTCAGGTGGATGCGGAGTTCGACTCCGAAAATCCGCCCCACGGGAATGGACCAGCTTCTCATCTAGCGCCTGCACCTTCCGAAGCCATTCTATATAGTTAGACGCTTGGGTGGGGCGGCGCGATGCGATTTCCCCAAAACGAAAGTGCTAGGGCCAAACCTCCACTTTGACGCAGACATGAGAGTGATCGCAGGCAAGTATCGCAGCCGTCCCTTGCGCTCGTTGCGCGGCATGGACCTCCGCCCCACCGCAGACCGGCTGCGCGAGACTCTGTTCGACGTGCTGACAGCGGGAAACCCGTCCGCGCTCGAGGGCACGGTGTGGCTCGACCTCTACGCGGGAACGGGCGCCGTGGGCATCGAAGCCATCAGCCGCGGAGCCGCCCTGGTGTACTTCGTGGATTCATCGACAAAGGCGGCAGGGCTGGTGCGGCAAAATCTGCAATCCCTCGGCATCGATACCGGCTTCCAGATTCTGAAGCAGGAGTCAGGTCGCGCGCTGCGCAGCCTGGGCGCGGCCGGAGTGGTTGCGGATTTCGTCTTCCTCGACCCACCGTACCGCCTGGAAAAAGAATACTTACTGACCTTGGGAGCCCTGCCTGATTCAGGCCTGATGAAAGCTGAGACCATCGTCATCGCCGAGCATCAAAAGAGAACCGATCCGGGAGACAAGTTCCTGTCCCTGCGTCGTTACCGCAAACTGGAGCAGGGCGACGCGGCACTCAGTTTCTACCGAAAGGACCCATGACGACGGATTTCCGCTCCTATCACGCCGGAGAACTGGCGGTGCAAGCTCGTGCCGGCGTAGGAGGAAATGGTCTCGCTGCCGGAGACATGTATCGTCCGGCCATGCCGCTGGGCGTGCAGCACTTCCTTTCGGCCCAGCAGTTGGCGGTGCTTTCCACCCAGGATGCGGACGGCCGTGTGTGGGCCTCGATGCGCTCCGGACCGCCTGGCTTTTTGCGCGCGCTTGACCCGGTCACGGTCGAGATCGGCGGCTACAGTCATCCTGAGGATCCGTTAATGGAAAACCTGGCGCAGCCGGCTCTAGCCGGTATGCTCGTCATTCAACTGGCGGCTCGTCAGCGGATCCGGTTGAACGGCACGGCTCGTGCTCGGCCCGGCGGCAAGATTGTCCTCACCACCCAGCAGGTGTACGGCAACTGCCCGCAATACATCCAGGCCCGGGCGGTAATCGGAGACCGCGCCGCAACCGCCGCTTCGGCACAAGTAGGCTCGCGGCTGGATGCCCGGTGGCGCCGCTGGGTGGAGGAGGCGGACACGCTGTTCATCGCCACCTCTCACCCGGAAGCCGGCGCGGACGCCTCCCATCGTGGCGGGAACCCGGGATTTGTCAGAGTGGAGGATGAAAGCCGTCTGCTGTTTCCCGACTACTCCGGCAATAGGATGTTCAACTCGCTGGGCAACCTGGCCGCGAATCCTCGGGCAGGACTGCTGCTCCCTGATTTTCAGTCGGGAGCCGCGCTGCAGCTGTCGGGCAGGGCACAGATTCTGTGGGATGATCCGCGGATGGCTCAGTTCGCCGGCGCACAACGTCTGCTCGCCTTCGATGTTGAGCGGGTGATTGAGTTGCCGCAGGCGACCCGGCTGCGCTTTGATTTTCAGAGTTACTCCCCGAATCTTCCGTGAGGGGAGCTACATCAAGAATTCATGGGTGCGCCGCATGATCGGGTGCTGCATTTCCTGCAGCTCGTTTTTCACCTGGTTGAGCCCGAAGACGCATTGTTCGAAGTGCTCCGAGAGACTGGCGAACAGAGGCGCCACCTTGGTGTATTCGAAGTGTTCGAACTTGGAGACGATGTAGTAGCTTTCCTTCCCGGCTTTGATCCAATCCACAAAACTTTCCAGGCGATTGCGGCGCAGGCGGAAGTGGTTGATGCTTTCGGGAAACATCCCGGTGAAAAACAGGGTGTAGTCGCCGATGTGTTTGCGCACCTGGCGTTCGCGATCGAAGGAGGGCGCGGGACCATAAACCGGATTCGATTCCACCAGCATTTCGCCCACATCGGTGAGCGGGCTTCCGGCCCCGTTGCGAATCTTGAACAGCTGCTCGGCATCGCAGAACTCTCCCAGCAAGTGCGACACGTAGTTCACAATCTGGGGATCGCGCAGGCCAATCTCTTCGGCATAGTGGCGGCCGACCAGGTCTACGAAAAGCTGCTGCAGCGGATGCGACTCCGGAATCATGATTGGGGCCCTCCCAGAAAACCTGCACCTTCCAGGTTTTTCATCGGTATTGAGCTGACTTCTTATCGCAGCCGGGTAACAAACGCAAGTGACTTTTGTAAGTCCGGCTATGGTCTTTCTACTCTGTTAGACGGCGACCGCTGCCGCGGGGTTTTACTTCGCGCAGATTGGCAGCAGGGGCGGGCGAGTGCTAATCGTGGTGCAGGTTTGCCAGTACAATAACCACCTTCGGGAGACTCAAGAGAATGAAGCGAAAAAATATTTCCGGCAATTCACCGTGGGAGCCCATTGTGGGATACTCGCGCGCCGTGCAGATGGGCGCCTACATCCACGTGGCGGGAACCACCGCCACCGGTGCCGACGGCAAGATAGTGGGCGTGGGCGATGCCTACGCGCAGGCGGTACAGGCGCTGAAGAACATCGAGGCCGCCCTGCGTCAGGCCGACGCCAGCATGAAAGACGTCGTCCGCACCCGCATGTTCGTAACCAACATCGCGGACTGGGAGAAAGTCGGCAAGGCGCACGGTGAGTTTTTCCGTGAGGTTCGGCCAGCCGCCACCATGGTGGGAATCACCGCCCTGGTCGCGCCGGAAATGCTGGTGGAGATCGAGGTGGACGCGATGATCTCCGCGCCACAGGAGTAGAATTTCCCGGTTCGAGAAAGGGACGCGCATGACCAGGTTCAAGTGGTTGCCGATTTTGTGTGTGGCCGTGGCGGGGATGCTGGTGGCGCAGGAGCCAGAGAATGCACCCGTGCTGCACTCATTTGCCGTGATCCGCGCGGGAGTGCTGATCGATGGCAAGACGGGCGCCCCGCGCCGCGACCAGGTGATCTTCATCCGCGGCAATCGCATCGATAGCGTTGCCGATGCCGCGAACGCCAAGATTCCCGCCGGCGCCACCGTCATTGACCTTTCTCGTGCCACCGTATTGCCCGGTCTGATCGACTCCCATACTCACATTTTCTTGCAGGGCGAGGATCCCAGCGAAGGCGGGTACGATGCCAACATCCTGAAATATCCGCTGGCCCTGCGCGCGGCCCGGGCCACGGTTTCGGCGCGGCGCGCACTGGAGCAGGGGTTTACCACCCTGCGTGATCTGGAGACTGAAGGCGCGGGCTATGGCGACGTTGGCATCAAGGAAGCGATTGAAGGCGGCTACATTCCCGGGCCGCGGTTGTTCGTCGTCACCCGCGCCATTTCGACCACCGGCGGCTACCCGCTCGAGGGCTACGCTCCAGAGCTGGAAATGCCGAAGGGAGTGCAGATCATCGATGGGCCGGTCGCAGCCCGGAAGGCTGCGCGGGAACAGCTGGACCACGGGGCCGACTGGATCAAGGTCTACATGACCCATCGCTCATGGGTAGGTAAGAACGGAGAACTGGCGTCGCAACCCACGCTTACGCTTGAGGAATTGAAGGCGATCGTGGATGAAACCCACGGCTGGGGGAAAAAAGTCGCCTGCCACGCTTATAGCGGCGCCGGACTGCAACGCGCTCTCGACGGCGGTTGCGACTCGATTGAACACGGGCTGCAAATTACCGACGCGCAGATCGCGCAAATGGTGAAACAGGGCACCTGGTACTGTCCGACGATTAGCGTTTATTACACCGATTGGGCGGCGGCCGACACGCCGGCGGGACAGCGCGACCGGCTGCGTGCCTCCGCCCACGAGGACTCGTTTCGCAAGGCGCTGAAAGCCGGGGTCAAGATCGTATTTGGCACCGACATGGGCGGGATTCCGTGGACCGAACCCATCGCCCAGGAATTCCCTCGCATGGTGGACCTGGGCATGTCACCCGCGGACGCCATCGTGAGCGCAACCTCGCGCGCGGCCGAGATGCTGGATATGACTGGCCAAATCGGCGTGATCGCACCCGGCGCGTTCGCCGACATCATCGCCGTACCCGGCGATCCCCTGAAGGACATCAAGCAACTGGGGAATGTGCGGTTCGTGATGAAAGACGGCAAGGTGTTCCGCAACGAGGCCCAGTAGTAGACACAGGCCTGTGATCTTGGCCCTTGACACCTGCGCAACGGGGGTCATAATGCCCATCTCTACAAACGATGCCGGGACCGGAAGCGGGCCTGGCGGATTCTCCCGCTTGGGACGCGCGAGGGAGGTAGCCATGAGTGTTCTGGAACTGTGCGATGCGGAAGCCGCTGCGGTCTCGGTCGAAGCCAGCGTGGCGGATGCCATCCGCCTGATGCTGGAGCGGCACGTCGGCGCGGTCGGAGTAGTCGACAGCGAGGGGCGAGTGGCCGGAATCTTCACCGAACGCGATGTGCTCCGCAAGCTGGCGCTGAGTGGACGCAGCCCCGAAGCGACGCCCGTGCGTGACCTGATGACTACGCCGGTGGAAATGGCGACCCTGGCGACCGGGCCCGGGGAAGCGTTGGCCATCATGGTCGAGCGCCACTTCCGCCATCTTCCGGTGATCGACAACGACAGCAAGCTTCTGGGAATTCTTTCCATCCGCAACCTGCTGCAGTGGCGCGTGGATGACTTGACCCAGGAACTGGATTCGCTGGAGCAGTACGTGGCCAATGATGGGCCCGGCGGATAGTTAGTAACGACTACCTGGTACCGAGCGAGAACGACAAGACAAAAGCGATACGGATGCCGACGCCCTCCTCTGCCCTCCCCAAAACCATCGCCGTGGTTCGCATGGCCACGGCGGTGTTCTTCCTTTTTTTCGGGGAGTACAAAGTGGCCGGCCCGGACTTTGCCCACGGTGGATTTCAGCAGTATCTTCAGGGCTACATCCAGGAAAGCGCGGTCGGTTTTTTCAAGCTTTTCCTTTCCGGAGTGGTCTTCCCGCACGCGGTGTTCTTCGGATATGTCGTCGGAGTGGTCGAACTGGCGATTGGCACTTCCCTGCTGCTCGGACTCTGGGTACGGCCCGCGTCCGTGCTGGGTGCGGTGTACATGATCTGCCTCACGCTAGCCACCTGGTGGGACCCTGGGCACGGCGTGCCAATGTGGCATTATTTTGGTTCAGAATTGAATCACCTGCCATTGTTGTTACTATTTGTCATCTTTTTCGCGGCTGATGCCGGGCAAGTGTGGGGGCTCGACCAGAAACATCCCCGGTGAATTCTCGATCCACACGGATCGCAGTCGGATTTTCAAATTCCAAGGAGCATCAATGACCAGAGCGAAGAAATATGTTGTCGCGCGAATCCTGGCCGGGTTGCTGGTGGGCTGCATCGCCCACGCCCAGGCCAACCCCGTCCCATCACCCAAGCACGTCGTGGTGCTGGCCGGACGAGTGCTGGATGTTAGAAGCGGCAAGCTTCTCACCGATCAAGCCATTGTCATCGAGGGCGACAAGATTGTGAGTGTTGGTCCTGCATCCGGCGCACCCGTTGCCGGCGCGACTGTGGTGAACCTGCCGAACGCCACCTTGCTGCCCGGGCTAATCGATGCGCACACCCACCTGACCTTTAATACCCAGGACGTTGGCTATCAAAGCCTGGCAATTTCGGTTCCCCGGGCCGCCCTGAGCGGGGCTCACAACGCGCGCATCACTCTGGAGGCCGGCTTCACCACCGTACGCAACGTTGGCGCTCTGGGCTACAGCGATGTGGCTCTGCGCGACGCCATCAATGCCGGCGATGTGCCCGGCCCCCGCATGCTGGTGAGCGGTCCGGCACTCGGCATTACCGGCGGTCACTGCGACAACAACCTGCTGCCCTTCGATTATCACGCCAGCGCTGAAGGCGTCGCCGATGGAGTGGAGGCGGTGCAGCACAAAGTGCGCGAAGTCATCAAATACGGGGCTGACCTGATCAAGATTTGCGCCACCGGCGGCGTGATGTCCAAGGGCGACGATCCCAACGCCTCGCAGTTCACGCTCGAAGAGATGAAGACCATCGTGGCCGAGGCGCATCGGTTGGGACGAAAGGTCGCCGCTCACGCCCATGGCGCCGAAGGCGTCCGCTGGGCTTCCGAGGCTGGTGTCGATTCGGTCGAGCACGGCCACCTCATGAACGACGCCTCCATCGCCACGCTCAAAAAGAATGGGACTTATCTTGTGCCCACCCTTTACCTGATGGACTGGCACCGCGAGAATGCGGCCAAGAACAATCTCCCCGATTACATTCGAAAAAAAATGGAGATGGTCATGGCCCAGGGGCAAGACAGCGCCAGGAAGGCTTTTCAGGCAGGTGTGAAGATCGGCTTCGGCACCGATGCGGCGGTCTATCCTCACGGCTTGAATGCCCATGAGTTCGCGGTCTACGTGCGCCTGGGCATGACACCGCTGCAGGCCATTCAAACCGCCACCATCAACGATGCCGATTTGCTGGGCTGGTCCGACAAGGTAGGAACCATCGAGCCCGGCAAGTGGGCAGACCTGATCGCGGTAGATGGCGATCCGCTGCAGGACATCACCACCCTGCAGCGCGTGAAGTTCGTGATGAAGGGCGGGGACGTGGTCAAGAACGACTACGGGAAGTGAGTCGACGCCGGCGTCGCGACCGAAAATAATAAAGGGCCGGCTCGGGCGCCGGCCCTTTTACGGCTGCGGAAACGGAAACTACTTCTTGGGCGCGATTGCGTCCTTGGCGGCTTTCGCCACGCGGAACTTCACGACCGTCTTGGCCTTGATCTGGATGGGTTCGCCGGTTTGCGGGTTGCGTCCCATGCGGGCCTTGCGATGCGCTTTTACCAGGCGGCCCAGCCCGGGGACGATGAATACGCCGTTCTTCTTGGTCTCTTTGATAGCCGTGTCGGTCAAGTGCTCGAGAAAGGTTGCTACCGTCTTGTTGTTGGTCTCAAGTTTCTCGGCCAGATGACGGACGAGTTGGGTCTTGGTCATACCTGCCATGAATCCTCCTCTGGTGCAGCTCTGATTTTCCTGCGATAGCCGCTATCTTATACCTTGCTCCTGTGGAAAAGAAGCGTTTCAGCCGCATTTTATGCGGTTTTTTTGTGGGGGGAACCCGGAAAAGCCACAAGAATCCGGCTTCCTACGCGGCTGAGTTCCAAATCGGCCCGGCTGGCAAGGGGCTGCGATGCCAGGGGGAGACCAACCTCTTGAGTTGTGCGATTTGCGAAAAGCGGAAGGAAAAGCGCTTCTGCCCGGCGGTGCACGGCCGCATCTGCCCACAATGCTGCGGCGAACAGCGCGAGGTGACACTCGATTGTCCCAGCGATTGCACCTACCTGCAACAGGCGCGAGCGCATGAAAAGCCGCGCCCCGTGCAGGAATTGGACCAATCGGCATTGTTTCCGCAGGTGGAGATTGGGGAGCAGTTTCTCTACCAGCACGAGCATCTCGTGATGGGCATCAGTTACGCCCTGGCCCGAAGCCTGCGTGCCGACCGTGGATTGAACGACACCGACATCATCGCTGTGCTCACGTCCATGGCGAAGAGCTACGACACCCTGGTGAACTCCGGACTGTACTACGAAACCCCCGTAACCAACGCCGCCCGGCAGGCGGCGGTGGCGGAGGTCCTGCAGATGTTGAAAGAGTACCGCGAAGTGGAGCAGAAGAATCTTGGGTACGCCCGCCTGCGCGACTCGGAGGTGCTGCAGGCCTTGGTCTTCCTGCTGCGCACCGCGCATGGCCGCACTTCTGGCCGGCCCAAGGCCCGGGCCTTCGTGGATTTTCTGCTGGCGCAGTTTCCCGAGAAGCAGTCAGCCGTCGCCGCAGAGGCCTCCGGCAGCCGGATCATCGCGCCTTAGACGTGCGCGTCAGACCACGATTCTTCCTGAGGTCCGAAATCTGAAGTCCAAGGTGTCCGACGTCTGGAGTGAGGGTTTGCACAAACTGGCTTATCTTTCGCTGGGTTCGAACCTCGGAGACCGCGCCGCTAACCTGAACGCCGCGTTATCGCGGCTCCAGGCGTTGGGCAAGATCGTCGCGGTGTCGTCTTTTTACGAGACCGAACCGGTAGAATTGACCGCCCAGCCCTGGTTTTTGAACTGCGCGGTCGCGCTCGACACCGAAAAAATGCCCCGTCAGCTGCTGGCGGGAGTTCTGGACGTGGAGCAACAGATGGGCCGCCGCCGGGTACAGAAGAAGGGCCCGCGCACCATTGACATCGACATTCTCTTGTTTGGTAGTTCAGTAGTGGAGATGAAAGGGTTGACCATCCCCCATCCGTCCATGCACCAGCGCCGATTTGTGCTGGAGCCTCTGGCGGAAATCGCTGCTGACGTGCGCCATCCCGTGCTCAAGCGGACCATCCGTGAGTTGCGGGATGCCTTACCCACAGGCCAACAAGCGGTGCGCAAAACCGGAAAAAGCTAGCCACAGATTGGCGCGGATTTACACTGAGCAGAGAATTGTCTAAAGGAATTTATCCCTGCCAGGCCGCGAAGATACGTGGCCGCGTATCGTGCCCAGCCTATTACTTCAGTCACTTTATCGCTGCGGACAGCGGGGCTACGATGCAAGCTACCATGGTGCTGGAATCGCTCCTGCTGAGCCGCGACCCGCAAGTCATTCGGGTGCTGCGGCCCACCCTAGAAAAGCTTTCGATTGACGTGGAAGTGTGCCGGGGCGCCCGTTCCGGGAACGAAATCCTCTCTTCCGAAAAATTCGATGCCGTGATTGTCGACTGTGATGACTTGCACGGCGGCCTGGACGTGCTCCGCGGCCTGCGCAAGGGTACCAGCAACAGGAACTCTGTGGCCTTCGCCATCCTCAACGGCGCTACCACCACCAGCCAGGCATTCGACTTGGGCGCCAACTTCGTGCTGCAGAAGCCCATCTCACCGCTCAACGCGACCCGCTGTTTTGGCGCCGCGCTGGGATTCATGGAGCGGGAGCGGCGGCGCTACTTCCGGCACCCGGTGGAGATTCCGGTCACCATCGTGTTCAGTCAGGGACAAGAGCTCAAGGGGACAACCAGCAACATCAGCGAGGGTGGCATGGCGGTGCGTTTTCGCGGCAAGCTCGCCAAGGGTGGGATTTCGAAGGTCAGCTTCACCCTGCCGGGAACCAGCACGCCGATGGAGCCGAAGGCAGAACTCGCGTGGGCGGACGGAGCCGGGCGCGCTGGCCTGCGCTTTCTCGAACTTCCCAAAGGCTCGCGCGAGCTGTTTGAGGCCTGGCTTGCGGAACAGGCGCGCAACCTGCCCAATCCCGCTCGCTGAACTGGGCGCCGCTCGCCGCCCGGTATCCAGCTTAAGACTTGCGGCCGCGGCAAGCAGCCCGCACCCTACTACAAAATCCAATTTCAGGTGCTGTCCTCATGCTTTCCATTTATGCGCGCATCGATCGCGCCCAGAGGCTGGTTCGAATGCTGGAGGAAGATGCCCCGTTGCTGGCAATTCGGGTAGCTCCGCTGGCTCCCGAGCATCAGTCCTCGGCCAAGCAGTACGCCGCCCAGCTGGCCGAGCATGCCCGCGCCGAGCTGACCAGGTTGCTCGAGGAAGAATCGCGGCGGGATCTCGGCGAGTTTGGCCCCGAGGCTGCAGACTAGCCCTCCGCCAATTTCTTGTGTCGGAAGACGGACGGTCCGGCCGTGTGGATTAAAGCGTCTGGGGCGCGCCGGAGTGGACCGCTTGGAATGTGGGATGAGGCTGGTCCTCCACCGTAGTCTCCTCCCATAACGAATGGTCGCGCAGGATGCGGGAAACCAGGGCGGTGTGCATGGCATGTCCAGCCCGGTCGGCGACCACCGTTCCCAGAATGCGTTTTCCCAGCAGCGCCAGGTCGCCAATCAGGTCCAGCACCTTGTGCCGCACGAACTCATCGGGGAAGCGCAGCGGCCCGTTTTCGATGCTGTCGCTGGAAAGCACTATGCAGTTTTCGCGCGAAGCGCCGCGAATCAATCCCATCTGCCGCAGCTTGCCTTCGTCCTGCCGGGAACCGAAGGTGCGCGCCGGGGCGATGTCGCGCAGGTAGTTTCCATCGGAAAGTTCCACCGAGAATGTCTCCCGGCCAATCAGGGGATGAGGAAAGTTGATGGCGTAGGACACCGAGTAGCCGTCGGAAGGATGCACCGCGATGGACTTGTCGCCTTCACGCAATTCCAGTCCGCGGCAGATGCGAAGATAAGTCCGGGCCCGCCGCTGCTTGCGGGCGCCCGCTTTGCGAATCAGTTCCACGAACGGTCGCGCGCTGCCGTCGAGAATGGGCAACTCCAGGTTGTCCAGCTCGACCATCGCGTTGTCAATATCGGCTCCGATGAAAGCGGAAAGCAGGTGCTCGGTCGTCGAGATCAGCACGCCTTTTTTCATCAGGCTGGTGGCATAGCTGACCCGGGCCACGTTGCGGCTCACGGCTTCCACCTCGAATCCATCGAGGTCAGTGCGGCGGAACACGATGCCGGTGCCAGCCGCTGCCGGCAGAATGCGCAACTTCACCGGCGCCCCGCTATGCAGGCCCACTCCGCTGCATTCCACGGGAGTGCGGATTGTCTGTTCCTGTTTCAAAAGTCTTTGGAAGCTCTTCTAAGCTAGGAGACTACAGGCATGTCCGGGATTCCGTCTGTGGCAAATTAGCCACACTACGTGGTCGAAGGGTAACGGTACCGCGAGAGGGACATTCCATAACAGTATTATTTTACAATGACATACACCATTAGCCGGTGAGTGATGACTCGAAGGTATTACATCTCTAGTTAATGGGCGAGATCGCGGCTGGTTGGAAAAATGGCGATAACCGGGCTCAGTGCCTGGCTGGGTTCTTGTCGGGCAGCGAGGCTTCGAACAGGGAAGGACTGACTCCCCGGTTGTAACTGACCGCGGTCAAAAAACGTTGGTTCGACATCTCTCCGTTATAGAAACGGGTGACGCTGAACGGAGTCATGACGCCTTGCACAGGCCGGTAATTGTCATAGACCTCGTCCTCCACATTGCGTTGCTTATCGGTGGGGTCGCGCCAAGTAAAAGTTTTCTTTACCGGCAGGTGGGTGCTGCCGTCGATAAATAAGGTCACGCCTTCATTGCGCTTATTCATCAGTGTGACCTGCTCAACGGATTTTTGCTCGGCCACAGTCGGACCTTCATAGAAGAGGGCGATGCCGGGTTCACTCAACCATCCGCGAATTACATAGTCGAGGGCGTACCGCCGCCGCCGCAGGTAGTCTCCCAGTTCTTTCGGATCCTGTGCGTGAGTCCCCTTGAAGGTGATTTCGTAGCTCTTGTCACCGTTGAAGATTTCGATGACGTCCCGCTTCTTGGTCAACTCGTAACGATCTTTGTCCGGATACTGGTAGAACTGCCAGAACAGCGTTCCCACGCTATTGGGCTGTCCCAGATGAAAGCTGTAGGTGCGGCCTTCACGGCTGATGTCCTGGATGCCGAGATACGCTGGCCCACCGAGTGCCTGCACCATCTGGTCAAGCAGGGTTTTGGCCTTGCGAGCGTTTTCTTGGTCCACCGGGATGGACTGGGGCGAAGGCGCCACACCCTGGCCGTAGGCGGCCGCGAGAAGCAGAACGATTGTCAGCCAGGACTTCATGTTTCCCGTAGTTAGACGCGCACAGGCCCATTGTAGCTGCCTGCCAGAGAATTGGCCTGCTTCTCAACCCGCCAGCACTGCGCCGCCATTCACGTTGAAAACCTCTCCGGTAATGAAGCCGGCATGTTCGGTACACAGAAACAGGATGGGAGCGGCGATCTCCTCAGGCTTTCCCACGCGGCCCATGGGAATGGTGGAGAAGATAGCGTCGCGGGTTTTGGGATCGTTCAGGGCGGGAGCGGACATATCGGTATCCACCCAGCCCGGGGCCACGCAGTTCACATAAATCCCTTGCGGGGCCAGTTCGGTGGAAAGCCCCTTGACCATGCTGATCAGCGCACCCTTGGTGGCGGCATAGTCGCAATGGAAGGCTTCCCCCCGTTGGCCGGAGGTAGAACTGACCAGCACGATGTGACCGGGCTGCGCCTGCTTCTTCATCTGCGCCACGGTGTGCTTGATCAGGCCGAAGACGCTGTCCAGGTTCACGGAGAGGGTATTGCGCCACTGCGCGTCGGACATCTGGTCGATGGGCGCATCCTCGGGAGGCCACACGCCATGGTTGGCGACCAGCAAATCGAGGCGTCCGAAGCGCTTCACCGCTACCGCAACCAGTTCCCGCGCGGTCGCGGTGCTGGAGAGATCACAGGCCACAGCCAGGCAATTCTCCGGACCGAGTTCCTGTACCAGGTGCTCCGCGAGCCTGCCGGCTCTCTGATAGTTGAAAACGACCTTGGCGCCTGCCGCCACAAACATGCGCACCGTGGCGGCGCCAATACCGCGCGACCCGCCGGTGATCAGGGCGACCTTGCCGGAAAGAGAAAGAGGAATGGGCATGGAAGGATAGTTTCCAGTTTCCGGTTTCAAGATTCAAGTGGGTGGATCAGCGAGGGTTAATTTACTGCAGGCTTGTGGGCGCTTTCTCCGACTTCAACTCGCGCAACAAAATTCGCACCAGCATACCGTCATACCGGATGCCGCTCAGCTTTTGCAGCTCCGCGAGCGCCTGTTCGTTGGTCTTGCCGGGGGCGAACGAACGATCGGTGGTCATGTTGACGTAGGCATCGGTAATGGCCAGGATGCGCGCCCACAGCGGGATGTTCTCGCCGCGCAACCCGCCTGGATAGCCCGAGCCATCCACCGCTTCGTGATGATGCTCCACCGCTCGCTGCAGCATTTCGCCGCCGGGGATGGTGGCCAGGATTTCGGCGCCCACCCGGGGATGCATCTTCACCAGGTAGTATTCCTCGTCGGTCAGCGGGCCGGGCTTGTTCACGATGCGTTCCGGAACGAAGATCTTGCCCACATCGTGTACCCGGGCGGCGTAGGCCAGCTCCGCCACTTCTTCCGGGGGCAAGCCGAGCGCGCGCGCGATCAGCTCGCTATAACGCGCCACCATGTCGCCGTGGCCGGAGCCGTTGAGTTCCCGAAATTCCGCCGCCCGGGTCAAGGCTTCGATCGATTCCCGCAGCACATGGGCATTGCAGTCTTCTTCGCCGCCGCACAGCTTTTTCAGGGTGGTGATGAGTTCTTCCAGGTGCTCGGGACCGGTATGTTCGCGCTGCATGAAGCCATCGATGTAGCCCGAGATCTGCTGCCGTTGCGCTGCGGCAATTTCGCCTTCGTTGAACTCTTCGGCGGTCGAGACCCGATCGCCGCCGGCGTGCTTGGAGACGTACATGCCCGCATCGGCAACGCGGATCAGGTCCTCGACAGAAAAACCATGCACGGGGAAGCTGGCGACCCCGAAACTACCGGTGATGCCGTGCTCGCTGATCATGGGATCGGTGGAAATCCACACCCGCAAGCGTTCGGCCAGGACTTGGGCCTGCTCCACTCCGGTTTCCGGCATCAGGATGACGAACTCGTCGCCGCCGTACCGGGCCACCACGTTGGACTGGCGGCATTTCTGTTCCAGCAGGCGGCCGATCCGAGCCAGCACCAGGTCGCCTTCCAGGTGTCCGAAGTTGTCGTTCACCTCCTTGAATTTGTCCAGGTCCATCAACACCACCGAGAACGGCCGTCCCGAACGTGACGCGCGCCGCCACTCGGAGGTCAGGGACTCCCAGAAGAAGCGCCGTGTCTTGATGCCGGTGAGACCGTCGGTAATGGATTGCTGCTGCAGTTTCTGAAACACGAAGGCGTTGTGCAGCGCGGTCGCCAGCAAGTCGCCCAGGGTTTTCATGATGAGCACATCCTGGGGCGCGAAGGCGTCTTCGCGCTGGCTTTCCACGTTCAGCACGCCCAGCAGAGTCTCACCATAGGTGATCGGGATGCACAGCACCGCACGCGACTGCGGCAGCACCCCTTGCAGTTGTCCGTCGCCGGAGGTTTGCACCAGAGCGGTTTCGCCGGTGCGCGCCACCCGGCCCAGAATCCCCTGCCCGAGCGGAATACGCTTCCCCAGAGCTTGTGCGGTGGTCCCGGCCTCGGCTTTGATCTCGATATCTTTGCTGACATAGTCGAGAATCCCGATGCCGATGTGATCGAAACGGAAGTTTTTCTGGATCTCGGCCACGATGTCGGCCAGCATCTGTTCCGCATCCTCGCTGGAGATGGCGGTCCGGGAGATATTGTTGAGGAAGGCGAGCTGGCGGGAGCGGCGCTGCTCCTCGGCGAACAGGCGCGCGTTCTCCACCGCCACCGAGACCTGGCCGGCGGCGGTCTGCATCATTTCGACGTCGCGTTCCTCGAACACGTACTCGCGCTCAATGCTCATGGCCGCCATCACCCCGGCGGGCTTGCCGCCCAGCAGGATGGGCGCGGCGCAGAAACACTTGGCCGGGCGCCCGGGCACGAAATTCACCCCAAGCCGTTCGCGAGCCTTCTCCAGTTCCGACCGGATCAGCAGCGGCTGGCCGGTGCGGATGATATATTCCGTCAGCCCATTGGCCAGGTTGCGCGAGCGCTTCGGCATGACCTGGCCCTCTGACACCTCTAACTCGAAACGAATCCGGTCGCCTTCCTGGAAGGCGATGTAGAAGTTGCCGGTGTCGAAAATCTGTCCCAGTTCCTTCTGGATGGCGCGTAAGACTTCGTCCTGGTCGAGACGGGAACTGATCGCCTGTCCGATCTGGGTAAGCAGTTCAAATTCTTTGGTGCGCCGCTGGGCATCGTGCATGACCACGTAGTTTTCCAGCGTCAGCCCGATCTGTAAGGCCAGTCCGATCAGCAGGCGCAAGTTCGACGATCCGAACATGCGGCGTTCGGCGTGTGGAAACACGATGACGCCGAAGTTATGCTCGCGGGTCTGCAGGCTGACGGCGGTGAGGTTGCGGATATTCTCTTCGCCCAGTACCTGGCAGAACTGATCGAAGCCTCCGCCGGGAAACGCCGGCAGCGGCTCGGGCATGTCGGGCACGTTGCGGAAGGTGACGAATCCTCCGCGGCGGTAGGCCAGTTCACAGACATATTCCCCGGCGCCGCTGATCTCCAGTTTTTTCACGAACTCGGCAGAGAAACCGCGCTGCACCGAAGGCAGCACCGCGCGCCAGCGTTCCGAAATGCAGATCACGGCCCGGCCCGTGGGCAGCGGCGCCACCAGGCGGTCGAGAATGCTCTGCATGGTGGGAACCAGGTCTTCGGCCGCCAGCAGGCGCATCGGATCCACGCCCAGAGTGGAGAACGCCAGCGCGTTTTCCTGCACCGCGTTGCGTTCGTTCTCAAACAGCACCATCACCATGGCAATGCCCAGCAGCATTTGCGGGATGGGCCCGAGCAGGTGACCGGCGCTGCCGAACATCTCCAGAAACGGATTGCGGAACTGCCCCAACGCCATCAGCACGGCCCACAGCGCCAGCGACATGGCGAGCAGGCTGAAGGCCAGCGAGTTCTTGCGATGGGCGTAGCGGTAGAAGTAAAGCGAGCAGTACAGCAGCACCGCCGCCAGCCCCACCTCCAGCGGGTAGTGCCGGGTGGCCGACGCTTCGGCCTGAAACACGCCGCCAACCATGCGTTCACGCAGGTTCCAGAAGGCCAGAGCGATCCCCGCTACACCCAGTCCGTAGTCATACCAGTGTGGCCGGAACCTTTCCCGCATCACCCGGGTCGAAACAAAAATGCAGAAAGCCATCATCATCAGCAGCAGAGAAGCCAGGAAGCCAATGATGGCGGAAGGTCCGCGGAACGAGTTCCAGCCGTCGAGCAGGTAGTGCAGGGTGTAGGCGGCCCAACCCATCTGCCAGGCGCGAAAATAGGCTTGCCGGCTCTGCTCGTAGAGATAGGTGAAAACGAAGAACAGCAGCAGGGCGACCACGCCCGGCACGATCACCATGCTGATGGCGACGCTGTTCATAACCGCTGCAAACAGCTCTCCCTGCCCCCAAGCAACTCAAGGGATGTTGCTCAATGTTTTCATACCCCACCGGGCAAAACAATAGGCTTGGAAGGCACCAAAGTTCGGAGTATCAAGGGCGGTTTTCGAACGGTTTGGCAATCACTTGCATCCGGGTCCGTTCCGCCGCTGCTTGACGCTGCTTTTCTCCCACCCGTAACATCGAAAACAGTTACTTACCTATGGATATTTCCAGCGGGTTCACCGATACGTCATCTCCCACCAGCCGGCCGCGCGTCCGTTTTGCGCCCTCTCCCACCGGCTTTCTGCACGTGGGCAGCGCCCGTACCTTCATCTTCAACTGGCTTTACGCCCGCAGCCACGGCGGGACGATGATCCTGCGCCTCGACGACACCGACGTGGAACGCAACACGGAGGCGTCGGTCAGTTCCATCTTCGACGGGCTCAAATGGCTGGGGCTGGGCTGGGACGAAGAGTACAAACAGTCCGAGCGCCTGGCCTTGCATCGCCAGACGGCCGAGAGGATTTTCCAGAGGGGACTCGCCTATCGCGATTTCACGCCCGCGCACACTGGAGACAGCGAGAAATCGGGCGCCCAAGGGACGTGGCTGTTTAATCCCGGGATGCGCGAGCTTTCGCCTGCTGAGAGCGACCGCCGTGCCGCTGCCGGAGAGCCGTTTGCGCTGCGTTTCCGCGTGCCCCGCGACGGGCTGCAAGTGCGATTCGTCGACGCGGTTTACGGCGAACAGGCAAAGCTCGCAGCCGATATCGAAGACTTCGCGCTGCTGCGCAGCGACGGCATGCCTACGTACCACCTGGCCTCGTGCGCCGATGACGCCGATCTGGGCATCAGCCACATCATCCGCGGCCAGGACCACCTGACCAACACCTTCAAGCATGTTCTGATCTTCGAGGCTGCGGGCGCCAAGCCGCCGCAGTTCGCGCATCTCCCCCTGCTGGTGGCGCCCGACGGGACCAAGCTTTCCAAGCGCCGTCACGGACCGGTGGTGAGCGTGACCACGTATCGCGATGCCGGCTTCCTGCCCGAGGCGTTCATCAATTTTCTGTGCCTGCTGGGCTGGTCGCCCAAGAACGACCGCGAGCAGATGAGTCTGCAGGAGCTGACAGCCGCGTTTTCGCTCGAAGGCATCAATCGCGCGAACGCCGTGGTCAACTTCAAAGAACCCGCCACCACTCCAGAGGGAACGTTCGATCCCAAGGCAGTGTGGCTCAACGCGGAACACATCCGCGCATTGACAGTAGAAGACCTAAGCGCGCGCCTGCTGCCGGTCGTGTGTGCCGCTGGTTTCAATGTCGAACCCGCCAGGATGCTACGGGTCACGCCGCTGATTCGCGAGCGCATCAAGCTGCTGCGAGACGCAGTGACTGCGGCCGACTTCTTCTTTGTGGACCAGCTGCCGCCGTACGACAGCGCCGAACTCATCCCGCAGAAGGGAGACGCGGCTATGGCGCTGAAAGTCCTGCAGCGCGCTCGCGAAGTGCTAGCTGGAGTTGAATTCAAGCACGATCCCCTGGACGGCTCGCTGCGCGCTGCGGCTCAAGAATTGGCAATCAAGCCCGGACAAATGTTCCAGCCCATCCGCGTGGCGGTGTGCGGCCGCAAGAACGCGCCGCCGTTGTTTGAGACCCTGGAAGTTCTGGGCCGGGAGACCACACTGGCAAGGATCGAGGACGCGATTAGGAAGCTGCAATAGCGAAAGTAACGCCGCCACAAGATGCCGGCGCTACTGTCTTGGCCTATGCAAACCTCTGCATCTTGACTTGCAATCCCCCGAAACCTAATATCGCGGCCGGTGGTGATGGCCTTCTCGCCCAAGGAGTTCCTGATGCGCTGGTTCGTTGTTTCGCTGTCATTCTTCCTTATCGTTTTCGTCGTGTTAAGTGGTACCACGAACCAGGCATCGGCTGCCGTAGTTCCTAAGAACGTCAACATCAGCAAACGCCGTGGGGACGAGGCTGAGACCTCCGTCGCTGTCAGCCATACCAACCCGCTGCAGCTGACCGCGGTGTCGAACCTCAATTCTGGCGCGGGTTTGTTTCACGGTTGGAGCACCGATGGTGGGCGTACCTGGAAGAAAAACGTCATCGCCGACGGCGACAATTTGGGATTTGCCTGCTGCGACGCGCAGCTGGCCGCCGACGATTTCGGCAACATTTTCCTGACCTATCTCTCCTCGAACATTCTGGTGGAGATGGCCGTTTCTACCGACGGCGGCGCCACGTTTCAGCCGCTGCCCTTCCTGGCGTCACAGCCTCTGGGTGTGCTGACGTCGCCATGGAGAAGCCTGGCCGTGCCGGGGAAAGCCGTGGGCGGCGACCAGCCTTCCATCGCGGCGGGCGCTGGCGAAGTGTGGGTATCGTGGACGGGGTCCGGCGGCAAGATCCAGGCGACGGGCGCTCCGGTCACTGGGCTGGGGCAGGTCGGGGCTTTCATTCCCGCGCAGACCATTCCGGGAGCCAGCAGCAGCGGAGATTACGGCGATACGGCGATTGGGCCTAATGGACAAGTGTTTGTGGTTTATCAAAACCCAACCGGTGGTCAAGGTCCCGCCAACATCTATGGTGCGCTTGATCCCGACGGCCTCGGGCCGAAGGGCTTTGGCGCGGCGCAGTTGCTGCAGACCACCAACGTCGGCGGCTTCGACTACATCCCGGCGCAGTCTGGACGCTCGGTGGACGCCGAGGCTGGACTCGCCTGGGATCGCACTGGAGGCGCCCACAACGGCCGCCTCTATTTCATCTATGTCTCGGAGCAACCGCAGGAAAGTAACGACATGGATATCCAGATGCGCTACTCCGACGACAACGGTGTCACCTTCAGCCCGTCGGTCAGGGTGAACGACGACACCACCACCAGCAGCCAGTTCAATCCCAAGGTTTCGCTCGATCCCACCACCGGCCTGGTGGCGGTCGGCTGGTATGACTGTCGCAACGATAAGGGAGACCACGGATTCGGAGACACCAACGGCATTCCGAACGACGATGTGATGATCTACGCTACCTTCACTCGGGATGGCGGCAACACCTTTGCCCCCAACCGCCTGCTTTCCGCTGGCGCCTCGAATGCGGCCGATGCCGGCAGCTTGGTGGATTACGGCGACTACAGTGGGTTCAATTTTTACGGAGGCAAGATGTACTTCGTAGCCGCCGACAATTCCAACTCTACCGGCAACAATCCAGATGGAACCCTGAGCACGTTCGACCTCTACGTGGCTCCGGTCAGTGCGCACTGAGGGTTCGGGGAGGAATCCGGAACTGCTTACTTCCAGAAGGCGAGTTGGTCCCAGCAGCGATCGCCCGCCTGGTCAATATATTTCCACCAGGGCGTGAGGCAGAGCTCCACCGTACACAGGGTTCCTCCTGGGACATCCTGGGAGGTGGCGATGAGTACGTGCCGCCGGTACTGGATGGTGCCGCCGGGGTAGAGGCTCTCCAGCGGGTGCGGATCACGTTGCCGGATCGCGCGAGCTCCGGATGGAAGCACGATCTTGCAGGTGACAGTTGATTGCAGGATCAGGCCGCGGGTTTGACGCTGGCTCTCAAGCGATTGCAGCAAAGCTTCGGACGGCGCATCCGCGGTGGGCTGACAATTACCCGGCAGGGGCGGAGGCAGTTCGCTGGTATCGAGAATGTCCCCCAAGCGAAAAGGCGCGCACGCCCAGGCGGGAGCGAAGATAAACAGGGCCAAAATCCCGGCCACCAGCAGGCCGGCAATCACCAGAGGAATGTTGATCCGAGGCCAATTCCTGACTCTGGTCTTCGGGGAGCTGACGCTGCCCACCGACTCCACTCGGTTCCCGCCATTGACCTGGGCCCGGTAGAGCACCTGATCGAGCGACCGCAACACATCCTCTTCATCCTGCCCAGGAGAGAGGTCGGCCGCCGTTGCCAGGGCAACACTAATCGTGACGGGAGTGCGCGTACCCGAAACTTCGATGGGCGATTGCGCGATGCCTGCTCTTAACTTTTCCGCGAGGGGAAGAATGCTGGCCGGCTTGCAACCAGGAGCAACCACGAGCAACTGCTCCGTGCTGTAGCGTCCGACGTGATCGTAAGGGCGCAGCAACGCGCTCAACCGCTTTGCCACCTCCCCTAATACCAACTCGCCCTGGGCTTGCCCGTGCTCGCTAAGGATCGTGCGCGACTGGTCGATGCCTGCCAACATCACACCCAAGGGGCTGCCCTCGCGGGCGCTTCTCAACAGCTCACGACTAAGCAACTCTAAGATGGAGTCTCGGTTCCAGATGGCTGCTGGCCGGTTCATACGTCGCCTGTGCACATCCTATATACCCGAGCCCCCCATCGCCCTGAAAGCCCCAAAGTGAATTCTCCTGCAAGCCTCTGAGCTGAGTTTCGGTAGGGTACACCGTGGGCGCACTTGATGATCAACCAGCGGCCGTAGTGATGGAGGGAGGGCGACGCGCTTACTGCGAAGCTTTCAACTGGGAGGCTTTCTTCATGGCCTCCTCAGCGGACGGCTGCTTTCCCTGAGCCCGGTAGGCGTCGGCCAGCGAGATTTCTATGTCGTAGCTGTCGCCGCTGCTTTCCTGTTCCTTCAGGTAGGATGCGATCGCGGCGTCGTACATCTTCATCTTCGCCTGGCAGACACCGGTGCGGTAGTACACGCCCTGCATCTGTGGATCCAGCCTGGCGGCAGTTTCGTATTCCCTGACTGCCTCGGGGCAGTTTTCCTGGGAGGCGGCGACCTCGGCAAGCCCGAAGTGTGCATCGGCATCGTTGGAGTTAAGCGAGAGTATCTCCGCAAAAGCATCTCGTGCCTGGGCCGATTGATGGCTTTCCAGGTACACAAATCCCAGTTCGTAGTAGGCGTCCTGGGCACTCGGATCCAGCTCGATCACCCGCTTGAGCTCGACCTCTGCCTTGGCGAACTGCTTGCTGAGGGAATAAGCGTGCCCGAGCTCGAAATGGGCAAACACATCGTCGGGACGCATCCGGATGGCAATCTGGAGTTCGGCGATGGCTTGATCGTTTTGGTTTTGCCGGAGAAACATGGCTCCCCGCTGGACATGGATCACCGGGCTGCGGGAATGCCGCAGCCAAGCCGTTCCCCCAAAAACCACCACCAGCACAGCCAGGACGACGGCGCCTCGGCGAACCAGATTGCCGCCATCGGGAGCCAGGCGCGCGATCAGAGCGCCGCAGATCAGTCCGGTAACCAACCCCCCAAGATGAGCGTAGTTGTCGGTGACGCCGGACATGGCTCCGAAGATCAGGTTGTACCCGACAAACATAACCACGCTGCGCAGCGTGCCTGTCACCACAGTGCGGGGAAGAGAGAATTCGCCCAGGTAAAACGACGCGATCAGCGCACCGGCCAGCCCGAAGATCGCTCCCGAAGCCCCCGCACTGACGCCGTTGGGATGCATGGTCACGCTGGCCAGGCTGCCCCCGACGCCAGAAATCAGGTACACGGCAGCGAACGTCCAGTGACCGTAAAGAGACTCACAGAGCGCGCCCAGGTCCCATAGGCACCACATGTTGAAAGCGATGTGAATGATGCCTATATGGAGGAAGGTGCAGGTCAACAGTCGCCACCATTCGCCCCCGGCGGTAAGCGGTCCCCAGTTGGCGCCCCAATCCACCAGTTGCTGGGAAGTGGGTTCGGTGATCGAGACCCCCGCCAGCGCCATGCCCAAGAAGACGGCCACGTTGATACCGAAGAACGCCTGGGTCACCATCCGCGTGCTGGCGCTGCGCCGGACCCAGGGCGGTGCCATGAGGGGTTGATGGGCGTCCTCGGATTCATCGCCACGCTGGGCGGCCTGGTGGCGAACACACCACTGGCACAGCTTCCCGAACGAGAGCGGGGGAAGCTTACGGCCACATTGAACGCAATTTGCCATCGGGATACGTGAGAGATCGACTGCAACTAATAATAGATGGTAATCACCGCTTAGGCGCGTGTCGGGACGGCATATTCCGGCAGTTGGTTATAAAATAACGTGGCACATGAATCCTGCGAACCCACCAGCCGAGGCCGCCGTGAATGCATCCGCCGAACCTCGTCCGTCCAATTTCATACGCGACATCATCCTCGATGACCTGAAGACCAACAAATATGCTGGTCGGGTGCAGACGCGTTTCCCTCCCGAGCCCAACGGCTACCTGCACATCGGGCACGCCAAGGCCATCTGTCTCGACTTCGGATTGGCCGACGAGTTTGGCGGCAAGACCAACCTGCGTTTCGATGACACCAATCCCTCCAAGGAAGAAACCGAGTACGTCGACTCCATCATGGAGGATGTAAAGTGGCTCGGCTTTCACTGGGATGGCCTGTTCTACGCCTCCGATTATTTCGACCAGCTGCACGAGTGGGCGGTGCAGCTCATCAAGGCCGGCAAGGCGTATGTGGACGACCTTTCCGCCGACGAGATTCGAAAATATCGCGGCACCCTGACCGAGCCCGGTAAGAACAGTCCGTATCGCGATCGCCCGGTGGACGAAAACCTGGACCTGTTCGCGCGCATGAAGGCCGGAGAATTCCCCGATGGCTCGCGGGTCCTGCGCGCCAAGATTGACATGGCCTCGCCCAACCTGAATATGCGCGACCCGGTGATGTACCGCATCCTGCATGCTTCGCATCACCGCACCGGCGACAAGTGGTGCATCTACCCGATGTACGACTACGCCCACGGCCAGTCCGATTCACTCGAGAAAATCACGCACTCCATGTGTACGCTCGAGTTCGAAGATCACCGGCCGCTGTACAGCTGGTTCATCCAGCAGTTGGGAATTTTCCCGTCGCAGCAAATCGAGTTTGACCGCCTCAACCTGACCTACACGCTGCTGAGCAAACGCAAGCTGCTGCAGTTGGTGCAGAACAAGCAGGTCAGCGGGTGGGACGATCCCCGCATGCCCACGATTTGCGGTATCCGGCGGCGCGGGTACACGCCGGAAGCTATCCGCAATTTCTGCGGGGCGATCGGGGTCTCGAAAACCAACGGCTCGATCGAGCTGGCCATGCTCGAACACTTCGTCCGCGAAGACCTGAACAGACACGCCCTGCGGGTGATGGCCGTGCTCCGGCCGCTGAAGGTAGTTATCGACAACTACCCCGAAAACCAGGTTGAAGAGATGGACGCGGTCAACAATCCCGAGGAGCCGGCCGCGGGTTCGCGCAAAGTGCCGTTCTCCCGCGTGCTGTACATCGAGCAGGACGATTTCCGCGAAGAGCCGCCCCCGAAATACTTCCGCCTCTCTCCGGGACGCGAAGTGCGGCTGCGCTACGCCTACTTCATCACCTGTACCAGCGTGGTGAAGAACGAGAAGGGTGAAGTGGTCGAGGTGCACTGCACCTACGATCCCGCAACCCGCGGTGGAAACACGCCTCCCGACGGGCGCAAAGTGAAGTCCACCATCCATTGGGTTTCAGCCGCGCACGCCATCGATGTCGAGGTGCGGCTCTACGACAACCTTTTCACTAAAGAAGACCCGGGCCAGACGGAAGAAGGAAAAGACTTCACCTCAAACCTGAACCCGAACTCGCTCGAGGTGGTGAGTCACGCCAAGCTCGAGCCATCGCTCGCCGCCGCGCCAGCCGGCAGCCGCTACCAGTTTGAGCGCCTGGGATATTTCTGCGTCGATCCGGGCTCAGCGCCAGGAAAGCCGGTGTTCAACCGCACGGTCGCGCTCAAGGACGCCTGGGCCAGGGTCGAGAAGAAACAAAGCGGAAAACCCTGAGTGCCGGCAGCGCTGACACACGGTGCTCGATCCCCCTATCGGCTCTCCGGCGGCACAATTCCATTCATGCGCAGATACTCCACCATCTGCCCGTAGTGATTCGACGAATGCTCCAGCGCGTCGATCAACAACCAGAGCCGCGTGTAGCCCTTCAATCGAGTCGGCTGGTTCATGGTCTTTTCATCAATCGAGGCTGCGGCGCGATGCAGGCAAGCGAACGACCCCTCCAGGTATTCCATGATCTGTGCCTTTGTCTGCACGGAATCCGGCGCGGTCTCGTCGTGGGTTCCAGCCGGAGGCTGTTCATTGAGGATGCCCGCGCCCAGCTGATAATTGGCCGCCGCCAAGTGCTTGACCTGTTCCGCGAACGTCCGCACTCCCTTGAATTCACCACCGGTCGGGACGAAAGAATACTTGTTTTCAGGCATAGCATCGGCTGCAGGCACCAACTGCTGCTCGGTCTTGGTGACCCAGACATCGAGCACCTGGGTGAGGTTATGCGGCCCGGCCTGAGTCAGCGCCGGGCTGCTGCAGGCCAAGAGAAAACAGAGTCCAAAGATCGCGTGGATAGCTCTCATTGCTGTTCCCCTGGTTCGACGGGTGTTTCTCCGGAATTCGGAAACCACTCCGGCCCGAACTCAGCCTGAATGAACTGTTTCACCCCGGTTTCGCCGGTGAGGCGCAGGAACGTCGGACCCTTCTCGCGGGTGAGTTGCAAACTGATGTCGAAGAACGGGCAACACAACCGTTCCGATCCGGCCCATTCGGCGGCGTCTTGAAAGCTGGCAGGGCCACTGCCCAGTTCAAATTCAAAACCATCGGGTAATTCCCGGGTGCGGCGGATCGAAGAACGCAGGAGTCGACCCAACTCTATTTTCCGACTTAGTTGATTAGGAGGGATGGCCGACCGGTCGCAGTAGAAGCGGCTTCCTGATGCCTTGCCACCCGGATTGTCCGGCGACCGGGCGATGACTCCGGTCCTCGGGAGTTGAGAAAACGCGAATCCTGCCACCAGCAAAGCGGCGATGGCAATCAGAAAAGAGGTTCTCATGGGTTCATCTCCTGGCTGAGGCGGTTGCCTAGCACTCTAGCGACGGTACAACTTCAAGTTGGCTTTAAGGCAAGTCCTTCATTTGTAAAATCTCGGAGACAATTCGGATCAGCGCGGTCTTCGTAAGCAGCCAGAATGTCGCAAGGAGTGAATCCGGGGCGCCCTAATCCGTCAGCCCGCGTGTCCAGTTGGGGGACTTGGCGTTGAGATGCCCGTTCCAATGACTCAGCAGGCGTCCACTGTCCACATCGTGCAGTTCGTAGTGCGGCGCCATGTCTCCATGCACCGTATTGGTCGAGAAGGCAACTCGCTTGCCGCCATCCAGAAAGTGCCAGTCGGCAATCAACATTCCATCGCCCAAGTGATGGACGGGCTTGCCCGGCTGATACAGCAAGAGCTGCAAAGAGATGGGGTAGGAAGTACAGCAGTTAGGAAAATCGACTAGCCAGCCCGCCGTCTTCTTATCTTCAGAAGCTTTCGGCTGGCTGCAGGACACCTGGTCTTTCTCTTTGGGTTGGGCCCGATCGGTTCCGCCGTTCTCCACCACGTGCACAATCCCGTGGGAATCGACGTAGACCTTTTCGACCAGCGCTGCTTTCGCTGGGGCGGCCGGTTCCTGGCCAGAAAGCGCCATAGACAGGGCGCATATCAAAGACAGCGCGGAAATGGAACGCACCCGGACCATGCCGCTACCGGTGGGCGTGCGGGCTCTGCGGAGGATTCTTCTTGGGCGGCGGCGGGGCCTTCACGATTTTCACTTCAAACTCCACCGGCAGTTGCTTGGGCGGGTAGCAGGCGGCATTGTCGCAAGCCTGGTATTTCAGCTGTCCCCGGAACATGTACTTGCTCGGCACCACGTTGTGCAGCGGCCGCACCAGCACGGACAGGGTAAATTCGCCGCTGTAGACGCTGAGCTTCTCGTCGGGCGCAAACGGGAAACTCGCATCCTCACCCGGGGGATACGTTATTTTTCCGACAACGATGTCGGTAGGCGCATCCAGTTTCAGCGCGGTCGGAATCAGGTACTCGGCCTTCGGAGTGTTGGAGTTGATGTGGAATCCGGAACCGATGCGGAAGTGCAGCTCCACCGTTCCTGGTTTGCCCTGGATGATGGTCGTAAGGGGCGCGGGCGACATGGTCACCGAAGGGAGTTTGCGCCCTGGCATGTTCTGGGCCACAGCGATCGTTGTCAGGAAGAAGGCTGCGACCAACGCTGAGACAAACGCAGTGCGATTCATGGTGTTCCCTGGCCGGGCTTCGCCCCGCCAAACCGCCTCACTTTTGAGCTTGTACCTGGCTTTCGGCCAGAGCCTTCTTGACATCGTCCTCAATCTCGCCCTTGCCCTTCAAGCCAAAGACCCGGTCCACAACCTTTCCGTTGCGATCGATGTAAAACGTGGTGGGAAGAAACTGCACCCCGCCGTACGCGTCCACCACCGCTTCTTTACCCAGCAGGATGGGATAGTTCACGCCCATATTGTGGGCAAACTCGCTGACCCCGTCTTTGCTGTCGCCCTCGTCCGCGGAGATGCCGACGATCTGCAGTCCTTCGGGTCCGTACTGCTTCTGCAATTCCACAAACCATGGCATCTCGATCTTGCAAGGCTCACACCAGGTCGCCCAGAAATTCAGCAGGACTGCTTTGCCACGAAAGTCCGAAAGGTGGACGCTCTTGCCGTCGAGGGACTGCAGCGTAAAGTCGGGTGCCGGCTTACCCTTCAGGTCTCCGACTGACGCCGCTGCTTGCCCGTCCGACTTGCGCGCCATGTGGAACCCGAAAACCAGCATCAGCGAGACCACCATGGCCACGACCATAAGGACAACCGGATCACGTTTCACAAAAACCTCTCACAGAGCGAATCGATTCAGAAACGACAAATAGCTTGAGATCAGGGTAAAGCGGCCCAACACCAGAAGAACTCCCAGAGCGATCAGCAAGGCCCCGCTCGCCACTTCCAGGGCATGCATGTGAGAGCGGAAGCGGCTATAGAACTTCAGGAAGCGCTCAATGCCGAGCGAAGTCAACAGAAAAGGTACAGCCAGTCCCAGGGAATATACCCCGAGCAACAGAATGCCCTTGAATACCGAATCCTGCGCGGCGGCGAAGCCCAGGATCACCGCCAGGATCGGACCTACGCACGGGGTCCAGCCAAAGGCAAAAGCAAAACCGATCAGGAAAGATCCCCCGACCGTGCTGCCGCCTTTGACGTTGTGCAGGCGCTTGTCGGAGTAGAGCGCATTGATGCGGAAAATTCCCGTCAAGTGCAGCCCGAACAGAATAATGACCACCCCGGCCACCACCGCCAGCCTCGACTTGTACATCGCCATCACCTGGCCTACGACCGTCGAGATCGCGCCCAGGGAAACGAACACGGTGCTGAAGCCCAGGATGAAGCCGATGGAATTCAGCATCACTTTGCGCAGGAGTTTGGATTCCTGGGATTTCAGCTCTTCCACACCCGCGCCCGAGATCAGCGACACGTAGCCGGGAACCAGGGGCAGCACGCAGGGGGACAGGAAGGAAACCAGCCCGGCGACAAATGCGGCGATGGGAAGCGGAAGCGTTGACATCGGGGATTATTGTACCTGCCTGCACCCCGGCGGGTCAGCCAGGAACGCGATGGCAAGGCTCTTCATGGTTAGATGTATGACGAGGCATCATTGTTTCAGGTTAGTGGGAATTTGACCAATCAACTGGGCAAGGCAGCACAGGTTACTTTGGTGACTTCGGCGCGGCCATGGGCGGTGCGGGCGGGGGCGCAGGAGACGGTTGCGGGGTCAATTCCGCCGGGGATTCCGCCAGCACTTTGCGGATCAGGTCCATGGGCACACTAGCGCTCAACACCGAGCGATCGTCGTGTTGTTCGACCGTCAGGCTTTCCAGGAACTGCTTTACATCAGCGTCATAGCCGTGCGCCGAAACCGAACTCTCAGCCGTGCGAAAGATGTTCAGAAATGTGGTCAGCTGCTCGGTCACCTGCCTGGCTTCTTCGTTGCTGCCGGTGAAGGCTTCCGCGCGGAAATGCACCGCGCCCAGGTAGCGAACCGAGGCCACCACTTCGGCGGGTTTGGTAAACAAGAACGAAATCCCCGACGGCCCCGTCAGCGGCTCAGACGAGGGTTGCACCCGGAAGATGGCCCACGCCAGACTGGCCAAGGGCACGTGCTTGTAATGCTGCCGCAAAAGCGAGGGTCCGCCGAATGGCGACGCCAGCTTACGGGAGCGGTCGATAATGCCGCGGATCACCAGGGGATCGCTGTGATTCGAAGCCGCCACCGTATCCACGCCCAGAATGGCCACCCGGACGGTTCGTCCCTCGAGCGGGATGTTGTAGACGTCCACCGAACGGTAGTTCTCGACCGAGGCGGACAGCTTTTTCAGATAGGCGCTCAGGCGTTCGATTTGAATTTTCCCGACAAACACTTCCGAGAAGCGAGCTTGATCCGCGGTGGCCGGTTGGGATTTCTGGGTTACGGGCGGGTAATGGATGGCAAAAGCAGCCTCATCCAGATCGCGCTCAAACTGAAATCCGGTGGCTTCGATGAACTGCTGGTATTCGGGGTCGTGAGAGACTTCCGGCAGGTGCCCGGCGACATTAGCCCGCCGCATCCATTGCAGGTTGACGTACAGGAAACCGTCGGCCCCGGGCAGCAGGCGGGCCGCCTCGGGAGGGGCGTGCTTGCGCAGCTGAACCACCAGCGTCAGGGCCGCTGCGATCACCACGACGACCAGGAGAATGGGGAGGCTGCGTCGTATGCGCATGCAATATGGCCGCCCCGGTCAGGTTCAGGTACCGGCATCCCGGGAGCGGCCAGAACAGGGCCATAATAGCATCTGGAAGGTCGGTAGGCGGTGCGAGAGCGAGCCGGGCGCGGGCCGGAATCGGGCGACCGGGTCCTGAGATCGAGGGCTTAAGGGATTGCTTGCACGTGATTTGCCGTTATGATAGTTTTATTAATTGTCCCGGACATGCGGAAGGGATCAGGGAGTAGTGTTTCGCCCGGAAGGGCGGAATTTCCCGAACTGCTGGCGTAGCTCAGCTGGTAGAGCATCTGATTTGTAATCAGAGGGTCGGGGGTTCAAATCCCTTCGCCAGCTCCAGAATCGGTTCCGGAACGCAGGGCATTTGCGCGGCGCGGCGGCGTAACAGGTTTTTCCAACGGCACTCCATAAGGAATTTTTCCAAGTGTGGTGTATTGCGCGCATAGGTCTTTTCGTGCGCGATTTTCGTTCTGCATTCGTGTCCGCAACACCTGCCGCAGCACGAACCTTGGGCGCCTGTCCGCAAGTCGCGGCGAGTTTTGCCGGGCGCGGATGGAGCCAGCCGAAGGGCCCGGCGTTTCTGCACAGGTGGGTGAGTGGTTAAAGCCGGCAGACTGTAAATCTGCTCCTCCTAGCGAGGTACGGAGGTTCGAATCCTCCCCTGTGCACCAGTTTTGACTGAATGGATTCGAGTGACTCGTTTGACGTTGGCGTTGGCCGCGTACGTCGTCATCGGGGTTCTGGTATGGGCGACGATCGGCGATCAGCGAATTCGGCTTGCAACCCTGGCGGTGGTGGCGCTGTTCGCGGTGAAAACGCTGCTCCGCAGGAAAGACGTAATGCATCCCGACGCCGACGAGGAATAAGCAGTTCGGGCCGATGTAGCTCAGTTGGTAGAGCACTCCCTTGGTAAGGGAGAGGTCATCAGTTCAATCCTGATCATCGGCTCCAGGAATTCGTGATTTGGTTTAGCTGAGGGCTGACGGCTGAAAGCTGACAGCGGTTTTAGGCGGGAGTAACTCAGTGGTAGAGTCACAGCCTTCCAAGCTGTTGGTCGCGGGTTCGATTCCCGTCTCCCGCTCCAGAATTTAAGACTAGCGAGGCACGGCAACTTCATGGCGAAAGAAAAATTTGAACGCAACAAGCCGCACTGCAACGTAGGGACGATTGGGCACATTGATCATGGCAAGACGACGTTGACGGCGGCGATCACCAAGGTGTTGCAGAAGCACAACCCCAAGATCGTGTTCCGCTCGTTCGATTCGATCGACAACGCGCCGGAAGAGAAGGCGCGGGGCATCACC
>JAIQEU010000003.1 GCA_020073665.1 Terriglobia bacterium
CATCCGCGCTGCCGTGGCGCTCAATCTCAAGGGCAAGAGCAAGCCCCCGTTTCCTCGTTGAAATATAGCAGGGCCGCTCCGGTGACTGGAGGAAGCAGCAACTTCCCCAGGGTATTCCTTCAGCTAGGATGCCGTTAGATCCAGGGAGCTGAAATGAACCTTGTTTTTGCCAGCGGATTTCTTTTCCCGCAGAAAGTCGTTGGCGGGAACTACTTCCAAGGCCTGTCCAGCAAGTATCCGGATGCCTGTTTTCCCGAGGTCCCGGTGGCAGGGACAGTGCAACAGCGGGCCCAGACGCTGGCCGATCAGATCGCAGCGCGCTTTCCGCAGGGCGAGGTAGACATCGTTGCACACAGCATGGGTGGGCTGGACGCACGCTACCTGCTGTCGCACAACCTGCTGGGATTGGCCGATCCTGGCCGAGTGGTATCGTTGTCAACCATTGCGACCCCACACCACGGCAGCCCTGTAGCCGACCTGCTGGTAGGACCACAGCCCGACTCGAAGGATCCACGGAGTCTTGCTTATGAAGCGATAAGCCGCACCCTGGCTCGCCTGTCCATCCCATTCGGCGCCTTGGGGGACCTTACGAGCGGGGCGGCAGACCGATTCAATCAGGAAAACACTAAGCTCGAGCACATTCGCTATCTTCCTTACACGGGGTCTGGAACCGGTTCGTTCGTCCTCAAACCACTACATACTTACATCGCAAGTTGTGGAATTACGGAAGAGGAGAAGAACAATGACGGCTTGGTGAGTGTGGCCTCAGCTAAGTGGCCGAGAGACCTGGTCGAGCCTCCATGGCCGACCGATCATCTGGGGGAAGTAGGCCATAATCTGAACAGTCTCGACCGAACTTTGACCTTCGACCATCTCGCCGCCTTTGACCGAGTAGTACAGAACGCGGTTGCACCCGGGCCATGAAAGCCACTGCTGTTGTCAGGGGGAACTATGGAATCGCCCACGAACATACTTCGCAAGAAACTATGTCCCGAGAGTTCGCCTGCCCTGTCTTTGTGGGAGGCGCTGGGCGAGGAATATTGGTCGCTCAACCAGGCTAACCCGGACGCGCATTACGAAGCGCTGCTCGCTGCCTACGTCAATGCCCGCACTGAAATGGAGAAGGCTAAGGACGACCTTGCCACGGCGGAGGCCAGAGGGTTAACAAAGCCGTGCGAACAGGCCAGAACGCGATGCGAAGACGTCACCGAAAAGCATGAGCAGGCGAAAACGAATCTTGCGAACTACTTGGTCGCCTGCTTCCACCAGAACCCGCGGAATGCTCTGTGTTTCTCGGGTGGAGGCATTCGCAGTGCCAGCTTCTGCCTGGGAGTGTTGCAAGCCCTGGCGCGGTATTCCGTGCCGGGTGTGAAAATGTTTTCCGAGTTTCAGTATTTGTCCACCGTGTCGGGCGGGGGTTACACAGGAGGGTGGCTCTCCAGTTGGATCAAGCAGGAAAATAGCACCGCCGCAGTCATCGAAAAACTGGCCGAGGTACCAACGGAAAAGCTCGACCCCGAGCCCAAGCCGTTACTCTATCTGCGAAACTTCGTCAGCTATTTGAATCCTAAGTTGGGGCTCTTATCGGCGGACAGCTGGACCCTGGTTTCGACGATCCTCCGCAATGTGGTCCTCAATTGGCTGGTGCTGCTCCCCATGTTGGCGGCGGTTCTTGCCCTCCCGCGACTGATGTATGCGGCCCTGCTGGATGGAGCCGCCTTCGGAGGCAATGAGTCGGTATTGACCCTTTTACTGGTGGCGAGTGGGATCGGCGCCGCCATCTCCACCGCGTACATCGTTTACGATCTTCCGAAGGCCATCAATGCCCGGAAAACTCAGACGTCGTACTTGCGTTATTGTCTGCTGCCGGTCTCCCTCTCTTCTTTAGGGCTGACGTTTTATTGGGCTTGGTACATCGGTGCGGGTGGGCAGGAGTTCTCTTCGTGGCGCCCCGTCGAGTATGTGGTGGCCTCGGTTGCGACGGGATTGTTGATTGCATTGGTGATCGCATATCGTCGGGGTGTTCCGCGTCCTTGGGTCTGGATCATACTGGCCGCAGTCTCGACCCTGACGGCAGCCGGGTTGGCAGCCTTTGGCGGATATCGCCTGGCTGTGCTCTTCCTGAACAGTCAGCATCATTCGAGCGACGAAGTCAAACTATTCGCTTGGCTGGCGGTTCCCGGCGCGTTGATGATCATTGGGGTAATGCAATTCCTTACCGTCGGCCTGACCAGCAAAATGATGGAGGATGAGGACCGGGAGTGGTACGCGCGATCGATGGCTTGGCTATTGCTTACAGTTTTGTTGTGGGCGTCGCTGGCGGGGATCGTGTTACACGCCACTTGGCTGCTCGACAAATTGAAGCTAGCCATCAGCGGTCCGGTCACCGCCGCGCTGGGAACTCTCGCCAGCAGGTTGGGGTCGAGTTCGAAGACCAAAGCCGGCCCCAGCGGGGAACAGGCGGGTGCCGCCAGCAAGTCACTGTGGTCGGCTATCCCGGCTGACCTTGCCTTGAAACTGATCGTACCGGCTTTTCTGGTGTTGTTGGTCATATCGCTGGCCAGTGTCAATGAGGTGGTTAGCCGATACCTGGCAGTGTCTTCCTGGTTTGTGTGGTGGCCGGGGCTACATCGGCCCGCTGGCCAACCGTCATTCGGTAACGAAGGGCTCCTGCTTCTGCTCCTGATCATCCCTTCTTTGATCGCCGCGGTCTTTGTCAACGTAAACAAGTTCTCGCTGCACGCCATGTACCGCCTGCGGTTGATTCGAACCTTCTTGGGGGCATCCAATGAAAAGCGCCGTCCTAACCCTTTTACCGGATTTGACCCCGAGGACAACCTCGCCATGTCTTCTCTACCTGCAGAGCAACCGATGCATGTGGTCAATATGGCACTGAACCTGGTGAAGGGCGATAAGCTCGCCTGGCAACAACGGAAAGCGGAATCCTTCACCGTTACCCGTCTGCACAGCGGAAGCTGCCGCGTGGGCTACCAGCGCTCGGAAAATTACGGCCGCGCGAGAAATGTCAAGGATAGAACTCTTGGCGGCATAACTCTTGGCGGCGCGATTACAATTTCCGGCGCCGCTGCCAGTCCTAACATGGGGTACCACTCTTCGCCCCTGGTCACCATCATCATGACCTTGTTCAACGCCCGGCTTGGAGTCTGGCTGGCTAATCCAGGCAATGCAGGAAGGTGCATTTGGGATAAAGAAGGGCCCACATACGCGGTTCGCCCGTTCATCGACGAGGCGTTCGGGCTGACCACCGACACCAATGCCTGGGTCTATCTTTCCGATGGCGGTCATTTCGAGAACTTGGGGCTGTATGAAATGGTGCTGCGTCGCTGCCGCAATATTGTGGTCATCGACGCCAGTGCCGACCCACAGTTCAACTACGAGGACATGGGAAACGCGATCCGGAAAATCCGCATCGACCTGGGCATCCCAATCGAGTTTCCTGACCAGCCTCACATACCCAAGGTTCCCGGCGAGAAAGGCCCGCACTGGGCAGTAGGCGAGATTCAGTACTCGTGCGTGGACGGCAAGGTCACGAACGGGACGTTGCTATATATCAAGCCAAGCATAAACGGCAACGAGCCCAGAGATATCCTGGCGTATTCCAAGTTACAGCCCGACTTCCCGCACCAGTCGACCGCGGACCAATGGTTTGATGAACCCCAATTCGAAAGTTATCGGAGACTTGGATTTCACAGCGTTGACGAGCTACTCGAATTCAGCGGCGAGGCGTGCAGTTTGTCGGAGTTACTTAAGAAGGCCTGCATTGCAAACGGGGTTGAATTCAAGCCGGTTGCTGGAGAGTGATAACCCGGTCCCGCGAGCGGCGTGAGGTTCGCCGTGGGTTGGCCCTTGGCCGCGATTTGCCTCCGGGGCGCGGTGCTACTTCTTCGGTGCGGCTGCCAGCAGGCTTGCGACTTCGTGGGGGTCTCTCGCCAGGAAGCCATCGGGGCTGATGTGGGACGGGTTAGAAATCTTCCGCCACGTGCTAAGGCTTTTCTCATACCAGTTGCGAGCATCGTTCGAGTACCGGGCCTGCTGGTCAGGATCGTGTGCTTTGCGGGCGAGGGTTGCCGAGACATCACCCAGCCCGGCGTAGGCATCGGCGGCTGGGTAGAGAGCGGCAATGTCCTGGTGCTCGAGGGAGAAGGTTAGATTAGCAGTGTCGAGAGCCTTGGTGTAGGCGTCTGAGGCTTCACGCAGCTTTCCCATCTTGAGCAGCGCACTGCCGATCTTGGTATAGGTGGTGGCTAAGTCACAGCGAGCGTCGTCGTACATCCCTTGGTCTGCTGTGAGGGCGGTTACGGCCTTCTGGTAACTCTTCAATGCCTCAGGGTAGTTGCGCATGCCAGCCTGGGCCTCCCCGATCCAGATCTGCATGGGGCCGGCGCCGGGCCCGGTGTCGCCTTCCAAGTGCAGCTTTTCAAATCCCTGCGCTGCACGTTGTACGGCGGCGAGTGCCTCGGCGTACTTGCCGGTCGAGCCCAGTGCCCGACCGTCATCGTATTCAAGGCTCCACAGGTCCGATTGCAGCAGTTTGTTTTCCGGGTCCAGCTTGAGCAGGCGCGCTTCAGAGGCGCGAGCTTGCGCGAAACTTGCGTGTGCCGCCGCGGGATTACCATCCATCAATTGAACATCGCCGAGGCGAAGCTGGGAAGCAGAGAGCTCGCGAACGACGTCCGGGCTTCCGTCGGCCTTGACCAGCGCCTCATAGTCGGCGATGCCGGTTTGCATCAGCTGCAGCGCCTCCTGACGCGAGCCGACATGGGACAGCTGATAGGCGAGGTTGATGGTGGCCATGGCGATGCTTCGGCGGATGTTGCGAAAATCAGGATTGGTGCGCAGGATGTCCTGTTTCAAAGCCAGAAATTTTCGAAACGACTCCACCGCTTGGGTGCGATCGCCAGCGGCGTCCTGCGAACTGGCCAGTACCTGGTACTCCAGGGCTCTTTCATTCTTGACCTCGACTTTGGTGCCATCGGTCTGCATCAGAGGTTCGGTGAAGGCCATCGCTTGGTCGATTTCCTTGCGGCCCTTGGGCGTATAGATGTCGGCGAAGGCCTGGGTGCGGTGAACCATGGCAACATTGAGCTGGTCGGTCACGTTGTGGGGATTTGCCCTGGCGACGGCCTCGAAGAGGGCGGTAGCCTTGCTGGTGCTGACCTCGGCGGTGCTAATCTGGTCGAGATTGGGTTGCGTGGTGTCGCCCTGCACTACCGCCAGACGCTGGTAGCCCCATGCCAATTCGCGCTGAAGGTTAACGTCGCCGCCGGAGTCTTGAGCGAGCTTGTCCAGATACTCGACAGCGCGATCGAGCAGCAGTTTGCGGGCGGGCGTGGCGCCAGGCAAGTTCTGGATGGAATCGTGAATTTCGAAGATCAGGGAGTTCGCCAATTTGCGCACATCCTCGAAGCGCTTTTCTGCGCGGGCTCGTTCGGCTTTTGCGATTTCAGCTTGCTGGCGAGCGATGTGCGCCTCGCGTAACGTGGCGCCGATTCCAACGGCCAGTGCCAAAAATACAGCCGCCGCAGCCGCAACGCCCACCTTGTGACGAGCCACGAACTTGGAGGCTCGATATTTCCAGGAACCCTTGCTGGCGGTGACCGGCAGACCCTCCAGATGGCGCCGGATGTCGTCGCCCAACTGTTCTACCGATGCGTAGCGGAGGTTAGGTTCTTTGCGCAGAGCCTTCAGCGCGATGTTGTCGAGGTCGCCGGCCAGGCGTCGGCGGAGTTTGGCGGGCGATCCCTCGCGAGTAAGGCTGACCTCCTCGGCTGTAAGCAACGGATCCCGTTCCTTGAGTGAGGTTCCAGACTTGAGCACGACGGTGCTGGGGCGGCCCGGCTGGGTTTCACAAATAGCGCGCGCGAATTCGTGAGGGCTGCGGGTTTCAGGCGGGTAGGGTGAGCGGCCGGTCATCAACTGGTAGAAGACGACTCCTAACGAGTAGACATCGCTGGCAGTGGTGATGGGCTCACCGCGCACTTGCTCCGGGCTGGCGTACTCCGGCGTCATGGGACGCGCCATCGTGGTTTCCGAGCTGGCGGCTGGGTCAAGGAGTTTGGCGATGCCGAAATCCAGCAGCTTGGGAGTGCCATCCTCGGTGACGAGAATGTTATTGGGCTTGATGTCGCGATGAATTACCAGTCGCTGGTGGGCGTACTGCACAGCGGCGCAGACCTGGCGAAAGAGCTGCAGCCGCTCCGTGATGGAGAGCTTGCGCGCATCGCAGTAGGAGTCGATGGAGGCTCCTTCAATCAACTCCATCACTAGGTAGGGGAGGCCGTCGTCGGTGGTGCCGCCGTCAAGCAAGCGGGCGATGTTGGGGTGATCCAGCGAAGCCAGGATCTGGCGCTCGTTGCGGAAGCGCTCCAGCACCGAGGCGGTGTCGAAGCCGCCCCGCACCAGTTTGATCGCCACTTCCTTGGTGTATTGGCCGTCGGCGCGGACCGCCCGGTAGACCTCACCCATGCCGCCGTGGCCAATTTGGTCCAGAATGTTGTAGGCGCCGAGCCGGCGTCCGACGCGGGTCGGGACAGGACTTGCGTCTTCGGGCCGGCTCTTCAAGTCGATGGCAGGAGTATTCAAGAACCGGCTCCCGGCCTTCTGGTCGGAGGAAAGTAGTGATTCCACTTCGCGACGAAGTTCGGGATCGCCCGAGCAGGCTTTGTCCAAATGCGACGAGCGCTCGGCGGCTTGGAGGGAAACGGCTTCATCGAACAGCTGCCGCACTTGTTGCCAGCGTTCGGGGTTCATCCCATCGCGCTCCGGTCGATCTCGCGATGCAGCCAGGCACGGGCAGAGGTCCAGTCCCGCTTTACCGTAGCGGGAGAAATTCCCAGGACTTCGGAAGTATCTTCGATGGTCAAGCCGGCAAAGAACCGCAGTTCGACAATACGGCTTTGCTGCTCATCGAGCACGGCAAGGTTTTTCAGGGCGTCATCGAGGGCGACGATGTCTATGTTGCACGGTTCGGGTACGGCGAGGGCTGCGTCCAGGGTCAACTTGTAAGCGCTTCCGCCGCGTTTGGCGGCGCTGTGCCCGCGGGCGTATTCCACCAGGATCTGACGCATGATGTGGGCGGCAATGCCGAAAAAGTGGGCTCGATTTTGCCACTGCGGAACATTCCCCCCGGCCAGTCGCAGGTAGGCCTCATGCACCAGTGCGGTGCTCTGCAGGGTGTGGTCGCTTCGCTCGCGCTGCAGGTAGTGATGGGCCAGGCGACGCAGCTCCTCATAGACCAAGGGCATTAACTGCTCGAGGGCGGCGCGGTCCCCCTCGCGCCAGCGCACGAGTAGCTTGGTCACCGGACTTGAAGCCTCGCGATGCAAAACGGTTACGCCCCAGCGCCGGAGGAGAGCGCATTGGTGGGCGCAGCATATCCCGTCTCTCCTCGCATGTCAAGAAGCTGAAAACACGGGAGTTAGGCGATTCAGGCTCCACGCTGGCTGGGATACTCCTTGATTTCGCGCAAGATTGATTGAGCCAATCCGGTGGCGTTTCTCACATTACTAGTCAGAACGGATTGCAAAACCCAGGAGTGCCCCATGACTCGTCCCACAATGCTCCGCCATCGGTTCTTGCTGGTTGTTCTGACTCTGCTTGCGGCTTCTTCACTGGTGCAAGCCCAAACCTACACTGACCTATTTGATTTCGACGGTGCCGCTCATGGTTGTTGCCAGACGTACCCAGGCGTAATGGCGCAGGGGCGAGATGGGAATCTTTACGGGGCAACGAATTCCGGCGGCAGCTTTGGGGAGGGCGCCATCTTCAAGCTCGTGCCCAGTACCGGTACGCTGACCCTTCTCCACAGCTTCAATTTCACCGATGGCTTGGGGCCGCGAGGCGGACTCAGCCTCGGACTTGACGGGAATTTTTACGGAACGACTTATCAGGGTGGGGCGCATTCCGCGGGAACTGTTTTCCAAGTCACGCCCAGCGGGACCCTGACCACGATTTACAGTTTTGCCAACGGCACGGATTCGGCCTATCCGTTCACACCTCCGGTCCCGGCCCCGGACGGTAATCTCTACGGCACTACCGCGAACTCAGCGGGAAGGACGGTATATAAAATCACCACGGCTGGCGTGCTGACTACGCTGGCGACACTTCCGGCGGAGAGCGATGGAGCGCTGACGGTGGGAGTCGATGGAAAACTCTACGGCACGACACTGTATGGTGGGGCATTTAATGCGGGTACGGCCTTTCAAATCACCACCAAGGGCGTGTTGAAGACAATCTTCAACTTCGACAATGCTCACGGGGGCAACCCCCAGACGTCTCTTTTCCAGGCCAGTGATGGGAACTTCTATGGAACGGCTTCGACCGGTGGCACTTTGGGTGGAGGCGTCGTATTCAAGCTAACGCCGGCCGGAGTGTTGACCGTCTTTCACAATTTCGACGGCACTGTCGGTGCCACGGATGGCAAGGGGCCCACGTGTGGAGTGGTGCAGGGAAGTGACGGGTTCCTGTACGGAGCCACTGCTAACGGAGGTACGAGCGGGTTTGGCACTTTGTACAAGGTCAAAACCAACGGCACCAGCTACGCGGTGATCTACAACTTCGATAAGACGAACGGCGCGAATCCCAACTCCCAGCCCTTTCTGCTGACGACCGGAGTGATTTACGGGCTGACCTCGACGGGAGGCTCTCACAGCGAAGGCGTACTCTACAGCCTGGATGCGAGTCTAAAGGCATTCACTTCACCGGTGGTGATCACGTCGGGCAAGGTGGGGGCGTCAGTCGGGCTGCTCGGCCAGGGATTCAATACCGCTACCGGAGTGCTTTTCGGGCTGGGCGCTGGGACCTTTACCATCACCAATGATACTTACCTGACGGGGAAAGTGGCGACGAACGACACCACCGGCCTCATCACGGTGCAGGAACCGGGAGGCAATCTGCTTTCGCCGCAGAAATTCAAAGTTGTGCCCGCGATCAAGACGTTCAGTCCGCCCAGCGGCCCGGTGGGGACGTCGGTAGTAATCACCGGCACCAGCTTCCTGCAGGCGAGCGCGGTGAAATTTGGCGGCGTGGCAGCGACGGTCTTCACGGTGAATTCTGATTCCCAAGTCACGGCGACGGTGCCCACGGGAGCGGTGACGGGAAAGATTTCCATCACTACACCGGGGGGAACGGCCAACAGTGCGACCAACTTTACCGTCATGTAGGCAAGCGTTTTAGCTGTCCATGACAAACCGGCAGGGTCGCGGGTTGGGATGCCCGCGGCCCCGGCGGGGTAACCTGGATTTGCTCTCCTCCCCCGGCTGGCCTACAATCCGCGGGATGTCTTCTGAAGAGTTCATCGTCGAGAGGTTGGGGGACGCTACCGGAGGCCAAGGCGTGCTTCGCCTGAAGGGTCCGCTGACTTTTGAAAGCCTCTCTAACTTTCAGAACGCCATCCGCCGCGAAGACGCAGCGACTGTGATTCTCGACCTGACCGAAGTTCCTTATGTGGATTCGGCCGGATTGGGGTCACTGGTCAGTACTTATGTGACCGGTCAGAAGGCTGGGCGGCGGGTGATACTCACCGGGGTAAATGACCGGGTCCTGAAACTGTTTGAGATCACCCGGGTGGAGCCGTTGTTCCTGATTTTCCCCACGGTGTGGGATGCCATCGAGGCGCTTACCGGTGCGGGCAGGGCCTGAGCCGTTTTCCGCCGCGGTGGATATTTTGTGCCGCAGTTTCCCTCGTTTGAAAGAGCTCTTGCCCTGCAAATACAGCACCTTGGCGACCGTATCGTTCTTTAGTTCCGCCACTGCAAGCTGACCAGCGTATACTGAATACGTTCCTTAATTACGAAGACACACTGCCAGAGACCGACCTTGCGCCTTCGAGATTGAGAGACATGGCTCACTTCGGGCGCTGACTACCGAGAATCCAGCCATTTCAGCGGGCTCGCTGGCGAGCCCAGGGTTGCGGTGTAGTTGCTCCCACCGAGAGGAAGGTCTATGTCCCAAGTCAACGGCGATAAATCCCGGTTCAACCGGAAGCGCAAGCAGAACATCGCGCGCAGGCAACGAAATCGAAAGCTGATCGAATCGCTCGCCCGACGCGGGGATGCCGCGTCCGCAAGTCCGGCCGCGGTTTCGCTGAAGAAAGCCACGTCATGAACAAACCGGGGAACGGCTCGGCGCTGCCTCCGATCACAACCAAGAAGAGAATCTTGCTGGTGGACAGCTTTGGTACCCGGCGCGACCTGCGCGCTCGCGTGATGCGAAAGCTGGGCATCGAAGTGGATTGCGCCGCCGACATCAGCGAAGCGCGGTCGCTGTGGCGAGTCGACTCTTATAACCTGGTGCTGATGAACGTGCGTAACGAACCCGACAACGTGGATGCATTCTGCTGCGAGGTGCGGGCCGCCACGCCGCCGCAAGTAGTAGCGTTTCTGGTGGGCAAGCCGGGGTATCTCGCGGCTGCCCAGGACCTGGCCAGTCCGATTGTGGACGAGCAGAACGGGGATGGCCCATGGGCTGCGATGGTAGAAAAGTTGTTCGCCGATAGCTGCGAATCGCTGCCCAACCGGTGGGGGATTCGCGAAGCTTCGTGGCGCATTCGGGCGGCGCGGTCACTGAAGGATCCCCGCAGTAATGGCCGGCCGACCAACGGACGAGTTTCATCGTGGGCCGATGCCGTTACCCGGCATTCGAAAGATCTTACGAACTAACACTACTTATGAGGAAGCTATGAAGAACCTTTTTGTTGGGAATCTCCCGCACAGCACTACCGAAGCTGAACTGCGATCTTTGTTTGAGCCCCACGGGGCAATCGATCGGGTCAGCGTGGTTACTGACCGTGAGACTGGCCGCTCCCGCGGTTTCGCATTCGTGGAAATGACAAACGCCGACGAGGCCGACAAGGCCGTTGCCGCGCTGAACGGAACCGAACTGGAAGGCCGCGCGTTGAAGATCAACGAAGCGCGTCCCAAAGAGAAAAGCGGCCCCGGCAGCGGTCGCCCGGGAGGCCGTGGCTTTGGCGGAGGCGGAGGCGGAGGCCGTGACGACTATCGCGGACACGCGCGCCAGCCGCGGGAGCCTCGCTGGTAGCTGGCGGTTTCCGGCAAGTTAGCAAAACTAGTCACCATGCGCCACGGTTGTAACCGGGCCAATATTCAGGAGGGTGCAGATGTCTGGTCGAGGTCGATCGAGTTTCACCAAACGCCTAAAAGAGCGCTCGCGGCAAGAGAAGCAACGCGAAAAAGCGGAGCGCAAGAGCCAACGGAAACAAGACAAGCCGGCGCGTAACCCGGAAGATGATTTCGGCACCAACGTTGTGGTCGACGACATAGATGATTTCGGCGTAGATCTGGAGCCATCCCACTCCTCCGATTCGGAGTGATGCAGCGGCTGAAATTGACAATTGGGGTCGTTTGACAGGGAGCGTGAACCCAGTCAAACGGCCCTTTTGCCTTCTAACGGGGTGTCTGTTTTCGGACACTTACATCCCACGAGCGGACAGCCGAGCCTGTCCTAATCCCCGCCAGCCGAAGACATCTGACTGAACAATAAGAACTTAATCCCACCGAGGGCTGGCATTGCACTTGCCTCACCAGAGGTTGAAATGGACATAGTTCGCAACTCCGGAGTGAAGCAACAACGGCGTCGGCGCCAAATTATTTATGCGGCGGTGGGGATCGTGGTGGTCGTACTGGTCACCATGGGGCTCTCGCGACTGAAGCCGGCTGCGCCGAGCGTAGAAAGGTCCACCGTCTGGGTTGATACCGTCAAGCGTGGGCCGATGCTTCGTCAGGTCCGTGGGCTGGGTACGCTGGTACCAGAGGACATCCGGTTTATCCCGGCGGTCACCGAGGGCCGGGTGGATCGCATTCCAGTCTTGCCGGGCGCCGCGGTAAAGCCTGACACCATCCTTCTGGAGCTGAGCAATCCCCAATTGCAGCAGGAATCGCTGGATGCCGAGTGGAAGCTCAAGGCCGCAGAAGCTGACTATAAGAATATGGAGATGCAGCTCGCCAGCCAGGTGTTGGCGCAGAAGTCTGAGTCGGCCAAAGCCGAATCGGAATACAGCCAGGCCAAGATGCAGGCTGATACCGACGCGGAATTGCAGAAATTGGGAGTCATTTCCGAAAACAGTTTGAAGGTTTCCAACGCCAAAGCCCAGGAGTCGGCCACTCGAAACCAGATTGAGCACCAGCGGCTGGCCAACAGCGGGCAAGTGTTGGAAGCTCAGCTCCAGTTGAAGCAGGCAGAGGTGGAGCAGTTTCGTGCCCTGGCGCAACTCAAGCGCAGCCAGGTCGAGGGCTTGCATGTGCGCGCAGGCACGACCGGGGTGCTGCAGGAACAGACATTAAAGGTAGGCCAATTCGTGACCCCGGGAACCACACTGGCGAAGGTGGTCCAGCCCGAACGGCTCAAGGCAGAGCTGAAAGTGGCCGAAACCCAGGCGAAAGACATTCAGCTGGGCCAGCCGGCGTCCGTTGATACCCACAACGGCGTGATCTCAGGACACGTGACCCGCATCGATCCCTCGGTGCAGAACGGTACGGTCACGGTGGATGTCGGCCTCGACGGGACCCTTCCGCAGGGAGCCCGCCCGGATCTCAGCGTGGATGGGACCATCGACCTGGAACGGATTGCCAACATCCTAAATGTGGGCAGGCCGGCATTTGGCCAGGAGAAGAGCACAGTGGGCATCTTCAAGCTTGAGCCCGACGGACAAACCGCGGTGCGTGCACAGGTACAACTTGGCCGCAGCTCCGTCAATACAGTGGAGATCATTCAGGGGTTGAAGGAGGGCGACCAGGTCATTTTGTCCGACATGTCGCGCTGGGACAGTTTTGACCGGGTCCGCCTGGAATAGGTGCCTGGCTCTAGTCTCGGGTCAACCGAAACCCTAAAAAGAAGGGAAATGCAATGACTGATGCGGGAACCATGATTCGCATGGAGAACATCACCAAGGTGTTTTACACCGACGAAGTGGAGACGCACGCCCTGTCGGGCATCCACATGGAGATTCGCAAAGGGGAGTACGTCTCTATCGCGGGACCGTCGGGCTCGGGGAAATCCACCCTGCTGGCGCTGATCGGCCTGCTCGATTCGCCCAGCGACGGAAGCTACGTGCTGAACTCGCAGCCGGTTGCCAGTTTAAACATCAGCGAGCGGTCGCGCATTCGCAACCGGGAGATCGGCTTCATCTTCCAGAGTTTCAACCTGATCGGCGATCTAAACGTGTACGAGAACGTCGAGTTGCCTCTGACCTACCGTGGCATGCCCGCCGCCGAGCGCAAGACCCGGGTGCAGCAGGCGCTGGAACGGGTCGGGATGAACCACCGCACCAAGCACTATCCCTCGCAGCTCTCCGGAGGCCAGCAGCAGCGTGTCGCCGTGGCCCGGGCGCTGGCCGGCAGCCCAGCCATCCTGCTGGCCGACGAGCCCACCGGCAACCTGGATTCGCGCAATGCGGAAGCCGTCATGGATCTGCTGCGTGACCTTCACCGCGAAGGCGCCACCATCTGCATGGTGACCCACGATCCACGCTTCGCCCGCCATGCCGACCGCACCATTCACCTGTTTGACGGAAGAGTGGTTGAGGAAACAGTCGAGGTGAACTGAGGGACTTTGCGCGTGCTGCGGATGACACGCCAGCAGTGACATTGGCACCGTAAGTCGCAGTCTTGCTCTCTCCAGGGGTGAACGATGGACACTCTGCTTCAAGACATCCGCTACAGCTTCCGAGTTCTGGCGAAGTCACCAGGCTTTGCCATGGTGGCGGTGCTGACACTGGCGCTCGGCATCGGTGCCAATACCGCCGTCTTCAGCGTGATGAACGCGGTCATGCTGAATCCCAGCGGGGTTCCTCATCCTGACAGCGTGGTGGCGCTGCGTAGCCACTACTCCGTGGGAAACCTGCAGAACATCAACCTTTCTCCGACAGATTTTGGCGACGCGGTCGCCGGGAAAGACGTTTTCACTTCGGCCGCAGTCTTAAACGGAGCGAGTTTCAATTACAGCGATGCTGGGACTACGCCGGAGCGGCTCACCGGAGCCAAGGTTTCGTGGCAATGGTTCGATGTTTTTTGGGCGCGTCCGCAACTGGGACGGGTGTTTCGCCCGGAAGAAGACCAGCCCGGAGCCGAACACGAAGTCGTACTTTCCTACCAGACGTGGAGGCGAAGGTTCGGCGGCGATCCCGCAATTCTCGGGCGCAGCCTGCGGCTGAACCAGGAGTCCTACCAGGTGGTTGGCGTGATGGGGCCGGAGTTCAACTGGCCGAATCAGGCGGAACTCTGGGTGCCCATCGCCTTGCCGCCCGGGCAATACTTCGATCGCAAGTACCGCTATAACGAGTACCTTTTCAGCGTTGCGCGCCTGCGACCCGGAGTGTCAGCGCAGCAGGCGGATTCATATTTGAAGTTGCGGTCGGCGCAGCAGGTGGCTTCCGAGGGCGAGAACAGTTACGGCAAGGCTTCGGGCTGGGGCATGTTTTGCATGCCGCTTATTCAGTTCGTGGCGGGAAACCTGAGCCAACCGCTGCTGGTGCTGCTGGGAGCAGTGGGAGTGGTGCTGCTGATTGCTTGCGCCAACATCGCCGGCTTGCAGTTGGCGCGTGCATCGGGCAGGCAGCGTGAGGTGTCAATCCAGATCGCGCTGGGTGCGGGGCGGGGACGTCTGATCCAGCAAGCCCTGATCGAGAGTCTGATCCTGGCGGTGGCGGGAGTCGGCCTGGGCCTGGTAGTTGCCCAGGCGGCGATTCCACTCTTGCTGTTGCTGGCGCCCCAAGGTCTGATGCAGAACGTTCAGGTGCATGTGGGTGGTCCGGTCTTACTGTTTGTGACAGTCCTCGGTGTGATCTGCGCTCTGCTCTGTGGAGCCGCTCCGGCCTGGCACATGACGCGCGTGGCGTTCTACGAAGCGCTGAAGGAAGGTGGCCGCTCGGAGACGTCCAGCCACTCGCGGCAGCGTCTGCGGTCCGCGCTGGTGGTGGGCGAGATCGCGATGGCCATGGTGCTGCTGGTGGGCGCTGGACTTCTCTTGCGCAGCATGCAGCAGTTGGAACGAGTGGAGACAGGGTTTGATCCCCACGGTTTGATGTCCGCTGGTCTTTCCCTTCCTTCCACAGTTTATAAGAGTGACGAGCAACAGGCGGCCTTCTTCGCCGCCGCAGAAGAACGCTTACGGAGCATACCGGGCGTGACTAGTGCAGCGATGGCAGACTCGCTGCCCTTCGACAACAATGGAGGGAGTTCGTCGTTTGAGATCGAGGGTCGAACCCTGCCGGCCAATGATCCCGGGCCGCATGGCAACCTCCGCCAAATCTCCGCTGATTACTTCAAGACGTTGCGCATCCCGCTGCTGCGGGGACGAGAGTTCAGCGATGAGGACCGTCCCAAAACACAACCAGTGGCAGTGATCGACCAGACTCTCGCACACCAGTATTGGCCAAATGAAGAGCCCCTCGGGCAGCGCCTTCGTTTTGGTTCGGGCGACCCGTGGAGGACCATCGTGGGCGTGGTGCAGCACGCCAAGAGCTCTTCCCTTGAGGCGGATACAACCGAAGGCTTCTACTTTCTGCCACTGGCACAGTTGCCTACGAACAGTGCCGCCATGGTGGTGCGGACCAGCAGTTCAGGTGCGGAAGGCTTAGCGGAGGCGATGAAGTCTGCCATTCGCGGTGTGGATCCGAGCCAGCCACTCTACGATTTCAAGACCATGGAGCAGCGCGTGGACAGTTCACTGCTGGGCCGGCGCTTTCTGGTAATCCTGCTTTCGGTCTTTGCCGGACTGGCGTTGTTGCTCGCGGCGCTGGGCCTGTATGGCGTAATTACCTACACGGTGCGACTGCGGACGCGCGAACTTGGCATCCGCATGGCGCTTGGTGCTCAGCCAGCAGATGTCCTGCGCCTGGTGCTGGGCAAGGGTGCGCGCCTGGCTGCGGTTGGACTGGTCCTGGGCATGATTGCCACTTTTGCCCTCGGGCGTACGCTCTCCAGTTTGCTGTTTCGGGTAAGCCTGTTTAATCCCGTCACTCTGATCTTGACCTCGGTGGTTCTAGGTTCCACCGTCCTGTTCGCCAGCTACCTGCCCGCACAGCGCGCCGCAAAAGTCGACCCGGTGGTGGCGCTGCGGTACGAGTGAACTTATGGATAGAGTCTTTCAAGATCTTCGCTATGGATGGCGCCTGCTGCGCAAGAACCCCGGCTTCGCAGCCGTCGCGGCGCTCACGCTCGCTCTCGGAATCGGCGCCAACACCGCAATGTTCAGCGTGATCAATGTTGTGCTATTGCGGCCCTTACCTTTCAAGGATCCTGATCACTTGATGTTCGTCTATCAGACCATGGCGAACGGCAATCCCAACGTGTTCTCGACGCCAGCCTACCTGGAGTGGAAACAGCAGCAAGGCCCTCTCGCCGATATGGCAGCGCTGTCCCCGGTGCAGCTCAACTTGAGCGGTGGAGCCCTGCCGGAAAGAGTCACCGGCGCCAGAGTATCGCAGAACCTGTTTCCTGTGGTGGGTGCAGAGCCCCTGCTAGGGCGCAATTTTGCTGTCGACGAAGACCGGCCCGGCTCGGGACGAACGATCATCCTGAGCCATGCCTTGTGGAAGACGCGATTCGATTCCCGCGCGGATTTGCTGGGAAGTCCCATTACGTTGAACGGCGCACCCTACACCGTCGTAGGGGTGATGCCGCCCGGCTTCCACGTTTTGAACGACAACGAATTATTTTGGGTGCCCTTACAACTGGAGACGGTGAACGCGCAGACTTCGGCGCGCAACATCCATTGGTTATATGCGCTGGCGCGGCTGCCGCAAGGAGCCGACCAGGCGCAGGCGGACGCGGTGCTGAAAGCCATAGCCGCCCGCCTCAAGGCCCAGGACCCGACGGGCGATGGGGGCTTTGGAATCTTTCTGCAATCCATCCGCGAGTTCCTGACGGGTAATGTGAAACCAGCTCTGCTGTTGCTGATGGGATCAGTAGGTTTTGTTCTGCTGATCGCCTGCTCCAACGTGGCGAATCTGCTGCTGGCGCGTGGCACTGCACGGCAACGCGAGATGTCGATCCGGACCGCGATGGGTGCGATGCGCATTCGCGTGGTGCGACAGCTTCTGACTGAGAGCCTACTGCTGGCCTTAATCGGAGGAGTACTTGGACTGGGGCTGGCATATGGAGCGATCGCCGTGTTGCGGGCGCTTCGTCCGCCGAGCATTCCCCAGATTGCCTCGGTCGCCATTGATGGCCAGGTCCTCGGGTACACGCTCTTGCTGTGCATGGTTGTGGGAGTGGTGTTCGGCATCGTGCCGGCACTGGAAGCTTCACGAACCGACGTCAATGAGGCTTTGAAAGAGGGCGCGCGTGGAGCCAGCCGGGGATTCGGAAAGCATCGCATGGTGCTGGTGGTGACCGAGACCGCCTTGGCATCGATCCTCTTGATCGGAGCTGGGCTGTCGTTGAAAAGCCTGTGGGTGGCGGCCAAGGTTGACCCTGGCTTCGACCCCTCCGGTGTGCTGACTTTCCGAATGGCGGCGCCAACCGGACTTCCCGTCGAGCAAATCCCACTTTTCTACCAACAAGTGCTGGATAAGGTGAGGGCGCTGCCGGGAGTGCAGTCGGCGGTACTGGCGCGCAATCTTCCCATGAGCGGCGGAGATCCGTCGATGCCCATCGCGATTGAAGGCACGCCTCCGCCGCCTTCGCAGACTCCGGTCGTGAGCCGCTTCCGATCCATCGGTCCGGGTTATTTCCATGGCTTGCAGACGGCGATGCTGCGGGGAAGGGAATTCGACGAAAACGACAGCAAGGCCGCACCCTCGGTCGCCATCGTCAGCCAGAGCCTGGCGCATCTCTACTGGCCGAACGAAGATCCGATCGGAAAACGCCTGAAGCCGGAGATGCCGGGCGGCCAATGGTGCACGGTGGTGGGGCTGGCGGCGGATGTGCGGCACTGGGCGGCCGACGTCGATATCGAGCCGACGGTGTATTACCCCTACACCCAGGTGCCCGATTCCTACCTGCCTCTTCTCGAGGGCAGCATGAGCATCGCCGTTCGCAGCAGCGGCAGCCAGGCAGGCTTGCTCAGCGAGATCCGATCCGTTGTGGCCGAAGTCAATAAAGGTGTGCCAGTCAGCGATGTGAAAACCATGGACGAGATGGTGGAGGATTCCGGCTCGCTGCGCCGCTTCGATATGTGGCTGATTGGAACGTTTGCCGTACTGGCGCTGGCCCTGGCAGGAATCGGAATCTACGGGGTGATGGCTTACTCGGTGTCGCAGCGCACACGCGAAATTGGCATTCGCATCGCCCTTGGGGCCCAGCAGGAAAGCGTCTTGCGTCTGATTGTGGGCCAGGGAGCAAAGCTGGCCGGCACAGGCGTAGTGGTTGGACTTCTGGGCGCATTCGCGTTGACACGGGTCATGGCCAGCCTGCTGTACGGGGTCAGTCCGACCGATTGCTGGACTTTCGTGATTGTGCCGTTGCTGGTCCTGTTCTTTATTGTGCTGGCCTGCTATGTGCCGGCACGGCGGGCGGCGAGGGTGGATCCGATCATAGCGCTGAGGTACGAGTGATGATAGATGCTCTGCTGCAAGACTTGCGTTATGCCGTTCGTATGGTTCGAAACAATCCGGGCTTCTCGCTGATCGTCGCTATGACACTGGCACTCGGCATCGGCGCCAATACGGCCATCTTCACGCTGCTTGACCAGATCCTGCTGCGCAGCCTGCCGGTCCGCGATCCTCAACAATTAGTACAACTGCAATTTGTGGGATCGGACAGCGGGAGGACAAGTTCCCGCGGCGGAAGTCCCGGCGACTATTTTTCATACCCGATGTACCGCGATCTGCGTGACCGCAGCACGGTCTTCAACGGGGTTCTGGCAACCTACGCAACCCAGGTTGGAGTGCAATGGCACAACCAGCCTGACTTGGCCACCGCGGAACTGGTGAGCGGCAATTATTTCGAGACCCTCGGTGTGCATCCTGCGATGGGAAGGTTGTTCGTGCAATCCGACGACGTGGTGCAGCAAGCCAAGCCGGTCGCGGTGCTCAGTTTCAACTACTGGCAGCGCCGCTTCGGTGGTGATCCGGGCATTCTGAACCAGACGGTTGTAATCAACGCGCATCCCTTCACGGTGATTGGCATTGCGCCCAAGAACTTCCACAGCATTGTGGTTGAAGATGCCCCAGACGTGTTTGCAACGATGATGATGAAGGCGGAGATCACTCCGGGATGGAATGATCTGGACAATCGTCGCTCCCGCTGGCTCAACATCTTTGCCCGATTGAAGCCCGGCGTCAGCCGCAACCAGGGCGAAGCGGAAATCAACAACCTGTGGCATTCAATTCGTACCGACGAATTGAAGGACATGAAAGTTCATTCCGCCACTTTTCGCGAGAAGTTTGTGGAGAAGAGCCGGGTCAACCTGCTCGATGGCGCGCGCGGTTTCTCCCCCCTGCGGGACGTTCTTCGCACCCCGCTTCTGATCGTGATGGGCATGGTCGGCCTGGTGATGCTCATCGCTTGCGCCAATGTAGCCGGCCTCCTTTCGGTGCGGGCGGTGGGGAGAATGAAGGAGATTTCTGTTCGTTACGCCCTGGGCGCAAGGCGCAGTCGAATCTTGCAGCAGTTGTTGATCGAAGGACTGCTGCTGGGGCTGGCGGGAGGAGCGGTGGGCGTCATGCTGTCGCCGTATATCTCGGCTTTGCTGGTACAGCGCATGGCATCCGGTTCGCCGAACAACCTCCCGTTCTCGGTGAGTCCGGATTTGCGCATTCTGGCTTTCAGCTTTGTTTTGTCTTTGGTGGTCAGCATCCTGTTCAGCCTGGCGCCAGCGTTCCACTTCTGGCGACCTGACTTGACTCCCGCGCTCAAACAGCAGACTACGACAGCCGCTGGCGGAACCATGCGATTCCGGCGAGCCTCCGTGGGAATACAGATAGGTTTGAGTCTACTGCTGCTATTCGGCGCGGGACTTTTTGCGCGCACGCTCTACAACCTCCGGACGCTGGACGCAGGCTTTGCTACCGATCATTTGCTGACGTTTGGCATTGACCCCAAGCTGGCCGGCTATCAACCCGAACAAATCCCGGCGCTGTATCAGCGATTGCTGACGACCTTGGGCGCGCTTCCGGGTGTACGTATGGCGGCGGCGACGAACGACCCGCTGCTGGCAAACAACAACGAAAGCACGAACGTTACGGTTAGCGGCTACAACGCCAAAGAGGACGAGGACATGAACGTGGAGTGGTCCATCGTAACGCCCAGCTTCTTCTCCACGCTCGAAATCCCGCTCGTGGCCGGCCGCGGCATAGGCGAGCAGGATGGGCCGGACGCTGCCAAGGTTGTGGTCATCAACGAGAGCATGGCCCGTCATTTCTTCGGCGATCCGCAGCGGGCCATCGGCCAATCTCTGGGCAGCGGTGCAGGGAACGGCGTAAAGATGGCTCTGCAGATTGTTGGAGTAGTTAGTGACGCCAAGCACGAAACTCTGCGCAATGAGGTGCCGCGCACCGTCTTCGTTCCGCTTCTGCAAAGTAAGGAGGCGGGTTTCATACCGCTTCAGTTTTACGCGCGCACGTCGCAAGCCCCAGAGTCCACGGCAACCACTATTCGAGCCGCTCTGCAGCGTATCGATTCCGGGCTGGTGCCCGACACCATGCGTAGCATGGAGGCACAGATCGACGACAGCCTGAACACCGAACGTATGATCGCGCTGCTGGCGGCCAGCTTTGGCGTGCTGGCCGCCCTGCTCGCTGCCGTCGGACTCTATGGTGTGCTGGCGTACTCCACGGCGCAGCGCACTCGTGAGATTGGCATCCGCATCGCTCTCGGCGCGAGCCGCACTGCGGTAGTACGGTTGGTTCTGTCGGAAGTAGCCATGCTGGTGGGCTTGAGCATCGCCGTGGCCGTGCCTCTGGCTCTGAGCTTGAGCCGCCTGCTGCGCAGTCAACTTTTTGGAGTTTCCAACAATGATCCATGGACGCTGGCCGCAATCACTGGATTGGTGGCCGCGATGGCGCTGCTGGCCGCTTGGATCCCTATGCGCCGGGCGGCCGGAGTCGATCCCATGGTGGCACTGAGGTATGAGTAGAAAGCAACGAGGTCCCGAAAAATGATTCAACTTCGCAACGTGGAGCGTTCTTACAAGACCGGCGCCGGCGCGACCTACGTGCTGCGCCGCATCAACCTCGATATCCAGGCCGGCGACTTTGTCACCGTCATGGGGCCGTCGGGGGCGGGCAAGTCAACCATGCTCAGCATACTGGGCATGCTCGATGACGGCTGGGCCGGCGAATATCACTTTCTCGACCATGCCGTGCACAAGCTCGACCGCAAGAAGCGCGCCGACTTGAACCGGCAATATATCGGGTTTGTATTTCAGAGTTATCACCTGCTCGACAATCTGACGGTCTACGAGAATCTCGACGTTCCGCTTTCATACCGCAACGTTTCTCGCGGGCAGCGCGCCAGCATGGTGGCCGAGGTGCTCGACCGTTTCCAGATCGTTGGCAAAAAGGATTTGTATCCCAGCCAGTTGTCCGGGGGGCAGCAGCAACTCGTGGGAGTCGCCCGTGCGGTCGTGGGCAATCCGAAATTGATTTTGGCCGACGAACCTACCGGCAACCTGCATTCCAGCCAGGCAAAGGAAATCATGGAGCTGTTCAAGAAGCTGAATGACCAGGGCACGACCATTGTCCAGGTGACGCACTCCGAGGCCAATGCGGCCTACGGGAACCGGACCATTCAGTTGTTCGACGGATGGATCGCAAATGATCCGAAGAACGAGCCGGTGCCGAATACGACCGCTTCGATTGGATGAGACATGGGAACCATTCTTCAGGACATTCGCTACGGCCTGCGCATGCTGCGGACGTCCCCAGGCTTTACGGTGGTGGCAATCGTCACCCTGGCGCTGGGCATTGGCACGAACGTCGCCATCTTCAGCTTCGTAGACGAACTCTGGTTGCGGCCCATGCCTGTACCCCATGCCGATCAACTGGTGCGGATCTTCACCAGTAATCCCAGTAGCGAGGGAGAGATCGAGCGCGGTTGGAATTCTTACCCGGATTTCGCCGACCTGCGAACCAGCGCCAAAACGCTCGCCGGAGTGGCGCTGCTGGAGCGCCGGGGCGCTTTCTACGACGATGGCGTGCAGAACAGCCTGGTGACCGCGGCCGTTCTGTCGGACAACTTCTTTGACGTTCTCCAGCCGGTGCCCGCTGTAGGGAGGCGCTTTACCGAAAACGAACTCAAGAGTCCGCAGGCGTTGCCGGTCATGCTGAGTTATCCGTTCTGGCGCCGCCAGTTCGGGGGTGACCTGTCCCTGGTTGGCCGGACCATCATCGTGGACCGTCGGCAGGTCGCGGTCGTGGGTATTCTGCCCCGCGGATTTCGCGGCACCGAAGCCATGCAGGTGCCGGACCTATGGATCCCCATGACGACGTGGGGGCAGTTCGTTCCCGGGGAGCAGCAGAGGCTGGTCTCTCGGAGCTTCCGGGACTACGAGTTGTTCGGTCGACTACAGCCCGGCGTGACCTTGCAACAGGCGGGAGTAGAACTCGCGGCTGTGGCCAACGCACTTGCGCAGAGTTTCCCCAGTACCAATTCCGGTCGCAAAATGACGGCCGTGCCGGAAGGCCAGACCCGCGGGGACTGGACTGCGATGGTTGGTTTGGTGCTGCTGGGGATCGCGGCGCTGGTGTTGCTGATTGCCTGTGCCAATGTAGCCGGCCTGCTGCTCGCCCGCGCCGAGCACCGCCGCAAGGAGATCGCGACCCGCGTGGCTTTGGGTGCGACCGCCGGACAGATCGTGCGCCAGTTGCTGACCGAGACCATGTTGCTGACCGTCCTGGGCACCGTGGCGGCGCTGGTCTTCGGCAACTTAGTGCTCCAGTTGCTGCCTGCGCTGATGCCGCCAACCACGGTTCCGTCGGGAGTCGATGCTTACCTGAGCCTGCGTGGGTTCTGGTTTGCAATGGTCGTCGCGGTGGTCTCGTTGTTTCTCTTCGGACTCGTGCCCGCGTTGCAGGCGTCCCACCTGGCTCCGGCGCTGGCCCTCAAGCAATTTGGTGCAACTGGGGCCGCGCCGCGGAGGCCGTTCCGCAGCGTGCTGGTGGTAGCTCAAGTAGCTCTATCGGTAGTGATGGTGGTGAGCGCCGGATTGCTGGTGCGCTCGGTGCTGAACGCGCTCAATGCCAACCCGGGGTTCAACGCCCACCAGAACATGCTGGTCTTGGAACTTTCGCCGAGTTTCGGCACCCGCACCGCGCAGGAGAGCCTCGCGTATGTGCGCGAGATACGGCGGCGCCTGGAGGCTCTGCCGCAAGTGACGGCGACCAGTATCGCCATGCGGTTTCCTTTTGGCATGAGCGGTGGTGGCGCAACCCGCAAAGTTTTTCTTCCGGGAGATTTCGGATCCAACGATCGTGAAGGTGTCACCATCAATTTTGATCCGGTCGGTGATGGCTTCTTCAGCGTGTTGGGGACGCGAATTCTGCGAGGTCGCACCATCGAGGCGCACGACCTTCAGACCAGCGCTCACGTGACGGTGGTGAACCAGCAGATGGCCAGCCGCTTCTGGCCGAATGGCGACGCGGTGGGGAAACGCTTTCGCTTGGATAAGGCGGATGGCGACGAGTACCAGGTCGTCGGGGTCGCGGAAGACAGCAAGTACAACGACTACCAGGAAGCTCCCATTCCCTTGCTGTATCTGCCGATGGGCAGTGACGACTACGGCGAATTGGCGCTGGCCGTGGGCACCAGGAACGATCCAGGGGCTCTCGCCGCGACCGTGCGGCGGATTCTGCGCGAAGTCAATCGAAACATACCCGTGCTCGGAATCCTCACCTGGCGCGACCAGATTCGTGAGGCGCTCTACGAAGAGCGAATGACCGCGCGGTTGATCGTGGCTTTGGGCGGGCTTGGCTTGCTGCTCGCCGCAGCGGGCATCTACGGACTCATGGCATTTTTGGTGGCGCGACGTACCCAGGAGATTGGAATCCGCGTAGCCCTGGGTGCACCACGAAACGCGATTCTCCGGCTGGTGGTGCGGCACGCTTTTGGGCTTACCGCGGTTGGACTGGCCGCCGGGATCCTGGGTTCGGTGGCTGCGACCCGCGCCCTGCGCAGCTTTTTGTTCGGCGTGGCGCCCACGGATGTGCTGGTGTTCGCAGGAGCGATAGCGGTCTTGCTGGTGGTGACTCTGGCGGCGACGCTAGTACCCGCGATGAGGGCCATCCGCGTCGATCCCATGGTCGCCCTGCACTACGAGTGAACTTATGGAAACTTTACTGCACGACTTGCGTTATGGCGTACGCATGCTGCGGAAGAGCCCGAGCTTCACCGCAATCGCAGTCCTCACGCTGGCACTCGGAATTGGCAGCACGGTCGCGATTTTCAGCGTCGTGGATCAGGTGCTTTTGCATTCGCTGCCTTATCCCGATGCCGATCGCATCATGTATGTCAGCCAGACGGAGCGCGGAGGCAATGAGCTGCACTATGCCTCATCGCCTGCCAACTACCTCGATTGGGTTGCGCAGAACCATGTGTTCTCCGTGATGGCGGCTTCGCGAGGATGGCAGGGAAATCTTGGAGGAGACCGTCCGGAACGCGTCCGTCTCTCGATGACGACGGCGAGCCTGTTCCCGTTGTTTGCGGTACATCCGATGTTAGGGCGCGGCCTGGAGTCCGAGGATGAGGAGCCGAGCAATGACCACGTCGCGGTATTGAGCTATGGATTGTGGAATCGCCGCTTTGGCGCGGACCCAGGGCTAATCAATCAAAGCATCACGCTGAACAATGAAACTTACACCGTCGTGGGCGTTATGCCCTCGAACTTCTTGCCTGACGGATATGGCGAACTCTGGGTGCCGTCGCCGTGGGGAGTGCCGAGCCACCCGCTTGTGCCTAGTCAGGATCCGCGGCAGTTCCGTGACCGCAATTATCTCGACGTGTGGGGACGGCTGAAGCCGGGAGTGACCCAGCACCAGGCGGAGCAGGAGATGAGTGCAATTGCCCGACGCCTGGAGAAGCAATATCCGGACAGTAATGACGGTATCGGCGTCGGAATGATGAGCTTGCAGGACAGCGTCGTCAGTGACATCCGGCCGGTGCTTTACGTTCTGCTGGCGGCGGTAGCTTTCGTGCTTCTCATAGGATGCACGAACGTGGCTAACCTGCTCTTGGCCCGCAGCAGTGGCAGAACTAGAGAGATTTCAATTCGAATTGCTTTAGGAGCTGGACGCCGCCGCATTGTTTCTCAACTACTCACAGAGAGTGTGCTGCTCGCCGTGGCGGGAGGACTGCTCGGCATCGTGATCGCGGCTTGGGCGGTTCCAACTCTCGTAGCGCTTGGGCCCTCGGAGATTCGCGACTACGGCAACATCGGCGTGAATTTAGAAGCGCTGGCTTTTGCGGTGGTGGTCTCGATTTTGACCGGAGTGCTTTTCGGCCTTGCACCTGCACTTCACGCATCGGAAGGGAAAGTAAGTGATTCGCTGAAGGAAGGAGAGCGGGGAAGCACGGCCCAGCGTGGCCGCACTCGCACCGCGCTGGTGGTGGCCGAGGTCGCACTGTCGCTGATTCTTCTGATTGGAGCGGGCCTTACGGTAAGGAGCTTCGTTAGAGTGTTGCGAGTCGATCCTGGGTTCGATGCGAGTCATTTGCTGGTTTTCGGCGTGGGCTTACCACCCTCCGCGTCTGCCGATGAGCAAGACAGGTTTTACAGGCAGGTGGCGGAGAAATTAGAGACGCTGCCCGGTGTGCAGTCCGCCGGCGCAGTGAGCCGCCTGCCTCTCTCCGGAGGAAACAGCGGACGCAGCTTCAAACTTCCCGGGAGTGCCAAGGACTACTCCGCGGACATTCGGGTTGAGACCCCTCGCTACCTGCAAACCATGGGCGTGTCTCTATTGAAAGGACGCTATCTGGATGAGCATGACATCGCAGGCGCGACGCCTGTGATTGTCGTGAACGAGGCATTCACGAAAAGCGTTTTTCCGGGAGAGGATCCGATTGGCAAATACATTACCGACTTCGGGCCGGGTATGGACAAGCTGCAAATCGTAGGCGTAGTCGGCAACGTGCGCCATGTCGCATTGGAAGCCGCACCCCGAGCCGAAGTCTATCTGCCCTTTGGGCAGGCGCACTGGACCTCTGCCTTCGTGGCAGTTCGCACCAAGACTTCCGATCCTCTCGCCTTGGTTCCGGCGGTGCAGAACGCGGTTTGGAGTGTCGACAAGACTGTGCCGCTGGCAGGCGTGCGGACGATGCAGGATCTGATTGCCCGCTCCCTGGTCCAGCGCAAATTCACTATGACTCTGCTGGCGATTTTCGCCGCGCTGGCAGTGGTACTGGCTGCCATCGGGCTCTACGGCGCCATGTCCTACTCGGTTTCTCAACGCACGCGCGAAATCGGTATTCGCATGGCACTGGGCGCGCAGAAAAAAGATGTACTCAAGATGGTGGTCGGGCAGGGCATGGGGTTGGCGGCGATAGGCGTCGCGGTAGGCATTGCGGGATCGCTGGGCATGATGCGGCTGATCTCTGGTCTTCTGTTTGGGGTGAGCGCAACTGACCCTGTGACCTTCATATTATTGGCAATGGTGCTGGCGGGTGTGGCGTTTGCCGCGAATTACATTCCAGCGCGGCGCGCCACTGCCGTCGATCCGATGGTGGCGCTGCGTTACGAGTGAGGATAGGGATGGAGACTCTGCGGCAGGACCTGCGCTACGGCTGGCGCATGCTGGCCAAGAATCCAGGGTTCACCCTGGTGGCGGTGCTCACGCTGGCGGTGGGCATTGGCGCCAACACGGCGATCTTCAGCGTGGTGAACGCGGTCATGCTACGCGACCTGCCGTACGCGCATCCCGACAAACTGGTTCTGCTCTGGGGTGACGAGCAGGCTGCTGGAGATCATCGCGACCAGCTTTCCTACACCGATGTGGACGACTACCGGACGCAAAGCCAGGCGTTTGAGAACGTGGTGGCCTTCGGCACCTGGACCGCGGTGTTCTCGGGCGATGGAACCATGCCGGAGCGCATTCCGGGCATGCAGGTGGCGGATGGATACCTTGGGCTGATGGGCGGGAAGCCGCTGCTGGGCCGCGATTTCCTGCCGGAAGAGCAGGTTGACGGCAAAGACCAGGTGGTCATCCTGGGGTACGGATTGTGGCAGAGCCGGTTTGGCGGTGACCGGCAGATTGTGGGGAAGAAGATCACGCTGAGCGCGCGTCCGTACACCGTCGTGGGTGTAATGCCGAAGGAGTTTCCATTCCTGCCCACCAGCCTGGTGGATGGGCCAGCGCAGTTCTACCGGCCAGCCGCTGAGAAACATGACGATAAAGAGCGGAGATCGCGCCACCTGCGCGCAATTGCACGGCTGAGGCCCGGGGTCTCGGTCGAGCAGGCGCAAGCGGAACTGAATGTGATCAACCGGAGTTTGGCGCGGCAGTTTCCCAACGATTACGCAACCATCGGAGTGCGGGTGGTCGGACTGCAGGATGATATTGCTTCCGGACTGCGCCCCGCCTTGATCGTACTACTGGCGGCGATCGGGTTTCTGCTGCTGATTGCTTGCGCGAACGTATCGAACCTGCTGCTGGCGCGGGCGACGGTGCGCGAGAAGGAGATGGCCATACGGGTGGCGGTGGGGGCCGATCGTTGGCGGCTGGTGCGGCAAGCGTTGACCGAGAGTGTGCTGCTGGCGGTGGGAGGCGGAGCGCTGGGGATACTGCTGGCGTTCTGGGGGACCGGAGCGATTACGGCGATCGGAGCGAATGTGATTCCGCAACTCGCCGGAGTGCAGATGGATTGGCGCGTGCTCACTTTCACGGCAGCGATCAGCGTGGCCACCGGACTCCTGTTCGGACTGGTGCCAGCTTTGCATGCTTCCTCGGCAGCCCTGCACCAGACGTTGAAGGAAGGCGGCAGGACCAGCAGCGCGGCTCACGGAAACTTCCGAAAGTTTCTGGCCGTGACCGAGATGGCTCTGGCATTGGTGTTGCTTGCGGGCGCAGGTCTGCTGCTGCGCACCTTCAGCAAGCTTCGCGAGGTGGATCCGGGATTCCGCACCGACCACATTCTGACCATGGATATCGGCCTGCCTTCGGCAAAGTATCCGCCGGGGACGACGAAGCCGGCAATTTTCTATCGTGAGCTGCTGGCCGGGATCGGCGCGTTGCCGGGAGTGGAATCTGCGGCAGCGGTGAGCATTCTGCCGCTGGGGGTAAACTTCGACACCGTGGGCACTGATCCGGAAGGACTCACCTATGGTCCCAGCGAGCAACCCTATCCGGAACGCTACGTGGTTACGCCCGGCTATCTGAAGACATTGGGAATTGGCGTGGTGCGCGGGCGCGGCTTCGCGGATGCGGACGACGAAAATGCGCCGCTGGTGGCCATGGTGTCCGAAACGGCTGCGCGCAACTGGTGGCCACACCAGGATCCGGTAGGCAAGCATATCCGGGTGCCTGGGTTTGACCACGGGCCGCTGCCATGGCGCACGGTGGTGGGGGTGGTGAAGGACGTGAAGCAGAGCGGGTTAGATGCGCCGCACACCATGCAGATTTACTTGCCGCATGCGCAGTATCGGAACGGATATCTGACGCTGGTAGTGCGGGCAAAGCAGGACCCGGTAAACCTGGTTTCCCAGGTACGCCAGCAAGTGCAGAACGTGGATCCGGACCAGGCGGTTTCAAATATCGCCAGCATGGACCAGGTGCTGTCGAATTCCATTGCGTCCCGCCGGTTTACAGCCGTGCTGCTGGGCACGCTGGCCGCCGTCGGGCTATTGCTGGCTTCGACCGGGGTATACGGAATTCTCTCCTACGGAGTGGCGCAACGCACCCGGGAAATCGGCATTCGCATAGCGCTGGGCGCGGCGCAAAGAGATGTTTTGTCCCTTATCGTCGGGCAAGGGCTGAAATTGCTGTTGCTGGGCGTGGGGACGGGGATGGTGGCGGCGTTTGCGCTGACCCGATTGATGTCGGGCTTGCTTTTTGGAGTCAGCGCTGGCGACCCCATGACGTTTTCGAGCATTGCGTTGTTCCTGGGAGCAGTAGCGCTGGTGGCCTGTTACCTGCCGGCACGACAGGCGACCAGGGTGGATCCGATGGTAGCGCTGCGGCACGAATGAGGTGAACACGGTGGAAACCTTGCTCCACGATATACGTTACGGTTGGCGCATGCTGGTCAAGAATCCCGGAGTTACAGCTGTGATCGTCGCCATGCTGGCGGTTGGGGTTGGCGCGAACACCGCCGTGTTTACCATTTTTCGCGCGATCCTGCTAAGGCCTTTGCCCTACGACAAACCGGAAGAAGTGGTCCAGCTGGATGGGTGGCGCACCGACGGCCCGTTCCAGGAAATGCCAGTGTCGTTTCCTAACTTCTCCGACATGCGGGATCAGAACCAGGTTTTCTCCCAAATAGGGGCGTACTCGGAGACCAGCGCCACGCTGTTGGGTGAAGATGGCGCCGAGCAGGTCACTACGCCAGTAGCGAGCGCCGGCTTCTTTGAGGCGTTGGGCGTCAAACCGATCCTGGGACGTACCTTCCAGCGGTCGGACGAACGTGCTCTCGATCAGCCCGCAGCAATGCTTACCTATGGCGGTTGGCAGCGGCGCTTTGGCGGCGACCCGGGCATCGTCGGAAAGACATTGGTGCTCGACGGGTTGCAGCACACCATCATCGGGGTGCTGCCCCAAAGCTTCCAGTTTGGCCTGACCCAGGCGGGCGACATCTGGCAGTCTCTGCGGTTGAAAGGATGGAGATTGAGGCGGAATGCCTACTGGCTCCATCCCGTTGGGCGTCTGAAACGGGGAGTGAGTCTCGCCCAGGCCCAAGCCGGGATGGGGACTGTAGCCCGTCAGCTTGAGCAACAGTACCCCGATGACGACAAGGGGATCAGCGTACGCCTGGTTCCACTGCAGGAAAAGATAGTCGGGTCGGTGCGGCCCATCCTGCTGTTGTTGATGGCCACGGTGGGGGTCGTCCTGTTGATCACCTGTGCAAACGTGGCCGGACTGCTGCTGGCTCGTTCGGTGCAGAGGCAGAAAGAGATCTCAGTCCGCACCGCGCTCGGGGCAGGGCCTGGAAGGATCTTCCGGCAACTGCTGACCGAGAGCGTTCTGCTGGCGCTGCTGGGCGGGGCCGTAGGCGCTCTGGTGGCGTACTGGACAGTCCCATCCCTCGTCGCTGCTCTTCCTAAGGCTGAGGTAGCTGCGCTGCCATCGCTGGACGGACTCCAGGTCAATGGAGGCGTGCTGCTGTTCTCTCTGGCGCTTTCTCTCGGTACGGGAATCTTGTTTGGTATGTTTCCGGCCATTCAGGTTCTGCGGCCAAACCTGCGCCAGGAGCTCCAGGAAATCGGCCGTGCTTCGGTCAGCTCCGGGCATCACCGTTTTCGCAACGCACTGGTGGTATCGGAAATCGCGCTGGCAGCGGTCCTCCTGGTAGGCGCGGGGCTCATGCTCAAGAGTCTGCGACAGGTTCTGCAGCAGGATCCGGGTTTCAAGACCGAGAAGCTACTGACACTGTCTCTCGCCATGCCACGCAATGGCTATCCCGACGCCCCGAAGCAGTTGGCGTTCGTGCGCCAATTGCTGCAGACAATCAACGCCATGCCGGGTGTGAATGGAGCGGCCGCGGTCACGACCGTGCCTTTGTCGGGCAGCGGCAATACCTCACGCTTCGATCTGGAAGGTCATCCCAAGGGCAGTGGAGGGGCGGAATACGAAGCCGGTTCCCCCTCGATCAGCACTGACTATTTCAAAGTGATGGGGATTCCCCTGCGCGCCGGACGTTTCTTTACCGACCAGGACAATGCCACGTCCAAACACGTTGCGATTATCAATCAGGCGCTGGCGGATGAGGTGTTCCCGGGCCAGGACCCGATTGGAAAGCGTATCAACTTCACCTATACGAACGCTCCGAATCTCTGGGAGATCATCGGAGTAGTCGGCAACGAGAACCAGGATCGTCTGGACGTCAAGCCGAAGCCGATCGTCTACGACAATCTCGAGCAGGATCCGACTCCTTATATCAGCCTGGTGGTTCGAACCCGGCAATCCCCGGAAGCGCAGGCTACCAGTGTGCCGAAGAAGATTCGGGAACTTGACCGGACAGTGCCCGTCTATGACGTAGCCACCATGACGCAGATTATCTCCACTTCTCCCGCCATGGTCTTGCGCGCATACCCCGCGTATGTGCTGGCATTTCTGGCTGCGATCGCGCTGCTGCTCGCTGTGCTTGGGATTTACGGGCTGCTGGCGTACTCGGTGGTGCAGAGGACCCGCGAACTTGGCCTCCGCATGGCTCTGGGGGCCGCGCCGCGTGACCTGCTTCGAATGGTGGTCAACGGCGGAATGAAGCTGACGCTGATTGGCACCGGGTTGGGGGTTGTGGGAGCGCTGGCAGCTGCACGCTTGATTCGCAGCCTGTTGTTTGAGGTGGCGCCTACGGACGGTGCAACGTTCATTGGCGTCTGCGGCTTGCTGATCGGGATCGCATATCTCGCCAGCTATGTTCCGGGGAGACGCGCGACCCAGGTTGATCCCATGGTGGCATTGCACCACGAATAACAATTTGTAGAAAAAACGGGAGTTTCATGATTCAGAATCTTTCTCGCACTTTCGGCTCCAAGGTCGGTTTCTGGGTTGTGCTGGCGGCGCTGTCTTCCAGCGCCGCTGCCCAGAATTACTTCGTCCAACCCTCATCGCATTTCCCCAATCCCGTAGGCCCTTATCTGGCCAAACAGGTTCCGGAGCCGACTTTTGGCAATACGCCGCGAGTGGAGAGCCTGCTGAAAGATGGCAAGCTGATGCTGTCGCTGGGCGATGCTGTGACGCTGGCGCTGGAAAACAACCTCGATCTGGCGATTGCTCGTTACAACCTAACGATTGCGGACACTGACATCTTGCGCGCCAAGTCGGGCGCCACGGTACGCGGCGTGGCAACGGGATTAGTGCAGGGCACGCCCGGAGGCGGAATCGGCGGTTTCGGAACAGGCGCAGCCGGCGCCGGTGCCGGGGGAACCAGCGGCGGAGCGGGTGGCGCGGGAACTGGAGCCTCTGGGCTGGTGCAATCCACCCTAGGCATCGGTGCCCCAGTCGACTCCTATGACCCAACCCTCAACGCCGGTCTCCGCATCGAGCACGGGACCTTTCCTTTGTCCAGCAGCGTGTTGAGCGGATCGATCCCGTTTCTGCAGCAGAACCTGGGCACCGCGAATTTCAACTACTCCCAGGCTTTTTCTTTCGGTACCAGCATGGCGGTGGAGTTTGACAATGCCCGCAGCACCGACAACACGACGACCAGTTCGCTGGTGCCCCAGGTACAGTCCGGTTTTCGCCTTACCCTCCGGCAGAGATTGCTCTCCGGCTTTGGCATTGGACCGAACACTCGGTTCATCCACATCGCTCGTAACAACCGCGAGATTTCCGATGTCGCCTTCCGCGACCAGGTGATCGCCACCGTTTCCCAGATCCAGAACATCTACTGGGACCTGGTCAACGCGTACGAGGACGTGAAGGTGAAAGAACGCTCGCTTTCCCTGGCTGATAAGACGCTGAGCGACGACCGCGACCAGGTGAAGCTAGGGGCCATGGCCCCCATCGAAGTGATGCGCGCGGAAAGCGAAGTTGCGTCGCGCAATCAGGACCTGATTCTCGCGCAAAATGAGCTGCAGTTGCAGGAGTTGCTGATCAAGAATGCGATTACGCGCGACCTGAGCGACGCGGTGATGGCGTCGGCCCCGGTCGTGCCCACCGACACCATGAGCATTGCGGAGGAGGAGGCGGTCACGCCGGTGCAGGACCTCATCAGCGACGCGCTCTCGCACCGCCCCGAACTGGCGGAAGGACGTATTGATCTGCACAACCGCGACCTCAGCCGCAAGGCCGCCGCCAATGCCTTGCTGCCCAGCGTGGATTTGGTGGCCTGGTACGGAGCGTCGGGGATTGCGGGCCAGCAGAACCTCAACAATCCCGATCTGCCACCGAATTCGATTCCGCGCTCGGGACTTCCCAATGCCTTCGCCACATTGTTTCGCAACGATTTCCCCGATTATGCCGTTGGTTTCAATATCAGCATTCCGCTGCGCAACCGCGCGGCGCAGGCCGACGAGATCCGCTCGCAACTGGAATACCGCCAGGCCCAACTGCGCCTGCAACAATTACAGAACCAGGTGGGAATTGAAGTCCGCAATGCGCAGTTTGCTTTGCAGCAGAATCGCGCGCGCGTGATCACCGCCCGCAAGGCGCGAGACCTGGCACAGCAGTCTTTGGAGATCGAACAGAAGAAATACGTCCTGGGAGCTTCTACCAGCTACCAGGTACTGCAATTGCAGAGAGACTTGGCCCAGGCTGGGTCCAATTTTGTGGCGGCAATGTCCGCTTATGAAAAATCGCGAGTCGAACTGGATCGAGTCACCGGTTTGACGCTGGCTCACACCGGGATCGAAATCCAGGATGCGGAAAGCGGACACGTCCGCTCCGTTCCCATCCTACCTGGCGTCGGCCCACGACCTGAAACCACCCCGGCCGAGAAATCGCCCGGTAGCTAAAGGGGAAGCCTTGCACGTGAACAGCGTAGAATCCTTGAGTCAAGCGGCCCTGATGACAGCCCTTACCAATCCACGGGTGTTGATTGCGGACGACCAGCGTGATGTGCTGGAAGCCTTGCGCCTTCTGCTGAAGGGCGAAGGCTATGGCATTGAAACTGTATCGTCTCCCTCCGGCGTGCTGGACGCAGTGCAGTCGCGGGAGTTCGAAGCGGTCCTGATCGACCTGAACTACACCCGCGACACGACTTCCGGGCAGGAAGGTCTGGACCTGCTCTCGAAGATCCAGAGCATCGACAGCACGCTTCCGGTGATCGTCATGACCGCGTGGGGAAGCGTGGACCTGGCGGTGGAAGCCATGCGGCGGGGTGCCCGCGACTTCATTCAGAAACCCTGGGAGAATGCGCGCTTGCTGGCGATTGTGCGCACCCAGGTCGAGCTCAGCGGCGCGGTTCGTCGCAGCCACCAACTGGAGGCGGAGAACCGGCTGTTGCGTGCCGAAGGCGCCCCCACGTTCATTGCTGAGTCCGACGTGATGCAGCCGGTGTTGCGAGTCACCAGCCGCATCGGGCCGTCCGACGCGAATGTGCTGATCACGGGTGAGCACGGCAGCGGTAAGGAAGTGGTCGCACGTACCTTGCACGCGCTTTCCCGGCGGGCTTCTCGTCCCCTGGTCGCGGTGAACACCGGTGGTCTTTCCGAAGGCATTTTTGAAAGCGAGCTCTTTGGCCATGTGCGGGGCGCCTTTACCGATGCCAAAACCGACCGTATCGGGCGCTTCGAACTGGCCCACGGCGGAACTCTTTTCCTTGACGAGATTGCCAACGTTCCGCTTTCCCAGCAAGCCAAGTTGCTGCGCGTGCTGGAAAGCGGAGAGATGGAGCGGGTGGGCTCGTCGCGAACCGTCCGTGTCGATGTGCGCATCATTTCCGCCACCAACGCCGATCTTAATAAAGAGGTGGTGAACGGACGCTTTCGCCAGGACCTGCTATTCCGGCTGAACACGGTGGAGATCAACGTTCCGCCGTTGCGGGAGCGACGGCGCGATATTCCGTTGCTGGCCATGCACTTTCTGACGCGGTACGCCGAGCGTTACCGCAAGCCGACCACCACCTTCGATCCCGTGGCCATGCAATCTATGTTGGATTACTCGTGGCCCGGTAACGTTCGCGAACTCGACCACGCCGTGGAACGCGCGGTCCTGCTTTCCCAGGGCGATGCGGTACGGGTCAGCGATCTCGGTCTGCGCGAAGCTCGGGAGGCCCTGCCCAAGATGGAGGACTTAAGCTTGGAGGAAGTAGAAGCCCTGCTCGTCCGCAAGGCAATTGACCGCTACGGAGGTAACATAAGCCAGGCAGCGGAAGCGCTGGGGCTGAGCCGGAGCGCGCTCTACCGCCGCCTGCAAAAATATGGAATCAGTAGCCCCTAAGAAATCCTACGGACGAAGGCGCGGATGACGGCAGGAACCCAGTTCCGACCTGCTCCACGAAGATCCAGGCGCAGACTGACCCACGAAAACCACATCTTCGTGCTGGCCCTTGGGGCCGGCGCCCCCGCGCTGTTGATCTCCGTCATCCTGCTTTGGGCGGGCAATTACACCGACAGCACCCGCTGGACGCTCACCATTTTGCTGGTATGCCTCTGGCTGGGGTTCTCTTCTGCAGTGCGGTCCACCGTGGTCCGGCCGCTCCAGACCCTTTCCAACATGCAATCCGCGCTGCGGGAAGGGGACTTTTCCTTCCGCGTGCGAGGGGCAAATTCTGGAGATGCCTTGGGCGAACTCATGCTCGAGGTCAACACGCTCTCCGAACTGTTGCGCGAACAACGGCTCGGAGCCATGGAAGCCAGCGCGCTGCTCTCCACTGTCATGGCCGAAATCGACGTAGCCGTGTTCGCATTTGACAGCGATCACCGGTTGCGATTGGTGAACCGGGCAGCAGAACGCGTTCTGGGCCAGCACGGCGAGCGCCTGCTGGGAAAGACCGCCGAAGAACTCGATATGGCGGACTGCCTGGAAGGGGAGTCTGCCCGTACCCTGCAGCGGAACTTTCCAGGGAACTCCGGACGCTGGGGCATGCGGCGCAGCACCTTCCGCCAGGGCGGCGTGCCCCACCAGTTGGTCGTTCTTACAGACCTCAGCCGCACCCTGCGCGAAGAGGAGCGACAGGCCTGGCAACGGTTGGTTCGTGTCCTGGGCCACGAACTCAACAATTCCCTGGCGCCCATATGTTCCATCGCCGGCAGCCTGGAGGACATGCTGAAGCGGGAGAAGCGGCCTTCCGACTGGGAAGAAGATCTACGTCGCGGTATGCGGGTGATTGCGGACCGTTCCGAAGCCCTGAGCCGCTTCATGAAGGACTATGGCCGCCTGGCGCGGCTTCCCAAGCCACAACTGCGACCGGTAACCGTCGGTTCGTTGGTCAGCGGAGCGATTGGGCTCGAGAGGAGAATGGAAATCGAACTGGTGTCCGCGCCCGAAGTCACCATCCAGGCAGATCCCGACCAGTTGCAGCAGTTGCTGATTAACCTGATCCGCAACGCCGTCGATGCCTCGCTGGAGACCGGGGGAAAAGTGCGGATCGGGTGGTCAAAGAACGGCAGTTCGCTCCACCTTTTCGTGCAGGATGAAGGCCCGGGCATTGCCAATGCCGCCAACCTGTTCGTGCCGTTCTTCACCACTAAACCGGGCGGTTCCGGTATCGGATTGGTGCTGAGCCGGCAGATTGCGGAAGCCCACGGTGGCAGCTTGACCCTGGCCAATCGCCAAGCGGAGCGGGGATGCCAGGCCAGCCTACAGCTGCCGCTGTAATCTGGCCTGGCGAATGAGCGATGGGGCGTGGCTGCTTACCCGATGGGAGTAAACAGCACCAGCGTCCGTGGAATGATCAGGAAGCCCGTCTCCGGGTCCGTACCATTCTGCGCGAAGGCCCCGACACCCCACACATTCCCGGTGTCCGGCAGGGCAAAGGCTCCGTTCAGTTGCTGCGCCAATGCCTTGGTTGGGCTGGGAATGATAGTCCACGTGTGTCCGTCGAAATGCTCCACCAGGGTTTCCTGCTGACCATTGGTAGCGGCGGTGGCAAAGAAGCCAACCGCATACAAGTCGGTGCCAGAAATCGCGGCCACGCTTTGCAGCGAATTGAAGTCTCCTACGGCTTGGCCCTGGTTGGGGCTGGGAATGACCTTCCACTGAGTGCCGTTCCAGTGTTCCACCAGGGTGACCGTATCCAGAGCATTTCCGTCACGAACGCGGCCGACGGCAGTGACATCGTTCGCGCTCACGGCCTGCACGCTAAGCAGTTCGTTGGCCGTCAGGAAGCCCGTCAGAACCGGGTTGGGGCTGGGCACCACCTTCCATGCGGTGCCATCGAAATGCAGGGTCAGCGTCTTGACCGCTACATTGGGCGCGACCTTGTCGCCCACCGCCCAGATGTCGGTCGGCGAGGTCCCCGAAATGGCGAACAGTACGTTCCCGGTGTTGTTGGCGTTGGGGCTGGCGACGACCTTCCAGGAGTTTCCGTCCCAGTGTTCGATCAGGGTCAGGACAGCCCCGTTGGCTGCTGGTTGATACCCAACCGCATAGATATTGTCCGAAGCGAAGGCCGCGATGCCATTGAACGCGGAGTTGTCATTGGTGCGCAAGGCCGGGGTGGGAACCACATTCCACATCGCACCGTCCCAGTGCATCGCCATCGGCACCAGGTCGGTTGAGCAGGTAAATGAAAAACCAACTGCCCACACATCGTCGCTCGCGACGGCAGCCACGGCGGTCAGGACATTGCCCGTGTTGCTGTTCCTGCAGGCCGGGGTAGAGCCCGGATTGGGACTGGGAATTACGGTCCAGTTGGTTCCGTCCCAGTGCATGGTCAGAGTCCGGGAGTCATTCAAGTTGTTGTCGTTCTTGTAGCCCACTGCCCAGGCGTCACTGGCGGAAACGGCTGCGACCGCGTTTAACGTGTTGCCCACCGGGTTAGGGCTGGGACTGTTCTGAATGCTAAAGATGGATGTCTGGGCAACAGAGGAGACAGGCAGGCCAAACGCCACCAACAGCAGGGCCGAGCGCAAGACAATTTTCTGACAGTTGTGCCATTGAATGGGAAACTTCTTCATCATAACGGTTTCGCTCCAAGAGTGAGTAAGTGGTACAGCTGGGTACTAGAAATCAACTTATAGACGGGCGAATGTGCCAAATGTCGGTAGCTTGTCAAAAGATTGTCAACAATGTGTTTACAACACACTCACAGGGAAAGAGTGGTAGTAAGCTTGTTCGAGTAGTGGGGCCCGAAGCGGAAAAAAGGCAATGGAGCAGATATGATAAGACTAGAAGGAATCCGACCATCGGTGATGCCGCGGCCGCAGCCCATGCGAGGAGATTCCATGTCGTTTGATCCCGGAACACTCAATATGGAACGGATCTTGGTTGTCGAAGATGATCGCGCGGTGCAAAAGGCGATGAAGCGCCTGTTCGAGGCAGAGGGCTTTGTGGTGGAAATCAGCGGCGACGGCAAGTCGGCGCTGGAGGCTTTCCGTGCCGCCGCTCCATCGGCCGTCGTCCTTGACCTGCGTCTGCCCGCCATGTCGGGCCGGGACGTTTGTCGCGAAATCAAACAACAGTCGCCCGGGTTGCCGATTATTGTGGTCAGCGCAACCAGCGACGTTTCCGACAAGGTCCTGTTGCTGGAACTTGGCGCCGACGATTACGTCACTAAGCCGTTTAGCCCCCGGGAATTGTTGGCTCGCGTGCGAGCGGCGTTGCGTCGTACGGTGCGCAGCGGTGGCGGCGAAGTGGTGTCTTTTGCCGGCATCTCCGTGGACTTCACCAAGATGGAAGTGGTACGTGAGGGACAGCCGGTGGTGCTGACCGCCCAGGAGTTCAAGACTTTGAAATTCCTGGTGCAGAACCCGGACCGGGTGATCAGCCGCGACGAGTTGCTGAACGAGGTCTGGGGCTACCAGAACTATCCTTCCACTCGCACCGTGGACAACCACATTCTGAAGCTGCGGCAGAAGTTGGAGAAAGATCCGGCAAATCCCGTGCATTTCCGTACCGTCCATGGCATGGGTTATAAGTTCGTGCGGTAGCCACTATCAGGCGCGGTGATCGCCAAGAAGCAGACCCGGGGAGAGCGAGCATGAGACTAAGAATGCGGACCAAGTTCCTGCTCTCCATGCTGCTCATCACCGCCGGCCTGACTTGTACCAGCCTGCTGCTGGTGCGCAGCAGCGTTCAGGGCCAGGTCAAGAAAGAAATTTTCGCCGACTTGCATAACTCCGTCAGCACCTTTCAGAATTTCCAGCGGGAAAGGGAACTGACGCTGACGCGGTCTGCGGAGTTGCTGGCCGACTTGCCCAACCTGCGGGCGCTGATGACCACCCAGGACGAGGCCACCATCCAGGATGCCTCGAATGACCTGTGGCGGTTGGCCGGTAGCGACTTGTTTGTGCTGGCGGACCGCACCGGACGCGTGGTGGCGCTGCATACCACTTCCCCTGGCTTTACCCGCCAGATGGCGCAGGATTCGTTTGCCGGTTCGTTGGATCAGGAGGGTTCGGACCATTGGTGGTTCGGCGCGCACCATCTCTACGAAGTTTTTCATAGACCCATCTACTTCGGCCGTGCCTCTGAGAACCGCCCCCTGGGGTTCCTGGTGATCGGCTTCGAGATCGACGACAGCGTGGCATCCCAAGTGAGCCGCATTGCCGCCAGCCAGGTCGCATTCGCTTACGGTGACACCATCGTGCGGAGCACGCTCACGCCTTCCGAAGAAGCCGCACTCACGCGCTGGAAGGTGCCTCGCTCGGTCACCGGGGCCGCCGAGCCTGAAGAGGTTCACCTCGGCGACGAGCGCTTCCTGGGTACAACCCTGGAACTGGCGTCCGAGAAAGCGCCTTCAGTTCGCCTGACGGTCCTCAAGTCCTACGATCAGGCCACCACGTTTCTTGACAGTTTGAACCGGTTGCTGCTGGCCCTCGGCCTGGCTGCGGTAGTGGGTGGCAGTGCGCTGGTGTTTCTCATCTCCCACACATTTACGCGCCCGCTGGGCAACCTTGTAGCCGGTGTCCGCGCCCTGGAGAAAGGCGATTACTCCTATCCGCTGGACGCGCGGGGTGGCGATGAAGTCGCAGAGGTGACTGGCGCTTTTGACCGCATGCGCACCAGCCTGCTGCAAACCCAGCAGGAACTGCTGGAGGCGGAGCGCCTGGCCACCATCGGGCGCATGGCCAGTTCTATATCGCACGACCTGCGCCATTCCCTCGCTGCCATCGTCGCCAATGCCGAGTTTCTGTGCGAGAGCCGGCTGTCGACCGAGCAACGTGAAGAGCTCTACCAGGAAGTCCGGGTGGCAGTGAACCAGATGACCGACCTGCTCGACTCTCTGCTGGAGTTTTCCCGCACCCGGGAGTCGCTGCGCCCGTCCTTTGGCAGCGTGAAGGAATCGGTAGAGCACGCGGTGCAGGCAATCCGTTCGCATCCGGAGTACCACCTGGTGCGTTTTTCCGTCAACCAGGTGGGGAACAGTGTCGGATGGTTTGACAGCAAGCGACTGGAACGCGCGCTGTATAACCTGCTCCTGAACGCCTGTGAGGCGGTCGCCACGGACCGGGGCTGCATCGATATCGACCTGAAAGAAGTCGACGGCGGCGTCGAGATACGTGTTTCTGACAACGGCCGTGGGATTCCCGAGTCGATTCGCGGTAAACTCTTCGAGCCGTTTATCAGCTATGGCAAGGAGAATGGCACCGGGCTTGGCTTGACCGTGGTGCAGAAGATTGTGCAGGACCATGGTGGCGACGTGAGCGTAGAAAAGACGTCAGAACACGGCACGGTTTTCCGGCTGCTGCTTCCCCTCGCCTCCGTTCAAACTGGAGAGGACAACCGAGGGGAAAAGTTGTCCTCTCCTCCCATTGCGCAGACAAAGAGAGTGCTGCCGGAGTAGGATTTCCTTATCGATGTGCCCGGCTGCGACGGGGTCGCGGCCTGTGTCGGGTGGGGTAATTCCAGATTTGCTGCGGGAGGCGAACGTGAAGCAGGGGAATGGTTTGCCTGTACGGATAGGAGACTGCGGCAGGCTGCTTTTGGTGCTGCTGCTCGGAGCTGCCGTGGGGTGGGCGCAAGAAAGCAAACCCGCGGCGGCACCGCCTGACCAGTCGATGGCGGACGCCGTCCGCGAACTCCAGGAGCAAGTGCGTGAATTGCGCGCCGCGGTGGCGGAAGTGCGCAGCGAAGCCGCCCAGTACCGCGCCGAAACCCTGGAACTGCGCCACGAGCTGGAAGCCAATCGGCAGGCCCCGGCCACCGCCCCGACCGTATCTGCGGCCGCGCCTTCCGGAGCAGTCCGCACCGCATCGAGCGGTGGAGAGTCCCAGCCTGACACGGCGTCGCTCGAACAGCGTGTGGCCTCACTGGAAGAAGCGTCGCAGCTACAGGGCGGCAAAATCGACGAGCAGTACCAGACCAAAGTTGAGGGCGCGTCGAAATACCGGGTGCGGCTCTCCGGGCTGGTGTTGTTGAATCTCTTCAGCAATCGTGGAACTACCGACAACCCGGATTTCCCCACCTGGGCGGATCCTCCCGGGCCCTTTGATTCCAACGGGAACTTCGGAGCCACCCTCCGCCAGTCCGAGTTGGGGCTTGAGGTTTTTGGCCCACGCCTGGCGGGTGCGAAGACTTCCGCCAACTTGCAGCTGGATTTTTCCGGAGGCTTTGCCACGACCGCCAACGGAAACAACTTCGGCCTGGTTCGCATGCGCATCGCCAGCATGCGGCTGGACTGGGAGAACACCTCGGTCGTGGCCGGGCAGGACAACCTGTTCCTTTCTCCGCTCTCGCCAACCTCGTTCGCTTCGCTGGCAGTTCCGGCCTTCGGCTACGCCGGAAACCTGTGGGGTTGGATTCCGCAGGTGCGAGTGGAGCATCGCTTTGATTTGTCCCCGCAGCAAAGCGTGACCGTGCAAGGCGGCATTATTGACAATGTTACGGGCGAGTTCCCCTACGATCCGATTGCCCGCATCCCGCAAGCCGGAGAAAAATCCAGCCAGCCTGCCTATGGCGCACGCGTGGCTTGGACGCGGAATCTCTTTGGGCAGCCCGTGACTCTGGGGACGGGGGGCTACTATAGCCGGCAGAACTGGAGCTTCGGTCACCACGTGGATGGCTGGGCTGGCATGACTGACTGGGACATTCCCTTGGCTCCCCGGGTGCGTCTTTCCGGCGAGTTCTACCGCGGGCGAGCGGTGGCAGGCTTGGCGGGCGCGATTGGGACCGACGTGCTGCTCAGCAGTAACACGTTTGGCCCCACCACCCAGGTGCGGGGTTTGAATTCCATGGGCGGGTGGTCGCAGTTGAAGCTCAAGGCTACCGCCAAACTCGAGTTCAACGGCGCATATGGCGTGGACAGTCCATTTGCCAGCGATTTCCGGGCGATTCCGGGAGGCTTGGCCAATTACACCAACGCGCTGGTACAGAATCGCAGCACCCTGGTGAACTTCATCTATCGGCCACGCTCGAACCTACTGTTCTCCACCGAGTATCGGCACTTGCGGACCAGCCAACTCGACAACGGCCCCTATACGGCGGAGCAGGTCAATCTGATGATGGGAATTTTGTTCTGACCATGAAACCATCGCTTGTCCATTACTGGTGCTGCCTGGTGCTGCTGCTGCTGGCGAGCGTCCCTGCCCGGACCCAGGTTACGCTCAGCGCGCACGTAGAACTGGGGAGCAGGCGCAGCGTGCACCAGTCCGGCAATGTGGTGCTCTGGCTTTCGCCAGTCGGAGGCCGGGCTGATTTTCCGCCTTCCGCATTGCAGACTCCGCGGTTGGTGCAAAGGAACAAGAGCTTCGATCCTCATGTGCTGGTGGTGCCGGTGGGTGCGGTGGTGGAATTCCCCAACCGCGATCCCTTCTTTCACAACGTGTTTTCGTTGTTCGAGGGCAAGCGCTTCGACCTTGGCCTGTACGAGGCCGGAAGCACTCGGGATGTGCGCTTTGACAAGGCCGGCATCTCTTACATCTTCTGCAATATTCATGCCGAGATGAGCGCCGTGGTTATCGCTTTGGACACACCCTATTACGGAATCTCGAACCCTCGCGGCGAAGTGATCATTCCCCAGGTTCCTGCTGGCCGCTACACCTTGCACGTCTGGTACGAGGCCGCACTCCCCGACAATTTGAAGGGGTTGACCCGGGAGATCAACGTTTCCGAGAACAGTTCTACCCTGGGAGTGATTCGACTTCCTCAAGCCCAGTTGCAGCAGGCCCACAAGAACAAGTACGGACGCGACTACGACCAGCCTGTGCCCGCCGATAGTCCGGGCTACCAACGCCCCTGAAAATGGGCCTCCGTGCCTCCCCGCCCTGTGTAACCAGAAAATTACAATTGCGTGAGAAATCCGTGACAACTGCCGTCTTGAACCGGCCTAACCTTCAAGCAATGGGAACGGGCGATCGCTGCTCGCCCGTTGCAAACGCGATTGATCCCGGGATCATTCTTTCGCGCGGTGCTCGAAATCAGTTGTCCGCAGCTCGTCGGTTTCTAATCGACAGATGTTTCTCCGCGTGTTCCTCTCTCTGGGCCAGCTGCTGCTGGCCTTTTTTCTTGCACTATCGGGAATTGGGGTCCGGGTCGACGAGACGCTGGTGGACGTAGCGCCGGATGTCGAGGCTGGGTTCGCCCTGCCTGGTGCGCACTACCAGCACGCTCTCTCCGAGCACATCGAGAATCTCGGAGTCGCCCGGATTAGGAAGCTGTTCCTCCCGTCCCCCGCAGAATCATTCCCGGAAGAAGATGTGCTCCTTTTCACGGGCAAAAATTTCGTCTAAGAGATACCAGGAACTGGGCAGCGACTTCTGCAGGCCGGTCGTATTAGCGGACGTCGTCATAGGATACGAACCGGGACGCGGCGGAACGGATGGCCCCTCCGCGTCCTCTGTGGTCACGGTTTTTTCGCAGTTGCCTCGTCGTGGCCGTAATACTCATACGCCGACATGGGCTTTTCGCCGCCTTTTACCCACAACCGCTGGTCGTCCGGCAGCTTGCCCAGCGCACGGGCCATCTCGCGCACGTGAATCGCCACCGAGCCGCAGCAGGAACCGATGTAGTTGATCCCCAGGTTGCGCGCGTCCACGGCGTACTGGCCCATCTCCTTGCGCGTGAGTTGCAGCGGGTCAAGCGCACACGGAAACTCCGGCAGGCTGGTGAAGTCCGGCTTGTCCTTGGGGGTACGGTAGCCGACCGGCTGGCATGCCAAATAGCCGGAAACAGCTTTGCGCATCTTCTCCATGCTGGGCAGCATATGCACGGGTGGCCGCAGGCAGTTCATGCCCACGATGTCGGCCCCGGCGTCGAGCAGTGTCTTCGCGGCATCGGCAGCGCTCTTGCCTTCCATGGTCTCATCTTTGTTCTCGAAACAGATGGTGACCATAACCGGCAGTCCGGTTTTCTTGCCCCGTTCGACGGCAATCAATGCTTCTCCCAGCCAGGAGAAAGTCTCGCCGATGATGAAGTCCACGCCTTCGGCGACCTGCACTGCCAGTTGCTCGTCGAAGGTCTTGCGCACGCGGTCGGCAGCCGAGGGACTATTTGGCTCGTACATCCAGGTAAGACTGATATTGCCCGCGACCAGGCACTTGTCCCCTGCGACTTCGCGTGCCACGCGGACCGCCGAGCGATTCAAGTCTTCCAGCCGGTCTTGTAAGCCGACGGTGGCCAACTTGTCGCGGCTGGCGTAGAAAGTCAGCGCCTGGAGGACGTCCGCCCCGGCTTCGCGAAACTCTACGTGCAGTTCACGCAATGCATCGGGATAAGTAAGCGCGACTTCGGGAGTGAACGGACCCGCGCGTACCCAGCCGCGTTTTTCCAGTTCCAGCAGGTAACCGCCATCGCCGAGGACTGGGCCTTCTTTGAGGCGTTCGAGGATGCCTTTTTTCTTCATGCGGTGCTCCTTGAGTGCTTCGTGGCCGGCGAGACGCCGGCGCTAACCTAGTCGTCCTTGTATTCGAACTCTGCCTTGATCGGCTTGCCTTCTGCAAAGCGGCTGGGACGAAAGCTGCTGATGTCCACCGTCTTGCCTTTACCGTCGAGCAGTAACTCTGACATGACCAGCCCGATGGCTGGCGCAATCTTGAAGCCCATCCCCGAAAATCCCGCGCACACGTGCAGGCCGTCGATCCCGGGTACTTCGCCCAGTAGTGGGCGCGCATCCGGTGACATGTCGTAGACACCAGTCACTCCGCGCATCACTTCCGCGTTTTCGAGCTTGGGAACCCGGCAGCAGGTGCGCTCGATGATCGCTTCCAACGATTCGTCGGATGCTCGCTGCGGGAAGTTATCGGGATCAACCGGGCGCTTTCCATAAAAATCGCCGACCAGGAATTTGTCCTGCCCATCCGAGCGGAAATAGGTTGCGGTGATCGAGTCAATGCAAGCCATCCCTCCGCCCTTCATGCCAGGGGCATTTTTCAGGATGGCGACCTGGTGGTACTCAGGCTCGATGGGCAAGTCATAGCCGACCTGCTGGAACAGGGGTCGAGTCCACGGGCCAGTGGCTGCCACTACCACCGGTGCTGCGATTTGTCCATGTTCGGTGACCACGCCGCGGACTCGTCCTTCGGCCACCTGAAAGGCAGTGACCTGGGTCTTGGGCACGTAGGTCACACCCAGGTCGCGGGCGCGGGAAAGAAAGTCATTGGCCACATTCGCCCCGTCACCGTAACCGGAATCGGGTTCATAAGCCGCTAGTTCGATGTCGTCGGTATTCCAGTCGGGCTCCAGCTCTTTTAGTTCTTGTCCCGTAATCAGCCGCACGTTGACTCCGAGCTTGGCCTGCATGGCCACATTCTGTTTCAGGCGCTCGATTTCATTGGCGGGCACCGTGCGGACAAAGCCGGTTTTGCGGAAGTCACCAGCTTCTCCCACGATTTCGCGCCAGTGCTGGAACATGTGCAGGCTTACCAGCGCCAGTTGCACCTCGGGCGGATAGCTGTAGTGCATGCGAATGAGGGCAGAGGAGCGACCTGTACCACCAAAGCCCACATGGTCTTTGTCGATGAGTACTACATTTCCGGCCTTGCGCCTGGCCAGATGAAAAGCCAATGAGGCTCCCATAATTCCGGCGCCAACGATCACCACGTCGGCCGTCCTGGGAAGGGAATTGCTGCTCATGCGGCGGCCTCCTTGAAACGTCCCTTTTTCCAGTCGCGCAGCACTTGCTGGGCCGCGTTGTGGCCAGGCGCGCCCGTGACCCCGCCGCCGGGATGCGTGCCTGCCCCACATAGATAGAGACCGTCGATGGGCGTGCGATATTGCGACCAGCCGGACACCGGGCGCATAAAGAAGAGCTGCTCCAGACGCAGATCGCCGTGGAAGATGTTGCCTTCGGTTAGACCGTAGGTGCGCTCCAGATCGAGAGGCGTGAGCACCTGGCGCGCAAGAATGGAATTCGGCACGTTGGGCGCGTACTCACCGATCTTCCTTACTACCCGGTCGCCCAGCAGTTCGCGATTCTCATCCCACGTGCCCTGGCGCAAATGGTAGGGAACGTACTGCACGAAGCAGGTAAGAATGTGTTTGCCCCTGGGCGCCAGTGAGTCGTCGGCATTCGACGAGACCACGCAGTCCACCCAGAGTTCTTCAGGGATCTCCCCGAACTTGCAGGTGTCATAGCAACGCTCGGCAAACTCGAGCGACGGCACCAGGGTGTAGAACGACCGCTCCAGTGGAGTGTATTGCGACGGAGTCCCGGTGAAACGTGGCTCTTCGTTCAGCACCAGGTTTACCTTCGCGCAGGGACCCGCCATCTTGATACCGCGAATCGCGTGCACGAAATCGCCGGGCAGCTCGCTCTCGGGAATCATCCCCAGGAAAGTGCGCTTGGGGTCGGCGTTGGAAAGCACCATGCGCGCCCGGATCTCGGTGCAGTCCTGCAGCACCACGCCGCGGGCGCGGCCGTTGCGAATATCAATCTGCGCGACCGGCGCCGCAGTGCGAATTTCGACGCCGAGCTTGCGTCCGGCCGCCGCCAGCGCTTGCGTGATCGAACCCATGCCGCCGATCACGTGTCCCGAGAAGCCTTGCAGGTTGTGCTCGCCGCCGCTCAGCAAGTGAAAGAGCAATCCGATGGCAGTACCGGGCTGGTACGGACCCCCGTGCTTGCCATACACGTTGTTGGCCAGGAACATCGTCTTGATGATGTCGGATTCGTAGTTGTGGTCGAGGAATTCACCCAGGCTGCCGGTGAGGAAAGCCACCAGCTGCGAAATTTCATCGCTCGAAATGCCGCGGAAGCGTTTGCCCACGCGGAACAGGTCGGCCCAGCCGCCGATGCTGCCGGCATCAATCTCCGGCGGTGGCTCCATGAAGAACGGTTGCAGGTAGCGCGCCAGCTTTTTCAGTTGGTCATCGACGCGGACGAATGTCTCGGCATCTTTCGCGGAGAATTTTCCGAACTCCGCCTTCGCGCGGGTGCGGTCCACCCACCACGGGACAACTCGCCCATCCGGAAAGGCCACTTGGATGGCGGGGTCGCAGGGCACCATGCGCAGCCCATGTTCGGCCAGCTTGAGATCCTCAATCACTTCCGGCCGCAGCATGCTGGCAATGTAGGAAGTGGTCGAGACCCGGCAACCGGGCGCAATCTCTTCGGTCACGCAACAACCGCCTACAATATCGCGGCGCTCCAGCACCAGCACGGAGAGTCCGGTGCGCGCCAGGTAAGAAGCGGCGGTCAAGCCGTTGTGGCCGGCGCCGATCACGATCGCGTCGTAAATCCTGTTTGAGCTCAACCCCACGTTTTGCCCATGACCCACAGTCAGAACAACTTAGCTGTAGGGGAGATACATTAGCGTAGGACTACTAAAAATAGAATTGAAATGCGAGGTTTTTTTCGGTACAGTTCCATGACTTGAGGTCATTCTATGAGTGGGATCAGTAGCAGCTTGGTTTCTCCGCCGCGCTACCGGAACCTGCCCGCGCGGCCGCGTTCCGAGGGCAAGCGGGCCCGGATCGTGGACGCGGCCATGCGGCATTTCGCCGAGCAGGGCTATAACGCGGCGCGTGTCGGTGACATTGCCGCCGCCCTAGGCATTGCCAAGGGATCGATTTTCCAGCACTTTGGGAGCAAAGACGGCTTGTTCTTCGAGGTCTACAAGAAAGCGGTGCGCTCGTTTCCGCGCTACCTCGACGCTCCCGTCGAGGTGCGCGACCGCGGGTTCTTCGAAGTTCTTCGCTACTGGCTGGCCCGCACCGAACACCTGGTGCATGAGGACTGGATTCCCTACCGCGTGTCGCTGCTGGGCAACTACGGAACTGACCTGGCGTTGAAGCGCGAAATCAACCGCTTCTTCATGGCGGAAGATCCGTATGGCACCGTGACCTTCGTCCGCTTCGGGTTGCAACGCGGAGAACTGCGCAAAGATCTTGACCAGGAGATGATCGTTTCCATCCTGGATTGGACCATGGAGCGCTTTCAGGACGCGCTGCTCACCGAGGAACTGGATCCCGGACTTTTCCGCCGCCAGGGCGATCCTTCCGAGAAAAAAGATGCACGCATCGCCCAGTTTCTGGATGTGCTGCAGCGGGCGATCGGTGCCGAGCGGCGCTAAGGAAACCGACGTAGCGCCGGCGTCTCCGGCGGCCGAAGGGCACAACTCCTGATGATCAAGGGCATGTCAGTACAACAGATTCTTGCCAGCTACGACGACCGGGCCCCACTCTCGGAAGCCTCCACCATCCCGGCGCCGTGGTACGTAGACGCGCGTATCGCAGAACTGGAAACGAAGACTGTTTTCAGCCAGACCTGGCAGATGGTCGGACGCATCGAGCAGGTGGAGAAAGCGGGCCAGTTTGTGACCGCCACCGTGGCTGGCGAGCCGATCGTCGTCGTCCGCGGCAATGACGGGGTTCTGCGCGGCTTCTACAACGTTTGCCGGCATCACGCGGCTGCCGTGGTTACCGAGCCCTGCGGGCAAGCGTCGATCCTGCATTGTCCGTATCACGGCTGGAATTACGGGTTGGATGGCGCGCTGAAAGGCATGCCGGAATTCGACGGCGTGAAAGACTTCGATCGCCAGAAAAATGGCCTGGTCCCGGTGCGGGCCGAGATTTGGGAGAAATTCGTTTTCATCAACCTGGATCCGCAGGCTGCCCCGCTGCATGAGTTCCTCGGAGGACTGGTCCGCAAGGCGGCGCCGCTTGGCCTGGCAAAGCTCAATTACTTTGACAGCCGCTCCTACGACATCCACTGCAACTGGAAAGTCTTCATCGACAACTATCTGGATGGCGGGTACCACGTTCCCCACCTGCACAAGGCCCTGAGCTCGGTGCTCGATTACAAGGCGTACACCATCGAGAACGAAGATCGTTACTGCCTGCAGTCGAGCCCGATGGTGTCGTCCGACGAAGACGCAGCCACCGGAGCCACGCGCAAGGGCGACCGCGCCTGGTACTTCTGGCAATATCCCAACCTGATGATCAATTGCTACGAAGGCTACATGGACACGAACCTGGTGATCCCGATTGATGTCGATCATTGCCGGGTGATCTTTGATTTTTACTTCAGCGACGTCAGCGAAGCGCGGCGGGAGTACAACACGCAAAGCGTCGCCGTCGGCAATCGCGTGCAAGACGAAGACCTGGGCATCTGCGAAGCGGTACAACGAGGCTTGAAGTCGAGAGCTTATGGCGCGGGCAGGCTTTCGGTTCGCCGTGAAGCTGGGGAACAATTATTCCATCAGTTGCTGGCGGCAGACTTAAAGCGCGGCTTAGGAGCAGGGGCCGCGGCAGCAGATTGAAACACTTTTCGAATTCCAACATTTTTCCTTTCTGAAACTGGGGTGACCGGTTGAAACGACTCGTTCTGCAGCTCTCCGTCTTGTGGCTGTCGTGCACGCTTCTCGCCGCCGCGCAAACCACCGCTATTAAAGCCGGACGCCTCGTCGATCCGGACACGGCCAGCGTGCTGACCGATCAGATCATCCTGATCCAGGACAACAAGGTGCAGGCAGTCGGCAAGGGTCTCCCGATCCCTGCCGGCGCCAAAGTCATCGATCTCTCCAACATGACCGTCCTCCCCGGCCTGATCGATTGCCACACCCACGTGGCCGACGCCGGAGACGCCGAACCCTTTGACGTTCTGAAGCACACTGCCGCGGAAACCGTTCTGGCTGCGATTCCCAACGCCCGCAAGATGCTCGAGTCCGGTTTCACCACGGTCCGCGACGTGGGCACGTATCGCGCGCTGAACGACGTTGCACTGCGCGACGCGATTGCCAAGGGCATCGTGGTTGGCCCGCGCATGTACGTAGCCGGAGCTTACATCACGATCACCGGAGGCGCCGGCGCCATGACCGGCATGGCGCCCGACATCCAGTTGCCCTGGGACCTGCACTACGGAGAAGCCAACAGCCCGTGGGAAGTGCGGCAGAAAGTCCGGCTGCTGGCCCATAACGGGGTTGACATGATTAAAGTTCTCTCCACCGGCGCGGTGCTTACGCACGGCAGCAGTCCGAAATCGATCGAGTTCACTCCCGAAGAACTGCAGGCGGTGGTGGACGAAGCCAGCCACTTCGGCCTGAAAGTGGCGTCGCACGCGCACGCTGCCGAAGGCATCAAGAACGCGATCCGGGCAGGCGTTGCTTCCGTCGAACACGCGACTTTGATTGACGACGAAGGCATCGCTCTGGCCAAGCAGCATGGCACTTATCTCGACATGGATATCTACGACGAAGAGTGCATCCAGGAAAACGGCCGGAAGGGAACAGAGCCCAAAGATTTTCTGCAGCACGATGCCGACCTGGGCGAGGCGCAGCGGCAGAATTTTCGCAAGGCGGTGAAAGCTGGAGTGAAGATGGCGTTCGGCACCGATGCAGGAGTGTGTCCGTACGGTACCAGCGGCAAGCAGTTCGCCTTCATGGTGAAGTACGGCATGACGCCGATGCAGGCCATTCAGGCGGCAACAACCAACGCTGCAGACTTGCTGGGACACAGCGACGTGATCGGTTCGATCAAGGCCGGTAAGTACGCCGACATTGTTGCAGTTTCGGGAGACCCGCTCGCGGATGTCGGCGTGCTGGAGAATGTGCAGTTTGTTATGAAGGATGGGAAGGTCTACAAGGAGTAAACTCGACGGGAACGCCCTATTAGTGGCTTGTGTGCATAACTGATGTAACCGCCTGATTGCGGCAGTGATCTTGGCAAAGCTGAGATTTCATTTGGATTGCAACTGAAACTTGGCCTAGGATAGCTACCGTAGCGGACTGGTACTGAGATGAAACGCATCCTCGCGTTCGGTGGTCACCTACTTGCCGCGACGCTCGCCGTGCCGTTGCTCACTATCATGGCTTCCGGTTTGGCATACGGCGTCTTCAGCCCTTTTCTTACTTCCGTCAAGACGCCACAGCAATTCTACTCTGATCATTTGATATTTCTGGTAGTCGTCGTCGGAGCGTTGCTTTCATTTGCAATGAGTGGCACATTCACGGGCAGATCTGCCCTGTGGGTTTGGATTCCGGCCGCCATAGTCTTTCTCTCCCGGCTCTTAGACTGGCGCGCAACTGGAAGTGCCCTTATTGGGTCAGGTTCCTTTGTTGAGCACTTCTTCACAGCGAATTGCCAGATCCAGAACTGGCGCGAAGGAGGATTTGTCGCAAGGTGCTCCGATAAGCTTTATGTGACACAGTTGTTCGCCGGGAGTGTGGCCTATTCGGCAGGCGCTGCGATTCGCAGTGTCATCTACCGTCGGCGTCTTGCCAACGATGCGCCTACCGCGCCGGTCATGGCTATGCCCAGTCAGCATCAAATTGTCACGACTCGCTTCGGGGCGTTTCTGGCTCTGGTATTGACTGGTTGTTTTCTTGGTCTTCGGTTTCATGCAGGAGTGAGTACCCAGCACTCTTCGTGGACATTGCTGGATTCTAAGGCCTTTCCGACTTGGCTGGCAGTGACGTTCAACGTTGCGATCTGGGGTGTTATCTACCTGATGGGGATTGGATTCATCCGTACCCCATTACAAAAGAACGAAAAGGCCCTGTTTGTCTCCCTTATGGGGAGCCTAATGCTCACTCCGGTTGGCAGTCTGCTCCCAAGAATCAGCGGAGTTGTGCATGTCACGCAGACATTGTTGAGTCTGTCGGCATTTCTCGCAGCACTGGCAATTCTCCTGTCGTTTCAGAACGAGCACGCCGGTTCGTCACAATCCGATAACGGTTAGCGGCTGCGCCAGCGTTATGGTAGCTTCACCGTGCACCATAGTTGTTGATAAATCGCGATTACACCAGCAATGCCCAGTTTGCGCAGAACGACAAGAATTATTGGTGATCCCGCGGGACCTTCTCCTCCCAGCTCTTAGTCTTAACCAGCACCCCGTCGTTCAAAACTTCCCGCGTGTACTTGTAATAGAAGTTCTTCTGGTCAGTAGTCACCGACAGATGCCCGCGCCAGGTCAGCGTGCGGCCCTTCAGCGCGAAAATGCTTTCCGCTTCGCCTTTCACGGCGCATGCTTCCGGATGGGCGTCGTCCACGTCGTAGGTCAGGGCTTCGTAGTCGGTTTCTTTTCCCCAGGGGAAGGTGCTCTCGTCTTTGCCTTTCCAGTGGACGGTGGTTTTCTGGCGTCCTTCGTCGCGTAGCAGGGTCCATTCTCCGGGCCAGGGGAAGCCGATGGTTTGGACGTCTTTTCGTTCCTCGGAAGGCTCGGGCGGCGCGAGCGCCGGGGGCTTGGCTCCCTCGATCGGCACCACCGGCAGCACCAGCCGCGAGCCTTGCTCACCGCCTAATTCCAGCGACGTGGTCATTGCGTACGGCGTGGGCAAGATCATCGGCCACATCGCGTTTGAAATCGCTATGCGGATGCGGTGTCCCCTGGGAAACACCCATGACGTCAAATGCATTTCGATGTCGAGCGCGTAGGTTGTGCCGGGCACCAGGTCTTTGGGGTCGCTCATCGACTCGCGCTGTGCTCCGTTTAGACCTGCGCCGGTAATTTGCGTGACACTGCCGTCGGGCGCTACATCCGACAAGCGCGCAAACCAGTCGGCCAGCGGTGCCGTCGCCGAAGCCCGCAGCAGGGCGTGCGGATGCCCGAGGATCGCAACTTCTTCCGTCAGCGGCGCGGTTTCGTACACCAGGCTGAAGGCGTCCACCGGGCGCACGTCGCTGAGCAACTCGCCCCACCAGAAGCCTGCTTCCACGCCGATAGACGGAACATATTTAAGGTGATGCACATCCGCCGGAGGCGCTGAAACCGCCAGCGTGTGGTTCGGTTGCAGAAACAACGCGGATTGTTTCTGGTTTGCCGGCGGCCACTGGTCCTCGCGTCGCCATTCTCCGGGCACCGTCTCCAGGTTGGGATCGGGCGGCCGCCAATGCTGCATGAAGACCACCAGCTTCGGGTCCTGCAGCACGCCGGTGTCGCGTCCCTTCAGCCAGTAATCCCACCAGCGCACGGCCTGGTCGCGCCACTCCACGTGCGGACCGAAGTCGGCGTCGTTGGGCCAACCGTGATTCCACGGGCCAATCAGCGCGCGCACCGGCACTTTGGCTTGCTCGAGAATGGCCGGGATGCTGTCGCGATATCCGTCCTGCATGCCTCCGATCAGAAATGCGGGCACCTTGATTTCGCTGTACGGACGCACCGGGCTGCGCCAGAAGGGGCCGTCATGCTGGTGCTTTAGATACATCAACGACCACGGTGGCGTTTCGAAGCGAGTGTTCAGGATGTAGTCGTCGAGAGCATAGTCCGGCGCGGCGGCGAAACCCTCCGCCATGTCCATGTTCAGTTCGAACTCGTCGACGTGCGCCATGCCGTCCATGTAGTGGACGTCGTCGTGAAAGAGTTCTGAAGTCGCGGCGGTGGCGATGATGGCTTTCAACTCCGGCGGATGGCGCATCGCCATCTGCAGGGAATTGAATCCTCCCCAGGAGATGCCGAACATGCCTACGTTGCCGTTCGACCACGGTTGCGTAGCCAGCCAGTGAATGACCTGCTCGCCGTCGAGTTGTTCCTGCTCGGAATATTCGCGGTCGGTCGGAGTGCCCTTACTGGCGCCGAACCCGCGGATATCAACGCGCGCGCCCACATAGCCGCGGCGGGCGAAGTAGGCATGCTTGGGATAGTCGCCGGCGGCGGTGCCGTCGTCCTTGCGGTAGGGCAGGTATTCGAGCAGGGCCGGGAACTTCTCTCCGGGCCTGGCGCCATCGGGCATATATAAGGTAGCTGCCAGGTGCACGCCGTCTTTCATGGGAATCCACGCCTGCTCCACGCGGACTCCGTAAGTTGGTGGGGAAGGCGGCTCAGCCGTCCAGGCAGACAAAGTTACGGCCAGCAATAGCAGCAGTAATAAGTAAGGACGTGGGCCCAAGCTTGCTCCTAGGAAAGATGCTTTCCCGTCACCGCTACAGCGATTCGTACCAGCGGAACCCGTGCCGCTCTTCTACCTCCACTTTTTTCAGCAGCGCCAGGGTTCGTGACCGCTTATAGTTGGCGCAGGCTACCACGATCATGTTCAGGAGCGCCATGGGTGCGACGTACGAGGTGCCGAACGATGGGGTGTCCACGGCGGTGAGAAAACATTCATCGGCAAATTGCACGATGGGAGACACCAGGGTATTGGTGATGCCCACACAGTAAGCGTGATTGTCGCGGGCTTGACGCAAGCCCTCCACCGTCTGCCGCAAACCGCGGCCGTAAGAGATGGCGATGACCAGATCTTTTCTCCCCACCAATCGGACTCGATGCACCACCTCGCCGGGATTGGTAGCGGTGGAGACCGGCAGCCCCAGCATCATCAGGTGGTGTCCGAGAAAGTGCACCAGGTTAGCCGCCAAGTCGCCGCCCAGGAGGACAATCTTGCGCGCCTTGTAAATACGCCGCACTAAGGCCACAACTTGGCTGGGATCGAGACTGTGCAGCAGCCGGTTCAGGTTCTTCTGGTCTTGCTCCAGGGCTGCCCGCGTCTGGGTAGGGACGGTACGTCCGCCCAGGCTGCCGTTCTGCATGGTGTCCAGCGAGGTGGCATGAGCGATGGAAAGCTCGTGAAGATAGTGCTGGAAGTCGCGATAAGAACCAAACTGCATGCCGCGCACAATGCGCACCGTGGTGGCGGGGTCGGTGCCCAGGCGTTGCGCCAGGGCGCGCACGCTCAACAACACAAACTCGCGCGGATGTTCGAGCGCCGGCTGGATAATTTCCCGCCGCTTGGGGCTCAGCAAGCTGAGGCGGGCCGAGACGCTCATCGGCCGGGCCGCACGTCGGTTCGTCTTTCGCCGTACCATTGGCCTAAGAAGCATCTTTGAATCGGCGGGGATTGTCAACATTAACAACCACAAGGGGTTCGGTTTTCAGCGGTAACCGCTGGCCGCCATGCATTCCCGGCAACTTCGGTCACAGTTTGTAGTGATCTTCGTCACTTAGAATCGGGCGTAGATCACAGCCAGTTGGGCGGCAAACTTCTAGACTAAACAGTTAAGAGGAGGGAAGCGATGTCGACTGCCTGGACGTCTCGCTATGCCCAGCGTACCAAGGGCATCAAGAGCTCAGCGATTCGTGAACTGCTGAAAATCACCCAGCGCCCCGAAGTGATTTCCTTCGCCGGAGGCCTGCCCGCACCCGACGTATTTCCCGTGGCGCGCTTCCAGGAAGCTTGCCGCAAAGTGCTGGAGCAGAACGCATCCATGGCGTTGCAGTATGGCGCCACCGAGGGATACGAACCACTGCGTGAAATGATTGCCCGCCACACCGAGCGCTATGGCATTAAGGCCCAGACCGAGAATGTGCTGATCACCTCGGGCTCGCAGCAGGCCCTCGACCTGATTGGCAAGCTGCTCATCAATGCCGGGGACCGCGTGCTGGTCGAGGCCCCAACCTACTTGGGCGCGCTGCAGGCCTTTGATGTATACGGCGCCGAATATGTCAGCGTTCCCAGCGATGGCGATGGCCTGCGCACCGATCTGCTGGAAACGCCGCTTCGTTCCGGCCCCAAGTTCATGTACGTGCTGCCTAACTTCCAGAATCCCGGGGGCACCACGCTTTCCGAGGGACGCCGCCACGAACTAGTGCTGATGGCTGACCGCTACGGCATCCCCATCATCGAAGACGACCCTTACGGCCAGTTGCGCTACGAAGGCGAGCACCTGACCCCGCTGGTGGTGCTCGACCGCGAAAACCTGCGGCGCGACAATGGTTACTCCATCGGGAACGTGATTTACCTGAGCACATTCTCCAAGACGCTGGCTCCCGGCCTGCGCCTGGGCTGGATCGTCGCACCACCCGACGTCATCGCAAAACTGATTCAGCTCAAGCAGGGCGCCGACCTGCACACTTCTACCTTCGTGCAGATCGTGGCTTACGAGGTTGCCAAGGACGGCTTCCTCGACGAGCACGTGAAGCTCATTCGCAAGGTCTACCGCGAGCGCCGCGATGTCATGCTCGAAGCGTTGCAGCAATACTTCCCGCCGGAAGTGACCTGGACCCGTCCCAAGGGCGGGTTATTTCTGTGGGTGAGCCTGCCGGAAGGCATGGACGCGCAAAAGCTGTTCCAGGTCGCGCTCAAGGAGAACGTCGCCTTCGTGCCCGGCGATTCCTTCTACGCGCGCAACGGATTCAGCGAGGAAGGCAAACGCCATTTCCGGATGAACTTCTCCAACGCAAAGCCAGAGCAGATTCGCGAGGGAGTTCGCCGGCTTTCGGTTGCGGTGAAACAGCAGATGGAACAGTTGCAACCGGCGCGGGTTGGTTAGCGCCGATACCAGCTTACCGAAGAGACGCTGAATCCAGCGTCTCTTTTTTTTGGCTGGCACGTTTCCGAGTGGACGCAGATTCTTGGGCTAGTACTGATGACCAAGCGATTCATGGAAGTTGGTTCCCAGGAAAGCTGAAGATCCCGCGGTTTCGCTTTCAGCCTCTGTCGCGATAACTTCTTCACCGGTCCATATCGCTGATAGTCCAATCTCTTACAATTTGCCTTGACATCCAGCAGAAACGAAAGTAAAAGTAAAGTTTCGTAATGATACAGCATGCGTATCGTATCTTTTCGAAATATCCCGGGAGGGCACCATGTTCCCGCTATCCAACCGCACAAATTCCAGATTCTGGCTGCTGGCGATTGCCGTCCTCTGCTTAAGCCCGGCCGCGTTCGCACAGGCCAGCTTCACGTCGCAAGTTCGCGGCATTGTCACTGACCAGACGGGTGCCGTAATTCAGGGAGCCACCGTTACCATCACCAACAACGGCACCAACATATCGACCACCACGCACACAGACGATCACGGTCTATACACCTTCACCGGGCTACGCCCGGACACGTACACCATTAAGGCGGAAGGGCCGAATTTCCGGGCGTCCGAGCGCCCCGATTTGGTGCTGCAGGTGAATCAGCAGACCACGATTGATTTTTCCTTAAAGCCGCTGGGCGCGCAGACTACCGTCGATGTGACCGAGTCGCTGCCTACGCTAGACACCGAAAGTGCGGCTATTGGCACCGATGTGACCAATGAATATGTGCGTGACATCCCGCTCTACAATCGCAGTTTTTTCAGTTTGACGTTCCTGGCGGGAGGAGTCACCGAGACGTCGGGCGCTGGAATCAACGACAACTATCCCACCGGCACGAATTTCGTCTCCAACGGACAACGCAACGCGACCGCGCAGATCAGCGTGGATGGAAGTCCGCTGAGCGCGCCCGAACAGGGCGAGGGTGGCAATTCCAACGTCTACTACGAGCCCTCGGTAGAAATTGTTCAGGAATTCAAAGTCCAGAACAACAGCTTTTCGGCGGAGTTCGGCAACAACGGCGGGACGGTCGTGAACATCGTCCTGAAACAAGGCACGAATACGTTTCACGGCAGCGGCTGGTGGTACGGGCAGCGTGCCGCATTTGATGCCCGCGACTACTTCAATAGCGGAGAGAAGCCGGATCACGTTCGCGATCAGTATGGATTTTCACTGGGTGGTCCGCTGCAGAAGAACCATACCTTCTTCTTCGTGGACTTTGAGAAAATTCGCCAGATTGATCCAGTGAATATCGAAGGCACGGTTCCCACCGACCTGGAACGCATGGGCAATTTCTCACAGAGTCTTGACAGCACGCCGCTGGGCATTTTTGATCCGACCCAATGCGTACCTTCGGGTCAGACCTGCATTCGTCCGCAATTCGTGGACGCCGGTATCCTTAACAAAATCCCGTCGGCCAAGATTGATCAAATCGGCCAGAAACTTCTGGATCTTTACCCGCACGCGAACGTGCCCAACGCGGTATATCCAGATCCGAATTTTCGGACGGTCACACTATCCACCGATCCCAGTTGGCAGTTTGACGTGAAACTGGATCACCAGATTAACGACCAGCACAAGGTGAGCGGCCGCTACAGCCGGCACCATGATTTGCTAAGCACTCCGACCGTGGTAGGGAGCGAGGACTTCAACGATGGAATCATTTACACGACCAACGTGCAGAACGGCAGCCTGGAATACAACTGGTCGGTTCGGCCCACCATGCTTTGGACCAACCGCGTGAGCGTGGACCGTGTAGTGGCACCCGGCAAGTCCAATAATTACCCGACTCTGAGCGATGTCAACCTGCCTTCGATCCTGGCCGCGAACGGCCTGGACCGTGTGCCAACCATCAATGTAGGAGATGGGTTTCTCTCTCTATTCACTCAGTGCTGCGTTGACACCGATTTTGCGCACACTCTGCTCAGCTACGCATCGGGCTTGCAGTGGGTGCATGGTGCGCATTCCATCAAGTTTGGCGGTGAGCAGCGGGTGTTCTACAACAATTTCCGGCAACCCGACAATCCGACTGGCATAATCAACTTCGATCGAGACGTAACCACGATGCAGCCTAATGCAGGCTTGGGAAACGACGGAGAAGGCAATCCGTTCGCCACCATCCTAACCGGTTTTGCGGCTAATGCGGACTCCCTACTTCACATCGTGCCCTCGGTGGCCGACAGATCCAGAGAGACGGCATTCTACATTCAAGATGACTGGAAAGTGACGCCTCGGTTGACCATCAATGCTGGATTGCGCTACGAGTGGAGCACACCGTATTCGGAGCGTTTCAATCACCTGCAGTTCAGCGATTTCACTGGCTCGACGGGAATCAATATTCCCGTTGATCGTGATGCCAGTACGCTGTTCCCTCAATTCGGCCAACTTGGCAACATCGTTGGTACAACGATCTTCGCGAATTCCAGCAACCGCAATGGCAAGGTTGACCGCAACAACTTTGCGCCGCGCTTGGGGTTCGCCTACCAGTTGGCGACGAACACCGTAATACGTGGCGGCGCCGGAGTCTTTTACGGCGCGAATGTCGCAACCAACTTCCAGTATGCCGGCCCATCCTTCTCGCACTTGGCCAACTTCTACTTCACCAAAGACAACTACGTCACTCAATTCGCGACTCTGGCGAACCCATTTCCTGCGGGTCTGGCCCCGCCGCAAGGCACCAAGTACGGAGCCCTGGCGCAATGGGGATTCGGTAACGGAAGCGATCTGGACACCTCGGTGGTGCGGAATCCTGAGATTTACCAGTGGAACCTGGGAGTGCAGCATCTGTTGCCAGGACAAGTCGTCATTGGTGTGGACTATTCCGCCAATCGCAGCACGCATCTGCCTTGGGCGGGCGCAGCCGGGATAACGACTCGCGACCGCAACTTCCTGCCGTCGAGCGTACGCAATGCGCTGGTAGCGTCGCTCAATCCCACGCACGATCCCAATAGCACGGCCGTCAACGACTATCTGTCAAGCCTCGTTACCAATCCTTTCCAGTGCTTCTTTGTCTCAGTGGCGTCGCCGGCGCCTTATTGCCCAGCAAACCCCTTCAACGCGGCCGACGTTGTGGACTCGCGCTATGTCGACCCCATGATTCCGCAGCTCAACCTACTGGAGCCATTTCCACAATTCGACGGCGGCTTCCAGGGATTGCCGCTTCTTGCTGCGAGTTCCTGGTATCACTCGCTGCAGATAAGATTTCAGAAGCACACCACCCACTACGTTAGCTTCGAAGGCAACTACACGTTGTCAAAAGCGACCGACAATTCCTCCGCGGGACGCAACGCCTGGGTAGGCAACATTCAGTACGACAACCCGCAGCTCCTGGACAACTTGAAAGCTGAGCACGGAATCAGCTCGAATGATGCCACCCATCGCCTGACTGCAGCGATCATCCTCGACATACCCGTAGGCCGCGGACGGTGGCTGGGCCAGAACCTGAACGCCGTAGTCGATGCGATTGTCGGCGGATGGTCGCTGGATAACATCATTACTTTGCAGTCCGGGCAGCCCATCGCAATCTTCAATTCCGCCAGCCGTTTAACTGATGGAAACCAGCGGCCGAATGTGATCTGCCCACAACTCACCACCGGGCTGAGCTATGGAGAAGCGGCCCGGTTTCAGCTGCCGTACCTGAACCAGAATTGCTTCGCTGATCCGGGCGACAACATTCCGGGTAATGCACCACGCCATTTCTCGCAATTGCGCGGCGACGGCATTAGGAATCTGGACATGTCGTTTACTAAGGAATTCAACATTAGGGAGCACGTGCAACTTCAGATCCGCGCCGAGATGTTCAATGTCGCCAATCACCAGCGCTTTACTTTTCCTGACGCAGGCTCCGGGGACGGCAGTTTTGGACAAGTGACGGAGACGGTGAACAACTTCCGTAGAATGCAGTTTGGAGTGCGCCTGCAGTTCTGAGCCATAACGTGCCTCGCCACTCACATCGACGGGCCCGGCTGGCTTTCGTTCTAAGTCTGACGGGCCTATTTCTCTTGGCGGCGACGGCTTTGTCGCACGACATTCCCGCCGGCCAGGATTGGACCAACTACGTTCGCATCGGCGCGTACGGACTGAAAGCGGATAACGCCGACGCGATCGTAAGAGATGCCGCTGCTGACAACGTCTTCGGCATTGAAGTCGACAATGACATCCCCGGCCGCTACGAGAGTTTTCTCGATCCGACAGAGAAGCTGGCAGCCATAAGCGCCGTAGCCAGGAAAGCGCATCAGGCGGGCAACCGCGCATTTGTCTACATCGCTGGTACGGAGTGCATTACCGCGAACGCTGATAAGACACCGCACACCGTCGCCAAAGAACATCCAGAGTGGCTGCAGAGAAAAATCACAGGCGAGCCCGCCGTGTTTGGCGGCGGCGCCGCGTTCTGGATTGCGCCGGGCGACGAGGATGTGTGGATCAGTCCGTATGCGGCGGAGTGGCGAAAGACTTACATGCAGCGGGTCCGGCAAATTGCAGCCACGGGGATTGATGGAATCTATGTCGACATCCCTTACTGGATGACGCACTTCGACGGCTGGGAGGACACCTGGGCGAGCTTTGACGAAGCCACCGTGGCGGCATTTCGTAAAGAAACCGGACTGGATGCCAGGCACGATTTGAAAGTTGGAGATTTCTCCGACGCAAACTTCCGGCGCTGGGTTGATTTCCGGATTCAGACGATCACCGATTTTCTTCGCGAGATCGACCAAACCGCGAAGGCGGTGAATCCGGAGATCAATACGATTCCGGAGATCTATCCCGGGATTGAAGAAGAGTCGGTGCGAGTGGGCGCGGACGTGTACCGCCTGTATCCGGTGGTGGACGCGGTCGCACACGAGTATGAATTCGGCGGCGGCGATCACATGGCGTCGTCGCGCACCCCCTTGGACTGGTTTCAGTACCAGGTGGGGATGCACTCCTTCCGTTCGTTTGCCGAGGGCAAGGCCACGTGGATCTTGAATTACTCGTGGGACGGAGACAGCAAAATCGATGCGCGTGAGGCCATGCAGAACCTCGCTATGTCGCAAGTGATGGCGGGCGCGAATTTCTGGGATGCGCCAGGACATTCGATGGCGGGGTCGAATGATGCGGCGACCAGGAAGAGAATCTTCGACTGGATTGCGGAGCACGAGGCTGCGTTTTATCGTCCACGGTTGCCGATGAAGCCAGTAGGTGTCTACTTTTCGCCGCGGACACGCGATTACTTCGCGAAGGACTTTGTGGCTTCCTACCGGGGATGCCTGATCCTGCTGATGCAGAAGCACTGGGAGTTTCAAGTGGTCACGCCTAGGAATCTGGCGTCGTTCCATGGGGACGCGTTGATTCTTCCGGATGTACGCGTACTGAGCGACGAGGAACGCGCGGCTTTGAGGAAACTAGCGGCGGCGGGTACGCGGATCGTTGCTACCGGGCAGAACTCCACCGGGTTGGCAGGTGTATCGACCTTTCCTGATTGTCCGTGCCGGAAGTACGAGGAATCGCTGGATGCGAATCTGGTGAAGGCGGATCCGGAGCGGGCGGGAGAATTCCTGGCGTCGCTGCGACACGAAGGAGAAATCGAGATTGTGGCGCCGCCGTCGGTTGCCACCTCCCTCGCAATGGTGGACGGAAAACCGCACGTCTTTTTTGCCAATTTCAGTGGGCTGCGGGGTGGGGCGAATGCGGTACCCTCGCCACAAAGTGGTGTCACGCTCCGACTGCGCCGTAGTTCCCGGGTACGTTACCTTCCCTTCCTGGCCGATGTGCAGGAGATTCGCGGGGAGAAGGACGGGGATCATACGGTGTACCGGCTCCCAGCTATGCGGCGAGGCGGAGTCGTGTGGGTAGAAAGCGTTCGGTAGCGAGTTCGGACTGACGCGATTCACACTAGCCCGGTTGTGCTGAGCTTTGGCGGTCTTGACTTACTTTCTCTACGACCCTCCGGACTCCATATACCACTGCGTCAGGCCGATGGTTAGGAACGTCATGGCCGCTGCCCTTGGCGACCATGTAAGTGGCGTTGGTGGAAAGTTCTACCAGCTCTCGTTGCAGTTTGTTCCAGTGCTGCTCTCGCTGGGGAGAGATTTCATCGGAGGGATCGGCCGGAGTGCGTTCAGGGTCACGCGCAATTACCACCAGGGGAAGGTCCCCGAGCGGGCCCAGGCCGCGGATCTCGTCTGCGCTCTGGGGAAACTCCATCCATTGGGCATAGGCAGTGCGATAAATCTGGGAGCGGCAGCCAATGGCCTGCTTGATCGGGCCAATTTCCGGTGGGCCGACGCCGCACCACCGGCGCCAGCGCGGCAGGCCGAGCGGCATGGTGAACTGCATCATGCGAATCCAGAGCCGGGTGCGCCAGTAGAAGGGCAGCAACTCGTCGGGATGCGATCCATCCACCAGCACCACGCCGGCCACTTCCTCGCGATACTTGTGGGCAAACATCAGCGCATCGAAGCCGCCGAAGGAGTGTCCAACAATTATGTAGGGCGGCTTTTCTCCGGCCTTGGCGAGCAAGGCGTGCAGTTCTTCCACCATCACGCTGGGAAGGCGCGGATTGGGGCTGGGGTCGCTCCATCCGTATCCGCCGCGGTCGTAGGAGCAAACACGAGTGAAGCGGGCGACTTCGGGCTGCACCCGGTGCCAGTCCAGGTACGAACCCTCCAACCCGTAGTCGAGCACAACCGTGGGCCCGCCTTTGCCGGAACAATTAAGATGCAAGCGGTAGCCACCGATGTCGACCAGTTGTCCCGGAGGTTGATACAAACGCCGTTCGCGGCTCCGGCTTAGTGCCTCGTACACCGCGCCGACGCAGGCCATCACCAGGAGGAACGCCAGTTCCACTGCAAGCAGGTAGCGTAACCCGCGCCAAAGATTTCTCGCGGTATCACCGTTCCCAGTGATAGCAGCCGCTGCGGCGAGCAGCAGAAGCATCAGCGGCAGTGCCACCAGTAGAACTGCGGCCCAGCGCACCGGATGGAACGTACTGGTCAGGTTAAGAAGGTCCTTTCCGCAGCATGGCCCGCAGAATCTTCACGCCGCCCCAAACGGGTCTTCCAGCGACGGACTTTGCGGCGTGAACAACTCGGCGCCGTCGGCAGTGATGTGCATGTCGTCCTCGAGTCGCACGCCGAACTCGCCGCGGATGTAGATTCCCGGCTCGTCGCTGAACGTCATATTCGCCGCCAGGGACAGAGTGTTGCCGCGCACCAGGTAGGGCCATTCGTGGCCGTCCATGCCCATGCCGTGGCCCAGACGGTGGGTGAAGAACTTGTAGTCCGGACCGTAACCGGCGTCGCTAATAACCTTGCGCGCAGCGGCATCGACGGCTTGGCACTCCACTCCCGGGCGAGCAGTCTTCAGCGCCGCGCTCTGCGCGCGGTGCACGATGTCGAACACCTTCTTCATTTTTTCCGAAGGCTGGCCCAGAACGAATGTCCGCGAAATGTCGGAGGTGTAGCCTTCCACCTCGCCTCCGCCATCCACCAGCACGATAGTTCCTGCGCGGATGACCTGCGGCGCGATTGAACCATGGGGGAACGCCGAGTACTCGCCCACTTGCGCGTCGGCTCCGCCCGAAAAGCCGAGCTGTTTATGCGCGGCTTCGATCAAATCTTCCAGTTGCCCTTGGGTCATGCCGTCTTTCAAAGCCTGGTACGCAGCCTGGTATGCGGTCCATGTGACCTTTGCCGCCAGGCGCATGAGTTCGATTTCGTGATCGCTCTTGTGCATCCGGCAGCCCGCGGTGACGGGAGTTGCGCTGGCGATATTCACTTGCGGCGACGCCTTGCCGATACCTTCGGTGAACACAAAACGTACTCTTTCTTCAGCACCGAGCTTGCCCGTCGCAATCCCCCGGTCCTTCAGGCCCTGGGCCACGCGCTGGTACGGGCTCTCGTCTTCTTGCCAAATGCGCAGGTCGGGCTGCTCGCCTTCGGGGGCCTGCGAGATCTGCTCCCTCGCACGACCTTCTTCAAAAGCTGGGCAAACGTAGAAGGCAGCGCCCTTGGCCGGCAACACCATGGCAAACAGCCGCTCGCCGCCCCGCCACTTTATGCCGGTGAAATAGTTGAGCGAGGTGCCTTCCATCAGCAGGATGGCGTCGAGACCATTTGCCTCCATCAGCCGCCGCGCGTTTTCCTGGCGCTCGCGGCGCTCCTCGAGGGTGATGGGCTTAGCTTGGTCTTTCATGGATTTCAGGTTGGCGATGGAGGGCGGCAGCGGAGAACCTTTCTCCTCGGCCAGGGCGGAATGTGCGACCAGAGTCGCGCTGGCGGCGATAGTGCTCACTTGCAGAAAACGGCGGCGGGAAACCATGGAACCTCCAGGGAAACCGCCATTATAGGGGCAATTGGATTTGCTAACTGCGAATTTCAGACCGCGGACTGAGAGGATACCGATAGAATCGCCCGATGGAGACCGGATTCCAATGTGCCGGCTGTGGTGAGTGGAACCCAACCAGCGTGGACGAATCCGCTGGCCGCGAGCAATCCTACGTGGAGGATTGCCAGATTTGCTGCAAACCGAACCTGCTCCATGTTCGCTTCGATCCGGTCGAGCAGGAATTTGTTATTACGGCGGAGTTGGAATAGTCTTCCCGGAGAAAGGATGGCCTCGATGGCGACGAGTCAGAGCGTGCCCGGACGAATGGTGGCCCACAGCATGGTAACCACGCAATTCGAACTCGACGGCTTCAAGGTGGTCCGCACCCTGGGAGTAGTGCGCGGGATCGTGGTGCGATCGCGCTCCATCTTCGGCACCATTGGCGCCGGCCTGCAGACCATTCTCGGCGGCAACATCACACTGCTCACCAATCTGTGCGAAAAAACCCGGGCCGAGGCCTTCGACCTGATGCTTGCCCACGCCGCCGAACTGGGCGGAAACGCCGTGGTCGGCGCCCGCTACGATGCGACCGAAATCATGCAGGGCGTCACCGAAGTGTTGGCGTACGGGACCGCCGTAGTGGTAGAACCGGTGAAATAGTCAGGTCGTTGACCATGCGGATCTCAGTCCTTGTACAGCCAGCCCGCGACCAGCGTCGCCAGAATCGAGCCCACCCACATGTCCAGCATCCAGCCCAAGGGGAACATGCGCTCAATGGGTGACCATGCGGCCCATGCGAAATTGTCGGGGAAGCCCGCCGCGAAGCCAACCAGGAACCCTATCTTCAGCGCAGTCTTTGGCCCGGGTCCGAGCGTGGCGCGCGACCACGCGTACAAGTGCGCCAGCATGATCGATACCACAAACAGGATCACGATCCACTGGCCGAGGAAGAAGGGGTAGCGGGACTGCTTCAGAAACTGTCCGGCATCGGCCGCGGCCTGGTAGCGGGCATTCCCGATGATCACTTGCCCCGCCACAAAACTCCACAGGAACCAGACCACGCCACCGGCCAGTCCGCCCATCCAGATGCGACCACGGTTCAAGCCCATCGATGCACCTCCGAGGAGAAATCAACACCTGGAGCCGAACCACGGCCGGAGTGTACCACCATAAATGCTGCGGCCGGAGAGGTTCCCATTCTCCTAGCTCAGCAACTTTACTAGCGCCGTTTGCCGGTATTCGAAAGCTTTCTGAAGCTGCGGGCCGACAAAAAACTTTTGGGCGAGGGCGCCCAGGAAGCCAAAGCCAATTTCATACTCGATCACGTCCCGCACTATGGTTCCGTTCACACCGTTCCGAACCTCACCAACGAATTCGTGGCGGTGATGAAAGCGTTGAAACGGCCCCTTCTTCTGAATGTCGGCGAAGTGATGGTTCCATTCGAACTCGGTGATGAGGGCTATCCAGCGCGCCCGGAAGGGTAGGAAGGGGATCATTCGAAACGCGGTCACGATTTCCGTTCCCACGCCAGCAAGAGGCGGATGATCGGTAACGGTGGATTGCACTGCAGCAACCCCCGGAGGCGCCACTAGTTTCACTGTGATTAGTTCCGTTCCCGTCTGTGGTGGCATGATGCGAGGCAGGTTCCCGGGATTGGCAAAAAAGAGAAACACCCGCTCGACCGGCACGGGGACCCAGTGCACAAATTGAGCGTGATAGGTCATTTTGAAGCGCGCTGAAATTGTACACGCGAGTGCGGGTGGCTCTTTATTTGTTTCCAGGTATCCTCACTGTATGGCGCTCTCGCTGCCGGCCATCGTTGAAGCTCAGAAAATCCTCAGCCGCCACCTGCCCGTGACGCGCCTGGTTGCCGCGCCATCGCTGTCCCGCGTTGCCAAGTGCCAGGTCCACCTGAAACTCGAGAGCGAGCTGCCAACTGGTTCGTTCAAGCCGCGAGGGGCGCTGTACGCATTGTCCCTGAACCTGGCGAGGCGAAAAGTGAGGGAAGTGGTGGCTTCCAGCACCGGCAATCACGGTGCTGCCGTGGCCTTCGCGGCCAGGCTGCTGGGTGTACCCGCGACCATCTTTTTGCCGGAAAACCCCAACCCGGTAAAGCGGGGGAAAATTGCTGATCTGGGTGCCAAGATCGTGGAACACGGGCGCGACATATCGGAAGCCTTCCGGGCGGCGTCCGCCTACGCGCAAGGCGCTGGCGTCTATTTCCTGAACGATGCCACCGATCCGGACCTGCCCGCCGGTCCGGCAACGATTGCCTGCGAGATTCTCGACCAACTTCCCCAGGCCGACGCGATCTATGTGCCCATGGGTGACACAGCGCTGATTAGAGGCGTGGCGGCAGCCGCGAAGGATCTTTCCCCGCAAGTCAAGATCATCGGCGTGCAGGCCGAGCGCGCGCCCGCCTACTATCTCTCCTGGCAGAAGGGTCAAGCTGTGGCCACTGATACATGCGACACCATGGCGGATGGCTTGGCGACGCGCACGCCTGATGCGGAGAACGTTCGCGCCATTCGCGAATTGGTGGATGACGTCTTCCTGGTCAGTGAAGAGCAGATGCTTTCCGCCATTCACCATCTTCTGGTTGAAGAACACATTGTCGCGGAACCTGCGGGAGCCGCAACCACGGCGGCTTTGCTAGGCCGGAAGGACGCCATCCACGGCCAGGTGGTTCTGCTCGTGACCGGAGCTAACATTGCTCCCGATGTGCTGCGTCGGGCCGCCTGCGGCTAGACGCAGCCGCCGGATCACGATAACGTGTCTGGCATCGTGACTCTATCTAAGAACTTCTCCGCTTTACTGATCTTGCTGCTGGGCATATTTCTTGTGCCTGCCAGTCTTTTTGCCGCCTCCTATAAGTACATTCGCCTCGGTCAGAAAGAAGACAAGCAGGCCGCCACCGTGGCCGGCACTGCCATGCTCGGCGGTGGCGAAGATCTCGACGAAGCTTTTCGCTGGCTATGCGGCAAGGCCGGGGGAGGCGACTTCCTCATCGTGCGGGCCCGCGGCAGCGACGCCTATAACCCTTACGTCAACCAGCTATGCCAGGTCAATTCTGTGGCCACGCTGATTATTCCCAACCGCAAGGCGGCACAGGACCCCGCGGTCGCTGACATCATTCGCCACGCCGAAGCCGTCTTCATCGCGGGCGGTGATCAGTCCCGTTACATCAAGTTCTGGCGCGGCACCCCGGTCGAGGACGCCATGAACGCCAACCTCGCCGCAGGGAAGCCGATTGGCGGTACCAGCGCCGGCCTGGCGGTTCTGGGAGAATTCACCTACGCTTCCTTTTATGACTCCACCACCTCCAGGGACGCGCTCCGCAATCCCTACTACAAAGGCGTTACCCTGACCCGCGATTTTCTCAAGGTCCCGCACCTGGCAGACACGATCACCGATAGCCATTTTGCCAAGCGCGATCGCATGGGGCGCACCCTGGTCTTCCTTGCTCGCCTGATGCAGGACGGCTGGTCGAAAGCGCCGCGCGACATTGCCATCGACGAACGCTCCGCGATCCTGGTGGAAGCCGACGGCAAAGCTACCGTCATCGGGACTGGCCGCGGGGCGTACTTCCTGAGCACCACGCAGGCTCCCGAGGTCTGCCGAAAAAAGGCTCCTCTCACTCTTCTCAGCGTCACTGCTTACCATTCTCCGACCGGGGCGCACTTCGACCTCACTTCGTGGACGGGGGAAGGTGGTACGAGCTACTCGCTTTCAGTGGATCGGGGCGTGGTTCACAGCACGCACGCCGATGGTGCCTTGTATTAGCCCAAGACACGCCCATCCAAATGGCTTACCTGCTGCGGCTGACGAGCTCAAGCCTGGTTTGTGATTACTCTCGCCTTTCTGCTGTCGGGCCATCCCTCAACCGATGTTCGAAGCCTCACTGTTTTGTGTGATTTAGCGCACATACACGATGGTCGGGAGTGGCTTAGTGTTTGGTTTTCCGGCCATTCGTGCAGATTCGTGCAGAAAGGACCCTCCCATGAAATCCTCCCGCTTCATATTGGGTGTTCTGGTCATTCTACTGAGCAGTGCGCTGCTCCTCTCCGCCCAGACCTCCCAGGGCCGCATCACCGGCCGGGTCATGGACTCCACCGGCGCCGTAATCGTCGGGGCCAAAGTGACCATCGAGAACCGTGGTACCCAGGCAAGACGAAATCTGGAGACGAACAACTCAGGAGATTACGTGGCCCCCGGGCTCGAGCCCGGCTTGTACTCGATCTCCGTCGAGGCACCCAACTTCCGCAAGGCCGTGCGGGAGCGGGTGCAGATCGAAGTAGCTAACGATCTAAGAATCGATTTTGAACTTCGGCCAGGCGCCACCAGCGAAGTGATGGAAGTGAAGGACGAAGCCCCGCTGGTGGATGCCACGACCACCACGCTGAGTGGCGTCTTATCCAACACGGCGATCAATGAACTACCGTTGCAGGGGCGCGATTTCCAGAACCTGCTGGCGCTCCATCCGGGAGTGCAGCGCGATCCTGGCGGAGGTTTCCACTCGGTGACCTCCAACGGTCTGCGGCCCGATGACAACAATTTCGTCATCGACGGAGCCAACGACAATGACGCTTATTGGGGCGAGACGGTGGTGAACGATGCCGGTATTCAGGGCACACCCGCCAGTACGCTCCCGCTCGACTCCATTCAGGAATTCAACACCCAGGAGCATCCCCAGGCCGACTACGGGGAGAAGCCCGGCGTGGTGGTAAACATCGGCATCAAGTCCGGCACCGATACCATCCACGGGACGGCTTATTACTTCGGGCGCAATGCCGCCTTGGATGCACGCAACTACTTCAATCCCGCGCCGCAGGCGGTGTCTTCGCTGATCCTTCACCAGTTCGGCGCTTCCGTCGGCGGCCCCATCCTCAAGGGCAAGTGGTTTTACTTTGCCAACTACGAAGGAGTTCGCTCCAAGGTGGGCAATCCCTATAATGCCTTCAGCCCGGTTACCACCTCGCTGGTAACGCCCAGCAATCCCGAAGGCGATCCGCGCTCCAGCATCGTGGATGCACTGGCCCAGACCCACTGTGACCAGGTTCCACTCCCCGCTGAGTGCAGCCAACTGAGCCTTAACATGATTAAGCTGTTCCCGAACAATCCGGGTTACACCGCGGACCCCAACGACCCCACGATCATCAACTTCAATTTCAACAACCAGAATCGCGCTGACAACCTGGTGTTCAAGAGCGATTACCATCCCAGCGACCACCACGCTTTTTCCGGCCGCTACATTTACGCCAACAGCAACCAGATCGAAGAGGATGCGGTGCCGCTGCGCCCGGAGTGGCTCTCCCATGCCGCTCCCGTTACCCAGGTGTTCGGTGGGGATTGGACCTGGACCCCGAACTCCCGCTGGATCAATACCGCGCGCCTCAGCTTCAACAGTTTCTACGAGAAGATTGCACCCGTCGATGCCAACGTGAATCCCACGCAGTACGGCCTGAACACCGGAATCACCGATCCCCGTCTGTTTGGTTTTCCGCGCATCAATCCCAGCACGTCGTACTTCGATTATCTGGGCGGGAATTCCAGTTGGCCGACGTACACCTCACCCAGCCGTTCCCTGAACCTCTCGGACAGCGTTGCCTACACCAAGGGAAGGCACGCGTTGCGCTTCGGCGGGGATTTCAGCGACGGGAACGTGGAGTACTACCGTGCCGGCTATGGTCGCGGCCGCATCGATTTCCACTATCTCCCGGACTTTCTTACCGGCAACGTTCGTTCCTGGCGGCTGCTCTACGGCGATCCGACGCGCAGCGTCACCATGAAGTCCTTCGGGCTTTTTCTGCAGGATGACTTTCGCGCCACCCGACGTCTTACTTTGAATCTTGGGCTCCGTTACGACGTCACCCTTCCAATCAAGGACTCCCAGAACCGGCTGGCGAACTACGTTCCCTCCCAGGGAATTGTGCAGGTCGGGTACGGCATCAGCGAACCCTACAAGACCAACTGGAAGAACTTTTCGCCGCGCGTGGGGTTTGCCTGGGACATGTTTGGAACGGGAAAGACCATCGTTCGCTCCGGCTTCGGCATGATCTTCGTCCAGCCCTCGATCCGCAGCTTCATGTTCAATGGAGGTGGACTTAACCTGAATCCGAGTGCGCTGGTTCAACCCGGGGGGAACGGAACCATCGATGCCTATCTGTTGACGGGCGCCGATACCGGCTTGATCAATTGGACAGTGGCAGGGCCGATCTTCCCGGTCAATGACACGTCTCTCAATACCTGCGCCGCTGACAATCCGTGCAACATTTTCGGGGTTGATCAGAAGCTGAAGACTCCCTACGTGCTGAACTGGAACTTGAATCTTCAGCATGAGCTGACACCCACCAGCGTGCTGCAGATCGCGTATGTGGCCAACCGTGGAGTCCAGTTGTACAGCACGGTGGACCTGAACCAAGTCAATCCTGCGATCGACGATGGCAGCGAGCAGCTGGGACGCCCCATGACCGCCAGTTGTGCTCCGCCCATCGGCCTCGGCCTCGGCGGCGCCCCCTGTTATCCCTACATTCGTTTTCTCAACTACCTGGGCAACCAGTCAACCTCTTCGTACCACAGCATGCAGGTTACGTTTACCAAGCGTTATTCCCGCGGACTCTACCTCTTGGCCGGGTACACCTGGGCGCACGCTATCGATACGGCGGGTAACACCGATAACTTGGGCTACGTTCCTCAAAACAGTCTGAACTACGCTGCCGAAAGAGGGAACGGGGACTACGACATCCGCCACCGCTTTACGCTCTCTGCCACTTACAATTTGCCTTCTCGCAAAGCCTGGGGGCAACTGCTGGAGGGCTGGCAGGTGACCAGCATTGTCACCCTTCAGACCGGTTATCCAGTCCTTCTTTACGACAATACTTGGGACCTGTCGGGAACCGGAGAAGGGTACGACAATCTCAGCAACGAACGCTGGAACATCAAGGGCGATCCCTCGAACTTGAAGTGGTCAGCGACTGCGCCTATTCCGTTTCTGGCGAACACCGTGGACGATGACGGAAACGTGCTTGCCCGGAGCCCGATATGCACGTCGGTGGCAAAAACTCCCGCGTTGCTGGCATCGCTGGACTACGTCGGCGGTTGCTATGCACAGAAAGGGACGGTCCTCTATCCCCAGGCGTTCTACACCTTCGGCAATATGGGACGAAATATCTTCCGTGGACCAGGCTTCTTGAACTGGGACGCGTCAATCACCAAGAGTTGGAGGGTCACGGAAAGAGTTAACCTTCAACTGCGGGGCGAGATGTTCAACGTTGCGAATCATGCGAACTTTGCCGCGGGCTCGGTCGGCAGCGAACTCGGCTCCCCCGACAGTCTCGGGCGCGCCGATGCCACACCGGACGTGCAAGCCGCCAACCCAGTGATTGGTTCCGGTGGTTCCCGTCACATCCAATTGGGAGTGAAACTGATCTGGTAAGAAAGCGGGTTTGTCATCCCGTGGCCCCGGCCATAACCGGGGCCATTTTTTTGGGTAAGCCAAGGCAGGGAACCCACGATTTCCACAGGATGATTCACGGCAGGTACATGAAGATGCGAAGCCTTCGCCCATCCTGAACCAAGCTTCTAAACCCCACCCCTTGTGGTCACCTAGTCAGTTAGCCACAACTTCTCGCGGTTTCCACAATGAGACAAAGTGACTGCTTAAGACTCTCAACTTTGTTATTGACAACAAACCATTTAGGAGTAGGATGTGGTCGAAAGTGGTAGAAAGTGGTCGTGACAGTGGTGGTCGTGGGCGTAGGTGAAACACCGAGAGGCGCCAGTGGGATTTGAAGCTGACACCCCCAAAAACAGCCCAATCGAACCTGGTACGACCGATATTTTGACCGCTTTTACCTCCCTCGCTGTTGTGGCAGTAGCTGCTCAGAAGTCTCGTGCCCCCTTAAAGGGTCATAAACATGTTTCGCGGCAATCACCCAACCCGCGTCGACGAAAAAGGACGGCTGAAGGTCCCGGCGGAGTTCAAGCGCGTCATCGACGAGAAGTACGGCACGCAATTTTACATCACCAGCCTGGATGGCAAGGTTGCACAAGTGTATCCCTTCGAGGAATGGGAACGGATCGAGCAGAAGCTGGCAGGGCTCTCCACCTTCAATCCTACGAAGAAGAAGTTCCTGGACCGCGTGAACTATTACGGGCAGGCGGTAGAGATGGACAGCCAGGGGCGGTTGCTGATTCCGCAACTGCTGCGCGACGCGGCCCAGATCAAGGGCGAGGTCGCGGTGCTGGGCAACCTGACCTATCTGGTGGTGCGGAATATCGAAGTGTTCCGCAAGGAAATCGCGGAGACGCCGTTCACTCCTGACGATGAGAAGACGCTCGACGATCTGGGCATCTAGTGGACGAGGGTTCAACAGACACCCCTCAGGGGGTTGGGCATGGACGCAGCGAAACTGGCCATGTTCCGGTTCTTTTAAAAGAAGCGATCGACTTTTTAGCCATCCGGCGTGGCGGGACCTATCTCGACGCTACGGTGGGCCTGGGCGGGCACAGTTACGAAATCGCAAAACGCCTCGGCGCACCGGGTCATTTGATTGGGCTCGATAAAGATCCTGCGGCGCTGGGAATCGCGCGCAGCACGTTGCATGACCGTAGCGCCGGTATTCCCGGAGCAGAAGGGGACTGGCCGCAGGTGACGCTGCTGCAAGGCTCGTTTGCCGAAGCCGGAGCGAGGTTTAGTCCGGCGACTCTGGACGGCATTTTGGCCGACCTGGGGGTGAGCGGCCTGCAGTTAGGTAACGCCGCGCGAGGCTTTAGTTTTCAGGCGGAAGGACCGCTCGACATGCGGATGGACCCGCAAGCCGAGCTGACCGCCGAACAAGTGGTAAATCAGACGGACGAGGTCACACTCGCGAATCTGATTTACGAATTCGGTGAGGAAAGGAGGTCGCGGAGAATCGCCAGAGCCATTGTCCGGTCGCGGCCGATACGATCTACCGCACATCTTGCGGATGTCATATCAGCCGCGGCCCGGCCAATGAATCAGGCGGAACGCAGAATTCATCCCGCGACGCGCACCTTTCAGGCTCTCCGAATCTTCGTAAACCGCGAACTGGACGATCTGCAGGCGCTGCTGAAGTCGGCGCCGCAGCTGCTGAAACCGGGCGGCAGGCTGGTGATCATCGCCTTCCACTCGCTGGAGGACCGCATCGTGAAAGATGCCTTCCGCGAGGGAGTGACGCAGGGACACTACAAGCTGCTGACCAGGAAACCGGTGACGGCGTCGGAAGAAGAGATTGATCGCAACCCGCGGTCGCGCAGCGCGAAATTACGCGCCGCGGAAAAAGTTTAGCCTCGGAGAAACTGCTGAGGCGTCCCGGCACGGCTTAGGGTAAGGCGTGCCGGGGCAAGGCATCCGGGCAGCTCTGTGGTAGAGCTCAGGTGGGACGGAGGTTGTAGATGTACACGGGAACACTGATTGAACAGTTGATTGCAACGGTGGAAAGGGCGGAGCAACGCTCGCAGGAATCAGCCGACTCGATTGAACTCGATCGCTTGTCTGCCATGAATCCTTATCAAGTCTCAGCAAACCAACCAGCTCTACTCGGGGTGGCATAAATGGCCGCAGTGGCGCAGAGTCCAGCTCCAACCAGCCGGCGCCGTCCGTGCTGGACCGGAACACCAGAAATCTATTTCACCAAGCCCATCGACAACTCGCGCCTGGTGAAAGTGGAAGACCCGGTTCGCAGCCGGGAGATGCGGCAGTTCGGCATCGCGCTGAGCTGCCTGTTTCTACTGGTGATGACCTACGCCTGGCAACACTTCAAGGCCATTGAATACGGATACAAAATCGAGACGCTGAAGGTTCAACGCGAAGACTTGACCGAAATGAACCGCGCGCTGCGCCTGGAAGAAGCGTCTCTGCGTGACCCCGAACGCATCGACACCCTGGCGCGGAAACTTGGCTTGCAGTCACCCCAGGCCGGCCAGGTCATCCGCATGGACACGGCTGGACCGGATAGCAGCACGCCCGAGTTGGCCAGCGCAGCTCCGGTCTCTGTAATTTCGGTACGTTAAGCTCGGCAGATTGACCGCAGATGTGCGGGTATGAATGTCCGCGCACATCGGTGGCCAGATTTTCGGCGGCATCGCCTTAACTGGTGGGCCGCCATGTTTGTCTAAGGATTAACCCGGTGGCGGCCAACACACCCCGCAACAGCACCAACGTCAGGCTTTACCTGCTGGGCGGGATGCTTGTGCTCTGGTGTTGCGGCATCTGCCTGCGCCTGGTCTACCTGCAGATTTTTCAATACGGTCAATTCGAGCAGCGCGCGCAGCACCAGCAGCAGCGCACCGTGGACGTCGCCGCCCGGCGTGGCATCATCTATGACCGCACAGGGCGCGAACTCGCGATGTCCATCTCGGTGGATTCCGTCTTCGCGGTGCCCACCGAAGTTCCGGATCTGGCCGGCACCATCTCGCTGATTGCCCGCATCACCAAGGCGGATCCCCAGGAATTGCTGGCCCGTTGCAAGGCCGGCCACACCTTCTGCTGGGTGGCACGTAAGGCCGACGCAGAGACGGCGGAGCGCATCCGTTCACTCAATCTGCGTGGCATTTATTTTCAGAAGGAATCCAAGCGCTATTACCCCAAGCGGGAACTCGCAGCCCAGGTGCTGGGCTACGTTGGAATGGACGATGAAGGCCTCAGCGGCATTGAACGCGAATATAACCAGCAGTTGCGAGGCAAGCCCGGCCGCATGCTGATCTCGGTGGACGCGCGCCGCAAGTGGTTTGGCAGCGTGGAGAAGCAGCCTGACCCGGGCGAGAACGTGGTCCTCACCATCGACGAGAAAATCCAGTACATCGCGGAGCGCGAGCTCGAGACCGCGATGGAGCAGACCCACGCCGAAGCCGGTACCGTGATTGTCGAGAACCCGCACACCGGCGAGATCCTGGCCCTGGCCAATCGCCCGACCTTCAATCCTAACGTTTCCCGGGAAATTACTCCGCCCAGTCTGAAAGACCATGCAGTCAGCGATGTCTACGAGCCGGGTTCGACTTTCAAGCTGGTCACCATCGCTGCCGCGTTGGAAGAGAGATTGACCCGTCCGGACGAGGTCTTTGATTGCCAAATGGGTTCCATTGTCTTCAATGGCATGCGAATCCGCGACAGCAAACCCCATGGCCTGTTGCCGGTGTCCGACATTCTTGCCGAATCCAGCGATGTCGGCACCATCAAGATCGGCCTGCGCCTGGGGGATGATCGCTTCTACAAATATATTCAGGCCTTCGGCTTTGGACAGCCCACCGGCGTCGAACTTCCCGGGGAGACTCGCGGACTCACCAAACCGCCCAGCCGCTGGTCGAAGGTCTCCATAGCAGCCATCTCGATGGGGCAGGAAATCGGCATCACTCCCCTGCAACTGACCGGGCTGATCTCAACCATGGCCAACGACGGCATCTGGGTAGCGCCCAGGATCGTTGCGGCTACCACCGAGCCGCAGAGCACGCCCCAGACCATCGCGTTCCGTCCGGCTGGGGAGCGCCGCGTCATTTCGTCGCTGACCGCCGCACAGATGCGACAGATGATGCAGGGTGTCGTGCTTCATGGCACGGGGAAGCGAGCCCTACTCGAAGGCTACAGTTCTGCTGGAAAGACCGGCACGGCGCAGAAGGTGGATCCAGCAACCCACGCCTACTCGCACACCAAATATGTGGGATCGTTTGCCGGCTTCGCGCCTATCAATAATCCAGCAATCGTTGTAGCTGTGATCCTGGACTCCGCCGTGGGACTGCATCAGGGCGGACAGGTCGCAGCTCCCGTGTTCCGGCGTGTCGCTCAACAGGTGTTGGAATACATGCATTCCCCGCACGATGTCGAGCTGCCGCCCAACCGGCAGGTCCTGCTGGCGGAGCGCCGGGTCAAAGATCAGGACCTGGAAGAGGGTTCTCCTGATCATCTGGGCGAGAGCCTCGAGGTTGCGGATGCCGGAACCGCGGATACCACCACCGCTCCGGTCGGGCTCCCCGCCAAGCCATCGCCCGAGATTAGCGCCACCGGTGTAGTGCCTGCGGCAATGCGGGAGCGAGAGCCGCAGCCAGGGCGCGGACCTGATCGACCGCAACCGTCGGCCGTCGAGGCAAAATCGGACACCACACCCGCGCCGCCAGCCAGCCTCCCGGCCAGCGGTACGGTAGTGCTCGACGTGGAGCAGGGCGGGATTGTCGTTCCTTCGTTCGTGGGCAAGAGCGTGCGCGCCGCCATCGAAATGGCTGAGGAGGTCGGGCTCGATTTGGACGCTGTTGGCAGCGGCTTGGCGCGTGACCAGTCGCCTGCGCCCGGATCACACGTGGCGGCTGGGACAAAGATAACGGTGAGGTTTCAGCGGTAGCACCTCGTCTCGGTGCTTTCGGGCATATCTCGCTTGCCCAGGAAAAGCTTTGCAATGACCGGCGAGGCGTCGGCGCTGCCGCGTGCCCTATAATCCAAACCAATGAACCTCCTCCAACTCCTGGATGGCGCGGAAATCCTCTCGCAGAGCGGCAATCCCAGCGTGCGCGGCCTGGAGTACGACTCGCGCCGGGTGAAGCCCGGGGATGTCTTTCTCGCCATGCGCGGGGAATCGAGCGATGGAAACAAGTTCATCGACCAAGCCATCGCGGCGGGTGGGGTCGCCATCGTTACCGATTCCGCGACTGAAATCCCGCGCCCCGGGGTTGCGTGGGTCCAAGTGCCCCACGGCCGGCGGGCACTGGCGCGTCTCAGCGCCAACTGGTGTCGTCGTCCCGCCGAGCGGCTGGCCATCAGCGGCGTGACCGGTACCAACGGCAAGAGCACCACCAGCTTTCTTATCGAATCGATCCTTGCAGCCGCCGGCCGCAAGAGCGCGTTGATCGGGACCATCGAGTATCACGTTGCCGGAAAGATCTTACCTGCGCCCCACACCACCCCTGAAGCGCTGGAACTGAACCGCCTGTTGGCGGAAGCGCTGGGGGATGGTGCGACGGAAGCAGTGATGGAGGTTTCGTCGCATGCCCTGGCCCAGCAACGGATCTTTGGCATTCCCGTGGACGTGGCGGTGTTCACCAACCTAACCCGTGACCACCTCGACTATCACCACACCATGGACGAGTACTTCGCCTCGAAGCAGATGCTGTTCGAGGGCTGTGGCGCGGAGCCGCCCCGAGTTGCGGTGCTCAATACCGACGACGACTATGGCCAGAAATTAGTCAAGGTCAGCACCAAGCGCAGCGCGGAAGTCCTGACCTATGGCTTGGCCAAGGGCGACTTCCATGCCGACAAGGTTGACATCACGCCGCGCGGCACCCGCTTCAACCTGGTGACTCCGCAGGAGACCATCTCGCTTTTCTCTCTGCTGATAGGCAAGGTGAACGTGTACAACGTCCTGGCTGCTGCCGGCGCAGCCTACGCGCGTGGCTGCAAGCGCGAAGCCATTGCCCAGGGCGTGGAAGCGCTGGCGCGTGTGCCTGGCCGCTTTGAGCGCGTGGATTGCAAGCAGCCGTTTACGGTGGTCGTGGACTACGCTCATACCGACGATGCCCTGCGTAACCTGACCGCGCTGGCGCGCGAGTTTGTCAGCCAGGCCGGGCAGAAGGGGCGGATCATCACGGTGTTCGGTTGCGGTGGTGACCGCGATCGCGCCAAGCGTCCGCTGATGGGCGAAGCCGCCGGCCGGGGCAGCGACCTGGTGTTTCTGACTTCGGACAACCCGCGCAGCGAGGACCCGCTGGCCATCATTAACGATGCCATGGTCGGACTGCAGCGCTCCGGCGCAAGGTATGCGGTGGAACCGGATCGGAAAAAGGCAGTGGCACTCGCTGTGCGCGAAGCCGGTCCGGGCGACATCGTACTCATCGCCGGCAAAGGCCACGAGAAGGTGCAGGTTACGCGAGAGGGATCCGCTCCCTTCGACGACGTGGAAGTTGCTCGAGAGATTTTGCGCCAGGCCGGTTACGAATGCGAAGCCGCCAGCGCGGGAGCGGGAAAATCCTCATGAAGCTGCCGCTCGCGCGCATTGCCGAGTTCCTCTCCGCCACCGGTGAGTTCGATCACAAAGCCGTGTCCCAGGGATATGGCATCGACTCGCGCACCATCCAGCCGGGCGAGCTGTTTTTTGCGGTGAAGGGCGAGCGCCTGGACGGCCACGATTTCGTGCCGCAGGCATTGGAGAGAAACGCCGTTGCCGCGGTGGTGCGTAAGGACCAACTGGCCCGCTACCCGGTGAAGACCAGGCTCATGGCGGTCGACGACACCCTGGTCGCACTGCAGACATTGGCCACGGCGGTGCGGCGAGTGTGGGCGAAGCCGCTCGTCGGTGTAACCGGATCAGCCGGCAAAACCACCACCAAGGAAGCGATCGCCCACATGCTGTCCACGCGCTTCCGCGTGCTGAAGTCCGAAGGTAATTTCAATAACCATTTCGGGCTGCCACTCATGCTGCTAAAGCTGGAGCCGGAACAGGATATTGCGGTGATCGAGATGGGCATGTCCCACCTCGGCGAGATTGCCGCCCTGGCCCGGATCGCCCAGCCGGAAATCGGCGTGGTGACCTGCGTGGCGCCCGTACACCTCGAGTTTTTCGACTCGATTGCGAGCATCGCGCGGGCGAAGTATGAGCTGGTTGCCTCTCTACCCGCCAGAGGGACTGCGGTGCTGAACGCCGACGACGAGTACGTTTCGCAGTTCGGTCGCGACTTCCATGGCAAGGTAGTGACCTTCGGCATGCGTCCGACCGCGGACGTGCGGGCCGAAAACATCGAACCGCGCGGACCGGCAGGATCCACGTTCGACGTGGTCGTAGGCGCCTGCCGCGAAAAGGCCACCTTGCCGCTGGTGGGGACACACAACATCTACAACGCGCTGGCAGCGGTTGCCGTCGGACTGGAGCGGGGCCTCACCCCATCCCAGGCGGTGGGGGCGCTGGCTTCGCTCGCGCCGGCCGACAAGCGCGGGCAGGTCGTCCAACTCGGCAACATCACGGTCATCAACGATTGTTACAATTCCAATCCGAAGGCCTTGGATGCCATGGTGGATGCTCTGGCCAGCATGCCGGCAAGCCGCCGCATCGTGGTTGCCGGTGAAATGCTCGAATTGGGACCGACGGGCGAACATTTACACCAGCGCTCCGGCGAGCACATCGCAGAACGGAAGATTGACGTCCTGCTGGGGGTACGCGGCTTGGCGCGAACCATGGTCGAAGCCGCCCGGCAGAAGGGGATACGCGCAGACTTCGTCCCCACGCCCGAGGAAGCGGGAGAATGGCTGGCACGTGAGACCCGTGCGGGCGACGTAGTGCTGCTAAAGGCATCGCGCGGGGTGAAGCTGGAAAATGCCCTCGCAACCTGGAAGGCGCATAGGGCTGCAGCGGGGAACGCGTAACTCGTCAGCGAAGGCTGACGACGGACGACCCAAGACTGACGACTAAGGGGGCGGATTGCTTTATTGGCTGCTGTACCTGAAGCTGTTCCATTACTTCCCGCCCTTCCGCATCTTTCGCTATTTGACGTTTCGCACTGCCTTTGCGAGCCTGACCGCAATGTTTACCGGGCTCATCGTTGGCCCCCTGGTCATCAATCGTCTCCGCGAGTTTCAGATTGGCCAATTCATTCGCGAAGAAGGGCCCAAGGCCCATCAGAAGAAAGCCGGCACGCCCACCATGGGGGGCTTGCTGATTGCCATTTCCATCGTCGTGCCGACCCTGCTGTGGGCTGACCTGAGCAATCGCTTTGTCTGGATCGCGGTCTTGTCGACCTGCGCCTTCGCGGCCATCGGCTTTGCCGACGATTACAGCAAAGTAGCGCACCGTCGCAACCTGGGCCTGACCGGAAAAGCCAAGCTGGGTTTTCAGATCGCCACCAGCATTCTGATCGCGGTCGCCCTGATCGCCATGCAGACCCAGGGCATGTATTCCACCAAGCTGTTGGTACCTTTCGTGAAACAGTTCCGTCCCGACCTGGTCATCCAAAGCCTGGTGCATAATCCACACCTCTGGCCGTTGGCGTTCCTGCCCTTCGTGGCATTCGTGGTCCTGGTGATCGTCGGCTCGAGCAACGCCGTGAATCTGACGGACGGTCTCGATGGGTTGGCCATTGGCTGCACGGTGATCGCCGCCGGCGCCCTCGCGGTCCTCACCTACGTCAGCGGCCACGCCACCTTCGCCGCCTATCTCGAACTGCAGCGCATGCCGCAAGTCGGTGAGTTGACCATCTTCTGCGGCGCCATGGTGGGGTCGGCCATCGGGTTCCTGTGGTACAACGCGCATCCCGCCGAAGTATTCATGGGCGATGTGGGCTCGCTGGCCCTGGGTGGCGCTATCGGTACGGTTGCGGTCATGATCAAGCAGGAACTGCTGCTGCCCTTTATCGGCGGGGTCTTCGTGATCGAAGCCGTGTCCGTGATCCTGCAGGTGGGATCGTATAAACTGCGCAAGAAGCGCATCTTCAAAATGGCCCCCCTGCATCATCATTTTGAGCTGCTGGGCTGGTCGGAATCCAAGATCATTGTCCGCTTCTGGATCGCGTCGCTGGTGTTTGCATTGTTCGCGCTGACCACCCTGAAATTGAGATAAAGAAACATCCACCACGGAGGTACGGAGACACGGAGAAGGCCTGGATTAATCATTTTTCTCCGTGCCTCCGTGTCTCCGTGGTAGGTTTTGACTTCAGGTCTTGACTTCAGTGGACGTCAACAACAAACGCGTGCTGGTGGTCGGCCTGGGCAAGTCCGGGGTGGCGTCGGCGCTGTTTCTGAAGGCGCGCGGCGCCCGAGTCACAGTGTCCGATGCCAAGACCCAGGACGAATTGGGCGCGGAAATCCCGATCCTGCTTGACCACGGCATCGCGGTTGAGACAGGTGGCCATGGCGAACGTACCTTCCGCGAGCAGGACTTGATCGTGGTCAGCCCCGGCGTGCCCGTGGACGCGCCTCCGTTGGTGCAGGCCCGGGCCCTGGGCGAGACCGTCATCGGCGAAATCGAACTCGCGGCCCAATTCCTGCCGGGACGCATCGTTGCCATCACGGGTTCCAATGGCAAGACCACGACCACAACCTTGGCGGGCGAAATCATCGCAGCGGGTGGGTACCCAACCGTGGTTGGCGGCAATATCGGTACACCCGCGATTTCGCTGGTCGAAGCCGCTAGGCAAGACGGCTTCGCCGTGCTTGAAGTTTCCAGCTTTCAGCTTGAGACCATCGCGACCTTCCACACGAAAATCGCGGTGGTACTCAACATCACCCCCGATCACCTGGACCGCCATCGCACTTTCGAGGCCTACGTAAACGCGAAAGCCCGCATTTTCGAGAACCAGAACGCCGCGGACTTCGCCGTCCTCAATGCCGATGATGCTGCCACTGCTGATCTGGCTGGCCGCACCAAAGCCCAGGTCTTCTGGTTCAGCCGTAAGCAAGAAGTTCAGCAGGGCGCGTACGTGCGCGACGGGAAGATTCTCTTCCGCGATGCCGCGGGCCAGCGCGAGATCATGCCGGTCTCCGAGATTCCGCTCAAGGGCGCGCACAATGTGGAGAATGTTCTGGCCGGTGTCGCCGTAGGCATTCTGATGCAATGTGCTCCCGAGCGTATCCGCCAGACGGTTCGCGAATTCAAAGCAGTCGAGCATCGCCTTGAGTACGTCACTACGATTCGCGGAGTCGAGTATTACAACGATTCCAAGGCGACCAATGTTGACGCCACCATTAAAGCGCTGGAATCGTTTCCCGCCAACATCCACATCATTCTCGGTGGCAAGGACAAAGGCAGCGACTACACCGTGCTGAAAGACCTGCTCCGGCAGCGGGTGAAACGCGTCTACACCATCGGCGCCGCCGCGGCCAAGATCGAGTCGCACATCAAGGGTGCCGCGGAAATCGTCCATGCCGAGACCCTGGACAGCGCCATCAAACGCGCCGCCGCCGCGGCCCAGCCTGGGGACACCGTTCTGCTGGCCCCTGCCTGCGCCAGCTTCGACCAGTTCAACAGCTACGAGCATCGGGGAAGAGTGTTCAAGGAAGTGGTACGGGGGCTAGCCGGACCGGAGAAGTCCGAACCAACAAAGTAACGTCCTGTTCGAAATCCACAGAAAAAATCCTCCGTGGCTCCGTGCCTCCGTGGTGGAATTGCTCTTCCATGGCAAAGCGCGTGAGTGCCGATCGCTGGCTGTTCACCGTGACCCTGCTGCTGGTGTTTGTGGGGCTGGTGATGGTGTTCAGCGCCTCGGCGGTAATGGCCAAGGAACGCTACGGATCGGGCTACACCTTCGTACTGCGCCAGCTTGCCTGGGCTGCGACCGGAATTCTGGCCATGGTGATCGCCATGCGCATCGACTATCGCCGCTACAAGCATCCGGCGGTGGTGTTCTCGCTGCTCGGCGTCACTTCGCTGATGCTGATTTCCGTCTTCCTGCTTGATCGTGCTCACAATACACATCGCTGGCTGCACTGGGGTGGGTTTTCATTCCAGCCCTCGGAAGTGGCCAAGCCGGCACTCATTCTCTTTCTCGCGTACTTTCTGGACAGCCGGCCCAAGTCCATCAACGACTGGCGAAATACGCTTCTCCCCGCGATCACGCCCACCGTGTTGTTTATCGTGCTGATTGTTTTCCAGCCTGACCTGGGCACCGCCATCGCCTGCGCCGCCGTCACCGGTTGCATACTGTTTGTGGGCGGACTCGACCTGCGTTATCTCGGCTATGCTTTTCTTGCGTCTATCGTGCCGCTCTATCTGGCGATTTTTCATGTTGCCTACCGCCGCGACCGCATCCTGGCCTTTCTGGATCCTTATTCTGACCCGCAGGGACGCGGTTTCCACATCATCCAGTCGCTGATCGCAGTCAGCACCGGCGGCATCACCGGACTGGGCTTGATGGAAGGGAAGCAGAAGTTGTTTTACCTGCCCGAACCCCACACCGATTTCATCTTTGCTGTAACTGCTGAAGAATTAGGATTGGTGGGAGCGTTGTGCGTGGTCGCGCTGTTCGCGATTTTCCTGTGGCGCGGCATCCGCACCGCCCTGCACACTCAGGACATGTTTGGCCGCTATTTGGTAGTAGGAATCACCAGCATGGTCGTGGTGCAGGCTTTTATCAACATCAGCGTGGTCCTGGGGCTAATGCCTACCAAGGGCATCCCGCTGCCTTTCGTTTCCTACGGTGGATCGTCGCTGTTCGTGACCCTGGCGTGTGTTGGCGTGCTGCTGAACGTGAGCAAGCAGGCGGACTAGGCTTCCAGGGTTTTCCGGATGTATAAGATTGCGGAAGCGCCCTCTTGCTCGGGTGCCCTCTCGAGTTGTTACAATAACGCGCTCATCCAAAGGACAACCCACCATGGCTACACGCTTCGGGATCGCGGCTTCTCTAGTTTTGTTCTGCGCCGGATTGCAAGGGCAGGTCACAGCCATCAAGGCTGGAAAAATGATCGACACCGACGCCGGCACCGTGCTCAGCAATCAGATCATCCTGGTGAAGGGCGGCAAGATCGAAGCGGTTGGCGGCAACCTCAGTATTCCTTCCGATGCTAAGGTGATTGACCTCTCCGGCATGACCGTACTGCCGGGGCTGATTGATTGCCACACGCACCTGACCGACAGCTATGCAGACGCAGATCCGCTTTCGGAATTGCGTAAGACCTCTGCCTTCGATGCGTTTCAGTCGATCCCCAACGCGAAAGCGGTCCTGCTCGCCGGATTCACCACCGTGCGTGATGTGGGCGCGTATCGCGCTCTTGTGGATGTGGCGTTACGCGACGCCATCAACCGCGGTGACTTGGTTGGCCCGCGCATGTACGTGGCTGGTGCTTACATTACCATCACAGGAGGCGCCGGAGCAGTCACCGGGTTCGCTCCTGACATTATTCTTCCCTGGGACCTGCACTTTGGAGAAGCCAACAGCCCGTGGGAGGTGCGGCAGAGGATTCGCGCTCTCGCCAATCAGCGCGTCGATCTCGTCAAGGTGCTGGCAACCGGCGCAGTGTTGACCCACAACAGCAATGTGAAGTCTGCTGAATTCACGCCCGACGAATTGAGCGCCGCAGTGCAAGAGGCCCAGAGTTTTGGACTGCGCGTGGCGGCACACGCACATAGTCCGGAAGGCATCAAGAACGCGGTGCGCGCCGGGGTTGCTTCGATCGAGCACGGCAGTCTCGCGGACGACGAGTCCAGACAACTGATGAAACAGCATGGTACCTACCTGGTGCCTACGCTCGAGATTGGCGAGTGCGTACTCGACCCCGCGCATGAGCCTCCGGATTTCGTGGAGCATGGGAAGCAGGTTGCTCAGGCGCAGCGGGAGAACTTCCGTAAAGCCGTGGACGCAGGAGTGAAGATTGCCTTTGGCACCGACATCAGCGTCTGTCCCTTCGGCACCAACGCACGCGAGTTCGGGTTAATGGTGGAGTACGGCATGACTCCGATGCACGCGATTCAGGCAGCTACGGTCAGTGCGGCTGACTTAATCGGGGTCTCGTCGAAGATTGGCTCCATCAAGCCGGGTAAATCTGCGGACATCGTCGCCGTCCAAGGTGATCCGCGGAAGGATGTCCGCGTGCTGGAGAAAGTCAGTTTCGTGATGAAGGAAGGTCAGGTGTACAAGCAGGAATAGTGCTGCGCTGAACATCGCGGCTGGTACCCATGCCAGAACTGCCGGATATTGTCGCCTATATCAGCGCGCTCGAGCCACGGATCGTCGGTCAGCCACTGCAGCGAGTACGGCTGTCAAATGCCTTTCTGCTGCGAACCGCCCAACCACCGCTTGCGAGTGTGGAGGGCCGTATTGTGCGCGAACTGCGGCGAATTGGAAAGCACATCGTAATTGGAGTGGAGAACGATCTCTGGCTGGCGCTTCACTTGATGATTGCCGGCCGGTTGCACTGGCGGGTACCAGAGGCAAAGCTGGCTGGCCGTCAGAGTCTGGCGGCTTTCGATTTTCCCAATGGTTCTCTGGTGCTCACCGAAGCCGGCACAAAGCGCCGCGCATCGTTGCACGTACTCAGTGGCGAGGAGAGCTTGCATTCGATCGATGCTGGGGGAATCGATATCTTCTCCAGCAATCTCAATTCATTTCGTGCAGCGCTCGCGGCTGAAAACCACACGCTCAAGAGAGCGCTTACGGACCCACGCCTGGTGAGCGGGATCGGCAACGCGTATTCGGATGAGATCCTGCACGCTGCTCAACTTTCCCCCATCGCCCTCACCCACAGACTGGGGTCGCAGGAGTGGGAGAGGCTGTTCGCGGCGACCCGTCACACTCTTGAGCTCTGGGTAAACCGACTGCGCACCGAGGCGATGGCCGGCTTTCCGGAGAAGGTGACCGCGTTTCGCAAGGATATGGCCGTCCATGGGCGCTATGGCGAGCCGTGTCCGAGGTGTGGCGACACGGTCCTACGGATCCGCTACGCCGACAAAGAAACAAACTATTGTGCTCGATGCCAGACGAATGGCAGAGTTCTGGCGGATCGGAGTTTGTCTCGGCTATTGGGATCGGACTGGCCGCGCACCTTGGAAGAGCTGGAAGCTTTAAAAGGCCGTTAAAGACGCAACCTCAGTTCCCGACCTTGGTATCAAACACGCCCGTCTCTACCCGGCCCCCGCGCTTTACCTGCACAAACAGCCGGTAGTCCCCGGCCTGCGGGAACCCGTAAGGGAAGGAAACCTCCGGTGACAACTTCATCGCATGGTTGGCCATGTTCATGTCCATCGTTCCACCAGAATCTTTTTGCACCACGGCCAACGCCGCCATGGGCACCGATCCCGCGGGATGAATGTGCGCGAACACACTTTCGTCGGAGCGCACGAACACGGCGTGTCCAGCCATGCCCATATACGGTTCGAGATCGCTCGCGGGCTTGCCGCCTTTATCCTCTACCCGGAACCGGAACCAGCTCAGTTTGCCGATCGCGGGCGCAGACTTATCCGGCTCCCATACCATGCGTCCGCCATCGGCCAGCGGAGAGATGCGGTCCGAACCAGCCCCAAACGCGGGCGCGCTTACATCGGAGTCATCTCCCGCGAGCGGTTTGCCCGCGATCTGTGGAAGATCCATCTCCGTCACCATAGTGTCGGGAAACCCGGTCTCGCGCACCACGTCGGCGAAAAGTTTGTAGTGACCGGCATCGATCGCCGGCAGGTCCAGCGCAAACGCTCCGTCCGGTCTCTGCTCAGGATGCAAATGATAGAAGCGGTCCATCGCCGGCACCCGCAACAGGAAAAGATGCATGAGGTGTCCGTGATCCGGGATCAGTTGCATGGACCAGGATCGTTTGCGGAGATCGTGCCAATGGGACGCCCCCATCCGCAGTACCAGGTGCCCACCGTTCTCCAGACTTGCGGCAAGCGGAGGCGCTTGGTACAGCATGTCGTACCTCTGCGTGCTGGCTTCCGAGTTCCACCACCAGTTCCCCAGAAACAAAATGCCCAACACAAGGACGGTCGCTACCACCATGGCGATGCGGCCACGCCGGATGCCCTTCGTCTGGGGCGCAGCGCCGGGATCGACTGAACCCTCGCGTGCCGCCGCACCGGCGATCGCAACCACGCCGAAGACCAAGAACAGCATCAATCCGAACAGAAGCGCTCCTAACTCTTTTTGCATGGGCAGAGTGCGACGCGCAAATGCGGCTACGGGTACGGCCAGTTTGCCGGCACCTTTGGGTCCGTCCACATCGGCTCGCACCTCCCACGAGCCCGAAGCCATCAGCCAGACTTTTCCGGTAAACGACTGCGGATCGTCCGGGACCACCTGCATCACATCGGGCGTGGGTGGAAATCCCGGGTCCTTTCCAGTGAGGTAGACCGGCACAATGTGGATGCCGGTGACGGTGCCGGACGTGGAGCGCACTTCCACCTGTGCCACGCCGGGAATCATTGCCGGCGGACGCACCGTGACCAGCAGGTGATAGGGTCCGGCGTCGCCCTCGTAGTACACATCGGGGCTGCCCACGTGCGCGAAGGCCGCGGTGGTTGACATTAAGAAAGCCAGCACAAGAATACGCATGCAGTTCTTCAAGCTCTTATACTTTGATGACAATGATCTTAGAGGACACACCGAGGCTCTAACCGGAATCCTCACCTACGCACTCTTCCCAGCCAGTTGCCCCACATCATTCCGACCCGTGCCGACAGAATGGTGGCGACCAGAGCAATCCCCAGACCGATCCAGAACTCTGCCCGCGTCTTCTCATACGCTGAGAATTCCCAGGCCAGATGATAGTCCGACGGACGCATGAAGTACCCGAAATAACCCATGCCAAAGACCCAGGTTCGCGCTGCTGGCTTCATCAGGAAATTCGCCCATGGCCAGTTGAAGGCGATTCCCGCGGCGAAGAACCCTGTTCCCGCTGTTACCGCCTGCACAAAGTTTCCCCGGTCAGCGAACCGCTTCCGCAAGTAATCCAACGCGAACGCCCCCGGTAGGAGCAGCACAGGAAAGCCGAGAGGGACCATGCGTGTGACCTGTGTAAACACCGGCCCCAGCTTGGCTTCCGCGGGAAACAGAGGGAAAATCCAAAGCCCGGCAAGCCACATCCCCATGTAAATTGCGGCTACGATCGTTGCCGCCCACTTATGTCCCGAGGCTTGCGCCACGCCCATCAGCACCAGCGGCGCCACCATTCCCAGCACGCGGTAGAAAATCGCGCTATGCATGAGGGTCTGGTCGCCCAGGTACTCAAAGCCCAGCATCATGAGCAACGAAAGCAGCAACGAACCCACGTAGAGCAGAAGATGGTTCAGCCGCACTCGTGCCGCACCCTCGGAAAGATTCAGGCGTCCGGCGATCAGCACCAGCCCGCCAAAACCCATAAAGAAGATGCCAATGACCAGCACCACGTGCGGCGGGCTCAGGATCTTTACGTCCAGCCCGAACGAATCGTGCCACCAGTTGTCGAACGGCGCCGAGGTCAGCATGGCGAAGCCGCCCCAGGCGGAAATGAAGGCCCCCAGCGGCCCGCGGAATCCCCAGATCTTCACCGACGCATCCTTGGCCAGCGCATCTCCCGCGAAGGTTGTGTGCAGGATCAGGTAGGCGCACGCGAGTCCGGTAAGCACGGCCCCGAACTGGATCGCCATATGGGCCGGAGTCCAGAAAGTGTCTCGGCCAATGCCGGTGTGCCAGGAAATGTCCCAGTACAGACCGAATGTTCGAGGTGACGGCAAGGACGGCGGACCAGACATACCACGGAACGGCGGTGACTCGGGCCGCCGACCATTCTCTAGCCGCGGCGGGCGCCGGCATAGGCAGACGAACACTACCAGCCATACGAACACCCCACGGCGTGCAAGTCTAACAAATGGTCGGGACTGGCTCAATTCCTGCAACCGGACTCAACCGTCCAGGCGCGCGCCACCAGAATGTTAACCGCCCTTCCCGCACCTCCCTCCCGCGGTCTGATTTATAGTCACTGCATGCGTGCCATTCTGGCGGGAGGCGGGACCGGCGGACACGTGATCCCGGCGCTCGCCATCGCCCAGGAACTGCAAAAGCAGTACGGTGCCGAAGTGATGTTCATCGGCACGGCCCGCGGTATCGAGAACCGGCTGGTGCCGGCCGCCGGCTTCGCACTGCGATTGGTAGAGGTGGGCGCGCTGAAAAACGTAAGTCTGGCGACGCGCCTCCAGACCATGTTCGATTTGCCGCGCGCGGTGTGGGAGGCTCGGCGCGTTCTTGCCCAATTCAAACCTGGCGTAGTGATCGGTGTAGGCGGCTACGCCTCCGGGCCAGCGATGATGGCGGCTATGCTGTGCCGAATTCCAACCGTTGCCTTCGAGCCGAATGTCGTTCCGGGATTCGCCAATCGTGTGGTCGCGCGCTTTGTGTCGGCGGCGGCAGTCCACTTTTCTGAAACTGCGCGATACTTCCGTCGCGCCGAAGTCACCGGGGTGCCGGTGCGGCAGGCATTCTTCGAAATTGCGCGCCGCAGTCCCAGCAAAGAAAATCCTACCGTGCTGGTGTTTGGTGGAAGCCAGGGCGCCCATGCCATCAATCAGGCGGTGATGGAATCGGCTGCGGCATTGCAGGCGCGGGTGCCAGGGATTCGCATCGTCCATCAAACCGGCGAACGTGACTATAATGACGCACAAGCGGCGTACGCGCCCATGGGTGGCTCGGTCCAGGTTTTTCGTTTCATCGACGACATGCCAGGCTATTTCGGGCAGGCTGACCTGCTGGTGTGCCGTTCCGGGGCCAGCACCGTGGCCGAAGTGGCAGCAGCAGGGAAGCCGGCAATCTTTGTTCCCTTTCCACATGCCGCCGACGATCACCAAAAACGCAATGCAGAAGCCTTGCAGCGGGCCGGGGCTGCTGTCTTGCTTGAGGAATCGAACCTAAGCCGCGACACTCTGGTGGAGGCGATCAGTTCGCTGTTAAGCAACCCGGCGCGTCTCGAACAAATGGGCGAAGCCGCGCGCAGGCTGTCGCATCCCGACGCGGCCCGAGACATCGCGAAAATGGCCGCGCGGCTGGCGGGAGAAAAAGCTAGCCACGGATTTGACTGATCTTCACGGATTTTTCTATTTCTTTGTTTTATCCGTGAGAATCCGCGCAAATCCGTGGCAAAGAAGTTGACCTTAAATGTTCGCTCGAATACAACGCATTCATTTCGTCGGCGTCGGTGGCATCGGCATGAGCGGGATTGCCGAAGTCCTGCTTAACCTTGGCTACAAGGTTTCCGGCTCCGATCTGAAGGCCTCGGCGATCACCCACCGGCTCGCCAGCCTGGGCGCCATCCTCTTTGAAGGGCATCGCGCGGAAAACGTTGCTGGCGCCGAGGTCGTCGTGGCCAGTTCCGCCATCGCTGCCGACAACCCCGAACTGACGCAAGCCCATGCGCTTCATGTCCCGGTCATTCAGCGCGCCGAAATGCTGGCCGAACTGATGCGCCTGAAATACGGCATCGCCATCGCGGGCATGCACGGCAAGACCACGACCACTTCCATGGTTGCCGCGGTGCTGGCCGCCGGAGAACTCGATCCCACAGTCGTGGTCGGCGGACGCGTCGATGCCATGGGCTCGAACGCGCGCCTGGGCAAGTCGCAGTACCTGGTCGCCGAAGCCGATGAGAGCGACCGCTCGTTTCTCAAGCTCTCGCCCATCCTCGCCGTCATCACCAACATCGACCGCGAGCACATGGACTGCTACCGCAACATGCGCGACGTGAAGCGTGCATTCCTCGACTTCATGGATCGCGTGCCGTTCTATGGCGTGGTGGTCGTCTGCAACGATGATCCTCTGCTGCGCCGGCTGTTTCCGCAGATGCGTCGCCGGGCGGTGACCTATGGCACCCGTAAGGGTTCCGATTTTCACATCAAAGTCGGCAAGCCTGAACTCCAGCCCGGCGCGAACCTCTCGCTCAGCCGCTTTCATGTCACCTATCAGGGACAGAATCTCGGCGAGTTTCGCCTGCATGTACCGGGCGTGCACAACATCCTGAACGCCACTGCAGCTATAGCGGTAGGAATTGGGTTGGACATCAAGGTCGAGCAGATTCGCACGGCCCTGGAGAATTTCCGTGGCGTGGACCGCCGCTTCCAACTACGCGGCAAGGCCGCGGGGGTCAGCGTGATTGATGACTACGGACATCACCCCACCGAGATTTGTGCCACCCTGTCCGCCGCCCGGCAATGCGGCTACCGCAAAATCCACGTGGTTTTCCAGCCGCACCGCTACACCCGCACCCAGTCGTTGATGGATGAATTCGCCAACGCGTTCCACGATGCGGACACCCTGCTGGTACTGGACATCTACGCCGCCAGCGAGGCACCGATCGAGGGCATCACTGCCCAGGCCTTGGCCGAACGCATTCAAGACGTCGGCGAGCAGGACGCCCGCTACGTCGCGTCGTTTGCGGACGCGGCAAATGCCGTTGCCGCCGCTGCCGCCGAGGGAGACATGATCCTGACCCTGGGCGCCGGCAGCGTTTCGCAGTTGGGGCCGATGATTCTGGAGAAGTTGGAGGCAAAGGCTGGCGCGATTGCTTCTGCCGCAGGACCTCATCACTGATAGCGGGGCTGCCCTATTTTTCCCGGAACTCCGCCCCTCCCCTCCCCGTACATAACAAACAGCGACACCTCGATAACGATTTTCCGGGTCCCCCGTCTAATTTGGCGTAAAGCGCGGTAAGGAGTGGCAAATGGCTTCTGATAAAGCACTCTACTGGATGGCGGTAATCGTTCTGACCATGGGCATGTGCAATTCCTTCGTAAACGCCCATCCAGACTGGGCCCAAGCCGTGGCCGAGCGGCCCCTTATGCTGGCCGACGCGGCCTGCAGCCGACTCACGAACCTGGCCACCGTTGCCGACCTGATGTTTGGACGCAGCCAGACCGGCATCGCCCGCAGCCAAGTGGCTATGGCCCGGGTTCAGGGCCGTCTGGCGTCGGTGCAGGCGCGCATTGCGTCCCGCCAAGCCCAAATGGCCCGCGTGGAAGCGCAACAAGTCCGCACGTTTACGATGGAACGAATGAACCGGACGGTCGTCATCTGCCCCCAGCAGAACAAGGAGACAGTCGCCCCCGACGCGCCGGTAATCCAGGTTGACGATTCGGACGACACGAATTAGGCGAATCCAGTTCAGCAAATTGCGTCCCATCACCAGCCCCCAGCTACCCGCCACCTGCGACCTGACGTCTGACGTCAGCCTTTCCTGCCCCTCTGTGCAAGACGAATCAACATTTCCTCTATCTCAATTTGAAAAAAGCAGTTATAGTGTTTCCGCTCAAGCGATTCGCTGTCGACAACTGACCTGATTTGGTGGCAAGGAAAAACAGCCCTACCATCTCGCAGGCGGAGTTGTACCCACCGCCGGACGAACCAACGCGTGACGAGCTAGACGACGCGCGGGTGCTCGATTTGGATGTGGAACAGGAATCGCCATTCCTGCGCGGACAAAAGCGTGTCTCCGTTCGCCGGGGTTCACTACCGAAAAAAACCGCCACTCGCCTGACCTGGGCCGCGGTTGCCCTGGTTGTGGTTGTGCTGTCCGGCATCGCGGTGGGCGCGCTTTACCACTACGGCGAACGCTCCTGGCGTTTCCGCGTGGAATCGAGCGATGACATCGAGACCGCCGGCCTGGAGAACGTTTCCCGTGCGCAAGTGATGGAAGTGATGGGCGGCGACATCGGTCGCAACATCTTCTTTGTGCCGCTGGCCCAGCGTAAGACCCAGCTCGAGCAAATTCCCTGGGTTGAGTCGGCCAGCGTAATGCGCTTTGTCCCCAATCGCCTCAAGGTTGAAATCCACGAGCGCACGCCGGTAGCGTTCGCGCGCGTGGGTTCCCGGATTCTCCTGATCGATTCCGGCGGAACGCTGATGGAGTTGCCCGGCGCGGGTAAGAAGAAATATTCATTCCCGGTAATTCTGGGGATGAATCCCGGCGAGCCGCTCTCCACCCGTGCGCCGCGCATGAAGATCTACAACGACCTGGTCAGCCAGCTCGATTCCAGCGGCGCCCATTACTCGCAGGACTTGAGCGAAGTGGACCTGTCCGATCTGGATGACGTGAAAGTGACGGCGAACAATCCCCAGGGCGAAGTGCTGGTCCACTTGGGGTCCTCGAATTATCTGGAGCGCTACAAAATCTACGTGGCCCACGTGCAGGAATGGCGCCAGCAATTCGACAAGCTGGAGTCGGTGGACCTCCGCTACGACCGCCAGATCATCGTGAACCCGGACCTTCACGGCGCGGTGAAACCTGCGCCGCTCTCGGTGTCGGCTGCCAAAGCCGCCATGGCAGCGGGGGTGAAGCCAGCGGCACTCATCACCCATGCAGTGGTGGGGCCCAAGCCGCTTCCACCGCCGGTGGTTGTTCCGGGCAAAGTCGCGGTGAAACCCGCCGCCAGCAAGAAAGTTGTGAAGTCCTCGCATCACAAGGCCGCGGTAAAAAAAGCCAAAGGCAAGAACTCAGCGCCACCCAAGACAGTGGTCCAGGCGAAGGCCACGCCGCCGCCAAGTCCGGCGGTGAAATCCAGCGTTGCGCTGGCCACAAAGCCCGCGGCTGATGCAGGCAAAACCAAGAAACCGAGTCCGGCAATTACCAAGGGGCAGGATCATCCATAGCATGGCGAACCAGTACGAACACCTGATTACCGCGATTGATGTAGGCAGCGCCAAGACCTGTGCGCTGGTGGCGGAGATTACCGACGCCGGCCTGCGCTACCGCGGCCATGGCATCGCCGAGTCGCGCGGTTCGCGCAAGGGCGTGATCGTGGACCTGGACAAAGCCGTCGGGTCCATCCAGAAAGCGGTGGAGCAGGCGGAAGACGCCGCCGGTGTCCCCATCGAGCGTGCCCTGCTGGGCGTGGCGGGCGCGCACGTGCGTGGCGTGAACAGCCACGGCGGACTCAGTTTCGGTACACGCTCGCGCGAAATTACCCGTGAAGAAATCCGTCTCGCGGTGGAGAAAGCCCGCGCCATTCCGCTTCCCGCCGACCGCGAGATTCTTCACCTGCTGCCACAGGAGTTCATTCTCGACGACCAAGCGGGAGTGCACGATCCCCTGGGCATGATGGCCACGCGCCTGGAAGTGCGAGTTCACATGGTGACCGCCGCGTCGAGCGCGGTGCAGAACGTGGTCACTGCGGTGAACCGCGCCGGCGTGCATGTGGACGACACCGTGTTTGAGCCGCTGGCGGGCGCGGATGCTGTGCTGCGCGCCGACGAGCGCGAACTCGGCGTGTGCCTGGTTGATCTGGGTGCGGGCGCCGCCAACCTGATTGTGTTCCAGGAAGGCGCAGTCATTCACACCGCGGTGATTCCAATCGGCGGCGACCACTTCACCAGCGATCTCTCCGTGGGACTTTGCACGCCCGTAGCCGAAGCCGAGAAAATCAAGAAGCTTTACGGCAACGCCATCGTGACGCTGATTCCCGAGGGCAACGAGGTGGAAGTCCCATCGGTTGGCGACCGGCCCTCGCGTCTGATTTCGCAACGCATGATCGGGGAGATCCTGGAGCCGCGGGCCCGCGAGTTGTTTGAAATGCTGCGCGACAACCTGCGTCACGCCGGCATGCTGGAAGTTTGTGTGGGAGGAATCGTGTTGAGCGGTGGGGCTTCGCGCCTGCCCGGAATTCTCGACATTGCGGACTCGGTGCTGCGGCGGCCGCTGCGGCTCTCGTGGCCTACGCCGCTGGCGAAAATGCCGGCGACCCTGGCGGAGCCCGAGTACGCCACAGTTCTGGGCCTGGTGTTCTACGGACATCGTGCCCGGCTCGCCCGCGGCATTCAGGACGAGCGCTGGAGTTCACGCTTGACCGCGCTATTCGCGAAGAAGGGCGCGTAAAGAAAGTGGTCAGTTGCCAGTAGTCGGGAGTCCGGGAACCGCACGGCTTCAGGCGGTATCCCCAACGGCAAGAGCACGGAAATTCATTGAGGTGAAGTAGATGAAAAAAGAGAATGACATTCGCATCAGCTTCAACGAAGAGGCCCGCAACGACGCCAGGATCAAGGTCATCGGGGTGGGTGGAGGCGGCAACAACGCGGTGAACCGCATGATCGATGCCGGCATGGAAGGCATCGAATTCGTGGTTGCCAACACCGACCTGCAGGCGTTGCGGATGTCGCGGGCGCCCATGAAAATCCAGCTCGGCGTCAAACTCACCAACGGCCTGGGCGCCGGCGCCAATCCCGACGTCGGCCGCAAGGCCGCGCTCGAAGATTCCGACAAGATTATCGAAGCCCTGGAAGGCGCCGACATGGTCTTTGTCACCACCGGCCTGGGCGGCGGCACCGGCACCGGCGCTGCCCCCATCATTGCGTCCCTGGCCAGCGAGATGGGCGCGCTTACCGTCGCGGTGGTAACCAAGCCATTTGCGTTCGAAGGCAAGCGCCGCATGCAGCAGGCGGAGCGCGGCATCGCCGAGTTGATGGAGTCGGTGGACACCACCATCGTCATCCCCAACGAGAAGCTGCTGGCCGTCGCGCAGGACGCCGGCTTCTTCGAGTCCTTCCGGGTGGCCGACGACATCCTCCGCCAAGGCGTGCAGGGCATCTCTGACATCATCACCATTCCCGGGATCATCAACCGCGACTTCGCCGACGTGAAGGCGATCATGCAGGGAATGGGCTATGCCGTCATGGGCACCTCGACCGCCAGCGGTGCGCGTCGCGCCACTGAAGCAGCGCAAAAAGCGATTGCCTCGCCGCTGCTCGAAGCCGGGGCCATCGACGGAGCTCGCGGCATTCTGATCAACATCACCGGTTCCACTTCGCTCAAACTGGCCGAGGTGCAGGAAGCCTGCACCATCATTCAAAACGCCGCGCATGAAGACGCCAACATCATCTTCGGCGCGGTGCTGGATGAGAAGATGAAAGACTCGGTGAAGATCACGGTTATTGCCACCGGGTTCAAGCAATGGGATAGCCGCCGCCGACATCAGGAAACGCACACCAGCTTCACGGTGTCGCGCGAAACGGATGATTTTCCCGAGATGGATTCGGATGTGGAGCCACCTCCGCCACCCATGGTGATGGAAGCAGCGCCGGCGCCCCCACCGGCCCTGGCGCCCAGCGAGGTGATTTCGCTCGACAGCATGCGCAACGCCATGATCGCGAACTTCGAGCAGGAGGACCTTGACGTCCCCGCCTTCCTGCGCAAGCGCAGCGAGGCGATATAGGAGAGAAAACTTGAACTGCCGAGATCGCCGAGAAAAAACCTGAGTTTCTCCGCGATCTCGGCGTGCTCAGCGGTTCAATGCTTTTCTGTAGCTTGTCTGCCGACGGCGTCAATCCGCCGTTCCATCTGGTCCAGCAGCATCTGCCACATTTCAATATCCAGCTCGAACTGATGGTTTAAGGGTGTCGTCGAGCTTCCCACGAAGGCCAGGTTGGTCCTCATCTGGTTCAGGACTACGCGCATCTTCTGCACGTCTTGCTTCATGGCTTGCTGATCTGCGTCAACGGTCGGGCCTGCCTGTGCCGCTGGCGCCGCGGAAGGTGCTTTTGATGGCGAAACCGGCTTGGTGTTCTGCCCAACCGCCGTCGAAGCGAGTATCGCTAGGAACAGGATCGCCAGGGTCATGCGCATGTTGTGTGTCATACCGCCTCCCACCATGTCCCCATTCTAGCTCGCACTTTTCCGGACAAGTTGCGTCCCAAAATCACCTCTTGTATAGACGTTCGATATGAGTGTATATTGCCCCTCAACGAAGGAGCGACATACATGAAGAAAGCTCTGTTGTTTCTCACCATTGTTATGTGTTTTGTTGTGTTGCCTGGGGCCAGCTCCGATTCGCGCGATGCCGTTCCCAAATACAACGCCAGCAATGAACTGCTGCGGCCGGAGAACTATCGCGAATGGATCTTTCTCTCCTCCGGCCTGGGAATGAGCTACAGCTCCGGATCCAATGAACACATGATGTTCACCAACGTGTTCGTGCCGCAGTGGGCTTACCAGGAATTTCTCAAGAGCGGGAAGTGGCCTGACAAAACCACGTTTGTGGTGGAAGAAAGAAATTCTCAGACCAAGGGTTCCATCAACAAAGTCGGCCATTTCCAAACCGACCGGATGGGCTTCGGCGTAGAAGTAAAGGACAGCCGCCTGCCGGACCAGTGGGCCTATTTCAATTTCGATGAAGATTCCAAGTCGGCGAAAGCCAACCCCAAGGAAGGCTGTTTTCAGTGCCACGAAAACCATGCCGCCGTCGAGCACAGTTTTGTGCAGTTCTATCCGACGCTGAAACCGGTGGCCAAGAAATTCGGGACCTATCGGCAAGAGCGGGAAAACGTAGACGGGGCGGGCAAATAGTTTTCCGGTTTCCCGCAGATGCATGGTTAGGAATAAAATCATGCGATGGCCAAGAAAACGGAGATGAGCAATTCGTCCCTATGGGTCTTTACACTGATCCTGTTGGCGTTGGCCGCCTGGATCTATTTCAAGTAGGCCCGGTAGGGTTCAACCGGAGCGTTCGGCGTCTGAAGCAGACCGGAACGTCGCATGTCTTGCTTCCTGCTTCGGGCTGCGCTTCAATTTGAGCTATCCGGCTTGCTCAGATCAGCATGGGAACCAGGCACCTGGCTGGCCTTTCGCGCGATCAGGAGAAAGCTCTTGGCGCGTGCGTCCTTCTCGAGCGCCTGCAGTCGCGCCCTTCCGATGGCCGTTTTGCCGGACTTCATTTCGATTTCACCCAGCGCTAGGCGGGCCTCGAATTGGTAGGACACGTAGCCGAGCCGTGTCACTTCTGTCAGCATGCTCTCCAACGTCTTTGCCGCCTCGTCGGTTTTGCCTGCCTCCGCCATGACCCGCGCGGCGGACAATGTCGCCTCCAGGCGTGGCAAACGGTCCCCAGTTTTTTGTGAGAGTGCAATCGCCTGATCGGCGGCTTTTTGCGCCTCTGCCAATCTCTTCTGCGCAAGCAAAGCACGAGCCAGAGTTGCGTAGGCCACGGCTTCCAGCTCCGGAGATTTCTCTTTCTCGAACTCGGCTGCGGCTTCCCGCGCCAGTTTTTCGGCCTCGGCTGGTTTGCTTTCCTCGAGCGAAAGTTGCGAAAGCTGGGCTTGGCTCTGCGCGGCGTTGCCCGCTTCGCCGATCTGCTGCCGGAGGGCCAACGCCTCTTCCTGCCGCTTGCGCGCCTCGGCCAAGTCACCCTGCGCCATCAGCACGTCGCCCAGGCCGTAGATGGCGTAACCTTCGCCGCGGCGATGTGCAGTTTCACGATGCAGCTGCAGGGCTTGCTCATATCTTTTTTTGGCATTTTCCAGGTCACCGACTTCCTCAAGTACCGCTGCCAGATTAGCCAGGGTTGAGGCCATGCCGCGCTTGTCGCCGATGGCGGTGAAAACCTGCAAGCCCTCTTCATTCATCCTGCGAGCAGCTTGCAGATCCCCAAGACCATCGAGCACGTTGGCCAGATTACCCAGGGACCCAGCCACACCCGATTTCGAATCGGTTTCGCGGTCGATTTTCAGAGTCTGCTCGTAGTATGTCTTGGCTTCTTCCAGCCGGCCCTGCTCGTAGCAGGCATTGCCAATACGGTTCAGGGCTGCCGACATGCTCTGCTCCGCGCCGATCTGGCGGAACACGGCCAGGGCGTCCTCGAAAGACTTCTGGGCGCCGGGAAAGTTGCCCTTGTCGTAGAGAACATCTCCGCTGAATTCCAGCGCGAGGGCGGCTCCCTGCTGATCGCCGGCGGCGGTGAGCCGTGGCCGGGCTTCGACGAAGGCTGCGGTGGCCTGATCGGGCTGGCCTTGACGCTCCCAGGCCAAGCCTTCCGACAGTCGCGCCTGTGCCACCACCAATCCCGCGCCTTGCGCCCGGCCCTTGGTCGCAGCATTGGCCGCTGCCGTTTGTTGCCGCTTGAAATCACCGAGCGACCCCGCCGCCTTGGCTTCCATCAGATCGATGCGCGCGTCATCTCCGGTGGGCGCGGGCAATTTATGCAGCGCATCCAGCGTGGCCAGCGCATCCTTGCCCTGGCCTCCCGCGGTTTGCGTGTTAGCCAGGCGCAAGCCGTAGTCGAGGTTGTCAGGGAAGAATCCCCAGAGCGTGCGGTAAATCTCGATCGCTTTGGGCCAGTCGTGCCTGAGTTCGTGGTAACGTCCCTCGATAAACAGTCGCTCCTCACGCGAAAGGTCGGCCGACAAATCAAACGCCTGCTTGGCTTGCTCTTGCGCCTTGGCGTCGTATCCCAAGGCGGACCATGCCGCGGCCAGAGCGGAGTGGGAAGGCGCGTGCTTGGGATCGGCCGCAACCGCCCGCTGCAGCAGATCGCGCGCCTCGAGCGTTTCGAAGACGCGTAACTTGGCCAGGCCCTCGGCATAGAAACGCGCCGCTTCGGGATTGGCAGGAAGCGAGGCTTTTACATCGGAAGCTTCCGAAGCCGTCACCTCTCCCACCCCGAGCTTGCGGCGTAACTCCGCTCCGCTGCGCGAGACCAGATCCAGCAACTCATCTTCGGTTCCAGTTTCTGATACGGTGGCGATAGTCTCTCCGGCCCCCGCGTCCTGCAGGCGGAAATCGAGGCGGATTTTTCCACCCCCATCTTTCCCCAGCGCCAGATACGAACCCACCACCACCAGGTCGCTGCCCAGGTGTTTGCGGATTCTTGCCAGCGTCGCGCTCCCGAAGCTGTCCTCATCCCCCAGCCAAAGGTCCTGCTTCATGCGCGCCACGTTTTCTCCTGGAACTGCCCGCAGTTTCTCGCCGGCCGCCAGTTCTGTGGTGAGCATCTCTGCCAGCGCGGTTGAGATCCAGGCTTGATCGGGCTTGCCCGACAGGTTCTTGAACCCGATCACGGCCACCGAGCGGCGCGAGGTCAAGGTGGGGCCTGTCGCTACGGGCGGAGTCCGGCGCAGCAGATCGCGCAAGCCCCCGATATTCAGAACTCCTAGGACCGCAAGCACCATGACCGCCACCGCCGCGGCCCACATCCACAATCGCCGCGGTTGCCGACGAGACATGGGAGCGACACCGCTGCTCAGACGCTCCAGATCCACCCGCAGTTCTCTCGCGGACTGGTAACGCCGGTTTGGGTCCTTGTCCAGCGCCTTGATCACAATGCTTTGCAGCGCCGGCGAGATCTGATGGTTGTGCGAACTGGGTGGTGATGGCTGCCGCTCCAGAATCGCCCCGATTAATTGCGGTCCAAAAACATCCGGAAACGGACGCTTGCCGGTGGCCATTTCATAAAGCACCGCCCCGGCCGAGTAGACATCGGTGCGCGCATCCGACTTCTGACCGCGCAGTTGCTCCGGCGCCATGTAAGGGACGGTCCCGCTGACTTGCTCGACCTTGGTCAGGGTCTCGGTCACCGCCGTGGTGTCTTCCGGCTGATTCCACTGCGCCAGTCCAAAGTCAAGAATCTTCAAGCGGCCATCATTGGTGAGCCGCAGGTTGCCCGGCTTCAAATCGCGATGCACGATGCCTTGCGAGTGTGCCGCTTCCAAACCGTCCGCCAACTGCGCGCCCAGGCTGAGCACTTCCGCTTCCGCCAGCGGCCCGGCCGCCAGCTTGGTATCCAGGCTGACGCCAGTGACTAATTCCATCACCAGGAAGTCCACACCGTCCTGTTGCCCAAACTCGTGCACCGCACCAATGTGGGGATGGTTCAACTTGGCCAGAGCCATGGCTTCGCGGCGGAAGCGGCGGCGCGCATTCTCATCGGCGAGCATGCCGCTGGGCAGGACCTTCAACGCGACATCGCGATCCAGTTGCTCATCATGAGCGCGGTAAACCACACCCATGCCCCCGGCCCCGATTTTTTCCAATACGCGGTAATGGGACAGCTTCTGGGGAATCATTTGGGGGAGAATTTCCGATCCGTGTGCGGCAATGTTAGACGGCACACCCAGGAAGGTCAACGCGCGAAGGGGAGGTTTAACACAAAGAAGACAACCCTGCCGGCTGTTCGGTCGAGCCCGCGCAAAAAGGGAAAACATTTACCACAAATGGGGGTATCGCAGGAGTAATCATACCCCTCGTTACGAAAGGCGTATAGATGCGTCTTGTATATCGTTAAGTGCCTACATATCAATTGAATACCGAGAATTCGGCTAGTTTTCCAATAAATGACTTTTTGGTTGCGGAACCCACCTTAAGTCCCTTACTATCGCAGAGATGCCGAAATTCAGCCGGTGGCAGGGATCATTGGCAGGTCTCGTGCATCGTAAATAGAGTGATTTCCGGGGACAGGTACAGGGGATTGATGTCCAGCAAGGGTAGTGCTCTCGTTCGCTTCTTCGTAGTTTTCCTCACGTCGCTGCTGTTCTCTGCCAGCGGCATTGCTGCCACCGTCAATACCCGCGCGCTGAGTTCACACCGCTCGAAGTCGCCGAAAGTCAGCGAGAGCCAGCGCACCAGGCAACGTATGAGCCGTCTGGCGCGCAGCCGTGCCGCGCGCTCCAGCGCCGCGCGGGCGGGCACCGCACACGTGGTGCGCACCAGCCATCGCCGTCGTCGCTACTACGAGCGCTTCACTGCCAGCTCGTTCACCGATGACGTGACTGCGGGCGACATCACCACCGGTGAAGATCCTGTGGTTCGGCAGGCCGCCATCGATGCCCTGGGAAACATGAATGGCACCGTGCTCGCGGTCGAGCCCACCAGTGGCCGGGTTCTGGCCATGGTGAATCAGAAGCTGGCTTTGTCGAGTGGCGCGCAACCCTGTTCCACCATCAAACTCTCAGTCGCTTTGGCCGCGTTAAGCGAAGGCCTCATCTCCAAAGACTCCGAAATCAAACTGGGCCGCCGCAGCCGCATGAATCTGACTACCGCCTTGGCCCATTCCAACAACGCCTACTTCGAGGCGCTGGGCCGGCAGTTGGGATTCGAAAAAGTCAGCTACTACGCTCATCAGTACGGGCTGGGTGAACTTGCCGGCTACAATTTATCAGGTGAGCAACTCGGCACTTATCCCGACGAGGAAATTCCTTCCAAGCTGGGCGGCGTCGGCAAAATGTGTTCGTTCGGGGAAGGCATTTCCATGACCCCGCTGCAGTTGGGTGCCCTGGTTTCCGCGATTGCCAACGGCGGCACGCTCTATTACCTGCAGCATCCGACCTCGCCGGAAGAAGTCGCCGACTTCGAGCCCCGGGTGAAGCGTCGCCTCGACATCGCTCCCCTGATTCCGGAAATCTCCGACGGCATGGCGGGCGCGGTCAGCTACGGCACTGCGCGCAGCGTGCGCATGAACTTTAACGAGGAAGAGATTCTGGGCAAGACCGGGACCTGCTCCCGCGCCGGCACCCGTTTCGGCTGGTTTGCTTCTTACGCCAACACCGACGTGGGCCGCATTGTGACCGTAGTTTTCTTGCAAGGTGGACGCCCCACCTTCGGCCCCAAGGCGGCGGAAATTGCTGGCCGCATGTATCGCAACCTGTATGACCACCAGTTCTTCGTCAGCCGCCCGGCGCTACCAACCGACACGGCGGGCGTGAAGACGACCGGCGAGCCCCAGTAGGATCGCTCAACCCGAAGTCTGGCCGCCCGTCTTCCAAACTCTCTGCCTTTGCGGAGCCGTTCCGCTCGCACTAGGATGTCCTAATGGACATCATTCTCCATCCCATTGGCTGGGTTCATTCCGCGGAAAACGGGCCTCGGGAAGATTATTGGGGCGATGTGGTTTCCGAGATTCACCTGGCGAGCCATTTCTCCCCTGACACTCTGGTTGGCCTAGAGGAGTTCTCCCACATCGAGGTGCTGTTTCATCTTCACGGTGTCGACGAGTCCGCCATTGTGCAGGGTAGCCGACACCCGCGCGGCAATCCCCAGTGGCCCCGCTGCGGTATCTTCGCGCAACGAGCCAAGGCCCGCCCCAACCGGATCGCCGCTACCATCTGTGAGTTGCTGTCAGTCGAAGGATTGACGCTGCAGATCCGGGGATTAGACGCCCTCAACGGTTCGCCGGTGCTGGACATCAAACCTGTTTTCGCCGAGTTCCTGCCCCACCAAACCTCACTCCGCCAGCCGGAGTGGTCACATCAAATGATGGCAAATTACTTTGCCTCCGGGAAACCGTAGGCTGTGCCCACAAACCAAAACGCCCAGCCATGGGGCTGAGCGTTCATTTCTTCTGACGTCTGGTGACGGACAACTGACGACTAGCGACCGGGTTTCCGCACATCGCCTGCGATCACGCCGTCCCTGATGTTGATCACGCGATGTGCGTACTCGGCGATGTCGTGCTCGTGGGTGACCAGCACAATAGTATTTCCCTGGGCGTGCAGGCGGTCCAGCACTGCCATGATCTCGTTGCCGGTTTGCGAGTCCAGGTTGCCGGTGGGCTCGTCGGCCAGGATGATGGAGGGCCGGTTCACCAGTGCCCGGGCAATCGCCACCCTTTGCCGCTGTCCGCCGGAAAGCTCGTTGGGCTTGTGCATCATGCGCGTTTCCATGCCCACCGAGGTCAAGGCTTCTTTGGCGCGCTGCACTCGTTCTTCGGTTGGGATCCCGGCATAGATCAGCGGCAGTTCCACGTTGTGCAGGGCAGTGGCCCGGGCCAGCAGGTTGAAGGTCTGGAACACAAAGCCGATTTCTTTATTGCGGATACGCGCCAGTTCGTCATCGTCCAGTTCGCTCACTTGCTGGTTGTTCAACCAGTATTGTCCCTTGGTCGGAGAATCCAGGCAGCCGATCAAGTTCATCAGGGTCGATTTTCCGGACCCCGAGGGCCCCATAATTGCGACGTACTCGTTGCGCTCGATGCGCAGGTTCACCCCCCGCAAGGCATGGACCTGCTGTTCCGAGTCCATGTCGTAGGTCTTCCACAGGTCGACCGTGGCGATCATGCAATGGTCGGGTGCTGCCGACACCGGGGGCTGCGAAATGTTGATAACTTCTGCCGTTGCCATTCTTTTCTCCTCTTCCGCCACCTGCTCCTCGTTCCGATCTGTGCCCCGCTATGCCTCTAGTTCCCGGTCGACTCTTGGTTGGACGAGCCAGACTGACAGTCGTTAGTGGTTAGTCTACGCGTTCAACCTGCCCTTTGCGGCCGGTCCAGCCCAACGATTTGCTTTACGCGGTACTCGCTACTCGGTGCTTTCTTCTTCTTTCTTTGGCGCAGTGTTGTCCACTTTCACGCTGGCTCCAGGCTTCAGGGTGCGCAACACCTTGTAGCTGCCGGTCACGATCTCATCACCATCCTTGAGCCCGCTCAACACTTCGATGTCGGTCGTACCCGTGATCCCGGTATCGATGGGCACGAATTCAGCCTTGCGGTTGCGGATGACGAAGACTCCCTGGATCTCCTGTTTGTCCTTATTCTTATCTTTCGATGCTTCCTTCGGCGGAGCTGCCGCTTGCACCGACCCCTTGTCGTTGCTCTGTTGCTCCAAGTCGGCTTTCTGCCGTACAGTCAGCGCTTGGATCGGGATGGTCAGCGCATTGCTGCGGGTCGCAGTCGTCACCTTGGCCGTGGTGGAGAGGCCGGGTCGCAAGTTGTCCGGCGGGTCTTGCAGCGTGACCACTACCTTGAAATCCTTGGCCTCCTGGCTGGCCGTGGTCTGCTGCGAGGTGGCCATGCCGGTTGAGCGCACAATCGCGTTGTTCCCGATCTCGGTGACTACACCCTTGAAGATCTTCTTGGGGATGGCGTCAATGGTCACTTCTGCAGGTTGACCGAGCTTGACGTTGACGATGTCGGTTTCATCCACCCGAACCTCGGCCGTGATCACCGACATGTCGGCAATCGACATCAAGGTGCTGCCGGGCGAGTTCTGGATGCCGATGACCACCGTCTCTCCTTCTCGCACCGGCAGGTTGGTAATCATCCCGTCAAAGGGTGCGGCATAGGTCGTTTTCTGCAACACATCAGATACCCGCGTCAGGTTGGCGCGAGTCTGCGTAATGCGCCGGTCCGCCGATTCCTTTTGCGCCTTGGCTTGGGCGATCCGTGCTTGCGCCTGGGCCAGGCCTGCGTCGGCAGATTCCCACGCGTTCTTCCGGCTGTCGTACTCGGACTTCGCGATCAGCGCTTCCTGGTACAGTCCCTGGGCGCGGTCCCAGTCCAGCTTCATGCGATCGGCGTCGGCCTTCGCCCGGTTCAGGTCGGCGACGGCAGTCTTCCAGCCCGCGTCCGCCGCAACCGCGTCCGTCTGCGCGGCTTCCAGCGCGGCCTGTGTCGCATTCACGTCGGCTGCCGACTGCACGTTTTCCAGTTGTGCCAGCAATTGACCCTTCTTCACCCGGTCGCCTTCCTTCACGTACAGTTTCGTAATCTTGCCGAAGGCGTTGGCCCCGATGTTCACGTAGGTCTTGGGCTTGATTTCACCCGACGCGCTTACCACGGAAGCCAGATCCATCCGCTGTGACTTGCCGGTCTGCACCGTCGCCACGTTCTTGTGACTCTGGTAAACGGTAAAACCGACAATGCCCGACAGCAGCAGGGCCACACCTACGCCGATCGCGACTTTCTTCCAGGTGCTCATTGCTCCCTCTAACGCCCGCAAAACCACGTCCGAAACCCATTCCGCTCCAGCCAATGCGCAGACGGCGAGCGCCCGGGGTGCACGTCCTCTAGATACGGCTTAGCCCGGTCAAAAGTTCCCCCGAAAGTCGTGACGGCAAACGGGTAACGAGATGCCTGGCCGGGGATATGGGTTTGCGGACAACCAGATCATTATAACTGTTGGTCCGGACGCGAGCCTTTCCCGGGCACCCATTCTAGAACGCCGAGTCGTGAGATTTTTACAACCCCTGACAACCCTCTACAATTTGTTTACATCGCAAGACTTAGCCTTGAATTGGGCTCGGCAAAGACATAGAATGAGAGGACTGAGTGTGTCCCGTTTAAGGAGTGCCCCCGAATGGTAGGTCCAGGTTATCGAAATCTGTGCGCTTTTCTGCTCGTGGCCATCATCGGTTTAGGGTCTTCTGCCGCGGCGCAGGGGTCCAAGTCCGACAATTCTGATTCTACGGCTCCCGCAGCTTCCCAGGGGCAGGGAAGCGCTGACAGCCAGGATCCACTGAAGCGACCCATCAGCGACAAGCAAAGAAAAGAAAACGAAAAACGCTTCAAGCAGGAAGTCAGCGGCACCTACAAGAAGTGGCTCAATGAGGACGTGATCTACATCATCACCGACGAAGAGCGCGCCGCGTTCAAGCAGCTTTCCAACGATGAAGAGCGCGACAACTTCATCGAGGCCTTCTGGCAGCGCCGCGATCCCACGCCCGATACTGTCGAGAACGAATATAAAGAAGAGCACTACCAGCGCATCGCCTACGCCAATGAACACTTCGCCTCCGGTGTCCCCGGCTGGAAGACCGATCGTGGCAAGATCTACATCATGTACGGGAAGCCGGATGAGATCGATGCTCACCCCTCGGGGGGATCGTACGAGCGGCCGTTCGATGAGGGTGGCGGAGAGACTTCTACTTATCCCTTTGAGGACTGGCGCTACCGCTACATCGAAGGCATCGGGCAGGAAGTCATGATCGAGTTCGTGGATCCCTGCATGTGTGGCGAGTATCACATGACGCTCGATCGCTCCGAGAAAGATGCGCTCCTGTACACCCCCAATGGAGGCCTGACCCTGCAGGAGCAGTTGGGCCGTGCGAGCAAGGTCGACCGGTTTACCCACGGTGGCTTAGAAAAGTTGGGTCTCGGGCCAGGTCCGAACGACACCCAAGCTAAGGAGTTTGACCGCCTGGACCAGTTCTACAAACTGCAAAAGCCGCCGGCGGTGAAGTTCAAAGACCTGGAGGAAGTGGTCAGCCACAAGATCAACGTCAACCTGATGCCGTTCGACGTGCGTGCGGACTTCGTCAAGGTGACCAGCGACACCGTGCTGGTGCCGGTCACGGTGCAGGTGAAGAACCGCGATGTAACTTTCATCAACAAGGATGGGGTGCAGCGCGGCACGGTCAACATTTTTGGCCGGGTCACCACGCTTACGGGACGAATCGCGCAGACTTTCGAAGACACGGTTCAGGTGGATGTTCCTGCAGAACTGCTGCCCAAAGTAACGGAGAATGCCTCGGTGTACTGGAAGGCGCTTCCGTTGCGACCCGGCCGCTACCGTTTCGACGTTGTAGTGAAGGATGTAAACGGTGACCGTGTGGGCACCTGGAGTCGGGGCATACAGGTTCCGGAGTTTAACGACGACAAACTGGCGTCTTCTTCTCTGATCCTGGCTGACCAGATGGAACCCGTCGCAGCGAAAAATGTTGGCACCGGAAGTTTCGTGATCGGCACCACCAAGGTGCGTCCGCGCGTGGCGCCGTCCGACGGCAAGCCAATGGTGTTCAAACGTGGCCAGAAACTGAATCTCTGGATGCAGGTGTACAATCTCGGGGTCGACGAAAAGACCCACAAGCCTTCGGCCACAGTGGAGTACGATGTGGTCAATGCAGCAACCAATAAGGCCGTGATTCATACCGTGGAATCGACGGACCAAATGGGAAATGTCGGCGACCAGATGACGCTGCAGAAGACGCTCTCGGCCGCCAATCTTGATCCGGGTACCTACCGTATCCAGATCAAGGTGAATGACAACGTTTCCAAGCAGATGGTGGATCCTTCGGCGATTTTCGCCGTCGAGTAGCAGCCGCAGCTTGGTTGTGCATGAGGTGGCAGCGCTATGGTGCGTAAGCTCGGGTTATTCGTGATCGCGCTGGTTCTGACGGTACCAGTGCAGGCTGCGGACCGGCCCGGTTCCATCGCGGGATACGTGCGCAGCGCCAGCGGTGTCCCCCAAATGGGCGCCATGGTCGAAGTGCTGGGTGCGGCGGTCCAGAACCTAAAAGTGTTCACCGACGCCAACGGCTTCTTCTCTGCCGGAGGGCTGTTGCCCGGCACCTACAGCATCAAAGTTTCGGCTCCTTCTTTCCTTCCGGCATGGCGTGAGCGGGTGGGACTGCGCGCCGGCGGTACGATCACGCTCAACGTCACCTTGAGTCGGCTGTTCGAGGCCATCCAGGTGGTCCCCATGCGCGGACCCGCGGAGGAAGACGACTGGAAGTGGGTGTTGCGTTCGGTTTCGAACCGTCCCATCCTGCGGGTGTTTGATGACGGTTCTGCCATCGCGATGGCAAAGGCGGACGGCGGTAGCGATCACGATCTGCGTGGTACCTTGTCGTTCCTGGCGGGCTCGGGGTCGGACGGCTACGGCGGCAACGCCGATATGAGCACCGGGTTTTCGGTGCAGAAGTCGATCTTCGCTGCGGGGACCATGGCGGTGGGCGGCAACGTAGGCTACGGCAGCAACTCTCCTGCCGCCGTGCTGCGTGCCTCCTATGCCCACAAGCTGGCCAACGGTTCGGTGCCGCAAGTGGCCTTCACCATGCGTCGCCTGGCCTCGCCTGACGTGAACCTGCACAATGCCGCCTTGCAGGCGTTGGCCCTGACCACCTCCGACGACCTTACCCTGGGCGACGTCCTGGAACTGAAGTTCGGCAGCGAACTGCAAACCATCCAGTTCATGGGCCGGGTGAATGCTTTCCGGCCGTTTGGCTCGGCTGACCTGCATCTCACGCCCCACACCGTGGTGGAGTACAGCTATGCCACTTCGCAGCCGGATAGCCGCCTGGACAAAGGCTTCGACTCGGCGCCGGCAGACCTGAGCGAGTCCGGGCCACATGTCAGCCTCGCTGGGTTCTCGCCCGCGATCGAGCGCTCACATCATCACGAACTGTCGCTCTCGCAGAAGGTGGGCAAGAACAATTTGCAATTTGCGGTGTACTCCGACCAGGTATCGAATCCCGCACTGACCGGCGTAGGGGAACTCACCGCCGCGAGTGGGGAAGTGCTGCCTGACCTTTATTCCGGAACGTTCACCTACCGGGGATCCGAACTGGATACGCGTGGCCTGCGCGTGGTGTTGCAGCGACAGCTGAATTCCGACCTCACGGCCACCCTCGACTACGGCTACGGCGGCGTACTCGACCTGGCCAAAGAGGATGCCACCTTGCAGGATGCACGCGGGTGGATGGTGAAGAAAGATCGCCACACCGTCGCGGCTAAACTCAGCGGTACGCTGCCCTGCTCCAAGACCAACTGGATTGCTTCTTACCGCTGGATCAGCGGCCAGAGTCTGACCCCGGTGGATATGTTCAACTCCTCCGCCGGACGGGCCGATCCCTACCTGAACATCTTTATCCGGCAACCTATTCCCGGAACCCGGTTCCTGCAAACCCACATGGACGCACTGGTCGATCTGCGCAACCTGCTGGCCCAGGGATACGTCCCGGTCATGGGCCAGGACGGCCACACCGTTTACCTGGTGCAGTCGGCGCGGGCCATCCGCGGCGGCGTAGCGTTTACCTTCTAGCGCAGCTTACAAACTCATTATGCGGTAGGTCTGGGGAAAGGCCCGACTTCAGTGGTGCCGTAGTGTCTGGCTGGAGAATTCTGCGCCCGGGCAGAATTAGGCGCTGCGCGGCTGCCGCCAAGCGGTTCGGTCTGGCGGAGTGGGCCGTGGCTTCCGCGGGGCGGCCCCAAGAGGCGCGTCCGTCTTCGGATCGAAATGTGCTACCAGCACCCGGCCGGACGCGGCGGCAGGAAGCAGAACGCGGCTGGACCGCCCTAGCCTTAGTGCCGAGGCCACCGCGTCGCCTTGCTGAATCTCAGCGGCACCGCGCCGGTAGCGGCTGACCACCGCTTCCGCGCTTTCATCATCAAAAGCAATCCAACGAACCATAGGGGCCCCGGCTGGCTGGCAACCTGGGAGGGTGGCCAATCCGCATATTCTACACGAGTTCACCGCTGCGTCGAGGCCGGTTTCGGATAAGTCAGGTGCTGATCTCCCGTTTTCTATTACGGCCGGCCTGGGTTACAATTCGCCTTCCCAATACTGAACAGTTCTGGAACAGCACAAAGAGTTTGTTCTTTGTTGTGACCCGGTCGCGGAGCTAAACTGCGTACCTACCGCAGAGAGTCAGGCAACGTGAACCGAATCGCAGGTGTAGCGATGCGGAGTTTCCATCAATTGGGACAAAAAGGAGAACCGATATGAGAGTGAGGATGATCCTCGCTTTTGTCATTTTGGCGGCAAGTTCGCTGCTGGCACAAACCTTTCGTGGAACCATTCTCGGGACGGTGACCGACGCGTCGGGCGCGGTGATTTCGGGCGCCAAGGTCACGGTTCGCAATGTGGCCACCGGGTTGGAACGGACGACCCAGACCAGCGCCGACGGCAGCTACAGTGTCCCTGAATTGCCGTTGGGCACGTACACCGTGACCATTTCTCAATCAGGGTTCCAGACCTCAGTGACCACCGGTGTGGTGGTGGATGTGGCCACCGAACGCCGGGTGGATGCTGCCCTTAAGACCGGCCAGGTGGAGCAGCGGGTTGAGGTCTCCGGTGAAGAACTGCCCCAGGTGGAGACCACCTCGGCCGAACTGGGCGGCACCCTGACCACCGAGGCCATCGCCAACATTCCGGTCAACGGACGCGACTATACCAAGCTGATCTACTTGAACCCGGGCGTCTCCGGGTCTCCCGACCAGATCAGTGATTCGCCGGGCTCGTTCGGTACCTTCTCCATGAACGGGTCGCGCGGCCGCGCCAATAACTTCCTGCTCGACGGCACCGACATGAACGACGGCTTCCGCAACGATCCCGCCATTAACGAGGCCGGAGTGTTCGGCGACCCGGCGACTATTCTCCCGATCGATGCCGTCGCCGAACTGCGCGTGCTTTCCAACTACGAGGCCGAATACGGACGCAACAGCGGCGCGGTAGTAAATATCGTGACCAAGAGCGGTACCAACCAGTTGCATGGATCACTGCTCGAGTACAACCGCACCAGTTCGATCGGCGGCGCCCGCAACTTCTTCAACACGGCGGGCTCGCAGGACCCGTTTCACAACAACCAGTTCGGCGGTTCGCTGGGCGGCCCGATCATAAAGGACAAGACCTTTTTTTATGTGGATTATGAGGGGCAGAGGGAATCGGGAGCGCAGTCGGGCACGAGTTGCGTACCTGATCCGCGCCAGATTGCTGCGGATCAACTGGCAATCGGAACCACAAACCAGGTGACTGCGGCGATTCTTGCTCGCAATCCGTGGCCCACACCCAACATCCCGGTAGTGTACGATCCGGCTACGATTCCGGGCTACGATACCGGGTGTCCTACGGGTCAGAATCTTGCCATCTCCACTCGTTTCAAAAACCGAGTGGACAGCCTCATTGCCAAGATCGACCACAATTTCAATACCAACAATCTGCTGACAGGGCGCTACTACTTTGGCGACAGCGACCAGAGTTTCCCCTTCGCACAGTTGGCGGGAGGACTTCTGCCCGGCTTCAACACCGTGACCCCGACGCGGGTGCAGCTGGTGTCGCTTTCATACGTAAAGGTAGTCAATGCGAATCAGGTCAACGAAGCGCGCTTGGGATGGAATCGGTTCGTCGAAGGTTTCTTCCCCGAGGACAGCAGCTTCAATCCGACGACGATCGGATTGCAGACGGGTGTTACTTCACCGTTCGACTTCGGCCTACCGAAGATTTCGCTCGCGAATTTTTCAGTAATCGGTGCGACCAACTCTATCCCGAGGTCGCGCGTGGATTCCAACTGGCACTTCATTGACAACTACTCGTGGAAGTGGGGCCGGAACGACATCAAGTTCGGTTATGAATTCCGCCGGACAACTATTCAGCTCATCCAGGACAATACTTTTCGGGGCAAGCTCAGCTTCCCCGACCTCACCTCATTCCTTCAGGGCTTGCCCGACGATGGCAAGCAGGTACAGGGAAATACCCTGCGTCACTCTCACGAGAACAATCACGGATTCTATATTCAAGACAGCTTCCGCATGAATTCCCGGTTGACGTTCAATTTCGGCGTCCGCTGGGACTACTTCGGTGTAGTGGGCGAAAAGAACAATCTTTTTTACCGCCTGGATCCGGCGGCTGCGTTCAATGTGTCTCCAACGAACCAACTCTACGACAAGGATTACAACAACTTTGCCCCACGTCTCGCGTTTGCCTACGACGTAACCGGCAAAGGACGGACGGTCGTCCGCGGCGGCTGGGGCCTGTTTTACGATGCCTTCGCGCAGGACATCTTCTTGGGTCACGTGCCTTACAACTGCGCGTTTTGCCCGGGACCTGCGTACATCGGTGTAGGGCCAGCAGCGATCGGGGCTGCGGGGCTTTTCGGTGGCGCACTCGACCCGAATACTCCAGTGTTTTCGGGATTCTCTCCCCTGAGTGACTTTTTCGCGGCGGACCCACATATCCGCACGCCCTACACCCAGAATTTCAACCTCAACTTCCAGCAGCAGGTGGGCAAGGCGGTCTTCCAGATTGGTTATGTTGGGGCGAGGGGAACCAAGCTGTTCCGCTTCCGAGACATCAACCAGCCGAGCCAAGCGCAGATCACCGCGTCCGATTTGGCGGACGGGGTGACGAGCTACGGCGTGCCACGAACGGTCTACCCCGCTCTGTTCTACGTTAACCAGGCAGAATCCACGGCTAGCTCCACCTATCACTCGTTGCAAACGAGCTTCCGGATGAATGGCTGGCATGGGCTAACTTCGGCGGTGAACTTCGTCTGGTCGCACTCGATCGACAATGCCAGTGACAGTGAAGACTTTATTCCCAACGCAGCCCAACCCAACAACAGCCTGTTGCCGGCCTTGGAGCGCGGCAATTCCAACTTCGATATCCGGCGGCGCTTCACCTGGAACTTCGGATACCAACTTCCTAAGATGGGTGGCGACTGGTCCAAGTTGAAGAACGGTTGGGGCTTCGATGGTGTGCTGAATCTGCAGGACGGTCAGCCCTTCCAACTTAACTACAACTTCGAGGGCGACTACTCGGGAGCCAGCGAGGGATTTGACCGGCCGGATGTGGTTGGCCCCATTCGCTACGGCAGCGGCGCCAACAGCGTCGACCTTTCGGCCTTCCAGACGCCCTGCACGTTTGGAGCAATTTTTCCGTTCGATCCCAATACGATTGACGAATCGAATTGTCTCGCAGGCACTCGCCACTTCGGCAACCTGGGACGCAACTCGCTCAAAGGCCCCACCTTCAAAGAGCTCAATTTTTCCGTATTCAAGGACACGGCTCTCACCGAGCGCCTGAACATGCAGATACGCGCCGAGTTCTTCAACCTATTCAATCACCCCAATTTTGCCAATCCGAATTTGCCGAACTTCATTACCGATCCGGCGACCAACGGGTTGGACAGCCAGGGTCGCGGCGCACTCGTGCTAGGGACGGGCCATTCGTACCTGCCTCTTGCCGCCACCGGCGACGTGGGCATCGGCAACCCCTTCCTGGGCGGCGGTGGGCCACGCGGCGTGCAGTTCGCAGTCAAGTTCACGTTCTAAGCAGATCTGGCATACACAGGCTCCTCCCTTAGTCGGGAGGAGCCTTTTTGATTCGCCACCTGCCCCCTGCCACCCGCTCCCACCCCGGCAGCCGTATCCCTTAGGTCACTTGGGCCCATCCCCCGCCAGTGATAGATTCCGCAGCAGAACCCAAAATCCCTATCTTGAGAGATTTCTGATGCGCCGTTTTGCCTGCATCCTGCTGCTGGTCTGCTTGGCGTTTGCGATGCCCGCCTTCGCCCACCACATTAAGACGGGTGCAACCAAGACCATGCCTCTGACTACTTCGTCGCCCAAGGCGCGCGACCTGTACGAGCGGGCGATGACTGACTACGAGAACCTCTACCTGGAGCGGGCCAACCTGGGCTGGCGGGCTGCCGCCGAAGCTGATCCCAATCTTGCCCTGGCATTTGCCTGGATCGCGTTCAACAGCCGCAATCCGGCCGAGGCCAGCGCCGCCCGCGAAAAGGCCAAAGCCTTGGCTGCCAAGGCATCGCCCGGTGAACAGCTCATGGTCCAGTGGATCACCAACGTGCAGGAGACCAAGTTCATTGCCGGCATCGCCGCCATGAACGACATGCTGGAGATGTATCCCAAAGACAAACGCCTGGCCTACCTGGTGGGAAACTGGTTGATGCTGGTGGGCGACTACGAACGCGCCGGCAAACTGTTCGAACGCGCCCTGGCGCTCGACAAGAACTATCCCGCCGCGCTGAATGACCTGGCCTATGCCTACGCTCGCGACCGCCACTACAACCAGGCATTTGACGCCATGCAGCGCTACATCGTGGTGCTGCCCAATCAACCCAATCCCCAGGATTCCTACGCCGAGATCCTGCGCATGTCGGGAAATTACGAGGGAGCGCTCGAGCACTATCGGGCGGCCCTGAAAATCGATCCCGGCTTTGTTTCTTCCCAACTGGGACTGGCCGACACCTACGCGCTCATGGGTAACCAGGCGCAGGCTCGGGCGGAGTACGACAAGGCCATCCAGAGTGCGAGCACCGACGCCGACCGGCTGGACTACGGGTTGCAGAAGGCCGCGACCTGGGCGCGCGAAGGCAATCTGGCGGAAGCAGACAAAGCTTTTCTGGCCGTGGCGGAGCGGGCCCATGCCTCGGGAATCGACCTCGAAGAAGCCCAGGCGCACCGCAGCATGAGCCTGTATCAGACCGATGACGCAGTTGCCCTCAAACACCTGGAAGCCGCCGAAGACGCTTTGAGCCACCAGGCAAATATTGCGCAGTCCGACAAGGATCAGGAATTGGCCCGCATCCTGCAATATCGGGCGGTGCGCGCATCCCACTCCGGTAATCAGGAGCTTGCCGACAAGACGTTGCACCAACTCGAGACCATGGCCGGCAGCAGCCGCGACATGATCGTCCAGAGTTGTTACCACGGCGCGGCGGGGGCTCTGCTCGTGGCCAAGGAAAAATTTGCCGACGCCATTCCGCACCTGGAAGAGGATCGCGATAATCCCTACTCGATGGCGCTACTGTCTCGCGCGTATTCGGAGACTGGCGCCAACGACAAGATGCACGAAATCGAAGCCCGGCTTCGCTCCACCAATGCTGCCACCATGGAACAGGCCATGGTCGTGCCCGCTGCCCGGGCCAAGCGGCCGGAGTGAATCGTGATCATCCATTTCGGGAGAATCGATCCCAAATTGGAATCCCAGCTGGCAGTTCTCAGCTCTCAGTTCCCGAATCATCTTGCTGATAGCTGACATCTTTTTGTGATACCCTCTCTCTCCCATGTCACCTCCTAAGCCCGAACGCCGCGCTCGACGGCGCATTCCCGCGAGCGTTCCAGTCGCGATCAAAGCCGGAGCGGGCGCGATCCACGCTTCGGGCCAGACCCGCGATCTCAGTACCAGCGGGATTTTTCTTTACACCGATTCCGAGATCGGGAAGGGAAGTGAGTTGGAGATCGTGCTGGTCCTGCCGCCGGAACTCACTCGCGGTGAGAAAGGCTGGGTGTGCTGCCGGGCGTCGGTGGTACGCGTGGAAAAGGGCGGCGACGGCGGAGCTTTTGGCGTGGCGGCCAGCATCAAGAGCATCGAGATGCTGCCTGAAATCCCCGGTTGATCAGCGATCCCCTCCAGCAATTGGCCGGCAATCGCCTATTTTGCACCATTTTCTGTGCAATTCTGCGTGGGTCAGCGGCGGCATTCAAGTCCTGGCAAAACCTGCCGATGGAATACTCAAAAAAAAGTAGTGCACATGCATCGAGGTTGGTGCAATAATGCTGGCCCTTGAATTGCTCTGGTTCAAGACAACAGAGAATATCGAACTCAGGTAGGTCCGGCCATGTGGATGGAAAAGCTATCGAGTGGCGTGTTGTGCATACTGACCCCACTCGGGCCGCGGTACATCAAACCCTCGTTCCTGCAGCGGGTATACCTGCTGTGGATTTTTCGCCACTTCCCCATTCTTCCGCCGCAAGTGCTCAGCCTCCGGCAGCAGCGTTTGTTTGACGCGCTGTGTAATGACGATCGCTACGTCGCCGAGCCCAACCAATTCGGGGATGCGCCTGTACTGGGAACTCTGGAGCGGCGTCCGGTGATCGCCACGTCGGCTTTACCGCCTCGCCGTCCCAGCAGTCGTGCGGAGGAAGCCGTATCCCGGCTGGCCGATGGTTTGCAGCAACGCTCCTGATCCCCACGGTGTGGGTTTGGTTGGCGCGTTATCTCCACACAAAAATCCCGTGACGAGGAGGGGAGTACCTCGCCACGGGAAGAGTCCGTTCCGTGAAAGCTCATTCAATGCAGAAGACTATTGGTCGTCTGTTTCGGACTCTTGAAACGGTTTGCCGCCCTTAGCGGAAGGCATCTCGCCGCACGGACCTTCACCGCCGCCGCGATGCATGCCCCGCATGCCGCCACCGTGCCCGCCTTCACTGTGCTGTGCCCGGCAAGCTTCGATTGCCGAGCGCTGTTGCGGAGTCATCAGGGCTTCGATCTGCTGCCTGGCCTGCTGGTGGATCTGCTGAATCTGTTGGTGCTTCTGCTGGGCTGAGAGCGAAGAGTTGTTGCAGATCGCCGAAACTTGCGAGCGGGAATTCTCTTCGATCTGGCGGCGCTGCTGTTGCGCCTGCTGCGAGACGCCCGCCTGCTTCCAACAGGGTTCCCGCCGTCCGCGCCGGCCGGTAGTGGACGGGTTGGTGGACGAGGGCGGAGCCGGAGAGGTCGGCCGCGGCGTGACTTGCGCCAGCGCGGGCCATGCTGAGAGTAGAAGCAACAGGGTGGCTGCGCTTCCGAGCCGATACAAAGTGGTCATCTAAATCCTCCTGTTGCGGAAACCCAGGAGAGGGAGAAAAGTTGCTGCAAAAGTGCCACCGCGATTACTCAAGGGAAGGCGAACCCGGTCCAAGGGACACCGGTTGGTCGCGTTACCAGCCCCTGTGTTATATTCGTTGCGGTAGCGTAATCGATTGATGCGATTGGTTTCCGCGGCTTCCCAAGCCGTGTGATGAGCGGATCGCCGGCAGCCCCCGCAGCGAAGCAACGCGGCAGCTCCCAGGGATGTAAGCTCAACCCAGAACGGGCGCGTAGCTCAATTGGCAGAGCAACTGACTCTTAATCAGTAGGTTGTAGGTTCGATTCCTACCGCGCTCACCATCCTCATCCTCCAATGGAATGAAGCACTTGGAGGGTCCGCACCAACTGATCTTAATCAGTAGGTTGTGGCGCGCGCCTGATTCGCCATTCACTGCAACCTCCACTCGTTTATCCACTTGCGAAAAAATCCTAGACCTACTGACTACTTTTGAGCCTAGACCTACTGACCCCATCCGCTCTCGTCCGACTCGTCTCTGCCACCGCCTTGACTTGCACAAGGAAAAGCTCTCGCTCATCGCGTGTCAACAGCGGAAACAGGATGTAGCAAGGGGCGACCCTTGGGTCGATCCCGGCAGCTTGCCATGCCGCATCTCCGAATCGAAAAATCATTTTGTCTTTCATCACCCGCCTGCGCAGCTCCTTCTGCTTCAGGCCAAGTGACGTGCAAAGCCTTTCCAGTGTTGAATCTGACGGCAGACACTGCCCCATAATCAACTTCCTGACGTGCTCGTAGGTGACCCCGACACGGCGGGCAAGCTCCGGCGCAGAAAGTCCCATTTCGATCATTCGCTGCTCAAGCCGCGCATTGAAGAACCCTAGCCGTTCTTGGGTGATCGCCATAATAGAACCTTTGACTGCTATCTAAACGCTGTCTACTTTAAGGCTGTAGACCTAAAGTAGTCAAGACGCAATATTAGGGCGTGCAAAACGACCCGAAGAAGTTGGTTGGTATGCGGATTCGAGAGCTTCGCTTAGCGAAGGGGATTTCTCAAGAGGCTCTGGCTGATGAGGCGGGTCTCCATCGCACCTACATGGGAAGCGTTGAGCGTGGAGAGAGAAACATCAGCCTAGAGAACATCGTACGGATCGCGACGGCACTAGGGGTATCGGCCAGTGATTTGCTCGTGAATCTCAAGGCAGGCCGTCGGACATCAGCGGGACTCCAAGAACGCAAGTCTTGAACTGGCTTCCACATAGGCGTAGCCTCTCATGCAGCTACATAGCCATCAGAAATCTGAGGCCACTTCAATGAAGGGAGAGACAAATCTTTGGACGAAAAAGGATTCAAAGAGCTAGTCAAGAAGCTCGAAGAAGTCAACGCGGTGATCACTAAGCTCGACCCCGCGATCCGATCAGAAGCGTTCTCCCTACTAAAGCCGTACTTGGGAACTCGTGGTTCTTCACACGGAGGTTCTTCTGAAGAAACGACACCAGACGGTGGCGACACGGACGACGCCGAGGCATTCTTTACTAAGCACCCTGAAGGAAAGCCCGCAGACAACGCTGTGCTGGCCGCAGGCTATCTTTATAGCCAGTACGGGTCTCAGGCATTTTCCCTCGCAGAAGTTCGTGAGGTTGCGGACGCGGCGGGAATCACGATCCCCCAACACCTCAACATGACATTCAAGCAGTCTCGTCGGAAAGGAAAAGGTCTGTTTCAGCACGTCGGTAAGAATCAGTTCAAGCCCACTGTTCATGGAGAGGCATACTTTAAGGGCACTCTGAGTGCCAAGAAGGGAACCAAATCTCGCAAGACTAGTGAGGAATCGTGACACTGGTGGAGTTCATCGCTCCGCTACGAGACGCCCCCAATCGGGACAAGTGTCTAGCCGTCATTTATTACGAGCAACGGTATAACGGCAAGGATTCACTCACTGTGGAGGAGATTCGCACTGCCATACGGAACGCTAGAATCCCTAGAGCAGCGAAGATCAACGTCGCTGACGTGCTGGTAAAGAGCGGTCATTACGTGGATAGCTCCGGCGTGAAGGGACAGCGCCGACTCTGGAAGTTGACTGAGTCTGGGCAGCAGAGAGTGCGCACTTTATTGGGGCTTCCAGAAGCGGAACCGGAACTTGAGCACGATGCTGCAACTTTGGAGGGGCTTGCTTCAAAAATATCGGACGTGGATGTTCGTGGTTATGTCGAAGAGGCGATCAAATGCCTGAAGGTGAGCGCGCTCCGCGCCGCGATAGTGTTCCTTTGGACAGGCGCGATCCGAACACTGCAAGAAGTTGCTCTAAAGAAGCCAAGTGGTACGCTCAACGCGGCGATCTCTAAGCATGACCCCAAAGCTCGAACTGTCTCGAAGATTGAAGACTTCGCATACATAAAGGACGCGACAACGTTGCTCGCGCTTCAAGAACTGGGAATCCTCGACAAAGGGGAAAAGCAGACGTTAGAAGAAGGTCTTAACCTCCGCAACCGATGCGGCCATCCGACAAGCTACAAGCCGGGAGTGAAGAAGGCATCGAGTTTCATCGAAGACATCCTTGGAATCGCCTTCTAGTCTGTGCTGATGTCGCCGCCCCTACACATACTGACTCGTTTCCACCTACTGACTCTTAGTTTTTGATTTCACAACCAACTGACTCTCGCAGTCGATTCGAATGTGTGTTTGAAATGAACCACTTCATGTGTGTGCCAACCTACTGACTCTGGTTGTGCGTTTTTAGGCAGATTTGCGGGAGAATACTGCGCAACGATCTGAGAGCGTTGGATTTAACACGAAGAGAGTGGTTGAAAACACAACCACAAGATGTGTTTGAGAAGTGCACATACTCTTAATCAGTAGGTTGTAGGTTCGATTCCTACCGCGCTCACCACCTAAATCAAAGACATACTTTGCTTTAGCTGTACCTTTCCGGTTTCGCTTGGATTCACGTTTTTCGCGCTGTGCCCAAAATTGTGCCCACTGGAAGGTGAAGGGAATAAGCTCGGTCTGTATGAAGGCGCGAAGTGAAGCAGGGTCAATGAGTGTAATCGGGATTTTTCACCAGTTGATGGTTGCCTAGTCGTGGCCGCTCGGATTACTTCCGAGTTGGCGGGTGGCCCAGACAATGAAGGGGGTGCCCCATCTCATTCGCGCAGTTGGCGAATGAGTGGGCGACTGCCGACGACTCTTGGACTCTCTGGGCAGTCGCAATGCAGTCTTCGCCGCACCAGACCAGAGCTTTGACCCATGTTATCTTCGACCCATGTTGCGATCTGATTGCGCCCGCGCCCACTCATTCGCACAAATCGCGATTGAAGTGGGGTGCCCCGTTCTCTTCAGTTCTGCTTCGGTGGGGAATGTCTGGGCCACCCGCCTAAACCTACGCGTTGACCACCACTTGGATGCCTTAACAGTCATTGGCATATGCCCCTTCCGGCAGGAACGAGATACATACCTGTCTTTCGATAGATGAAGTCCGGAGTGCCATCGTAGATGAAATGAAGCCAGAACAACGTTGGAGAAGCCTGATTTTGCGTTGGCTCCGGATTAAACAGGTCTACGTGGCTCCCAGTCTGACCAGTCGTTTGGTCTATCGTGACATGAGTCGAGCAGAACCAGTTAGAATCCCGGAGACTGGTTTTCCCTCGCTCCATGGGATTGTACTTATCGACTGTCGTCGGATGAAGGCCAGTGTCAGACCCGTTGTTTGCGGCTTTGATTTCTGTCTAAACGGCACTTCACTTTCTCTCTATAGCAGTGGTGCATACCAAGAACAGGGTCACTATCAACAAACTCGGCCACAGACCTGAGGTAGCAGCGAGCAGAAATTGATAGGGCGGAAATACGCAAGCAAGAAAAAGCCATCGTACGTCAGTCCACCCATGAATCTGCGCGAACCCTCCGTTTGCAAACGTCGTCGCTATGCTAAGTAAGATGGGTCCCAAAAAATACAACCCGATCAGTATCCAGATGCTCTCACGACCTTGCGGAGAGACCCATCGGCGCAGCGCCCAGCAGAGCGAGAAACCTACCAAAGCCACAAAGTTGGCGATGAGCACATTCGTATTTGAACGTTCGACAGCAAAGACCAGAATGATTGGAAACCAGAATGATGCCGCTCCACCTATAGCCCAGAAGACATGTCTGATCATAGTCACTCCCAGTTAGTAAAAAAATGCTCCGACAAGGCAAACGGCGTGGGAATCCGTAAACGAAATGAACGATGGCAGCGGAAGGAACGGTTTGTTGGGTACTCCTGGTCCTCCTGGAGTCATGCTGTAGGACCCAGTACTAGCGTCCCAATATGTCTGGAGACAACCTCGCGCTGAATTGGCATAGCGCGTCGTGCCTGCGTTCCTGCATACGAAATTCAACGGGCCACCGCTTCCGTATACGGAGCAACTAGATGGATCTTTGTACGGCCAGTGTTTTCCTTGCGACTGCTGTGCTCCGTTGGGCGTATTGTTGTTTGCGGCGTTGTTCGCGGCTAGCAATATGCGGCCATAAGTGTTATATACGATCGTGGTATGCGAGCAATGCTGGAACGGATTTGACCCAGTTCCCCAACACCAGGCGAGCACTGTTCCTGAGGGCATGCCCGGATGGTAACGGGACATAGAAAAGGGACTGTCAAATATGTGAAGGCCGTCGGCGTCGAAGGCGGCGCGATCGCATTGTCCAGTGCAGGCCGCCGCAAAACCTCGGGTGAGCAATGGGTCGAGAAGATCACATGAGGACAATCCACCACCGATAAGACATTCCCTTTCACTCACCATGCCGTCGATGGCTACGAGGTCATTACCCCTCAGGTCTAACGGGCACTCCTGCCTGCTCTTGTCGCAGTGAATCAGCCCGAGCAGATCGACCGCTATGAGTGGCATATTGGCCACATAGGCGTACCGATTCCAGGTCTGTGGATTCGCCGCATCCGCCGCCCCCAGCCCAGCCGGGTCGGGCTGAATCCAACGGCCTGACACGGGATGATATTCCCTGTAGAGAAAGTCGTACAGTCCCGAAACCGTGTCTTGATTCTGGCGGGTGGCCCAGACAATCGTGGAGGGTGCCCCATTCATTCGCGCACTTTGCGAATGAGTGGGCGACTCTCACCACTCCCGTCTCCAAACCTCTCCACCGCACGACGTTTCAACTCCAGCGGCCACTCGTGAAGATTCACCCGCACCAGGCCGCGCTCTCCGCAGGAGTACGCACGAAAGCTGCTCCGCTTCCACTGATCGGGTTGGTCCACCAGTCCGCGTTTTAGGGGGTTGCGCCATCAGAGTAACCACCACACTTCGTGCTTGACTGTGACCGCCATCTCAGCCAGATTGTGACAGCACCCACACATTCGCAAAAGGCGCGAATGTGTGGGGCACCCGGCGTTGCATATGAATAAAGTTTCGCGGCAACGTGGCTGGATTTTGACAGCGAGGCAAACATGAGCGGATTTTGGCAGGACTTCCGGTACGCGGCGCGAGTGCTCGGCAAGAATCCCGGCGCCACTGCCATCATGGTGTTCACGCTCGCGCTGGCGATTGGCGCGACGACGGCGATCTTCAGCGTGGTGTACGGAGTTTTGCTGCGCCCGCTGCCATATTCCGGCGCCGACCGCATCATGGCGGTCTCTGAAGTGAACTCAAACGGCAGGCCCTCGCGCCTGGCGGACCCGAACTTTGACGACTTCCGCGATCAAAGCCATAGCTTTCAGTCCATCGCGAAGTACGCGGCCGGCACGGTTTCTGTTTCCGGAGCAGCGCAGCCGACGCGCACTACAGTGGCAAGGGTAACGCCGGAGTTTCTCACCGTATTCGGCGTTGAGCCGATCGTCGGACGGGATTTCACGGCGAGTGATGACCAGAAGGGAGCGGCGCCGGCCGCGCTGGTGAGCTACGGTTACTGGAGGCAATACCTCGGATCGGCGCAGGACCTTTCGCAATCGCACCTGAAAATCAACAACGCCGTCTACTCCGTGATTGGCGTGCTTCCTTCGGGATTTCGATTTCCGAATGCGGTGGAAGTGTGGCTTCCCGCCGATATAGATGGCGAGAATCTAAGCCGCACATCGCACAATTATTCCGGGGTCGGCCGGTTGAAAGACGGTGTAAGCGTCGATCAGGCGCGCCAAGATATCAGCGCAATTGCGCGCAGGATCTACCAGGCGTCGGATGAGAAGAACGATTACTTACTCAGGGATGGAACTGTAGTTCCACTGCACGATTCCCTTACAGGCACGGTACGATCGCCGCTGCTGATTCTTCTGGGCGCGGTGGGATTCCTGTTGCTCGTGGCGTGCGCGAACGTTGCGAACTTGCTCCTGGCGCAAGCGTCGGTGCGCGAGCGCGAGCTTTCGATTCGCAGCGCTCTCGGCGCACGGCGCGGCCGCCTGGTGCGCCAATTTGTGACTGAGGCATTTTTGCTCTCGCTGATCGGCGGAGCTCTGGGAGTCCTCGCCGCGCTGTGGGGCGTCGGCGGATTGGTCGCCCTGGCTCCGGAAAATCTGTCGCGGCCCGACAGCGTTTTCGTAAGCGTGCCGGTGCTGCTCTTTGCGTTCTTGCTCTCCACTGCGGTGGCTGTTGGGCTGGGCGCGTTTACAGCTGCGCGAGCGACCCGAGGTGATTTGAGGCAGGGCCTTGCCCAAGGCGGGCGCGGGCAGGCCGGATCGCAAGGTAGCCAGCGCGTGGGGCGAGCGATTGTCGTGGCACAGATCGCCATCACGCTAGTGCTGGTGATCGGCGCGGGTTTGCTGGGACGCAGCTTAATGAAAGTCCTCGAAGTGAATCCAGGATTCCGCGTGGACAAGATCGTGGCCATGGACGTCTCGCTGCCGTGGGTGGAAGATCCCAAAGTGAAGTCGGCCCAGGGAATTTTCTTTTCGAACTTGATTGACCGGCTAAAGCAAATCCCCGGCGTGCGCGGCGTGGGAGCGGCAAGCGCGCTGCCCATGGACGGCGGACTGCCCGACGGAATGTTTTTGCTGATGACGCAGAATGAAGCTCCCAAAACGATGGACGGCTTCGAGGCGTTGTTCAATCAAAAGGAACGGATCGGCAATGCGGATTTTTGTGTGGCGACCGACGGATATTTCCGGGTGCTGGGAATTCCGCTGATCCGCGGACGAATGTTCGACGAGCGTGACGGCGCGAACGCGCCCCACGTGGCAGTGATCAGCGAGTCGCTGGCGCACGACCGCTGGCCGCACCAGGACCCGATCGGACACACCATTGAATTTGGAAATATGGATGGCGATGTGCGTCTGCTGACGATTGTGGGAATCGTGGGCGACACGCACGAATACGGTCTCGACGAGCCGGCGCGACCGACGGTCTATGTGAACTTGTTCCAGCGGCCGCGCGCGGAGATGACGTTGACGATGCTGAGCGATGCTGACACGCGCTTGGTAAGCTCGGCCGCGCGGGGAATCTTGCAGGACCTCGATCCGGAAATTCCGACGAGCTTCCGGACATTCCAGCAAGTGTATTCCGCCTCGCTGGGTTCGCGAAAATTCAACCTGATACTGATCGGATTCTTCGGAATCACTGCGCTGCTGCTGGCGACCGCCGGAGTGTTTGGCGTGATGGCGTATTCGGTGAGCCGGCGCACGCGCGAATTCGGCGTGCGCGTCGCGCTTGGCGCCACATCCGGGGACGTGCTGCGCATGGTTCTGGGGCAAGGAATGCGCACCATCTTGATCGGCGTGGCGATTGGAATCGTGGGATCGTTCGCGCTGACGCAGACGGTGTCGTCGCTGCTGTTCGGCGTGACGGCAACAGATCCGGTCACATTCGGGGGAGTGACGCTTTTGTTGGTCGCAGTGGCGCTGCTGGCTTGTTACATTCCGGCGAGGCGGGTGACGAAAGTGGATCCGATGGTGGCGTTGCGCTACGAGTAGCGGGCAATTGCGTTAATTCCCACTCATTGGCAGACGATGCGAATGAAGGGGGCACGCGGCAAACTCGTTGTCGAGAATTTTCCGTGAGGATCAAAGTTCCAATTGAAATGGGGCGCCACCGATCCACCGAACCGGTGGGGCGTCCCGGATTAAGCACGTAATAAATGCCGAAACTCTGCCCGCCATTGGCCGTTTGTGCAGACAAACTGGGGCCGGTTTGTTCTCACAATCGCGCTCCAGCGATACACTCAGACCTGGCGCTCGATTCGCCCTTGACGACTTATGACACCTGAAGAATTTCGCAAGACTGGGCACCAATTGATTGATTGGATCGCCGACTACCGTGCCCGGGTAGAGCAACTGCCGGTGATGGCCCGCACCGCGCCGGGTGAGATCAAAGCTCAGCTCCCGGACGCACCTCCGCAAGCTCCCGAGCCATTCGACGCCATCATTCACGATCTTGACCGGATTATTCTGCCGGGGTTATCGCACTGGCAGCATCCCCGGTTCTTCGGATACTTTCCGTCGAATGGCCTGCTGGCCAGTGTACTCGGGGACTACGTCAGCACCGGCCTGGGCGTGCTTGGCATCTCCTGGCAGTCGAGCCCGGCCCTCACCGAGCTTGAGGAAGTAGTCACCGACTGGATGCGGCAGATGGTGGGCCTTTCCAGCGCGTGGAGCGGAGTCATTCAGGACACGGCTTCCACCAGCAGCCTGGTGGCGCTGCTGTGTGCCCGCGAGAGAACAACCAACTACGGACTGAGCCGCGGCGGTCTGCAGGCCGAAGCGAAGCCGCTGGTGGTGTATGTCTCCGCTTACAGCCACAGCTCGGTTGACAAGGCCGCCCTGCTGGCAGGCTTCGGCCGTCACAACGTGCGGCTAGTGCCTCATGACCAAAACTACGCCATGCGGGCGGATGTGCTCGAAGAACTGGTTGAGCTTGATCTCGCCGCCAGCCTGCGGCCATGTGCCGTGGTGGCCACCACCGGCACCACCACATCCACCGCGCTCGATCCCATCGAAGCCATCGCACGTGTTACCCAGAAGCACCGGCTCTGGCTGCACGTGGACGCGGCCATGGCGGGATCCGCCATGATCCTTCCGGAGTGCCGCTGGATGTGGCAGGGAATTGAGGGAGCCGACTCCCTCATACTCAACGCTCACAAATGGTTAGGGGCGGCCTTCGATTGCTCCTTGTACTACGTCCGGGATTCCGAGCATCTGGTGCGGGTGATGTCCATCAACCCCAGCTACCTGCGCTCGGCCGCCGACAGCCAAGTGAAGAACCTGCGCGATTGGGGGCTTCCGCTGGGACGCCGATTCCGCGCGCTGAAGCTCTGGTTCCTGATCCGCGAACAGGGTATAGAGGGTCTGCAGGCTCGTCTTCGCCGTGACCTGGCCAACGCGCAGTGGTTGGCGGAGCAGGTGCGAAGCACGCCGAATTGGCGGGTACTGGCGCCGGTACCCTTGCAAACTGTCTGCGTACGCCACGAGCCGCCGGGATTGGAAGGAGACGCTCTGGACCGCCATACCCAAGCCTGGGCGGACCGGATCAATCGCTCGGGTCTTGCCTATCTCACGCCCTCGGTTCTGGACGGCCGTTGGGTGGTGCGCATCTCGATTGGGACCGCGTCGACGGAGCGCGAGCATCTGCAGGCCTTGTGGCAAGCCATGCGCGAAGAGGCGGAGCGGCAGACTTGATTCGGCCCCGAGCGTCAGCCGACGGAAGACGATACCGCGCGGGGCGGCGGATTTGATGCGCGGTAGACACGTGCCAGTCCCCAGGTGGCTGCGGCCAGGAACAAAAGCAGCGGACCCAGACTTGCCAACCCGCGTAACCCCGCGAGTTGTCCCAGGTTGAACGCACCATGGGCGTGGGTTAGACCTTCTTCGGCGGGAGTTAGCACCGATGTGGTAGTCAACGAAAGCTGCCCAGTGAAGAAGGACGGGCCGATCAGTTGCCACAGCGGACAAGAAATGGTTTCACCGGGGTGGGGCGTGGTCGCCGCGGCCATCAGGGAGAAGAGAGCTCCGCAGCCGGCGAGCACCGCCAGGAGCAGCCGCAGCCTGTGCTGTGCCCGGTCCCACACCGGCGCCAGCGCGACGCACAATACCGGTACACAAGCTCCCATATAACGTGGTCCGTAGGATGCGCTCCCTGTCCACACGGCAAACGAGGCATTGAACAACAGGAAGTAGACGGCGATTGCGCCCGCAGCCAGCGCAGCGCTCCGGCTTGCTGGATTTCTCGCCAGCATTCGCAAGCCGAAGGGAGCAGCACCTAGAACCGGCGCGGCGAGGATGAGCCCGCGCTTGCAGCCGAATAAGAGCTTAAAGGCCACATCAATCCTGGGGTAGGTCAGGCCCATGTAGCCGCGCTGCATCCAGGGAAATGCTCCCTGCCCGTAATAGGAATAGCTGGGGCGCAAGGCGGAGCCGAACGCGAGCCGCTGGTACCCCAGCAGGACGGAGAGGCAAATCGCGGCGCCCAGCGCAATTCCAGCCGCCGTTTGCCATGGTGCAACGCGATGATCGCGCCAGACCTGGGCTAAACCGAATAGCGCGAGAATCGCGGCTGCGGGCGCAGCCGGATACTCGGTGACCGTGGCCCATCCGGCAGCCAGACCGAGCGCCAGTCCCCACAGGGCTCTGCCTCGTGGACTGGCTGCATCGGGAAGCATTACCGCACAACCAAAACCGAACAGCAGCAATGCTCCTGACAACGCGTGGCTCCACAACAACGTGGCCCAGGGCCACACCGGTGTGGCCAGGCCCATAGCGAGGGCGGCGAAGACAGCTCCACTCAGCCCGCTTCCAAGTTTCCAGGCAATCAGAAAAAGTGCGATGCAGGCTAACGAGGTTGGCAACGCCACGACAACAACAGTTGCCAGGTAGGCTGTGGCCACCAATCCGTCGAGCGATTGCGGATCCAGGCCCGGGACGCGCAGCAACGGTCGAAGCGCGGCCGCGACGGGAACCGCCATCAAGACCAGCCCCGGTGCCTTGTCGGAATAGTAGTGTCCCTGATAGACGGCCTTGTCCTGGGTATTTTCGTGATACGCGTCGATGCGCAGGGTGTGCTGGTCGAGAATGGCTCGCAGCAGGTCAAACCGCGAGTTGGGGTTCCAACCTCCGCCCTGGTAAAAATAGCCGAAGCAAACCAGGGTGATGCTGCCGATGAGAAGTGCGATGATGCGGATCGAGCTCTTTGCGGGCGCTGCGCCAATCGCGGCGACACGTACGGGGGCTGCAGAATCGGTTGCCACGGATGCGCCGGATTATAGCGGATAAGGGCGGCGCGCGGATAACAGATCCTGGTACAGGTCTCCGCCATCACCGGGACTCCAACGAGCTCCCATGAGGTTACAGGAAACTCGGAAGCCACATTAGGCTCGATATTCTCCGCTTGACGGCAGTTCGGGATGAACTGACAGAAACAAGCTGCAGACGGCGATTCCGCCACTGGTTTCGGAGCCGGGAAATCAGGCCGTCCAAGGTACACTGTTCCAACATGAATCTCCTGATCAGCAATGCCAATGGGACGGGGCGCGAGCCAACCCGATGGAAAACCGTGGCGAAGTGGCTGAAGCTGGAGGCCATCTCGTTCCTGGTGTGGGGGCTACTGTCGATCGGCTACGCCTTCCAGCAGGCTCACATGGATTGGGTCCTGCAACATCGGCATACCTCGGTTTACCAGATGCTGATCATTGGCCTCAAGAACTATGAGATCATCGCCTTCCTCACGCCATTCGTGATCTGGATCACCGGGAAAGCGGATTTCCGTCGCACGCGTGTGTTGTCGTCTGCCCTGATTCATGTTTGTGGTTTCTTCTGTTTTGTGGCAGTCCAGTCCTCGCTGAGGGTGGGGTTGTTTGCGGTGCATGATCCCACAACGTTCGCCGTCATTCCGCGTAGCTTTTCCCTGATGGAATCGATGTTCTGGTTCTTCTTGAATGACGATGTCTTCATTTACTTTCCGATCGTGGGCATGACCATTGGGTACCAGTATCATCGCCAGTCGCAAGACCGTGAACTGGCGGAGTCGAAGCTGCAGGCACAACTGGCCAGAGCACAACTGCAAATTCTCAAGATGCAGCTGCACCCTCATTTCCTGTTCAATACGCTGCACGCTATTTCCACACTGGTGGGAAAGGATCCGAAGCAGGCCAAGAAAATGATTGCCTTGCTCAGCGACCTGTTGCGAATGGCGATTGACTACGGCAGCACCCAGGAAGTTCCGTTGAAGGAAGAAGTGGAATTCGTCGCCAAGTACCTGGAGATTGAGAACGTTCGCTTCCAGGAAAACCTGACCACCAGCTTCGAAATCCCACCGGACACGTTAAGCGCGTTGGTGCCAAACCTGCTGCTGCAACCGCTGGTCGAGAATGCAGTGAAGCACGGTGTCTGTGCCCTGGCGCGCGGCGGACGGGTCGAGGTATCGGCTGAGCATCGGGGCGGCCAACTGGTGTTACGCGTGCGTGACAATGGTCCCGGCATACCTGCCACCGCCCGCAACGGGAGCAATGGGCTGGGATTGAAAATTACCCGCGCCCGGCTGGAACAGCTTTACGGCAGCAACCAGTCGTTGCGGCTGGAGAATCTGAGTTCCGGCGGCCTGAGCGTTTCCATTCAGATTCCCTTCCGCACGGCGAGCCCGGAACTTGAGGAAGCCCAAGCATGATTCGAGCCCTGATAGTGGATGACGAAGCTTTGGCACGAGAAGCGCTGCGTGAGATTCTGCAGGACGATGCGTCCTTCGAAGTGGTGAAGGAGTGCAAGAACGGCAAGGAGGCGGTGCAGGCAATCCAGAAAGAAAAGCTGGATGTGGTTTTTCTTGACGTCCGCATGCCCCTGCTGGACGGCTTCGAGGTGATCGAGCAAGTAGGCGTGGACAAGATGCCCCTTACGATTTTTGTCACTGCCTATGACTCGTTTGCGATCAAGGCTTTTGAGGCGCAGGCCCTGGATTATGTGCTTAAACCCTTTGACGAGGAGCGTTTCCGTAAGACCATTGAGCGCATCAAGCGGCAGTTAAGCCGGGACTCGGCCGAGGGTGTGACTCGCAAGACAGAGTCGGCGGCGCCTGAGGGTTTGGAAGACAAACTACGCGCCGTTCTGGATGCCTACAAACCGGGGTACCTGGACCGCCTGCCGGTGCGCACTTCAGGGCGGGTCGTCTTCCTGCAGATGGCGGAGATCCGCTGGATCGAGTCGGCGGGAAATTACGTGCAGATCTTTACCGGGGAAGAACCCGTCATTATGAGGGAAACGCTCAGCAACCTGGAGCAGCGGCTCGATCCCAACCGTTTCATTCGCATCCATCGCTCGACCATCGTGAATGTGGAGCATGTCAAAGAACTGCGGCCGTGGTACACGGGGGAATACATCGTGATCATGAACGGGGGCAAGGAACTCACCCTCGCCAGACGTTACCGCCACCTGTTGAAGCGCCTTTTGAACGAACCCGTGGAGGAAGCCAGCGGCGAGTGAGTGCACCGCCGGTCCAAGGCTATAATCCAGGTAGCACGCCAAGATGCTGTTGGCAGTGGCAAAGGAGGGCGGCATGCAACCCGCAAGCGAATCGAAACCCAAGCCAAGCCCCGAGCCGTCCCCGGCAGTCGAGCATGTGGAAGGCGCCCATCAACTGCTCAAGGCGCTGCAAGAGAGGATCGGGAAACATCCCGAGCTTGGCGAAGCGATCCTCAAGCTGGAGATGGCGCTGAATACTCTTACCATCAAGACCGGTGCCATGCTATAGCGGGCCGCGCCCTCGCGAGCACGGGTATCAGCTGCTTTTTTCGGTCAACTCCGCCCAGCGCGTGTACAGCTCATCCACGATTTTCTGGGCCTGCTCCAGTTCAGCATTGGCGTCAATCAGCCGAGCAGCATCGCTGACGATCGCCGGATCATCGAAAGCAGCGCGTTTTTCCTGCAACAGTTTCTCCGCTTCCGCGATCCGCTGCTCGATGGTGGCAAACTCGCGGGCTTCCAGGTAGGAGAGTTTTTTCTTTCCAGGAAATGACGCTGCCTCTCGCGGCGAGCCTGCGTTCCTCTCCTGGCGTGCAACTCTGGTGGGCTGTTCCCGCCGGGCCTGCCAGGCTTCCCACTGCGAATAGTCTGCAAACGTGGAAGCGCCGCCTTGGCCATCCAGCCCCAAAACGACGGTTGAAATCCGATCCAACATGTAGCGATCATGTGTCACCAGGACCAAGGCTCCGCGGTACTCGAGCAGGCTTTCTTCGAGAATCTCGAGCGTGGGTATGTCGAGGTCGTTAGTCGGCTCGTCCAGCAGCAGCACATCCGCCGGCTGAAGCATGAGCTGCGCGATCAACACGCGGGCCCGCTCGCCGCCCGACAGGCGGCTTAAGGGCTGGTTGAGTTGCTCCCCAGTAAACAGGAATCGCGCCGCCCAGGAGGCGACGTGGACGACCCGGTCCTGATACACCACGGAGTCACTCTCGGGCGCCAGCGCCCGGCGGAGCGTCAATTCCGGATCAAGCTCCCGCGTCTGATCGAAATACACCACCCGCAAGAAATCGGCACGACGAATCTCTCCGGTGCGGGGAGAAATCTCGCCGCGCAGCAGGCGAAGCAGCGTGGTCTTCCCGCTGCCGTTCGGCCCCACCAGGCCCACCCGTATGCCCGCGGTGACGGCAAAATCGAGGCCGTCAAACAGCGTGCGACCCCCAATGGCGTAGCCGATTTGATCGAGCTCGATCAACCGCTTGGTCTTGCGGTCGGTGGCGGAGAAATCGATTTGCGCCGTCGCCGTGCGCGTTCTGGCGTTCAGGTCTGCCAGCTCGCTGATCATCTCGTTGGCCTGGTTGATCCGAGCTTTGGCCTTGGTGGCGCGGGCCTTGGGGCCGCGGCGCAGCCATTCAATTTCTGTGCGTACCCGGTTCTCCAGGGCTTCCTGATGCTTGGCCTGGGCGTGGAGGTATTCCTCCTTCTTCTCCAGGAAAGTGCTGTAGTTTCCGTGGACACGCAGAATCCCGTCCGGGTAGGCACGGTTGAGTTCGGCCATTTCCGTGGCTACATTCTCCAGAAAATAGCGATCGTGACTGACCACGACACAGGCAAAGGCCGCGTTCTCCAGGAGAGCTTCGAGCCACTCAATGCCCGCGAGATCCAGATGGTTGGTGGGTTCGTCGAGCAGAAGGATGTCAGGATGCTGCACCAACGCCTCCGCGATGGCCAGGCGTTTCTGCCAGCCTCCGGACAGCTTCGCAGCTTCTGCCTCGAAGTCCTCGAAGCCGGTGCGGCCCAGAGTCTCTGCCAACCGGGCCTCCTGCTCGGCTTGCGGAACTGCCGCCCGCTGCAGGGCCTGACCGATGACTGAGCGAATCGAATCGCCCGGGGCGAAGCGCGAGTCCTGCTTCACGTAGCTGAGCTTGGTGTGCTTACGAATGGCTACGTCACCGCCGTCGGCATGGATATGGCCAGCCAGGATTCCCAGCAGCGTGGATTTCCCCGAGCCGTTGGGTCCGATCAGTCCAATCCGGTCACCTTCCGAGACCGTGAACGAAACGTCCTGGAACAGCGGGGCGGCTCCGTAGGCCATGGCAAGGCCTTGTGCATTGATGATCGGGGGCAATTATGCGGTTCTCTCCTCGAATGGCATGCATTGAGAATATCAGGACAGTAAGCTGGGGAACGAACCCGAGCCGGAACGGATCCGGCACAGGTCACCGAAAACGACCGCGGCGTCTACCACACCGCCCCCCGGAAAGAAGGCCCGGGTGTGCTCCATCACCAGACAGGGAAGAGGTGTGTAGTGACTCGCCCTGAGAGCACCACCTACTACCAGAGTTCGTTGTTATAACGCCCACCCCTACGCAATGATTTGCACATAGACGTACGTATATATGCAAATTCATTCATCTTGACGGACATCGGGGGGCACTGCAGAATAACCGGGCGTCAGCAGCGAAGGTTTGCTCGTGTGGGGCAGCGACTTCGTTTCCGTTCCCAATCCTGTGAGGAGAATCCTGTAAATGAAAAAGCTTTTGGTTCTGTGTGCGATCCTGGCTCTTGCCTCCTGCATGTTCGCGCAGGAAAACAATCGAATCCACATTACGCATATGTATGGTCTGGACCCGCTGGCCGGGCAGCCGGCATCGACCATCACCTACAACGGAGGGCCGATCCTGAACGCGGGTGGCACATCCATCTACATCGTTTACTACGGAAAATTCACTGCCAAAGATACCCAGATCATCAATTTCTGGGCCCAGAACATCGGCGCGTCGCAGCTCTACGCGATCAACACCACTTATTTCGACAGCACGTTCCTGCACATTCCCGCGGGCCTCAACTTCAATCCGACGACCAACACCTTCAATGACAACTACTCGATGGGCAAGAACATCACCGATGCTCAAACCCAGGCGATCGTTGCCAACGCCATCAGCGGTGGACACCTGCCCAATGATCAGAATGGCGTCTACTTCGTGCTGACGGCGCAGGACGTCAAGCAGAGCTCCTCTTTCGGCACTTTCTGCGGGGTGTACTGTGGATACCATGGTCCTTCCACTTCCATCGTCGCGGGCGAAACTATCAAGTATTCGTTCGTGGGCAACGCGGCCACGCAGTGCCCCACCGGTTGCATCGGCAACGCGGCCGTTTTCGGGGATAGCACTAGCCCGAACAACGATCTCGGTGCCGATGGCCTGGTCAGCATCATGTTCCACGAGCTCTCGGAGAGCATGACTGATCCGGAAGTGAACCTGAAGACCGCATGGGCCGGCTCCTGCGGCGAAAACGGCGACTGCTGCAACTTCGTGTTCGGCTCGACCAAGATCGTGAAGAACGGCTCGCACGCGAACGTGAAGATCGGCAACAAGGCGTTCCTGCTGCAGGAAATGTTCAAGCTGACCCAGATGCAGCTGCCTACCGACACCGGCACCTGCGCCCAGAAGTAAAACAGCTGTTCGCCACAAGAAAGCCCGGCTTGGTGCCGGGCTTTTTTCATGCCTAGCGAAGGGGCCGGAAGAACTCGCGGACATCGTTCACCAGCAGTTCCGGTTCCTCGCAGGCCGCAAAGTGGCCCCCACTGGGCATCTCGGCCCAGTGCTGGATGTTGTATCCGCGCTCGATCCAGCATCGCGGAGGGAAAGGGTCTTCCTTGGGAAAATGCGCGATGCCGCACGGGACGCTCACGTACTCGCCTTTCTGGAAGTGCAGCGGGGCCCTCTCCACCTCGTAATAGAGGCGGCAAGAAGAGTGGATGGTCTGCGTCATCCAATAAAGCGTCACATTGCTCAATAGCTCATTGTCAGTAAATCTTCGCCGCAGGTCTCCGCCGCAGTCGGCCCAGTCGCGAAATTTCTCCAGGATCCACGCTGCCAGCCCGGCCGGGGAATCGTTCAAAGCGTAGGCCACCGTCTGCGGCTCGGTTGCCTGGACGTGCCCGTAGGCCCCAAAGTCCTGCTCCCAGCGGTTGGCGTCCTTGAGAAAGGCCTGCTCGTCCTGCGAGATGGCTGTTCCGGGACCAAGGTAGGGCAGGTACGAGCCCGGGATGTAGTTGAGATGAACTCCTACGATGTGCTCACGGTGACGCAGCCCGAGGACGCTGGAAACATTGGCCCCCCAGTCGCCGCCCTGCGCTCCAAAACGTCGGTATCCGAGCTCAGCCATAAGCCCAACCCACAGCTCGGCGATGCGAAATGTGTTCATCCCGCGCTGCGCTGGTCGATCGGAAAAGCCGTATCCCGGAAGCGATGGCACGACGACATCGAACGAGTCTGCAGGGTCACCGCCATGCGCGGCGGGGTCGGTCAGCATGGGGATGATCTTCAACATCTCGAGAAACGATCCCGGCCAGCCATGAGTAATGACCAGAGGCAGCGCCGAGGGCCCTTTTCCCCGCTCGTGAATAAAGTGGATGCCAACACCCCCGTCCGTGTAGCGGAAATGGTGAAAGCGCGACATCTGTTCCACCTGGGCTTTCCAGTCGAACTGGTCCTTCCAGTAGGCGCAGATTCGCCGCATGTATTTGAGTTCGGCGCCGTACTCCCAGCCTGAGCTGGGAATTTCGTCGGGCCAGCGGGTCTGGGCGAGGCGGGCGCGAAGGTCCTCGACCGCGGCCTGCGAGTAGGGGAGGGAGAATGGTTGGACACTCATGGATGTAACCTCTTAAAATAATCTAGACGGTTACACTAGCGGAGTCGCCTGTAACCTGTCAAGATGTACTAAACAGTTACATCGGATCGTGGAAGCCCACCATGTACTTTGAGTTTGTCGGCGGCAATCTGGCGCTTGACTTTGCCAACACCGTGCATAGCCACGGGCTTGCCGACCCGCGCGACGATCTGAAGACCGGACCCGACTTGATGGCCTGGGGCGCACAGGCGGGACTGGTGGGAGAACGCGACCGTGAGGGGCTATGGCGTCGGGCCCGCTCTCAGGCAGGTACAACTGAGCTGCAGCGGGCGCGAAAGCTGCGGGAAGTGATCTACCAGCTCTTCGCCGGAGTCGCTCGTGCCGGCCGTCCGGCTCCGGAAATGCTGGACGCATTCAACCCATTTGTACGCGAGGCCATGACCCGAGCCCGTATTCAGAAATCGGGGGAGAAATACGAGCTGGGTTGCGACCACCGCGTCCGTCCGCTGGACCGGCTCCGGTTCGAAGTTACGCGGGCCGCCATGGAACTGCTGACTTCGGGAAAACTGGATAGGGTTCGGCAGTGCAGCGGAGAGACCTGTTCCTGGCTGTTCCTCGACACCAGCCGCAACGGCACGCGGCGCTGGTGCGATATGCAGGCGTGTGGGAACCGGGCCAAGGTCCGCAGGTTCCGGCAGCACCAGTCATCCGATCGAAAAGCTTGACTGCAAGTGAACTGCGCTCCCGGAGCCTCCTCCGGCGCTTCGCAATTCTTCCGCCGCATGTTTAGCATGGGATTGTGACGTCCGCAAAAATCTCCCGCAAAGTCGGCCTGGCGCGCGCCCTGTCAAAACTGGGCTACTGCTCGCGTTCAAAGGCGTGTGAACTGATCCGTGCAGGCCACGTCAGTCTCAATGGACGCGTCCGCCGGGACGTGGAGACGCCTGTCGATCTGCAAAAAGACCAGATCGCGGTGAACAATTCCCCCGTTGTATCGCAGGCCAAGGTCTACCTCATGCTGAATAAGCCGCGGGGTGTTCTGACAACCGCTGCCGACGACAAAGGCCGCCAGACTGTCTATGCCTATCTGGGGGAAGGCTTACCCTTTGTCGCGCCCGTGGGCCGCCTGGACAAGGCCAGCGAAGGACTGCTGCTTCTGACCAACGACTCGGAGTGGTCGGGGCGGGTACTGGCGCCGGAAACGCATCTGGACAAGACTTATCACGTCCAAGTGGGAGTGGTCGCTGACGCCGCCTTGCTGCGGTCTCTGCTTCAGGGGGTCACCGACGGCGGCGAGTTCCTTCGAGCCAAGGCCGCACGCATCCTGCGGGGAGGCGAACGCAACACCTGGCTGGAAGTCGTACTGGACGAGGGCAAGAACCGCCATATCCGACGCATGCTGGCGCAACTCGGGGTCGAGGTCCTGCGTCTGGTCCGAGTCGCCATTGGGCCTCTGGCGCTGGGCCAACTCCCCAAGGGCGCAGTCCGCCCGCTCACGCCTCCCGAGAAGCAGGCCATGGACCGGGCTATGCAGAGTGGGCGCCGCCGATCATCCCTTGGTTAACGGGTAGTTCTTCTCTCGCCAGCCGCGAATGCCGCCGTCCATGGAAATCACGTTGGTGTATCCCATCTTCTGCAGATTATCGGCAGCCATGGCGGAGCGATAGCCGCCACCGCAATAGAGAACCATGGGAGTGTCGAGCGCGGGGACGCGTTCCTCGACGTCGCGCTCGATGATGCCTTTGCCCAGGTGAATCGCGCCCGGGAGGTGGTCCTTGGCCCACTCGTTGTCCTCGCGCACGTCGATGAGGAGAAATTTCTGTCCCTGGTCCAGCTTGTTCTTCACGTCGTCGACGCTGCACTCACGTACGCGCCGCCGGGCATCATCAACGATCTTAAGAAAGCGGGGAGAATGCTGCATGGCTATCAACCTCTCGTCTGAAGATTTTGCGAGTTGACCAGAACGGTTCCGAGACCGCGAAAGGTACACGCGGCCCAACCCGCCAAGCATATTCTATCGGTATTTCGCGAGCATCGATCCCTGGCCGGTTACGAGACAGTCAGCGTTGGGGAGCTGTTTCATGAAACCCGCATTTATCATCGCGCTCTTTTGCCTGATGATCTCGCCTATGGCGGCTGCACAGGATTCTGATGTCATCGTCGCCATGGAGAACGCCTGGAACCAGGCTGAGCTGCACAATGACGCGACTGCCGTGGAACTGTTGCTGACCGACGATTTCGTCATGACCGTAGCCGAGGGTACGCTCTATAACAAAGCTCAGATCCTGGCGTCGGTGAGGGACAAGTCCTACCATCCCGACATTCTGCAGTCCACCGGCATGGTGGTACACGCGTATGGCAACACTGCTGTAGTGACGGGCGCCTATTACGAGAAGGGCGTGGATAAAGGCAAACCGTGGGAGCGCCGCGGGCGCTTCACCGATACCTGGATCTACCTGAACGGCAGGTGGCAGTGTGCGGCCAGCCACTTCAGCGTGAAGCCCAAGTAATCGCCCCAGGGTTAGGGGTTCGGGCTGGCCTCTGCCGGGGCCAGAAACTTGCCCAGGTTCTGCTCCAACTGGCGACGCTCTTCCTCCCCAAGATCGCTGAATTGGAAGGGTTGCAAGCAGCCTTGGGTCGCCCACATGGGAAACAGCATGCGGGCCTGGCTTCGCACCGTGGTGCCCACATGAAAAATTACCTCTACCTTGATGCCCTCATCCAAGGGCTTCTGCAAGTGCACTAGCCCTCCGGTGATCGAGAGCTGGTGCAGCTTGCCGGTTACCTGGCGGTTGTTTTCCATGCGCAGCAGCACCAGAACGGACCCGGCTAGCTTGACTCGCCGAGGGCGGTCCAAGGCATGAGATTGGACAGGCTTGGGCATGCGCGTCTTAACTATGCCAGCGGATGAGCCGGCGGGGGAGATTACCAAAGAGCTAAACCCGAATGGTGTGCCGCCCCAGCCGGGCTGTCGCCAAGTACCTGAAGTTGGGCTTCCAAGACCCTCAGCACCCAGCCCGCCAGGGGCGGAGTTATTGCCGATTCCAGCCCCTGTGCTGCAAATCACAACCCAAAGTGATATAGTCCCGGAAGCAGCAGGAATCAGGAAGGTGGAGGGCCGCGGCCCCTCATGAGTTCACCCTACGGACTGCAAATCACGGAAAATTGCCTGATCTGCAAGCTGCGGAATGCTGGCTTTTTCTGCGACCTCCCCAAGAACTCCCTGGAAGACCTCGAGAAAGTGAAGTACGCCAGCGCCTATCCTCAAGGTGCAGTTCTGTTCGTGGAGGCCCAGTCCGCGCGTGGTATTTACATCCTCTGCAGCGGACGGGTGAAACTGTCGACCACTTCCCGCGATGGCAAGACGCTGATCCTGCGCATCGCCCAGGCGGGTGAAGTGCTGGGGCTGCACGCCACCGTGTCGGGCAAACCCTACGAACTCACCGCCGAGACTCTGCAACCCTGCCAGTTGGATTTCATCAAGCGGGATGACTTTCTGCGCTTCCTGCAGAATCATGCCGATGCGTGCCTGCATGCCGCTCAACATCTCAGCCAGAATTGCCAGAGCGCCTATGAGATGATCCGCTCGCTTGGACTTTCTCATTCGGTCTCGGAGAAGCTGGCGCGCCTGCTGCTGGAATGGGCGACCGACGGCGACGAAACCAAAGACGGGATTCGCATCAAAGTTTCGCTCACTCACGAGGAGATCGCGCAGTTGATCGGCACCTCCCGCGAAACTGTCACCCGCGTGCTCGGCGAATTTCGCGACAAACAGCTGGCCCAGCTGCATGGCTCCACTCTGCTTATCCGCAACCGGGCGGGGTTGGAAAGACTGATCGGCACCTAAGACCGAAGCGGGAACGTGCGCCGATCCCTCTGCATCGAAAGCCCTTCTACTCTCTCCGAAGCGGTTCTTCCGTAAGCCATCTGCGATTACTGGGGTTACTTTACGGCCTCCGTCCGCAGCCGTACCCTGCGGTTGTCATGAGGCTGAACGCCCTGCTGCTGTGCCGGGACCAACAATCGCTGCGAACGCTGGCCGCGGCGCTGGACGAATTCGAGATTGAACAGGAAACTTGCCTGTCGTCCACGGAGGCGATGGCGCTGCTGGCGCAGGGACACTACTCGGCCCTGATTCTAGATTTTGAGCTGGCCGGAGCCCCACAAGTGGCCCGCATGGCACGCCTGGCGCCACCGCAGCGCCGGCCGGTGGTCTTCGCCATGATCGGCGCCTTGACCGGTATCGCCAACGTCTTGCAGGCTGGCGCCAACTTCGTCTTGTACAAACCTCTGGCCTTCGAACAAGTGATGCGATCGCTGCGTGCCGGGCGTGGTTTCATGCGGCCCGACCGGAGGCGTCTCCCGCGCCAGAAGCTCGAAACCCTGGTCTATCTCCAGTTCGGTGTAGCCGCGTTGCCGGCAATCGTTCTGGATGTAAACGAACGGGGTATTGCCTTGCAGGCGCCGGAACCTTTGCCGCTGGTCGAAAAGGTTCCACTGCGCTTCGTCCTGCCCGGAACTGGCTGCATGGTGGAAGCCACCGGAGACATGATCTGGGCGGACGACGAAGGACGAGTGGGTATGTTGTTCGCTCACCTGCCGGCTACTGCGAAGAAACACCTGCGGCAATGGCTGGCCAAGAAGAGCCCCAAGAAAAGACCCGCACGCCGGGTTGCGCACTCCGAGAAACCCCGGACCTGGGTGCACGTCTCTCACTAGAAGGGCCTTGGTAGCGCCGGCGTCCTGCCGGCTGTCCGGTAGGCGTCTTCGCCCGCCGCAGTATCCGCAGCGCGAAATTCTCCGCATGCTAGACTCACCTTCTCGCTTTTTTCCGGGTGACCATCAGGCATGCCAGAGCTGACTTTCCGTCCGGCCACGTGGATGGCCGAGCAAATCCGCCAACGACAGCTCTCACCGTCCGAGCTGGTGGAAGCGCACCTGGCGCGAATTGCGGCGCTGAATCCCAAGCTGAATGCCTTTGTTCAAGTCGACGCCGAGGGTGTGCGTCGCCAGGCGCATGCCGCCGAGCTGGCGCTCGCGGACAAGCAGAAGCTCGGACCGCTGCACGGGGTTCCCATCAGCATCAAGAGTTCGATTGAAGTTGCCGGGCTAAGTTGGGAGGCGGGCACGCGGCTGCGCAAGGGGATGGTAGCCACGCAGAACGCGCCGCTGGTTACGCGCTTGTGCGCCGCTGGCGCCATCATCCTGGGCGTCACCAACACTCCTGAACTCCTGATGGCCTGGGAGACCGACAACCTTCTCTACGGACGCACCAACAGCCCCTGGGACCTCTCCCGTACTCCGGGAGGCTCGAGCGGCGGGGAAGCCGCGGCCATCGCTTCCGGATGCTCCGCCGGAGGTGTGGGCAGCGACGGTGGAGGATCCATCCGCGTGCCTGCACATTTCAGCGGCATTTGCGGGCTGAAGCCGACGCCGGGGCGCGTCCCGGCCACCGGACATTTTCCCCAATCGGTGGGACCGTTCGCCTTGCTCGGAGTGGTAGGGCCGATGGCTCGCACCATGGCTGACTTGAAGGTGCTGTTCGAAGTGATGCAGGGGCCCGACGATGGCGACCCTTCCGCCGCCCCGGTTCCCGTGCGCTGGCCTTTGCCGGACGAACTTAAGAAGATTCGAATTGGCTATTTCGAAGATGACGGGCGCACGCCGGTCACGCCCGAGACCCGCGCGGCAGTGCGAACCGCGGTGGAGGCGTTGAAGCGGGCAGGATTCCAAGTGACGCCCTTCCGGCCCGAGGGACTGGAACTGGCGCGGCAACTGTGGTGGCAATTCTTTGGAGTCGCTGGCGGCATGCTGCTCGGCCCCATGCTGCAGGGGCACGAATCTGACTTGAGCCCGATACTGAAAGAATTCTGCCGCGGGGTCGCGGCCGAAACACCTCACACTGCACAAACGTTGCTCGATACCTGGATCCAGCGCGATGTAGTGCGCATGCAGATTTTCGCGCAGATGCGCGAGTGCCCAGTTCTGCTGTGCCCAGTGGCCTCGATTCCCGCATTTCGCCACGGCGAGCGCAGCTGGAACGTCGAAGGAAAGACGGTGAATTATCTGGACGCCTGGAGCTACAGCGAGTGGTTCAACCTGCTGGGCATGCCGGGAGCAGTGGTACCAGTGGGCAAGTCGCCCGAGGGCCTGCCGATCGGCGTGCAGATTGTGGCGCAGCCGTGGCAGGAGGAATTGGTGTTGGCGGTGGGCGAGGCAGTGGAGAGAGAGCGTGGGGGCTGGCGGGAACCCCCGTTGTAGTGGGCATATTCTCGGTGCCGCAAGATACCAGCGCCGTAACGCTCCGATGCTTTTATACTGTTCTTCTGTATTCTTGAATCAGCTAGGACGGGGTTATCTCCCAACATCAGCCGCACCGTGGGGTTGGTCAGCTTTAGGTTCTTGGTATCGGAATGTCAACGCTTCAGGGTTCCTCCAGTCATCGCCTCCTTGCCCGGTTGGTTATTTTCCTGACCATCTCCGCGGGATACTTGTATGCCTTCCCGCAACCCAACGTGTTCTACGCTGGCGTGGTCCTGTTGCATGCCGTAGCCGGTGCGGTGGCGACGATCTGGATCATCGCGTTGCTATACCGGACTCTGCGCGAAGGAAATCTCGGAACTCGCGTGGGCTGGGTACTTCTGACTGCGGGCGGGATACTGGGCCTTGTCCTGATCAAGACAGGCACTCCGCGGGCCGAGTGGAACTGGCTCTATGCCCACATCGTTTTGTGTCTGGCGGGCGTGGGCTTCCTCGTTTCCGAGAGAGTGGGGAAACGCGGGTGGCTGGCAGGTTCCGGCGCGGTTCGAACCGCAGTCTGCCTACTGGCCATCGCCGTAGTAGCTTTCGGCGCATGGTATTCGCGTTCGGGCTGGCAGAACCGCGGGCGGATTGAGAATCCCTCTATGCCACCGGCCAGCATGAATGACGAGGGCGACGGCGCCAAGGGACCGTTCTTTCCCAGTTCCGCCCAGGTCTACGGCGGAGAGAAAATTCCCAGCAAGTTTTTCATGGAGTCGGATTCCTGCAAGCGCTGCCACGAAGACACCTACAAGCAGTGGTTCAGCTCAGCCCACCATTTCTCGTCGTTCAACAACCAGTGGTATCGCAAGAGCGTTGAATATATGCAGGACACCGTGGGCACGCAGCCCTCGAAGTGGTGCGGCGGCTGCCACGATCCGGCGGTGCTCTACAGCGGGCTGATGGATACGCCCATCAAGCAGATCGTGCACCGTCCCGAGGCCCAGGCCGGCCTTGGCTGCATGATGTGCCACTCCATTGCGAACGTGAAAAGCACCATGGGGCAGGGCGATTTCTATCTGGAGTATCCCAAGCTGCACGAACTGGCGGCCAGCCAGAATCCGGTGGTGCGCACGCTGCACGATTTTCTGGTCAAGCTGAATCCCGAGCCCCACCGCCGTGCGTTCCTAAAGCCTTTCATGCGCAACCAGACAGCCGAATTCTGCTCCAGCTGTCACAAGGTTCACCTCGATGTGCCGGTGAACCACTACCGCTGGATTCGCGGCTTTAACGAGTACGACAACTGGCAGGCTAGTGGCGTTTCCGGGCAGGGTGCGCGGTCGTTCTACTACCCGCCGAAATCCGCGCAGTGCGCGGATTGCCACATGCCGCTGACCGCCTCCAAGGATTCTGGCAACGTCAACGGCTTTGTGCACTCGCATCGTTTTCCCGCGGCCAACACGGCCCTGCCCACTGCCAATGAAGACTCGGAGCAGCTGAAAATTACCGAAGACTTCCTCAAGAACAAGGTTCTGAGCGTGGACATATTCGCGCTCTCGCCCGCGCAGCCCGCGCTGAAAACGAGTGCGACGGCCCAGGCCGAAACGTCCACCACCTTTGCCGTGGGTGAAGAAGCGGAGACCAGGATCACACCCACGGAACTAAGCGAAGCCACACCGGTGACGGCGCCGCTGAATCGGGTTCAGCCGGTGGTTCGTCGTGGCGATACGGTGCGAGTGGATGTGATTGTCCGCACCAAGGGTGTCGGCCACTTCTTTCCCGGAGGTACCGTAGACGCCTACGATACCTGGCTCGAACTGAAAGGGACTGACGACCGCGGCCAGATCATTTTCTGGAGTGGGATGGTCGAGGACAATGGCAAAGGTCCGGTCGAACCCGGCGCGCACTTCTATCGCTCGCTGCAAGTGGATGCGCACGGCAATCGCATCAACAAGCGCAATGCCTGGGCCACGCGCGCTGTGGTCTATGTGCACCTGATTCCGCCCGGCGCCGCCGACACCGTCCACTACCGCCTCCACGTTCCGGAAAGCGCCGGCAACAAGATCACGCTGCACGCCCGCCTCTGCTATCGCAAGTTCGCCTGGTGGAACACACAGTTCTCATTCGCCGGTGCGCCGGATCCCAAGCAGCCCGCGGCCGCAGTCACGCCCGAATACGACGACCGCAAGTTCACTTTCGACGGGCCGCTGAAGGGTGTGTCGGCAAAAGAAGAAAAAATCCCGGACCTTCCTATCGTCGCCATTGCGGAAGATGAAGTAACCCTCAACGTGGCACCGCACTCCGCGCCGGAGGCAAAGCCGCAAACTATACTGCAGGCCGCTGACTGGCAGCGCTGGAATGACTACGGGATTGGGCTGCTGCTGCAGGGAGATCTGAAGGGCGCGCAGGCCGCCTTCCAGAAAGTGACTGAGATCGATCCCAGCAATCCTGACGGCTGGGTGAACATTGGCCGCGCCGCCGTCCAGGAGGGCGACATGGAGCGCGCGCGCACGGTTCTGGAGAAGGCCCTCGCCGTGAGTCCGGACCTGGCCCGAGCGCATTTCTTCTATGCCAAAGTGCTGCGCAGCGACGGCCGCTACGACGAGGCTGCCGACCATCTGCGCAAGGTCCTGGCCCAGTACCCGCGGGACCGCGTGGCGTTGAACGATCTGGGGCGAATTTTGTTCCTCGAACGAAAATATGCAGATGCGGTGAAGGTGCTGGAGTCAGTGCTGAAGGTCGATCCCGAAGACTTGCAGGCGCACTACAACCTGATGCTCTGCTACAACGGCCTGGGCGACGAAAAGCAGGCTCGCGAGCACCAGGTGCGCTACCTGCGGTTCAAGGCTGACGAAGCGTCGCAGGCGATTACCGGCCCATATCGCCAGCTCAACCCTGAAGACAACAACGAGCGGCAAGCGATACACGAACACGTTTCCGTTGCGCTAGGTGAAAAACGGGGAGGGACGACCGTCCCCGGCCGTCCAGCCGTGCGAAGCTCGACACCTGCAAGGATCGTCACTGCTCCCGAGGCTTCTCGATAATGCCTACGTCTCTGACATCCACCACGGAGACACGGAGGCACGGAGAAGTGTTGGGACAAGAAAGCCCGAAAAATCTCCGTGTCTCAGTGACTCCGTGGTGGGTGTTGCTGTTGTTTCTGTCGCCACTCTTCACTCACGCCCAATCCATTACCTTCCGCGACATCACTGCCCATGCCGGAATCCATTTCGTCCACAACAACGCTGCCTTCGGAAAAAAATATCTCCCCGAAACCATGGGCCCCGGCTGTGCCTTCATTGACTATGACAACGACGGCTGGCCCGACATCCTGCTGGTCAACGGACAGGACTGGCCCGGCCACACGCACGCCGCGTCTACGCTGAAGCTTTACCACAACAACCACGACGGAACTTTCACCGACGTCACCCGCAAAGCGGGACTCGCCGTCTCCATGTTCGGCCTGGGCGTGGCTGTGGGCGACTACGACAACGATGGCTACGACGATCTGTTCATCAGCGCGCTGGGCCAGAGCCATCTGTTCCACAACAACGGCAACGGCACTTTCACCGATGTGACCAACGCCTCCGGATTGTGGGGGCCGAACGAGTTCTCCACCAGCGCCGCCTGGGTTGACTATGATCGCGACGGCAAACTCGACCTGGTAGTTGCCAACTACGTGCAGTGGACGCCACAGAACGATCTCTATTGCACGCTCGACGGTGCGCACAAATCCTATTGCACACCCGAATCGTACAAGGGCGCGTCGGCGCGGCTGTGGCATAACCTGGGCAACGGCAAGTTTGAGGACGCCACGCAGAAAGCCGGCTTCTACGACCCAACATCGAAAAGCCTGGGCGTCGCCATTCTCGACTACAACAACGACGGCTGGCCCGACGTTCTGCTCGCTAACGACACCCAACCAAACAAGCTTTACCTGAACAAGCGCGACGGCACCTTTGAAGAGAAGGGGGTCTCGGCGGGCATCGCGTTCAGCGAAGACGGGGTGGCCCGCGCCGGCATGGGCGTTGACGCCGCCGACTACGACCGCAGCGGGCATGCGAGCATCATCATCACCAATTTCGCCAACCAGATGCTGTCGCTCTATCACAACGAAGGCAACGGCCTTTTCGTGGACGAAGCGCCGCGCTCGGAAGTTGGACGTGCGACCCTGGTGACGCTCGGGTTCGGCTGTTTCTTTTTTGACTACGACAACGATGGCTGGCCCGACATTTTCGTCGCTGACGGTCACATAGAAGACGCGATTGAGCAGGTGCAGAAGCGCGTGACGTACGCTGAGCCGCCCCATCTGTTTCGCAACCTGGGAGCGGGCAAGTTTCAGGAGGTCACGTCGTCGCTGGGCACGGCTTTTGCCAGCCCGAAAGTCGCCCGCGGAGCCGCCTACGCCGACATCGACAACGACGGCGCGCTCGACGTGCTGGTCACCACCAACGGCGGGCGAGCGTACCTGTTTCACAACGAAGGTGGAAGCAATCGCAGCCTGCGGGTGAAGCTTGTGGGGACGAAATCGAATCGCGACGGCATCGGCGCGGTTGTTCGCGTAACCTCCGGCAAGGACCAGCAATGGCAGATGCTGCGTAGCGGATCGAGCTACTTGTCGCAAAGCGAGTTGGTGTTGACCTTCGGCCTGGGCAGCGGCGCGAAAGCCGATGCCGTGGAAGTGCAGTGGCCCAGCGGACAGGTGGATAAGCTGACGAACATTGGAGCTGGGCAGACGGTGACGGTGCAGGAAGGGAAGGGCGTGGTGGGGGCGCGCGCTTACCAACTGCCGGTGCGCAAAGCAGCCATCAAAACAAAATAAGATTTGTCATCCTGAGCGGGGCGCAGGACCCGCTGTTCTTGTTCAGGGTCAGGATGACAAAGTGTTTTTTGGTTTACCCTGTGCACACAAGCGTCCGCTGTGGTTAACTTCCATATCGCATGACCCGACGCACTTCCATCCCTTGTATTTGTTTGGCGGCAATCGCTTTGCTCGCCGCCGCTCCGGAAAACACGCCCAATCCCCCCGAGGCCGGCCGCCGCAATAATCTGGGCGCGGCTTACATGAACCAGCAGTTCTTTGAAAAAGCCCTGAAGGCTTTTCAAGAGGCAGCCGCGCTCGATCCCAAGCTGCAGATCGCGCGCCTGAACCAGGGCATCGCGCTGCTCAATATGGGGCACGTCGGTCCTGCGCAGGAGATTCTCGAAGAATCCGTCAAGCACGATCCCGGCGATGCGCACGCCTGGTACAACCTGGGCCTGCTCAAAAAGAATTCAGAAAATCCCCAGTCCGCAGTCGATGCCTTTCGCCGCGTGACCGAGATCGATCCCAATGATGCCGACACCTGGTATTTTCTCGGTGCCGCACACGCCCAGATCAAACAATACCCGCAGGCAATCGACGCCTTCCAGCGTGCCCTCAAGCTGAACCCGCTGCACGCCTCAGCGCAGTTCGGGCTGGCGCGAGCGCTGCAGCAGTCCGGCGACGCAGCGGGCGCGCGGGAGCACTTGGCGCGGTTCCAGTACATCACACAGAACAAACTGGGGGCAGCGATCAGTCTGGCGTACGGCGAGCAGGGGAGGTATTCGCTGGCCGAGGAAGCGGCGGGCGCGCCCGAGAAAGTGCCTGCGCAGATTGCGGTGAAGTTTGTGGATGTGACCGAGAAGGCTGGACTCAAGGCGAAGCCTGATCCGGATGATCATGTTCTTAAGTTCGCAGCTTCATTCGGCCCGGGCGCTTGCTTCTTGGACTATGACGGCGATGGCCAGATTGATATTTTCCTCCCTGACAACGGTGCGCAGGGCGGCATGAGCCTTTATCGGAACCTCGGCACCAGCAGATTTGAAGATGTGACGAAGAAGGCCGGACTCGACCCAAGTGCCCACGGCATCGGTTGCACGGCCGGTGACTACGACAATGACGGCAGGGAAGACCTAGCTGTCGGAGTCGAGAATGGCGTCCTTCTGCTCCACAACGAGAAGAGTGGAACCTTCAAGGATGTGACGCAGGCGGCCGGTATCAAGGCAAGTAGTGAAGTCCTCAGTTTGCTTTTCATCGACTATGACCACGATGGTGATCTCGATCTATACCTTACGGAAGGCACATTGGCACTCCTTGCGGATAGTTTCGATATGGAGGGAGTACCGCTGATCGGGGAGGCGAAAAGCGTAGCGCCCACCTCGGAGCCAAGAGGAACAAACCAGCTTTGGCGCAACAACGGAAACGGCACATTTACAGATGTGACCGACCAGACAGGAGTCTCGGCGCCTACTTCCTACACCGCAGCGATTGGCACGGACTATAACAATGATCGCGCTGCGGACATAGTTGCCACTGGCTGGCGCGGTGAAACCACTATTCTTGAGAATCCCCGAGAGGGAAAATTTATTCGACGGGAGCCAATACCGACCACGGCTGAAGGGGGCGCAGTCACAGTTCTCGATTTCGACCACGACGGCTGGATGGATCTTGCGTTTGCACCTGGCCCGACCCTGTGGCGCAACAAGGAAGGAGATGGTTTCAAGAAGGTTGAGCTGCCGAAGACTAATTGGATCGATGGTGGCAGTGTCGCTGCTATCGACTACGACAACGATGGCTGGATTGACCTTGTTGCAGTCGGATACACGGTTGCTCACAAAGGCGAAGTAAAGCTCTTCCACAACCTTGGCCCCGACGGCTTCAAAGATGTCACCGCCGACGTCGGCCTCGACAAAATCCAGCTCAAAGATCCGCGCGCCATCATCGCCGGCGACTACGACAACGACGGCGCTACCGACCTGCTCATCACCCAGAACCACGGGCCTGCCGTCCTGCTGCGCAATGAAGGCGGCAATCAAAACCACTGGCTGCGGCTCAACCTGAAAGGCCTTAACGACAACAAGAGCGCCATCGGCACCAAGGTCGAAGTCTTTGCCGGAGGCGTGCGCCAGAAGTTTGAGATCGCGGGTTCATCGGGATACCTCGGCCAGAACTCTCCTTACCTGACGGTTGGGCTAGGCGCGGCCAAACAAGCCGACGTAGTGCGCATGCTCTGGCCGACAGGAGTTTTGCAGGATGAAATCGAAGTCGCCGGCGACCGCGAACAGAAGTTTACCGAGATTGATCGGCGGGGCAGTTCGTGTCCTACGCTGTTTGTCTGGGACGGTAAGCACTACCAACTTGTTGGGGACATGCTGGGGGCGGGCGTGGTCGGGCACTGGGTTGCGCCTGGTGAGCGCAATATTCCTCGGCCCACCGAGTACATCAAGATTGACCGCGAGGCCGTGCGCGAGAAAGACGGCAAGCTCAGCTTCCGCTTCATGGAGCCGCTGGAAGAGTCGGTCTATCTCGACCAGGTGAAGCTGCTAGCGGTCGACCATCCCGCTGCCCTCGACGTGTATCCCAACGAATATTTCGCCAGCAATCCGCCGTATCCGCAATTCAAGGTGGTAGCCAGCAAGGACGCGCGTCCGCCCGTCGCAGCCAATGATGAGCACGGCCACAACGTGCTTCCCGACCTGCTGGCGCACCGCTACCTCGGCGACTTTAAGGTGCTGCCTTTCCTCGGCTTTGCCGAAATGCATTCGCTCGAACTCGATCTGGGCAAGGACTATCGCGGCGGCCCGCTGTGGCTGCTGATGCATGGCGAGATCGAATACTTCTCTGCCAACAGCATGTACGCGGCCGACCAGGCTGGCCTCAAACCGGTGTCGCCCTACGTGGAAGCGCTCGGCGTGGACGGCAAATGGACGCGCGTGATCGACGACATCGGCTTCCCCGCCGGCGGCGCGCGCACTATGACCGCCGATCTTACCGGCAAGCTGCCGTTGGGCACCGAGCGCATCCGCATCTCGACCAACCTGCAGATCTACTGGGACAGCATCCTGATCAACCGTACCAGCCAGGATCAGAGCGTGCGTCTGACGCCGGTGCCGCTGGTGCGCGCCGATCTCAGGTTCCACGGATTTCCGCTGAAGATCGAGAACCAGCCTCCGGGCAACGTTGAGTACATTTACGAGAAAGCCAGTGCCACGGGGCCGTACACGCGTCCTGCAGGTGCCTATACGCGCTACGGCGACGTGTTGCCGCTGCTGACCTCGCTTGATGACCGGCTGGCGGTGTTTGGCTCCGGGGACGAAGTGGCTCTCGATTTCGATCCTGCCAAGCTGCCGCCGCTGCCCGCGGGCTGGGCCCGCGACTACTTCTTCGTGGCCAACGGCTACGAGAAAGACATGGACTTCTACGCTTACGACGGCAACTACGTCGCCCCGCTGCCGTTCCACGCCATGGGCACGTATCCGTATCCCGATAAGTCGTTCCCGCTGGATGAAACCCATCTCGACGACCTGCTGAACTACGACACCCGATTCATGTCGGGGAACGAAAACCGCGCCTATTCCTTCCACTACCCTCCCGAAAGGTAACCTGGCGGGTAATGTTTGATGTCCCGGGAAGGTGGTCGGGCGGGTCCTGTCCAAAGGGGTTGCACGTGCGCATAACCCCGAAGGGGCATGGGGTCGCGGCCGCTTGGTAATCACACGTCCGTAAGTTGTTTATTATCAGCATTTTACTTATAACTAATACATGAAATCCAAACGGCTCGGACAGGGAGGGACGATGCGAAAGGCAATCTTAACCCTGATTTTGGCGGTTGGCAGTCTGAACAACCTGAACGCACAGGACGTCCGAGGCGCAGAGGATGTGGCGCCGAGCGCAACGGGCTGGGGTATGGAGTCGGCCAACGTCGTCAGCGCCGCAAAGCCCGCGGCCACAAAGAATGGGATCATCTACCACGGTGGCCCAGTGATGCGCGGCAATTCGGTCAACGTCTACTTCATCTGGTACGGAGACTGGATGAGCGGTCCGCTGGATTCCGACAGCCAGAGCACAGTTGACCTGATCAGCGCCCTGTTCGCTCGGGTCGGCGGGATTGGCGGGTCCGGATACTTTCGTATCAACACTACCTACAGCGGTGTCAGCGGCAGCGTGACCGGGAACGTCGGGCTGGCAGCCTCCACCACCGATTACTACAGCAAAGGGAAACGGCTGACCGATGCTTCGGTGAAGAGCATCGTGAGCAAAGCGATCACCACCAAGGCCCTGCCCAAGGACAGCAATGCAATCTACTTCGTTCTGAGCACTTCGGATGTGGACGAGACTTCAGGTTTCTGCACCAAGTATTGCGGCTGGCATAACCATGCGACGATTTCCGGGTCTGATATCAAGTTTGCCTTCGTGGGCAACAGCGACCGGTGTCGGTCGGCGTGCGAAGCCCAGCAATTTAGCCCCAACGGCAACAGTGGGGCCGACGCGATGGCCTCGGTGATGGCGCACGAAGCCGCAGAAATCGTGACCGATCCGCAGTTGAATGCCTGGTACGACGCTAAAGGCAACGGGAACGCCGACAAGTGCGGGTGGAGCTACGGTCCGGTCAAGGGCGTGATGGGCAAGGGCGCCTACAACCAGACTTTTAGCGGCTACAACTGGCTGCTCCAGATGATCTGGGAAAACACCCGCGGCGGCGGTTGCGTCCAGACCGTGGGCGGACAGTTCTACGCGCACTAGTGAGTTAATCATCTGCGCAAATCCTGAACCGCAGAGAAGGGGGAGTTCGGTCTTCTTCCCTACGAAATCGTTTTAGTGTTGACATTCCCCATGGCCGCATAATCCAATACCCGACGAATGTCTTCCTCCACAACCGGTACTTCCTCCTCGGCCCCGCGCCTCCGACGCACCTTAACCCTTTGGGACCTGATTCTCTACGGCGTGATCGTGATCCAGCCGGTGGCGCCCATGTCGGTATTCGGGGTGCTGAGCGATCGCGGCCGCGGGCACGTGGTCACCACCATTCTGATTGCCATGGTCGGCATGCTGTTTACCGCCATCAGCTACGGACGCATGGCGCGGGCCTATCCCAGCGCCGGCTCGGCGTTCACCTATGTCGGCCAGGAGATCAATCCCGCGCTGGGCTACGTGACCGGCTGGAGCATGGTGATGGACTACATGCTCAATCCCATGATCTGCATCATCTGGATCAGCCAGCAGGCGCATGTTTTCGCTCCGGGCGTGGCTTACTGGGTATGGACGATCATTTTCGCCGCGGTGCTCACCCTGCTGAATGTCCAGGGAATCAAGACTTCGGCGCGGGTGAACTCTGCATTGGCGGCGGGGATGGGTGTGGTCATCGTGATCTTCTTCGTGGCGGCGGCGAGGTATATTTTCGGACATCCCCATGACGGCGCGGGCTTCTTCACCCGCCCGTTTTACGATCCGGAGATGTTCAACGCCAAAGCGGTGCTGGGCGGGACTTCCATCGCGGTGCTGACCTACATTGGTTTCGACGGCATCTCGACGCTTTCCGAGGAAGCCGAGAACCCGCGGCGCAACATCCTGCTGGCCACGGTGCTGACCTGCCTGGTGATCGGCATTCTTTCAGCCATCGAAGTCTATGCCGCGCAACTGGTGTGGCCGGCGTCGCGGCCATTTCCAGATGTGGATACCGCGTTCGTGCATGTGGCAGGGCAGGCGTGGCTACCGCTATTCGCGATTGTTGGCTTTACCCTGCTGGTGGCCAACTTTGGCTCCGGCATGGGCGCCCAGATTGGCGCCGCCCGCCTGCTTTACGGCATGGGACGCAGCAGCGCGCTGCCCAAGTCATTTTTCGGGGCCGTCGATCCCCATCGCCATGTGCCGCGCAACAACGTGATTTTCGTCGCGGCCATAGCACTAGCCGGTGCCCTCTTGGTCAGCGCAGGCGTGTTCAGCTATGGCTTGGGTGCGGAGATGCTCAATTTCGGCGCCCTGATCGCCTTCATGGGCGTGAACGTCGCCGCCTTCCTGCGTTATTTCGTGAAGGGTGACAGGAAGTTCTCCAACTTCTTTCCCCCGGTGGCGGGATTTCTCATCTGCCTGCTGTTGTGGCTGAATCTTAGCAGGCAGGCATGGATTGCGGGCTCCATCTGGATGGCAGTGGGTATCGCATTCGGCGCCTGGAAGACGCGGGGATTCAAGGGAAACTTGATTGACTTCGAACTGCCGCCGGAAGAAGCGTAGGCGATTTCAGAATTGTGGAATCGACGATTTTGGAATTTGCCGCATACGCCTTAACGATTTTTCGATTCGACAATCCGAAAATTCTGCAATCGCTCAATCATTCCACGTTCCACCCGCTCACTTCCAATACCGGCTTGGCCGTGCCCAACTCTGCCGCACGGTAGGTGGCGCTGATCTCGCGCTTCTCGCCCGGCAGCAGCGAGACATAGTTGTCCTGCCACAATACCGGCAGGATTTCCTTTCCCTTAGGGCCCTTGTTCACTTTCAGCCGCAAGAAAAACGCCAGACTCTTGCTGGGATTCTCGACGGTCACATGGGTGATAGCGTCCTCGCCCTTGTGTTCGGTATTACTCGATACCTGCAGCTTTACCTTGGGCAGTTGCGACAGCGCAGTGTAGTCGGCGAACGATGCCGTCGGCGTGGTGTACCAGTTGGATTTTTCCCAATCAAGCGTTTCCGGTTTTGTTGACAGCCAGTAGAAGTTCGATCCCACCAGCTGGCCGCTGGCATCTTCCACCCTCAGCACCAAGAAGTAGGTCGGGCTCAGGTCCGCGATCTCCGGGAGCGTCAACACTTTGTTGGTGCTGTCGGCGGCGGCGTCCAGTGTCACTTGCTGCGAATATTTCTCCGACATGTCCAGATTGAGGACTTTCGCCGTCAGCTTCAGCCCCTTGGCGTCTTGGTACTCGCTGCTGACCACCCAAACGCTGTGGTCGTCGTAGCCGTATACCGGGTGCAGCGCCTCCATTGCCTTCTTGGCGCCGAAGTAGCCTCCGCCGGGACGCAGGTAAAAGTCGTACAGATGCCAGATGATCGAGGGCCAGGCGTTGTTCAGCATCCACTGGATAACCCCGGTCGAGGTGTACTTGTTGCGGCTGTAGGCCTCGTACATGGCGCGAACGCCTTCGTAGGTCTGCAGCTGCGATTTGTAGGTGAAGTCTGCGGCGCTGGTGGCGGTCCCGTAGCGCGCATTCAGGGAGTCGGCGAACACATGAATGTCTTTGAAATTCTCACCACCAGCGTGGAAGTTCCACCAGTCGTCGATCGGCCACAGGTGATCTTTGCCAACCATGGTGAGCATGCTCTCGATGGGAGGCACCGCCGGACCCATGCTGGTTTCGGTATTGAAGCCGTAAGCACCGCCGCAGCCGCCGGGATTACAGTTGCGAGGATGCTGGCCAACTGCGTCCTGTAGCCAATATCCCGGGGCCACGTATTCGTAGGGACCGCTCATTTTCCCACCACTGTCTCCGCTCACCGGACTGGTCTTTGCGATGGCGGAGGACACGATCGGGTTCGGCCACAGCAGCCGCTTTTCCACGTCGAGATACATCTGCTCTACATCCGGCGGAGGAGGATTGTCGCTGCCGTTCAGCCACATCACCAGGCTGGGATGGCTGCGCAGCCGGTACATCTGGTCGACGAGTGAGGCCTTGGCAATGTCGAAATCCTCCGGCTGCCACTTAGGCCATTTCTCCCAGTAATCACAGCAGCACCAGCCGGCCATCACCAGGATCCCCTTGCGGTCGGCGAGGTCGAAAAACTCTTTGGTTTCGAGCTTGCCTTCCAGGCGGATGGTATTCAGGCCCATGTCCTGCACGTAGCGGAATTCGTCTTCCAGCCGCTGTGAGTTTTCGCGCAGCATCATGTCGGGAGACCAACCCCCACCGCGAATCAGGATCTTTTTTCCGTTGACGGTGAAAACGCGGGCATTGCTGGCAACCACTTCTGAGTTGATCTCACGAATGCCGAAGTGAGCCTCGGCACGATCCGAAGTTTTTCCCCTAACATCGAACTCCATGCTCAGGGGGTAAAGGTTCGGCGTGCCCATCTGCGCCGGCCACCACAGGCGCGGGCTCGACACGTTGAGCTGGGGGAAGGCGTCAGGAGTAAAGGTGACATCCTTCACTTGGCCCGCAGCAAGTTCCACATCCTGGGAAAACTCGATGCTCTTGATCTTGCCCTTAAGTGTGCCCTTTACTGGCTGGTTGGTCGCATTCTTCACCAGCGCACTAACCGTCAGGTGCGCTTTGTCATTTGTCGGCGAGTCCACCTTCGAGACCACGGTTGGATAGCGCACCGCCACCGGGCCGCTGGCAGCGATGTCGACGCCGCGCCACAGCCCCATGTTCTTGTCTGGCGGGGCAGGGTTCCAGTCCACAAAAGTGATGGCCAGGTCGTTCTCAGTCGGCGCGAATACCTGGACCGCCAGCACGTTCGGCTTCGCCAGTTGCGCGGCCTCGCTAATGTTGAACTCGTAGGTCCGCCACGCCCCGGCGACGTCGGTCTGCTTGGCAATCTGCTTCCCGTTCAGCCAAACATTGGCCCGGTAGTTGATTCCGCCGAACTGCAGCCAGATAGTCTTTCCCTTGTAGTTGTCCGGAACCGTGAACTGCTTGCGATACCACCAGGACACGGCAAACGGGCTGTCGGGCTGCATGGGGATGTTGGAGAAATTCGCCCCGATGGGATAGGTGACCCCCGGAATCGTACGCAGGTTCATACCGAAGCCGGGGTCGGGATAGACCTTCTGCTTCACCATGGCCGCCACGACCGTTGTCGGCACAGTCACCGTGTACCAGCCCTTGGGAACGAACTCTAAGGTGGAAAGCACGTCGCCGCCTTCAGTCAGCCTGGCCGAGGATTGCAGCGCCCACCCTTCGCTCAAGGAGAGCTTCGCTTGCGGCTGCTCTGCGTGAGACGGCGACGGCTGCGCCAGCAGAAGGCAGGATGAGAACATCAGTGACAGGCATAGCAGGCTGCGCATCCTCATGACGGGGATCCCCTGGCGAGAAGTGGAATTAAATTTGATGGCGTCCCATTATCCCGGAAGCGTCAGCCGCCGGACAGTGACAGGTGCATGGAATGAAAACGACATCTAAGGTAATAACACGTTTTATTGATTCGTTTCAATAGATCGAATAGGTGACAGGCCGCAGGTGGGGCGGGCGGAAGGGGTATGAGGGGGCGCGCAGTGACCAGACCGTCCGACGTAGAGATTGAAATCAAGCTAAGTCTCGGCGAAGCCTTTCCCCAGCGACCTCCGACCTGCGACAGTAGTTTATAATGACAAATTCTGCCTCAACTTCTGGAGCGATAAGAAAATGATCCGATTTCTGCAAACCCCGGGCCCGGTCAAGAAAGTCATTCTCAGCGGCATCTTGCTGGTCTTCTGCGGCGCCATGGTGATCACGCTGATCCCCGGCGGCCTCGGCAGCAACATTGGTTTCGGTGGACCGGAAAAGGGTGTAGTGGCCACGGTCTCGGGTGAGCCCATCACCAGCCTGGAGGTACAGAAACAGGCCCGGAACATGCTGAAGCGCCAGTTTCCCCGGGGATCGGAACAAGCCGCCATGCTGTTGCCGTTCTTCGCTTCGCAGGCCGCCGAGACTCTGATCAGCGAAAAAGCCATTCTGGTCGAAGCCGCCAACCTGGGTCTGCGCGTTTCCGATGACGAATTGAAAGATGAGCTGCAACATGGCCGCTACGCGGCGACGTTCTTCCCCGGGGGCAAGTTCATTGGCCAGGACGCGTACGAAAACCTGTTGCAGCAGAACGACGTTACCGTCCCCGTGTTCGAGCAGAGCGTGAAGGATGAGATCCTGTACGGCAAGTTGCGCAACCTGATCGCGGGCAGTGCCCTGGTCACCGACGCGGAAATCCGCCAGGAATTCCAGCAGCGCAATGCCAAAGTCAAGTTCGACTACGCGGTGCTCAGCAAGGACGATATCCAGAAGGGGCTGCATCCCAGCGATGCCGAGCTGAAAGCCTTCTACGAGAGCCACAAGGCCGCGTACAACAACTCTGTTCCTGAGAAGCGGAAGGTACGCTACGCGGTTGTAGATACGACCAAAATCCAGGCCCAGACGGCGGTCTCGCGGGACGAGCTGCAGGCCTACTACGATCAGCATCGCGATGAATACCGCATGCCCGAGCAGGTGAACGTTCGCCAGATCCTGCTGAAGACGCCGCTTCCCGGGCCCGACGGCAAAGTCGATCCCAAGGGCATTGAAGCAACCCGCAAGAAGGCCGAGGACGTACTCAAACAGCTTAAAGCCGGGGCCAAGTTCGAGGACATGGCCAAGAAATATTCCGAGGACCCCAGCGCCAAGAATGGAGGCTCCGCAGGCTGGGTCAAAAGAGGAGGCTTCCCAAATCCTGATGTGGACAAGGCCGTTTTCTCGCTGGCCAAGGGTGCGACCAGCGACTTGATCAACGCCGGCTACGCCTTCGTCATCCTGCACATCGACGACAAGCAGGAAGCGCACTTGAAGACCGTTGACGAGGTAAAAGATCAGATCGAGCCCATCCTGAAGCAGCAGAAGGCTGCCCGCGTGGCCGACGCCCAGGCCAGCGCGCTGCTGGCCCAGGCCCGTACCGCCGGTATCGAGAAAGCCGCTGCCGACAAGGGCCTGCAGGTGGTCAACACTGATTTCGTGGGCCGCACCGACTCGCTGCCGGGCATCGGGAATTCGCCCTCGTTCACGGATGCCGTATTCAACGCCGCCGAGAAAGCTCCCCCGGACCAGGTGCAGTTGCCGACCGGCTATGCGGTATTCGAAGTGGCTGCCATCAAGCCTCCGGCTACGCCTACCTTCGAGGAGATTCGCAGCCGGGTGGAGACCGAGTTTAAGAACGAGCGCACCGCCACCCTGCTCTCGCAGAAGACGCAGGAACTCTCCGACCGCGCCAAGGCCGGGCACGACCTGAAGAAAGCTGCCAAGGAGCTGGGCGCAGCCGTAAAGACCAGCGATTTGGTGCTGCCCGACGGACAGGTGCCCGAGGTCGGTTCCATGGCGGGAGGGGCTTCGGTAGCATTTACCCTGAAGCCCGGCGAAATCAGTGGCCCGATTGAATCCGGCAACAACGGCATCGTGCTGTCCGTGCTGGAGAAGCAGCAACCAACGGACCAGGATTTCGCGGCCAAGAAGGACCAGATCCGCGATTCTCTGCTGCAGGCCAAGCAGGGCCAGTTGTTCGGCCTGTTCGTGACCAACCTGCGCGAGCAGATGGAGAAATCCGGGAAGATCAAGATCAACCAGGAAGAGCTGAAAGCGTTGACCAAGTCGCAGAGCGAGGAAGGCGAATAGCCGATCAACGCGAACCCGCGTGCCATGGTAGCCGGCTTGTCATGACTGGAAGCGACACGGCCGTGGATGCGACGCACCGCTTCCGTACTACTGCATTTCCAAGCTGCCTGCAGGCGGCGCGGAAATCTACTTTCGAAATCAGCCCACATAAGTAGAGATCATGGCATTTCCTCGCTCCACCGGAATACTGCTGCATCCGACCTCACTGCCGGCGCGCGGCGGCATCGGTGATCTTGGCCCGGCGGCCTATGGCTTCATTGACTTCCTCAGCGCGGCACGCCAGGGGCTATGGCAGGTGTTGCCGCTGGGGCCTCCGGCGAACGGGGATTCTCCCTATTCCTCGACTTCGGCGTTTGCCGGCAACCCGCTGCTCATCAGCCTGGAGCGCCTGGCGGAGCGCGGATGGATCGACGGTTCGCATCTAGCCAGTCTGGAACAAGAAATTGGAAACATCGACTACGCAGAGGTCAAGCAGCGCAAGCTGCCGCTGCTCACCCAGGCTGCAGGCAACTTTCTGGCCCGCGCTCCGATCCCCGCGCTCGGACGCTTTGAGCGGTTCTGCGCAGAAAATGCCTGGTGGCTGGAGGATTTCGTCCTTTTCGATGCGCTGCGCGACCGCTATTCACAGCAATGCTGGAACGAATGGCCGAACCCGCTGGCTCGGTGCGAACCGGCAGCGTTAGAAACCGCCCGCCAGGAGCTCGCTTCCGAAATGGCGGTGCGCCGCGCCATCCAGTTCGCCTTCTGGGAGCAATGGCATGCGCTGCGGCGTCGCTGTGCTGAGCGTTCCATCCGCGTGGTGGGGGACGTCGCCATTTTTCTGGATTATGACAGTGCCGACGTCTGGGCCCAACGGCACCTGTTCCGCTTAAGGGATGACTTGCAGCCCGAGGTGGTCTCAGGCGTGCCTCCGGATGCCTTCAGCGCCACTGGCCAGCGCTGGGGCAATCCGCTTTACAACTGGGACGTGATGCGCGCGCGCGGGTACCGTTGGTGGATCCATCGGCTCCGCTGGGCCACCCAGACCTGTGACTACATCCGGCTCGATCACTTTCGCGGCTTTGAGCAGTTCTGGGAGATCCCCGCGCACGAGCCCACGGCTATCCACGGGCGCTGGGTAGACGGGCCCAAGGACGATCTCTTCCACAAGCTCCGCGAAGCGCTCGGCGGACTGCCGTTCTTCGCGGAAGATCTGGGCTACATCACGCCTGAAGTGCATGCCTTGCGCGAGCGCCACCAAATTCCCGGCCTGGCAGTGCTGCAGTTCGGATTTGGCGACACCGGCTCGCACATCTACTTGCCGCACCGCTTAACTCCGGATCGAGTGGTCTACACTGGCACTCACGACAACGACACGACCTTGGGCTGGTGGCATTCCGGCGCCAGCGAACACGAGCGCCGTGCCGCCCAAGCGTATGTTGGCCAGTGCGAAGACGGCATGAACTGGGCGCTGATCCGGCTGGCGCAAAACTCGGTGGCCAGCCTATCGGTGGTTCCGCTGCAGGATGTACTCGGCCTGGGCAGCGAGGCCCGCTTGAACACTCCCAGCGTCAAGGCCGGCAATTTCCGCTGGCGTTACCGTCCAGAGATGTTGACTCGTGAGGTGGCAGAAAAGCTGGCGAGATTGGCCGAGGTCACCGATCGCGTGCCGCAGCCGCTTCCGGTCCCGCCGCTGGAAGACTTCGCCGCGTAAGCCGCCCCCTTCGCTATGCCGACAAAAAAGCCGGGATCCGAAGATCCCGGCTGCAGTTGGTGGTTGCCCGGATAAAATCCGTGTTGATGTGGCCGCGGGCGACTCGCCTGCGGCGTCTTGCACTTAAACTTATATCGGCGGTAGCAGCTTGAACTTTAGGCGCTGCGCCGCGGACGCACCGTCAAATCCCGCACCTGCGCCAGAATGCTCGACATCTGCATCCCGTTCAGCTGCGCCACGAACGGCAAAATGTCCGCGATAAACTGGTCCTGGATCAGCTCCCGCACCTCTTCCTGGCGGTTGCGCTCGCCCCCGGAGAGCAGATCGGGTACCGTGACTTCCAGCGCCTTGGCCAGCCGTTCCAGCGAGGAAAGGGTCGGGGTAGCCTTCTCGTTTTCGATCTTGGACACGTAGGTCCGCGGCACCGACATGCGCGTAGCCAGTTGCCGCTGGCTGAGCCCGTTGCGCAGGCGCAGGGAACGGATGGACGCGGCCAGGTTCAGATGCCCACGGCCGTTGCCGTTGCTGGGCATGATTTGCGGCGCCGGCGCGGCTGCGACGATTTCGGGCTCATCCTCGTCTAACGAGGTGTGGCAGCGACGGCACAGATTGTTGGTGGTACGGAATTGAACCAGGAGACAACGGTCGCAGCGGACAACTTCCCTGGAATCTACCGGGGCAAGTGTTGTAGCCATTTAGGTTGGGAGCTGCCAGAGCAGGCAGGTCCTGGAATCTGAACGCCAGATTCCAAACTGATGCGTAATCTGAGGTATGAGCCCTGTGCATGTCAAGGGAAATGTGGGGTCAAACCCAAAGTATCTTGCTGAAAAAACAAAATAAGCCGGAGAAAACCGGGAGAAAACAGGTAAGAAACCATGATTGATCGCGCGGCCACGTGGTGTTTACTAACTGAGTTCACTCAATCGGAGAGTTTGCGCAAGCATGCCCTCGCCGTGGAGGCGTGCATGCGCGCCTACGCTCGCAAACTGGCGCCGGATTCGCCTGAGCAGGAAGACCTCTGGGGCGTGGTCGGTCTGGTCCACGATTTCGACTACGAGAAGTGGCCAAGCGCCGAAGACCATCCGTACAAGGGTAACGAAATCCTTAAAGAACGCGGCTACTCGGATGAAATCCGCCGCGCCATCATGTCGCACGCCCAGTATTCGGGAGTGCCGCGTGTGACGCCGATGGAAAAGGCCCTGTTCGCCTGCGACGAACTCGCCGGATTCATCACCGCCTGCGCGCTGGTGAAACCGGGGAAATCGCTGGCGGAGGTGGAGGCCAGTTCGGTGCGAAAAAAGATGAAAGACAAAGCCTTCGCCCGCAGCGTAAACCGTCAGGACATCATCGAAGGTGCCGCTGACCTGGGAGTGGACTTGGAAACGCACATCGCATTCTGCATCGAGGCCATGAAGGGAATCGCCGGGGAATTAGGATTGGATGGAAGCGCCGCGAAGACGGCCTAGCGATGCTCACGTAGGGACACCTGCCCTCGGCTCCCCAGCCGGGCGTAGCCCGGAAGGGGAAGCTTCCATCTGGATTTCGCCTTTCCGGTTACGACCTTTGGAAGATCGAAGCGCCGCTTGCCCTGATCTGTTCAAGAGAAGATCCGCGAAGAACCATAAAATCAAGCGATCGGCCCGGCCTCAGCTTGGCCTGTACACATTCTCCGAGGGCTCTCGCAATCTCTGCTTCCCGCTCTCGGGCAACGCCTTACTCAACTGTATGCCGATTACAGTGTGGCTGGATCCGGCCTGAGTGGCCATCTGAAACAAGTAGAGTGCGTCGATTTCTGAGAACCCGGAGGCCTTGCTCCGAAGCAGTTCCTCTATTTCGGCGCTAGGGCGTTCGGACGGGAGACCAATCGCCACCTTTTCATTCGCCTTGATCTGAAATTCGACGCCTTTGGGACCAATTCGGCTCGGTATGACGCCTTTGGAGAGGAAATCCAGTTCCGCGCGCGTGATCCGCCCTCCTGGCCGAATCATTTTTCGAATGGGATCGAACGGGTTGACAACTATTTCTTGAATATCCGTTCCCATAACAAAACGAAAGAGGTCCTGCGCCTTGAGTCCGAGATACGGTGTATTCGGATCCCAGTTTCGAAGCGCTTCAATATCGGTGAAAGCCGCCGTGACTCGCCTTTCGTTACGGTCAAGCACTGTCGTCAATTGGAGCTCTACATTAGTTTTCGTGGTCTGTAGTCCGGGGGTGAGGCCAGGCGGAATCTCGGGAACCGGAACTAGCAGCATCGACCCAAGGAATGCGTCATAGAGCTGCTTACGATTTTCGGAACTGTCATTCAAGGCAAGTTGGTGCATCGCTTGCACCAGGACGGGATTGCCCTCTTCAGGACGAACTTCTTTGTTCTTTCCAAATAGTGAATCAAGGAATCTCATTTCCAGCCTTACCTCACCGCTTCCGCCACCTTCCCACTGGCAATCAGTTCCGAGATCCGCGCGAAGTCCTGATACATCACCCGATCTTTGTCCATGGTGGGACACACCGACCGAATCGCCGCATGCGCCTGTTGCAGGCGTTTGGAGGTCTTGAGCGGTGCCAGAAAATCCAGCGCCTGCGCCGCCGCCATGGCCTCGATCGCCATCGCATTGCGCGTGTTCTCCACCACCCGCTTCAGCTTCATCGACGCGCCCATGCCCATCGAAACGTAATCTTCCTTGTTGCCCGAGGTCGTGATCGAGTCCACCGACGCCGGATGCGCCAGCACCTTGTTCTCGCTGACCAGTGCCGCCGCCGTCACTTGAGGCATCATGAAACCTGAGTTCAGGCCGGCGCCGGGGGCCAGGAATGGTGGCAAGCCTTCGCTCAGCGCGGGATTTACCAGGCGCTCTAGGCGGCGCTCGGAAATGCCCGCCAGCGCGCTTAGCGCGATGGCGAGAAAATCCAGCGCAAAGGCCACCGGCTGGCCATGAAAATTGCCTCCGGAAAGGATGTCGCCCTCGTCTGCTGCGGAGCTTTGCTCCGGACGGGCGAGGTCGCTCGTCCCCACATGAGCAGGGATGAGGAATACCAGCGGATTATCTACGGCAGAATTGGTTTCGGTTTCCATCACCTCGCGGCAGTGGGCGAGCGTGTCGCGCACCGCGCCGTGGACCTGGGGCATGCAGCGCAGGGAGTAGGCGTCCTGCACCCGGTCACAATCGCGATGCGATTCGCGTATCTGGCTGCCTTCGAGCATCCGGCGCAGGTTCTCGGCGGTCTTGAGCTGGCCCGCATGCGGACGAGCCTGGTGGATACGCTGGTCAAACGCCACGTCGGTGCCGCGCAGCGCGTCTAGGGTCATGGCGCCGATCACGTCGGCGGTATCCGCCAGCGTTTCGGCGGCCAGCAGCGCCAGGATGCCGACGGCCAGCATGCCCTGGGTGCCATTGATCAGCGAAACCGCTTCTTTGGCTTCCAGCACCAGCGGTTTCACGCCAGCTTTTTTCAAGGCCTCGGCGCTGGGAATGCGTGCGCCCTTTTCGTCCAGACACTCGCCCTCGCCGATCAGCGCGAGCGCCAGGTGCGCCAGCGGCGCCAAGTCCCCACTTGCGCCCACGCTGCCTTGCGACGGCACCATAGGCGTCACGCTGTGGTTCAGCATCTCGCAGAGCGTGTCGATGATGGCGGCGCGCACGCCAGAGTATCCCCGCGACAGGGAATTGGCGCGCAGCAGCATCATCGCCCGGGTCTCGGCGACCGACAGCGGTTCCCCCACGCCCACGGCGTGTGAACGCACCAGGTTGACCTGCAGTTCGCGAATCTGATCGCCGGCGATGCGGACGTCGCTCAGTTTGCCGACGCCCGTAGTAATGGCGTACGACACTTTGTTGTTCGCGACCAGCGCGTCCACCACGGCACGCGCCCGGTTCACCGCCTCGCGCGCATCGGGGTCAAGCAGGACAGGGCGCCGTTCCGCCGCCACTTCCCGCACTGCTTCGAGAGTTAAGTCGTTACCGTTGATGTGAAGCGCTTTCATGGAATTCAGGTCGCAGGTCGCGGGTCGCAGGAACTCCAATTTGCGACCTGCCACCTGCCACCTGTGCCCCTACTTCCCCATCGCCGCCCGGAATACGGCCAGGTATTTCTCGGGGATGGGGGTAATCCTCATTTCCTTGTCGATCACGATGTGCGTGGTTTCGCCTTCGGCCAGCAAGGCGCCGTCTTCGGCTCGCAGCAGTTCGTATCCGAAGTGTACCAAGGACTCGCGAACATTCTTCATGTGGGTGCGCACGATGATCTCTTCGTCGTAGCGCGCAGGAGCCTTGTAGCGGCAGCGTGCATCCACCACGGCGATATGGCAGCTGTACTCTCGTTCCAGGTCGCGATAGGTGAATCCCAGTTCCCGCATGAACTCCACGCGCCCCACTTCAAACCAGATGAAGTGGTTGGAATGATAGACCACGCCCATCTGGTCGGTCTCGGCGTAGCGCACCCGCAGCCGGCTCTCGCAAACGATGGGAGGATGCTTGTCGCTCACTTGCCGCTCCAGCGCGGTTTGCGCTTCTCCAGAAACGAAGTAACTCCCTCGCGAAAATCGGCGGTGGTGCGGATGCGTGCGTTTTCTTCGACCGCTTCCGCGATCTGGTCATCCAGTTGTCGAGCGATGAAGTTGTTGATCAGTCGCTTGGTGGCGCGCACCGACGATGGGCTGTTCTCGCCAAGCTGGGCTGCAAGTTCGCGCGCCCGGGTCAGCAACTGCTCCGCGGCCACCACTTCATTCACCAGGCCGTAGCTATACGCCTCGTTCGCGTCGAACAGGCGCCCAGTGAGCAGAAGATCACGAGCAATCTTGTGTCCGACTTGCCAAACCAGAATGGACGAGACGATCGCGGGCAGGAACCCGATTCGTACCTCGGTGTAGCCGAACTTGGCTTCGGGAGCAGCCAGAGTGAAATCGCACATGGTGGCCAGTCCGGTGCCGCCCGCGACGGCGGCCCCGTTCACCGCGGCGATGGTGGGCAAAGGGAATTCGTACAGGCGGCGAAACATTTCCGCCATGCGCGCCGAATCTTTAACATTCTGCTCCTGAGTTTTGCCCACCAGCGACTTCAGTTCGTCGAGGTCCATGCCCGCGCAGAATGCCTTCCCCGTGCCTGTCAGGATGGCCGCGTGTGCCGGCGACTTCTCAATCGCATCGAGCGCCGCCATCAGTTCATCGACTAGCTGAAAGCTGATGGCGTTGCGCTTGTCAGGGCGGTTGAGGGTGATGGTGGCGACGCCGGCGTCGTGTGCGAGTTGTAGCGTCTGGTAATTCATATCATTCTTGAACTTGTCATCAAGAGCGAAGCGAAGGACCTGCTTTCTGCGACAGCTAATCTGCTGCCGACGAATCCGCGTACCGCGCCCCGATCTCGGTCGATATCTTCAGCAGCGTCTCCAGCGGCTTGAGCGCAGGCAGGGCAGCGCCGCGCTGCGCCAACGCTTCTACAATTTTTTCGGTGGGAATATTTCCCACCAAAGCATCCTGCGCAAACGGACACCCACCGAGCCCTCCGAGCGCCGAATCAAACCGCCGGCAACCGGCATCATACGCGGCCTGGACCTTCTCCACGGCTTCATCGGTTCGGCTGTGCAGATGCATTCCAATTTCCATGTAGTCGTACTTGGAAATCACCGCTGTAACCAAGTCGCGAATCTGTTCCGGCCCGGCCATGCCGACGGTATCGGCCAGCGAAATCATTTTCACACCGTAGGACTCCAGCAGATCGACCGCGTCCACGACCTCGCCGACATTCCACGGGTCGCCATAGGGATTGCCGAAGGCCATGGAAATGTACACGACAGTGTCGAGCCCGGCCGTATCGCCTTTCTGCTTGATCTTCTCCAGTTCGTCGATGGCCTCGTCAAGCGTCTGGTGCTGGTTGTTGCGCAAGAAGGTCGGCGAAACCGAGTAGGGAAATCCCAGCGTGCTCACCGCCTGCGTATTGATCGCCCGCTGCGCTCCTTTTTCGTTCACCACGATGCCGATGATTTCGACGTCATCGGGAGGATCGAGTTCTTTGAGCACATCTTCTGAGTCGGCCATCTGCGGCACGGCCTTGGGAGAAACGAACGACGCCGCATCAATATGCTTGAAGCCCGCGGCAATCAGGGCCTTCAGGTACTCGGTCTTCAGGTAGGACGGAACCTGCGCCTTCAGCCCTTGCCAGGCATCGCGGGGACACTCGATGAGTTTCAAGGATTGATTCATTGAATCATTGAGTCATTGAGTCAATCGCTTGTTCCGCAATGATTCAATGACTCAATCACACAATGATTCGATTTCTACGTCTGCAGCACTCCCACCTTAAACTCCGCCACGTCGGGATTCAGCGATGCCGCCTCCAGCGCTTGCGTAATCGCTTCGCGCGTCTCGACGGGATCAATGATCTTGTCGATCCACAAGCGTGCCGCTCCATAGCGGGGATCGGTCTGCTCGTCGTAGGTCCTCTTCGTGGACTCGAACAGCTCTTTGCGTTCTTCATCGCTCAGCTTTTTGCCGCTGCGTTCCAGTTGCTTGATCTTGATTTCCACCAGCGTGCCCGCTGCCGAGTCGCCACTCATCACCGCATAGCGGGCAGTGGGCCAGGCAAATACCAGTCGCGGATCGTAGGCTTTGCCGCACATGGCGTAGTGCCCGGCGCCGAACGAGCCGCCAACGATCACGGTGATCTTCGGCACCACCGAGTTTGACACCGCGTTCACCATCTTCGCGCCGGCTTTGATAATGCCGCTCCACTCCGCATCGCGTCCCACCATAAAGCCGTTCACGTCGTGGAAGAACACCAGCGGAATCAGGTTCTGGTTGCAGTCCATGATGAAGCGCGCGGCTTTCTCCGCGGACTCGGTATAGATGACGCCGCCGAACTCGATGCGCTTGTGACCCTCGTGGTCAATCTGATGGGCGTGGAGTTTCTGGTTGGCGACAATGCCGACGGCGAATCCGCCGATGCGCGCGTAACCACAAATCAAGGTCTTGCCGTACTCAGGCTTGTACTCGTCGAATCGGCTGCCGTCGATGACTCGCGCCAACACTTCCTTCATGTCGTAAGGACGCGCGGGTGACGAGTCGTACAGGCCGTAAATTTCTTCCGCCGCCAGCTTCGGAGCTTCCGGCTGCCTGCGGTCCCATGGAGACTGACGGCGGTAGCCCCACTTCTCGATGATGGAACGAATGCGAGCCAGGCAGGCTTCATCGTTGGGCTCGTGGAAGTCGACCGTGCCGCTGATGGCCGAGTGCATGGCTGCGCCGCCCAGTTCTTCGGCGGAAACCTTTTGCCCGATGGCCGCCTGCACCAGAGCCGGCCCAGCCAGGAAGAGTCCGCTACCGTCGGTCATGAGCACGTGATCGCACATGACAGGAAGGTAACCGCCGCCGGCCACGCACATGCCCATGATGGCGGCGATCTGGGGAATGCCCATGGCCGACATCACGGCGTTGTTGCGGAACACGCGGCCAAAGTCATCGGTGTCCGGGAATACATCTTCTTGCAAGGGCAGGAACACGCCTGCGGAATCTACGAGGTAGATCGTGGGAACGCGATTCTCGATGGCGATGTTCTGGGCGCGGATGACTTTTTTCGAAGTCATGGGAAAAAACGCACCGGCCTTCACCGTGGCGTCGTTGGCGATGATCATGACCAGCCGGGTGTGAATGCGGGCCAGCCCGGTAACTACGCCCGCGGCAGGGGCGCCACCCCATTCCTCGTACATGCCGTAGGCGGCGTAGGCGCCCAGCTCGAAAAACGTTCCGGGATCGATCAGCAAATTGATGCGTTCGCGCGCTGTCAGCCGGCCCTTGGCGTGCTGGCTCTCGACAGCTTTCGGCCCGCCACCTTCGCGGATCTTTTCTTCTTCATTGCGCGCCTGCGAAACCAGGTCGGCCATGAAGCGCATGTTGGCTTCATAACGCGCGGAAGTCGGGTCCACGCGGGTTTCAAGGACCGGGGAGGTGGAAGGCGTGCTGGAAGTGATACGGTCGGCCATAGCGGGTGAGCCCGAAACTAAATACCGTATACCAGCGGAGCGGGGAAGGGCAAACGTAGCGCCGGCGTCCCGCCGGCCCGAAAGGCGGGCGAAGCCCCCCAGGCTACCAGAGACCCAAACCTGCCACGGAGACACGGAGGCACGGAGAAGACAATTTCAGATTGCAGATTTTCTTTCGGGCTAACTTCGCGGTGTCCCTTTGTCAAAATCTGATACTAAAATCTGCGATCTGAAATTCTTCGCCCTGCTTCCGCCAGCGGATCCTCCACCACCGCACTTACCAGCCCGATCTGCAGCGCCTGGCCGGAGTGGAGTTTTTCTGCGGCAACAAACATCTCCAGCGCCTTCGCCTTGCCCACCAGCCGGGGCAGGCGCTGCGTACCTCCCCAGCCAGTGATCAGGCCCAAGGCGGCGCCGCGATGGCCGAAGAGGGCATGCGGCGAAGCGATCCTGCGATGGCAGGCCAGGGCCAGGTCAAGCCCTCCGCCCATGCAGTAACCCTGAATCGCGGCGTACACGGGAGCAGGGAATTGTTCGATCGTCGTCATGAGGGCTTGCCCCATTTTAGAGAATTCGTATGCAGACGGTCCGGTCAGTGCGGCTATTTCTGATAAGTCCGCTCCCGCCGAGAAGAACCTGGCGTTGCCCGTGATGACAAGCGGTTGCGGCTGGCGTGCCAGTTGGCACAGCGTTTCAGTCAACTCAATCACACAGGCACGAGTCAGCCGGTTCGTGCCGTCGTCGCTCGTAAGACGCACCAAAATCCACGCACCGGACTGTACAACTTCAATGCGAGTCATCAGAAGCGCCGCCGGAGTCGCATTGTATCCCGCTCGCCGCCATTTTCCGTCCACTCATCACCGCGCCGATGACACTTCTGTGTGGCTGCCGTCCAACGCACAGCAATCTCGGGAGGGAATTCTATGCGGCGTCCCCTAGTTTTGGTCTTCGTCCTGTTCGCGCTGGTTGCATGCACAGCCGCCGAGGAGAGCGCACCTGTGCAAGTACATGTGGGCGACTCCATGGTGAACGGCGCCGTGCTAAAGCCCTACAAGAACCAGTGGCAAGTCTCGGTGACGACACCCGCCGGAAAAGAGAACCCTGACGCTGCCTTATGGACTGACGAATTGTCATTTGTCAAAGTTGACGGCCACCAGTGCTTGCAACGCACCCAGGTGGCGACTTTCAAGCAGAACGGCCAAGTGGTGGGAAAAACCACCACCATCAATGTTTTCGATCCCAAAACCATGGCCCCCAAGTTGCGGTCGTTCACTCGCCATGTCGAAAAGACCGGAGCCGACGATTCCACGCACATCGAATTTCACGATCTCGAAGTGCACTTCGAACATAGCGGCGACGGCAAGATCGATACCGAGGAAGTGAAGCTTGAAACTCCAGCCTTCGATTTCTACGGCGGCCTCTACGGCCTGCTGCTTTCGACGCTGCCGCTGAAGCCTGGCTTTTCAGCGACCCTGCCCTCAGTGGACGAAGACGCGCCCACCGTCAGTTGGGTGACATTTAAAGTGACGGGTGAAGATTCCGCCGATGCCGGCCCGAAAGGCAAAGTAAAAGTCTGGGTGGTGGAAGCCGACAGCAGACTTGGCCCGATGAAATTCTGGTTAAGCCTGGACGCGCCTTACATCATTCGCCTGGAATACACCGCGAAAGACAACGGCTACACCTGGAAGTACCAGATGGTTTAAGTCTTCTCGATCCACTCGTCCACGCCGCGCCCGTCTTCACTGAGGACGAACTTGCCCAGGCGGACGCCTTCGCCGATCAGCCGGTGAGAGGCGGGATCGCGCACCAGCCGCGCGATCCACTGCCGTCCGACCTCAAATTGATTGGCGGTGAACCAGCGTTGCGGCAACACCTCGACCAGCCCGGCCTGCGGATAGAGAACGTAAACATTGCAGGCGGCATCATCGCGAGTCTTGGCCGGGCGCGGACCTACCAGCAGCAACTCGTCGAGCGCTCGAAATTCTTCGGGGACATCGATTTTCTGCGTCCCGTCGGCCAGGCGGGCGCTCAACTCAAACTCGGCGAGCGGGGCCGTCGCCGCGTACACCTTGTCGTTGGATTGCTTGAACCAGCCAACGATCTCGGCGAAGGAAAATCCCGCGAGCTGGTCAGCCTCAAAGCACAGGATGCGGAGCGCCCCGGGCTCGGGACACCAAATCCCCAGCCGGTCCGGTGGAATCAGAAACGGCGTGCAGTGCGTGTTCAGCGCCAGCCGCGGCGTCGAGGGCTCCTGCTCCAGCCCGAGCGTCACCAGGTAGGCGAGCTCGCCCTCATTGCCATGAAAGGTCCAGGTAAAGCGCTGGCCGGAGTGGCCGAGAACGGTGGGGAAACTCTTCCAGTACCAGGGTGAGGGGCCGGCCGTTTTTTCGAGGAGAGCCAGGCGTTTATCGGACGTCATCAGCCGGCTGCCGGCACGCCGCGCGGTTTTACGTTGGCGCGGATGAATTGGACGATGCTGTCCATCGCTGTCCCGGGTTGAAAAATAGCGGCGACGCCGGCATTCTTGAGCGCCTCGATGTCCTGATCGGGAATGATTCCGCCGACCAGAAGCAGCACATCGTCCATCTTGTTCTGTTTGAGCAGGTCGAGCACGCGCGGCACGATGGCGTTGTGCGCGCCGGAGAGAATCGACAGCCCGATGACGTGGACGTCTTCCTGCAGCGCCGCGTTGACGATCATCTCCGGAGTCTGGCGCAGCCCGGTGTAGATGACTTCCATGCCGGCGTCACGCAACGCCCGGGCAATCACCTTGGCGCCGCGGTCGTGGCCATCCAGGCCGGGCTTAGCCACCAGCACGCGGATTTTCTGCTCAGCCATCATATTCATTTAAACACACAGGGCGCTGGGGAGCACAGGGGAATGCAGAAGTGGGTGGCTGGTGGCTGGGAGGTACCCAGCTACCAGCTACGAGCTACAGTGTTTTTATGTCCAGGCTCCGCCACAAATACCAGCAAGCCACGCTTCGAAAAGGCTCCCACGGCTTCGCGATCTTCTCCATTTGCGCGGGTTTGGGCAGTTTGCGTTTGCGGTAATGTTTGCGGATCGCCATCTGGATACCGAGATCGCCGGTCGGCAGGATATTCGGGCGGCGCAGCGAGAACATCAGGAACATATGCGCGGTCCAGACGCCGATGCCTTTGATCTGGGTGAGATGCTTGACGACTTCTTCGTCGGGAAGTTCGGGCAAGCGGGCGAAATCGACTTCGCCGTTGTGCGACTTCGCCGCCAGGTCGCGCAGGTAACTGAGCTTTTGTTTGGAGAGGCCGGCGGAGCGCATCTGAACTTCCGAGAGCTTCAGAATTCCTGGGGGCGCGAGCGGCAGACCGGTGAGATCAGTGAGCCGATTGAAGATCGTGGCCGCCGCTTTGCCGTGGAGCTGCTGGTAGACGATCGATTCCGCCAGGCTGGCAAACGCCGGGTCGGCGTAGTCGATGCGGCACGGTCCCACTTGTTCAATAATTCCGCACAGCACGGGATCGGACTTCTTGAGATGGTGGATGGCTTTGCGCATTTGCTTGTACGTGGGCGCGAGCGATTCGCCCGCGCAGTGTAGCGTAAACTCTTGAGTCGGAAACTATTATCTCAAAGCTACCATCAAAAGGCCGGGCGAGCTGCCTGGCCACCCAAAATACCAGTCCGAGCATCGCGTAGAATGCCATTTAAATGCCCCTGGGAGCCTCCTGGGTCGCGAGCCGGAGTCCAGAGCACCCTGAAGTCATCGAAGCGGAAGCGACGGGCCAGCGAGCCTCTAATTAGTAAAATAACTAAAAGATATAATAACGTCAGTGTTGGAACGCCAGTCTCAAATCTGGTAGTCGTAATACACCGCCACCCCCGGCGCGCCTTTCTTCTCCCCCTCTTGCTCGGTCGCCTCCATTGACATCCCAACCTCTACGTCCGGTTCGTTGCACGGTTCGTGGGTGTACTCCACCAGCTTCTGGCGCAGTTCCTTCACTTCCCGCGCCAGCGCGATCAGCACCTCCGACAGCGGATCGCGAATGTCCTTGGGATCGGTGATGACCACGCGCTTGCCGTCGCGCAGCACCACGTGTCCAGGCACGCCCACCACAGTGGAGTTTGGCGGGACGTTGTTCAGCACTACCGACCCCGCGCCCACCCGGCAATTTTCGCCGATGGTGATGTTGCCCAGGATCCTGGCCCCAGCGCCGATGAACACGTTGTTGCCCAGCGTGGGATGCCGCTTGCCGTGCTCCTTGCCGGTGCCGCCCAGGGTGACACCCTGGTACAAGGTGCAGTCGTCGCCGATGATGGCGGTCTCACCGATGACCACCCCCATGCCGTGATCAATGAAAAAACGGCGTCCGATCTGCGCCGCCGGATGAATCTCAATGCCGGTAAGGAAGCGCACCCACTGGGAATGGAAGCGCGCCAGGAAATGCATGCCATGGTTCCACAGCCAGTGGTTGATGCGATGCGCCCACAGCGCCTGCAAGCCGGGATAGCAGATCACCACCCCGAACCACGACGTGGCCGCCGGGTCGCGCTCCAGCACCGTGGCTACATCTTCCCGCACCGACTTGAGAAAGTTCACCATGCATTAGTACCTAGTAGCGAGTAGTTGCGATTAGCGAATGCCGAGCTGCCAGCGGCGCATCGTTCTTGCCCTGTACCCGGTACTAGGTACTCGGTACTGGTTGCGTCGGCAGTTGCTGGGCCTGATTCCGCAATCCTTCAAAAAGTATAGTGCTCAAGTAGCGTTCGCCAAAGCTGGGAATCACTACTACCACCAGCTTGCCGGCGTTCTCACGACGCTTAGCCACCTCCACGGCAGCAACCACGGCGGCGCCCGAGGAAATGCCCACCAGCAGTCCCTCCTCGCGCGCCAGGCGGCGGGCCATGTTCACCGAATCGTCGGTCGAGACCGCAATCACTTCGTCAATGAAATCCTGGCGTAGAATCTGGGGCACAAAGCCCGCTCCAATGCCCTGAATCTTGTGCGGACCGGGCTGCCCGCCGGACAGCACCGGGCTGTCTTTCGGCTCCACGGCGACGACCTTGAAATCTTTTTTCCTGGGGCGGATGTACTCGGTCACGCCGGTCAGAGTTCCTCCAGTACCGACCCCGGAGACCAGAAAATCGATCTTGCCCTCAGTGTCTTCCCAGATTTCCGGCCCGGTGGTTTCGAAATGAATCTTGGGATTGGCGGCGTTGGCGAATTGCTGCAGGATGTATCCGTTTGGAGTCTTCGCCAGAATCTCTTCCGCTTTGGCCATGGCGCCTTTCATGCCGTTAGGCCCCGGAGTCAGCACGATTTCCGCGCCAAACGCCATGAGCAGGACTCGCCGTTCCATGCTCATGGTTTCGGGCATGGTCAGGATGAGGCGATAGCCTTTCACCGCTGCTACGAATGCCAGTCCGATGCCGGTATTCCCGCTGGTGGGCTCGATCAGCACGGTCTTGCCGGGATGGATCTTGCCGGCGCGCTCCGCCTCGGCAATCATGCTGACGCCAATGCGGTCTTTGACACTGTTGCAGGGATTGAAACTCTCCAGCTTGGCCGCAACTTTGGCCTGGCAGCCGGCAGTGACCTTCTGCAGATAAACCAGCGGGGTACGGCCGATCAGTTCGGTGACGTCGTGGGCGATTCTCACAGGGGCTCCTTCAGGGTGCTATTTGACTATGGATTCGCATGGACCGGGTCGCGCTGCAAAGAAAAATGCCCTGCCGCCCGACGGGCAGGCAGGGCATGAGCCGTAGGACCGCCTAGTTTCCCGGCGGCTGGTCGGCTGGAGGTTGCGCGGTCTGCGGTGCGGCCGGCGGCATAGTTTGCGGCTGCACTTCCGGCCGCGGGGCCGCGTAGGGCACGTTGGGCATCTGGGTGACCTGGCCGTTCACCGCATCGGACATCAGGATGCCGTTGTGAGTGAGGGTCAGGCCGATGGAACGGTCAAGTTCGACCCGCGACTTCTCATAGGCGGCCTTGGCCGAAACCAGGCTCGACTGGGCCTGGGTCAGGTCGCGCTGCGCTTGCAGCACCAGGGTCGTGGTGGAGGCCCCGAGAGCGTATTTCTTCTGCTCCGCGTCCAGCGACTGTTTTGCCAGTTCGACCGCAGCCTGGGCCGCGGCCACGCTAGCGCGGTTCTGCTGCACCGAGAAGCTGGCGTTGCGCACCTCGATACGCACCTGGTTTTCCAGTTGCTGCAAGCGCATCTGGGCCTGGCGGTATTCCAGTTCGGAGCGCACCTGGGTAGCTTGCGCGGCCCTGTTGCGAAGCGGAATGTTCAGCTGCAGCCCGACACCTTTGTCGGGAGCCGTGGAATCGAACAACTGCCCCACCGTCCCGCCATAACTAGTGCTGGATGTGACGTCAGTTAGTAGCGTACAACCGATGGCATTGCCATTGTTCACGCATAGGTTTGCGGGATTCTGCGCTCCACCGAGCCCCGATCCCCCGTAGTAAGCGAACGCACTCAGGGTCGGCAGCAGTGCGTTCTTCGCCGATTTGTTGGTCAGGTCACGATTAGCCAGGTCAATGCGCGACTCGGCCAATTCCGCGCGGTGGCTGAGCGCGTCGTTGATCAGGTCCTGGACCGGTACCACCGGCTCATTAGCGGGAACCTGCATGGTGGAGGTGGGAATCACCTCAGCCTCCGCCATGGTGGGATCCACCAGGGTACGGCTGAGCGCGTTCTTCATCAGCAGTTGCTGCAACTGGAGGTTGGTCTGGGCCACGATCAGGGCCTGCTGGTCGGTGGCCACCACGCTCTGCGCGCGTACGATTTCGATGGGCGCCAGGGTGCCGATCTCCACTTGTTTCTTATTGTCGCCGAGCGTCTTCTGCGCCAGGGCCAGTGAATCCTCCTGCACCCTCACGTTTTCGTAAGCGTTGACCAGGTCCCAGTAAATGTTCTCGATCTGGTCTACCGTCGTGATGACTTGCAGGCGGAAGGCGACATCGGAAATCTCGCGGTTGTTCTTGGCAATGCGGATGAAACGGGTGTTCGGCAAAAAGCCGAACCCCTGCAACAGCGGCTGGCTCAGGCTAAAGCGGAAATTTGAGTTCAACAGCGGACTACGCGTGCTGAACCGCGAACTCGTCGTAGTGCGCGTGTTGTTAAACCCCACCGAGAGATTCGTGCCCCAGTGGAACCCTTGCGCATATCCGAAGTCGACTGTCGATGTGTTCACGTTAGCGGGTACGGCGAACGAGCTGGCACTAAGAATATTGTTGCGATCGAGCTGCAATGTGCCAGTCAGGATGGGATCAAAGGACGGAATGGCTGAACCTGCGCCCTGGGTGGAAGTCACCAGGCCGGAAGTGCCGGCGCCGGCGCCGCCCGCTCCCGCGGTGGTGCCGCCGGCTCCTCCGCCTTGCGAACCGGTCGTGGAGGTTCCACCGATGCCCCCGACGCCGCCGCCGGGCGTGCCTTGGACCACGCCGGTATTGACGCCGCGCGTGCCTTGGCCGGAATTGGCCAGCGTGATGTCGGTGTCGGCGATGGGCAGGTTGTAGCGGGCGATGGCGATATCCAGATTATTCTCAAGCGCCAGCGCAATCGCGTCGTCGAGTGACAGCATCAGCTTGCCGTTTTGCATCAGCCTGTCGACTCGTGGCGTGTTAGTCAGGTTCGGCGAGGGCACGTCACGCGGCACATACGGCCCGATGGGGTTGGGAAAATGGGTGCGCGGCTTGGCGTAATCGCTGAATTGAAACGGCGCCGGAGTTTGCGGAGCCGGGGCCGAGGGCTGCGGGGCCGACGGCGCGTTCTGCGCCCAGCCCAACGTGCCAAGCAAGCAGACCAGGGCCAATCCTAAGGCCCGCCGAACGGGGGAATTCAAACGAGGCAAATGCATTCGCTCATCTCCATGTAGAAGGGCTTGGTCTCAACCAAAGACCGCGAAAGCTCCTGGGTCACCACCGTGTTACGCAGAAAACACGGGCCAAGTTTCACTTTTCTGGCGCATGCGCGGCCGCGCCACTGATGGTCGAATCAGTTCCGACAGGGAAGTAAATTAGTATAGCTGACACGCCGCTTGCTTTTCTTGCCGCACGCCCGGCAAACGAAGTAAAAGTTTGTAAAGTTCGCAAGTACGTTAGATGAAGTGCGGCTCTCCGAGGACTCTAAAGGAGTGGGCTTGGTTATGCGCAATCTCAAATTGACCGTGGCCTACGACGGCTCCGATTTCTCCGGCTGGCAGGTGCAGCCTGATGCCGCCACCATCCAGGGCACGCTGGCCTCGGCTATTGGACGGCTTACCGGCGAAAAAGTCCGCCCCCAGGGCTCGGGACGCACCGACGCGGGAGTGCATGCGCTCGCCCAGGTGGCTACGTTCGCCACCGAGTCGCCCATCCCCGCGGAAAACCTGGTCATCGCGCTGAACGACATCCTACCGGCCTCCATCCGCGTGCTGCAGGTGACAGAGGTGCCGGTCGAGTTCCATGCCCGCAAGTCGGCCCGGGCGAAGACCTACCGCTACCGCATCTATCGCGCCGCCATCTGCCCGCCTTTCCTGGCGCACTACGTCTGGCATTACCCCTACCCGCTGGACGAAGATGCGATGCAGCAGGCGGCGCCTCTGGTTGTCGGGGAACATGACTTTACTTCTTTCGCTGCCGTTGACCCGGAACGCGGCAGCGAGGAAGAACCGGTGTCGAACGTGCGGCGAGTTTTTGCTTCCACCTGGGAGCGGAAGGAAGATGAGTTGATCTATGCCGTCCGCGGCAGCGGGTTTCTGCACCACATGGTACGCAACCTGGTGGGGACGTTCATTCTGGTGGGGAAGGGGACGTTGAAGGTTGAGGATGTGAGCAGAATTCTGGAGGCGCGGAGTAGGGCGGCAGCGGGGGCTACGGCTCCGGCTGGAGGGCTTTATTTGGTGGGCGTGGAGTACTAGAGACACCAGGCGCCTCGTGAGGGCTGACCCAGCGGGATGCCGGTGTAACGATGTTTCTCGCCTGCTATTGAACCAAGTCGCGAGCCTGTGGTTCGTCGCTGATGACCTGAATCTCTGGTGGCTCCTCAGATGCCACATCGATGAGGTGGTTAAGGCAAATCAACTTGTAATGTTGGAGTGGGCGTATGTAACCGCCCGTGTCGCGGGCGAGGTGTTCAAGGAAGTGTGATTTTGAATAGCACCGCAAGAGTTTGCCTGTGTAGACCTCGTCGCGGTATTCACCGCACGACCCAACGCACTCCTCGGTGACCAGATATGCCACGTAGTGTTTCCAGCACAGTTCGAACGTTCTGCAAGTGTCGGTCGATTCTATTGGGTGGGCATTCTCTAGAATGCCGGTCTCTCGGAGAAGCCGCGACGGATAACTCTCACCTTCCAGCTGTGACCCAGCCTTCGCGTAGTTCACGACTGCTTCTTGTACGACAAGGCGAAGGCAGTTGTCACGTGGCTCACTGATTTCGCGCAGATACAGGTATCCGGCCTCTTTCAGCAGAGACGGGCTCTTATCATCCTCAAGCAAGAACTTCGCTCCGATTTGGGCTGCGCCCTTGCGGTCATAATAGCTGATTGTTGACGAAGTGCGGGCACTCGCCCCTTCAGCCTGCCCTGGTTCCATCCGGCACCGGCGCTTCCGGCACCGCCAACACCGGGCGCACGCCATCCGCATAGCCGATGTCGAACAGCATTCCCTCCGATACCACTCCCCTCATCTTACGCGGCTCCAGATTGACAGCAAACAGCGCCTGCCGGCCTTCGATCTCGCGCGGGTTGGCGCGTTCCTGTTTCATGCCGGCGACAATCGTCCGCTCATGATCGCCGAAGCTGACCCGGAGTTGGACCAGTTTGTCGGAACCGGGCACGTCCGCGACCGAGAGAATCGTGCCTACGCGGATGTCGATCTGGTTGAGAACGTCGAGGGATATGGCGGGTTTGATGGCGGCAGGCGTCATGAGCGCATTTTAGCCATCCTGCGCAAATTGTTGCCATCCCTCCCCTTCGACTTGGCTCAAGGTCGAGATGACGCCGCTTAAGATTTTACAAACCTCGACGCACCTTGCGAGTTCTTAACCGGGTCTTCTATCATCCAAAGTAGTGGGGTGAGCATGGCCGAGAAGAAACCGCCGCAGGTCGCAGACAGCCCGATTGCCGACGTGTTTGAGGGGCGGCATCCGTCCGAGAGCGAAAAAGAGTGGGCGGAGAAGACGCTCGCGCCGACTTTGGAGAAAGCCCCGGAGAAACCTATCGGCGCGGCTACCGGCGTCAACGTCGACGAGCACGGCCAGGCCCGCTACACCACGCTTTCCGGCGTCCCCATTCGCCGCCTTTACACCCAGGCCGACCTGCCAGAAGACTGGAATTACGACCAGTACCTGGGCTATCCCGGACAGCCTCCATTTACGCGCGGCATTCACTCCACCGGGTATCGCGGCAAGCTTTTTACCATGCGGCAGTTTTCCGGCTTCGCTTCGCCCGAGGAAACCAACCAGCGCTACAAATATTTGCTCGAGCATGGCGGCGGCGGGTTGTCGGTGGCGTTCGATCTGCCAACGCTGATGGGCTACGACTCTGACCACGCGGCCAGCGAAGGCGAAGTCGGTAAGTGTGGCGTGGCCATTGACTCGCTTGAGGACATGGAAATCCTGTTCGACGGCATCGACCTGGAGAAGACCACCACATCGATGACCATCAATTCTCCGGCGTCAGTGCTGTGGGCCATGTACCTGGTGGTGGCGGAGAAGCAGGGCGCGGACTGGAAGAAGGTTTCCGGCACCATTCAAAACGACATTCTGAAGGAATACATCGCGCAGAAGGAGTACATCTATCCGCCGGGGCCGAGCATGCGGCTGGTGATTGACACCTTCGAGTTCGGGTCTCTGTTCACGCCGCGATTCAATACCATTTCGATCAGCGGATACCATATTCGCGAAGCTGGTTCGACGGCGCTGCAGGAGTTGGCGTTCACCCTGTACGACGGCGTGGAGTACGTGGAGTGGGCGCGCCGACGCGGTCTCGATGTGGATGAGTTCGGTCCGCGTCTGAGTTTCTTCTTCAACGCGCACAACGACTTTTTCGAAGAAATCGCTAAGTACCGCGCGGCCCGCAAAATCTGGTACCAGACGATGAAAGAGCGCTTCGGCGCCAAGAACCAGCGCAGTGCGCTGCTGCGTTTCCATTCGCAGACGGCGGGCGTGTCACTGCCGGCCCAGCAGCCCATGAACAACATTGCCCGGGTGGCGATCCAGGCGCTGGCCGCGGTGCTGGGCGGAACCCAATCGCTGCACTGCGACTCCTACGATGAAGCACTCGCTTTGCCCACCGAAGAGGCAGCACGGATCGCGCTGCGCACCCAGCAGATCATTGGGTATGAGTCTGGTGTGGCACAGACGGTTGACCCGCTGGGCGGTTCGTATTTCCTGGAGAACCTGACGCTCGAAATGGAAAAGGGCGCCTTCGATTACTTCGGCAAGCTCGACGCCATGGGTGGCATGGTGAAAGCCATTGAGCGCGGATATCCGCAGAAGGAAATCGCCGAAGCGTCATACCAATACCAGCGCGCGGCCGAAGCCAACGAAAAGATCACGGTGGGCGTGAACGATTTTGTGATCGAAGAAGAATCGCCGCACATTCTGTATATCGACGAGACCGTGGCGCGCCAGCAGTCGGCAAAGCTGAAGGCGCTGCGGGCGCGGAGATCAAACGACGAGGTCCGCCGCTCGCTCGACGCGCTGAAGAAGGCCGCCGCCCAGGAACCGCGTGCGGGCACCAACGGCAATATCTCCGGAGCGAACACCATGCCGTACATTGTGGACGCGGTGCGGGCTTACGCGACCGTGGGGGAGATTTGCGAGGCGCTGCGCGAGGTGTATGGGACTTATACGGAAGTGAGTATTACGTAAGAACCGAGAGCTTTAGAGTTCCAATCCGTGTCTTGCCAATTCCGCCGCAAGTCGCTCCTTTGTCTTTTTGTCGAGATACCCTTTGTCAATTAGATGCTTAAGCGAGACGTAATAGTCTTCAGCCATCAGAATATCCGGTTCTATTTTTCCGCTTGTCTTCATCAATGTTGCGACTCTGTTCGTCGCCATCTCGGTGGCCTTTGAAAGGACTAGCTCTTCTCTGCGGGACTTTCGCTCGCGCCACTGGGCAATCACCGTGATGACGCTGGAGACCAAAGCGCCGACCGCAGCTGAGGTAAGGACAGCGAATATGATTTCTCCTCGATCCATAGCTACTCCTATGCCACCTTCATCTCCGAGAATACACAGGATCGCTTGCCGGGAGCATGCCGGCGCTACGCATGCTCCTGCTGCTTCTGCCGCTGCCGGTACAACGTGTCGTCCACTTGCCCCGCCATGGCATCGGTATTCAAGACCACTCCCAGGAACTGCGCAATCTTCTCTGCGGTCGCTTTCGGCTCTCGCAGGACGTCGTGATACGGCAAACGCAGCACCTTCACGTTGGGCTGGCTGTTGAGGCGGACGTGGACTTCGTACAGGTGGTCGCGGAAGGCGCTGATTACCGCGGAGGTGTCTACTTTGGGATCGTAGGTTCCGCGGCGGCGGAGCATTTCGTCCTGTGAGGCCATGACTTCGGGCAGCGGGCGCTGCATGAAGATGACGCGATACTCGTGGTCGGCGGGCAGCGAGAGCAGCAGTTGCGAGATGACTTTTACTACCTTGCCTTCGGCTTCGGCGATGAGGGCCGGTTCTTTGGGGAGTTGCTTGATGCGCTCCCACTCGAGATAGCCCTTGGGATTGTCGGCGTCGGCGCGGCGCTCGCCGTCGGCGAGGATGGTCATGCCGCCGGCGGCCAGCATCTGCATCATCAGGGAAGTGCCGGAGCGGGGGAGGCCGGAAACGATTGCGATCATGAGTGCCTTTACTTGAAGTTGAGGAGCTATCGAGTTAAACACAAACTTCTGTGGAGAATCCAGAGCATGCGTTTTGAGGTCGCAAATTGCAACCTCAAATCACTCTATATTTGAGGTCACAAATTGTGATCTCAAAATCAATGCCACAAAGTAAACTCAACTCATGCCCGCGAAAAAAACAACCCTCACCCTTCCCGTCGAGTCGCGCATTCTGGTACTGCGCCATCAAAAGGTCATTCTCGATACCGACCTCGCGACACTGTACGGCGTGCCGCTCAAGCGATTGAATGAGCAGGTAAAACGGAATCTAGAACGGTTTCCCTCGGATTTCATGTTCCGGCTGACGGCCAAAGAAGCCGAATCTTTGAGGTCGCAAATTGCGACCTCAAAACAGGGCCGTGGTGGCAGGCGTTATCTGCCCTATGCCTTCACCGAGCATGGCGCAATCATGGCGGCTAGCGTGCTCAACTCGGAGCGGGCGGTCGAGATGAGCGTGTTCGTGGTGCGGGCGTTCGTGCGGCTGCGCGAGATGCTGTCTTCTAACCGGCAGCTGGCCTCCAAGATCGAGGAACTTGAGCGGCGGCTGGAAACCCATGACACTACCATTCAGGAGATTCTGGATGCGATCAAGGAACTCATGATCCCAGAACAACCTTCGGGGCGAAGGATTGGATATCAGCTTCCAGCGGCGAACAAGAGCGCTTAGGAATCCCTCAGAAATGAAGGCTGCCCCCTGGCTTTCGCGGACAGGAGTGTCCGCGCCACACGTTCTGTTCTAGACTGGCAGTGATGGCTACCGATATCGGCGTCGCCATGCGGACCGTGGTCTCGGTCAACCCCGCAACCGGCGAGACTCTGCGCGAGCTTCCGTGCGCCTCGGATGCCGAGGTTCGTGCCGCGGTGGAGCGCGCCCGCCTGGCTCAGCCAACATGGAACGAACTCGGCGTGCAGAAGCGCGTAGCTATCCTGCGCAAATTTCAGGGGCTGCTTTATGACCGCAAGTCCGATGTTGCCCGGCTGATCACCCGCGAAGCCGGCAAGCCCTACGTCGAGGCGTTGCTCACGGAAGTTATGGTCGTGCTCGATGCGGCGCGCTTCTGCATCGAGAACGCCTACGGATTTCTCCGCGAGCAGAACCTTCCGCACCGCAACCTGGCGATGAAAGCCAAAGCTGGACGCATCCTGCGCGAGCCCTATGGAGTCATCGGAATCGTTTCTCCGTGGAACTATCCGTTTTCCATTCCGGCGACCGAAACCATGGCGGCGCTGGTGACGGGTGGTACGGTGGTGTTGAAGCCTTCGGAATTTACTTCGTTGGTGGCTCTGGAATTGGCATCACTGCTGCATCAGGCAGGAGTCCCGGCCGACGTGTTACAGGTAGTGGTCGGCGACGGCGCGACTGGGGCCGCGCTTACGGGCGCCGCCATCGACAAGCTTGTGTTTACCGGGAGCGTGCCTACGGGCAAGCGTATCGCGCAAGCCGCGGCGGCGCGGCTGCTTCCGGTGGTGCTGGAGTTGGGCGGCAAGGATCCCATGCTGGTGCTCGACGATGCCGACATCGACGTGGCCTCGAGCGGCGCGGTGTGGGGAGCGTTCGTCAACGCCGGGCAGGCTTGCCTGTCGGTCGAACGCTGCTACGTGCATCGCAAAATCTATGAGCCCTTCCTCGATGCCTGCGTGCGCAAGACGAAGCAACTACGAGTTGGCAATGGCATGGACAAGAACACCGACGTCGGGCCGATGATTCACGAACGGCAGTTGCACAACGTCGAGGCGCAGGTCGAGGATGCCCGGGCGCAGGGGGCCCGGCTGTTGACCGGTGGCGTGCGGTTGACCGAACTAGGGCCAAATTTTTACCAACCAACGGTGCTGGCCGACGTCCAACACAGTATGCGTGTCATGCGGGAAGAGACGTTTGGCCCGGTGCTTCCCATCATGGCGTTTGATTCCGACGAAGAAGCGTTGCGGCTGGCGAATGATTCCGAATATGGACTGGCCGCCAGCGTGTGGACACGCGATCGCGATCGCGGCGAGGCCATGGCGCGGCGCCTGCAAGTGGGCACGGTCATGGTGAACGACGCGATCGCCTGCTTCGGCATCAGCGAGGCGCCGCACGGCGGCGTGAAAGCCAGCGGCATCGGCCGCACGCACGGGCGCTTTGGACTGGAAGAGATGGTCCGCGTCAAGTATGTGGATTCCGATCGCCTTCCCGGCATGAAGCAACCCTGGTGGTACGGCTACGGAGACGCGTTCGCGCGACAGATGGAAGGATTCATCGACCTGCAGTTCGCGCGTGGACTGGGGCGGCGGCTGAGCGGCGCGCTGCGCTCGGCGGGAACGTATGTTCGCAAGGGGAGGCTGTAAGCCGCGTGGCCTCGAGTTTTCAGTACGACGTGGATTTCATCCGGCGTCGCTACAATCGGCTGGCAACGATCTATCCGCTGTTTGAGCTGGCTTTTCTTCTCCCTCCGGGCATTCGAGCAAAAGCGGTCGCACGGCTGGAACTGCAGCCCGGGGACAGCGTGCTGGAAGTCGGGTGCGGGACTGGACGAAACCTTAAGCACCTGGTGAAAGCGGTTGGACCCAGTGGCGCCGTGTACGGCGTCGACTACTCGGAAGGAATGCTGGCCAAGGCGCGGGAGCGATGCGCTCGCCACCAGTGGTCGAACGTCCACCTGGTGCGGCAGGACGCGGCGCAGATGACGTTGCCAGGCCCGGTTGATGGAGTCCTGTTTTCGCTTTCCTACGCGGTGATGCCCGCGCCGCGCAAAGCATTGGCCCGGGCCTGGGAGTACCTGCGTCCCGGCAAGTTCGCCGCCATCATGGATGCAAAACTCAACGGCGTTCCGCTGGGCAGGTTCATGCGCCTGCCGGTGATCTGGGTGAGCAAGGCCAGTGTTCTGGGGGATCCCGATGTATTGCCGTGGGAAGATCTGAAAATGTCTACTGCCGACGTTGAGATGGAAGAGATCAACTGGGGGACGTACTACATCTGCCGGGGAAGAAAGCATGAGTGACGATCCGAAACGCGAATTGCTGCGCCACACCTTGGCCACTCTGGCTTACCGGGGCGGGAAAGCGGTCCGCAATGCGCCCGGCGCCTTCGCCGACTTTTCCGGTGGAGAAGGCTTGCGAACTCCGGGGAAGATACTGGCTCACATCGGGGACCTGCTGGATTGGGGTTTGTCCATCGCCAAGGGCCAACAGACGTGGCATGACTCAACGCCGTTACCGTGGAACCAGGAGGTGGGCCGGTTCTTCGCGGCGCTGAAGAAGTTCGATGACTTCCTGGCATCAAGCGGGCCCTTGCAGGCGCCAGCCGAGAAACTGTTTCAGGGCCCGATTGCCGACGCTCTGACCCACGTCGGCCAGATTGCGATGCTACGGCGGAAAGCGGGAGTGCCCATCCGCGGCGAGAGCTACTACGCCGCCGAGATGGTGGCCGGACGCGTCGGACCGGAACAAGCGCCGCCCAGGAAAGAATTTGGCTGAATGTTGGCTTTCTGGCTCCGCGATGAGGCTTCGAGTAAAATGATGCTTCGTAATCCGGCGGCGCCGCGGCCGTAACCAGCGAGGACATTTGCCTTGGCCACAACCAACACGGTAGCTCTCCAGCAGTTGTCGCATCACAAAGTGAAAATCAAGAAAGTGGGGCAGCGGTCCTGCAACGAGAAGGACGAGAAGGGCAAGTTCTGCGGCGGACATTTGAAGCGTTGGTTCTACATGACCGACGCGGTCGAGCAGGAGTGCGGTGACGTGGCCAAGGCCTGGGGACCGAACGCCGAAGTCTACCGCTGCGAATTCTGCCGGACGCTCTACCTGCCCAACCCGGAAGATGCGGGTACGCTCAATGTGGCAGGACGGGGACAAGTCTCGGTATTCGGATTGACCTTGCCACCTAAGGAGAAGTAGTGGGGATCTCCTGGGCTTCCTAGTAGTTTGATCACATGTCTTCGTGAAAACTTCTGATCTCATTTACGACTGGAACCGGATCCATCCCGCTTCGCTGCGGCCGGTGGGCCAGGTGCTGCTCAACGACGAGACTCTGCGGGATGGCCTGCAGTCTCCCTCGGTGCGCGATCCCTCGATTCACGAAAAGATCGAGATCCTCCACCTGATGGATGCCCTGGGCATCAACTCCCTGGACCTGGGATTGCCCGGAGCCGGCCCCCGCGCAGCGGAGCACGTGGAAGCGCTGGCGCGCGAGATTGTTGCCCATCGCATGAAGATCAAGGCCAACTGCGCCGCTCGCACCCACCAGAACGACATCCGGCCGATTGCCGACATCGTGCAGAAGACCGGCCTGCGGATTGAAGCGGCGACCTTTCTGGGATCCAGTCCCATCCGCCGCTACACCGAAGGCTGGACCGACGACTTCCTGCTCGAGACTACCGAGAAGGCGGTCAAGTACGCAGTGTCGCTGGGGCTTGATGTGATGTACGTCACCGAGGACACCACGCGTTGCGATCCGGAGATGGTGAAGCGGCTTTATTCCGCCGCGATCCGCTGCGGGGCACGGGCGATCGTGCTCTGCGACACTGCCGGACACGCCACGCCGATGGGCACCTTCGCCCTGGTGCACTTCGTTCTGGAAGAGGTGGTGAAACCTTCGGGCGAGAAGGTGCGCGTGGACTGGCACGGGCACTGCGATCGTGGCCTGGCTATCGCGAACTCAATGGCGGCCCTCGTCGCCGGCGCCGACTGCGTGCATGCCTGCGCCCTGGGCCTGGGCGAACGCGTGGGCAACACCCAGATGGACCAGATGCTGGTCAACCTGAAGCTGATGGGGACTCCGCCGTGGAAAGACCAGGACCTCACCAAGCTCAAGGAGTATTGCCAGGCGGTCTCGCGGGCCACGGGCGTGCCGATTCCGGCGAACTATCCGGTGGTTGGGGAAGACGCCTTCCGCACCGCCACCGGTGTGCATGCCGCAGCGGTGATCAAGGCCTACCGGAAAAATGATATCGAACTGGCGAACACCGTGTATTCAGGGGTGCCTTCGCATGTGTTTGGATTGCAGCAGGTGATTGATATTGGTCCTATGAGCGGGAAATCCAACGTGCACTTCTGGCTGGAGCGGCACGGCTTCACCATCAGCGACGATCTGGTAGAGCGTATCTACAAACGCGCCAAAGCGTCGGACCACACCCTGAGCGAAGCGGAGATCCTGGAGTGTGTGCAGACCGCGAAGACTTCCTCCCATTGAAGGCTCAGCCCCATCCGATTTCGCGGTAACCGTTACCGTCCTCTGGTAATCCTGTAGTCCCGTCTAAGCCAACCCCAAGTTTGGCGATTGCGTTGTAATATGACGGATTAACTCCATGGCCCATAGTTCCCGTGCCCAGATGCCTGAAGCGCTCCCCAACGTACAGCAGGAAGTGGCCCGCTTGGCTGCGCTTCCGGAAATTCGCTCGGCCTACAACTGGTTGCGCGCACAAGAACCGCAGTTTGTGCACTGGCAGATGGAACTGGCGCGCATTGCGGCGCCACCGTTCGGAGAAGCCGCGCGCAGCACCTGGCTGGCGGAGAAGTTCCAGGAAATCGGGCTGGATGACGTCCACAGCGACGAAGTGGGGAACGTTTTTGCCACCCATCCCGGGCACGGGCGGACTTTCGTGTCGCTCAGCGCCCACATGGACACGGTTTTCCCGGCGGGCACCCCCCTGAATATTCGCCAGCAGGGCAGCCGGGTGTACGGGCCGGGAGTGTCGGACAACGGCGCCGGCGTGGCGGCGATGCTGGCGATCGCGGCGCTGTTCCGCGCGGTGCGAATTCGTCATGCGCTACCCTTGGTCTTCATCGGAAACGTGGGCGAGGAAGGCGAAGGCGACCTGCGCGGCATGCGGCACATTTTCTCCACGCCACGCTGGAAAGACTCGATCAGCCACAGCCTGGTGCTCGATGGCGCTGGGGCGGACACGATTGTGGCCGAGGCCTTGGGTAGCCGGCGGTTTGAAGTGATTGTGCGCGGCCCGGGCGGGCATTCCTGGAGCGACTTCGGCGCGCCCAATCCCATCCTGGTGCTGACCCGCGCCATCAACACCTTTACCCAGACGCCAGTACCCGCATCTCCTAAAACCACATTCAACATCGGCGTGATTCGCGGGGGCACTTCGGTGAACTCGATTCCGGAGTCGGCCAGCATGCGCGTGGATATCCGCTCCACTTCGATGGCAGAGATGGAGCGCCTGGAACGGGCTTTACGGCTGGCGCTCGAGTTGGCGGTGGAAGCAGAGTCGCTGGCCACGGAAAAGCACACCACGACCCAACGGCGTTCGCTCGGGCTGAGCTGCGAGGTTCTGGTGATCGGTGACCGGCCCGCCGGCGAACTGAACGGGGATGCCCGCATCCTACAGGTGATTCGTGCCGTGGACGCGAACCTGGGAATCGTGGCGCAGGTTCAGCGCGCTTCCACCGACGCCAACATCCCGTTATCGCTGGGCCGCGAAGCCATCGCCATTGGCGGCGGAGGCACGGGCGGCGGAGCTCATACCCTGCAAGAGTGGTTCGACTGTAGCGGACGCGAGATGGGGCTTAAGCGCATCTTGCTGACCCTGCTCGCGCTCGCAGGAGTGCGTGCATGATCCTGAGGAACGTCTGCTTTGTGTTGTGCACCATGGCCCTGAGTCAGGCACAAGACGCGCCAGCCCAGCCGAAGGCGGACGTGATTTTCACCCACGGCAACATCTACACCGGCATCGCGGCCAATTCGTCATTTGCCGGGGTCAAGCGGGAGCACGCCCTGGCGATTCGCGGCGACCGCATCGAGGCCCTGGGCGAGGAGAGCGAGATCCTCAAGCTAAAGGGGACAGAAACCCAGGTAGTCGACTTGGGTGGCCACTTCCTGATGCCGGGTCTCAACGATGCCCACCTGCACCTGGCCGACGGCGGCTTTGAGCGGCTGACGGTGGACCTGGTAGGAGTGAAGTCGCTGACCGAATTCCGCGAGCGCATCCGGGCGCGCGTGCAAACAGCCGCTCCAGGCGAATGGATTGTGGGCGGGGGCTGGGACCAGACCCTGTGGCCAGTGAAGGAACTGCCCACCCGCTGGGACATTGATGAGGTCGCTTCCGATCATCCCGTGTTTGTACAGCGCGTGGACGGCCACATCGGCGTAGCCAACACCCGCGCCCTACAACTGGCCAGCATCACCTTGGCCAGCAAGAATCCCGAGGGCGGCGAGATCGATCGCGACTCGACCGGTCAGCCCAATGGCATTTTGCGCGAAACCGCGCGGGCTGCGGTTTTCGCGGTCATTCCCAAGCCGACGCATGACCAGCGCCGGCAGGCCATTGAAGCGTCGCTGCAGGCGCTGGCGCGGTTGGGGATCACTTCGGTCCAGGACAATTCCACCTGGGACGATTTTCTGGTCTACGAAGAGATGGAGCGGGAAGGCAAGTTGACCGCGCGTATCACCGAGTGGCTGCCGTTTAACGATTCGCTGGATACGCTCCAGGCCCACCGCTCGGCGCACTCGCAGTCCGACCTCATGCTGCATACCGGCATGCTGAAAGGCTTCATGGATGGCTCGCTGGGATCGCGGACCGCGGCGCTGCTGGCACCTTATGCCGATGATCCCAAGAACTCAGGACTGCCCCAGTACGAACCCGCCAAGTTGACCGAGATGGCTAAGGAGCGCACTCAGGCAGGGTTTCAGCTGGGCTTCCATGCCATCGGCGACAAAGGAGTGCAGACGGCGCTGGACGCTTTTGCCGATGCGGAGAAAGCAGGCCGCGAGAAAAAAGCCAAGGCGGCAAACGGTGGCGAAGACTACCGCCTGCGCATCGAGCACGCGCAAGTCACGACTCCCGCGCAGATTGCCCGATTCAAGGAATTGAAGGTGATTGCCTCCATGCAGCCGGCCCACGTGCTGAGCGACATGCCCTGGGCGACCGAGCGGCTGGGGCCCCAGCGCGCGGCGCATTCCTACGCCTGGGCGGAGTTTCTGAAAAAAGGCGTTACGCTGGCGTTTGGCAGCGACTATCCCTTTGACCAACTGTCGCCCTTCCGCGGTTTGTACGCCGCGGTCACACGTCGGAGTGAAGATGGCAAACGCGAATACTTCCCGGAACAGAAGCTGAGCATGGAGCAGGCCATCGCCGCCTACACCACGGGATCGGCGTTTGCCGAGTTTGCCGAGAAGGAAAAAGGGACACTGGCTCCCGGGATGCTGGCCGATTTCATGGTGCTGGACCGCGACATCACCGCGGTGGAACCGGCAAAAGTTCTCGGCACCAAGGTGCTGCGGACAGTGGTGGGCGGCAAGACCGTCTACGAAGCCAAGTAGAATGGGTCGGCATCTTATCTCGCTAATCGTTGCCGCGGCTGTGTCCGCGGCGTTGTTTTATTTCGGCACCGGGCTGCATCCTGCCTGGTGGATCACGTGGTTCGCACCGCTTCCCGTACTTTTGGCCGCGCCCCAGGTCTCGCGCCGAAGCGCGCTCGCGGCCGCAGTCCTGGCGTGGGCCGTGGGCGGGCTGAACATGTGGCGCTACGAACATGATCTGCTCAGCATGCCGGTGGGTATTTGCCTGGCGATTCTCCTGATGCCGTCCTTGTTCTTCGCACTCGCGGTCTTGTTATTCCGCTGGCTGGTCCGCCGCGGCGCCGTGTGGCAGGCAGCGCTGGCGTTTCCCGCAGCCTGGGTCAGCTACGAATATCTGACTTCCGCCCTGTCACCGCACAGCACCTTCGGCAACCTTGCTTACTCCCAGATGGACTATCTCCCGGGATTGCAAATCGCGTCTATTACCGGGGTTTGGGGAATCAGCTTCTGCCTCCTGCTGCTGCCGGCAACCTTTGCGACTGTGCTCAGCGGGTACGGCACCAAAGGGGAGAAGCGTGCTCTGGCAATCGTGGCTGGCATTTTTCTCGCGGTGGTTCTCGGGTTTGGCTACTGGCGGGTACACACTGCTCCCGCTTCGGCAGGATTAATCACCGTCGGCCTGATCGCCTCCGACCTGCCGCAGAACATCCTTCCCGTGGACCGTGACAGCGCGGTGCGTTTGCTGGGCGAGTATTCCTCGCAAGTGCAGAATCTCTCCGCCCAGGGTGCGCAAGTGGTGGTGATGCCGGAGAAGATCGCGGTTGTCCTCGATTCATACCTGGATACGATCGACGGATTTTTCACCTCTGCCGCGGCTCGCTCGAAGGTCAACATCGTGGTCGGCATCATCCATGTAAGTCCGGGTGCCAGGTGGAACGAAGCCCGCGTGTACTCGCCTGACGGCAAGGTGGCCGCAATCTACGAGAAGCACCACATGCTGCCGGCTTACGAATCGCGCTTGACGCCCGGCACCACGCGTACGCTACTCCGCCAGCCGTCGGGAGTGTGGGGCATCACTATCTGCAAGGACATGGATTTCCCGCTGCTCAGCCGGCAATATGGCAACGACGGCATCGGCCTGTTGCTCACTCCGGCGTGGGACTTCACCACGGACGGCTGGCTGCACGGAAGGATGGCAATTCTGCGCGGCGTGGAAGACGGTTTCAGCATGGCGCGAGCCCCGAAGCAGGGCCTCCTCACCGTGACCGACGACCGCGGCCGCGTCCTCGCCGAACGCGATACCGGATCAGCGCCCTTCGCCACGCTGGTGGCCAGCGTCCCGGTCCGCCACACTGACACCTTCTATGCCCGGTTCGGAGACTGGTTTGCCTGGCTGAGCATTGCGGTCATGTTAGTCTGCACAGCGAGTGGCGTTCGCAGCCGGCAGAGCGCCCCCAGGGGCTGAAGCCCGCCTTCTTTTTGCTCCGGGCACGGCTGAAGCCGCGCCCTTCCCAAAACGATTGCTGAGATCGCTTCTGGAAACTAGAAACTCGAAACCATCCCGTGTCCCGCTCGCTCAAAGCGCATCTTCTGCTGGTGCTGATCACCCTGATCTGGGGCGCGAACTTTGTGGTCATCAAGACGTCGCTGGCGGATATCTCGCCGCTATTCTTCAATGCGATTCGCATGAGCCTGGCTGCTGTCGTGCTCGCGGTCGCGTTCTATCGAGAGTTGCCGCGCCTCACCCCGGGAGCCCTGCGTTCCGGCCTGCTGGTGGGCATTTTCTTGTTTGTGGGCAACGAACTGCAGACCACCGGATTGAAGTACACTACGCCGTCGAAGTCAGCCTTCCTGACCGGGGTCTCGGTGGTGCTGGTGCCGTTATTTCTTGCCCTGTTCTGGAAGCGCGGGATCAACCGCTGGAGTGCTGCCGGCGTAGCGATGGCTTTCGTCGGGCTGTACCTGCTCACCGTGCCGGCTTCAACCGGCGCCGGCCTGAACCTGGCGAGCATGAATCATGGTGACCTGCTGACGCTGGGCGCGGCAGTCGTGTTTGCCTTCCATATCATCTTCATCGGACACGTCACCCAGCAGCAGCGCTGGCAGCAAATTACCGTCATCCAGGTGGCGGTGACGGCATCATTGATGATCCTGACTGTCCCCCTGGCGGAGAAGGTTGCGGTGGTCTGGTCGGCGCGCGTGTTCTGGGGGATCGGCATCACCGGATTCCTGAGCCTGGCGCTGGCATTCTCAGTCCAGGCTTGGGCGCAGCAGTTCACTCCCCCGACCCATACCGCTTTGATCTTCTCCCTCGAACCGGTGTTTGCCTGGATTACGTCGTTCCTGTTCCTGGGGGAACGGCTGGGAGCGCGATCCGGAGTGGGGGCACTGTGCATCCTGGCCGGGGTGCTCATGTCAGAGGAGAAGGGAGGCGCCGAGTCGATGGCGGTTATGCCGGACCACGCCGGGGTTCCAGCGCATCCCGAAGACGACGAGCCCGAGGTGCGGACTTAATCCGGCAGCGTGTAAAAAGTACAACACTTTTTCCGATTCGTGCGTCTAACAGAGAGGCAATGTCTCGCCGAGAACGCCGGCAACGCAGAGTGCGACCCGCCGCGAAAAGGTATAATCTTGAAGTCTCGGCTATCCTTGGAGGAATGTCAGTTATGGACCAGCGCGCGAGCGCTTTCTGGGTGCGTCTGAAGGCTAATCGTCCGACGTACACTCTCACGATTTTGGCCACGTTGGCTCTCGGTATTCTGATCGGAACCGTGGTTTCCTACGGAGTGAAGGGGCAGGAAAGCAAGAAGGGGTCGGATGCGACTCCCCTGACGGTGCCCTCGCCGACGCAGCTTTCCAACCAGTTCTCGCAGATCGCGAAAGAGTTAGAACCCAGCGTGGTGAACATTAACACCGAATCCACCATTAAGAATCCGCACCCGCGCCTGCGCCGTTCCCCTGGCGGGCAAGGCGACGACGACGGTGGCGGCGGGAGTCCCTTCGACGACTTTTTTGATCGATTCTTCGGCGGGCAGGGTGGCCAGGGCGGCCCCGGCGCCGGCTCCATCAAGGAACGTTCCTTGGGATCCGGTGTGCTGGTTGACCCCAAGGGCTACATCGTCACCAATCGCCACGTAGTCGAAAAGGCAGACCGGATCCGGGTACGCCTGCAGGACGACCCGCCCGGAGTGCTGCACGACGCGAAAGTCATTGGCAGCGACCAGGAAACCGACCTGGCGGTCATCAAGATTGACGTGGACAAACCGCTGCCCACCGCAAAGTTGGGCAACTCCGACGGCATGCAAGTGGGAGATTGGGTGCTGGCTATTGGCAGCCCCTTTGGCCAAGTCGGGTCGGTGACCGCAGGCATCGTGTCGGCCAAAGGACGGAACATTGTGCCCGGCCGGCAGTTCCAGTCGTTCATCCAAACCGACGCCGCCATCAATCCCGGTAACTCGGGCGGGCCACTGGTGAACATGAACGGCGAAGTCATTGGCATCAATACCGCCATCCTGACCGAAACCAGTTCCTACGCCGGGGTCGGGTTCGCCCTGCCGTCAAACACCGTGGTGCAGGTCTATAACCAGCTGATTGGCCCTGACCATCGCGTAGCTCGCGGCTCCATCGGCATTGAGTTCAATGCCCAGGAGAACCCGGCGATTGCGCGCGTCTACGGCGTCAACAACGGGGTCACCATTTCCAACGTTGTGGCTGGAAGCCCAGCCGACCAGGCCGGGCTGAAGGTGGGTGACACCATCACCTCGGTGGACGGCAAGCCGGTAAAGAACGGCGACGAACTGGTCGCCGACATTGCCAGCCGCAAGCCGGGCACGAAAGTGAACCTGGGGTTGGTTCGCAACGGCAAGAAGCAGGAAACAGCAGTAACGGTGGCGGACCGCGCCAAGCTGTTTGCCTCCCGTCTGGGCGACGAGGATGAGGGCAGCGGGCAGGAAGGCCCGAAAGAGAGCAAGCTGGGCCTGACGGTTCGTGCCATCACTCCGGACATCGCCGACCGACTGGATATTCCGGCGGGCAAAGGCGTGATTGTGCAGGACGTCAAGTCGGGTTCGTTCGGGGAAGATGTTGGCCTGACCCGGGGCGACGTTATCCTCGAGGTCAATAAACAGCCGGTAAATAGTGAGGACGACTTTGCCAAAGTTGCCGCTGCCCTGAAGAGCGGGCAAGACGTCGTCTTCCTGGTTCGCCAGCGTGGCGGCGGGCAGCAGGGGACAATCTTCCTGGCCGGTACACTTCCGTAACCTGGGACACAGACTACCGGAACTGGCACTAAGACCCCAATCGGGGGATTATTCTTAGTGCCAGCCCGTTTGTTGGGCGTGGTATTTTCTGGGATCCGATTTCTTCGAGGCGTATGCTTCGGGGCGGTCCTGTTTGAGGTGAAAGCTTGGGTTCAGGTCGGGCGAAGATTCTGGCGGCCGGTTGCTCGCTGTTGCTGGCGGGCACGCTGGTCCACGCCCAGAGCACCGGCGGCCCAACCCATCCCAAGACCAAGGCCGCCGCCTCGCATCATTCCAAGAGCCACACGCCGGCGACCAGTTCTACGAAAAAGACCTCTACCAAGGGCAAGAAGCCGGGTAAGACTGCCAACTGGCGCAAACGAGGACAGCAGAAAATCGATTCCCAGCGTGCCCGGGAGATCCAGGAGGCCCTGATACGGGAGCATTACCTGGATGGCAAAGCCACCGGCACGTGGAATGACGCCTCCCAGAAGGCCATGGAGCGCTTCCAGGCCGACAATGGCTGGCAGAGCAAGTCGGTTCCCGACTCGCGCGCGCTGATCAAGCTGGGACTGGGACCGGACCATCAGCACCTGCTGAATCCGGAAAGCGCGATGACCACCATGCCTGCCGCCGAACCGCAGTCGAAGGGCCCGTCCAGCAGTTCCAATTCGCCTCAGAAGTAAGGTTTCAAGGTTTCAAAGTTGGAGACCCAGGTCTCCCCGGAATCGCGCCATCCCGTAACGACCAACGACTAACGACCAACGACCGGGTTAGGGAAGTAAGGAAGAGGCTGGCCCTGAACGATCGCGCGGGGATTGTCGTCCACCAGGGCGCGTGCAGTCTCGGCGCCGCACAATTCTTCGGCGGCGGCCCGTCCCACGGAGAGTAGTGGCCTGCGTTGTTTGCTGTCGTGGGCGTCGCTGGCCAGCACGTGTACAGCATTTCGCTCCAACAGCCACTCGGCGGTGCGCCGCACTCGCTCTCCCCAGCCTCCGGTCAGCGCCGAGGCCGTCACTTGCATGATGCAGCCTTGCTCCACCCATTGCAGAATGCGCTGCGGGGTCTGTTGCAGAATCGGGTTGCGCTCGGGATGCGTAATGATCGCAGTCACGCCCTTGCTGCCCAGCAAGTTGAACCAGTCATCAATCTGCGTGGGGATGCCGTAGTTGCTGAACTCGAACAGCAGGTAGTTGGTGCCCTCGATGGTGTAGTAAGCCGGTCGCGCCAGAACGTCTTGCAGATTGTCGTAGGAGGCGTGGAAGTCGCACCCCAGGCTGAGCCGCGGCGTGGGGCCTACCAGTTGGCGCAGGTGATCGAGCAAGCCGGTGAGGTAAGGCCGGTCGTAATGGTAGCGCTCGTTGGAATGCGGCGTAGCCACCATGCGCTCAACCCCGTCGGCGGCCGCCATGCGACACATCTCAACTGCCACGTCCCAGGACTTGGGGCCGTCGTCCACTTCGGGAAGGATGTGGGTGTGGATGTCGATCACTATGGCGATTTAAGCAGATTCGGGGGGAAAGAAAAAGGTTTTACCGCCGAGTACGCCGAGAAGAAAAATGCGTTGGTTTTCTTAGCGCTCTCGGCATACTCGGCGGTTAGACGCTTTTCCCGTACCGATCCCGCATGAATTCGCCGATGGCGTTATACGCCTTGGTCAGGGTGGCCTCGTCGGGTAAGAACACGATGCGGAAGTGTTTGGTGCCGGGCTTTTGTCCAAAGCCGGAGCCGTGCACTACCATCACGTATTTCTGCTTGATCAGTTCCCTCACAAAGATTTCATCATCCTCGGGGATATCGATTCTGGGATAGGCGTAGAACGCGCCTCGTGGACTGACGCAGCTTACGCGCGGCGTCGAGTTGCACCAGTTCACCGTCAGATCGCGGCGGGAGCGGAGTTTCTTGCGGACTTCGATCAGGTGGTCTTGTGGGCCTTCGAGTGCCGGCCTTATCGCGTACTGCTCGGGATGGTTGGCGCACAGGCGCGACCGCAGCAGCTTGTTCACGCCTTCAACATACGGCGCTACCGCCGATGGCTCGCCGCTGACCACGCCCCAGCCAATGCGCCATCCAGGGGCAAGGTAGTTTTTTGACAGGCCGCCGAAGGTCACAGTGGGTACATCGGGGGCGACCGACGCGAACGAGACGTGCTGATCGTCGTCGAGGATCAGCTTGTCGTAGATTTCGTCGGCGAAAACCACCAGATTGTGCCGGCGCGCCAGCTCAGCGACGGCTTCGAGCATGGCCCGGGTGCAGACCGAGCCTGTGGGGTTGTTGGGATTGATCAGCACAATGCCGCGTGCGCGCGGCGTGATCTTGCGTTTGATGTCTTCAAGCTCGGGCTGCCAGCCGTCTTCTTCGTTCAGGTCGTAGGTATTCAGGCCGATTTCAAGCTTGGCCAGAACGGCCGAGTAGAGGGGGTAATCGGGGCTGGGCGTGAGCAGGTTCTCGCCGGGATTGAGCAGCGCCGCCAGACAAATCTCCACGCTCTCACTGACGCCGGAAGTAACGAAAACATCTTGAATGGTAGTGATGCCCTTGCGGGCAGCCTCGCCGCGAATCGCGTCGAGTGCTTCTTTGATTCCAGACGATGGGGCGTAGCCGTTCTTGCCGTCTTTCATCGCCTTGTACACCGCCTCGATCATGTGCGCGGGAGTCTGGAAATCGAAGTTCAGGGGATCGCCGATGTTGAGCGGGAGAATCTTGTGTCCCTGCTTGACGACCTCGTCAGCCACGCAAGCCAGATCGCGGATGGCGTAGCGGACTCTTTCAAGACGGGAGGCGGCGGTGATTTCGCGGGATTGGGTAGCCGGCATAGGAAAACCTTTAAACGCAGAGGCCGCAGACTACGCAGAGGTTTAAACCGAAGAATTCTCTGTGCCCTCCGCGTCCTCTGCGTTGAATCACTAGTCCACTCTGTCGATCTGCGCTTTCTGCAGCTTGTCCGAATAATCCACGTAGATCGACTTCCACTCGGTGTAGAAGTCAATCGCGCCAAAGCCGCCTTCGCGATGGCCGTTGCCTGTGGCTTTCACTCCGCCGAAAGGCAGATGCACTTCCGCGCCAATTGTCGGGGCGTTGATGTAGGTGATGCCGGCATGCAGGTCGCGCATGGCGACGAACGCCTTGTTCACATCCTTGGTGTAGAGCGCCGACGACAGTCCGTACTCGATGTTGTTGGCGATTTCGATGGCGTGCTCCAGGTTGTCGCAGGGGATGATCGAAACCACCGGCCCGAAGATTTCTTCCTGGGCAATGCGCATCTTGGGATCGACATCCACAAACACGGTTGGCTCCAGGAACCAGCCGTACTGGTAGTCGCGCTTGTCGAGACGGTTGCCGCCGCATTTCAGCTTGGCGCCTTCGGACTTGCCGATATCGACGTAGCTGAGATCGGTCTTGAGCTGGGCTTCGTTGACCGCGGGGCCCATCTCGACGCTTTCGTCCAGGCCGTTACCGACCTTCAGTGCCTTGGCGCGCGAGACGTAGTGCTCCACGAATTCGCTGTAGATGCCCTTCTGCACGATGATGCGGCTGGTGGCGGTGCAGCGCTGTCCGGTGGTGCCGAAGCCGCCCCACAGGCCGCCGTCGATGGCGAGGTCGAGGTTGGCGTCGTCGAGCACGATCATCGGGTTCTTGCCGCCCAGTTCGAGCGAGCAATGCTTGAAGTTCTTGGCGGCGGCAACGCCCACGATGCGGCCCACGTCGGTCGATCCGGTCAGCGAGATGGCCCTGACTTCGGGATGCTCCATCAGCGGCGCGCCGATCTTCGACCCGAATCCGCTCACGATGTTGATAACGCCCTTGGGCACGCCCGCGTCGGTCAGGCTGCGCACCAGGTTGTAGGTGGAAAGCGGGGTGTCCTGCGCCGGCTTGATCACGCAAGTGTTGCCGCAGACGATGGCGGGCAGCAGCTTCCACGACGGAATCGCCATCGGAAAATTCCACGGCGTAATCATTGCGCAAACGCCGACCGGCTGTCGGACCGCCATGGCGAACTTGTTGGGCAGTTCTGACGGGGTGGTCGGCCCGAACATGCGGCGGCCTTCGCCGGCCATGTAGTAGGCGGTGTCGATGGCTTCCTGCACGTCGCCGCGGGTTTCTTTCAGGATCTTGCCCATCTCGCGGGTCATGTCGCGGGCGTATTCTTCTTTGCGCTCCAGCATCATTTCGCCGGCGCGGAACACGATTTCCGCACGCTTGGGCGCCGGAACCAGGCGCCACTTGGCAAAGGCGCGCTTGGCGGCGTCTATAGCATTGTCCACGTCAGCCTTGCCCGATTTCTGGAAGATGCCGACCAGGTCGCGGGTGTCGGCAGGGTTGCGGTTTTCGAAAGTCTCGCCGGTCGAGGCTTCGAGCCACTCGCCGTCAATGAAGTTCTTGTACACCTTGGAGCGGGTAGCCGAGCCCATGATGGTTGGGCTGGTGATGGTATCGGTAGCCATAAGTTCTCCTTAAGAAGGCTGCAAACCATCTATGCTACAGGCCGGACGGGACCCGGGCAAGTGAGAGCGAACCGGGCGATGGCCTCCGCTGCGAGGCAACAGCGGGTCAAGAATTCCCTTGACCCCGGAGCGCGTTCCAGACGATACACTGCATGAATGAGTGCCGGAACCAAGCGCATTTTGCGGTCTGGGGAATTGGCTAAACAGCTGGGGGTCAGCCCCGATACGCTGCGCCTGTACGAGCGCAAGGGCCTGCTGCAGCGTCCGCCGCGCTCGGAAAACGGCTATCGCTCGTATCCGCCGGAAGCGGTTGACCGCATCCGAGTGATTCGGGCCGCGCTATCCATCGGGTTCACTATTGACGAACTGGCGGAGATTTTCGCGCTGCGCGACCGCGGCGGCGCCCCCTGCCAGCAGGTGCGCGAAATGGCCGGGGCCAAACTGAAAAACCTCGAACGCCAGGTCCAGGCACTTAACGCGCTGCGCGACCAAGTTCGGACCGTCTTGCAGCAGTGGGACAAAGTTCTGAAGAAGACCCCGCAAACCCAGCGCGCAAGCCTGCTGGAAGCTTTGGCCGCGGGTACTGCCACGGGCGCTCGTAGTTTGCCGCTGCAGATGTACTCAAACCTCAAGTCCAAGTCACTTCGCAAGGAGCCACGCAAATGAAACTTAAACTTGCCCTGAACGTTGCGCTCACCCTGACCCTGTTATCGGCTGCCGTACCCCTGGCTATGTCGCAGACGGCCGACACTGTGCCGGCCTCTCATCCCGACGCCAAGACCGATCCCCACCATGGCTGCCCGATGATGGCAGACCAGCAGCGCGCCGATGAGGGGATGGGTTTCTCCCAGGCGAAGACGACCCATCATTTCCGGCTGACCGGGGACGGAGGCGTGATCGCGGTCGAGGCAAACGACGCCAAAGACAGCGAAAGCCGGGACCAGATCCGGATGCACCTGACGCACATCGCCAAGGCGTTCAGCACTGGCGATTTTGACATCCCCATGTTCGTGCATGACCAGGTGCCGCCGGGTGTGCCGGTAATGAAATCCCTGAAAGACGCGATCCACTACCGCTTCGAGGAAACCGACCTGGGCGGACGGGTGGTGATCAGCAGTGCCGACCAGCAGGCCCGGGCGGCGATCCACGAGTTTCTGGCATTCCAGATTCGCGAGCACAAAACCGGGGACAGCCTGGACGTGCAGTAAACAACCTTCCGCGGGCATCCGACGTCGGCACGGCGGGCGAGGACGCCCGCCGGACAGCCGCCGTGACGGCGGCGCTACTTTTGCGGCCACTACACTGGTGGCTTTTCGCACTCCCCACTGTTTAACACTGAGTACTTCCGTAACCCGCTGAGGGTATGACCCAAGTTAATTACCTGTTCCGAGCCCGTTAGGCTTGTGCTACTCTCGAAATTACCCCATATTCTCTAGGTTTGGCTGGACTTAAGTGGCCTCAGTGTCGTCAAAGAACAAGCAGGGAATCCACATTGCGTGGAAGACGGTAACCTACCGCAGTGTGATCCTCGCCATTTTGGCGGTGGTAGTGGTGTTCTTTGCCGGCCTGCACTTTGCGTTTCCGCAGTTTACCGACAATGGGATCAAGGCGGTTGGCACCCTGACCACCGATATCCTGGAGAAGGTGGCCGGCGCCGCTGGGACCCCAGGCAAGGCGGGGGTAGGGAACTCGCAGCAGGCCCATATCACCGCGCTGGATGGCACGGTGCGGGTAAAGAAGTCGAACAGCAATAGCTGGGTCGCGGCAGACTACAACGTCCCGTTGGAGAAGGGCGATGTGGTCCAGACCGGCTCCGAAGGCATGGCCAAGATCGTTTTTAACGATGGGACCAACTACACGGTGAAGCAGGACTCCCTGATCGTCATCGAAGAGAACTCGGCCAACGAGCAGCAGCAGACCAACGTAGCGGTGGCGGTCAGCACCGGCACGGTGGACCTGACCACCGCCACCTACGTGCAGGGCTCCAAGTCGCAGGTGATTGTGGCCGGGGCCACGGCTTCGCTGGCTCCCGATAGCGCCGCCATGGTGCGCAACGATCCCAAGGCCGACCAGCACGAGATCCTGCTCAAGAAGGGCTCGGGCGAGGTCAGCCGCAATGGCGAAGTGGTTCACCTGGCCGATTGGGAGAAGGCGAACTGGCACGGGGACGCGCCGCACATTGACAAGGTGAAGGAAATCGGGCCGCCGACGCCAATTTCCCCGGCCAACATGATGCCGATTTTCATTGCCGGCGACCCCAAGCCGATCGAGTTTTCCTGGACTCCGATGGCCAACGCGGTCGGGTACCGCCTGCGTATTTCCCACAACCCCTACTTTTCGTCCGTGGTGGTGGACCGCAAGGTGAACACCGCCGACGTAATCGTTTCGGGCCTGGCCGAAGGGGCCTATTACTGGCTTGTCCAGTCGTATGACGTTGAGGGCAAGGAGTCGGTAGAAAGCGAAAAGAACCGCTTTACCCTGATTCCTAGGGGCAAGGACGCTGTGGCCATCAACCTGGAGCTGGAACCCTTTGTCCAGCACGGGCACGTGATCGAATTGACCGGCAAGACCGAAGTCGGCGCCCGGGTGATGGTAAACGGGCGGGAAGTGCCGGTGGTGGGAATCGATGGCAGCTTCCACTACTTCACACCGCCGCTGGCCACGGGGGAGAGCGTGATCACCGTCACGGCGCAGAATGCCCAAGGGGGAGTGAATACGCTGCAAAAGAAGGTCGTGATCCAATAGCGGGACGGGTCCCGCAGCGGCACTCCGTAGGGGCAAGAACTTTGGTGTAGGGTAGAGTTGGGCAATATCTCATAGAATTAAGGACGTCCCCGGTAAGGGACTAACGTAACCGGGCTTTAGCTCGGAACGACTGCGGTTCGAGAGACCAGAGAGAGACGCTTCACGTATGTCATCCAACGGCTTTCATTCCAGTGGTTCGCGCATGCACAACCTGCGGTCGCTGTTCAGTATTTTTTCCAGCGACCTGGCCATCGACCTGGGCACCGCCAACACGCTGGTGTACGCGCGCGGCAAGGGCATCGTGGTGAACGAGCCTTCCATCGTGGCCATCAACAAGAACACTTCGGAAGTTGAAGCCGTGGGCAAAGAAGCCAAGGAAATGCTCGGCCGGACGCCGGGAAATATCGTCGCCATCAAGCCCATGAAGGATGGCGTCATCGCCGACTTCAAAGTCACCGAGAAAATGCTGAACTACTTCATCCAGAAGGCGCATAACCGCAAGATGCTGGTGCATCCGCGCATCGTGATCGGCGTGCCTTCAGAGATCACGCAAGTAGAAAAGCGCGCCGTGATGGACTCTGCTTACCGCGCCAAGGCCAGTGAAGTGTACCTGGTGGAACAGGCGATGGTGGCGGCCATCGGCGCAGGATTGCCCATCACGGAACCCAGCGGAAACATGGTGGTGGACATCGGCGGCGGCACTACCGACATCGCGGTGATTTCGCTCAGCGGCATCGTTTATTCGCGTTCGGTTCGCATGGCCGGCAACCAGATGGACGAGGCCATCATGAACTACCTCAAGCGGAAATATAACCTGCTGATCGGGGAACGCACCGCGGAGCAAATCAAGATCGAGATCGGTTCGGCCTACCCGCTGGACAAGCCGCTCACCATGGAGATCAAGGGCCGCAACCTGATCGAGGGCGTGCCCAAGACGATTACGGTAGACGACAGCGAAATCCGCGAAGCGCTCAGCGAGTGTGTATCAACCATCATGAATGCGGTGCGCGTGGCCCTGGAGCGCACGCCTCCGGAACTGTCGGCCGACATCAGCGATCGTGGCATCGTGCTTACCGGGGGCGGCGCGCTGCTGAAGAATCTGGACAAGCGCATTCGCGAAGAAACCGGGCTGCCAGTCTCGATCGCCGATGATCCGCTGTGCAGCGTGGTGCTGGGCACGGGCAAGATGCTCAGCGACTTCAAACTGCTGCGGAAGATTTCGATCGAGTAGGACGGTTTCGAGTTTCGGGTTTCAAGTTTCTGGTGCGTGTTTCCACGGCCTGCGGTGAGCCCGCCCGAAAAAACCTCAGCAGCGTTACGCATGGGTTGAAACTCGAGACTTGAAACCCGAAACTTGAAACTGCCATGGAAAACCTCATCACCCGCTACCGCAACGTCACCATCCTGGTGGCGATTCTGTTTGTGCAGGTGCTGGGGCTGGCGGTGCAAGTCAAGCGCAACACCGAGAACGAACCTACTCGGCTGATTCGCATCTGGGCGGTGAACGTCGTCACCCCGTTTGAGAAAGCCATCGTCTGGTCGCAGAGCGGCACCTCCAACCTCTGGCACAGCTACCTTTACCTGCGAGGGGTGCGCCAGGAAAACCGTGACCTGAAAGCGGAGATCGAGCGTTTGCGCCTGCAGCAAGTCCGCCTGCGCGAGGACGCCGAGCAGGCCCGGCGCCTGCAACTGCTGCTGGGCTTCAAGGAACAGTTCATTTCGAAGACCCTGGCTGCGCAGGTCATTGGATCGAGCGGCAGCGCGCAATCTCGCTCGGTCTACATTGACAAGGGCGAACGCGAGGGAATCACCCCCGACATGGCTGTGATCACGGCGGACGGGGTCGTGGGCAAGGTACTGCGGGTGTTCAACTCGACCTCCCAGGTGCTGCTGATTGACGACCAGACCAGCGGGGTAGGAGCGATCCTGGAGAAGTCCCGCCTGCAGGGTATTCTGCGCGGCACGCCATCCGGCGAAGTGGTGCTGGAGAAGGTAATGTCCGACGAACAGGTGCAGCCCGGAGAAAGAGTGCTGACCAGCGGCGGCGACCTGGTTTTCCCCAAGGGCATGCCGGTGGGCACGGTCGCCGACGTAGCCAAGGGGGCGGAGTCTTTTCTCAATATTCGCATCAAGCCGGCCGCCGACCTCAGCAAGTTGGAAGAAGTGCTGGTGATTACAGGGAAGGAAGAGAAGACGCCGTCGGTCACCGAAAACGGGCCGGCGCGGGCGGTGGACATCTTGGCCCAGCGACTGCCCTCAGTGCCGGATAAAGCTCCAGACGATCCCAGCAAACCGCCGCCGCCAACCAGTGGGCTGACCATTGCCCCAGCCCCAGCGAAGCCGGGGGCACCGGGAGTTTCCACCCCTAAGCTGCAGCAGGGGAATGCTTTAGCGGGCCAAGCTGGCAAGGCAGTTGCGCCGGCAAGCATTACCGGTGCTTCGGCTCGGGCCCCAGTAGCCAGTGCTCCCAAGCCACATGGGAACGCGCCCGCGCCAGGCTCAAGCAAGCCTGTTGCCGGGGCTCCCACGACCACCAAGCCCTTAGCCGGCGCGCCAGCGGTCACACCGGCAACCGCCCAGAAGCCCGTGCCGGCGGCGGTGAAGGTCTCCGATGTCGTTACCACGCCCGGCAGCAGTACGGCCAAGCCGGCGGCAACCTCCACCAAACCGGCGACGGCACCGTCCAAGCCTCCCGCAGCTTCCCCGTCAACCCCGCCTCCGGCGCCGGAGGACAAGCCGCAATAGCGTGCCTATCACCTACACATCCAATGAGCAGGTCGAGGTCTACCGCTTCAGCATCCCGGTAACCATCCTCGTTCCATTGGCCGCCGTGTTTCTGCAGGCGTTTGTGCCGCTGCGTTTGCACTTCTTCGCGCTTTTCGACCTGCCGCTGCTGGTGGTGATCTTCTTTGCGGTGGCGCGGCGCAGTCCGGTTGCCGGACTGCTGACCGGAGCAGCAATTGGCCTCTTGCAGGATGCGCTGACTCCGCACCCTATTGGCCTCTACGGGATCGCCAAGACGGTGGCCGGCTACGGGGCGTCATCGCTGGGCGTGAAGATTGACGTCGAGAACGCCGCCACCCGCTTCCTGGTGACACTGTTCTTCTACGGGGTACACGAAGTCGTCTACTTCACGGTGGCGCATGGCCTGGTCGGGCTGCCGCTGGAGTGGAGTTGGGCGCACGAACTGGGGGCGGCCCTGGCCAACGCTGCGGTGGCGGTAGCCTTGTTTGCGGCCATGGACCGGCTGAAGCAGAGAACTTAGAAGCCGTCGTCCAGTGTTCAGCAAAATCCAATCGGCTATGGCCTTGCGTTACCCGCCTGGGCAATCCCAAAGCCTGTGGCTCGGTTTACAATGAAGTTAACCTCGACCAGTCCACGACGGATGTGTCTCTTGTTCGCCACAGCGCATGTGACAACGGAGGCTGACGACGGACGACTGACGACCGACGACTAAATCATGTTCGGCCGCGACGAAAAAGTTTCGCCCTTCCGCCTGACCGCGGTGCAGTACATCATCCTGGCCATCTTTCTCATACTGGCTTACGGATTGTGGCGGCTGCAGGTGGTGCAGAGCGACTTCTACGCTTCGCTGGCGGAAAAGAACAAGACCCGCAACGTTCCCATCCTCGCCCCCCGTGGCAAGATTCTCGATCGCGAAGGGCGCATTATCGTCGATAACTATCCTTCGTTCACCGCCTTGCTGTTGCGTGATTCCTCGCGCGATTTGAATGCCGATGCTGATCTCATTGCGCAAGGCCTGCACATGGACGCGAAAGAGGTGCGTGAGCGCATCCGCAAGTTCGCGGGTATGCCGCAGTACCAGCCCATCTATTTGAAGGACGACATCACGCCGGACGAACTGGCATTCGTCGAGGCCCACCGCAACGAGTTGCCGGAACTCGACACCATCATGGCCCACCGGCGGTTGTATCCGCGTAACGGTTTCATGGCCCACCTGATCGGGTACGTCGGCGAAGTCAGCGAACAAATGCTCAACCAGCCGCGCTGGGAGCTCAACAACCCGGGCGACGTGGTGGGGCAGTCCGGGGTTGAACTGCAATACAACAACATGCTGATGGGCAAGAACGGGCAACGCCAGGTTTTGGTCAATAGCCGTGGCAAGGAAGTCAGCCAGATTGGAGAGAAGCCCGCCGAGCCAGGCAAGCAGCTCAAACTCACCGTCGACATCGATCTGCAGATTGCCGCCGAGCAGGCTCTGGAAGGCAGAAACGGCGCGATTGTCGCCATGGATCCGCGCAACGGCGAGATCCTGGCCATGGTGAGCCGGCCTACATTCGATCCGAACGATTTTGCCGTCCACATCTCGCGCGATGAGTGGACGAAGCTGGTTACCGACGAGAATCATCCTCTGCTGAACAAAGCCATCCAGGCCCAGCTGGCGCCGGGTTCGGTATTCAAGATCATCATGGCGACCGCCGGCCTGCAGGAAGGCGTGGCCCAAGACATGCACGTCATCTGCAACGGGGGCGCGACCTTCTACGGGCGCTATTTCAAGTGCTGGGTGGCGACGGAACACCGCACCCACGGCGTCGTGGAGATCAGCAAAGCCATCTACCAGTCCTGTGACGTTTTCTTTTATACGCTGGCCGAGAAGCTGGGCATCGGGCGCATCGCCAAGTACGCCACTGCGTTTGGCTTGGGGCAAAAAACCAACATTGACCTGCCGCAGGAAGTGACCGGCGTGATGCCGTCGGAGGAATGGAAAATCCGCAACTTCAAGCAGAAGTGGTATGCCGGAGAAACCATCTCCGTGGGCATCGGGCAGGGTGCGGTAGCCGTGACCCCGATCCAGTTGGCGCGTGCGATTGGCGGAATCACCAGCGGCGGCGTGATGCATCGCCCGCACGTGGCGTTTCCGTCGCAACTGCCGCCGAACCTGCTGCCGGCTTCGGACGTGCCCGACGAAGTGAGAGTTCCGATTGATCCCAAGAACTGGGAGATCATCACCGATGCCATGGCGAATGTGCCGTCGCCGATGGGAACTGCAGGCAGCGCCCATTTGCAAGGCATCGACTTTGCCGGCAAGACGGGAAGCGCGCAGACCATCAGCAACCAGCTCAAGGCCAAGCTGGCGCACGGCAAAGCCGACTACAAGGACAACGCCTGGTTCGTCGGGGTCACGCCGCGCAGAAATCCCGAAATCGTCGTCGCGGTATTGTTCGAAGGTGGCGAGCACGGACAGTTTGCTGCCCGCATCGCCGCCCAGGTCATTAAGGCCTACGTGGAGAAGCAACGCCGCCAGCCCACCAAGGTGGCGCAGGGCAGCGGCAAAGTGGAAGTGGGAGCGCTGTGGAATGCTCCCGATCAGGACGATGCCCTGCACGGAGGGCATTTCGAAATGCCAGTACCGAGTGCCCAGTACCGAGTACCGAGCAAAACACGGCTGGTAGTCAGTGCCCCGACCGTGCTGAGCCAACGGCCAACGACAAACGACCAACGACGAGATCCTAAGGCTGACGACGGACGACCGACGACGGACAACTGATGTCCAGATATATTTCATTACGCGATTTCGACTGGGTGCTGTTCATCTTTGTCCTGATGATCTGCGGGCTGGGGGTGTTGGAGATTCGCAGTGCCACGGCGCACACCAAGTTTGCTGGGGCCCACATTAAACAGTTGTACTGGATTGCGGGCGGCATTGCCGGCATGTTCCTGGTCAGCCTGATCAACTACCAGGTCATGCTCGACCGCATTCACTGGATGTACATCGCTGCGGTGGCATCACTGATTTCGGTCATGATCTTCGGACAGAAATACCTGGGAGCACGGCGCTGGATCAAGATGCCCGGCGGGCAGCACTTCCAGCCCTCGGAGTGGGTGAAGCTGATCCTGATTCTGGCCGTGGCCAAGTACTTCGCGGACCTGCATCAGAAAGAGCTGTCCTGGCCCGACTTCATGAAGGCGGGAGCGATCGTGGGCATCCCGATGCTCATGGTGCTGGCCCAGCCCGACCTTGGAACCGCGCTCACCTACATCCCCATTGCCGTGATGGGGTTATTCCTGGGTGGGCTGCGGTGGAAGCAAGCCCTTGCGGTGTTATTACTTGCAGGCTTCATGATGCCGGTGGCCTGGCACGTTCTCAAGCCGTACCAGCGGGACCGCTTGACCAGCTTCATGGAACCGGATGCGGACCGGCAGGGTTCCGGGTACCAGGTCATCCAATCGCTAATTGCCGTGGGTTCGGGCGGGATTTGGGGGAGCAGCGCCGGCTCTCAGACCCATCTGGCCTTCCTGCCGGTACCCCAAACCGACTTCATTTTCGCGGCCTTTGCCGAGGAACATGGATTTGTAGGCGCCCTGGGAGTAATGCTGCTATACTTCATCTTGCTGATGCGTTTGACCCAGAACGCGCAAACGGCGCCCGACCGCGCTGGCACGTTCGTGGTGATGGGGGTGGTAGCTGTGCTTAGCTTCCATATCCTGGTCAACGTCGGCATGGTGGTCGGTTTTATGCCGGTCACCGGAATACCCCTGCCATTAATGAGTTACGGCGGGTCTTCCGTCCTGTTTATGTTTTTGGCGCTGGGCATTGTTATGAATGTCAGGATGCGCCGCTTCGTGAACTGAAGCAGGAGGAAGAGGGTAGGGAGAGTGGCCGCACTTGCCAATGGCGGCCAAAGATCAAGATTACGATCGCCCTCGCGTTAAGAGGGCACTCACCGGCCATAGCAGTCAAGCGGCCGGGCAGGATTGAAGCTAAGGCGCCCACCGGCGGGTAACGGCCCCCTCTGATCCACGGAGATCTCGAGAGAGCGGTCACAAACCTGGTTCGCGCAATTGCGATAAGTGCAAAAGATCCCTCAGCTTGTACGACGGACTCGGTCCCGGAGAAAACTCCGAGACTCACGCTGCGCCCTACCCGGGCCAGCTATCGCTATGCTCCATCCTCCCTGTGTTTGCCTGCCTTTCACCCGGTGAACTCTGCGGCCGCATGACGGCGCAGAACCGGAGTATGCATGACAAAAGAATTGTTTGTGTCTTCCACGCCTCACGAAACCAAGGTGGGGATGGTCGAAGACGATCTGCTCGCTGAAATCTACCTGGAACGCGAAAACGAATACACCCTGGCAGGTTCCATCTATAAAGGCCGCGTAACCCGCGTCCTTCCCGGTATGCAATCCGCGTTCGTGGACGTCGGCCTGGAGCGCGACGCATTCCTGTACGTATCCGATTTCATGGAAGTGGAAGACGAGGACGAGGTCGAAGAAGTTCCCACCAACCGTCCCCCCTCAACTGAACAGCGATATCCGCAACAACCGCCTCGGGCGGAAGCGCAGCCCATGGTGATCGAGGGTCCGGATTTTCCGGACGAGGGTATTGCCCCGGCGGAACAATCCACGGAAGCAGCGCCTCTAGAGACGGGGAACCGAGAGCCATCCAACGGCGACGAGCGAAACGACCGCGGCGGCTATCGTGGACGCCGGCGTCGTCGTGGCGGCCGGCGCGGGGAGCGCATGCCGGAATCCAAATTTGCCCGCCCCACGAGTGATGCGCCGCGGGAAACGCAGCGCGAAGCTCCGCCGCGGGAAACGTCTCGCTCCGAACGCTCGGAGCGCTCCGACTATGGCCCGCCCCCGGGATACCAGCCGATGATTCTGCCTGGAGAATCCATTTCCAAGTACCAGCGCCTGGCCCAGTCTCAGTCCACATCGTCCGGAGGACGTTCCGGGAGCGCAGCCGCAGCCCAGAGAGCCGAAGCTCCGCCACCCGCGATTGCTAAGAACTTCCCTGAAGATGAGCCCCTGTTCGCCGCGCCGGTGATGGAGACTCACGAAGAAGTGCGCCCTGAACCCACCGAGAGCCGTCCCCAGATCGGTTCGACCGAGTGGGACGAGGAGCAGAAAAGGTTGCACCAGATGAACGTTGCGGCCGTGTTCGGGGGAGAGGCAGCGGAAGATGGAGGTCAGCCCGACGAACTGCTCGCCGCGGTGCCCGAGGTTTCGGATCAAGAGCCGCCTGCGGCTTCCACCTCGGTGATTGAGGAAGAGGAGATCGAAGAGGAAGAAGCCGACCTCGCCCACTATGTGGAAGATCTGGATGAGGAAGACACCTTCGAGGAGATGGAAGAGGAAACCAGCGCCGCCACCAATTTCCATGAGCCAAGCACCCAGGAAATCGCGGCGTCTGCGCAACCGATAGTGGAAACTACGGAAACTACAGAAACCGAAGAGGTGCCGGAATTGCAGGCCGCCGCGGTTACCGAAGCGGAAGAGCCGGTCGATGAAGCAGCGGAAGAGGCTGCAGCTGAGGAAGAAGAGGAAGCGGAGATTGAGGACGCCCAAGCCGAGGCTGAAGCCATCCTGGATGCCGAAGCCCGGGGGAACGGTTCCGTAGATGCCCGGGTCGAAGTACGCGCACCCGCGGGGACGGCAGCCTATACGCAGCGCGCGGCGCGTCCGGCGTTTGACCGCCGAGGCCGTGGCCGCCGGGGCGGAGGCGGAAAGCGCTTCCAACGCCGTCGCGAACCCCAGGCCATGCCGCAGATTGCCGACCTGCTGAAGGAAGGCCAGGAAATCCTGGTACAGATTGCGAAAGAACCCATCGGCAAGAAGGGCGCCCGCATTACCAGCCACATTGCCCTGCCGGGACGGTTCCTGGTGTACATGCCGACGGTGAACCACACCGGCGTATCACGGAAGATTGCTTCCGAAGAGGAGCGGCAGCGGTTGAAGCGCATCATCCTGAGCGAGCGCGAGAACGGGCACGGCGGCTTCATCGTCCGCACCGCAGCCCAGGGCGCGAACGAAGAAGAGCTGCGCGCCGATATCCGCTTCCTGAAAGGTCTGTGGGCGGAGATCAAGAGCCGCGCCGACAACGGCAAGGCTCCGGCGCTGATTTATCACGACCTGAACGTGGTGGAGCGCGTGCTGCGTGACCAGGTGACCTCGGACTTTGGCGCCATCTGGGTCGACAACGAGCAGGAATACGAACGCATTCTGCGCTTCGCCAACCGCTTCCAGCCGGCGCTGGTGCGGAAAGTGAAGCTCTATACCAAGGAAACTCCGCTGTTCGAGCAGTTCGGGCTGAAAGAAGAAATCGACAAGGCGCTCAAGTCGAAAGTCTGGCTCAAGAGTGGCGGCTACATCGTGATCAACCAGACCGAAGCGCTGGTGGCGATCGACGTCAACACCGGCAAATATGTCGGCAAGACGGCGCGCCTGGAAGACACCATCGTCAAGACCAACGTGGATGCCATCAAGGAGATTGTGCGGCAGATCCGGCTGCGCGACCTGGGCGGCATCATCATCATTGACTTCATCGACATGGATGAGCGCCGCAACCGGCAAAAAGTGATGCAGGCTCTGGAGGAGGCGTTGCGCAGCGACCGGGCGCCGTCGAAAGTCCTGCAGTTTAACGATTTCGGGCTGGTGGCCATCACCCGCAAGCGGGTGAAGCAATCGCTCGAACGCACCATCGGCACGCCCTGTCCGTATTGCCAGTCCACCGGTTACGTGAAGTCGGTGACCACGGTGTGCAACGAGATCTACCTGGAGATGCGCAAGATCGCCAAGCACCTGGAGCACTCCGACGTAATGCTGCGGGTGAATCCCGACGTGGCCAAGGCGCTCAAGGGAAACAATGGCCGCATCTTGATGGAAATGGAAGAAATGACCAAGAAGACTGTGATCCTGAAGAGCGACCCCGCGCTGCACCAGGAGCAGTTTGATATTAATTGAGCTTCTGGTTACTAGCTTCTAGCTACCACTCTTGAACGGCCGGACAACGTGTCCGGCCTTTCTTGTCATTCCTTGTCTTTTGGTGCAAAACCTTTCACATTGACAGGCTGCAATCCAGCGCGGAAACTTTGTTCTCGCGGCGGGGTGCCGCGTTGTGGTGCTCTCCAACAGTTCGGGCCGAGAGCAATCCGTCTGAGATAAAGGGGGACATCATGAGTCGAAACGTTCTCATCATAGTCTCGAGTTTCGTCACTCTACTTCTCGGGGCGACCAGTTTGAGCCACGCTGGCAATGCGCGGAGTATACCGGACTGGGCGCAATGGGCGCGCACGCCACAACACACCGGTGCAACCTCCGCCGTCGGGCAGAGTCCGAATCGTCAATTGGTGGATATCACCTTCGATCCGTTTGCGGCGCAGGAGCAGGCGGAGACTTACGGGGAACTGCTCACGCACTACCAGTCACCGCTCATCGACGGCAACAAAGTCTTTCTTGAAGCTAAAAGCGGCACCTACATCTCCTGCCAGCCGCCCGGATCGGGCATGCCTTATCCCTGCGGGCCGGATGCATGGAATTCGCAAATCTGGAATGAGCGGGCATTCGTGTGGCAGGGCTCATCGCTGACGCAGCTATGGAACTTTCAAAGTGATTGGAAGCCGGTGCCGAATGGTCGGGATCTGTCCGGGTGGGAGCCGGTCTTTCATGCGGCTTGGTGGAACGGGTTCGTGTTTGTGCCGGGCTTTGCCGGAACCATCTACAAGTTGAATGAGTCGGATGGCACGGTGGTGGACCAATACAAGCCTTTTGGCCCGATCGACGATCCCAACAAGTACGTCTCCGGCCCTCTGACCGTTGATCGCAACGGAAACGTTTACTTCAATGCCGTCGGATTGGATCCGTCGAACCCCTGGGGAGTAGACGTTACTGGTGCGTGGCTGGTGAAAGTGTCGCCAATAGGTGTGATTCAGAGCGTGAGCTATTCGGCCTTGGTTCCGGGTGCGCCCACCATGTGCGATGGCAGCCCCTGTGGGTCGCAGCGGCCCGGAATCAACGCGGCACCCGCAATTTCGAATGATGGCATGACTGTGTATACGGTAAGCCGGGCTCACTTCTTCTCCGATCGAGGATATGTCGTGGCCGCGACCGCCAATCTCATGCCCAAGTGGCAAGCCACGCTGCGCGGCCTGTTTGCGAACAGCAGCGCATTGGTGTGGGACCAATCTTCCTCGAGTCCGGTGGTGGCTCCCGACGGGAGTGTCCTCTACGGGGCGTCGAGCAGCCGCAACACGGCTCGCGGTTACCTGTTGAAGTTCGATTCAGCCGGCAAATATTTGGCCAACTACAATTTTGGCTGGGATGAAACTCCTGCCATCTACGCGCACGACGGTACTTATTCGATCATTCTCAAAGACAACCATTACTTCACCGGGCCGTACTACATCACGCAACTGAGCACCGATCTAGTCCCAGAATGGCGGTTTCGCAGCCCGACCAGTTACGAGTGGTGCGTCAACGCTCCCGCTGTGGATGCCAACGGGACGGTTTACGCCAACAGCGAGGACGGCAATGTGTACGTAATCAGCCAGGGTGGCACGCTCAAGGGGAACATCTTCCTGCGTCTGGCCTTGGGCGCGGCTTATACCCCGATCGCCATCGGCCGCGACGGCAAGATCTATACCGAGAATGACGGCGACATGTTCGTCGTAGGGAAATGAGCGCTGGCGGCCAAAGCATAAATCTCTCCGCCACTCTGGTGAGTGGGTTAGGCTATCGTCGGGCACAAGGTCACGATGAAAACATATGGTTTCTTGTTGATCCTCATGGCAGCGCTGCTGCATGCCAGTGCGGCTGCCGCGCAGGACATTAGCGCCAATCCTGCGCCAACCTCCGGCGCGTTCGATACGGTGGTAGACGAATACTTCGACCTTTATTTTGGTTTCCACCCCACGGCCGCAACCGCAGCCGGTTTTCACCAATACGACGAGAAGCTGGAAGATTTATCCCGCGCCGGACTGGAGAGGGAAGCCGCGGCGCTGAGAAGTTTTCTGCCGAAGCTCGAAAAGGCCCGCTCGGCACCGCTTCCGCAGCAGTCCGCCGACGATCTGGAGTTTGTTCAAAGCCAGATCCGCTCCCGCCTGCTGGAACTCGAGACCATCCGCATGTGGGAGAAAGATCCCGACCCCTATGCCAGCCAGCCGGCGTACAGCCTGTTTTTGTTGATGAAGCGCCACTTTGCCCCGCCTGAGGTGCGTTTGCGCTCGATCATCGCTCGCGAACGGCAAATCCCGGCGATGCTCGATGCGGCGCGGCACAATCTGAAGAATCCCCCAAAGGTCTACACCAATGTGGCACTCCAGCAGATTCCCGGTACCATCGAGTTCTTCCGGCGCGATGTTCCGGAGGCTTTCAGCGTCGTCAAAGACCCGAAGCTGTTGGCTGAATTCCGGGCGAGCAATCAGCAAGCGATCACGGCCCTGGAGAAGTACGAGAACTTCCTGCGTGAGGACTTGCTTCCGGTTTCGCATGGAGACTTCCGGCTGGGAGCGGAGAACTTCCAGAAAAAACTGCTTTATGACGAGATGGTGGATATCCCGCTCGCCCGACTGCGTGAGATCGGTTATGCCGACTTGCGGCGCAACCAGGAACAGCTGAAACAAATCGCTGCGCAGATCGACCCCAGGCGTAGTACCGGCGAGGTACTGGCTACGTTGCGAAACGACCATCCTGCCCCTGACCAGTTGTTGCAGACCTTTCGCGACGCGTTAGGCAGCTTGCGCCGCTTCATCGAACAGAACCACATTGTGACGATTCCCTCAACCGCGGAACCGGTGGTGGAAGAGACGCCACCTTTTTCCCGTGCCCTCACCTCCGCCGCCATGGATACACCTGGACCTTATGAGACCAAGGACACGCAGGGGATTTTCGAGGTCACCCTGCCGGATCGCAGCTGGAAGCCAGACAAGGTTCGGGAATATATGGAGGAATACAGCCGGGGGATCATCGTCAGCACCGCCACGCACGAGGTCTATCCCGGGCATTACCTGCAGTACCTCTGGTCGCTGCGGGCTCCTTCCAAGGTGCGAAAGCTGCTGTATTGCGACAGCAACAGTGAAGGTTGGGCACACTATACCGAACAGATGATGCTCGACGAGGGCTACTCCAAGGACCCGCGCATACGCCTGGGCCAGGTGACTGACGCGCTACTGCGTGATGCACGCTTCATCGCCGGGCTGGAGATGCATACCGGCAACATGACCCTGGACCAGGCAACCGAGTTCTTTGTCAAAGAGGGTTACCAGGTTCGGCCGATCGCCGAGATGGAGGCGCAGCGCGGGACCAATGACCCGACCTACCTCGTGTATACCCTGGGAAAGCTTCAGATCAGGAAATTGCGCGAGGACTACAAGCAGCTTCGCGGCGACAAGTTCACCCTGCAGGAGTTTCACGACCACTTCATGGAGCAGGGTGGGCTTCCGCTAAGGATAGTGCGCAGGGCGATGCTGGGGAACGACAGCCCGACGCTGTGAACCACAATGTTGATTAGTGCGTAGGGTATGCCCTAGCTGGCGTGAGCCAGTGTTCTTCCCGCCGCGTCAGTGCGTTCGTGCAGTTTGGCGAGAGAGGTCTGAATGGCCTCGGCTACGGAGGCCGCCTCATGCTGGGTGGCAAGCGCCGACACGCGGGCGGCATTCTCGGCCAGAGTTTCCGCTACTTCCAGCAGGACCACTAGCGAGTCCGCGTGCAGCTTCCACAGCGAACTTGAGTTCTCGTGACGTCTCAGTTCTTCCAGTTCGGTGGTCATGCGGGCGATCACCGCTACAATGCGCAGCAGAACCCGGGCCGTGCCGGCACGCAAACTCTTTTCTTCCAGATAATCCGCGCAGTAGGCTTCGGCTTCCGCGGGAGTCAGCGTCAGATTGAAGAAGCGCATGGGAACCACCTGGCGGAACTTGGGATCAGCCACACGGACGAAAACGCGAATCGACTCTTCCACCTGGCGCAGCTTGGTTTCTTCCACGGAAAGCTGCGAGGGGGTAATGGCCGCGCGCATGGCACGCACGTCGAGCATGCGCTGGCGCGCCGGCGCTACTGCGGCAGCGGCCCCACCGGAACCGCGCGCTGCCTTGGCCAGGGGCGGTACCAGCGTGGGGCGGCCCGCCCGCCGCATAGGCGGACGTTGCTCCAAAGCCTTCTTCAATTTCGAGACGCGACGGAACTTGTCCAGCGCCGTACTGTAGTCAACTTTCAGCAGTTCGCTTTCCTGCAACGTGGCTACGTGCTCAACCGTAACGTCCACGCCGTCTACGTTGCCCAGGATGCTGCCACCCTGTTCTTCCAACGCTTCCGCGAAGTCCTTAATTTCCGTGGTGGCCACGTGGAACAGCGAGTCGAACCTCCTGCCAAAGGCGGCGTTGTAGGGTGCGATGGTTGCCAGTACGCCGGGATGATAGAAGGAAGCGTCGAGCGCCTGTTTGAGGTCGCGCACCCGCGGAATGATGCCGGACTCAAGCAGCGCGTTCAGATCCTGAAAGCCTTCCGCTTCCTGCTGCAGCGCGTCGAAGCGGCGCAGCAGCTGTACGTGCTCCTCGGGAAGGGAGGGCACGTCGGTATCGGCCAGGATCTCAAGCAAAGCAATCTCGAAGGGCGAAAGGGGAAGAGAACCGTCCAGCCCATAACCGCTGCGTTCCCATTGCCCCGGTACGCGCGGATGGCGATAAAGAAAGGTAGTGATGAAATCGGTTTTGTCCCGGTTCGCGTCCGTGGAATCCTTCTTGCGAACCAGGTAGCGGAGCATGGCCTCGGCGATTTCCGGGTCAGTTTCCGGGGTAAAGGCGCGGCGCAGCATGGCGGGAGTAATGGCGATATCGAGCAATCGCAGCCAGCGGCGCATCCGGTCCAGAGTCTGGTGAACCTCGCCATCGGCTTCCTGCAGAGAGATCGCTTCCAGGCCAGCGGGGACCGGAACCTCTCCCCCGACGTGCTCCTGCAGCAGCTTCTCGTCGAAGCCCTGCACCGTGGCCAGAATGGCAAGCTCCCACTTCGGATCCTCGACCAAACGTCGCTCCTACGGACCGAACCCTTGGATGTTGAAAGAGTAGTCACGATAATAAAGCGCGAGGGGACGTTCCGCACAGGCCTCTGTTGTTGGCAGGACACTAAAGTAACAAGGGCAGGTATCGTCCGGATCTTGCTGATTCGATTAGTCGAAAACGACCGTCTTGTTTCCGTACAACAGGATCCTGTTCTCGATGTGCCAGCGCACCGCGCGCGACAAAATCACCTTCTCTAGGTCGCGGCCCTTCTGCAGCAAATCGTCCAAGGAGTCGCGGTGGGAGATCCGCACCACGTCCTGTTCGATGATCGGGCCGTCGTCCAGTACTTCGGTGACGTAATGGCTGGTGGCGCCAATGAGTTTCACGCCCCGGGCGAACGCCTGGTGATAGGGCTTGGCCCCGATGAAGGCCGGCAGAAACGAATGGTGGATGTTAATAATGCGGTGGGGATACTCGTTCACAAACTCGTTGGTCAAGATCTGCATGTAGCGGGCTAGGACCACGAAGTCCGGCTGGGCTTGCCGAAGCAACGCGAGGATCTTCTGTTCCGCGTCGCGCTTGTTGTCCTTCGGAACCGGCACGGTGAAGTAGGGAATCTTGTAGAAGTCCGCCATGGGCTGGTTATCCGGGTGGTTCGAGATAATCAGCGGGATATCGCAGTTCAGTTCACCGCTCTTGTGGCGATAGAGCAGGTCCACCAGGCAATGGTCGTACTTCGAAACCAGTATCGCCATCCTGGGGCGGTAGTCGGAGCGGGCCAGGCGCCAGGTCATCTCGAACTTCTCAGCGATGGGCGAGATGTGCTTGCGGAAGTCGTCGAGCGGGATGTCGAAGTCGGCTGGGTCAAATTCCACACGCATCAGGAAGAGGTTGGATTCCTCATCGGCGTGCTCATCGGCGTGCAGAATATTGCCGCCATGGCGGAACACAAAGTCGGCAATGGTGGCGACTACGCCTTTGCGGTCAGGGCAGGAGAGCAGAAGGATGGCAGAAGTTTTCATATTTCGTAGCGCCGGCATCCTCGCCGGCTGTTTGTATGCGCTGAACCGTTCCCGGATTGCCGGTGGGGACGCCGGCGCTATTTCTTCAGGTCCTTTAAGATCTCCCGGGCTGCGTTTGCCCCGGAACCTCCTGTTAAACCCGCGCCTGGATGTGTTCCGGATCCGCATAGATACAGCTTCTGAATCGGTGTCCGGTAGCGCGCCCAATCCAGCAGCGGGCGCATGGTGAAGAACTGGTCCAGCGACAGTTCGCCGTGGAAGATGTGGCCTCCGGTGAGCCCGTAGGTATCTTCCAGATCCTGCGGCGTGATGATCTGGTGGCTCACGATCAGCGAGGGCAGGTTCGGCGCGTACTGCGCAATCGTCTTGACCACCGTATCGCCCAGCGGCACGCGCTGGCTCTCCCAGTTGCTGCCTTTCAGCTTGTACGGGGCGTACTGCACGTAGACCGACATGACGTGCTTGCCCGCCGGGGCAAGAGACGGATCGGAAATCGACGGAATCGCAATCTCGAGATACGGGTGGGCCGAGAAGCTGCCGTACTTCGACTGGTCGAATGCGCGCTCCAGGTAGTCGATCTCCGGCCCAATGTGAATGCGTCCACCGAGCGCGTCGGTGTTCCCTCCTTTCAGAGCAGTGAAGCTTGGCAGGCCCGAAAGGGCGAGGTTCACCTTGGCTACCGTGCCCGGCATGCGGTAGTGCTGCAATTTCAGCACAAAGTCGGGCGCGAGGTGGGTGGGATCCACCAGCTTCAGCAGAGTGCGTTTGGGATCGGCGTTCGAGATGATGGCTTTGGCCGTGATTTCTTCGCCGGTGGAGAGCACCACGCTGGTAGCCGCGCCGTCTTTTACGCGGACTTCGATTACTTCGACGCCACTGCGGATCTCGGCGCCCGCGGCCTTCGCAGCTGCGGTCATCGCTTGCGTGACTGCGCCCATTCCGCCAGCGGCGAAGTGGGCTGAGCCGGCGGGATGCGAATCTCCGGCAGCGCGAATCAGCAGCACCAGGCTGCTGCCTGCTGACCACGGTCCCAGAAACGTACCGAAGATGCCGCGAGCGGCGATGGTGGCGCGCAGCAGTTCGGTCTCAAAGAACTCCGCGACCAGGTCCGCAACCGCCATCGGTCCCCAGCGCAGCAGGCGATACATGTCTTTCTTGCCGAGTTTCCGGACGGCGCGCCCGGTCTGCAGCATTCCCCACAGGTCGGCTTTGCTGGGATCGTCAATGTTGGGTGGCGCCAGCGCGAGCGCGCCAGCCAGCACTTTGCCCATCTTGGCGAGTGACGCCTGGAACTCGGGATACTTGGCTGCATCTCTCTGCGAGAAGCCGCTGATTTCCTGCGCGGCACGCTTGGCGTCGTTATAGAGCACCATGGCGCGGCCGTCGGGGGAGAGCGCGGTAACGCCCACCTCAGGGGTAATCAGCTTCAGCCCGTTTTTCTCGAGCTGCATGTCGCGGACGATGTCCGGCCGAATCGGACCCGCAGCGTGGGCGAGCGTGGAACAGCGGAAGCCGGGGTAGAACTCGTCGGTGATAGCAGCGCCGCCAAGCTGTGCGCGGCGTTCGAGGACCAGCGGTTTGAATCCCGCCTTGGCCAGGTAGAAAGCGGTGACCAGTCCGTTGTGGCCGCCGCCGATAATGACGACATCGCGCTTGTCGGCCATGGTCTACGCTGCCCCCTTGATGTCTTTCAGAATTTCCAACGCCGCCAGCCGTCCGTTGGCGCCCATGATTCCGCCGCCGGGATGAGTGGCGGACCCGCACATATACAGGTTCTTCACCGGCGTTCGGTATTGTGCCCAGCCCGGTACCGGCCGCAGGAAGAACAACTGCTCAAGCGACAGCTCGCCCTGGAAGATATTGCCTTCGCTCAGGCCAAACTCGCGCTCCAAGTCGAGCGGGGTTACCACCTGCTTGTGCAGGATGAGGTTCTTGATATTGGGCGCATACTCGGCGATGGTATCGATCACGTTGTTGCCGAAAGCTTCCTTCTGATCGTCCCAGTTCAAGCCGGGCCGCAGCTTGTAGGGCGCGTACTGCACGAAGCACGACATGATGTGCTTTCCCGGCGGAGCCACCGAAGGATCGGTCAGGGTCGGGATGACCATGTCAATGTAAGGACGGCGCGAGAAGTTTCCGTACTTGGCGTCGTCGTAGGCGCGTTCCATGTATTCGACGCTGGGGGAAATCGACATGGCTCCACGCAGGTGCGCGCCGACTCCGGGCATGCACTTGAAGTTCGGCAGTCCATCCAGGGCCAAATTCACCTTTCCCGACGAACCGCGGAACTTGAAGCGGCGAACTTCTTCGAGAAATTCATCCGGCACGTTTCCACTGTCCATCAGGTTAATGAAGGTCTGCCGCGGATCGATGCTGGAGGAAACCACGTTGGCGTAGATTTCGTCGCCGTTGTTGAGCACGACACCCTTCGCCTTGCCATTCTTGACGATGATCTTTGCGATCGGGGCTTCCGTGCGAATTTCGGCTCCGGCTTCGCGGGCTGCGTCGGCAATGGAGTTGGAGATGGCTCCCGTGCCGCCACGGGCGAATCCCCAGGAGCGGAATGCGCCGTCAATCTCGCCCATGTAGTGGTGGAGCAGAACGTAAGCAGTTCCCGGCGAACGAACGCCGAGGAAGGTCCCGATAATTCCCGATGCCGACATGGTCGCTTTGAGCACGTCGGTCTCGAACCACTGGTCCAGGAAGTCGACGGCACTCATGGTCATCAACTGCACCTGGTTGTACTTGTCTTCGCTGGTCATGCCCTGGAAGCGGCGTCCGATGAACAGCAACTTCATCAGTTCGCGCGGGTTCAGGGTGGCGGGATCGGGCGGCACCATGCTCAGAATCGGCTTCACAAATCGGCACATGGCCTGCATGGCCTTGCCAAATTCGTCGTAGGCTTCGGCGTCGAGCTTGGAATGGCGAGCGATTTCGCGATGGGTCTTGCCGTGATCGTTCACCCGCCACAGGTAATCGCCGTTGGGCATGGGAGTGAAAGTGCCGTCGAGCGGCAAAATTTCCAAGCCGTGGCGAGGCAGGTCGAGGTCGCGGATGATCTCGGGCCGCAGCAGCGAGACCACGTAGGAGCAGACGGAGAACTTGAATCCGGGAAAGACTTCTTCGGTGACCGCGGCCCCGCCCAGTACGTAGCGGCGCTCGAGCACCACAACCTTTTTCCCGGCGCGGGCCAGGTAGGCGGCGTTGACGAGGCCGTTGTGGCCTCCGCCGATCACGATGACATCATATTTGGAACTCGCCATTGGCTTTTAGCTCCTGGCTTCTAGCTCTCAGCCGTCAGCTTTCAGTTCAAAGAGTGGGAAGCGACTAAGGATACAGCAATACGATAACGACCGCGCGGATCAGAGCCCGCTGGGAAGAACGCTCCACGCTATGAGAGTGCGACGCATGAGCTGAAAGGAAATGCCTCGCCATTCTATCCGAGAAGTCGGGAGTTGTCTGCACAGTTTCGCCGTGGTGACTTCCAGTCACAGGATTGGGAGTTGCTGTGCGTATGCGCGGCTGCATATAATCCAGCGTCGAGTGTTTCCTCCGCCTAACTTCGTGTCCATCGTGGTGATCAAGAAAACCTGAAACCCACCAAGGACAAGAAGGTACATGAAGGAAGCTACGGTAATTTTCAATTGAGGTACTCCATTGCCCGTCGGAACCGCGTTCCACGAACGAACCTTCCCGCTGTGCACCAGCCTGAACTACCGCGAATGGTCTGGCTACTACACGGTGAGCGTGTATGAGGTGCATCACGAGCACGAGTACAACGCCATCCGCAATGCATCGGCGCTGATCGATATTTCTCCGCTCTACAAGTACCTGGTCAGCGGGAAAGACGCGACCAAGCTGGTGAATCGCGTGATCACGCGCGACATCAACAAGGTCAAAGTGGGCCAGGTTATTTATTGCTGCTGGTGCGACGAGCAGGGCAAGGTGATTGACGACGGTACCATCACGCGGCTGGAAGAGAACAAGTACCGCTGGACCGCCGCCGACCCCAGCCTGCGCTGGTTCCGCCAGAACGGCCTGAACATGGACGTCCAGGTCGAGGACATCTCGGAGCAGACCGCCGCGCTCGCGCTCCAGGGGCCGACTTCGGGAAAGCTGCTCAAGGCCGTGGCTGAGGCGGACATCGCCAACCTGAAATATTTCCGCATGACCCGCGGCAAAATTGCAGGCGTGCCGGTCGACATTTCGCGCACCGGATACACCGGCGACCTGGGGTACGAAGTCTGGGCCCCGTGGAACGATGCCGTAAAAGTCTGGGACGCGCTGATGGACACGGGCAGGCGCTTCGACATCCACGCCGCCGGCATGCTGGCGCTCGACGTGGCTCGCGTAGAAGCGGGCCTGCTGCTGATCGAAGTGGACTACACCAGCAGCAAGAAAGCGCTCATCGCTTCCCAGAAATATTCGCCGTACGAATTGGGCTTCGGCAAGATGGTTCACCTTGAGAAAGAGAACTTCATCGGCAAGGCAGCGCTGGCGAAAGATCAGAAGCAGGGGGTAGCGCGGCAACTGGTGGGCCTGGAGATTGACTGGCCCGAAGTGGAAGCGCGTTACGAAAAGTTCGGACTCACTCCGGCGGCTCCGAGCCAGGCATCACGCGTGCACGTGCCGGTGTACCTGGGCGACAAGCAGGTAGGGAAGGCGACTTCGACGACCTGGTCTCCGGTGCTGAAAAAGATGGTCGCGCTGGCTAGCGTGGACACGCCACACTCGCAGGTCGGCAACAGGCTGCAGATGGAAATCACCATCGAAGCTATACGCCAGAAGGTTACCGCGAAGATCGTGAAAACACCGTTCTTTAACCCGCCGCGGAAGACGGCGACGCCGGTGTAGCCCCTTACCTTTTGTCATCCCGAGCGCGACGAGGGATCCAGGTGTTTGCCCGCAGTTGATGCGTCGCCGGCAAGAACCCCATATCCCTCGCTCCGCTCGGGATGACACTTCTGGATGAAGATGTGGCCCGGTGAGGTGCCGGCGCTACTGGTTCTTCGTCGTGGAGTTGGCTGTTTCCGACGGTTTGTCTTTTTCCTGCATGGCCGACTTGAAGCCGCGGATGCCCTCTCCGATTCCTTTGCCTAGCTCCGGAAGTTTTTTGGGCCCGAACACCAGCAGCGCAATCCCAAAGATGACCAGCAAGTGCATCGGTTGAAACAATCCTTCCAACATGAGTGCTCCTTGAGTTTGAAAAACAGCAGGCGCCGTGCCGGTTAGCACAGCGCCTGTCAACGCCGGGTGTCACCGCTATCAGAACCCGCGTTGTGCCGCATCCGCGTCCGTCGCCAACTGGGTGACCAGGTCAAAGAATTGTGACGACTGGCCTTGGAACAACAGGTCACTGGTCAGACCCGTGACGGCTGCCGTGGCGCCAGAATTCGTGGTGGAGGTGGGCCGGATTACGGAACACTTTGGGAAACTCTTGCTCAGAAAGCTGCACGGTTCCGGAAGAATTTTGTTGGTCTGCGTAAGTTCCTTGGCAGGGTTGTTGAGGTCCGGGAAGGTAAGGCCAGTTTCGGGATCGGTCACACCCGCCAGAGGTTGAGCGACTGCGTTTCCCGCCTTATCGTGCCACAGCCCAAAGTGGTCGATCTCGACTCCGCCGATGCTGATCACGATGCGCAGCACTTCGGCATCTTGTACTTGCTGTGCCAGGGTCGCGTACAGGCTTGATCCACCCTGCTCAATCATGGCGAAGTGGAATCCGGCGGTGTTGGCGATGGCTTGCATGCGGGACTCTTGCGGCGTCTCCGGAGGAACCGGTTGCGGCTGGTTGGGAGGCGTGTCAATGTCGTTCAAAGGGATGGCGGGCTCGTTGACAATGGTGACCGGCCCCTTGAAATGCGCGCCCAGGTCCGGATTCTGGCCGCTGCGGTAGCGGGTATACCAACTGGTGTCCACGTTCAGATTCATGAGATTGGTGAGCCGTCCGATTTGCCGGGCCCCGGTGGCTTGACTGCTGGGCAAAGTGCGAAACGCGTCCAGGCTGACGGGTTGCTCGCCCCTGAACTGTAGGTAGGCGTTCAGGAAGGCGGCGTGGCTGAGCTCGTCATCGGTGTTATCGGTGATGTATTGCGGCATATCGCCATCGAGATTTTGCAGGGCCAGGATGTAGGCCGGATTACCGCCGTTCGCACCACCCAGTTCCGCGTACTGGGTCCACAGATCGCTCTCGATCAATTCGGCGGCGGCCAGAAATTTCAGAATGGCTACATCGCCCTTCCCGAGCTTGCCGGAACTGCCGGACTTGCGTGGGCGGGTGTCCGCCAGGCCTGCGGGTACCAAAAGCGAGCCTGCGGTCAGCGTGGCGCCGGCTATGCCGAGGCCCTTGAGAAATGAGCGCCGCCGGACCACGCGCTCCCAGTTGGCGTTAACGTCTTCGCTCGTCGTTGTCGAAGTTGCCTCCGATGACAGAGCCGGAGAGAGATTTTCCTTCTTCATGACTTGTGCACTCCAATGTTTGCGATGTCCGTGACCAGCCCACGGCTAGAAATCACAGCACTGCCAGCCTAGGTGGGCATCCCTCTGCAGGTGTCATTGCCCTGTCGCGGTTTTGTAAAAGGTTTGTTTGACGGAGTGTAGTTGCACAACTGAACACAAAGTGTGTTGTTGCGTGAGGCCTGCGCTGGAAGAGAAAGTTTGGCCGGCAGGACGCCGGCGCTACTTTGCGCGTGATGCTCTTTTCTTTCCGGCCCAGTAAATCCACACTCCGATGAACACCAGCAGCGCGGACAGTCCTACAATTTTCAGCACGGCCAGCGGTTTGTTGGGCTCGTCAGCCTGCGGAATGAGCGCTAGCCCAATCGTGAACGTGGTGGTGAAAAGGCCGACTGCGGCCACGAGTTTGGCCACCGGTTTTCCGCCAGGGACGCGGATGACGTCTGCTCCCGCGGGCTCTGCCTGCAACTTCCACATGGCGGCGAACAGGTACAAATACGGGATGAAATAAGTAATCACACCCATGCTAACCAGCACATCGTAGGCACCTTTGATGCTGGTGCCGGCCTGTCCCAGAAAAATGAATACCACGCCGAAGACGAACTGGGTGAGCAGCCCGACCCACGGCGTCTTCCAGCGCGGATGCAGCGCGCCGAACGCTGGGGGCAGGAAGCGATCAATGCCCGCGACAAACGGCAGGCGGGCGGTGGCGGCCAGGTAGGCCCCGGCTGCGCCGACGTTGCTGAGCATGATCAAGAACGCGGCCACCGGAATGATTCCTTCCCAGCCAATCTTGTGGGCGGTGCTGGAAATGGCCTGCATCAGTCCCTGCAGATTCCCTACTTCTGACGAAGGCAGGGCAAGTAACACTCCTACTGTGCCCATGATGTAGCAGAAGGCGACAACGATGCCTCCGATAAACAATGCCCAGGGGACGGCGCGGCGAGCGTTCTTGATCTCGTCGCCCATGAGCGAAGCGGTCTCGCATCCGGCAACTGCGTAAATCAAGACCGACCAGAAGATGACGTCTTTGATCTGCAGGCTGGGCGTCATGGTGTGGACGCTGAAAACCGTGGCCGAGCCGAAGCGGTAGTACGCAATCCCACCCATGGCAACGATGATGACGGCCGGGACCCACATGGCCAGCGCGCCGACGTTATGGAGCCAGGTGCCGACGTCAAGCCCGATCAGGTTCAACCAAGTGGCCACGGCCAGCGCCAGCAGCGAAAAGAGGATGTAGAAAGTTGTGTTGCTTTCCAAGTGCGCCCAGGCGCCGTGACGGATGTACAGCGCATTGCTCGCCGCGAAGTACAGGACAGCAGGGAAGTAGGGCAGGTTGCACGCCCAGTAGCACCAGGCGGTGATGAAGCCGGCGAAGGGGCCGTAGGCGCGCTTGGTCCACACATAAATGCCACCCTCGTTGGGGTAGCGCGATGAGAGTTCAATTACTGAGAGCGCGAGCGGGGTGTAGAACATCAGCCAGGCCCCGATCCAGATGACGATGGAACTCGGGCCCGCCGCCGCGGCACTGGCAACCCAGCGCAGGCTGACGCCGGTCACTATGTAGAACAGGACGAGATCGCGAAATCCCATCACCCGCTTGGGGCGGTTGGGGTCCTCAGCTTCGGCGATGGAGAGGCCGGGGGACAGCAGGCTGATTGATTCGGGTTGGCCGGAGGCTGAGTTGGATTCTGGCAAACGTGTGTCCCGGAGTCAGGTGTTGCCGAGCGACAGCAAAAAGGAGTCAGAGATATCACCGATGGGCGGCGAGAGCAAGGTAATTTCGCGGGGGCTGTAGGACGAGTGCGTGCGACACGTGGTTACGCAAGATCTCTGCTGCGTAACTACCGTTTTCACGTAATAGTCCTAGCAGAAGATGTTCGGTGCCAATGTGGCCGTGCTCCAAGCGGTCGGCTTCTTCAGCGGCGTATGCTAAAACGCGCCTTGATTCATTGCTGAGAGGCAGGTCGATGCTGGTGGGAAAGCTCGGGCGTTTAAGACTTCGCGCGTCGATTTCGCTTCGTACCGCCTCGGCATTTAGGAACTTGAGACGGAGGAAAATGCGCATGTCCTCCCGCACCAAGCCTAGAAGGAGATGTTCCGTCTCAATGTACGGCGAGCCGTACTGGCTTGCCTCATAGCGGGCGAAGAAGATCACGCGCCGCGCCTTTTCGGTGTAGCGCTCAAACATCGCTCACTCCAAGGAATGCATCGTAAGGTGGCGGATGTGGGTTGTAAAGGGAAGCTGAGCGCGAGACGCGCTCAGGACAGCCGGCGAGACGCCGGCGCTACCTACCCCAATCCGAAAGTGCGTTTGAGTTTTCCCATTAGGCCGAACGAAGCCGGCGCGGCCGCAGCTCCCCCCAACTTGTGGCGCAACGCGCCCAGCTCCAGGCCTTGCTTCTTCAGGATTTTTCCGGCCATGGTTCCGGGTTCGCACAATACTCCGAGCAATAGATGTTCTCCGCCGACGTTCGTCTTGGAGAGCGAGTCGGCCTGCTCCTCCGCATGTTTGAGGATGCGATTGCATTCGTTGGTTAGGGGCGGTTCCGCGGGCTTCGAGGCAGGCGCGGCCCTTTTGCTTTTCAGGAGGATTTGTTCCTGGATCAAGTCCACGAGGGGCATGCCTAGCAGTGATCCCATGAGGGCACGGTCGGCGGTGATGATTCCTAGCAGCAGGTGAAGGGTATCAATCTCGGGCGAGCCTGCGCCCACGGCTTCGTTCCGCGCCAGCGAAATCGCGCGACGAGCGTTTTCTGTGTACCGTTCGTACATTTTTACTCCGTTGGATTGGCCTGGCGACTGCTTCGCTTCCAGTATAGATAACCCGGGATGCCTATCAGGATAATGCCTATGCCCCAGAGCGATTCGGTTGGCTTGGTGATGATGGTGTTCAGCGTCCAACCGGTGCCGATCAGAACGTAAAACCCCGGCAGCCATGGGTATCCGGTGCAGCGATACGGGCGCGGAATGTCGGGGCGCTTCCAGCGCAGAATGAACAGGGCCAATACGGTGAGCGTATATGACAGAACCATTCCGAAGATGACATAGGTGTAAAGCTGGTCATAGCGTCCACTGACAGCGAGAACCGCAGCCCAGATCCCCAGTCCGATCAGACTGAACGACGGGGTGCGCCACTTGGGATGGATTACTGCCATACGCTTGAAGAACAGACCGTGCTGCGCCATGGCCAGGCAAACCCGTGCGCCCGACAGCGTGCAGGTGGCCGCGGCGCTGAAGCAGGACAGCGCGATCATGGCGGAGAGCCAGACCGCGGCTCCGGGAGAGAACAACTGCGCGGCGGCGGCGTGGGCGATGGTGTCGTGTTTGGCGACTTCGGTCAGCGGCAGGGCGTAGACGTAGGTCATGTTCATCGCCATGTAAATCACGCCGACCGCGAGCACCCCCAACACCATGGCCAGCGGGACATTGCGGCGTGGTTCTTTGACCTCGCCCGCAACCCAGGTGATGTAAACCCATCCGTCATAAGCCCAGAAGACGGCAATCATGCCCACGCCCAGAGCGGAGAGCAGTTGTCCGGGGCCGAGGCCCATGGTGAGGCCTCCGCTGGTATGCACGCTGAAGTGGGACCAGCTACCTTTGCCTACGGCAAACCCTAGCCCCACGAACGCCGCCATGGCGGCGAACTTCGTCCACGTCGAAACGTTCTGCAGCAGCGCGCCCCAGCGCAATCCCACTACGTTTACCCAGGTAAGCACGACGATCAGGCCGAGGCCCACCACGTGAGCCCGCGTTAAAGTGATGCCAGCCACTGACAGCACTACGTGCTTTTGCGAGATAAGGGGAAAGATCTCGCCCATGTATGCAGCTGACGCTACTGCGAGCGCGGCAATGGTGCCGCCGTTGGCGACTGCGAACAGCATCCAGCCGTAGAGGAATGCAGGTAGATCGCCATAGGCTTCGCGCAGGTAGATGTACTGGCCTCCGGAGTCGGGGAACATGGCCCCCAGCTCCGCGAAGGCGAAGCAGGCGAACATGGAAATCACGCCGCCCAGCACCCAGACCAGGAGAAACAAAACCGGCTGCGGCAGCGGCCCGGCGATGTCCTTGGCGGTCAGGAAAATGGAAGAACCGATGATGCCGCTCACCAGCAGCAGGACCGAGTCCAGCAAGGTGAGACCACGCACCAGGGAAGGTTTGTCGCCAGACTGCTGTTCGGTGGCGGGCAGGGTGACGGCGGGAATGTCCATGGGTTATCCGATTCCTAGGTCGTCGGGAGACTCGAGCGCGGTGCCACAACGGCGGCAGATCACTGAAGAACAATCGCCGCATGTCAGCGGGTCCGTGACTTCTTCAGCGCAGTTGGGACAGTAGAGTGGCTCGTCTTTGTTGTTGCGCTTGCTGGCCGGGTCGGGAGGATTTTGCGCCATGCGGAAGGCAAATGTAGCATAGAAACAGTCGTCAGTCGTCAGTCGTCGGTCGTCAGCCGTTAGCGACGACGATCAGGGCTTTCCTTACTACTGACTCCTGGCTACCGACTACTGAGATTTGGAGGAGAGTACCGTGTCCGAACCGAGTTCTGACGAACGCCTGCAACAGGAATTCAACCGCTGGGCCGAGGCCGGTGAGGGCGAGAAGATGGAGCGCCATCATCTCGATATCACCGAGAAGACCATCCGGCTGATGGATTTGCGCCCGGGCGAACGCGTGCTCGATTTGGGCTGCGGCTCGGGCTGGGCGACGCGGCTCCTGGCGCGTTTGGTGGGTGAGGGGCCGGAGGGTTTCGGGCAGGTTGTGGGTGTGGATGTTTCCGACGAGATGGTGCGCCAGGCGCGGGCGGCGTCGAAGGATTTCGAAAATATCCTCTACGTGTGGGGCTCGGCGGAGAAAATTCCCTGGGAAGAAAACTTCTTCGACAAGATGCTTTCGGTGGAATCTTTTTATTACTACCCCGATCAGGACCGTGCGCTGGCCGAACTCTTTCGGGTGATGGCGCCGCACGGACGCATGTTCATCCTGATCAACCTTTACAAAGACAATCCATACTCGCTGCAGTGGGTGGACAAGCTGAAAGTGCCCGTTCATGTGCGCTCGGAAGCGGAATACGTCGAGCTGTTGAGAAAGCACGCGTTTGAAAACGTGGAGGCGCGGCGCATCCCTGATGACACGCCCACGCCGGACGACTACCAGACCAAGTCATTTAAGAGCCTGGACGATCTGAGGGCTTTCAAGAAGATGGGAGCTTTGCTGCTGATGGCGTCGAAACCCGATCTGCGCACGCCGGCGCCGGGGTACACGATTTACTGAGCCCCTCTGCTAGCTTCGAACCACTTGAGCCTGCTGCGGTCCGGTGCTGCCCAACAGCAGGTCCTCCCCTTCGCTCAGGGTGACAAGCGCGGTTAAGAAGGAGAACATAAGACTAGAAGCCAGAGAGTCAAAAGCTAGAAGCTAGAAGCTAGAAGCTTTTTCCCTACCATCCCATCTTGTCTCGAAGCGAAGTGACATGCGCCACGTGGTGGCGGCCATGCCAGGAATAGAGTGCCAGGTTCTTTTCCAAAGACACCGCTCCCAACTCCGGGTGGCGGAAGGTTCGCTTCCATTCTTCCGGCTTGATCAAACGCAGTACGCGCACCCAACGGTCATGGAGCGACTCCAGCAATGCCAACGAAACTTCCACCGGCGTGGACTGCACATCCGCCAGTTTTGCCCAGCGGTCTTCCATGTACGGCTTAATGGTTGGTTCATCTTCGGTCAAGGCCAGTTTGAACCGGATGTAGGCATTCATGTGACTTTCGGGGACGTGATGGACGACTTGTCGCACCGTCCAACCGCCGTCACGATACGGAGTCTCGAGCTGCTGCGGAGACAGGCCTTCTATGGCTGATCTGAGAGCGGCTGGGGCCCGCTCGATATCGCCGATGAACTGGTTGCGTTGCGCGTCAGTCAGAGTGCCCTCGAAAGAAAACTTACCTATGGGATAACGTGGGTCGCTCATCTACTCCTCCGTGGAATTGCAGCGCGACTGCGCTGCGTTTACAGCGTCAGATGATCGCTGAGTGGGGTAAGGTGCAGAGAATTCCTGAGTACCGAGTACCGGGTACCGAGTCAAAACCGTTACAGACAACGAGCGATTGTGAGTGTGAGAATTGGGTTACCGGTGGGACGCCGGGGCTACTCTTGCTGGGTACTCGGTACCGGGTATTTGGTACCGGGACTAGTGCAGCAACGCGAGAATGCGCACCGGGCCGCCGGAGCCGCCTTCGAGCTTCATGGGTGCTACCACCACGATCGCACCGCTTGCGGGCACGCGATCCAGGCTGGCGACGTTCTCCAGGTGATAGAGGCTGTGAGCCAGGGTGTACTGATGCACCGGGAAGTCTTGCGAGGGGCCGTAGTCGATGCTCAGGGTGTCAATCCCTAATCCGAGCACGCTGCGTCCTTCCACCAGGAATTTCGCGGCGTCGGCGGAATAGCCGGGGAAGTGCATTATCCCTTTCGCATCCGCATTGCGATAGGCTTTGGTGGAATCCCAGCGTGATTCCCATCCCGTGCGCGCGATTACCACGACGCCGGGAGGGATCTGGCCGTTGGCCTGCTCCCACTTGGCAATATCTTCGACTGAGATTTGGTAGTCAGGGTTACTCTTCACTTTCGAAATGACGTCCAAAACCACCAGGGGAGCGATCAGCCGCTCCGCCGGGATCTGGTCCACGGTCCACATGCCTCGCGCGAAGTGTGCCGGGGCATCCAGGTGCGTGCCGTAATGTTCAGGCAAGGAGATGTTACGCGCGAAATACTTGTCCTTTTCGATGGTGGCGACGGTCTTTACCTGGTAAGCGGACTTCTCCGACAGTTCGTAGGTGGGCACCCTGTCGTTGACAGAATGGGTAAGGTCTACGACCGCACGAAAGCCGCCCGGTTGGCCCGCGTCTGCCTGGCGCTTGGCGAATAGAAAGACCGCCAATGCCAACACATATCCGATAACGAAGGTACGAATCCGCATAATTTTTGTTGCCGGCTCACAGGCAGGCTCTTGGGGCACTCCAGGAGACCAGTTTAGGTAATTCGATGCCGGGGTCTCGTCCAGAGGTGCTTGATTATTGTCCGATGAGCGGATAATGCCATCAAGGAACCCAGGGACATGACCCGCTGGCGGTGCGACGCCGCTTTTATTTTCAGCAGGGTAGGATGTGGTGCGTCGAATTCTTGCCGCTAGGCCAGCAGACCTGCGATCCCGGCGGCCACTACCGTGCTCAGAAAGTTCACCGAATCGTTGTTCAGCACCCCGCGACGTTCGAGCGTCGCACCCAGGTAGCTGTCGGCCACCATGCCCGCGACCGCTGCCACAATCGCCGGACCCAGCCATTTCCAGGGCAACATGCCGGCAGCGGCCGAGACCAGACTGACTACGGCTGCGCCCGCAATTCCCGCCAGCGTTCCCGCCCAGCTGATACCGCCGTCGGTGCCGGCGGGCACTGTTTCCCAGGTGGTGATCAGGCGCGCTTGCTCGCTGCTGGCCTGGCCAAGTTCGCTGGAAACCGTGTCTGCGGCGGCTTCCGAAAGAGCCGCCGTCACAGCCAGCAGGAAGACAGTTTTTCCGCCAGTAACGGCATAGAGAGCCGCCGCAATCGCTGCCGTGCCCAGGTTAGCCAGAACTTGCGATGCGGTGCGTCCGTCCCGCTTCTCGGCCGTCCCCAGAGCTTGTTTGCGCTGGTATCCCAGCCGGGTGGTGATCCACGCCAACACGAACACCGAGACCAGGGCGAGGAATGCGCCGAGCCCGGCGCTCGCGTACAGCAGATAGCACACCACTGCTCCGGTACACGCACCGGACGGACTCACGCCGCGAACCGAACGGGCCAGCGCGGTGAACGCGACCGTGACCACAGCCGCCGTCCACAGGCGCGGAAGGAGGGAGCCAGACTGGGCTAAGCTTCCCGCTAGTAGTCCTAAGTCATGCATTCTTTGGTGGTTAAGCCGTCCCCCTCCCGCGGTGCCCCGGTCGATACTACTACTAATAGCGTTCCTGGCCGCTGCGCCCCACGCGCTCGTGCTTGCACTTTGGATTACCGCGCCAAGCTGCTCACCGCAAAGGCTTCGTTGTAGTCTAAACTCCATACCTTGGCACGGCGCACGGCCGTTGCGGTGGCGGAGTGAACTATGGCAGCCTCGGTTTGGTCTGGCTATCTTACCTTCGGATTGATCTCCATGCCGGTGCGTCTTTTCTCTGGCGCGCGCAGCTCCGGCATCTCCTTCAACATGCTGCATCGCGACGACCTGCAGCGGGTCAAGCAGCAGTACTACTGCCCCGCCGAGAACCGCGTAGTCGAGCGCAGCGAGATCGTGAAGGGATACGAATATCGCAAGGACGAATACATCGTTATCGAGCCGGATGAGATCAAGCAGATCGAGCCCAAGACCGCCAAGACCATGGAAATTCTGGAATTCGTGAAGGCCGCCGAGGTTGATCCGGTCTACTTCGAGTCGTCCTATTACATGGTGCCGGAAGAAGCCGGCCGTCGGCCCTACGCGCTGCTGACTAAAGCACTTGAGGAAAGCGAATACGTCGCCATCGCCAAACTCACCATGCACAACCGCGAGTACACAGTGTTCCTGCGTCCCCACGAAAAGGGAATGATGCTCCACACCATGTACTACGCTGAGGAAGTCCGAATGGTAGAGGGTTTCGGGGCTCCTGATGTCGAACTGAAAGACGCGGAAGTCAAAGTGGCCCACCAGTTGATCGAAGCGCTGGCTGCCGATTGGGATCCGGAGAAATATCACGATGGTTTCCAGGAGAATCTGAAGAACCTCATCCAGACCAAACTGGAAGGCGGCAAGATCGCCGAAGTAGAAAAGCCGAAGAAACTGGCGCCAGTGGTGGACCTGATGGCTGCTCTGAAGCAAAGTCTGGCCGAGATGGAAGGCAAGAAGAAGCCGGCGGCGCCCGCGAGCGGCGAAGCGGCCGGTAAGAAATCCCGCGGAAGGGCGTGAGGAAGGCAGCAAATCGCAATTAGCAGTTAGCAACCAGCCCTTTGTACTTCGATTCGTCCAACCAGCCTTTGCCGGTTGTTTGGCCCTTCAGTTCCAACCCAAAGCAACCCCGCAGCCTGCTTTCGGCACTAAATCGGCAGGCCCGATTGCGAATTGCCAGGTGCTGATTACTGCCTCTCTGGCGCATCTCACTGCTAACCGTTTAGAATGTGAAATCGTTCTGAAAACACAGGGAATACATGAATCTTGCCGAGGACGTACGGATGACTGGTGGGCGGGCCTGCCAGATCGCAGCAATCCTGTTGCTCTTTCTGATTTGCATCAGCTGCGGAGACACTTTCCGGCCGGTGGCGATTCCCGTGCCTTCGCCGCCGCCCGACCCTGGGAGCTTCCACTTTGCCATTATGGTCAACAGCAACGGCCCGTCGAATCCCGGCACCACGACTCGCGTTGACGTCTCGGGGGATTCCAATGCAGGCAATTCCGTGGCCGGGTTCGGTCCAGTGCACGCCGCGCTGCTGCCGAACGCGGGACGGGTTTATGTAGCCAACAACCTGGAAGACACGGTTACTTCTTATGCTCCTGCGACTCCGGGTTCGGTCACCACGACCAGCCTGCCCCCTGGTTCAGCGCCTGTGTTCCTGGCTACCGCCGAGAGCGGCAACATGTACGTGGCGAACTCGGGTACCGGTATGGTGGCAGTCATTGCCACCGGGTCGAATGTAGTGACGAACCTCATCCCCGTGGGCACCAACCCCATGGCTTTGGTGGAAGCGCCCGATTCCAGGAAAGTCTACGTGGCGAACCAGGGCAGCGGTTCGGTGACTAGCATCAATACCATCGACAAGAGTGTGAATAACCCGAACATCGTGACTGGGAACTCCCCAATCTGGCTGGCGGTGCGGTCGGACAGCGCCCGGGTTTACGCGCTCAACTCCGGCAGCGGGACCGTCTCCACCATCGATACTACTTCGGACCTGGTGATCGGCAGCGTGTTGGTTGGAGCAGGCGCGAACTACATGGTCTCTGACCCGAAACTGAATCGGCTGTACATAACCAATCCGGTTGCTAACACACTTACCGCGCTCGACATTTCCGGCAACGTGGCAGCATTGCTGTATAGCGTTTCGGTGGCGAGCACACCGGTTTCGGTCGCGGTGCTGCCCGACGGCAGCCGTGCCTACGTTGCCAGTTTCCGGCAGGTGCCGCCCTGCACCCAGGACCCGGCGGATCTGCGGCCTTGTATCAACTCCGAAGTTACGACCATCAATACCTCGGACGGCAGCATGCGCGACCTGATTCCGTTGCAGTCGGCGGTGAGCATCACGGCAGCATCGCAAAGTGGGACTGACACCACCTACACCTACACTCTGACTGCAGGTCCTCCTCCCTCGGCCGGCATGACCATGGTAATCACCGGCATGGCGGATGCCGGGAATAACGGCACCTTCATCGTTACAGCGGGATTTGCTGGATCTTTTACTGTAACCAACAGCGCTGGAGTGGCGGCCAGCAGCCAGAGCGGGATTGGAACAAATGTGGTGGAGGTGGATACTGCGAACCCCACGGGTTGCGGCGCGGCGCGGTTCCGGTTTTCGGCGGCCGCTTCCGCCACCAGTCCGAGGGTTTATGTAGGGAATTGCGACGCCGGGAACTTGGCGGTCATACGCACAGTTGCGGAAACCTCTCCGGACGGCACGCACTACGCCGCGGATACGGTGGTGCTGAACCTGCCAGCGCCAGTCAGTTCTTTCCCGGCACCCATGCCCAGCGAACAGCCGCCGGCGCAGAACCCGGTGTTTATTCTGCCGGAGCCGTAAAGGATGTTTAGGTCGTGACGGTTGAGGGTTGAAGGGAACGCGGTTGGCGGGCAATCGTTATTCGGGGACCAACATCCAACAATCTCTTCGAGACTAGCTTCCTGCGGCCATCACGTGCTCTCCCCGCCGGCGGCGATTGTAACGCAGGGCGATGTTCATAAACACATTGCCGGCGCAGGTCTCGAAGCAGATTACCAGTGCCTCCGTATCCTCACTGCTCTTAGCGCCGTGATCCGCAGTATGCAGCTCTGGGGGATGCACCCGGAACCGAAAACCCTGGTCGTTGAGCGCAGTGATGGCGTTGCCGATGACCTGATTGGCGAGTTCGCAGACGGTTTCGCGCACCAGGTCGTCCGATTCCGGCAGTTCCGCACCGGCGAAGCGGCTGGCAACGCGCAACGCGGTGGTGGGATCCAGGTCAAAAATCATGCGACCTTCAATGTCACCGCTCACCATGACCAGAGCGGCCACACCCTTACGGCGGTACGCTTCCTCCTCCATGCTGAGGTTCCCGATGGAAACCGGGTTCTGCAGGCCCTGGGCCAGCACGGCGTCGGCCGCGTTGATGAAAGGCTGGATCAACTCCATTTTCATTTTCAGGCTCCCGCGCCCGCGGCGTGCGCCACAGTGGCGTCCTCTCCCAGCACGTACTTGATGACTTCGTACAGCACTTCCGGCTTGACCGGCTTTTGCACGAAGTGGCGCGCGCCCCGCTGCAATGCCGCCACGATGTTTTCCTGGTAGCCCACCGACGACACCATCACGATGCGTGCATCGGGGTGTTGCCGTACGATCTTCTCGGCTGCCTCGATGCCTTCCATCTGCGGCATCGTGATATCCATCAGCACGATGTCGGGAGTGGTGCGATCGTACTCGGTGATCGCGGTCATGCCGTCTCCGGCTTCACCCACCACCTGGCCGCCAAAGGTCTCGATCATGCGGGCCAGGTTCTTGCGGGCAAAGACGGAGTCGTCCACTACCAGGTAGCGGACCGGCTGACCGTCCTTAGTGCGTTTTATTGCCGCAAACTGCTCCATGTTGCAACCTCCTCCAACTGAATCCAAAACTTGCCTGCCCAGAACTAGGTACGCCCGGCGCCCGCGGCCTTGCCGCCGTCACCGGGTCCTGCCGTCGCGCGGTCGGACATACATTGCGCCTGCAAGGTGTTGGCCAGCGCATCCAGGCCAACCACTCGTACTGCAAAACCCCGCTCAATGGCTGCCTTCGGCATGCCAAACACCACGCAGGAATCTTCGCTCTGCGCGATGGTCATGCCCCCGGCTGCCTTCACCGCGCCCATGCCCTGGGCTCCGTCCTCGCCCATTCCCGTCATGAGCACAGCCAGACTGTTGGCGCCGAACTCTTCGGCGGCAGTCTTGAACAACACGTCCACCGAGGGACGGTGTCCGTTGACTCGCGGCTCATCCGTCAGGACCGCCACATCGCCCAAAGGCAGACGCTTTACCTTAATGTGCCGGCTGCCGGGACAGATCAAGGCCCGCCCGGCCAGCAATAAGTCTCCGGACTGAGCTTCCTTCACCGCGATGGCGCAAATCTCGTCCAGCCGCCGGGCAAACATCTCAGTAAATCCTTCCGGCATGTGCTGTACCACCACGATGGTTCCGGGAAAGTCCGCGGGCAATTGTGACAGCACAAACTGCAGCGCATGCGGTCCGCCGGTGGAGACTCCAATGGCCACGACGCGCGACGGCTGCTTTTTCGCATCTGTCGAAACCTTCTCGGCACGCCGCGAGACTCCCGGAATCGGCTGCACCTTGACGCCCCGGCTCTGGGCCGCGGCTTTGATCTTGGCAATCAGTTCGGAGGCGATTTCCGGCATGCGCGCGGACACGTCGTGCGGCTTGGCCACGAAGTCGAAAGCGCCCAAACCGAGTGCCTTCAGCGTTACCGACGCACCCTCGGTGCTGTGCGAACTGACCACGATGACCGGGACTCGCGAGCGCCGCATGATTTCCTTGAGCGTGTCGATGCCGTTCATGCCGGGCATTTCCAGGTCGAGTGTGACCACCTGCGGTCGCAGCTCTTCGATCTTGCGCAACCCAAAATTGCCGTCCATGGCGGTTCCCACCACCTGGATGGAACTGTCGGTCTGCAGGATCTGCGGGATCAGCTTGCGCATCAGGGCAGAATCGTCGACCACCAGCACCCGCACGGGAGCAGTCATGGCTGCACCTCCGGCAGAGCGCCGCGAGCGCGATCGGCATTGGAAAGCAACATGCCGGAACTGACTGCGCCACTTTCGGCGGGGCGAGACCGGGCAAAACGTTCCACGATGGCCGCCAAGTTCAGGATCAGGACCACCCGCCCGTCTCCGAGGATGGAGGCACCGCTGACCAGGTCGGTCGCCACCGTCTGATCGTCGAGCGCTTTAATGACCAACTCTTCTTCGCCTTCCAACGCGTCGACAATGAGCCCGAGCTTGCGTTTTTCCGCGTGAATCACTAGCACAAAGAGTTTTCGGTTGCTGTGGTGCGCGTCTTCCGGCCGTCGCCCCAGCCGCACCAGCGGTACCACCTGGTTGCGCAACTGCAGGACTTCGTAGTTGTCCACCTGGTGAACCGCCGATTCCCGGGCGCGCGTGATCTCGGCCACGGCGTTCAAGGGCATGGCATACAGCCGCTGGTCCACGCGGAACAGCAGGGCCTTGATAATGGCCAGCGTCAGTGGCAGTTTCAGGCGGAAAGTAGTCCCCTGGCCGGGGTGAGTATCGATCGCGACCGTGCCTTTCAGCCGGTGCAACACGCTCTGCACCACGTCAAGGCCCACGCCGCGGCCGGAGATTTCGGTGATTTCCTCCGCCGTGCTGAACCCCGGCCGGAACACCAGCTCGAGGACCGCTGCCTCGCTCAGCCTGCCGGCTTCTTCTGCCGTAAGCAGGCCTTGCTGCTGGGCCTTGGCCTTCACCCTGGCGACATCGATGCCCTGCCCGTCGTCGCTGATTTCCACGATGACCTGGTTGCCATGGTGGTACGCGTCCAGACGTATGGTGCCACGCGCTGGTTTGCCCAGCCGGGCGCGCTCTTCCGCACTTTCAATCCCGTGACTGATGGCGTTCCGCACCAGGTGGGTCAAAGGCTCGGCAATTGCGTCCAGGATGCTCTTATCGAGGTCGGTCTCGGCTCCGCTGACCACCAGGTCCACCTCTTTGCCGCACATCTTGGCGACGTCGCGGACCATGCGGGGAAACCGCCGGAACAGCTGCTCGACCGGCACCATGCGGATTTTCATGACCGAGCGTTGCAGATCGTTCAATACCCGCGCCTGAAACGCCATGGCATCGGCGAACCGGCCCCGCGTCGCGTCCTTGGGGAAATGGCGGCTGAACTCGTTCAGTGCCTGCTGCAACATGGACTTGCCAATGATCAGCTCACCCACCAGGTTGAGCACGTTATCGATGCGCTCGGCTTCCACGCGCAGGATGTTTTCCGCCGCTGCCACGCCGGGGATCGCAGTAGTCTCGAGTGCAGGCGGAGAATCCACGACCCCGGTCTCGGGCGAGGCAGACGGGCTCGCGGGCTGCGCATCTTCTACCGGTACCGGGGTCGAAGCCGCGGCGCTCTTCCTGGTTCGCTGCGCCCGCTTCAACAATTCCACCTTGACGTCAGTGATCACCGTGGGAATCCGGCACTTCGCGGTGATCTGCTCTGCTGGCACATTGCTGGCCAGCACAAAGTCCAGCCGCTTGGCAGCCTGGGTTGAACCGGCCTCGGGCCGTGATGCCAGGACCTCGCCGATCGCGGCGATTGCATTCTGCACCAACTGGCGGGCGGCAATCGGCATGGCGCAATGGGGATCCACGACGGCCACGATGTGATAGACCCGTTTTCCCTGGCTGGCCGCTTTGCCGATGACCAGCTCTTCATACTCGGTCCAGCGCACACGGGCGACACTCTCAGCAGGAGCTTTCCGCTTGCGGCTCTTCCCGCTGGCCGGGTTCTGCGCCAGTTCGCGGATGATTTTTCGCAGCGGCTCGCTGGATGGCGGTTTCACTTTGCGCCGGGCAGCCGCCAGCATAGCGGCAAAGGTATCAGCCGCCTTGAAAGCAACCTCCGCCAGAGAGATTTCCGGGGAAACTGTCTCCAGGGCCAGCGCGTCCTCGAGTTCATGTGCCAGTTCGCTCAGTTCGCGGTAGCCGCAGGCAGCAGCGTCGCCCTTGAGGGTGTGCACGATCCGCCGGATGCTGCGGACGGTTTCGACGTCACCCGGCTGCTTCTCCAGCTTGAGCGCTTCCTCGTTCAAGGACTGCAGCAGTTCCTGCGCAGTCTCAAAGAAGAGCTCCCGCAGTTCCGCGCCGCGTTCATCGGAGGATTGGGTCACATCTGCACCTCGACGCGCTGGTAGGCAGTTCCGCTGTTGCGATGTACCATGGCGAACTTGTCAGTCAACCCCAGTAGGCTTTCGGCATGGCCGACGAACAGATAGCCTTCCGCGTTCAGGCAGCGGCTGAATTTCTCCACCAGCCGTTTCTGCTCGGCTTCGTCGAAATACATCATCACGTTGCGGCAAAAGATGATGTCGTTGCGTTGCGGCAGGTATTCCGTCTTGAGATTGTGAAAGTCAAAGTGGACGAACTCTTTGAGCGCTTTCTTGATGGCGTAGCGTTCGCCGACTTTGTCGAAGAAGCGCAGGCGGTAGCTGTAGTCCACGTTCGCCATCTGCGACTCGGTGTAGATTCCTTCCTGCCCTGCCCGCAGCACGGAGTAGCTGATGTCGCTGGCCAGGATCTCCACCTTCCAGGGCGGCGGGACTACCGGCTTGGGGCTGGGCATCTCGAATGGTAAAGGGTTGCGCAGGTAGTAGTACGCCAGGCCGTCGGCCACCAGCATGGCCAGCGTGTACGCCTCCTGCCCGGTGGAACAGCCGGCACTCCAGATCCGCAGGCTGAAGTCGCGCCGTTCCTGCTTGCGGTGCAGCAGGTCGTCGAGGATGTACTTGTGAAACAGGTCCAGCTGGGCCTTGTTGCGAAAGAAGCTGGTTTCGTTGACGGTCAAGTTCTCCAGCAGCCGGGCCAACTCCTGCTTGCCGGCATCGCTGATCAGCAGGCGGTAATAGCTGTAGAAGGAATCCAGTTGGCATTCCTTCAACCGCCGCAGCAGCCGGTCCTGCAGGAAATGGGCGCGCCGCTCGTCAAAATGCATGCCGCATTCCTGGTAGACCAGGGCCTGCAAAAGCTTCAGCTCGGCTTCTGTGAACTGCGCCGCTACGCCGGTTGCGCTCATGAGTTCTCTTTCGTCCCGGTAATGTGGGGTTACTTGCCCGCGGCGGCGCTATGCGCTTCGGCCTGCCCGGCGCGGGTCCCCGCTTCTCCCGCAGTTCCTACTTCTTGTCGCAGCCCGCTGAATTCCAACAGCCGGGCCATGTCCAGCAGCACAATCAGCCTGCCGCCATACTTCGCCAGGCCGGTAACACAGTTCAGCCGGCCATCCTGAAAATCAATGGGAGGCGGCTCCACATCGGGAGCTGGAATCTTGAGCACTTCGGTGGCGGAATCGACGATCAATCCGTTAAGCCGCCCGCGATGCTCCACCACCAGAATCCTGGTCCGGCGGCTGGGGGCAACACTGCGTTCGCCAAAGCGTTTCCGCAGATCAATCACCGACACAATTTTGCCCCGCAAGTTGATTACGCCCTCCATGTAATCGGGCGCATCCGGCACCGAAGTAATCTCGGGCACGCGCACGATCTCATGCAGGGAAGTGATGGGCACGCCGTAGGTTTCACGGCCCACCTGGAAGCCGACGATGTGGAGTTCGCGGTTCATGAGCGTCAGCGGGTCAGCCGCGGGCTCCCGCAGCGGCCCGCCGGACGCCGCGGTCCTCGTGGCGCGCGGCCATCCGCCCGGACTCCAGTTGCTCCAGGGCGAAGCGATCCATGGAGTCAAGCAAGTCGCGGGACATCTTCGACATCTGCTCCGCCGAGGCCGCCAGCTCGGTCGATCCCGAGGTGGTCTGCTGCACCAGTTCGCGCATGCGCTCCATAGCCTTTACCACCGCCTGCGCTCCCGAAGCCTGTTCTTCCACCGCGGAGTTGATCTCGTGGGTGATTTCGTTCAGCCGGGTGGTCGCGCGCGCGATCTGCGAGGAGCCATGCGACTGCTCGTTGGTGGCGGCGCCGATTTCCTGCGCGAATTTGTATACCTCCGTGACTACGTTGGAGATCTTGCGCAGGGCGCCGTTCAGTTCCTGGCCCAGGCCCAGGCCTTCGTTCACGATGCCGGTCGAGCGGTCCATGTTCTCGACCGCTTTACGCGCCTCTTTCTGGATACTCTGGATCAGTTCGGAAATTTCCTTGGTTGACTGCGCCGATTTTTCCGCCAGCTTCCTGACTTCGTCGGCCACCACGGCGAACCCCAGGCCGTGTTCTCCGGCACGGGCGGCCTCGATGGCCGCATTCAGGGCCAGGAGGTTGGTTTGCTCGGCCAGGTCGTCAATGACCTCAATGATTTTGCCGATGTCATCGGCCCGCTGCCCTAGTACCCCGATGATTTCGCCGGAAGAGCGGATGGTGGTGTTGATGTTGTTCAGGCCGTCCGTGGCCTTTTCCATGGTGTTGATGCCGCTGTGGACTTCTTCCCGCGAGCGGTTGGAGATGTCGAGCAGCACCTTGGCGGTGTCGGCCACGCGCTGGATGGAAGCCACCATCTGATCGATGGAGGCGGAGGTTTCGCTGACGCTCGAAGCCTGCACCTGCGTGCTCTTCACCATGTTCTGCACGTTGACGCTCATCTCATGCATGGTGCTGGTGACTTCATCGATGGCCGAGGAAGTCTGCATGCTGATCTTGGCGGATTCGTCGGAGGCGCTGGCCACCTGGCTGGAGGCGCCGGCCACCTGGGAAGATGCGTCGCGCACGTTGCGCACCAGGTTTCGCAAGCCCTCGATCATGCGGGCGAAAGCGTTGCCCAGGGTATCGCTCTTCGACCGCGGTTGGACATCCACGGTCAGGTTGCCTCCGGCAATGGCCTCCGACACTGACGCCATTTCTTTCAGGTAGGTGACCATGTTGGTGAAGGTCCGGGCCAGTTCGCCAATCTCGTCCTTACGCCGGATGTCAATCTCATGTTCCAGGTCCCCGGCATCCCCGATCTGCCGGGCCACTTTCATCAGGCTATTCAGCGGCTCGGTGATGGACTTGGCGGTGGAGAAGGCGATGGCGCCGCCCAGGACAAGCGCCAGAAGCGTGCTGATCAGGGCGATCACGATGGTTGCTGTAGCCGCAGTCTCGTCGTACTTGCGCCGTTCCTCCAACACCTTGCGGTTTTCCTGGGCAGCCGTATCCAGGTATTCGGTTGCAGTCCTCACCCAGGAGGACGCGTCTTTCTGGAGATAAAAAATCTGCAACTCGGCGACGGTGGCGTTGCCGGCGTCAACTTCTTTCCGCTTTTCCGCCAGGGGAGCGGCGAAATCCCGGGCCCAATTCTGTTCGTTTTGTGCCAGTCTTTCCAACGCGGTCTTCTGCTGTTCGGAATTGGCCAGGCTCTCTACTCGTTGCAAGGCTTCGCTGAGCAGACGGACACCCTCGTTAACCCGGTCCACTTCGCGGGTATCGCCGCTGAGCAGGTAGTTGCTGAGGTAGAGCCGGTTCTGCATCATTTGGAACTTGACCGCGTCGGTGGCGTCGGCCAGTTCCAAAGCTTTGGACGCCGCGGCCTTGGCCCCGTGTTCGCGTTGCATGGCAAAGTAGTTCACCAGGAACAGCACCACGACCATCGCAAGGACGGCTCCGAAGTTCATGTAGAGTTTCTTGCCAATCGTCATTGCTGTTCCTCCGCTATACCGCTGTGGTTGCCGTCATGGGCGCCTGGGCGCGCCATGATCCAGGACTCGTCGTCAATTTCCGGGCTGGAACTTGAATTCCACAATCCCCGTGCTTTCCTCGGAGGCGGGTTCGAACTTCCACTTCTTCAGAGCCTCTGTGGCCGCTGTGACCAGCAAAGGATGGCCTCCAACTACCTTGGTGTTTTTCACGACGCCGCTTGGTGAGACCACCACCACCATCTTGACGGTGCCAGTGATGTTCATGCGCCGTGCAATGTCCGGGTAAACGGGGGGGACCTTGGTTTTGACCTTGCGCGTCAGTTCTTCCGTGTGTGCCGGATCTTCCTGTGCGAACAACGGTGCAGATTGAAAAGCCACGCCTAACGTCAGCCATCCCAACAGCAGCAAGGCGCCGCTAGCTATTCCACGCCGTATCGTTTGCAGAGACACAACTCCTCCTCGGAAATGGTTGTTGCTCCGATACAAGTGCAATGCCGTTGCCAGCACGTTGAGGGAGGAATGCAGGACGTTGCCAAACCTGCTAAACGATTGTGCAACAATGCATTAGAACGGGCCAGCTTACGATGGGTCATGCCCTCTAAGGGTCTGGGAAACGTCTCAGCAATGTCCCTCAATCTCAGTATGAGACCGTTCCAGTGTTGGACCTTGGGATTTCACAATTCGGCACCTAAGCCGTTATTTGCTTGACTCAAAATGAGATTGCAAGCTAGTTTTCCTCTATATTCAATTACTTGGAATTAGGAGTAGGTAGCGGGCGGTGGCCTTCTGACCATGCAATCGGGAAATACGACTCTGCTCGAAGGGCCTGGCCCGCGCTCGGATGAGGCTTTCCAAAAACTCCTCCTGCAATTTTCAGCCGCCGCAGCGCGCGGAACCCAGAGCCCGGCCCTGATGCAACTGTTTTGTCGTGCCACCCGGGAGTTCTTCCAGGTTAGCGGAGCCTACTACTGGCAGTTGGCTTCCGCGGAGGAATTGGTAGGTACCGAAGCTGACGGCCTGATGGCGGACCGTTTTCGCGGAGTCCGGCTCAAGACTACGCAAAGTGCGGTTGCGATCGAGGCGATCCGCAAGCGCCGGACCGTCTATGTGAACCGCTTGGACTGTTCTCGCTATCCACTGGCGGAAGAGTTTCATGCCAAGTCCATCATGGCCGCGCCCCTGGTGGTATCCAACGAAGCGATTGGGGCGGCGGTCTTTCTACACGAGTCCGAGCCGGAATTCTTCAACGATGACCTGGCAGCCAAGGCCACAATTCTGGCGGGGCAACTGGGCAGCCTGCTGGAAGCCGGTCGTCTGACCCTGGAGTCGAGGGAAGAACATCGCCGGGCCGAGATCCTGGCAGAAGTGGCCCAGGTCCTGCACGCGGTGCCCGATGATGCCGCGGTAGTCGAGGCGGTAGCCGACCGCCTGCGGGTGCTGCTGCGTACCCGGTTGGTCTGCATCCTGCTGCGGCAGGGCGGAGCTTTTGGCCTGCGGGCGGTGGCGGCGGAGACTCCGCAACTGGCGGCTTCAGTGCGTGCCCGCCATGACCGCAAGGGGCTTAACTTCACTGCCGATCTGGCGACTCGGGCCGTGGCCGCCGGAGAACCCATCACCGTGGCCATCGATCCGGCTACCCACGCCTTGGGCGACCTGATTCCCGCCGGGGTATTGATTGCGGCGCCCTTCCGTACTTCGCTTACCCAGGGTGCGGTGCTGGTCTATCCGCGACAGGACGGGGCTTTCAGCGCAGAGGAGAAGTCGCTAGTCGCGGCCATTGCCGGATTCGGCGCGGTTGCCATCGCCAATGCCGAACTCTGTGCCACCGCCCGCTCCCAGGCTCATGAACTGCACCAGTTGCTTGAGATCTCTTCTGACCTCGGTTCCATCGGCCACCTGGACGAGTTCATGCAGCAATTTTCCTTGCGCGCCGCCGATTTCCTGGGCTTCGGGCGTTCCTTCATTGGCCTGCTGAAGGAGGATAACGCCTTCCATGTGCGCTGGGGCTCGGACAAGGGCAGGACCGTGCTCGTGGACATGATCATCCCCAATGGCGCTGCCAGCGGCGTGCTGATGAGAAAGGAAGCGTTCTGGACCGACGATGCCGCCAGTGTTCCTGGGGCGAACCTCGAGATGGTCGGGGAATTCGGGGTGCGGCAACTGTTGGCGGTGCCGCTGCTCGGCAGCGATGGGCAAGTGCTAGGCATGTTCGGAGTACTCGATCGGTTGGATCTGGCGGGCATTTCGCAGGAAGACATCCGGCGCGCTCGCGTGCTGGCAGGGCAGGTTGCCATCGTCTTGGAAGTAACGCGCAATCTTCACTTGTCCAAGCAACATCGCCGCCGCGCCGAGTCTCTGGTGGAGCTGGCCCTGGAGCTGAACTCGCTGCTGCGCTTGCCCGACTTCGCGAAGGGCTTTGCTTCACGCGCCGCCGAGATGACCGGCGCCCGTGGAACGGCGCTGGCGGTGCAGCAGGGCGCCGCTCTGGAAATCCTGGTTCTCCAGGGGGCAGGTGGCGAAGCGGTACCCGAGCCTGCGCTGCTGCGCCGATTGGGTCAAGCGCTGACTGAGACCCTGACATTGCGTCCCGATCAGATCATTTCTTCCACTGCAGCCGAGTTGTTCGGGGCACCGCTGGCCTCGGCGCTCGGTTGGAGCGATTGCACCCTGGTACGGCTGGTGGCCCCGTCCGGAGAGTTGGTGGGAGTGCTCTGCCTCGCCGACCGCGGCAAGGCCCTGGAGCAGGAGGCGCGCCAGTTGCTGCAGGCGATCGCCGGGCATGCTTCGGTGGCCCTGGAGAATGCGCGGCTGTTTACCCGCATGGACCAGGCGAACCGCCACTGGATTGAGATCTTCGACGCCATTACGGATTTCATTGTGGTGCATGACGAGTCCGACAAGGTCTTGCGGGTGAATCGCTCCCTGGCTGACTTCATCGGAGTGCAGCCCCAGGAACTGATCGGCATCAACATGGGAGCACTGCTGGCCATGGGCGTCCACGCGCCGCTGCACTCCTGCCCATTCTGCCGAGCGACCAACGACCCCCAAGACGAGTACGCTCACTCGGTATTGGAACGCAGCTACCTGGTATCTACGTCGCGAGTCCATGGGGTCAACGGCGAAGGCCTGCAGACCATCCATGTGCTCAAGGACATGACCGACCGGAGGGAGGCGGAACGGCGCTACCGCGAGCTGTTCGACAACATCCAGGAAGGACTTTTCTTCTCCACCCAGGACGGCCGTTTCATCGAGGTCAACGATGCCATGGTCCGCATGCTGGGCTACGAAAGCCGGGAGGAACTGCTGCAGGCCGATGTGCCTACCCAGATCTACTTCTCGCCGGAACAGCGAATCCGCTCGGCCCAGCTCATGGAAGAGCGCGGCGTGTTGCGCAACCATGAAGAAACCCTGCGCAAGAAGGATGGCTCACCTATCCACGTGATGATCAATGCCTTCGCGGTGCGCGACACCCAGGGGCAGGTGCTGCAGTACCGCGGCCTCATGCTCGACATCAGCGGGCTCAAGGCCTTTCAAGCGGAATTGCAGCACGAGCGCGACTTCATCGGCAAGATATTGAGCAACACCCAGAGCCTGATTCTGGTAGCCGACACCGCTGGCCTGATCAGCTATGCCAACCGCCGCTGGTTCGACATGGGATATGACCAGAAGCAGCTTCTGGGCAAAGCCCTGGAGGAGCTGGTGGCGTCGGCCCGCCGCCCGGTGTTCAAGGACGCGTTGAGCGCAACCTTGTCAGGCCGCCAGGTGGACAACCTGGACGTCCAGATCTTGCGTGGAGATGGGCGCGTGGGCCAGTTCTCCGTCAACCTCAGCCCCATGCGCGATGAACAGGGCAACGTCACCAGCCTCGTCGTAGTCATGACGGACGTCACCGATGCGGCATCCCTGCAAGCCAAGCTGATGCAAGCGGAAAGGCTGGCGGCCGTCGGCCAACTGGTCTCTGGCGTGGCCCATGAGGTAAACAATCCGCTGACTGCCATTCTCGGGTTTGCGGATCTGCTGATGGAGAATACGGACGTGCCGGAGACGGCACGCAAGGACTTGCGGGTCATTCTGCAGGAAGCGCAAAGGACCAAGCAGATCGTGCAAAACCTGTTGAGCTTTGCCCGGCAGATGCCGCCGCAGCGCAAGCCGGTGCAGCTCAATGCCATCCTGCGGCGCACCGTCCAGTTGCGCGCCTACGACTTCCACAGCCATGGGGTGGAAGTGGTCGAGCAATTCGACCAGGAACTGCCCTACGTCATAGGCGATGCGCAGCAGTTGCAGCAGGTGTTCCTGAACATCATCAACAATGCCTACGACGCGGTGCATGAAATCGCTCGTCCGGCACGCATCGAGATTATGACCACCCGCGCGGGTAACTTTGTCGAGGTGTCGTTTCGCGATAATGGACAAGGGATTTCTCATCCCGACCGCATCTTCGATCCTTTTTTTACGACCAAGGAAGTGGGCAAGGGAACCGGCCTGGGCCTGAGTATTTGCTACGGCATAGTGCGAGAGCACGGGGGCGAGATCCATTGCCACAACAACCACGGTGCGGAGGGCGCCACCTTCCTGGTGCGTCTCCCGGCCGCTTCAGAGACGGCCTCGCTCGGGGCCGCTGCCGGAGCTATTCCGCGATGAACCAACCTGCTATCCAACCCGTCATTTTGCCGGTGCTGCTCATCGAAGATGAGGCCGGCGTGATGGCTTATGTTCGTGCCACCCTGGAGCGCAGCGGCTACGCCGTGGTGTGCGCGCAATCCGGGGCCGAAGGTATACAACTGCTGGAAACTGGAGATTTTCTGGGGGTGGTATCCGACATGGTGACTCCCGGCGGCGTAAATGGCGCTGGGGTTCATGCCTGGATCGCCCGCAACCGCCCTGATCTGGCCTCGCGTATCGTTTTTATTACCGGCGACATTGCCAATGAAGAAACCGTGGCTACCCTGCGCCGCACCGGCGCTCCCTGCGTGGAGAAGCCGTTTCGGGTCCAGCAGTTCATTGACGTCGTCGAGAAAACTATGGGGAAGGCCCCGTGAGCGAAGACCTACGCATCCGTCTGCTGATCGTTGATGATGAGGAGAGCATCCGCAAGCTCTGCATGACCGTGGGGGAGGCGCTCGGCTTTGCCTGCCTGGAGGCCGATAGTGGCGAGTCCGCCCTGGCCCTGCTGGAAGAACAGCCCGCACAACTGATCCTTACCGACATGGTGATGCCGGCCATGTCGGGCCTGGAATTTCTTGAGAAAGTGAAGAAAGCTTTTCCCCGCACCGAGGTTGCAGTAATGACCGGCCATGGCTCGGTCGAAACTGCGGTACAGGCCATGAAACTGGGCGCCTACGACTACATCAGCAAACCTTTTTCGCCGCTGGAAGAGTTGCGCTTGTTCCTGCGACGCATGGCGGAAAAAATCCGGCTGGTGGAAGAGAACCAGTTCTTGCGCGAACGCATGGATACAGAAACCGAACTCCATGGCATTGTGGGCGCGTCGGCCAAGATTCAAGACGTGTTGCGCATGATTTCGCGCTTGAAAGATACCCGTACTCCAGTGCTGATTACCGGCGAGAGCGGGACCGGCAAAGAGCTGGTGGCGCGTGCCATACACTTCCGCGGTACCTTCGCCAACCGTCCTTTCGTAGCCGTGGATTGCGGTTCGCTGGTCCCGACCCTCATCGAAAGCGAGTTGTTCGGCTACGAAAAAGGCGCCTTCACCGGCGCAGTGAAGTCCAAGACCGGACTGTTCCAGTCCGCGAACGGGGGCACGATTTTCCTGGATGAGATCGGCGAACTGCCGCTGGAACTGCAGGCCAAGCTGCTGCGTGTCCTGCAGGAAAAGGAAGTGCGGCCCGTGGGCAGCAATCAGAAAACCAAGGTCGATGTGCGGGTGATTGCCGCTTCCAACCGCGATCTCGAAGCCGAATACCGTAACGGCACCTTTCGCAAGGACCTGTTTTTCCGGTTGAATGTGGTCACCGTGCACCTTCCCGCCCTGCGGGAGCGCCGTTCCGACGTCCCCATGCTGGCGCACTGGTTCCTGGATCGCTATGCCAAGGACGATTCCATCCAGATCACCAGTGCAGCCATGAAATACCTGCTGCAGTATGACTGGCCGGGAAACGTGCGAGAGTTGGAAAACTGCATCGAGCGGGCCGTGGCCTTGGGAGACCGCCGGGTCATCGATGTGAACGATCTTCCGCCGGCGATCGCGTCGGCCTTGCAAGGACTGGAGGCGGGTCCCAGTCCGTTAGCCACAACGCTTTCTTCCACCGATCTGGAAGACATCGAGCGGGTAACCATCCAACGAGTTTTTGAACAGGTCAACGGCGACAAGGCGCTGGCCGGCAAGATGCTGGGCATCAGCCGTGCCACCCTGTACCGCAAGCTCAAGCGCTACAATATCGGCGGCGCCCACCTGGCGGCGCCGGGAAGCCAGGCGTTGCAGTAAGACTTGGCCGCAGTTCCCGTACCGGCTGGAATGACACCTTCCCGCCGCCCCTTGAGACCCGTGTTTCAAAATGAGACACAGGTGCGAATCAAGCCTGATTCGCGACCCGGGTAGTTTCACTTAATACCGTTTAAAATCAACATATTACAGGTTAACCGTCTTGCCGCGACTTTGGCTGCGATCGTGCAGCTTCAGTAGGGCGACGCGGTCTGGGTGCCACGGTCATGCTAACCGGCAGGCCAGGGGACCCGGGCCGCGTTGAGCCTGAAACTGAGGTATCCCGTGTCCCAAGAGGCCACCGCCCGCGCCCGCGCTGCCGGCGACAGCTCTATCGCCAGGTTGGCCAGATATTTCCCCGATGCGACTCCGGTCCGCATTCCGGTCAGCTTGATCCGGGTGGGGAGCACGAACAGTGGACTGAGCGAAAGCACGGTCATCGAGTTCGGCACCGCCCGCGAAGTACTGTTTGCCTCCAGCTTGCCGCTGGAATTCGCCGACGTGGTGCGAGTACAGAATTCCGATGGGACCCTGAACGCAGAAGCCTGCGTCGTGGCCCTGCAGTACAACCGCGGGCGTACCGCAGTGGCCGCCCGCTTTACCCAAGAAGTCTCCAACTGGATCGTGAAACCATGACCGACACTCCACAATTGCATGAACTGGCCGAGGAATGGAGCGCGGCGCGGCTGCTGTATCCGCTGTATGCCGCGCTGGCTCGAGAGTTTGTCATTGATTTGCCGCCTTGCGCTGACTTGGAAGCCAACGTCGAAGCTCCGCCGCAGGAATCGATTGAACTGGCCCGCCAGTGGTTCCTCGACATGGACGAGCGCATCCAGGTGCACCAGTTGCGTCAGTTTCTGCAGACCACCAGCCTGACCAGCGATGAAGGGTTGAAGGCATTGCTGGTTCATCATCTGCACAAGCCGAACCGTTCCAGCTCGGACCGCGACAAGATTGATTTCCTGCTGGTGCAGTTCTTCTCCCACTGTGCACCTTCACGCCTGGAGGATGCCGACGTCGACGTGGAGTACGTGGCCCAGGTGCTGGAACCGGTGCTGGGCTCGTTGGACGCGAGCACTCCGGAATGGCTGAAGCCGCTGGACGAGTTCGTGCAAGCCGCGAATGGTTGCCGCCATCTGAACGAGTTGTTCAGCGCCGGCATTCTGGAGAAGGGCCGAAAGCTCAAGGCGAGCGCCGGCGAGAATTACTTCCAACCAGCCGCCATGGTGGCTTTCACCCGCTTCAGCTTCCTGATGCGGCGGGTGTTCTTCCGCCTGATGCATCAGGACCTGAATGCCATCCTGGATGGCCTGCGGGAACTGGAGTTGCGCGACGTGCATACCCTGGATTGCCGCCGGGCACAGTTTTCCGCCGAGGAACCCACGGTGCGGTTGCGCATGATCTGCCAGTCGTGGAAGGTGATGTTTCATGCCGAATATTCCTCCGGTCAACCTCTCCGCATGCTGGTGGACTTGCGCACCGTGATCGACGCGGCCCTGGCTCGCACCGCCAAGAGCGCCAGCGGTAAGGCGAAGGCCGCACCCGGGCCCTCCAAGGCAAAAGCCGCGGCAGCGGTAGCGCAGTTTGCTGCCAGCGCCGCCGATGTACCTGAGTTTGAGGTTAGCTCCGGTCATCCCGCGACGGATGACGAGGGCACCGTTTAAGCATTGCGGAGCGTCCGCAAAGAAGGGGGAAGAACTTGGACCAGCCGACTGTATTGCTCGTCTCCGACGACGCCGAGTTCGCGCGCGCCATTGCAGGCCGCTGGCAGAGTGAGCGCCACCCGCCGGCTTTCACCCTGATGGGGGGAGACCTCTGCCGGGACCTTCATGCGGAAGACTTCGATGTGGCCATCGTGGGCGCGGTGCAGCCCCCCTTGCTGCCCGCAGTTCTCCAGGCTCTCGAAGCCACGAACTGCCCGGTAGTGTTCGCCGGCGAGGATATCCGGCAGGCGCAGGCGATGCGGGAGACCCTGCCGCGAATCATGGTTCTGGTGCAGCGCGAAGGCTGGCTGGATGTCCTGGTGCTGTTGGTCTCGGAAGCATTGCGGCGCTGCGAGGCGATGGCCCGTGCCCGGGCCCTGGAGCAGGCCAATGCGCTGCTGGAGCGCCAGGCGGCCCTGGGTCGCTACATCCTGGAGATGCGGCACACCCTGAACAACGCCCTGACCTCCATCCTGGGCAACGCCGAGCTGTTGCTGCTCGAGCCGCTGGCCTTGGGATCACGGGCGCAGCTTGAAACCGTACGCAACATGGCAGTGCGGATGCACGAAATCCTACAGCGCTTTTCGTCGATCGACAAAGAGCTGAGTGTGCTGGAAAAACATCCGGACGCGGCAGGCACCACCAAGTCTCAAGCCGCGGCAGCCAGCTTCTAGCGGCTGCGAAGAATTTGAGCCCTCCCCTGGACGAGCCAACGTGTGCAAGTAGAGGAGTTGTCGGTCAGTGGACGCGAACCATTCGAAGTGCTTGGATGGTGAGCGGCCGCTGGGCGGTGCGGTTTTGCCAATGAATACGCTCTCCACCAGCGTCCTGGAGCACGAACTGTCCGAACTCCGCCTTATCCTGGAGCGGCAAGCCGGGGTCTTGCTGGATACTCCCGCGGAAATACTCAGCGACGTCCTGCGGAAGTATCTGCTGAGCAAGCACCAGGGCAGTGTCCAGGACATGCTTAGCCTGTTGCGTTCGTCGGACGCGGAGTGTGAACGTCTGCTGGAACCGCTGCTCGATCCCCAAACCGGTTTTTTCCGCTATCCCCAGGCGTTCGAAGCGCTGGCCACCCTGGTTCTGCCTGACCTCCAGACTCGCAAGCTGGCCGAGAACCCCCACAGCCTGCGCGTCTGGAGTGCTGGTTGCTCGAGTGGCGAGGAGGCTTATTCGATTGCCATGTCGGTGTGCGATGCCTTGAACTGCAATGGCGGCGGCTGGAACGTCCGCATCATCGGCAGCGACATTCGCCGTCCGGCGCTCGAAGTTGCCCAACGCGGCCTTTATCCAGAAAGCGGGTTGCAACAAGTTTCCCGCCAGCGCGTCCAGACCTACTTTGTGCGAGTTGGCCAGCACCTTTTGGTGAAGCCTCGGGTGCGAAACCTGGTCACGTTTACACCCATGAATCTGGCCAAGCCTGATTACCTAGGCCGCTTCGACTGCATTTTCTGCATGGACGTGCTACCCCATTTCTCCATGTCCCAGAGAGTTGCGCTGACGCAGCGCCTGCACCTGTACCTGGAGCCGGGCGGATATCTGTTCCTGGGTCAGAACGAGAAGTTGCCTGCGGTAGACGTGGCTTTCCGCCCTCACAAAACTGGAAGTTACACGCTGTACCAGAAGCCCATGGCCGCGGCGGCCGGGCAGGGCCGCTGAAAGCTAATCTCGACGAGTTTCTCAGCGGGGCACGGCAGTGCCCCTCAGTATCTTCTGCTCGGGCCCGCCATCTACGCTGGCGAACTCATCCAGCGTGAACCCACCGCCCCGAGTCGGGCGCGTCTCGCTCCGGAACTTGACGTGTTTTCCGTCTAATTCGAACTCAGCGTGATAGGCCAGCGTATCGCCCTCGAAACGTCCAACATACGTCCACTGATCGGGCGAGTCATACCAAAGCGAGTGGTCCCTGTATACCTTTTCTTTCGGATCCCACGTCATGATTTCAATCCCTTCGTAGTTATCCCCGGTCCCATGAGACACGAAAGCGTTGACTATGGAACGCCCTTGCGGCCCGATCTGGCCGGTCCAGGTTCCGGTGTTCCGTCCGCCATTCGGGAAAAGCGCGGATTTCTCGTAAACCTCGGAGTAGCTCCAGTCGCCGACGTAGAAATTCAGGCGATCCAGTTCCGGGCTGCTGACCGAATTTGCAAGGCTACCTGCGGTTTTGCTGCGGTCCTGACCGGCGATTCGAGCGATTGGCCCCGCAAGAAAGATCGCCACCACGACAATGGAGAAAAGTCGCATTCTAGTCATGCGGAGAATTCCTCCTTTCGATCCGCCGCGCTTCACGCGAACAAGAACTCTTTCGTCCTCAACTCCTTGATCGTGTCTCGCAGCTTCGCGGCCTTCTCGAACTCGAATCGTTTGGCGGCCTCGCGCATGTCGCTCTCCAGCTTGCCGATGTAGGTGTCCAACTCCTCCTGCGACTTGAACTCTGGTGTGCCTTCGACTTCTCCGCCGGTCAGATCGGTATAGTCGGCCTCGACAATGCGAGCCAGTGACATTTCCAACGGGCGCACGATGGACTCCGGAGTGATTCCATTGGCATCGTTGTAGGCCTGCTGGATGGCCCGTCGGCGGTCCGTCTCGCCGATGGCTTTATTCATGGAATCGGTCATGCGGTCGGCGTACAGCACCGCTCGGCCATTCAGGTTGCGGGCGCAGCGGCCAATGGTCTGGATTAGTGACCCGCTCGACCGCAAGAATCCTTCTTTGTCTGCATCCAGGATGGCTACCAGCGAAACCTCCGGCAGGTCGAGTCCTTCGCGCAGCAGGTTGATGCCGATGAGCACATCAAACTCGCCCTTGCGCAGATCGCGCAGAATCTTCACCCGCTCCAGGGTTTCAATCTCCGAATGCATGTAGCGGCACTTCACCCCCACCTCGCTGTAGTACTCGGCCAGATCCTCGGCCATGCGCTTGGTGAGCGTAGTTACGAGCACGCGTTCGCCCCGCGCCACCCGATTGCGAATTTCGTGCAGCAGGTCATCAATCTGGCCTTTGACCGGGCGGATTTCGACCGGGGGATCCACCAGGCCGGTGGGCCGGATGATCTGTTCCACCACCACGCCCGCCGACTTGGTCAGTTCGTACGGCCCGGGCGTGGCGGAAACGTAGACCATCTGGTTCATGCGATGTTCGAACTCCTCAAACGTTAGCGGCCGGTTGTCGAGCGCCGAGGGCATGCGAAAGCCATACTCCACCAGGGTTTCCTTGCGCGAGCGGTCGCCGTGATACATGCCGTGCAACTGCGGAACGGTCTGGTGCGACTCATCGATGAACATCAGGAAGTCTCGCGGAAAATAATCCAGCAGGGTCGGCGGAGGCTCCCCCGGCAGGCGGCCGGTGAAATGCCGCGAATAATTTTCGATGCCATGGCAGTAGCCCATGGACTTGATCATCTCCAGGTCGAACATGGTGCGCTGGTGAATGCGTTGTGATTCGACCAGGCGGCCCTGCTTTTCCAGTTCCACTTCCCACCAGGCGAGTTCTTCCTTGATGGAGTGCACCGCGTGGTCGCGAGTCTCAGGCTTCATCACGTAGTGGGTCTTGGGATAGATAGGCAGGCGCACGTATTTCTGCTTTACCGTGCCGAACAGGGGATCGATCTGCGAGAGTGATTCGATCTCGTCGCCCCAGAGTTCCACGCGGTAGGCCATGTCGTCATAGGTGGGGAAGATCTCGATCACGTCGCCACGTACCCGAAACGTGCCGCGGCGGAAGTCGCCATCGGTACGCTCGTAGAGAATATCCACCAGCTTGCGGGTAATGTCCTCACGCTTGATCTTCTGGCCTTTTTCCAGGAAAAGCAGCATGCCGTAGTAGGCTTCCGGCGATCCCAAGCCGTAAATGCAGCTCACCGAAGACACGATCAGGACGTCGCGCCGCTCAAACAGCGAGCGCGTGGCCGAAAGCCGCAGCTTGTCCAGTTCATCATTGATCGTGGACTCTTTCTCGATGTAGAGATCGGCCGCAGGCACGTAGGCTTCGGGTTGGTAATAGTCATAATAGGAGACAAAGTATTCCACCGCGTTGTGCGGGAAAAAGCTCTTGAACTCGTGGTAAAGCTGTGCGGCCAGGGTCTTGTTGTGGGCCATCACAATCGTCGGCCGGTTGGCCAGCTCAATGACTTTGGCCATGGTATAGGTCTTGCCCGAGCCGGTCACGCCCAGCAGGACCTGGTGCTGCTCGCGGTCGAAGATACCCTTGGCCAGGGACTGGATCGCCTGGGCCTGGTCACCCTGCGGCTTGTAGGTGCTGACTAGCTTGAAGTCCATAAAACAGCTCTTAGCCTTTAGCTCCTGGCCCTCATATGTCCACGTAGGCACGGCTGCCCTTCGGCTTCGCTCAAGGCAGGCTCTCGCCTGGCCGTCTGGCAGAAATAATGCCCCCACCCCTCACAGAACAGCATTTCTGCGAGTGGGCATCTCATGATTATATCGCGGTCGGGAAGAGCCGAATTGGCGGCGGAGAAGCGTTCTAAAGCAAAACGGCGCGGAGATTAAAATGTCTCCGCGCCGCGTGAACAGGTTGGCTGATGAACTACGGCAGCTTGAAGTTGACCGTGATCTGCGTCTGAATTTCGATGGGTTCCCCATTCAGGTAATAGGGCTTGTACTTCCATTGGCGGACCGCATCCATGGCGGCGCGGGCCAGAATACCGTCGCCACTGACGGCTTTGAGGTTGGTTACGCTTCCATCTTTGCCGATAGTCGCTTGCAACTGCACCGCTCCCTGTACGCGCATCTGCATGGCCTGCTCTGGGTAAGCGGGTTGCACCCTCTTGGACAACAAACCCTGCGAAACGCCTTGGGAAACCCGCACGGTTTGTGGAGCAATCGCTTTGGGTACGCTCACCGGCGCGCTACTGACGAGGCCAGAGATGGTCTTCTCGTCCGAGTTCGAGCCAATCCCCAGAGCTTCCGGAGCAGCGGGCTGGGGTGTTTCTGCGGCGGCGGGCTGCGTCGTCCGCTGGGCGGAGACTTCATTCTTTACAACCAGGGGCTCCTGCGCTGCTTGCCTCACGATGACTTCCGGTTCCTTGGCTGCGGACGTAGCCCCGGCAGCAGGTGCAATTTTGGTTGCTGGAGACGGCTTGGTGCTGGCTGAGGACGCGCCATGCTGCGGTTGCGTCGGGGCCTCAACGACTTCTGAAGGTGATCCCTGGGCCGAGCCTGCCGGTTCCTGGCTTGATGTGCCAGGCTGCTGCCCTGCGAGTGCCGGGGCCTGTTGCGTGGCCGGAGCCACCTGCTTCATCGCGCTCGATGGCGTACCCGTCGAGTGCATCTTGGTCCATCCGAAATAGCCGGCTGAAATGATCAGAACGGCCGCCACCACCAGGAACAGCTTGTTCTTGCCGCCACCTTCTTCCGGGACTTCTTCGTGGTCTTTCACCGAGTACGCCGAGAATGTCGGCGGCTCAATTACGGGTGGAGCCGCGGGAATGGTGACCACTTTCTTCGTCGCTGGTTCCGATGGGCTTTCGATCCCAACTGCTTCGACCGGTGCAGCAGTCGGGGTCACAGCGACCGGCACCGCCGGAAACGGTTTCACGGTAGGCCGTACTGCCTCTTTTTCCTTGGCTGGAGCGGTTGCAGTCGCCGCACTTGAGCTGGATCCCTCATGGGCGCTCGATGAGTTGCCCTCTTCGGCAGCGTCGGTCTGGCTGGAGACGGTCGGCTTATGGGCGGCTTCCTCAGCTCGCCGCAGCGCCGATGCCATGGGTTCGGAAAGCGGTTTGGATACCGGTTGCCACGGATATTCTTTCGAACTGCCCGCCGGCGCCCGGTGGGGCTGGCCAACCGGAGATACGGGATCGGGCATGGATTCGAGCAGCGCCGCCTCGGTTGAATCAGGCGCTGGACTCGGATCACTTTCCACTTCAAATCCTGATTTCGTGGCCACTGGAACTTCGGTCGCCGGCGGCGCCTTGGGCGAGGAGAATGACGGAGTACCTTTCAGCGCTGGCGTCAACGGCGCAAACGGACGTGCCGGACTGGGCGTAGTGGCTGTATGTGTCGGATGATCCTGCGAAACCGCGGTGCTGCCGGCTGGTTTGGCGGAATCCGCCTTGCGCAGCAGTCCGCGAGCCACGCGCAGCGTGCCCTTCGACTGTTCCACATTGATGGGCTTGGTTAGAACCAGGTTGGCGCCGATGCGGAATGCTTTTGCGACTCCCGCCTGCCCCTCGACGACGGCTACGGAAAGCGAACTCTGATTGGTCCCTGAATTACGCGCGCTCTTGAACAGCAGGGCTGCGTTCTGCTCGTTGTCACAGTCCACCACGATGGCATCGAAATGTTGTGCCATCAGCTTCTTGACCGCGGCAAACGGCTCATTGCAAGGTTCAACCGTAAAGTCCAGCTCGGTCAATACTTGCGTCACTACACGAGCTGTCTTGTCGTCGGGGCAGAACAGTAACGCTTGGTAACTCATACGAGCTCATCGTAGGTACACTCGTTAGCCCCAGCAAGTTACGTAGGTAATTGGCAAACTCGGAAACAGCGGAATTTCCGACGGGTTTTCCGGCCAGTTGCGCCCTGGCTGCCAGCGCAATCGCTATCGGCGTGCCGGAGGGACAAACTTCAGTGAGACTTTCGTTTGGAAGGCGGTGGGCTGCCCGTTCTGATAGTAAGTTTCGTAGCGCCACTGCCTGACGGCTCCCACGGCCGCGGACGCGAACGCAGGATTGCCGCTCAAAACTTTTGCCGAGTCAACGGTTCCGTCGCGGTTGACCATGGTCAGCACCACGACTTCGCCCTTCAAGCCTTTGCGGCGCGCAGCCTCGGGATAGGTGGGACGCACGCGGTGGGTGACGTGCTCGTCAGCGGTTTCTTCCGCGACGTCCACCGGTTCGCTGTCGCTATCGGGCTTGTCGGTGGCCACCGGGTTTACCGGTGAAGTTGTGGCCGAGGCTGATTTGTTTGCCGCTGCGTCTCCGGAGAAACCTTGGGCCGGCGCGGCAGCAGCTGGAGCAAAGCCGTCGGGCACCGGACTGGCTGCCGGGGTGCTGGCCGAGGCATTCGGGTTAGGGGCCGGAGCACTGGCCGGTATCGCCGCCGGTTTCACTGCCGCTCGCGGCTGCACTGGAGCCGGAGTAGCAACTGGCTGCGATGCTGGCGCCCTTCCCGTGAGTCGCGATTGCAGGTTGTTGTACTGCGAAAGAACCGCAGCCCGGAATCCTGGCTCCATGGTCCATGCCGCATAGAAACCGCCAGCGATCAGAAGCAACCCGACCACGGCCAGCAGGCCCGAACGCGCTTTGCGCGGTTCCCGTTTCTCGATCATGCCAAACGTAGGCGCAGCGTGGCTTACCGCAGCGCCGTCGCTTTCGAAGGCGCGTGCTTTCAAACGCGTTGCCTTGGGCGCGGTGAACTGCTCGGTGAGCTGATTGATGTTGGTTTGCGCAGTCGAAAACAGGGTGCGCTTCGGCGTTGCCGGAACTGGGCTTGGCGAAGTCTCGCCCGCATGAGTTCCTGGGGCAGCAGCGGCGCTTGCCTGTGGTGCGGCTGTGGCATGCGGTTGCGCGGCGGCCGGTTTCGGCGCGGAAGGCGGAATCGCTGGACGCGCAGGGGCGGAAGGATCCTCGCCCATCTTTTGGACGCTGCCGGTGGTCGATGAAAGCGTGCTTGCAGACGTGCTTCCTTGCGCTGCCGCAGCCGCCAAGGTCTTGCTCTCCGGCGCTGTCTTACGCCGCATCGCGATGGCGTTGCGAATGGTGCCTCGGGCCTGCTCGAGCGAGACCGGCTTGGTCAGAACCAGGCTGGCGCCCAGACGAAACGCATTGGGTACTCCGCCCTTGCCGTCCACAATGGCAATGGTGATGGCGCCCTGGTTGGCGCTCGAACTCCTGACCGTATTGAATACCTGGGTGGCGCTCTTTTCGTTGTCGCAGTCGACCAGGACCGCGTCGTAGTGCTGGCTGGACAGGCGCTTTACCGCCAAAGAAGCTTCGTGGAAGTGCTCAAAGCAGACCTCCAGCTCACCCATGACCTGGGTGACCGCGTCGAATGCCTTCTCGTCGGTACAAAGAAGGAATGCACGTGTGGGCATGCCGCATGCTAGGCCGCGGAATCACCCTGATTCAAGTTACGGTAGTAAGCAAGGATCTACCCGGAAATCCAGGCCGGTCATGGACCTACAGTGCCTTGGGTTCGGCGCAGGTACAATGGCGGCCATGCGGGTGCCGGCCTGGCTCAAAATCGGGTGGACGGTGTGGGTGCTCGCCTGGGCGCCCGTTTACTGGAAGCAGTACGGTGCGCAGAATTTCCTGTTTTTTTGCGATCTGGGGAACCTCTTGCTGGTGGCCGGACTGTGGCTGGAGAGTTCGCTGATTTTCTCCTGGCAAGCGACCGGCCTGCTGCTCTTCCAGACCCTCTATACGATTGACCTCGCCGGGGCAGTAGTTAGCGGCAAGCACCTCATCGGCGGCACGGAATACATGTTCGACGCCAGCTTGCCCTTATTCGTCCGCCTTCTGAGCTTGTTCCACGTGGCCATGCCCCCTTTGCTGCTGTGGGCGATCCGGCGCCTGGGCTACGATGATCGGGGATGGAAATACCAGACGCTCACCTCCTGGGTGGTCGTGCCTATCAACTATTTCTGGCGCCCGGAATACGATGTGAATTGGGCGCGGGGACCGTTTTTCCGTGAGCAGCACGTGGTTCCAGGGCTGGTTTACCTGGCGGCATATCTGGTGGTCGTTCCGCTCGCGGTTTACTGGCCGTCACACTTGGCGTTGCAGTGGTGGACAAAACGGTGGCCGCTTACCGGCTCACTGCCTGGCCCGGGCATCAGCTAAGGCGCGCTGGGTCGCTTCGAGCAAAGCATCCGGCCCGACTGGCTTGCCGGTGGCATTCTCCATCCACAGATCGGGCGTAACGCTGCCCATCTTCGTCATGCGCTCGAATTCCGCGCCCAGGTTTCCCGCCTTCTTCATCTGCTCCTCAATCTGGTGCGCGATCAGGTGGCCGATGGGGTAATCAGGCAAATACAGGAACGAATCAATCATGTGGGAATAGACGCCCAGTAGGACCACGTCTTTCCTGTTGAAGACCGGGGCATAGTAGCGGTTCCAGATGTCCTTCGCGATTTGGACGGTGGCCTGATTCAGTTGCTGGGGCGTCGCCTGGGGATGGTCGTACATCCAGTGCCAGACCGCCATGTCAACCAGCGCGACCCCGGCAATTTCATACGTGCCCCAGAAATCGTTCAGCGTTTTTTCGGCCTGGCTCTTGGCATCGGGGGCCGGCAATCCCAGCAATTCGAGATCATGCCCCTGGAACACGAACGCCAGGGCCTCGGTGAATGCGGTGTTGGGCACGCCTTTGAGCAGGGTGTGGTCGACTTCGTTGAGCGAGAACGTCTGCTCCACGTTGTGTCCCATCTCGTGCACCGCGATGTTGAAGCCCTTGTAGTTCATGCCGCTTTTTTCCACGCGCGTGCGCAGATGCGCCTTCTCGGCGCGCATCTCCGCGCCCATAGCGTGACCCGAGCCGCGCGCCGGATCGACCACAATATGGTTAGCGACGTACTGCGCTCGTTCCGGCGAGAAGCCGAGCTTCACCAGCAGATTCGGAATGTCTTTCTGGTAAGCCTCGGGCGTGGGATAGCGCTTGGCCACCATCTCATCCAGTTGCGCTTCGGTGTACTTGCTGCCCGGGCGAAAGCCGTTGTACCAGACGTCAAACGGTTCGAGCGGGCGGCCCAGGCGTGTCTGGATCAGCTTAGCGACCTGAGGCACCAGCGGGGAAGTCAGCACTCGCTCCAACATGGCGGTGACGCGCGCTTCCGGGATCTCGCGATCCTCGTCAAAGCGGCGAGCAATCAGTGTCGGAGCAGTGGGCGAGTAGGGGTCAGCCTTCTTCGATGCAAGAAAATCTCCCAGGAGCTTGGCGTAGCGGGTGTCGGGCTCAGGCGCGTTGCTCAGGTTCGTGGCAACCGTCACGTCTGAGTCTTTGGCCGCGGCAGGTTTCACTTCGTTGGTGTAGGGGTTCCAGTCCACCGCGGGATTGTTGACTACTACCTGAGGGATAGTCTGGGTGACAATGCGCTCCATCACCTGCTGGATGGCGCGTTGTTTGGCCAGGCCGTCCTGCGCATCGGCATAGTCAGACTTGATTTCATCGCGCAGGTTCCAGTGGCTGAGCAAGCGCATCTTTGGCGGGAACAGTCTCCGGCCCTGCGCGTCGACCAGGTGGTACATCCAGATGTTGTAGTCGGAGATGTATTGCTCGCTCTCGGCTCCCGCCTGGGAGATCGCCAGGTTGACCTCCGCTGGAATTCGTTTGGAGAAACGTTCCGCCAGGCGGACTTCGGCCCACTGGCGGCGGCTCCAGGTTGCGCCGTCTTTCAAGCGCTCATCGAGAGTGGTAAGTGGGAAATTCAGCAGCACGACGAATGCCAGCTTGTTCTGGAAGAAGTCATCGATCACGTGTGCCGAAGGATCGTATCCGCCGAAAATTTCGTCGAAGGGAAGTATGGGCCCGAGATCCAGGTCGGTCTGCTGGCGGAACTCGCGATTGATTTCGTGCATGTGCCCGTCTAGTTGCTCCAGCAATTGCTCGTAGCGGTTGAACGTGGTGTCGAGCGTTGCCTGGTCCCCGGCAAAATTGGCGCGTACAAAGTCCTGAAAGGCGGATTCGTCGCCATCTCCGGCCCGCCAGAATTCGCTTACCTGGAGCAAGCCGCGGTGCAAGCGGGTTCGCTGTGGCTCGCCATACTTGGCGACCAGTCCGCCTTCCAGCTTGGTGATGGAATCCTTCATCCCCGCGGGCTGGAGAGCCGCAGCTTGGGTGTTCGGCATGGCTGTCTCCTGAGATTGAGCAGGTGTGGTGAAGACTGCGCAAACAGTGAACAATAAGAACAGATAGATCCAGCGCACAAGTGCCTCCAGATCGAACAATTGAAAACCTTCAGCGCTTCGGCCGATACACGTGGGTGCTCGTGCCGAAGAAGACTTCGGCCGACTCCATCACCGTCTCCGACAAAGTGGGGTGCGGGTGGATGGTGAGCGCCACATCCTTGGCCAGGGCTCCCATTTCTATCGCCAGCACAGCTTCGGCGATCAGTTCTCCGCAGCCGGCGCCCACGATACCAACGCCAAGCACGCGCTCGCTGGCCGGATCAAGGATCAGCTTGGTCATGCCCTCGGGACGGTCGAGAGTGATCGCGCGGCCGGAAGCACCCCATGGGAACCGCGCGATCTTGATCTCTCGCCCGTCCTTCTGCGCTTGCGTTTCAGTCAGGCCGCACCAGGCGATTTCCGGATCGGTAAACACCACCGCCGGTATGGCATTGGGCTCGAACGCGACTTTGTGTCCGGCGATGGCCTCGACCGCAGTCCGGCCCTCATGCGACGCCTTGTGGGCCAGCATGGGTTCGCCTACCACGTCGCCGATCGCATAAATGGCAGGGTCGTCGGTCTGCAGCTGCTTGTTGACTTGGATAAAACCGCGCGACCCGACCTTCACCTGCGTGTTCTCCAAGCCGGGGATTTCGGAATTTGGCTTGCGCCCCACGGAGACCAGAACTTTGTCGAAGACCTGTTCGCTTGGTTGCGGCACGGCTTGCGCCTCGCCGGCCGTCGCCATCGGGCTGAAGCGCACCCGAATTCCGCCGGACTCTTCTTTCATCTCCGAGACTGTGGTGTTGAGCTGGATGGACTCGAACATCTTCTCCAGCCGCTTGTGCAACGGCAGAACCAGGTCGCGGTCCGCCCCGGGAAGCAGTCCCGGCAACATTTCGACCACTGACACTCTGGAGCCGAGCGCAGCGTACACTGAGCCCAGTTCCAGGCCGATGTAGCCGCCACCAATCACCAGCAACGACCCGGGGACGTCGTTCAAGTCCAATGCGCTGGTGGAATCCATCACTCGCGGGCTATCAAGCCTGAGACTTGGGATTGCCGCGGGGCACGAACCGGTGGCGATGACAATTCGGTCGAAACTAAGGCTGTCTTCGCTGCCATTCGCCTTCGACACTCGCAGGGTGCTGGAACTCTCAAACCCAGCGCAGCTGACCGGTTCCGCCCGTCAGCTTCTTAACCACGTTCTCTTTAAACCCGCGCAGGCGGGCCAGGTCGATTTTGGGTTCACCAAACTCGATCCCCCAGTTCTTGGCGTGACGCGATTCATCAATCAGCTTGGCCACGTGCAGCAGGGCCTTGGAGGGAATGCATCCGCGGTACAGGCACACTCCTCCGGGATTGACCTCCGGATCGATGAGTGTGACCTTCATGCCCAGGTCAGCAGCCAGGAACACGGCGGCATATCCGCCCGGCCCGGCGCCCACGACTGCAATGTGCAAGTTCGAAGTGTCGGCCATGCGGATGTTTTCTATCCCTGCACCGAGAGCAAGAATGGTTGTTCGAAGGCTTCCGCGATCCAGCGCAGGAAGCGTGCCGCATCCGCGCCATCGATCAGGCGGTGATCGTAGGACAGCGATACCGGCAGAACCAGCCTGGGCTCAAACTTACCGTTGAGCCATACCGGTTCCATGCTGGAGCGTGACAGCCCCAGAATGGCGACCTCAGGATGGTTCACGATCGGCGAGAATCCAGTGCCGCCGATGCCACCGAGGTTGGTAATGGTGAAAGTGCCGCCTTCCATCTCCGCCGGCGTGAGCTTTTTGTCGCGAGCTTTTTTAGAGAGTTGGGTCAGCTCGGCGGCTAGCTCCACGATGTTCTTCTTGTCCACATCGCGGATGACGGGTACCAGCAGTCCACGATCGGTGTCCACGGCGACACCAATGTTGATGTACTGCTTGTAGATGATCTCCTCTTTCCCCATGTCGATGCTGGCGTTGAACTGGGGAAAAACCTTCAGAGCGGAGGCGCAAACTTTCAGCGCGATGGCGGTGACCGTCATCTTGCCGCCTGCCTCTTCGGCCTTGGGCGCGAAGCGAGCGCGCAACTGTTCCAGTTCGGTGATGTCGGCTTTATCGTGCTGGGTGACGTGCGGAATCGTGTTCCAGGCTTCTGCCAAGTGCTGCGCGGTTTTACGTCGCACGCCGCGAATGGAGACGCGCTGGATGGTCCCAAACTTCGCAAAGTCGGGCAGTTCCGGTTCAACGAAGTGGCCCGCTCGCGGCGCTTGGGCGGCGGTGGCCGCCGAGACCAGTAGCGCCTTGGAGTACGCCTTCACGTCGTCTTCGCTGATGCGCCCGCCTGGGCCGGTGCCCGTTACCTCATGGATATCGACACCCAATTCGCGTGCCAGGCGACGCACGTGGGGTGCCGCTGGGACCGGGTCCCGATGCTCGGTGCCCGCGACCTTGCCCAGCTGCGCGGGCATGGTGAAACTAGCTGGCAAAGGTTGAGGCTGATCGGGGGGGAGCGCCTGTTCTTCCGTCTTGCCCTCGGCTTGAATCGCAGCCTGGAAGGCCAGCCGCGCAGCTTGCTGTCCCGAAAGGTGCTCGACGGGTGCGGGCTTGACCTTCTGCGGCGCGACCGCAACCCCACCTTGCAAGGTGAAGATCACCTCGCCGACCTTGACCTTGTCGCCTTCCTTCACGCGAATATCTTTCACCACTCCAGTGACCGACGATGGCACCTCGACGACTGCTTTGTCGGTTTCCAGTTCCATCACCGGCTGGCCCTCGGAAACGCTCTGGCCTGGCGATATCATGAGTCGCACCAGGTCGCCCTGGTCGATGTTCTCGCCTAGTTCTGGCAGTTTGAACTCGGTCGGTCCGGCTGCAGCTGCGGGAGCAGGCGAAGCGACCGGCACCGCGCGTGCAGCCTGCGCTGCGGATGGTGCTGGCGAGGCCGGCGCCGCAACCGATGATGCTTTCGCAGGCGAGGGCGCTCGCGCCACACCGCCCGATCCGTTCTCGACAGTGAAGATCACCTGGCCAACTTTGACTTTCTCGCCTTCCTTGACTCGAACGTCTTTCACCGTGCCACTCACGGAAGACGGCACCTCGACGACCGCCTTGTCGGTCTCCAGTTCCATCACCGGTTGGCCCTCGGTAATACTGACGCCGGGCGAAATCATGAGCCGCACCAGATCGCCCTGGTCGATGTTCTCACCGAGTTCCGGTAGCTTAAATTCAGTCACGTAGCTTTCTCTCCCTTACCTTTGGCCGCTGTCCTCGAAGTTGCTGGCAGCACAGCAGCGCCGTTTAGCTAGTTGCCGGGTTCGGCTTGTTGGGATTGATGCCGAGATCTTTTACCGCCTGCCGGAGCAATTCCGGAGTGACCTGTTGCTCACGGGCCAGCGCGCTCAACGTCGCCAGCACGATGTGCTTCGCGTCCACTTCGAAAAAGTCGCGCAGCGTCGCCCGGTTTTCGCTCCGCCCGAAACCGTCAGTCCCCAGGACTGTAAGCGGTCGGGGCATCCAGCGGGAAATCGACTCGGGAAGCACCTTCATGTAATCGGAGGCTGCCACCAGCACGCCGGGCGCGTCTTTGAGGCACTGCGTCACGAACGGTACTCTCGGCGTTTCTCCCGGATGCAGCAGGTTCCAGCGCTCACAATCGTTGCCGTCGCGATAGAGTCCCTTGTAGCTGGTGACGCTCCATACGTCGGCCGCAACTCCATACTTTTCTTCCAGGATGCTTTGCGCCTTCAGCACTTCGAACATGATGGTGCCACTGCCAAACAGCTGGGCGCGCAATTGCGTATCTTTGTTCTCCGATGCCTTAAAGCGGTAAACACCTTTCAGGATGCCCTCACGCACCGCCGGACCCTCCGGCATCTCCGGCATGGGCAGCGGCTCGTTGGTGACCGTCAGGTAGTAGAAGATGGATTCCTGGTCCACGTACATGCGCTTGATGCCATCTTGAATGATGACGGCGATTTCGTAGGCGAACGCCGGGTCGTACGCCAGCAGGTTCGGCACCGACAGCGCCAGCACATGACTGTGCCCGTCCTGGTGCTGCAGGCCCTCGCCGGCCAGGGTGGTGCGTCCGGCCGTGCCTCCGATCAGGAAACCGCGGGTGCGTTCGTCCGCCGCCGCCCAGATCAAGTCACCGATCCGCTGGAAGCCAAACATCGAGTAATAAATAAAGAAGGGGATGGTGTTGATGCCGTGGTTGGAATAGGCCGTCCCCGCGGCGATCAGCGAGCACATCGAGCCCGCCTCGGTGATGCCTTCCTCGAGAATCTGCCCGTTCAGGGCTTCCTTGTAGTAGAGCAAGGTGTCCATATCGACCGGCTCGTAAAGCTGGCCGACGCTCGAGTAGATACCCACCTGCCGGAACAGCGCTTCCATGCCGAAGGTGCGAGCCTCGTCGGGAACCACGGGCACAATCAGTTTCCCGATTTCGGGATCGCGCAGCAGCTTCGACAGCAGGCGCACGAACACCATGGTGGTTGAGGCTTCGCGTCCCTCGGTGCCTTTGTAGAACTCTTCGAAGTGGGCTTCGGAAACCGGGTTAATCGGTTTGGCGCGCACTTTGCGTTCGGGGAGGTAGCCGCCCAGTTGTTTGCGGCGCTCCTGCATGTAGCGGATTTCCGGGCTGTCGTCAGCCGGACGGTAGAAGGGAGCATCGTGCAGTTCGGCGTCGGGGATGGGAATGCCGAAGCGCGAGCGGAACATGCTCAGCTCTTCATCGTTCAATTTCTTCTGCTGATGGGTGATGTTCTTGCCTTCGCCGGCTTCACCTAGCCCGTACCCTTTGATGGTCTTGGCCAGGATAATGGTGGGAGTGCCGGTGTGATCCATTGCGGCACGGTAAGCGGCGTGCACTTTGATGGGATCGTGTCCGCCCAGGCGCATGCGGGCCAGTTGTTCGTCGGAGAGATGGTCCACCATCTTCAGCAGGCGCGGGTCAGTGCCAAAGAAGTTTTGGCGGAAATAGGCGCCGCTCTCGACAAAGTATTTTTGATACTGGCCGTCGGTGATCTCTCCCATCCTGCGGACCAGCAAGCCGTCGCGGTCGCGCTGGATAAGGCTGTCCCAGTCGCTGCCCCAGATGACTTTAATCACGTTCCAGCCGGCGCCGCGGAAAATCGCTTCTAGTTCCTGGATGATCTTTCCGTTGCCGCGCACCGGGCCATCCAGTCGCTGTAAATTGCAATTCACCACGAACAGCAGGTTGTCGAGTTTTTCCCGGGAGGCCAGCGTGATCGAGCCGAGCGACTCCGGTTCATCCATTTCGCCGTCACCGAGGAAAGCCCAAACCTTGCCGCCGGTGGACTTCTTCAACCCGCGGTTTTCCAGGTACTTGATGAAGCGCGCGTGGTAGATCGCCTGGATGGGGCCCAATCCCATGGACACGGTGGGGAACTCCCAGAAGTCGGGCATGAGCCATGGGTGAGGATACGAAGTTAATCCGCCACCCGGCTTTAGTTCGCGACGGAAGTTCTCCAGCTTTTGTGCTGGAATGCGCCCTTCCAGAAAAGCGCGGGCGTAAATTCCGGGAGCGGCGTGTCCCTGAAAATAAACGATGTCGCGGTCGCCCCCTTCGGTCTGCGCCCGCAGGAAGTGGTTGAACGCGACTTCGTACAGGGTGGCGGCCGAGGCGTACGTGGAGATGTGGCCGCCAATGCCTTCCTGGATTTTGTTGGCACGAACCACCATGGCCAGCGCGTTCCAGCGTACCAGGCTCTTGATGCGGCGTTCCATTTCCTGGCTCCCCGGAAACGGGGCCTGCTGCCACGAGGGAATGGTGTTCTGGTAAGGCGTGGTCGCGGTGAACGGCAGGTTGACTCCGGCAGCGCGCCGGGCGTGCAGCGAAAGTTGCTGCAGCAACCGGCCCGCCCGGTCCGGACCACCCTTGGCCAGCACATAATCCAGGGAATCGAGCCACTCGCGAGTTTCGAGCACTTCCAATCCGTTCGTCTGGGTTTCCGCCACGTCTGTTTTCCCCACTCTTGTGAATGTGCCTTTAATGATAGTCAATTACGTGGAATTTTGCTGGCGGGAAGGTTTAAAGGTGCCGTCGGCTTTAGACACCTGGCCTGCAACGCTACAAGAATGGAGTCGAAGGCAGGAGACGACTACTTCCACCCGATCCATAACACCAGCAGGTACGCGACCTCGGCGGTAGCAATGCCAATCCAGAATGCTTCGCGCATGCGCGAACGGGTGAGCTTGCTCATCAACTTGCTCCCGTGGGCGTGAGACGGGTCACCCGCAGGGTTAACCAGTTCGGAGGAGGATGAGGCGACCATCCCGAACTGCAAGCCGGACGCTTCAGGCAAAGCAGCAAAGCGCGGCAGAGATGGCGCGGGCACGGGCAGCGGCTTGTCGGCAACGCTCACTTTGGGCCAGCTTGCCAGCGAAGACCAGCGCAGAATTTGCATGGAGCCCGAGCGCAAGCTGGCGTTCATCGGCGCAGAACTAAGCTGCAGTGCCGGCAGTTGCTCAGGCGCGGCGGCATCCGCCAGGTTGCGCAGCAGAGAGCTCCACCACATGTGGCTCATGCGGTCGCTGACCAGTTCGCCAACATCCACCGGGCGCGACTCCAATTCCAACGGCGGCAGCGTCTCCGGGGCGATCACGTTGCCCAGATTGGTAAAGACTGTACGGTACCAGGGCAGAGCGAGAACGTCTCCGAGCAGCATACCCACGTCCACGGGACGCGATGTCAGGTGCAGCGGAGGCAGTGGCTCGGGGAACATCCGGTCGCGGATGTTGCCTGCCAGCGACCGCCAAAGCGGACGAGTCAGGAACTCGGGCGGCGAAAAATCGATTTCGTGATTGGAGTCCGTGAGCAAGTGGTATCGGCTTGCGCTTCCCATGGGTTGTCGCTACACCCTACGTCTGCACTATTGGACGCGCACCAAGTGAGACTGGATGCACCATCCCCACATTCTTATAATGACATACTTGCCAACAGAAAGCTCCTCCGGACCATAGCCGCAGTTCGTGTATAGAAGGTTTCACGTTCCTTCCTCCTGGGTCGGGTCAGCGGCGCGACTTGGCCTTCCCCCAAGGCTCTTGACGCTCCAGGCTCCCCGCCGCGGCGAAACCGTCCCGGCATCGTACAATATCCCAGATTGTGAGTATGGGACCCTTTGTGACCTGCCAGATGCGACGCGCTCTCACCATTGCGGTAGTAATTTCTATCGTTCTTGGCTGTGCGCCGGGCCTGCAAGCGAAGAAACTCAAGATTCAGGCCCAGTACAGCAAAGAAACCGACTTCACCAAATTCAAGACCTACGCCTGGATGAAACACGATGCGGTTGCCAAGCCCGAACTGAGCCTGGAGATCGTTGGCGCAGTGGACGAGGAACTCCGCACCCGTGGCCTGAAGCAGGTCGAAAAAGACCCTGACCTGCTCGTCACCTACTATGGAGGACTTGATACCGATATCAGCATCGCCTCCAACGATCCCAGCTATGCCAGCAGCGGCGGAGTGCCCGCAGTCGGCTCCAGCGTGTGGACGGCTAGTACCATCGGTGGCGGACCCAGCAGTTCGGTGTACGTGCAGAGAGGGACGCTGATCGTGGACCTGCTCGATTCCCATGCCAAGAAGCTGGCCTGGCGTGGAATTGCTACCGGCACTCTCGATACCAACTCCAACAAGGCGCTCGAAGACATAGATAAAAGTGTCGAGAAGATGTTTGCGGAATACCCGGTGAAAAAGCGCTAACGCGCCTCCTTCCGCCGCTGTTTCGACCATGCTGGGAGACAGGTGTGAGTGACGCTTGCAGGGCGGCGACCCTGTCGCAATTTTCAAACAAAGGAACAGGTTTGTCCGTTTGTTGACGAGAAGAAAATTTCTGCAAGCCAGCGCCACCGTGGCGGCAGCCGGCGCCGTGGCCGTGGCTGCAGACGCTATTTTTTTTGAGGCAACTCGGCCGCGGCTGGTGCAGTTGGAGATTCCGCTCGCCCGCCTGCCCGTCGCGCTCGACGGGCTCACCATCGCTCAGCTAAGCGATTTTCACTACAGCGACGATCTCGGAGAGATTCCCATCCGCAAGGCCATCGAGATCGTGAACCGTCTTCAGCCACACCTGGTGGTTCTGACCGGGGACTTCGTGACCATATCCGTCTTCAGCGACCTTCTGCACAACGCCAAGCAGGCCGCGAACGACGCTGAACCGTGCGCTCGCCTGTTGTCGCAGCTGCACGCGCCTTTGGGGGTATTTGCCAGCCTCGGCAATCACGATGCCGATTCCGACGCTCCGCGAATCATCGACGCTTTTCAGGCGCACGGGATCGCAGTCCTGCGCAACCGCTCGCTTCCGCTTGAACCGGACGCAGGCCGCTTATGGTTGGCTGGAGTGGATGATGTGCTGGTGGGGAAACCTGATCTCGACTTGAGCTTGCGGGGAATTCCGCGGGAGGAACCGGTCATCCTGCTCGCGCACGAACCGGACTTTGCCGACCAGGCGGTTCGCTATCCGGTGGACTTGCAGCTCTCCGGCCACTCCCACGGCGGCCAAATCCGGTTCCCGCTGATTGGCGCTCCCTACTTGCCGGAGTTAGCCCGGAAGTATCCTCGGGGGTTGCGACGGGTCGGCCCGCTCACGCTCTACACTAACGTTGGCCTCGGGACCATCCGCATACCGGCCCGCCTGAACTGCCCTCCCGAGGTCACGCTATTCACCCTGCGAGCGACGAACCGAGAACACTGAACCGTGGGTTACTCCTCAGTGGCGATCTGCCAACCCTTGTCCGTCTTCATCAGAGCCAGGGTGACCTTCGTCGGCTCACCGTGATAGAAGTTGGCGCCATGCTTCTGGATCAGGGTCGCGCGATCCCAGGTGTTGAAGCTCTTTACCATCGATCCGGACGCGTCAAACAGATTGCCCAGCTTATTCGGTTCCCATTTCCAGGTGAAATCAACGAAGGCGCGGCTGGGTCCCTGCATAGTGACCTTGGAGACGCCCACCAACCGGCGCTCGGCAATCGGCACTGTGTAGGATTCGGTCCCGTCCTTCTCTTTGACCTTCGTGACCCCAAGCTCGGCCAACAATGCCTGGCCCTGCTGGGTGAGCATGACCGGAGTTATGGTTCCGTAGGCCCCGGTGTCCTTGCCCAGGTTGATCAGGCCGGCTTTCTCCAGCAAACGGTAATGGGGATCATGCGGTTTCTCGTTGACGCTCGATTTGACCATCCCCGTGACGAAGTGCACGGTCGCCGGCCCCTGCGCCTTCAGGGAGTCCACCACGATGCTGGTGGCTTCCTGGTTGCTGAGCACCTTGCGGGACTCGAGCAAATAGTAGCCGGACACTGCGACGATGCTTAGGATCAATCCCACAATCAGGAGCAACGGCACAATCGAGGACTCGCGTTTTTCCATTTCCAGCTCTTGTTCAAACATCGCCATCCCTCCCATAACGCTTACCCGGCGGCTCCGCCTGCCGTGTACCTTCGCTACGATTGTCGGATAAAGGGCTCATAGCCGGATGTGACAAACCTCACATGTTAATGTGCGCCGCGCACAGGGGAAGCGCTGGCCGACTAAGTCGAAGTGCCCGTGACAGTTCGGCGAACCAGGTCAGCGTTATGGCCCCCGGTTTCGCGCACCAGGCGTATTTGGCGCGTTGCTCTTCAACATTACGCTCGCACAATGTCTCGCGGGAAATTTTCATCGCAACCTGCGACAGCTCATTGCGAAGATATATCGCGGTCGATATACTTCGCCAGCATGCGGGTCGTGCGTGCCCAGGGAGCTCCGTCCATGTTCTCTTCCCGGATCGCAAGGTTGGCGGCCATGGGGGTTGCTGCAGCCTGGTTAATCAGTTCAGCCACTGCCCTGGGGGCTGAGCTCAAACCCGAAGAGGTGGTCGCGCGGCACCTGGAGTCAATTGGCACACCGGAGGCGCGCGCCTTTGCGAAATCACGAGTCATGGAAGCTAACGCGCACTTCAAAATGCTGGTAGGCGGGGTGGGTTTGCTGGACGGCAGCTCCGTCTTAGTCTCTGAGCAGCGTAAACTGCAATTCATGTTGAAATTCCCGGATGTGCAGTATTCCGGCGAACGCTTCATTTGCGATGGTGACAAGGTCCAAGTCATCAGCAGTACCGCCGGGCACGTCCGCTCGTCCTTTGCCGACTTCGTTTACAACCAGGACGCCATCGTAAAGGAAGGCTTGCTGGGTGGGGTGCTTTCTACCGCCTGGCCGCTGTTTGACCTGGACGAACGCAAGGCCAAGCTCAGCTACGAGGGTTTGAAAAACGTCGACGGCCGATCCCTCCATGATGTTCACTATCGGCCCAAGAAGAGCACGGACCTGGACGTCCATCTTTACTTCGAGCCTGAGACCTTTCGCCACGTTCTGACCGTTTACACTCTGACAGTGAAGCCGTCACTTGGTCATCACGAGCCAGGCATCAATGATGTTTCCAGGCCGCTGAAAGCATCGGAGGACACCGGACCGCAGGAGATCACGGAAACCAGCGAAATGAAGAATGCCCGACAGCAGGAGACACGCTACAGGCTGGAGGAAAGATTCAGCGACTTCGGCAAAGTCGACGGCCTGACTTTGCCGGCGCATTACAACATTCATTTCAGCCAGGAACTGGGCAACGGCGCGACCACCGTGTTCGAGTGGGACCTTCATTCGACCCGGACTTTGAACAATATCAATCCTGATGCACGCAACTTCCAAGTGAGGTGAAAGGGGCACGAACCGAGCTCCCGGACGAGTGTGCCCCGCAGTTCGATCAGTTGCAATTCTTTTCACACCCACCTCTAGAGACTCAGTTTGCCCTGATATAAGCCTATTGTTATCAGTATGTTGCAATCCTTCCCGGCTGGCATGGCGATTGCGCTTGAAAGAGTTAAGAACGGGAGTCGTGGCGTTCCTCTTCTCCGCCCCCTCTCCCCGAGGATTACGTCATGCCGCTTCGCAAGTTTTGCTTGATCCTTCTAGTCGCCGTCGCCCCGGCGATGGCCGTGGCCGCGGTCAGAGGCGCATCGCTGCGGGTGGGGGGTGAGCAGGCATCGCTCACCGCTCGCGAACAGCAAGTGTGGAGGTCCGCGGTTCACGACTCGGAATTTGCCGCCATTCCGCATGTATCGACCCGCAGCAGTTGTGCCGCGACCCAACCGCCGGAGGCGCTGGCCACCCCGAATCCGCTCCTGGACAAGCCCGACCCAGCCAGTAAGGTCACCGTGAGCTTCATCATCGGGACCGATGGCCGCGTGCATAGCCCATTGATTCTTGAGAGCAATGGCACGTCCCAGGACCGCTCAGTACTCGATGCTGTGCGCTCCTGGCGGTATCGTCCCGCAATGTGCAACGGCGTCCCCACCGAGGCAGAAGCCAAGATTGAGTTTTCGAGCCGGTAAGGGGAACTTTTCGACTAGAATGAGCGCTACTGCATAGCGCCGTGGAGCACAACAAACAACCCGGGGCGGGCAGGGTTCCGCCAGCGAGCGAGCCGGACGCCGAACTGGCACAGAACCCGGCCGTAGATGAGTTTTTTACCCGCCTGAAATACGACATGCGCCACCCCAAGCCCGGCCAGGAAGCAATTGGGGCCGCCCTTGAGGCCATTCACCGCCTAGCTCAGGAAATGGATGCGGAAGATTCTGCGGACGTGACCGACTACGGCAACGGAACCCGGCCGCGTACCTGCATGGCATGTGGCGCAGCTAATCCTGAGATAAACAGGTTTTGCGCCACCTGCGGGGTCCCGTTGCACCAAGTTTCCTCCGGGCAAATGGAGACTCCGGCGGAGATGCCTCCGACCCAAAAGTCGCCAAGCCCCGCTGGCCAGCACCACTATCATCATCACTACCATCACCACTATTTTTCGCAGCCGGGAGCCGGTGCCGAGGTCGGGGCTGAGAGCGGAGGAGCCAGCCATAGCGCAGTTGTCCGAGACGGCAGCAAGGTTCGCGCGACCCTGAACGCCCCTTCGTCAAGCCGGGCGGAAGCCGCCGTCCGCAAATTGACCCAGGAATGGGCCCTGGCCTGCAACAGCAAGCAGCTCGACGACGTGGTATCGCTTTATGCGGCCGATGCGGTGCTGCTGCGCTCCAATCTTCTCCCCGTGCGGGGTACCGCAGCCATCCGGGAATACTTCTTTTCGGCCATTGATGCGGGTTTTGGTGAGGTCGAGATGGAACCGCTGCGGCTGGAGTTGTTCGGCGATGTTGCCTACGAGGTGGGCCGTTGCAAGATGCTGGTCCCGGTCGCCATGGGAAAGCGGCGCGAAGAGCGCGGCAAGTACCTGATCATTTCGGTTCGCCAGCAGGGAGAATGGAAACTGGTTGCGGACTGCTGGTCCAGCGACCTGAGCCTGGCGGCTACCCCCGAAGTCAGCCTGTCCCGGCCGGCGCCGAGTGGGGCTGGCCCGGCGCCGCGCCTGCCCCGAAAAGGCGTCTAGTCCGCAGCCCGGTCAGCTGCTCACTCCCAGTTTCTCCAGCTCCCCTCGCAGTTGCGCCACATTCTCCTTGCGGATGACCTGCATGCCCAGTCGCTGCGCCGCCTCCAGGTTCAGCGGGCGATCATCAATGAAACAGCACTGTTCGGGCGGTTGCTGCGTGATTTGGAGCGCCAGCCGGTATATGCCTTCTTCGGGTTTGCGCAAGCCCACAAAACATGAACTCACGAACAGGGAGAACAGTGCGCGCAATCCGAAGCTCTCGATGCGATACAGATTCAGTTCCGTCGATTCATTGTTGATGGTTGCCATCAGGTATTTTCCCGACTTGGCCAGCGCCCGCGCCAGGTCCAGGGCCTCCCGATCCGGCTGCGACAAGGAGAACAAGAAGTCGCGGAATGCTTTCCGGGTGAAAGCCCGGGGCCGGTAGAAGACGGTCCGGTCAAGATACTCGTCGAGGCTGATCTTGCCCCGTTCAAAGGACGAGGCCAGCATGTCGTGACGGTCATCAAATTCGACTTCGTCCAAATTGAAATTCTGGAGTGCATGCAAACGCTGCGCCCGGTCCCAGGCATTACTGAGAAGCACACCGCCCACATCAAAAAAAAGTGCGCTGATCTTAGGCAAGACTATCCTCCCGGTAATTTTCGTGGTGGATCATGATACAAGCCGGAGCCAGGACGATGCGGATCCGCGCTAATGACGGTACACGCTGGTGTCAGGATGGTAGTTGCGCCAATCGAACCAGTAATCCTTTAAAGCCGTGAGCCGTTGCAGGCACTTTCCAGTTGCCGGACCTGCCACGGCGCAGCCTTGGAAATTCCATTCGCTGGCGGACGCGGCATCAATCAGCATCCAATCGCTGGTCCCGCTCTTACGGAAGAACTGCACATCTGCGCCATCGATGCGGCTCAGGAAAGCGCGCACCGATTTTCCGTCTGGCCCCATCGCCAGCAGGACCGGCGCCGGGCCAAGCCGGTCCTGGGTGGGAGCCTGCGCGGACAGCGCCGCCAGCGGATAGGCTCGGCTTTGTCCCCCCGCTTCAATCCCGATCACGACATCGCGCGATTCGAGCCCACTGCCGGGAAAGTCGATGACCGTCGGCAACTTCTGCACTTCGGGCTCCCAGTTGTCTTCGTATTTTTTCTCGTAGGCAGGAACGGGTGCTAACACCTGTCCCGCGGGAGACTCCTGTTTCCACAATCCAAACGTCAATTCGTCGCTGGAGACGGGCTCGAGGGTCTGGCCCTTCAACGGCCCGGAGATGGCTTTCCCGCTGACCTGTTGCCACCAGGTTCCGGTTTCTTCGTCGCGCATCAGGAAGTTCTGATTATTGATGCCCGCCAGGCGGAAGCGCAGGGTCCGCCCGCTCACCGTTCGTTTCCACACCAGACCGGTGTGACAGAGCGTTCAATAGGTGACCGCGATCGGCACTCCGGCAACCACGTCGTTGACCACGTGGTGATACGCCATGGCCCGGATGGGATAAGCGCGGGCGTCGGTGCCGAAGCGGACCGCCATCACCATCTGCGCCGCGTCCAGCTTGGCCTGTTCGGCCGAGGTGAATCCGGGGGCGGCCACAGGATGGAACATCCACTCGAAGTAATCCACCCGCGACATGGCAGCGGATGCCGAGACGAGAACCATCCCCAGGACCAGCAACGCTTTTTTCCAGTTGGAGATCCGCCGCCATAGCAGCAGGGTCAGCACAAGACACAAGCCGGCAATAACCACGGTCCACAGGGGCGCCTGCTGCCCCACGGCCATCGCCAGCGTCAACGCCCTCGGCGACTGGTAGCTGAACGGGCGGATGACAACCGCGGGAATAAAGAAGAAACCTAGCCCGGTCAGCACCAGTACTGCGAACACCAATCCCGGGAGGAGGTTGCTCCGGCCGTTGTGCGGGCGCGCTGGGATAGTCGGATTCATGGGTTCCTGAGTCTACGATTCTACCTTGCTTCCCCACGGTGGAACCACGGTGTGCCTGGCGATGCGGTCGGGTCGCAAAAAAAAGCCCCGACCCTGCGCAACGCAGGATCGGGGCGGCTGTCCTCGGGTTTAGTACGGAGTGAAGTCCTGACGGTAGCTCACGTTATCTACGTCGCGGAACATCGGTGTTCCTGGCGGCAGGTTGTCCGGGTTCAGGAACAGTAGGTCAAACGAATAGTCACGCGTCGGGGGCGAGTAGACCGTGGTGCAGCACTTGAATACTCCCGTGGCGTACTGGGAGTAATAGAGGCTGACCAGCGAGCCCTGGTAGTGCAGCGGGGCGCCCCAGGCTTCCACGTAGCGCAGGAAGTTGTGCAGACCGCCATCGGTCCCGTAGTCTTGGGCTCCCCAAGTCGGTTTTGGAAAGTTGAGGTTCTTGCCCGCGGCAATGGCCATCCGGTAGTAAGTCTCGGTGCCGGGGCGGTTGCCGGGGGTACTGGGGTTCTGGAAGCTGTTGATGTCGCCGTTGGGAACCCTCGAGGCGTAGTTATTCGACAGCAGCGTGACCGCGTCGGCGATGATCGCAGCCGCGGAGTGAGGATCGTTGTAGCCATGTTCACTGGTCTTGGCGTTGTAGTCACCCAGCACATACACCGGGTTTTCGGAAGCCACGGTGAACCCGCCCTTAGTCGGGTCGGATGGCCGTTGCGGCAGGTTGCCGCGGGTGCCATCGACCAGGCGCAACACATGGCGCGCGCCGGTGACCCGGTTCTTGCGCGCCGTGGTCAGGCAAGCCACCCGGTTGTTGATGAACGGATCCGGTCGGGTTGCACTGGCAGGCGCCGCAGTGGTGTCCTTGCCGAACCCATCGCCCAAATTGACTTCTCCGAAGTAGTTCGGGAATGCGTTGCCGACACCCGCGACGTTTTCCGCAGCTTCTTCCTGGCCGTCAGGCAGACCGTTGGTCACGCCAGAGTTCACGACGTCTTCGATTCCGGACCGACCGGTCTTAATCAGCGGCGCGGTGCTCGGATCAAGCATCATGCCGCGGCGGTCAGAGTAGTACAGCACGTAGCCGTTCTGCTTGGTCCAGTCCGTCTTGGAGCCGTTTCCGCCGTAGGTCCCGTACAACCATTGCTGCAGGTTGCGGACGTCCAGTTCGACCACGTTCATGACGCCATTCAGCGCGCAGGTGGCGCTGGTGATGTCCCGGACTTCGCCCTCGCGGGGATCGTACATGTTGATCGGCTGCCAGTTGTATTGCGAGTTGGCTCCAGTGACCGTCGGCGCTCCGCCAGGTATTCCGTCCACCGCTGCGTCAGCATTGGTCAGAAGGCCATCGGCATTGCGATCGGCCAGTTGCTGGAAGATGAGAATGGCTCGCGGATGCGCGCTATTGGGCACGCCAGCAGCGCTGTTCGGGGGCTGCAGCCCACGTGCAAAGCCCAGCTGCAACCATTCCGCAGTTACGGGCAGCCAAGTGCCGTCGGCTCGCTTGATGTCCACCCGCAGCCAGCCGTCTACTTGCGGCCACTCGTTCACCGCAGCAGGGAATAGGTGGGCGCCGTCGCGTGCATAGATGTATCGGGGCTTGAGATAGGTGCCGGCGCTTTCACTCGCGACTTTGGCCTCGCCGAAGTAGCTAAGTCCAGCCGTGCCAGCGACCGCGATTCCCGCTTGCGCCGAGCCGGCCAGGCCAGCCGCTGCGGGGCGCAGGCCCTGCAGGGCAGCCGGTTCCAGGCTGGCGAGCTGGATATCGTTGGCGTCCACCGGGGTTCCATCGGGATGGTTCTCAGCCGGATCATCGCTTAGCTGGACTCGAATCTGCGCTTGGTTATAGAGTCGGGAAGCGCCGATGCTTGATCCCTGCAACTCGTTGGGAGGCGGCCGGCGAATAATCTGGACTGGGCCTGCTCCACCACCTACAAATGGCAGGGACAGCGGCGTGGCGCCGGTCCGGCCATTGATGATGTAGCTGTTGTAGGTGCTCATGGAGATGGTGCTCCAGTTGGGGTTGTTGGCGCTGGTCGGCCCACCTACCTTGCTGCCCTCGCTCTGGGCCAGGTTACGGCACTTAGGCTTCGATCCGTCACAACCGGCAGCCTGCTGGGGAATGTAAACCGCTCCCGTGTAGTTGGTGCTGGTGCTGTAGCCGTTGGCCAGTTCCGCCCGGATTACTTCTTGCACTGCGGAAATCTTGTCATGCAGGGTCAACGAGCCGCCGTCCGCCAGGAACAGGTTCCCGTTGGTGTGCACGCGTCCGGCGAAATCGAAAGCCGGGCCGGGGAAGTAGCTCAGATCACCGTCGGAAAACACACCGAACTGGAACACCGGGATGAGCGCGACTTCGACGGTGCGCACCATGCGCACCTCATCGCCCAGGGGCCGCTGTGCGGTCACCGTAAGCGTCATGGGAACAATTTCCGCCACCAGCCCCGCGTTCTGCCCAGAGTGGATCGTGTCCACCGCACTCTTGTAGCTTCCGTCCGGGTTGGTGGGCACGTTGATCACGTATTCCGGGTAAGCGACCCCCGGAATGGTCGGCGGAAAGCCCTGCAGCGCTGCAATGGCGGCCGGGGTCGGCGCCTGTTGCGAGGAGAACAGGTTCGCCAGGTCGGCCGTCATCTTCTCCATGCCGCCTTCGGCCGCATGGAAGGCGAGACCGTTTTCCAGATCGCTGCCACCCACTCGGCTCTCGGTGTTGACCATGTACATCAGGCTTAACGCGAATGCCGAAAGCAAGAACAGCAGCAGCAGTGATGCGATCAGGGTGAAACCGCGTGAACGAAGCTGATTAGCGCCCATAATGCTAGTCTCCTCAGATCTTTCCCCAAAGCTCATTGGTATCGGTCGCGGAAGCTCATATTGCGTACGCTGACCGAAGTCGCCAGGTCGATGCCCTGGAACCCCACTTTGCCGTGCATCGAACTGCGGGTCGTCATGCTGACGATGTTGACCTTGCGTATCTGGTTAGGGGACTTTCCTATCGACATCCCCGCGTCCGCCAGGTTGGAAGTGTCGGCGCCGAGGGTGTCATCGAAGATGTCATAGCTGAACTGCAAATCGCCAATGTTGTCCGCCACCGGTACTGCGGTCTGGCCGTTGACCTGGCGCATGAGTCGCGGCGGCAGATCGTCGGCGGTGTAGCGGAGGCCGTCCGGCCCGGGCGGAACATCCAGGTAATAGGTGATCGCCAGGATCCGGATGGCAGTGGGTGCGACCGCGGGCGGAGGCGGAACCGCACCGCAAGGGTTGCAGATTGTTTTCAAGTTGCCGCCGGGCGCCGTGCTCTGGTTGATGTTCAGCCGATCCAGGTCAGCGAAGTTGATCACGTTTCCGACGATTCCCGTCACTTCCCCGACGGCGGGCAGTCCGTTGTTGGTCACCAGGATCAGATCACCCACCTTGATCCCCACCGCCGGGTCCTGCAAGGTCGGAATGGGAGGATTCGGCATGGGACTGGGCGGCGCCACCGTGATCGAGGTGCCGTTCGCGCCAAACGCCGTGATGGTGTAGCCCAGGGTGAGCGGCGACGAGGGGTCGGTGTACACGATGGTGATGATGTCGGTATTGGCGCCACCGAGCTTCATCGGTATGCCCAAGCCGTCGCCCGGAATCACCCCGTACAGCTGATTGTTGGGATAGGCGACGCCGGCGGGGTTAACCCCGGAGACGTAGCATTTCACCTGGTCACAGCCGTAGATGGGGGCCCGCACGGTGCCGGTGGGCAATGCCACTCCACCCGTGGGCAGTCCGGCGCCTGCCAGACTGATGTCTTTAGCAAGCAGGCCTACCGCTGCCCGTCCGTTCTGCTGCATCTCGGCCCGCTGGCTCACCAGGAAGGTCAACTCCATGCCTTTGCTGAACAATTGCACCGCTGAACCGATGACAATGATGCCCAGCGTCAGCGCGATCATCATTTCCAGCAATGTGAAACCGCTAGCCCGAATTGCATGTTTGCGACGCATATTCACCTTGGCCTCTACCGGTACTGCGAGATGTAAGCCGTCATGACGTAGGTCTTCTGGACCTTGAGGTTCTGACTGGTGCTGTAACGGATGGTGATGGTGATCTGCCGCAGCACCGAGTATTGGTTGCCACTCTGGTCATTCAACGGCGTGATGGCGATCTGCCGCTGGAAATTATTCAGGGGCAGGTAAATGTCGTCGGCGGTCCCCAGCAGTCCATCCGGGCCGGGCATCTTGATGCACTGGCTCGGTCCTGGGCAGCGGGGATCGGGATCAGCGGTATCGTCGGCGGTGCCGTCCAGGCCATCGGCTCCCTGATACTTGATGGGCTGGAAGCCGTTGAGGAAAATGCCGCCGTCGGCTACGTTCAGAATCTGCGCCCAGCTGATCTGAGAGGTATTGCGCGCAGTGAAGATGCTCTCCAGCGCCTCCGATGCCTCCTGCTTGGCGATCATGTCATCCTGCGCCGTCTGGGTGGTCGACACCGCCAGGCCAAAGACGGCCAGCAGCGAAACCAGACCTACGGTCAGGACCATGACGGAGATCAACACTTCAATCAGCGTGAAGCCGAGCTCGGCCTTGCGAGCGGCCAATCTGCTTTTCATGATCATTGTGGCTGCCATCCTGTTTGTCCGGAAGCGCTGTTGCTGTACAGCCGCCATCCCCGCATGCGTCCCGAAAGTCCAAACAACGTAATCGCGCGCGAGCTCAACAGCTCGCCGGGGCGGGCGATGTAAAGCACGCCGTTGTTAATGTTGCCCAGCCGGTCGTAGGCTCCGCCGTCCGGCTTGAAGTAAATCGAGGTTCCAGCGCCGCCCCCGACGTTGACATCGAAGTCAATCGGGTAAGCCCCTACGCCGAATTGATCGGGCGTCTGGGTGGGCAGCGTGGGAATCCCTGGTTCGTTGTCGAATTGAATATCTGTCGGCAATTTGTAAGTGTTCAGCAGAATCGGCGCCGGCAGCGGGTTGCCCGCATCCTGCCGAAGAACCTGAATGGATCGCGGCGGCACAAAGGTCACGATGTAGGTCTTGCGATCATCGACGGCATTCTGCCGCGCCCGCCGCATGGTCATGAGAGACAGGTTGTAAGCGGTGTTGACGCGGGACTGCTTGAAGGCCAGAGTCATGTTGACCACAGCCATCGCGGCCGCGATTACAAACACGCTCAGGCAAACCAGCAGCTCAATCAGCGTCATACCCCGGCTTTTTCTGGAGCGCATGGGCCCTTTCTCGGGAGAGGCGGTAGAGCCTTTCAAGTTCTGCAACGGGATCCTCCAACGGTCGCCGCCATCCTGGGGGACAGGCGAGCGTGCTTACCGCAGAACAATAGGGAGGTTGCGGCCTGTTATCACAGCTGCAGGCCGACGCACTAGGGCTCATCGTAAGGAGGTGGTGGGGGGGCGTCAAAGCACTAAAGTGCGGTGGTGGGGAACTGGCCTTACGTAACGTAATCGCGCCCGGTAACTGTAGTCATTTTGGCACTCGAGAGGAGCCAGATCGTAGCCCACTCCGAGCTCAAACTCCACGCGCTCGTGCCGCCATCGCCTTGCCCGGTTTGCGGACGGCCGGCACATAGGCACAGGAGCGGAGGTCATAGTGGTCCGCCAAACAGTTGCCGCATAGTTGCAGTTGGTGGACCTTGCATTGCACCACCGGCGCCTCGCTCCCACAAAGTTCGCAACCGCCGCGGACCCGCCGTTTGGCTGGGGCAGGTTCCGATGTCGCCTGGTTCTGCAGCGCGCGCGCTTTCACATAGAGGCCGGCGGCGATGGTCAACACACCGAATGAGAACAGGGATACGCCCAGTGCCAGCAAGCCTTGGTCGGGACTCTCGCTCAGAGCGGTGGGGAGGAAAATCAATCCGGCAAGCATACCCAGCACACCGATTCCCACCATCCAACTGCCTGCTCGTGGCGACATGTTCACGTCCTTCTGGCGGAGAGCAAGTCTCCGCGCGCGTCGAGCCTGGGTAACCGCGGTTACCGCCGACACGCCGAAGATATAGGTTTCCTTGGTCTAACTCCAGATGACGAAAGTCACTCCGCCCCAATGTGGCCCACTTGTATCCGCGTGACTCTGGTAACTTGTCCCGGTTCCGGGCGGCATCTAGCATGCTGGTACCATGGCCCTCACATCTCTCCTGGTATGTGCGGATACCAAGGCGGTACAGGTACTCAGCCGGATCCTGACCGATCTGAGTATCCGGGTGGAGCAGTGCAACGAACTCTCCGCTGCTTTGGCTCAGGCCACGACCCGGCCCTTCGACGCCCTGCTGGTCGACTGCCAGGACGAGCCCACAGCGACACGGTGGATTGCCAGTGTCCGTAAGGCGCCGGCGAACCAAGGCGCCCTCATCATTGCCATTGTGGACAGCCAGAACCAGGTGCGTGAGATCTTCGCCAAGGGAGCCAATTTCGTTCTCTACAAGCCCATCTCGGCGGAACGCGCCGGCACCAGCCTGCGCGCCGCACGCAGCCTGATGCGGCGGGAACGGCGCCGTTGCCAGCGCATTCCGCTGCACACTCCGGCTTCCATGGCCTATGCCGCCACCGAGGATGCGCCGGCCACGCTGCTCGACCTGAGCGAGGAAGGCATCGCCATCCAGTGCGAGCACCGGCTCCCGCCGCGTTGCAAAGTGTATTTTCAGTTCAACCTGCCGGGGCATGTGTCCACGGTGCGGCTCTCGGGCGAGGTCATGTGGCAGGATTCGTCCGGGCGGGTCGGCATTCGCTTTGCCGATGTGCCGCAAGCCTCACGGCGCGTGCTGAGTGACTGGCTGAAGACGAACACCTCACGCCAGTCCCAGGCGGCCGAGAAGGTCCCCTCGGTGACTACGCACGGCAGCAGCTCTGGACTGGGGTTGTTATCGGTTTCGAACGGCGACCGCCGCGAAAAATCGCGCCTGGCCTGCCGCTTGAGCGCGGATGTCTACCGCCTGGGTAACGGTGTCCCCAACCGTTGCAGCTTGAGCGATATCGGTACCGGCGGTTGCTATGTGGAAACCACCGAGCCTTTCCCCGCATCCACCAATGTGGAGATTGTAGTGCGCACCAAAGATATGAAGTTGCGCGTGCAGGGGACGGTGCAAGCCATGCACCCCGGCGTCGGCATGGGAGTCGCTTTCAGCATTCAGACCGCTGAAGAACGCGACCAGGTGCAGCAACTGATCGCCTGCCAGGCCTCCGCATCGATTCTCGTGTGATGGGATTCCAAGGAATGTCTGCGATGAAAGACGCAGCCGAGTTGCGTCTTCACCGAAATACATAGCCAGCGAGCTAGGTCCGGACAGGCTTCTCTTCCAGCGTGGCCTTGCGGAAGTAGTCGAGCGACAACCGCAGCCCGGTCTCGAGATCGATCTTCGGCTCCCAGCCCAGCAAGGTTTTCGCCTTGGTGATATCCGGACGCCGCTGCTTGGGGTCGTCCTGGGGCAGCGGTTCATACCGTATCTTGCTCTTCGATCCGGTCACCGCCAGCACCTTCTGAGCGCATTCCATGATGGTGAACTCGGTGGGATTGCCAATATTCACGGGCAGGTGTTCCGACGATTTTGACAGCCGGATGAATCCCTCAATCTCATCACTCACGTAGCAGAAGCTGCGGGTCTGGGTGCCATCGCCGTAGACCGTCAGTTCCTCGCCGCGGATCGCCTGCTTCATGAAGTTCGGGACGACACGCCCATCGTTCAGTTGCATGCGGGTTCCGTAGGTGTTGAAGATGCGCGCAATGCGGGTGTCAACCTGGTGATAACGGTGATAGGCCATGGTCGCAGCTTCGGCAAAACGCTTGGCTTCGTCGTAAACCGACCGCGGACCAATCGGATTCACGTGGCCCCAGTAGGTTTCTTTCTGGGGATGCTCCAGCGGATCGCCGTAACACTCCGAAGTCGAAGAGGTCAGGTACTTCGCCCCGTACTTGTGCGCGATGTCGAGTGCATGAAAGGTACCCAGTGAACCGACTTTCAGGGTGGCAATGCCATGTACGGTGTAGTCAACCGGGCTGGCGGGGCAGGCGAAGTGGAAAACGTAGCCCACTTCGCCACAGTCAAAGGGTTGGTTGATATCGAGCTGCCGAAATTCAAAACGCGGTTCGTTGCGCAGGTGCTCAAGGTTGGAAAGGCGTCCGGTCAGCAGGTTGTCGACTGCGACGACAGCGTAGCCTTCGGCCAGAAGTGCGTCACACAAGTGGGAGCCCAGGAAGCCAGCTCCGCCGGTTACCAGGGCGCGTGGTTTGCTCATGCGTTCGTGAGGTTCCTCGATGGAGTGCCCGCAGTCGCGGGATGGATTTTAGAAGCCGGGCGGACCTTTCAATCGTGTCCGCCCCATGGAGAGAATACTTTACCGCCCCCGCTTTGCCCAAATCGGGGCCCGTTTCACCTCTGGCTGTGATCCTGGTCACAGCGTCTTCGGCAGGCGTCTCCGAAAATGAGGTTAGCGGAGGTGGCCTATGCCTATCCTCATCGTTGCCCTGATTGCCCTGACCGTGTTTGGCGTCATCGGGATCCTGCTGGTAGCCGCTGTCATCCTGGAGACCCGGATGAAGCGCGCCCAGGAACAGCCCGGCCTGCATCCGCCTCTGGCGCACGTGGGCAAGCACTAGTTCTAGCGGCCGGAAGGTTCCGTCCCGATTGGGAAGCCGGATCCGCTGGGTTTACGGCGAACCCCCGCTTGCGATCTCCATCGTTCCCGGTTCTTCTCGCAGGAAGCTCTTGCCTTTGCTCTCCGAGCCCAGCGCCACCACGGTTATCAGCAGGACAATCGTGGTCATTTCAAAGGCGGCCAGCGCCCAGCCGTAGCCCAGCTTGTCACGCAGCGCGTACTCGATGGTGTTGGTCGGTGCGGCGAACAATATTCCCAACTGGTATGCCAGGCCCGGTACCAGGCCACGCGCCGCACTGGGAGACAGTTCGTTCAGGTGTGCGGGAATGATGCCCCAGGCCCCCTGCACTCCGACTTGCATGGCAAACGCGCTGGCGGCGAGCACGAGCACCGACCCACCAAACGCCCAGAAGGGAATCACCACCAGCGAGAGTGCCAGGGCCAGCCCGATACTGCGCCGGCGCCCCATGTGTTCCGACAAATGTCCGAAGATGATCGCTCCCACGATGGCGCCAACGTTGTACAGAATGACCACCCCGGAAACCGTCGAATTCGAAAACGCATGCGCGCTCCTCAGGAAGTCCGGATACAAATCCTGGGTACCGTGAGACAGGAACATGAATAACGTCATCATCAGGCCAAGATAGGCGAGGGCTCGCGACGCCAGCCCCAGAGACAAGAAGATTAGGCCGAACAGCACGATCATGGTCACGATCCAGGGCAGCGGAACCAGGCGGGTAACCAGGCCAGGATCGAGCAGCGAAAACGCCCATAACACCATGGGGATCAGCGAGGCCAGCAGCAGCATGTAGCGACTGCCTGCGACCGCCTTTAATACCTCGCGGACGCTGGGGGCGCGGTGCTGTTTCCAGGCCTCGGACTCCGGCACCTTGGTGCGGATGTAGAGCGCCAGTAACGCGGGAACGCCGCCCACCCAGAACATGGCGCGCCAGTGCCAGTCGGCCGCCGCGGGCGAGGGCTGCAGAATCCAGTTCACGATCGCTGCCAGCAGGTAGCCCACGGAGTACCCGCTCTGCAGAATTCCCGAGAGCAATCCGCGCCAGCGCGTGGGTGCGCTCTCCATGGCCAACGAAGCGCCCACGCCCCACTCCCCGCCCATGCCGATGCCGTAAAGCGTGCGCAGGACCAGGAAGGTGGTGTAGTTGGGGGCAAAGCCGCAGGCCAGTTCGATCACTGAGAAAAAAATCACGTCAGCCATCAGCGGCACGCGGCGGCCGTAGCGGTCCGCCAGCAGGCCGAAAATCAAGGCGCCCAGCGGACGCGTCGCCAGAGTGGCCGTCAGCGTCCACACGATCATGGCTTTGCTGACATGAAAGTTGACGGCAAGCGTGTCGACCAGAAACACCACTACGAAGAAGTCAAATGCGTCCAGCGTCCAGCCCAGGAAGCTGGCGGTGACCGCATGCCACCGGTCGGAGGTAGACAACGAAGCAGGCCTGGATTCTGGACTTAGGCTCACGCACTTCTCCGCTGGATTAAGCGACGAACCGTTTCACCAGCATTGTCCCAAACGCGCCATGAGAACATGATTGACACCGGGATGCAATGCAGTAAGAAGCCAAGCCAGTGGGTGTCCACGCCAATCTGGGTTTATCACCGGTGCCGGTGACCGGAATCACGGCTGGTCGAACCGGTGAGGACCACACTCGGGAGAGAACAAAAACGCTGTTTGGCAGCGCCTCATCCTGGGTCGCGTTGGAGGGCTCGAATGAATTCACGCAAGATTCTTTCCGTCATATTCCTGGCACTGGTGGTCGCCTGCGCGCTCGCACTCTATCGTGAGAACAACCAGAGCAGCGCGACGGCGCCGGCTGGTGCGTCGGCCATGCCGATCGGGAAGCGGGTCGAGATTAAGGCACCCCTGGGCCTACCGCCGGTACCCATACCAGCGGACAATCCTCCGACGGCGGAAACGATCGCGCTGGGGCGTCGCCTGTACTACGATCCGGCGCTCTCCATTGACAACACGGTCTCGTGCGCCACCTGCCACAGTCCGCAAGCCGGCTTCGCCGATCCCAAACCAGTTTCTGAAGGCGTGGGCAAGAAGACCGGGACCCGGAACTCGCCGACGGTGTTCAACGCCGCCTACTTCCAGGTGCAGTTCTGGGACGGGCGCGCGCCCAGCCTCGAGAAGCAGGCCGAGGGTCCGGTGCAGAACCCGGTGGAAATGGCCAACACGCTCGCCGCGGTAGAGCAGAAGCTGAGTGCGGATCCCAGCTATCGTGACCAGTTCGCCAAGGCCTTCGGTCCGGGCCCCATCACCTATGAGATGGTTGAGAAAAGTATTGCCTCGTTTGAGCGGACCGTGATCAGCGCCAACTCGCCGTTTGATCGCTGGAAGTACGGGCATGAAGAGACGGCGGTCAGCGATTCGGTAAAACGCGGGTTCATCGTGTTCACGTCCAAGAAAAAAGCGAATTGCGCCGCCTGCCACCTGGTTGGCGAGAAAGAGGCGCTATTCACCGACAACAAGTTCCACGACATCGGCATCGGCGTGGACTTTGGGCAAATCACCGATCCGGGTTTGTATGCGGTCACCAAGAAGGAATCAGATCGCGGCTTGTTCAGGACGCCCTCGCTGCGCAACATCGCACTGACCGCGCCCTACATGCACGATGGCAGCTTGAAGGATCTGAAGCAGGTCATGGATTTTTACATTGGCGCGGGAAACTCGAATCCTAACCTCGACAAGGAAATTCACACTCTGGATTTCCTGACCGGCCAGGAGCGCGCCGACCTGGTGGCGTTCCTGAATTCTCTGACCGGGCAAATACCGCCCGACTCAGGGCCGCCGGCCCAAGCCCAGGCTCAGAAGTAGGCGCGGAGGTAGCTTGTGAATGCCCTGAAAGGTGCAGATCCGGCTCCCGGCGCGGTTTTTGCAGCTTGGTTTACAGTTGACATCCCGGTGATTTCGGAGGAAACTCCGCTCAAACCGGCACTCACGTCGTTTTTCCGGCCCTGAGAGCAGACCATGAGGTCCGGCGGAAACCTGGCCACGTGCCCGTACTCAGTGCCCCGGCTACTGTATGTCTCATCTGCGCATGCTGCAGCCCGACCCTTCCGATCCTTCTGAGCAGCCCCGCGCCGTGGCGGACGCGACGGAGCAGGCCGAGCCGGATGCCGGCCTGTTTCTGGCGCACTTGACGAGCACCTTGGCGGCCCATGGCGGGGGAGCAACTTCCGTCGATCTGGCCGTCGATCTCGTCCTGAACGAGATCGTCGAACAGGCACGCCTGGCGACCACTGCAACCGCTGCTGCCATTGCCCTGAGTCGCGACCAGGAGATGGTCTGCCGCGCCACCACCGGCCCCAACGCTCCCGATCTGGGGGTGCGGCTGACTACGCACTCAGGACTTTCCGCAGCCTGCGTCACCACCCGGCAGGTGCAGCGCTGCGATGACACCGAAACCGATCCCCGGGTGGATGCCGCTACCTGCCGGGACCTGGGAATCCGATCGATGCTGGTGGTCCCGGTGCTCGACGCGGAAGAACTGGCGGGAGTGTTCGAGATTTTCTCGCCGCGCCCGCATGCTTTCGGGGATCGGGACGTTCAAACCCTGCAAGCGCTTTCCCTGAGGATTGTCAGCACCCTGCATCGCGCAACCGAAGCGGCTTCACCGGTTACCATGCCGCCTGCCGCCACCGGCGCCAGTGACGAAAAGATCCAGGCCGAAAGCCCTTTGCCCGAGCCTCTCGTGCTCCAACCCCGCATCGCGGCGGCCCCGCCACGGGACTACGGGACGGCAATCCTGACCGCGCTGGTGGTGGCGCTGGCATTGTTGTTGGGTTGGATGCTGGGCCGCGCCGGGTGGCAAGGTGCCATGCGAACTCGCGCCGCCAGATCGGTCCAGTCGCCCAAAGGCGCGCGACTACCGCCTGGGACCGCACCGCCGCAACCCGCAATGGCTGTGCCGGTCGAGGCTGGAAAGAACGCAACCGCGGATGGCCTCTCCCCGGCCAGCGCGAAGCGGAGCAGTGCACCGCCCGACAACGCGCTGGTGGTGTACGAGAATGGCAAAGTCATCTTCCGCATGGCGCCGGCGCAAAAGTCCTCCCAGCCTGAAGCCTCCGCGCCACTGCCGGCGAGTAGCGAGGATGCCTCCGCCCCAGCGGGAATGGCGACCCTGTCTCCAGAACTGGCGGGCAAATACTTGATCCAGCGAGTTGAGCCGGATTATCCCGACGAGGCCCGGCAGCAGCGAATTCAGGGTGAAGTGGTCATGGACACGGTTGTGGGCAAAGACGGAACCGTTCATGAGGTCAGGCCGGTCAGTGGCGATTCACGCCTGTCAGAAGCGGCGATGGCGGCGGTCCGGCAATGGCGGTACAAGCCCTACAACCCGAATGGCCAGCCGGTAGAATTCTTGACCCGCGTGGCGGTGAAGTTCACCCTGCCGTGAAAAATGCAGGCTGTGCGTCGTCCGCCTAGGAATTCAGGGGTAGGTTTTGCAACGGGGAAGACGCGGCTTGCGCGGAGGAGCGGCGAACGTGTCCGCGCTTGACCGCGTAGAGCGCTAGTTCCACCCGCGTTCCCACGCCGAGCTTTTCAAAAACCCGGAACAGATAATTCTTGATGGTGTGTTCGCTGAGCTGCAGCCGCCGTGAAATCTCACGGTTGCTGAGCCCTTCCGCCACCAGCCGCGCGATCTCTTCCTCGCGCTTGCTCAAGGGGCGCGCCCCGGCCAGGCCGGTATTTTCCAGCGGCACCGGTTCCACCAGCGCCTCCAACACAAACTGCAGTTCCACCGAACCCGCCCAGACCTGCCCTTCGTGCACGCACGTGATGCACCGGCAAAGAGTCTGAAAGGAATCGGACCGGCAGAAAACCCCGTGAGCTCCGCAGCGGAATGCTTCCACGACCAGGCCGCGCTCCAACGAATCCAGCAGCACTACGACGTTCAGTTGGGGATGAAGATCGCGTACCTCGCGAACCAGCCGGAATCCGGTCAGCCCATTCTCCGCAAAATTCGCGCTGATCAGCAGGACCTGGTAAGGTGTCCGCTCCAGCGCCTCGCGGAGTTGCTTGGCCGTGACCACCGCCTCCGCCAGATAGCGTTTGCTGCGTTGCAGCGCTTCCGCCAGCAACCGGCAGCTCATGGCGACCGAATCAGCCACCAGGACCGTGATCCGGGGATCGGGATTTGACTGTGATGCCAAAAGTAAGGTGACAGGACAGCAACAGGGTGACGAGCGGCGGAATTCTACGAAGAAATAGAGAAGCTGACAAGGAGTCCTCCGCCCCTCTGTAGTCTGTCTTTCTCGAAGACCAAGACATCGGCCGTGGAATCTGCGTAAGCAATTCATAACAAACGATGTAGGTAGATAAGTGCGGTCAGGAATGACAAAATCTTGCACAGACTTTAGTCTCCAATACTTTCATCCTCTTGTTCCACACCGCTTTTGTCGGCACAGTGAAGGGGGGTAAAATAGTGGCTGGTATCTTCGGGTACCCCCTCGCGAAGAGCCTTTTAAATCAACAACAACTTTACGCATGGGATTCGCTTTGTTGATGGGGCAAGACTTGCAATGGCCAGCCTTGCTTTTGGGGTTTACGCTAACGGATCTTGGTTGCGCGGTTCCGCCGTGGTCGTAGGAGTCAGAGCATGTACCTGAAGTTTTTTGGACTGCGCGAACAGCCTTTCGGCGTGACCCCCGACCCGCGTTTTCTGTACCTCAGCGCGGCTCATCGCGAGGCTCTCGCGTCGCTCTATTACGGCGTGGAAGCGGGCCGTGGTTTTCTCGGACTTATCGCCAAGCCCGGCATGGGCAAAACCACGCTCCTGTTTCATCTGCTGGAAAAATTCCGCAGCTCGGCGCGCACCGCGTTCCTGTTCCAGACCCAGTGCAACTCGCGTGAGTTCATGCGCTTCCTTCTCGCCGAACTTGGCTACGAAGGAGACGGCCAGGACTTTGTGCACATGCACGAGGAGTTCAACAAACGTCTGTTGCAGGAAGCGCGCGCCGGCAATCGTTTCATCGTGGTCATCGACGAGGCGCAGAATCTGGAACCGTCGGTGCTTGAGACAGTGCGCCTGCTGTCCGACTTCGAAACGCCCCGCGCCAAGCTGCTGACCATCATCCTGGCGGGACAGCCCGAACTGGCCGGCAAGTTGGCCAGCCCCAGCTTGTCGCAGTTGCGCCAGCGGGTATCCATCGTGAACCGGATTGAGCCGCTGCCGGCGTGGGAAATCAAGAGTTACATTGAGCACCGCCTGCAGGTCGCGGGCTACGAGGGTGAACCCTTGTTTGTCCCCGAAGCCCTGGCGGAGATCGCACGTTTCACCGAAGGCATTCCGAGAAACGTCAACAATTTTTGTTTCAATGCACTGTCGCTGGCCTGTGCCCTGCGCCAGAAGAAGGTGGACCTGGCGGTGGTTCAGGAAGTTATATCGGATCTCGATATTACCAAGCACCTGACCGACACCCCCTTCGCGCCGCTGGCCGCGGACGATGCTGCACCGGCGGCCACCGAGGATGCGGTCGCTCCTCCTCCTCCGGGCAAGAACGGGGAGGGCTTGAGTCCGGCGGAAGCACGGTCTTACATGCAGCAGGTGGTCTTGAAACTGAAAAGCTGGGAGCAGTCGTTGACTCAGCCGACCCAACGTCCACCCGCGCGGACGCCAGAGTCGAAATCGGAATAGAGCACAAAGGACGATATGAGCAAGAACTTCGAGTTATTGCAGAAACTTGGCAAAGAGCAGGAAGCTCTGCGCCCGGTTCCGGCCGCAGCCGGTCAAACCGGGCCTGCCTCAGCGGCGCCGGCGCTCACCGGAGCCGCCCCTGCCGCTGGCCTTTCCACGCCCCCTTCCGAGGAAATCAACGCCCTGGCCCAGCAAGTTTTCCTGGTGCCCGGCGCCGCTGCACCGCGCACCGTGGTGTTGACCGGTACCGAGCCCGGCACCGGTTGCACCTGGGTTTGCGCCCACTTGGGCGAAGTCCTGTCTGGGCACCTGGCCGCGTCAGTTTGCCTGGTTGATGCAAACCTCCAGGACCCCGGCCTGCATCAGCAGTTTGGCGTGGACAATTCCAGGGGCCTGTCGGATGCCCTGACCCAACTGGATCCGATTCGCGCTTTTGCCCGCCCGCTCTCGCGGCCCAATCTGTGGCTGATCAGCGGCGGTTCTGTGCCGCAGAACACCCAGGGCCTGCTGGGCTCCGATCGCATGCGGCTCAGACTCACCGAACTGCGTTCGGAATTCGACTTCATCTTGCTCGACGCTCCGGCGCTTAGCATTTCTAACGGAGCCATCGGGTTAGGTGGGATTTCGGATGGAGTGCTGTTGGTGCTGAAGGCCAATGCGTCACGGCGGGAAACGGCCAAGCAGGCCGTTGAAGACTTGCAGGCAGCCAACGCCAAAGTCTTGGGCGCGGTGCTGAACCAGCGCACCTTCCCAATTCCCAGCTCGATCTACGGCAAACTCTAGCCGAGAATTCAAACGACTCGCTGGAAGGCCACGCCTAGCGCAGCCGCGGTTGCATCTCCCCATTGGCGGGAGGCGTTGCCAGGCGCGGCAGTGCGCCACTGGCAACCACCTTCGGCATGCTGGTCACGGGCGGTTTGGCCACCGCAACCGGAGCATCGCTGCTCATCAGGCTGCCCAAACTGTAGGCGTACAGCACTACCTCCACCCGCTTAGACACGCCCAGTTTGTCGAAGATGCGGAACAGGTAGTTCTTTACCGTGTGCTCGGTCAAGCCCAGGCGTTGCGCGATCTCACGGTTCGAAAGACCTTCGGCCACGCAGCGCACCACTTCCTGCTCCCGGCGCGAGAGCAGCACAGTGCCGCGCGCGTCGACTACGTGCAGCGGCAGGGCCTCGCCCAGGGCTTCGAGCAGGTAGCGCAGTTCTTTGCTGTTGGCCCACACCTGGCCCTGGCTTACGCAATGGATGCACTTGGCCAGTGACTTCAAGGATTCGCTGCGGCAAAACACGCCGCGCGCGCCTGCCCGGAACGATTCCACGACCTGGCTGCGTTCGGAAACGTCCAGCAGCATCACTACGCGGGTTTCGGGATGGCTGGCGTGAAGTTCGCGCGCCAGTTCGAAGCCCTTGCGCGGGTTGTCATCGAGTTCGGCGCTGATTACCACCACCGCAGGTTTTTCCCGGGCTGCGGCCGCCACGATTCCCCGGGCATCGGGGCCGGGATCGAGTACGCGAAAACGTTTGTCGCGTTCCAGCGCAGCCGCCAGCAACTGGCTGTTCATGCGGGTATTGTCGGCGGCCAGCACGCGGATTACTTCAGAACCTTCGGGCAGAGAGATAGCATGAGCCATAGGTGAATTCGTCCTACCGGTGCGGAGACTTGGAAGTTACTCCGGCCGCTCGATTTCATCCCTAACCGGGGAAGCTGGCAACCCGCACCAGTCGTTGTGGTTAGCTTTCGGAAACGTAGCGAAATGGGCAGCGAGACGGCCCTAGGTGTACCGCAATCCAATACACCCCACAGCTACCACCCCTAGCAGCTGTCTGGGGGACTTTAGACTCACAGTAGTTCGGTGTAAATGGCACTTCAGTGCTAGATGAAAGTCTTTGCAGCCGGTTTGCAAGCCATGGAAGAACGGCCCTAATCCAGGAAATCGGCAGGTTTCCGCCGATTATGCGCTAACCTCTCTAGAATGAACGGATGTGGCCACTCGGAACCATCCGGCTACCCGAAAGCCAGCTCCTTGGCCCGCTGCGTCGCCTTGACCACGGCCTTGATCAGCGTGACCCGCAGCTTGCCCTCTTCCAACTCCATGATGCCGTCAACTGTGCAGCCGGCGGGAGTGGTCACCGCATCTTTCAGCAGCGCCGGATGATCTCCGGTTTCAAGCACCACGGTCGCGGCTCCGAGAGTGGTCTGGGCGGCCAGCAGGGTGGCAATGTCGCGCGGCAACCCGACTTTTACCCCTGCTTCCGCCAGCGACTCCAGGATGATGTAGATATACGCCGGCCCGCTGGCCGAGAGGCCGGTCACCGCATCCATGTGCTTCTCATCCACCACGACTGTTCGTCCCACTACGTGAAACAGCGCGCTGGCGGCTTCCACTTGCTGTGGACTGGCGAACTTGCCCTTGCATAGCGCGGTCATCCCGACGCCGAGCACACAAGGCGTATTCGGCATGGCGCGGATCACCGCGACCTCGGTGGCGAGTGCTTTCTCAATCTGGCTGGTGGCGACCGAAGCCGCCACCGAAATGATGATCTGGCTCCGGGATACATTCGGGCGGATCTGCTCCATCACTTCCTGCACCACCTGGGGCTTGACGCAAACGAACACGATGTCCGCGTTCTTTACCGCCGCCAGATTGTCGGTGCTGACGGGAATGCCCAGTTTCTGGGCCAGGGCGGCGGCGCGCTCTTCGTGGGCCACCGTGGCGCAGGTGGAAGCGCGCGAAAGCAGGCCTTTCTCCAGCAGGGCTTTGAGCAGAATGCCACCCATCTTGCCCGCGCCCAGCACCGCTACTCGTTTCCCGGAAAAGTCGTATCCCATTGCTTGCCTCCGCCCTTGTCCTGAATTCTCGGTGAGAGAAACTCACCGGAGGGAGAGCCAGATGATGCTCCAGCAGCAGCCACAACGCAGCTGCGAAAGGGCGGCCAGAATATCACACAACATGGTGCGAACGCCCCTGCACCAAATACTCCTGCCTGGGCAAACGAACGTCTCTAAAGCCGCGATTCCAGGCCGAAGGACTTCTGCGCCATTTGCAATATCGTCCGGCCGATGGGTAGCGAAGCCGTCGCCGCCGGGGAGGGGACGTTGTACACGTGCAACTGGTTCCCGGAGGCGACAAACTGAAAGTCATCCACCATCGATCCGTCCCGCCGCAGCGCCTGCGCCCGCACCCCGGAACCATCCGCCACCAGGTCGGCGCCCGTGATTTCCGGCAGCAGCCGTTGCAGCGCGCGCACGAAAGCCGGCTTGCTGAACGAGCGATAGACCTCGCCCGCCCCGTGCCGCCAGTGTTTCGCCGCCATGCGCCAGAATCCCGGATAAGCGAACGCCGCCAGCGTATCCGCCAGGCTGAAGTCGGTACGGCGATAGCCCTCCCGCTTGAACGCCAGCACGGCATTGGGCCCGGCATCTACACCGCCCTGGATGCGTCGTGTGAAATGCACCCCCAGAAACGGAAACTGGGGATCGGGCACGGGATAAATCAGGCCGCGCACCAGGTAGTGTTTCGCCGGCACCAGGTCGTAGTATTCGCCGCGGAAGGGCACGATCAGCACTTCCGGTTCCTGCCCCGCCATGCGGCTGACGCGGTCGCTTTGCAGCCCGGCACAGTTGATCACATAACGCGTGACAAACGATCCGCGCGTGGTTTCGACGGCGCACTCCCCGGCACGCTGAATGAGTTTGGTCACTTCCGCATTGGTCGCTATGGTGCCGCCCTGGGCCGCGATGAGTTCTGCATATTTTTCGCTGACTGCGGCGTAGTCGGTGATCCCGGTCCCGGGCACGTGCAGCCCGCGAATCCCGCCGCAATGCGGTTCAATCTCCCGCAGCGCGTCGCCATCCAGCATGCGCAGCCCGGGGATGCCGTTGGCTCGTCCACGCTCGAACAGGGCCTGCAGCCGCGGAATCTCGTCGTCGCTCGTGGCCACAATCACCTTGCCGCAGACCTCATGTGCAATGCCGTGTTGGCGGCAGAACTCCACCATGGCCGCCGCGCCCTCGACGCACAGCCGCGCCTTCATCGATCCCGGCTTGTAGTAAATGCCGGAGTGGATCACCCCGCTGTTGTGCCCGCTCTGGTGCGCGGCCACGCGGCTTTCTTTTTCGAGTACCAGCAGTTTCAGGCGAGGGAAGGATGCCGTGAGATGCATCGCGGTAGAGAGCCCGACAATGCCGGCTCCAATCACCACGATGTCAAAGCGCTGATCAGGCATATGGATGTGGTGCGGCCGTCCCCGGCCGCGTTCTGTCGGCCCCAGGCGCCCGCTGACAAGATAAGCGCAAACTACCGGACAAGCGCAAGGATACGTGAACAACAAAAATCCCCGCCCGGGCATCGACACCCGGGCGAGGATAACTTGCCAGCCTAGGACTACGCTACTGCACCGTCAGCGTGACCGGGACCGAATGCGTTGGCGAACCCGCCGAAGTGGCAGTCACCGTCACTGTGAAAGTTCCTTTGGTCGTACCCGGGTTGCCACCTCCACCCCCGCCACCACCGCCTCCTCCGCACGCTACTTGTAGGCCGACCATCATGGGGACGAGCGTCAGCATCAGGAACATGGAGGAGCGTTTCCACCGGACATTGCGCCGGCCGAGCCCGCCGAAGATCAGGACCAGTCCCGGTAGCGGCAGCCACAGGGCGTAGAACAGAGAGCGCGATTCGCGGCGCAGGGCGAAGGTAGGTTTGATCGTGTTGATGGTCAGAGTGACGGTACCGGCGCCGCTCCCGGCGACCAGTGGTGTCGACGAGCAGGAGCTGTGTGCCGGCAGGCCCGAACAGGTGAGGCTTGCAGCCGCCGGGAAGGTGTTCCCCGTTCCCGTGGGCGTTACGCCTATCATAAAGGTTGCCGGTGAGCCTTGTGCCACGGTCTGCGGGCCAGAGTTGTCGGCGATTGTGTAATCGAAAGTCGAGTTGAAGGTTGCCGCAGAGATATGCGTGGTCGCTGCCCCATCCGTGCCAACCGCAGTGACGTTGAAGTTGTAGGTTTGCACGGTGGCGCTGCCCACTGTCAGCATGAACGCGGCACCGCCGGCGGTCGGCGTGGCTTGCACTTGAGGACACGTCGGGGGCCCACCGGCGCCACAATTGATATTGACGACGCTGCTGTAGCCGTTGACAGAAGTCAGCGTGCCGTTAAAGGTCGTTTGCGAGCCCGCGGCCGCCGAAGCCGACGAGTTGGACAGCGCCAGCACGTAGTCCGGGTTGGCCGTCACCGTCAGCGACAGGTTCTGGGTCTTGGCTGCGGGCGCACCCGCGGTGTTTGCCGTGACCGCTACCGTGGACACGCCCGTCGGCGTGCTCGTGGTGGTGCGGATCGTCAGGGTGACCGTTACCGGGGTGGCGGCCGTAGGATTGACCGCCGATGAAGGCGAGAAGTTGCAGGTGGCAAACGCCGGCAATCCGCTACAGCTCAGACTGACCGTGCCGTTGAACGATCCCGAGCCCGTCACCTGGAAGGTGATGGCTTGCGAAGTGCTCGGTCGGTTCACGGTTACCGAATTGGGCGACAGCGTCCCGATGCCGAAGTCCACCACGTGCAGGGTGAGCGCGGCGTCGTGCATCAGCGTGCCATCGGTTGCGTGAGCGTTGAAGGAGTAGTCGCCAATCGCACCGGTCGCGGTCACCGTGTAAGTGGCGCCGGGAGCGGGCGTGGGAGTGACCTTGGTCGGACTCGGCGTACATGTGCCCGGAGGCGTCCCGGTGCAACTCAGCGTCACCTGAGTGTTGTAACCGCCGAGCGCGGTTAGCGTGCCATTGAATGTCGCGTTCTGCGTGGGGAAGATCGTCAACGTCGGATTGGAAACAACGTTGGTGTAGTCCGGCACGGTAACCAGTGCGAATTCCCAGACGCCACGTCCATAAGTGGAGGCGCGCAGCAGTTTGCTCCCCCCGGAATTGAAAATGCGCAGCGCAGTAACTGGCACGTTCGGCAGGTATCCCGGCCCGTTGCCCGGCACCGGCCCTAGCTCTGTCCAGCTGGCGCTGGCGGCTGAACTGGAGAACACGCCCACATCGGTGCCCACATGAATCGTGCTCGGACTCGTAGTGGAATCAATCACGATGGCATTCGCCGGATTATCGGGAAGATTGCCGGTGAAGTCAGTCCACGACACGCCCGCATTGATCGTTTTCCACACGTGGGAGGTGTGGAAACCCATGACGGTGACGTAAGCGGTGCTGCCGCTTGCGTCGGACGTGTCGATGGCCACTCCTGAAATGGGGTAGCCGAAGGGATTGATACCACCTGTGCGGTCGGTCCAGGTGCCGCTTCCACCCGCCGCATTAGGAGTGACCCAGATGTGCCCACCGGGTCCGGCCGGCCCGAGGCCATCGGTGGCGGCATAGATCACGTTGGAGACGCCACCGACGATAGGCCCACCCGCGGCCAGCGCCTTCACCAGATTGATTTCCCCACCGGTACACGGCGGTACTCCGCCCGGTTCGAAATCCGGACTGAGCGCTGATCCTCCGCCCGGGGCCCATCCATTCCCCGAACCATCGCTGTTCCCGCGCCACACCCGGCAGGTGCCCACGATGATCTTCCCGGTGTTCTGCGGATCCAGAATGTAGGGGGTATAAAAAGCTCCGGAATCGCCACCCACTTCATTGTTGCCGATCACGACCGGGAAAAACTGTGAAAGGCAACCAATCCCCAGGGTGCACCGCTGAATGCTTACGTCGGTGTTGGTGGCAAACCACTCGGTGGGATTGTTGGGGTTGATTTCGTTGTAGCCGCCATCCCCGCCGTTCACGTTCAGCCAACTGGTACTGGTTTGTGCCGTATCGGTGGCCGGTGAACCGTTGTCCTGGGTTCCGCCCAGGATGGTATGCGGATCGGTGGGATGCTGCGAGAACGACACAAACTGGGTCATGGAACCCAGCGTCTGGTTCAGACTGTCGAAAGAGTTAGTGAGTCCGCAGGTTCCGGTCAGAAGATCAGTGTATCCATCGAGCGCGCGGTAAATGCCGCCGTCGTTGGCGAAGTACATGAGATCCTTGCCGCCGGCCACGATGAAATCCAGCGCGTGCTGGTCAGGATGGACCTTGGCAATCGCACTGCACCCGTACACGTGGGTCAGGTTGAGGAATGTATTCACACCCGCGCCGTTGCAGGTCGGCGAACCGGTGGTGATGGAGCACTTGTACACGTTGATGGCGCCGGCATACAGATCTGTGTTGCTGGCCCCATTGGGCACCGCGGCCAATTCCAGATTGTAGCTGCCCTGTGAAGTTCCGCAGCCGAAGGAGTCTCCGCAATTCGTGATGCCGGTATCGGTAACCTTGGTCCAGGAAGAACCGCCATTGGTGGTCTTCCAAATACCCTGGTCGGTTTCGAAAACATCCACATACCACACGTACATCTCATTGCGGCCCGGGACCACAGCGATTTCGCCGCGATACATGGGGCAAGGTGGGTTCACCGTCGTGTAATTCACCGGACAAGCCGCGGTGCTCAGAAGGGCTCCGCCAGGTTGCGTCGCCAGACGCGTCCAGGTGGCGCCGTCGGTCGAACTGTAAAAGCCGTGATAGCGGACAGCGGCGAAGAACTTGCCGGCAGTCGCGTTGAATGCCACCGAAGTTGCAGAGGTGAGCGGGTTGATGGGGCCCCCTGGGTCCGTGGGGGTGCGGAGCGTCCAACTCTGACCTGCGTCGGTTGACGAATACAGCCCGCGCTGAGTGTTGGCGGTGATCTCACCGTCGAACAATCCCACCGGGGTGGTGGCCATAGCGGCCACGACCGTGTTTTTCTGGGCCGTGCTAAAGGCCATGCGGGCGGCGCCCAGGCCTGCGAATGAAAGCGTGCCAAAACCACCACCGTTCGCGGTGGAGATCAGGTTCCAGGTGCCGCCGCCATCAGCGGAACGCAGAATTCCCAGTCCAAAATAAGAATCACCGGAACCGTTGGCTTCGCCAGTTCCCACCAACACCACGCTGGTAGCAGGATTGCTGTTGCCTGGTTGGATGGCAATGGCGCCAGCTGCGAGCGAGGCCTGAGTATCAATCACTGGCGTCCAAGTCACACTAGAGGGAAGTGCGCTCAGCGAGCCGGCGTTGGTGGATTTCCAAACTCCACCAAAAGCTCCACCGATGAAGACGGTATTTCCAGTCGCGTCGGCAGGATCAATAGCCACCGCGGTCGCGCGCCCGGAGACCCAGTTGTAGTCCTGCAACCCCTGCCCGCTCGCATCCGAAGCCAGCGGTGCCGGCCCCAGCGCAACCCAGCCCGCCGGGGCGGCCAGAATCTGTGCCAGTGGCGCCAGGCCGGGATTCTGCTCGGCTGCAATCCGCGCGGCTCGCATCTGCATTTTTTGCAGGTGGGCGCGGTAACGCAAAGCCGCTGCACTTTCGCCGGGCACAATGCGTCCGTGCATGAACCACTGGTCGCGCTTGATGGGCTGGTCGCGATCTTGTTCTTCAATCGGCTCATACGCCGACTTCATTTTGGAGCCCTGTCCGAAAGCCACTGGCGTGGCTGCGATTAGTAACAGAACACACACGCAGGTGTGCAGGGAGTAACTGCAGGCATACTTATTCATATACTTTTTGGGCCAAGGGGTAAGCTTGTGGATCGGCCAATGACTAAAGTATCTGGATGCCAGGCGTCTGTTGTCAACGCAAAATGACTGTACGCGGTGTGATTTCGGGAACGTTACGAGCAGGTCATCGGTTACCAGGTGCTTGCAAAGCTAAGGCAAGAAGTTGCAGGGGCAGGTCGCAGGTGGCCGGAAGGCGGACGCCTCTGAGTCTTTGTTCAGGCCTGTTATGTGGACGCTTACTCGTAGCGCAGCGCTTCGATGGGATCCAGCCGCGCCGCTTTTCGTGCCGGATAGAAACCAAAGAAGATTCCCACTGCCATGGAAAATACTACGGCGGCCAGGATTGCGGCCGGGGAAACGAGCACCGGCCACTGTAGCGTCTGTGTAATCACGTAGGATGCGGCCAGGCCGAACGCAATCCCAATGGCTCCACCCACCAGGCTGAGCACGACAGCTTCGATCAGGAACTGCTGCTGCACATCGACTTCGGTGGCGCCGATGGCCATGCGGATGCCGATCTCGCGAGTGCGCTCGGTCACCGAAACCAGCATGATGTTCATGATTCCGATGCCCCCCACCAGCAGGGAAATACTGGCGATCGACGCCAGCAGCACGGTGAACAGTTGGGCTTGCTGGTCGGCCAGGTCGGCCATGTCAGCCAGGTTGCGCACCATGAAGTCGTCATCCTGGCCGGACCGGATGCGATGGCGGTCGCGCAGCAGGGCGGTGATCTGCTGTTGCGCGGTGTAGCTGGCCTCGCGCGAAACTGCCGAGACTACGATCCAGCGCAGCCAGTTCTGACCCGTAATCTTTTTCTGCAGGGTAGTGATGGGCACAATGATGATGTCGTCCTGATCATTGCCCATGGCGGCCGAGGTACCTTTTGCCGCGAGCACGCCTACCACCTTGAACGGCAGGTTGTTGATGCGAACGGTTTCCCCGATCGGGTCGGTCGCGCCGAACAGGTTCTTGCGCACAGTCTCGCCGATGACGGCCACGTTGGCGGCGGTTTCTACGTCATCCTGCGAGAACGATGCCCCCTCCTGAAACAGCCAGGTGCGAATCGAAAAATACTGCGGCTCGGTGCCACTGAGCTGGGTTGCCCAGTTGTCATTCTCGAACACCACCTGGGCCGACGATTGGCTGCCGGGCGCGGCTGCGCTTACCGCGGGACACTCTCTCTGGATGGCCACCATGTCGTCGTAGATCAGGGTCTTGGTCGCTCCCCAGCCCATGCGCATGCCGCCGCGGGTCACCGTGCCGGAGCCGACAAACAGCATGTTCGAGCCCATGGCCGCGATCTGTTGCTGGGCCTGTTGCTGCGCTCCCTGGCCCACGCTCACCATGGCGATCACCGCGCCGACTCCGATGATGATGCCCAGCATAGTCAGGCTGGAACGCAGCTTGTTGCGCGCCAGCGCCCGCATCGCGATCCGAATTATGGCGAGTACATCCATACCTAGGTCCTACTCGACGATTGAGACCGATCCCCTAATCCTCCAGCGTGGGCAGATTCTTCAGCACCTCGCTGGCCACCGGCCGGTTCTGGATGGCCTCATCCCGCCGTATGGTGCCGTCGCGAAACTGAATGCTGCGCTTGGCAAATTGCGCCACATCGCCCTCATGCGTAACCAGCACGATGGTCAATCCATCGTCATTCAGCTTCTGGAACACTTCCATGATTTCAACCGAGGTGCGGCTGTCGAGATTGCCCGTGGGCTCGTCGGCCAACAAGATCGACGGCTGGTTGACCAGCGCACGCGCAATCGCCACCCGCTGCTGCTGGCCTCCGGAAAGCTGGGAAGGGAAGTGCAACATGCGATCGCCCAGTCCCACCAGTTCGAGCGCATCCTTGGCCCGCTTCTGACCTTCTTCTTTGCTGATTTGCGCGTACAGGGTCGGCAACTCCACGTTTTCCTGGGCGGTGGTGCGCGACAGCAGGTTGAATCCCTGGAACACGAATCCGATTTTCCGATTACGGATGGCCGCCAGCTCTTTCTTGGTAAGCCCCGAGACCTCGATCTCCTCCAGCAGGTAGCGGCCGCTGGTGGGCTTATCGAGGCAGCCCATGATGTTCATGAACGTCGATTTGCCGCTGCCACTGGCGCCCATGATCGCCACGAACTCGCCCCGCTCGATGGCCACACTCACCCCGCGCAGAGCGTGCACGCGGGTCTCGCCCAAGTCGTAATACTTGTGGACATCCTCGACCCGGATGACGGCGCGATCGTGACTGCCGGCCGTGCCGCGGGTCGCGGGTTGTGACAGGGTGGCCATTCTTGCTACCGTCCCCGTGCCGGGGTTCCGCCGCCCATGGTCGGCGGCCTCGAGGCATTGCTCAACGCCATCCCTCCGGTCACCAGTTCGTCGCCTTCGTTGAGTTGCCCCTTCAGTATCTGCACGACTTCAGTGACGGTGTGGTCGGTGATGCCGGTGCGAATCCGTACCGGCTCCAGCTCTTTTTGCGCATTCAATTTCCAGACCACCGCCACGTCCACCCGCGGAGTACGTGGTGGGGCGGCATCCCCGCCTCCGCCCTCCGCCCCTTGCGCCCGGGCCCGGTACTGTTTGCCGGTGGCGCCGCCCGCGCTCGGACCTGCGGCACTTGCGGTCGGCGCCGGTTCGGCTGAGACCAATCCGTATTTCTGGTACAGGGCGCGAATGTCCTCGGCTTTCATGTCAGGTTTGTAGCGCAGCGCTCCGTTGGGCACGCGCACCGCGTTCTTGGCCGTTGCCACCGGAATCGTAATGTACGCCGTCATGCCGGGAAACAATTTCATGCCGGGATTATCGAAATCAACGATGGTGTTGTAGGTAACCACGTTCTGCACCGTGGTGGCATTCAAACGTATCTGCGAGACCCGTCCGGTGAATGTGTCTTTGGGATAAGCGTCCACTTTGAAGCTCACTACCTGCCCGGTGCGGATCATGCCGACGTCCGACTCGTCGGTGCTGGCGTAGACCTGCATCTTGGTCAAGTCCTGCGCGATGGTGAATAGGGTCGGCGCCTGCAGCGACGCGGCCACGGTTTGGCCGACATCCACGTTGCGAGCGATTACCGTGCCGTCGATCGGCGCATGGATGGTGGTGTAGTCGAGATTGGTCTGGGCCACGGTCACCGCGGCTTTTTTCTGCTGGGCTTGTGCGGCGGCCTGGGTCACCTGCGCCTCTCCCGCCCCGACGGACGCGATCGCGGTGTCGGCATTTGCCTTGGCCAAGTCAAGTTGCTGCTGGCTCATGACCCCTTCTTTGGTCAGGGCAGCGGTGCGCTCGTAGTCCGCCTTGGTCTGGATTGCCGTGGCTTTCGCTTTTTCCAGGTTGGCCTGGGACGCCACCAGGTTCGCCTGGGCGTTGGCGTAGTCGGCTTTGGCCTGCAGCAAGGTGCCTTCAAACAGCGAGGGATCAATCTGCGCGACCACCTCTCCTTTTTTCACCCGTGAGTTGAAGTCGACATAAAGACGAGAAATGGTACCGGATACTTGAGAACCCACCTGCACCATGGTCACGGCATTGATGGTGCCGGTGGCCTCAACCACCGCCCGGATGTCTCCGCGATCCACTTTGGTGGTGAAGTACTGCGGCTTGTCGTTTCCCTTGAACTGGAAGGCTGCGAATATCGCAACGGCGACAGCCACGAGCCCCGCGATCAACCAGTGGCGCTTCAGCGTTTTCACGTAAGCATCCTCAATTCCAACCTACAACGAACGGGTACTAACATTCGGTGCTACCTGCCCGTTATGAATAAACCCGTTCCGGCACGGCCAGGTTGCGGATAAAATCGCCTGTTCGTGAATTGGAACCGGCAACCCTAACCATCGCACCCTATATGTACTGATGGTACATCTTGCAACAGGGATGCGGCGTTGATCCCTTGTTTTACATAAGTTTACATTTCAGCGGGCAGCGGCTTGGAAGATAACGAGACAGGCGAATGGGACAAAGGCTCCTCATCGTTCTACTGACCTGGACCACCGTGCCGGGCCTTCCGGCAGCTGGCGGCTTCGCGCGGCCGCAGGAGAAACCGTAATGGACTGGCAGGCGTTCTGGCTGACCATCCGGCTCGCCGTGCTGGTGGCGGCCATCCTGGTGGTGATCGGTTTGCCGATCGCTTATTGGATCACCTATTCGCGCTGGCGCTGGAAGTTTCTGGCCGAGGCCGTGGTCGCCCTGCCCATCGTTCTGCCGCCCACCGTTCTGGGCTTTTATCTGCTGGTGGCGCTCGGTCCGCACAGTCCCCTCGGTCGCTGGTGGCTGCAGATGACCGGGCACACTTTGGCGTTCACGTTTGAAGGCCTGGTCATTGGATCGATCGTCTACAGCCTGCCGTTCGCGGTGCAGCCGTTCGCGGCGTCGTTCGCTTCGGTCGACCACCGGTTGCTGTCCGCTTCCGCCACGTTGGGTGCCTCGCGCTGGCGAACTTTTTTTCGCGTGATCCTGCCGCTCTCAGTGCCGGGGCTGGTTACCGGGTTGGCCCTGAGTTTCGCGCATACCATGGGAGAATTCGGCGTGGTGCTGATGGTCGGTGGCAACATTCCCGGGGTGACGCGGACCGTGTCCATCCAGATCTACGACCAAGTGCAAGCCTTCCAATATGCGGCGGCCAACCAGACGGCGCTGCTGCTGCTGGCGATTTCCTTCGTCGTCCTCTCCACGGTGTACGCTCTCAATCGACGAGTATGGGCGGTATGGCCGTGGAAGTAGAGGACAGGCAGGGCGTGCTGACGGCACAGATCCGCAAGCAATTCTGCAGTTCCGGCCGTGCTTTCGAACTTCGTGCGGACTTTGCCGTTCCCCCCGGTATCACTATTCTGTTCGGCCCTTCCGGAGCAGGGAAGACCACGCTGCTCGACTGCATCGCTGGGCTCACCCGTCCCGACTCAGGCCGTATCGCGGTTGGAAACCACGTTCTATTTGCAGACGGAACCGGCGTGCCCGTTCAGCGGCGCCGGATCGGATACGTATTCCAGGATCTGGCGTTGTTTCCCCACCTGCGGGTTGAAGAAAACATCCGGTACGGACTTGCCCCGCTGGCGGCGGGCGAACGCGGTCAGCGAACCGACTCCATTCTGGAATCGTTCCGCATTGCTCACCTTCGCGCCCGCCGCCCCGGCGAGATCTCGAGCGGCGAGCGCCAGCGAGTGGCTCTGGCGCGGGCGCTGGTGACCGATCCCTGCTTGCTTCTGCTGGATGAGCCTTTGGCGGCGCTGGACGCGGCTACCAAGTCCATGATCGTCGAAGACCTTCGCGCCTGGAACCAGTTACATCGTATCCCGATCCTTTACGTCACCCACAGCCGAGACGAGGTATTCGCCCTGGGGGAGAACATGCTGCTGCTGGAGGAGGGGAAGGTTGTGGCGCAGGGAACACCCCACCAGGTGATGACTGCGCCGCGACGTGAGACAGTGGCACAACTGGCGGGCTTTGAAAACATCTTCACCGTGCAGGTGGTGGCTGCGCACGAGGACCGTGGCACCATGACCTGCCGGATCACGGGCAGCAAGGTGGAACTGGAAACGCCGCTGGTCCGGGCGGAAGTGGGTTCCACCCTGCGCGTCGCCATAGACGCGGGCGACATCCTGCTGGCCTCGGTCCCGCCCACCGGGCTGAGCGCGCGCAATGTGATTCCGGGCCGGGTGATTTCACTGGAGCAACGCGACGTGATCGTAGTCGCCAAGGTGGACTGTGGGGCCGAAATGGCGGTCCATCTCACGCTGGCGGCTCGCGACGCCTTGCATCTCCAACCCGGCCGCGATGTGTGGCTGGTGATTAAGACCCATTCATGCCACCTGATGGCCGAATAGCGCTATCTCGTCAGCCGCGCGTCCACCACCTGCTCCATCTCGATCACACCCACCCACTGGCCGTCCCGGGTTTCGCTGTAAACGAGTTGTCCGCCGAGAATCCGCGCAGCTGCTGCGGGCGGCACGTCGCGATGATATCCAAAGTAGCGGGTCTTCCATTCCTGCCATGTGCGCCAACCTTCGAACAGCGGGTGCTGAGGTTCGTACTTGGTGGAGAACACCAGCGCCACCTCAAAGCTTGAGCGCAAATCCGCTGCGGACATAAGCTGCTCGATCGTGAAGTCATCGATCCGTACCACGCGCATCGGGCGGGACAGGTACCCCAGGTAGGGACGTGTAAGCTCATCACTCGCCGGCCAGGCCGTAAGCACTCGGGCCATGGGATAGCGCGCCTCGGTGAATTCTTCCGCGTGCTGGTGCAGCACGATGTAATCGCGATACGCCAGGTTGTCTTCCAGCGAAATGCCGTATCGCGGATTCGTCAACAGCCCGGCCACGAACCCGAGGATCACAATGGCAATCACGCCGCGCCAGAGGCGCACTCTACGCCACAAGGTAGAGACGAAAATAACGATCACCAGCGGCACCGCCGGAAGCATGTAGCGCGCCAGTTCCGCCCCGCCCACCACCGCCATGGCCAGCAGGTAAGCCACGATTACCGCCAGCCAGCCGAACTGCACGTCCACCGCGATCCGGGGACGGTCTCCGTGTTCGTCCTGCACCGCAGGCAGCCACATGGCGAACAGCGCTGCCAGTGACAGCAGATACAGGTTCAAATAGCCTAACGCTTGCCACAGCCGTATCAGGAGCGCCAGCACGGCCCGCAGCGGCTGTAGCGTAGCCTGCACGTTGTAGCGGAAGAACTCCGGGTTGCCAAACACGAATCCGGTTTGCCGGTAGTGATACGCGTACCAGAGTCCCAGCGGAACCAGGGGAACCAGAAGCAGAGCAGACTTGGATATGCGTGCCGCCGGGAAGCCACCAGCCCAGCCGCCAAGCTTTGCACCAATAACAGGACGCAACCGTTCCCACAGGAATAACGCCAGCGGCGCCAGGATGGCAGTTTCCTTCGCCAGCACCGCCAGTGAGAGCCAGAAGGCGGTCGCCCCTCGGCGATCCTCCGCATAGGCGTGCAAAGCCCAGAAGGTCAGCCCCGCCGCAGCCAAGTCCACGTGGGCAAGAGAACTCTGCGTGAAGAAGACGGAGTAAAACGCGGTGCAAAGGGTGGAAGCAGTTGCGACTTCAAAGTTGGCGACGGTTTCTGCCAGGCGAAAGAGTCCCAGCAACGAGAATGCCGCCATCACCAGCACGGCACAGCGAGTCACCATCGGCGCATAGCCGGCGACTTTCCAGCACAATGCCAGGTAAGCCATCACCAGCGGCGGGTGCGCGTTCGAGGGAGTTGAATGCGGAATCACACTCCCGGTCAGCAGCAGGTCGCGGGCGGCGGGAATGTAGTATCCGGCTTCGTCCCAGATGTAGGGCAGGCGCAGCAGCGGCAGGTGTGTCCCCACGAGGGTCAGCAAGATCAGCGCGAACACCAGCGCTGGATGAAGCTTGCGACGAGTGCCGGCCGGGCTGCTCACCGGCGCGTCAGTGCACCGGTCCGGGAGCCGTCATTCTCGGGTCAAGCTTGATTTCCCCGAACGCGCTCTCGTAGTTGGCCACGTTGTGCTGCAGCACCGACAACAACGCCTTGGCTTGTTGCGGGCTCAAGTAAATTCCCTGGAAGTTTTGGACTTCCATCTGGGTCTCCGACTGTTGCAGCAGGGTGCCGAACACCAGGAAGAAATCCCAGACGTTCACCCGGATCTGCACGCTGTTGGCGTAGTTCTCGCGGTAGTTGGAGGTATTGACCAGCTTGATATTGGGCTGCGTTGGGATCGACATAAGATGCCCAGTGTAGCGGGGACAGGTCGCGGAAAGCTACTGTCACGACGGCGCAAGCCCAATCTTGTGCCCCTGTTCGGGGTAGCGCGGATCGGCGCGAGGAACCGAAGAAGAAGTCGGTCTGCGAGTCTATGACAGGTGAATCCCCACCGATTGCACGGTAGCCGTTCCTGAGATTCCGCCGTCGAGCTTGATTTCAATGGTGAAAAGGTAGGGCTGGCTGGAACTCGCCGGTTTGAATTTTGCGGTCTCTGAAAGGTAAGGATCGATCGTGATCTGGTCGATGCAATAGGCAACCGGACTGGTATTGCTGCACGGGATGTCACTCACGCCTTGCAGTGCAACACAATTCGTAGAACAAGATACTGTAGTCTTGTTGTCTTCCGTCCCGTCGCCAGTCTGTCCCAACAGGTTGCCGAAGTGAGGCCAGTTGTTGTTCGTGGTCGCGCCGTATACTGATCCCTGGATCGCGATGTCTACGCTCTGTCCTGCGGTGACATTCCATAGCCCAGACCCCACCACCAGGATCGTGTGCTTGCCGTTAGGATCCATCTTCATCTTAATATTCGAGCCATTGGATCCCAGCGCAGTGCAAAGGCTGGCCGGCGTGCTGGTGCAGGTGTAAGCGGTCCACTGCATCACGGCGGGCGCCTGCGAACAACTCGTGCCCATGTAGCTTGCAACCGTACCGTCGGCACAATCCGCCACACCGGTATTGTTAATGACCGCCGGTTGCGAGGTAGTGCCTCCACCCCCGCATCCAGACAGGGCGAGCACCAAGCCGGCCAGCAACACTCCGGCCAGGCTGAAAGATCTCGCAGTTCGCATGACACGACGGTACTATCCGTCCCTGGGCCACGCGAGATTACGGAGGTGCATTCTGGGTTCAATCCTGGCTCGCAACCGGGTAATTACTTACGGGTATTTGCAGCCGAGGAGGCGGGAGCCCAATTTGCCGGCCCGGTCGGTGGTCATTATTGGGTGGCGGGGATCTCTCTGGCGCGACTCAGGCCTCGAATGGGTTCACCTAACAATGGCTTAAGAGCGTGGTGCGAAAGGGGGGACTCGAACCCCCATGGGTTTCCCCGCCAGATCCTAAGTCTGGTGCGTCTGCCAATTCCGCCACTTTCGCAAGTCCCAATGGCTGTTTCTCAGAAATTGTAACCGAAGAATGACCAGCCATGCGCAGGTGGGAACCCATCCGGTAGATAGCGGGCAAACAGATAGCGAGCAAAAAAATCACCGGGAGCAGGACATGGTCTGAATCCTGTTCCCGGCGTCTAAGCGGGCATCTTGGGTTTCCTCGCTACAGCGACTGCACAAACGCGACCAGCGCCGCCTGATCGCTTGGCGACAACGCTTGATACTTTCCGAGCACCGCGGCCGCTTCGCCCGTGCCGTCGGGGCTGTGTTGCAGGATGGCCGACGGGATGTCCTTGATGCTGCCATTGTGCCAGAACGCGGTGCGATAGAAGATCCCCCATAACGGAGTCGTCCTCCACTGCTGCTGCGTGGCCTGGTTGGTGATGAGCGTGTTGGCCGGGAATGTGCCCGCGTTCTTCTTCCCCATGTCGTGCAGCAAGAGGTCGGAATATAGGTTCACCAGCTGGTTGCTCAGCGACGGACTGGGGCCAAACTGTGTTCCCGACAGATCGGTGTCGTAAAACACCTGCGCCGGCGTCTGGTAGCTGGGCAAGTGGCATTCGTTGCAGCCTATGGACATGAAAATGGTTTGGCCCGGTAAGTTAGTTTGTTGTGGCGCCGCCGGAGCCAGGAAGCGGGCGAAATGGGAGATGTTGAAAATCCCCTTTCCGCCGCTGCCGGTGTTGGTGTTGTTGGGAACGGGTGTGTTGTCGGTGCAATTCGGATCAATATTGCAATCTCCCTGGGGACAGTCTTCGGTCTTCACCAGAGGATTGGTGATGCCCAGATCGTGTCCGAAGGCAGCGGCCACCTGCTGCAGCAAAGTCGGCTGCTGCGCTTTTCTGCCAAACCGTCCCGGCCGCAGGACCTGGTGGTAGTCCAGAACCATGTTAGCCACGCCGTGGATGCCATCGGCCTGATAGTTGTTGAGTTCGAAGGCGGCTTGATTCAGGATGTCCGCGTCGGCAATGGCGTCCACTAGGCCGAATCCGAAAACCGGCGCCGTCAAACGCTTCTCCACCGTTGCACCGACTGGGACTTGCTCGCCTTGAAGCGTGCACAGGCCGCTTTTGATGAAAGGTGCGTTGGACAGGGGTTGTAGGAACGGACCACCAAGGTAGAACTGATCGAAGCTCCCGTCTGGGTTGGTCAGACCATAGAAGGTCAAAAGCCGCGCGGCGCCGCCGCCGATCACGGGCTGTTTGTGGCAGCGGCTGCAACCACCGTCGCTGGTCAGCGGACCCAATCCTTCCTGTACACCCCACAGCCGGAAGAATTGTGATTGGCCGGCGGTGAACGCCTTGGCCTCAGACGGCGCCAGGTTCGGCAGCGGTGACCCAAGACCACCCTGCGCCTGAGCGTTGGTGGAGCTGATTGCGACCAAGAAACTGATTGAGGCAAGAGCGAGAAATACTGTAAAGCGGCGTTGGGTGAGCGGCATAACGCCTCCTTGGCTCTGCAGGGCAGAGAATCAAAATCCCATCAATTCCCTAGTTCTTTGGTGTGGCCGAGTGACCTCGGCCGGGGGCCCGAAAAACGAAGTCTTACGGGGGGTCGCACGCAAACAAATCTTACGCGGCTTCTGAGTAGAACCCGCTGGCCGAAAAAAGTTGCGGTCTTTCTATCACTGCACCTGGTTCAATCCCTGGTAAATGGCGATGCCGGCGATTACCAGGATCAGGAGTCCCGAAGCAGCGCCCAGCCATCGCACGAATGGATTGAGCTTGTTCACCTTGTGCATCAGTTCGATCTGCTCCTGTTCCATGTGCGATTCGGCCTCGTCCAGGAACAGCTGATCGTCCTCATGCATAGTGAGAGTGCTGCGGTAGATGAGGAGGATCACGAGCACTCCCGTCAGAACTCCCCACACAACCAACAGAGCTATCAAAGGCGACATATGCCACCTCGGAACTGATCTTGAGTCGGGCCAGGGTTGCTCCCAAGGGCGGGATCGCACCCTTTACCCGCGTGGGCCAGTATCCCCACGCCGAGATTATAGCCCGAGATTGCAAATGCTGCACTTTTGTTTCACAGGGTGCGACCTCGGCCCCCGAAGGCTCATCTAAGGTATTGAGACACATGGGTATGCCGGGTGGTAGCTTTTCCGCAGACCCCGTGTCCGGCTTTGCTATAATGCGTAATTACTAGTTTTCAAGGAGATACGAAATGGCGACCAGCACCACTCCCGAAGTGAAGCCCAAGGCAGCTCCTGTCACCTTGACTCCGAATGCCGTAGCCAAGGTCAAGGAGATCATGGCGCAGCAAAATCCCGTTCCTGCCGGTCTGCGCGTGGGCGTGGTCGGGGGCGGTTGCTCCGGCTTCTCCTACTCCATGTCGTTTGAGAATGGCGCTGGCATGATGGACAAGGTCTTCGATATGGATGGCTTGAAGGTCTATGTCGATGCCACCTCGCAGATGTACCTGAACGGCTGCGTCGTGGACTACGTCGAGACCCTGGAGGGAGCCGGCTTCAAGTTCGAGAATCCCAATGTGAAGAGTACCTGCGGCTGCGGCTCGTCGTTCAACGTGTAAGAGCGCTCCCGTTTGGGAAAAAGCTTAAAAGGCCTCATCGTTTCGATGAGGCCTTTAATTTTTCCCAGCTCCTGAACCGCCAACCCCGTAGTCGCTACTGCTGGTCGGGCTGTTGTGCCGGCTGCGCCGGAGGCTGCACGGGCTGGCCGGGTTGGCCCGGAATCCCACCCTGTGCGCCGGCGGCGCCAGCCCCGATGCCACCCCCCGCGCCCTGGAGCGGCGGCTGGTTGGGCGTGCTCAGCAATCCTCCGCGGTCGCTGCTGGGGTCGTAAATGAACTGCCACTGGTTGTAATGCTTCTTCTTGTTGAACTCGCGGATGGTTTCATTTTTGCTGGCGCTTACCACTCCCACGATGGGTCCGCCGCCAAAGGTTATTCCGCTTAGGTTATCGCCACTCGAAGAGTCGGGCTTCTTTGACGAATCATCGCCTTCACCCGCATTTTCATCCGGCGGCTTGTTGGCGGCGGCAAACTGTCGCTGCGCGGTGGCGATGGCCGAGAGTCCCTGGGCAGCGGCCGGATTCAGCCCTCCCGCCGGGGTCGCGCCCGCAATCCCCGCCCCGAAGCTGAGTTGCACTTCGCCGACGTGAAGCACCTTGAAATCCTGCCCGGTGATGGGATCCTTGTAGCGCTTGCGCAGGAAACGAAGGTTGTTGGTGTTTTCCAGTTCTTCCAGACGCGTCGGGTAACGCCCGAACTTCTTGTAGTAGTGGCGCACGGCTCGCGAGTATTGCACCCCGCGATGAATCATTTCCTCCTCGCGATCGCGTTTGACCTGGAAAGCCAGCGTGGGAGCGATGGCTGCGGCCGCAATGGCCAGCAGCGTCACAAACAACATGAGTGTGAGCAGGATGTACCCCTGCTGGCTGCGGCGGGTTGGGTTCCGACGAAACATATCACTTCAAAAGCTGCGGGGCGCAAGTTGCAGGTACCTGCTTACGCCGGCCACCGGGCGCCGGCTAGCCGCGCCCTGCCACCTACCCTTGGGTCAGCGGGATGCTCTGCCGGTTGTTGTTCAGCACGTCTTCTACTTCCACGGAATTGGGCGCAATGTGCAGGATCTTGTAACGGCGATCCACAATGTCGCCTTCGCGCGCGACGAAGATGTCTTCGCCCTGCGACAGGAAAATCTTCTTAGGCCCGCCCGCTTGATTGGCAAAGCCGAAAAACTTGAGGTTGATGGGCGGTGGCGGAGGCGGTCCGGTTGGAATTACCTGCTCCACCTTGGCATGATCGGTCGTCCCGTTCCCCACCGGCTTCGGAGGCGGTTCGGCCTGGGCCAGGAAGATGTTCCGCCCCGTGCCCTCGTATTTCGTGTCCTCGCTGGCCTTGAGCCAGTCGTATCGCAGGGTAGGATCGAGAGACCTGGGCGCCGCTTCCGCTTTCTTCTCGCTGCGCGTCCGCTTCGCTGCCGCCGGTGCCGCGGTCCTTGCGGAAGCCGGGCTCGCCGCTGCGCTGGCCGCCGGATGCGCCGCCGGAGCAGCATCGGGCCCGCCAAACAGCCATTCGCCCAGGAACACGATGGCCACCACCATGAGCGCCACGGCCAGGATGAGCTTGCCCCGATTTTCCGCTCCCAGTTGCACCTACGCCTCGGTCTTCAAATAAGTTTCCATCTTCATCTGCAACTTGACTACCCCACCCTGCTCTCCGCCCAATTCCACGCTGTCGATAATGAAAAATATCCGGTCACGTTCCAAAGCATTGATGAACCGCACCAGGTGCAGGTAATCGCCGGAAAGTTCGGTATCAATTTCCACCCGGCGCAAACCCACCGGCTCGGGATCGTGCAGCTTGTATTTGACTTCGGAGAAGCCGACTCCGCTCTGCGAGGCCAACTTGCCCAGTTCTACAGAAATTTCCGAGTCGTGCTCCGCGATCCGGTCCTTGTAGAAGGTGTTGATCTGCTGGTCCGCAGTCACAATCTTCTTATCGAGGCCGCGCAGCGGTTCGACCTGCCTGGTCTTGAGCCGCAGGTCTTTCCAGAGTGCTGCCAGTTGTTCGCGGCGCGACCGCTCCGATCCCACCAGGGGAGAGAACAATACCGCTGCCGCCGCCACGTCCACCAGCAGCAGGGCCGCGATCGCAATCTTCAGCTTATGCCGAGTGTCCCGAAGTTCGGGCATTAGCGAGCCCCCTGACTGCCGGTGCCCTTCTCGGGGACATACAGAGCACTGATGTCGAATTGCACGGCGTCTCCCGGAGTCTGGCTGCCGGCCTGGGTCCGCTCCAGGTTGATGTGGGTTTGCTGGAAGCGTTGCGATCCTTCCATCTTCCTCACCAGTTCTTCCGCGCGCTCCCGCGACTCGCCCGCCACTACCAGTTTGATTTCCAGCAAGTCATCGGGCGACATATCGGGCCGAATGGAAACCACATGTAAGCGCGGAGGCATGACCTGCTCCAGGTCTTCGAAGACCCGAGTCCACGAAAAGGCTTTGCGCTGGAAGGCGTCGTTCAGGAACTGCGAACGATCGCGCGTGCTGCGGTTCTGAGGCAGGCCTAACAGGGCTTCCGCCTGTGCCTTCTCCTGGTCGCGAGTCGCAATCTGCTGCTGGGCCTGCTGGATCAGGCTACGGTCTTTCCGTGCCGTGACGAAGCCTGACACTGCGAAATAGAGCAACATCAGGGTCACAATGCCAAGCGCGGCCACCCCCCCGCCCCAGCGCAGCCAGAACTGCCGCACATCTTCGTACGGGTGAGACGCGAGATTGATGTCAAGGCGCATGTCTTAGGAGAGCAGGGCCCCCACCACCCCGGCCAGCCTCCACCGTGGAGCCGAGCCTGCACTCGCACCCAGCTGCGAACTTCCTACCAGTTCCCGCACTTCCGCGCCGGTTTGTGCCCTTAACGCGGGCGCTGCGCCACCCGACTCCGCCAGCCCGGCCACAAAAATGCGGTCGATATTCAGATGGTAGGTGTCCTGGAAGAATACTACCGAGGGATAAACCTCTTCGGCGAGTTGCTCGCCGGTGATGCTCACGCCGCGGGCGTTCTCCAGGGTGCGGAACAACAAAAGCTCATTCTTGTCGAGGATCGCGATGCTGGTGGTACGCGCGTCCACCTTCACCACCAGGGTCGGGCGATCGGCGTCGGCCGCGCCCAGCGCTGCCAGCATCGAAGGCAGCACCACTCCCGGACTGTATCCCGCCTCGCGGAAGGCCGATTCATAGTCCTCGACCACGCTGCTCAAGGCCACCGCCGCCACCACCCGCACGCCGCTGCTTGAAGGTTGCGAATGGTAGGAAACTTTGGCCTTGTCCACATCGAAAGGCAGCGATTTCTTCAGCCGGAAGCGGATGACGCCTTCGGCCTCTTGCCGGTTGGCCGGCAGGGAATCGAAATCCAGCAGGGCCACGCGCACCGCGGCATCCGGCAGCACGGCGATGACGTCGCGCGAGCGTCCACCCAGGCTGCCCAGGGTGTCGCGGATGGTCTGGCATACCGAATTGCGTTCGCGCAAGTTGGGCTCGGTCAGGTCCGGGACCACGCTGCCCACAGCCAGTTCGTGCGAGGCGCACATCTCGACCATGCCGCCGCCATCAGCGACGCGGGCGGCCAACACGCGGTCGGGGGCGATTTCGCACGCCAGCTTCGGCTTCGATCCCGAATTGAAGGTGCCACTCATGATCTTCAACTAATGAGAACCCTAGCGCGCGGGAAACGCAATAGCTGGAAGGGCACTCGGTCTATTGGCCCAATGGCCGTAGTGCAGGCGTCCTGCCCCGAACGCCTCTGTCGCTCGTTCCACTTGCCCTAACGCCCAGTCTCGATGAAGGTGACTTTGTTGATTTCCTTCAGCGTGGTGACGCCGTTTCTCACCTTGTCCAGGGCCGACTCGCGCAGGAACCGCATGCCCTCTTCGCGCGCGGCCCGGCGGATCTCGGACGTCGGCTTCTTGAGCAGGATCATCTCCCGGATGCGGTCACTCAGGTCGAGCAGTTCGTGAATCGCGGTTCGTCCACGGAAGCCGGTGCCGGCGCACTCGATGCATCCCTGGCCTTCGTAAAACGGCACCTCGGCCCACTGCTTCGGATCCAGTCCGCTGGCCTCGAGCGCTTCCGGCGAATAGTGCACCGCCGTCCGGCAGGAATCACAGATCACGCGCACCAGTCGCTGCGCCAGGATGCAGTTCAACGCCGACACGAAGTTGTAAGGCTCCACGCCCATGTTCAGGAAGCGGCCGATCACGTCCACCACGTTGTTGGCGTGGACGGTGGTGAACACCAGGTGTCCGGTCAGTGCAGACTGGATGGCGATCTGCGCCGTCTCGGTGTCACGAATTTCGCCGACCATGATCTTGTCGGGGTCATGGCGCAGGATGGAGCGCAGTCCGCGGGCGAAAGTCAGGCCTTTCTTCTCATTCACCGGAATTTGGGTGATGCCGCGGATCTGGTACTCGACCGGGTCTTCGATGGTAATGATCTTGTCTTCTTCGGTCTTGATCTCGTTGACCGCCGCATACAGGGTCGTGGTCTTGCCGCTGCCCGTCGGTCCCGTGACCAGCACCATGCCGTACGGTTCTTTGATGTAGCGGCGGAATTTCCGCAGGTCTTCCTCATCGAAGCCCACCACGTCGAGCACCAGCTTGTGGAACTTCTCGCTCATCGACTCCTTGTCGAGTACGCGCAACACCGCATCTTCGCCGTGGATCGACGGCATAATCGAGACGCGGAAGTCGATGGGGCGCTCCGGCTGCCCGTATTTCACGCGGAAACGGCCGTCCTGCGGCACCCGGCGCTCGGAAATATCCAACTCGCTCATCACCTTGATGCGCGAAATGATGGTCGAATGGTGTTCCTTGGCGATGGGCGGCATGGCCTGGGTCAGCACGCCGTCAATGCGGAACTTGATGCACACCGAATCGTCCTGGGTCTCGATATGGATGTCACTGGCCCGCCGCTGCAGCGCGGTGAAGATGGTGGTATCCACCAGGCGAATGATGGGGCTGATATCGCCTTGCGCAGTCAGCCGGTCGATGGAAATCGATTCGTCGCCGGCGCCTTCGTCCTCGCGAATCACGTCCAGGGTGAAGCCTTCGCTGGCGTCCTGCAAGACGCGCTGCGATTGTTCCGTCTTCTTGAGGATTTCCGTGATCTGCGCCAGCGTGGAAACCTTGGTCAGGATTCGCTTGCCCAGCAGCAGGCTGATTTCGTCGATCATCATCAGCTGGCTGGGATCGGCGATGGCTATGGCCAGGCGTCCGTCCCGGGTCTCTTCCAGCGGGATGAAGTTGTAGCGAAACATCAGATGGACGGGGATTTTCTTGAACAGGTCGTGATGGAGCTGGAAATCGTGCAAGTCCACAAACTCGCAACGATAGCGGCGCGCCACATCCTGCGCCCGTTCCAGCTCATCGGCATGGGCGCCGGGGGCCAGTTGCCCTCCGTTCCCGCCGTTCACGAATACTGATTTCTTTTCTGCCATGCTCTTCATTCCAACTTTACCTGCCTAAGCCCTGGGCCGTTACTGCACTCAGTGAATGCCTGAGCCGAGCGTAAAGATGGGCAGGTACAGGGAGATCAGCACTCCGCCCACAAACAGCGCCATGATAATCAGGATGAGCGGCTCGATCAGCGCCATGGCGGCGCCCAGAGCGGTCTGCACATCCTCTTCGTAAAATTCGGCGACCGAGTTGAGCATCGCCGGCAGCGCGCCGGTCGATTCTCCCACCTCGATCATTTCAACTGACAACTCGGGAAACATGTTCTGCTCTTCCAGGCTCTTGGCCAGCGACCGGCCTTCCCGCACCCGGGTGGCGGCTTCGGCGATGCCGTTCAAAATCCGCCGGCTGCTCATGGAAGCTCCCGCCGTTTCCAGTGACGGCACCAGCGGCAAGCCGCCGGAGAGCAACGTCGAAAGCATCCGGGAGAAGTTCGCGACCTGGTACTTCAACCAGATATTGCCCAGCAGCGGCATCCTCAGAAGCAGGCGGTCCACGTGCTCCGCACCTTTGTCGGTGGCCCTCCAGCGCCAGAAAGCTATGACGGCCAGTACCAGGACTACCAGGGCGAAGGGCGCGTACTTCTGCGCGTTGGTTCCCAGGAACAGCATGAACACCGTAATCGTCGGCAACTTCGCGTCCAGGCTTTCAAACAGCTTGGCAAACTGTGGCACCACGTAGGTGACCAGGAACACCAGCATCAAAATGACTACCGTGACCAGCAGCGCGGGATACACCAGCGAGACCGCGAGCTTCTTCTTGAATGTCAGCGCCAGGCGCTGGAACGAAATATAGCGCGCCAGCACCTCTTCCATGTTGCCGCTCTTCTCACCCGCCATCAGCGTGGTGGTATAGATCTTCGGAAATGCCCCCTGCGCTGCGAACGCATCCGAGAGCGACTCGCCGCTCTTGACCCGGTCGCGAATGTTCTCCAGCATGCTGCGCATCTTGGGATCCTTCTGCCGTTTGAGCAGCAAGTCCAGAGAAGCCAGGATGGGCAGGCCCGCCTTGATCAGGGTCAGAAACTGCTGGTTAAAGATGACAAAACTGCTTTGCTTGACCGCTCGTCCCCGCAGCTGAAACTGCCCGCCGTAGAATAATCCGCGGGGCTTGACCCAGTAGACGAGATATCCCTGCTGCACGAAGCGTTCGCGGATTTCGGCGGCGGAGTAGCCGTTCTCGACCTGCTGCAGCAGGTGGCCGCGCTCGTCCGCCGCTTTTACCAGAAACTCGCCCATTTTCCCGTCTAACTGACCGTGGTCCCACCCAAGTCTAACATTCGGAACCGTTAACTCACGGTTAAATGCCGCTCCCCGGCATACCGGCAGTAATGGCCCACACACTGCCCCAGCCCGGCTATAAGCTGCAACAAACTAATAACTTAGGGGAAGTTTGCGTTGACGCCGTTCCCGCTACGTCACTCCGGCCAGACTTGCCAGCTTCGGTGTCAACTCCGCAAGTCTACTGCCCGAACTCGCCGTCAATCACTTCCACTCCCGCCGGGGGGCTGAAGCGGAAGCGCTGTTCTCCGACTTCCACGTCCTCTTTCTGGCCACTGAAGCGGTATTCCGTGACCGCCCCGTCCAGTTCCTGGATTTCGATACGAGCAATCTGGCTGTCGGGCGTTATCTCCAGAAGCACCTGGCTGACCCGGCCAGCCAATGACTTGGGAACGCCCCTCAGCACCAAGTCACCGGCGACCACGGGCAAAACATCCGGGGCCAAGGACAATCCTTGCAATTCCTTTTCCAGTTGGGTCTTACCCAGCAGGAAGCCTAGGGGCGACCGCAGGTCGTCCAGCTTCTTAACCGGGGTCTTGCGCACCTGCCGGTCCCCCGGGACGTAAAACCATGCATCCTTGCCGTCACTCAGGAACAACTTCTCTCTGGGAGAACGGTACTCCCAGCGCATCTTGCCGGGTTTTTTGAGCCACAAACCCCCGGATTCGGTCCGGTCCATGCCGGCCCCACGGTAGATTTCCACGAAATCGGCCTGCAGGGTGTGCAAACGGTTGTAACGGTTGTCCACCTTTTTGGCGATTTCGTGGGCATCGGGGCCGGGAGCGGCCGCCGCCAAGGTCGCTGACAGCAAAAGGAGGATCCTCAACAGCGCGGAATTTGGCTTCAAAAGCATGGTCTTCTTGGCTCGCCGCCGATGAATTCACACCTGGGATCTGTTTCGGGAGAAAGCCCTTTGTTTCATTCTAGCTGTTCTACGGTTGGATGCGTCCGGCAAGGAAAAAAGACTCAGGCCAGCCGCCGAGTCTGTGTGTATTTCCGGCGGGCCGGCCGGGTATTCAGCCCGACCGGTTCACATATTTCGTGTACTGGTGTGTTCCCCCGGCACGGCCCAGAGTACTCCCTGCCAGCACGTGCTCCAGCAGCGGATTGTGGTAGAGCACGTAGACCGGTCGTGGATTCTCCCGCAGGGAACGCTCAAGATTGCCGATCACCTGCACCAGCCCGGATTCCGGCAGGGGGTTGAACAGGTACAACACCAGGGGTTCGGGCGGAAACACAAACTCACGAGCGTCGCCGCACTGCGATTCCACCACGAAGCACTTCTGCGACTCGCTTCTGTATTTGCTGATGTTTTTCTGCGCGATGCGATGCAGCTCTGGAAGGAGTTCCACTCCCACGATGCGGCGGAAGGGATAGTCTGCGGCCATCAGCAGGGTCCGCCCTTTGCCGGATCCCAGATCAATAAAGGTAAATTCACAGAAGTCAATATTCAGATTGCGCAGCATCTCATGAAACAGAGCGGGCTCGGTCGGCTGGTAAGGAGAAAGGAACATGCCCAGCAAGCGATCGCGCCACCCGACGGTGCCGCTGGTGGTATCGACCCGGTGATCCCAGTCGTATTCCACGTCCCCAAAACGCTGCTTGCGGCGCGCGGGCCTAGAGTCGCGAGCAAACTCCCAAAGCACTCCGGCGAAGGCACGGGCCGCGGACAGAAAGCCGCGTCGCGCCGAATGCTCGGTCCACCAGGCCAGAACCGCGCGGTAAAGGCTCGGTTCTGTTGCCAAGGAAGGCATTCCGTCATGGTAAGGCTTTTCGGCAGGCTGGTGGCTGGTAGTTGGTAGCTCGAGGGAGTCCAGACGCGAGCAACCAGCTAGTGTTTGCCGCACTCAGTCGGTTGGCAAAACCTTAGGCGCTTCGGGTGGAACATATCCCGGCGGCGCTCCCTTTTGAATAAACGGGAAGTCATCCGGTGAGCGCACTTCCACCCTTCCATTGGGCATGAGTTTGTAGGGATGGCCGAGCGGATCTACAGGAGTGCCGCGAAGGATGCCGGCCGCTTCCAGCTCAGAAAAACTGGCAGGGAAGTGGCCCGTCTGCTCCCGGTAGCTCGCGACTAGCGCCTCAAGCCTGGTGACATCTTCGTCCACCTGCAAGGCGCGCAGATGGGCGGCCGCGTTGGCGCGGATGGCGGTCTCAGTCGAAGTCTGGTAGGTGGCGGTCCACATCATGCGTGCCGTCTGCAGATCGCCGGCGTGCTCCGCCATTTGTCCGGCCAGCAGTCTCAGGAAGGGATGCGCATTGGGCACGCGCGTGCCGCGGGCGAACGCCTCGGTCGCGCCCGCGTAATCCTTCAAGTCCATGTAGTAAATGAAGCCTAGCTCATAGTAGAGCCGCCACTCGTTGGGATTGTTGCGAATCCCGTACTCCTGCAGGTCGATTGCTCTCCTCGGCATGCCAGCCCCGTTGGGAGGTGCCGGTGCCAGGAAATTCGATCCGTATTCGTAGGCCACCACCAACTGGGGGTCAAGGTAGGTTGTGATTTCGAGCAGTGGCGCCAGCAGATCGTAGCGTTTCGCGCCCACGCGATGCTTGGTGCCAAAATACTGCACCGCTCGCGTCCAATACACATCCGCCAGCAACCCGTCGTACCCCAGGCTCATGCGCTTCAGCGCTTTGGGCGAAGGAATGTAGAGGACCTCTTCCAGCGAGGCTCCGGTCCGCACCTGGTCCAGGTGATGCACCAGGGCCACCGAAGCCAGCATGCATCCCGCGACCAGCACGCCGGCGATAACCGTGACCCGCCGCGAGGCCTTCATTTCAGGTTCCTGTGTTCGAAAATCAGCACCGCGCCGCACAACGCCATGGCGGTATAGATGAGGGCATAGCAGGTGTTGTAGAAGATCAACTGCCCCGCCACCGGCTGCTGGTGCGCCACCGAACTGATCACGTTCAAGGCGGAGAAATTGGGCACGATGTACGCTGCCCCGGTTGCCAGCCAGCGGGTAAAGCCCTGGGTCAAGGCTGCGAATCCCCGCAGGTCCTCGGCGAAGGTGCCGATGACGAACAGGGAGAAAGCAAACACCGCCGCCAGCAACGGCGAAGAGAATGAGGAAAACAGCAGCGCCAGCGAAGTGATGATCAGGAACTGCAAGATGATGAAATACAGCGCGACCAGCACCCAACCGTCCGCGGTCTGAAAGTGGTGCGACACATAGAGCAGCGCGCCGAACACTCCAATGGCCATAAAGACCGTGTTCACCACCAGGGTGCAGGCCAGCCCGAAGAACTTGCCGACGATGAATTCCCACCGCCGCACTGGCCGCGAGAGCACGGTGTACAGCGTGCGCTTCTCAATTTCTTTCGAGACCAGCCCAATGCCGATAAAGATGGCGATTACAATGCCGAACAGCGACACCGCAGTCAGACCCAGGTTGATCACCACCAGGCGTTCGATGTTGATCGAAATCTGCCCGATCAGAATGGCCGCTCCTGACATCAGCAGCGCAAAGGCAATCAGGTTATAGAGGACGCGGTCCCGCACCGCTTCGCGGAAGGTGTTGGAAGCGATGTGCACTATCCGTCCGTTCATGATCTGGCTCCGGCGACTGCACCCGCAGGTTGCAGTTTCTGAACGAAGTAATCTTCCAGCGAAGTACGCACCGGTATTACCGAGACCAGGCGCAGGTGCTCACGGCGCAACGCGTCGATGGCGGCATCCTGGCTGGCCTCGGGAAGAACGGCCCGCACCGTGTCCCCGGTCACGTGGCACTCCCCGCCCAAGGCCCGCAACGCGGCGGGTACCGCCGTGCCCTCCCATACCAGTTCCACTTTGCCATGAACGCTGGCTGTGAGATCAGCCACCCGGCCCACGCCCCGCAGTTCTCCCAGATGAATGATGGCCACCCGGTCGCACAGCGCCTCGGCATCCGACAGAATGTGAGTGGAGAAGAAAACCGTTTTGCCTTCCAGTTTCAGTTGCTCCATCAGGTCGCGCACTTCTCGCCGGCCCATGGGATCCAGACCCGACATGGGTTCGTCAAAGAACACCAGCCGGGGATCGTGCAGGATGGCCTGGGCAATGCCCACGCGCTGCAGCATGCCTTTGGAGAACTTCCGCAATTGCACCCCACCCACGTCCGGCAGGCCGACGCGGGCGAGAACCGCCTCTACCTTGCGTGAGCGTTCTTTGGCCGCAACTCCGGAGAGTTGTCCGTAATACTCAAGCAGTTCGCGGGCCGTGAGGTAGTCGTAGAAATATGGTTGTTCGGGAAGGAACCCAATCTGGGCTTTCATCCGCGGGTCGTTAATTTCCATGCCCAGGATGCGGGCCGACCCTCCGGTCGGGTACACCAGGCCCATGAGCAGCTTGAGGGTCGTGGTCTTGCCTGCGCCGTTGGGGCCAAGAAAGCCAAAGATCTCGCCCTCTTCCACCGCCAAGTGGAGCGGACGCAAGGCGCACTTGGGCTTCTTCCGCCAGAAGCCTACGTTGTAAGTCTTTTCCAGGCCAAGGATCTCGATCGCAGCCATGCAGGGCACACCCGACAGGTGGTCACACTTTCTTGAACGCGCTGGTCAGAATTATATGCAAAAGCCATCGCGTGGCGAGATAGCCGCGGGGATACGCTTGGTTACGAAAGTAAAAAGGCCAGGACTTGCGTCCTGGCCCCTTTTGGCTGTGTCCCTCCCCCGAGGCACTTGCCAAACTCGTTTACTGAGTAGTCGGATACAGCAGGCATTGCGCCACTGTGCTTGCCGGCGGAGTTCCCCCACCCGCAGGATTCAGGCTGCGCAACACACCATCTGAAATCATGCAGAAGTTCCGTACTCCAGTCACGTTATAGGACTGCGGAGCGGATCCGGCCACGTAAGCCGAATTCGTCGAACCCCCACCTTGGGTAAAACCAAGGGCGACAAACTGGTAACCGCTCTTGTTCCCGCTCGAAAGCACATTGTCGAGCATGCAGGCGCTAGTCTGCGACGGCAAACAGGGGAGCGCTCCACCCAGGTCGGTTAGCTGTGCGGCATAGCCGACCGTCGGGTACGCAGTGCTATAAGAATATTCGGCGGTAGAGATTTTGCGAATCGAGTTGGCAGCCGAAGCTTCATTCGCCGCAATCCTAGCCCGTAACAGATTGGGAATGGCGATCGCCGCGATGATCATGATGACTGCGACCACGATCAATAGCTCGATCAACGAGAATCCTGAATTTCGCTTCATGGTTTCATTCCAATAATTGCTAATCCCGCCGTACCCTGTTTACCCTGCATTTGGCTCGCCAACCCAGGGGTTATTCAGGTTACCGCCGTATGGACCGATCTATACGTAAAATCAATAACTTGGCGGAGCCCGATTCGATCCAGCTTCTCCGGGTGTGTCTTGGCTACAGGATTTGTCGTGAGAAACGACAAAACGTGGCACTCGGTCATAGTACGTTGAGCCCCGGCGCTTTCCGTGGAGATTCAAATTGAGAAACACCCACGCAGTGCGCCCACAAAACGAAAGAGCACCGGATTGCATCCGATGCTCCTGACCCTTCCCGGGCGACTTCTACTTCGACCTCACAGGTTACTGCAGGGGTTGGAATCCCGGTCCGACGCAGCCGCCGATGCCCACCGGGACGGCGCCTGATGCACCAGGATCGAACTGAACGACCGCGTCTTCATTGGAGCAGAAGTCGCGCACGCCCGTCTGGTTGTAGGCCGCCGGCGAAG
>JAIQEU010000026.1 GCA_020073665.1 Terriglobia bacterium
GAGTGCAGTTTGGGTTCGACGCCGGCTTCAACCTGGTGAAAGAGTTTTATCCGGACATGGCGAGAAAATTCAGGAAGAAAGCGAAGTAATCCGCCGGACAGTCTACGCAATTCGGTGACTGGTGACGCCAGACTGGACTAGGCGCAAGCCACCGCGTAGCGCTCGCGCAGTTCGCGCAGAGAACGTTCCAGGCGCCCGCCCAACCATTGTTCCAACCGGGTCCGTTCCTGGTCAGGAATGAAGCGGAACTGCACGCCAAAATTATCTTCGCGATCTCTCCAGGCGACCACCGCACAAGCGTGGATGGAGTGGCTGGTTTCCGGCAGAGTGAAATTGACCTCTACCTCGTCCCCGGCGGCCAGGCGCGCCATGATCAACCGGGCCTCACCATTGATTTTCAAGCCCGCCCCACCTTCACTGAGGTTGAGGATCGTCCCCATGGCTAAGCCAATATTCTTGCTGGAAAACGATGCCGAGATCTGGGTTTGCTCGCGATGGTTCTTGCGGCGGCGGGCGAACATGGCGGAGTGCACAGCCCGGCAGCACCGGGCTATCTGCACCACCGAAGCCGGCTTGTGGAGCATGAAGTGTACTCCGGCAGCAAAGGCCTGCCTGAGATCCAGCAAATCGCGGACGATGGCGACCACAATGCAGTCCTGATTCCGTCGGGATCGCCGCATGGCCTCGAAAAATTCACCGAGATTGTGAATCTGGGACCAGTCCACGACCACAGCATCAATCTTCTGGCTGGAGAGAAGAGCAACCACACTGCCGTAATCCGCGTTGACCTCCGTCGTCACTCCCAAGTCGGTCAGGACGCGCTGCGCGGTCCGGAGAAACTGGGTGTCCTCGCAGAAGATAAGTGCCCTCATCTCCGGTGCCGTTGCTGCGACTTGGTCTTCCATGCCGTCCTCCGGTCGAACCCCGGGTAGGCATTGTGCTTGCCGGTCAGCGGCCTTGCCTGCCCTTAACCATCACATCGGCCGGGAGGCTGCGGAGTTCAGGGACCGCCAGGAGCCCTGCAGGTTACCGGAGTTTCGGAGCAAGCTAAAGGTTGGACGGATACGACAAGACCCGGTCGGCGACGCTTCAAAACCCCATGATGTTATAGCCGCAGTCCACGTAGATGGTCTCGCCGGTGATGCCGGAACTGGCGTCGGAGGCCAGGAAGACACCGGTGGAGCCGACCTCGTTCACATCCACATTGCGCTGCAGGGGAGCGCGCTCGGCGTGTGACCTCAGCATGTCGCCGAGGCCGCTGATGCCGCGCGCGGCCAGGGTCTTGATGGGGCCGGCCGAAATGGCGTTCACGCGAATCTTGCGCGGGCCCAGATCGTAGGCGAGGTAGCGCACGGTGCATTCCAGGGCGGCCTTGGCTACTCCCATGACGTTGTAGTGGGGCACGACTTTCTCGGCGCCGTAGTAGGTCATGGTGATGACGCTGCCGCCGTCCTCCATGAGCGGTGCGGCGGCGCGGCATACGGCGATGAGGGAATAGACGCTGACGTCGTGGGCGACGCGGAAGCCTTCGCGCGTGGTGTTGACGAAGTTTCCCTTTAGCTCTTCGGCCGGGGCATACGCAACGCTGTGTACCAGCGCGTGCAGCTTGCCATAGCGCTCTTTGAGCTGGGCAAACAGGTGGTCGATTTCAGCGTCGTTGGAGACGTCGCACATGAACCCTTCGGCGCCGGGCAGCGAAAGAATGAGGTCCTTGGCCTCCTGCTCCAGGCGCTCGTTCTGATAGGTGACCGCCAGCTTGGCGCCGGCCTGGTGCAGTCCTTGAGCGATGGACCAGGCAATACTTCGTTTGTTGGCCACTCCGAAGACAACGGCGACACGGCCTTCGAGGCTGGATGGCATGCAAGGCTCCTTAGAAATTAGACAGGAAGGATAACAGCTTCGCGGCAAAAGTCAGAAGCAAGACGTCAGGTCGGGGTGGCCGGTCCGGGAAGGCGGGGTGGCCCACTTGTGCCGGAGCAGGGAACGGCAATCGCAGCAAGCGCCGGATGAGAACCCGTCGGCCACTAGCGGTGCTTGTACCTGGGGTAGAAATAGGCGCGACATATCGGGCAGAGGCCATGGCTGACGCCTAACGAAAGCGGGCGGGCTTTCAGGTGAGCCGGAACGAAGTCCCAGTGGCCGGGTTCATCCTTCCGTTGCGAACAGCGGCAGTGCGCGCACATGGTGATCAGGCCTTTGTCATTTCGATAGGCTGCGTCATGAGCCGAGGCCGCCCGGGGGTGTTCTTCCTCGACCAGGAGGGCGTTGCTGAGCATCAGCCAGTTGGAGTTCAGCAAGTGGACGCGCATGCGAAATTTGCGAAAGAGCTGCGGACTGGAGCATTGGTAGACGTGCTGCCAGACCAACCCGTGGCGCTGTACCTCGTCAAACATGCGGGTGTAGAACGGGCGTAGGACGTCAGGGATCACGGGCAAGAGTTGCGAACCGATGACTGCATCACCCGCCAATTCCGGACCTCCATTCTCCCGGGCGAACCTGTCCCAGGCGGGGTTGCAGAAGACAAACCGCAGGTTGGAGTCCAAAACGTAGCTCACCGCGGCCGAGGCGGTCAGGGTGCCCACCAGTTCGTGAAACTCGGGGCGACCGGCGAGAAAGGGTCTGCTAGAAGTTGGGCCCATGTAAGTTGCGCAAAGACACGATCAGCTTGCCACATCCGACTGCGTCAAGACTTCGCACCTTCATACGGCAGGTTGGTATCAATCTACGGCCGGCAGTGCCGGAAGCTCTGTGATCCCAATCACGACAGTTTGTGAGCTAGTGGCTGCGATCAATCCGCCGGGGTGGCCTCATCTGCCGGCACGGCCGCTGCCGCGGGCCAGCAGGCGCTGATGCATGCCACCGCGTAGACGAGGCCGATGATGGCAAATCCCGCCACCAGGTTGGCCTGGGCCACGGCGCCGACCAGCAAGCCCAAGAGCACCTGCAGGGCGGTTCCGGCGAAGTAGAAGATGTTCTGCACGCGTCCCATCAGGTGGGGCGGCACCTGTTCCATGATGCTGGTATTCATAGCGATACCGCTGACGCCGCGGCCCGAGCCCATGACGCCGTAGGCGAGGACGGCGATCGCCAGCACTGGCGCCAGCGGCGAGGCGATCATGCAGAGGGCAAGCACACCCATGGAGATCGCGATCGACCGGCGTGCGCCCAGCTTCTGGATCAGGCGCGGCGCGTACAAGGCGCTCATGAACGCGCCCACACCCCAGCCCGCATTCAACCATCCGTAGCCGACCGCTCCGGCATGAAACACCTTGTCGCTCAAGGGAGGCGTCACCACTACGCCCGTCATCATGGCGCCCAGGAACAACGCCCAGCTCAGGCCCAGCATGACCAGGCCGCGATTGCCCTGGAGAAGATGGAAGCCTTCGCGCAGTTCACGGCCGAAGCGTTGCAAGGCGGTTTCGGCGGCCAGGATGTCGGCGCGGATTTCGGCCGGGCGTGGGACGACGTGCCGTCCCTTGCGCACCGCGAAGTAGCAGAGGAAGGAGACCACGTAGGTGGAGAAATCGATGAGCAGCACGCCACCCAGGCCGATGTGGTTGTACACAAAACCGACCACCGAGCCGGCGATCAGCCATCCTCCCTGGATTCCGGCGAGAAGGAAGGTGTTGGCATGAACGAATTCTTCTCCCGGAGTCAGTTCCTGGATCAGGGCGGTGATGGTGGGCCAGAACATCCAGAACCCGGCCGCCACCAGGGTATTCATCAGGTAGAGTTCCCAGACTTTGGCCTTGCCTGCGAAGGCGAGCAGGGAAACGGTGAGGATAATGATGGCGCGGGCCGCATCGAGCATCATGACCAAGCGGCGGCGGTCCTCGCGGTCAATGATGACGCCGGTGAAGGGCAGCATGAGCATGGCCGGGAGGGTCTGAAACACGGCGAACATGCCGAGGGCGATTTCGGAGTGGGTGGCCTGCAGAATATACCAGGCGACGGCGGCGGCGTTCATGCCGCTGCCCACCATGGAGATCACGTTGGCGGCAAACACCCAGCGCAACGCACGTTTCTGCAGAATCGCCCGCATCATTCAAATCTAACATGTCAGATTACGGGCGCCAGAGGGGCGTAGCGCCAAGCCTCCAACGCTCGTGCTCGGGTTGCCACGCTATCCATTTTCCCGGGCTTAGAGTCTAAACAAGCGCGGAAAGTCAAACGAAACCAAAACGGAGAACCTGAGCCATGATGTTACGGAAGCGCGAGTTGTTCAGGGTGATCATCTTGAATGTGATCTGCATTTGGCTAATTCTCGGGCCGGCGAGTTTTGCGGAAGCGGCCTCGTGGATGACGACGCAGCGCAGCGTTACCCAGATTGCGCAAGGGGTTTACGTCATCATTCATAAAGACGCAGTTTTGGGAGGTTGGCCCGAGGGAAATACGACGGTGATCATTGGCGATCGGGAAGTCTTCGTCGTGGATGCTTGTTTTCTGCCCGGCAGCGCGAGGGAGGACATTGCTGAGATCAGGCGGCTCACGTCGAAGCCGGTTCGCTACCTGTTGAACACTCATTTTCACATTGACCACAACGCCGGGAACAGCGTCTATAAGGAAGCGTTTCCGGACCTCGAAATCATTGCTCAGAGCGAGACCCGCAGATTGATGGACGATGCAAATCCGTCGTTTGCGGCCAACGTCGCCGACCCTCAGGGGAGACCCTCAACTGTCATTCTCCCGGCGTTGAAGAAAGAGCTTGAAAGCGGTACAGGAAATGACGGTAAGCCGCTCTCTGCCGAGGAGAAAGCCACGCTACCGCAGCAGATCGCCGAGGTGGAAAATGAAGTCGCTGAATACCGAACCTTCAAGTACCAAGCCCCGACGATCACATTCGATCATGAGATCAGACTGGATATCGGGAACCACGAGGTGCAGGTGGATCATCCAGGGCGAGGCAACACACCCGGCGATGCCCTGGTGTACCTGCCGCGGGAGAAGGTATTGATTACTGGAGATCTCTTGACCTGGCCGATTCCGTATATGCGCATGAGTTTTCCGCACGAGTGGGTCGAGGTGCTGCGAACGATGAGCCGGATGGATGCCGACGTCATCGTTCCGGGACACGGTGTGGTGCTTCGGGACAAGAGCTACATGAATGAGGTAATTGCGCTTCTCGATTCTGTGATCAAGCAGGTTCACGAGCAGGCTCCGAAAATTGGTTTTAATTCGCGAACCAAAGTCCCCAACGTAGACGATCTGCATGTTGATCTTGAGCCGTTTCGGAAGAGCATGGCTGGTGATGATCCTGCGAATAATGATTTCTGGAAAAACATCGTGGATCCAGGGATGCTGGGCGGTGTCAACCAGGGCGTGGTCGGGCGGGCTTACGCGGAGGAGATTGGCAGGTTGTGACTTCCACCCCGGCCGGTGCTGGGCCCGGGGCAGTTCATTCCCGTATACTGCCCGTGGCATGGGACTGAGACGACTATTCAAGAAAGAGAAGCAGGAGCGCCGCATCCTGCGGCAGATCGTGCGCACCGGTGACAACTTGCAGCCGGAGTATCACCGGGCGACGCCGGAGTGTCCGCATCCCGAGCGCTGGAGCATGTTCGACTCCATGACCGCGGAGATGGAGGTGCTGGAGTTCCTGCGCACCCTGGTGACGACCATCAAGCCGGAGCTGATCGTGGAGACGGGAACGTTCAGCGGGGTGAGCACGATCTGGCTAGCCGAGGGTTTGAAAGCCAATGGCCGGGGAAGAATCGTCAGTTGCGAATTCGATCCGCTGATCTATGCCAACGCGAAGGAGCGAATCGAAAAGTCGGCGGTGGCGGAGTGGATTGAGTTGCGCAACCAGTCCAGCATGGATATGAAGATCGAGGGCACCATCGACCTGTTCTTCAGCGACAGCGATCTGCCCATACGGGAGCAGGAAGTGCGTCGGTATTTGCCGCAGATCAATCCTTTTGGGATCATCCTGATGCACGATGCCAGTTCACACTTGAAGACGGTGCGCGAGGCGGCGTTGAAGCTGGAGCGAGAAGGGTTGATCTCAGTGCTGCTGCTGCCCACACCGCGCGGGTTGGTGGTGGCGCAGAAGAGAGAGGGGCGGAAGTAAACGGCGAAGGAAGGCAGCTTCCTCCTCGGTGATCTGTTCCCTTGCGGTTTGTCCCATTCGGAGCTAGCATTCGCCCGATCAGAGCCCGAGCGGCTTTTCGATCACGCACCAGCGAGGTGAGGTATGAAGCGTAGCGTCCTGCTTGTCGCTGTCATGGTTGTCTTTCCCCTCTTGCTGCAGGCCCAACTGGATAAGATCGTGATTCCGGCGGGCACGCCGGAGGACCAGATGTTGCAGGCAATCACCAACGAGCCGGACGCGCAGAAAAAGTTGGCGATGTACGAGGATTTCCTGCAGAAGTTTGCCTCGAACCCGGCTGCGGTGGCATACGGCAACTGGCAGATTTCCCAGTATTACCAGAACGCGGGCGATCTGCAGAAAGCCCTGGAGTATGGCGACAAGGCGCTGGCGGGCTCTCCCCACAACCTCGACATCGTGGTATCGCAGACCAATATTGCGCAGCAGATGAAGAACAACGCCAAGGTGATGGAGTATGCGGTGCGGGGTGGCGAGGCCTATAACTCGGTGGGCAAGCAGGCGAAGCCGGAAGGCATGAGCGACGCGGATTTCGCCGCGCGCAACGACGAGGACAGGGCCGGGGCCAAGAGCTCGTACGAATTCATGGAAGCGGCCGGCTTCAACGCGATTACCAGCGAGACCGATGCCAAGGCCCGCATGGCCTACATCGAGCGCTTCACCCCGGCGTTTCCCAACTCGCGTTTCGAGGAGCAGGTGGCGTCGTACGCCATGATGTCGCTGTCAGAGCTCAAGGACATGTCACGCCTGGTGGCGTACGGAGAAAAAGCGCTGCAGACCAATCCCAACAGCCTGGCGACGCTGTTGCTGCTGGCCAATGCCTACTCCGATGATCCCAAGCCGGGCAGCGTGAACAAGGCGATCACCTACGCCCAGAAAGCCATCGAAGCCGCGAAGGCCGACGCACCGGATGCCGACCGTTCGCGCAAGCTCTCGGCCGGGGTAGCGCATTCCACCCTGGGCTACGCTTACATGAAACAGGACAAGACGGCTGCCGCGATTCCCGAGTTGAAGTCGGCTTCCGGACTGCTGAAGGGAGAGGACGAACAGCAGTACGCGGTCGTTCTATATCGGCTGGGGTTCGCTTACGCGAAGCTGAACAAGGTGACGGAAGCGCGCGAGGTCCTGATGGAAGCGGTCAAGATTGCCGGCCCGGTGCAGCAGTTGTCACAGGATCTTCTAACCAAAGTGAACGCGGCGCGGGCGAAAGGGAAGTAGCGAGAGTCCAGAGTCCCTACTGCTTTATCAAATCATCCGACAACAAGTGCGCCTTGAAGGCGAGATTGTGGGCGCGTTGCAAGTCTCCGGCGTCAGTGGCGGCCTTGGCCTGGTCCATGTAGGTGCGGATCTGCTTTACGGTGTCCTGCTGGCTGGAGTTCAGCCGGCGGTCCGAGAGTTTCTGCAGATTGGCGTCGGTGCTGGCCAGCAGTTGGGTCGTATTCTGCACCTGGCTGGATGCCTGCTGCTTGCTCAGGCCGCCGGGAGCAATCTGCACCGTCGGTTCTGATGCGCCGCCATTGCGCACAATGATTTTCTTAGGACCGTCGCTGGGCGTGACGTGCTTCTTCTTTTTCTTGCGGTGCTTTTTGGGCTGAGTTGTCGTGGATGGAGCCTGGGGCTGCGGTGGCTTGGCTTCCCGAACTGGCTGCGTGGATTCCGGCTGGGCTGGAGCCGGAGGTTGAGCTTGGGGCTGTGCAGGCTGGGTCGGGGAAGCGGCCGGAGTTTGATCGGGCTTCGGTTGTTGCTCTGTAGGCTGTGCAGCCTCCGGCTGGGAAGCGGGTGGCGGCGAAGTAGTTTGAGGCTGCGCTTGCATTAGCCCGCGGCTCTCAGCCAACGGCACAGGGCCAGAAGCCGGGGAGGCGAGCAGCGCAAATGCCGTGAAAATTGCGGCCAGAGTCATAGTGCCTATCAGTTTCGTCGAACGCAACCAAACTGCCGGCAGGTGTTTCTTTCGCCCCTCCGGGGCTTGGTGTTCTGTCGCGTACACCCACGGCTTACGCCGTGGGCTACCTTACGCCGCTTCGCGGCGAAGCGCCAGTTCCCGCGTACCAACTTGCCGCGGCTGCGGCCTTCGGCGGTAGCGCGGTCTCGACTCGCATTCCTGCGCGGCCCAGGCTACGACTGAGCGGTGGCAGCGTTCAATGTGTCGGAGCGGACATCGGCCAGGGGAAGGCGAAGGCGGAAAGTTGCGCCCTGACCTACCACCGACTCGAAATCAATCGAGCCATAGTGCCACTGCAGAATCTGGTAAGTCTGCGCCAGCCCGATGCCGCTACCGCCTTGCTTGGTGGTGAAATACAACTCAAATATTTTCTCCTGAACCTCGGGTGGAATGCCACCGCCGTGGTCACGAATCTCGGTGACAACGGTGTCTTCTTCTCGTTGGGCAGTGATCGCCAGGGGGCCTCCCTTGGGCATGGCTTGCACGCCGTTGAGCACTACGTTCAGGATGGCCTGTTTCATGAAGTCGGTGTCGACCTTGACGGTCAACGGCTCGGAACCCAGCTTGCTAGTGATGCTGACCCCATGCTGCTGGGCGTCTGGCCCGGCCAGCATGACAACTTCCTCTACCAAGCAGCGGAGATCGATTTCTTCCAAATGCAGGTCGCGGGGACGAGTGAAGTCCACCAGGATCTGGACTACGCGATCCAGGCGATGAATCTCGCTGCCGATGATATCCATGTGACGGCGCGTGTCGGGATCGACCTGTTGCAACTTGTCCTGCAGCAATTGCAGGTGCAGGACGATGGCATTGATCGGGTTCTTCACCTCGTGGGCCACACCGCGGGTAAGCCGGCCGCTGGCCGACATGCGGCGTGACATCTCAATTTCGTCTTCGATCCGCCGCACCGACTCGGCGTCGCGCAGGGTGAGCAGCGCGCCAATCTGCGCGCCCCCCTCTTGAATAAAGTCCAAGCCCATCAGAACGCGTTTCCCGTTTGGCATTTCGATCTCGCGCGGGCTAATGGCGTGGCGCTGCTGAAATCCCTGCAGCACCAGTTCCCCGAGCGCGGAGTCGGGAGTGAAAATCTCCTTCACTGTGTGACCGAGCAGTTCCTGCCGCGGGCGCCCCAGGAAAGGCTCCACCGAAGCGCTCACCAGGACCACCCGGGAATCGCGAGTAAACAGCATCAGGCCGTCCTGCAGGTTGGCCATGATCTGGTCCACGTTGTCTTTCAAGGCCGAGAAGATCTCCTTGGCATCGCGCATCTGGCGGCCGAGGTGGGCGATCTTGAGCGTGACCAGGCCGTATTCGTCGGTGGGCGCGCCCTCGTGGGCGATGCCGTCCGCGTCCCCAGCAGTAACGCTGTCCAGAGTGCGGCTGATCTGCTCCAACGGTCCCAAGGCGAGGCGGGAGAGTCCCGCCGCCAGCACCAGGGAAAGCAGAATAGAGAAGGTAGAGAAAATGAGTGCATGCTGCAGTCGGGGTGTGAGCTCGTTCTTCAGGAATACCGTGGAGACACCCACGCGGATGCTGCCAAACGGCGCGCCGTCCAGCTGCAGCGGCATGCGGACTTCGTAGACGGTGGCGGGGTTGTAAACCAGCCGAAGTTGTTGCTGGAAGTTGGAATCCTGGACGACCTGGAAATCGGGCCGGTGGGGAACCAGTTTACCGATGAGTTCCGGGTTGGTGTGGAGGATCGCCTTGCCATCGGCGTCCACGATCGCCGCGTCATACACAATGGGCCAATTGCCCACCACCGAATCCAGCATGGTGTTGAGATCACGGTCGGTACCCAGATAGTAGGTGACGGCCTGGCGAACGGCCTCCGGCTTGCTGGTATCAATGCGCGTGCTGCTCAAGTCGGGGGCGGCGTTGCTGGCCAGGTAGGTCAGTTGCGAGGTGAGCGTGGCGGCAGTTTCGTGAGCGTTGGCGATGCGCTGGCGCAGCAGCTGGGATATGTAGATGTACGAAAATGCCGACACCAGCACGGCCACCATAAAGGTGATGGCCAACACGATTTTGGTCCTTCGGCGCATGGTTCAACCAGGGGTGGCACTAAGCTTCGTTCTCTTCCTTCCCGGCGGCGGCGTCGGCTGCCGCGCTGCCGTACTCCTTCAGCTTATTATGCAGGGTTTTGAGGCTAATCCCGAGAATCTCGGCAGCCCGGGTCTTGTTGTTGCTGGTAGCTTCGAGAGTTTTCAGGATCAGCAACTTCTCCGCCTCCCCCACCGTGGTGCCCACGCCCAGGCGCACGGTATCGGGATCATCGGTGGAAGTACGCAGCGTAGTCTGTCCGAAACCGGGGGGCAGGTGCTTGGTTTCGATCACCGCCCCATCGCACACGATCACGGCACGCTCCAGGGCATTGCGCAGTTCGCGGACATTGCCGGGCCAGGAGTAGCTGTTAAAGAGATTCAGCACGGCCTCGCTGACGGCTGCCGCCTTGCGTCCGTGTTTCGCGCTCATCTCACCCAGCAGCGAGTTGACCAACTCCGGGATGTCGTCCTTGTGCTCGCGCAGGGGCGGCATGTGGATGTTGAACACGTTCAAACGATAGTAGAGATCGTTGCGCAGTTCGCCGCGTGCGACCGCCTCTTCCGGCACTTTGTTGGTGGCGGCGAGGACCCGCACATCCACCGTGGTTTCCACCTTGCTGCCCAGCCGACGAAGCTTGTGGTCCTCGAGTACGCGCAGCAGTTTGGCCTGGGTGGCGACCGGCATTTCCCCGATCTCATCGAGCAGCAAGGTCCCCCCTTCGGCCAGCTCAAAGCAACCGGTGCGGCGCTCCAGGGCGCCGGTGAAGGCCCCCTTTTCGTGGCCGAAGATCTCGCTCTCGATTAAGGTTTCGGGAATGGCGGCGCAGTTAATCGGGACGAAGGGTTTGCTGCGGCGCGGGCTGAGTTCGTGAACGGTCCGGGCGACCAACTCTTTGCCGGTTCCGCTGGCGCCGGTGATGAGTACCGAGGCGGTGCTGGGGGCCACCATCTCAATCAGGCGGAAAATCTCCTGCATTTTCTTGGATGGTCCAACCAAGGTCCCGAGCGAGCCGGTATCGCGCAGTTTGCGGCGGGTGACTTCGAGTTCAACCCGCGTCCCCAGCAGCGCGGAGGCGTTCTGCAGGATGGTGCGCAGGCGATTGGTGTCAATAGGCTTGGTAATGTAGTCGTAAGCGCCCATGCGCATGGCTTGCACGGCGCTGTCAATGGTGCCCTGCGCGGTGACCACGATGACCGCGATGGTGCGAGCGTCGGCGGCCACTCGCTCCAGCAGTTCCAAGCCGCCCATGCGCGGCATTTTGAGATCGGTGACCACGATCGACGGGGACCAACTGCCGACCTTCTCCAATCCTTCGGCGCCGTCGCAGGCGGTCTCGGCGCGATAACCCCAGGCGGAAACCAGTTCCGCCAGGCCGGTTCGCTCGTTCACTTCATCTTCTACGATAAGTACTTTTTCCTGGCTCATAAGGGGGAGGCCTGTCCGCCATTATTCAGGCTTTTTGCCTCCGGCTGCAAGCGAGCCGAGACCGGGTCGGGGCCGAGGACGCCGCAGTCACGCACCGGCGGGTCAGGGGCAGCGGTATCAAGGTGAGACTAGGAGCAGGATTCATGCAGGGTTAAGAGGGTCCCACGCTGGCCAGAAAGGCATTGTGCGCGTAATATGGTAGGTTCAAATCGTGCACTGTATAGCTTTTTGTAGTATAGAATCGTCGGCTGCAACTATATCTTGAACATTGTGGTTCCATGCGAGGCCCCAGATGATGAGCATGGATGCACAGGCTAACCGCGAATTTCCGGAGGACTACATGTCACTTTGTCGCAACGCAGCGAGCAGGCGTGTGCTTTACGCGGGATTATTCATGGTGCTCGGGATGGTGATCTGGTCAGCCACCGCGCTGGCACAGGAGGATGCGGTCCCGAAAGTTGAGGTTTTCACCGGCTACCAGTGGCTCAATCCCGGCGGCAGTGTGCCCGCGCCGGGAAGCAACCCATTGGCGCCACGGGCGTTGAAGTTGCCCAGCATTCCCCAGGGAGCCGGGGGCAGCCTCACGTACAACTTCAATAGGTATTGGGGGCTGGAAGGCGACTTAGGTGGAAACTGGAACAAGTTTGCGAACGAGACGACCGTTTCGGTAGGTCCGAGGCTGATGTGGCGAACGGAAGGCATGAACATGTTCGTGCATACCCTTTTCGGATACAACCGGCTGACGCCCAAGGGGCTAGACGCAAGTGACGGGATTGGCGCGATCCTGGGTGGCGGCATTGACCTGAAAGTATGGCGTCCGCTCTCCCTGCGGTTATTCGAAGCCGATTATGTGTGGGCCCATCACAATTTTAGTAGCAACGCAGCGCCGATATTCGGAGAGTTGCGTCGTCCTTCTCTGAACGGCGCGCGGCTGCGCACTGGCCTGGTGTGGAATTTCGGGTATCCGGCGGCGGTAGCGCCATCGGCTGCCTGCGCGGGGCAGCCATCAGAGGTCATGGTGGGCGAGCCGGTAACGGTCACCGCGACACCCAGCAACTTCAATCCCAAGCACACCGTGACGTATTCATGGATGAGCAACGCCGGCAAAATAACCAGTAAAGATGGCACTGCCACCATCGACACCAACGGCGTGGCGGGTGGCAGCTACACTGCGACGGCACACATTACTGATCCCAAGATGAAGAAGGGCGGAGAAGCCAGTTGCTCGGCCAACTTCACTGTGAAGGAACCGCCGAAGAATCCGCCGACCATGTCGTGCACGGCGAATCCGGCTTCGGTCCAGGCGGGGACGCCCTCGACCATTACTTGCACCTGCACCAGCCCGGACAATGTGCCGGTAACCGTAAGCGGTTGGACCGCGAGCGGCGGCAGCATCTCGGGCGACGGCAGCACCGCTACCTTGAACACGACGGGTGCCTCGGCCGGTCCGATTACGGTCAGCGCAACCTGTACCGACTCGCGTGGGCTGACAGCTGCGGCTTCGACCCAGGCTACGGTGGAAGTACCTCCGCCACCGCCGCCGCAGTGCAGCAAGCTGAGCTCGTGCGACTTCCCCAACAAGGTCAAACCGTGGCGTGTGGACAATACCTGCAAGGCGGTGCTGGATGACGTAGCGCAGCGCCTGCAGCATGATCCGGATTCCACGCTGGTCATTGTCGGGGCCTCGGCTCCTACCGAGAAACGCAAGAATCTCGCTGGCGAGCGCGCGGTCAATTCCAAGGCCTATCTGTCGGGTGGTGAGGCGAAGCAGGGCATTGACGCCAGCCGCATCTCGCCGCGGACGGGCAATGCCGGAACCACTACGGCGGACTACTGGATCTGTCCGTCGGGTGCGACCTTCAAGGAACCCGATATCACCGCGGTCGACGAGTCCAAGGTGATGGCGGTCCCGGATCACCCCAAACCGGCAGCCAAGAAAAAGGCTGCCAAAGCCAAGTCCATGTAAGTGAAACAATTAAGCTGCCTACGGCCGGTCGGGGATACACTCGACCGGCCGTTTTGCATCTTCCCTTCGGTAACTTGCTCGGCAACGGTTACACTGGCACTCTGGCCCCGCAGGGAACAATCTGTTCGCAGGGGCAAAGTCACCTATGATTTCGGGAGCGAAATACGGTAAGTCGTTGATTCTAATGATTATTGTTCTGTTCTGCGCTACAGCGTGGGCAGGGCAGTGGACGGTCTTGGGGCCGGACGGCGGAGACGTCCGGAGCTTGAGCTATGACCCCCAGAATCCGGACCACCTCTTCCTGGGAACCAATACCGGGACTATCTTCTCCTCGAATGACGGCGGGCGCAGCTGGGCGCGTTTCGCCCATTTGGGAAGTGGCGACGACTACGTCCTCGACCACATCGCCATCGATCCGCAGAATCCGAAGCACATGTTTGTTTCCGCCTGGAGCCTGGACAACCAGCAGGCCGGCGACATTTTCCGCTCCCATGACGGCGGCAAGAACTGGGAAGCGCTACCTGCCATGCATGGCAAGTCGGTGCGGGCGATGGCCATCGCCGCTTCCGATCACCAGGTGCTGGCCGCCGGCGCCCTCGATGGCGTCTACCGCAGCACCAACGGCGGAGATTCTTGGCAAAAGATTTCCGGCCAAACCGAACTGAAGAACATTGAATCGATTGCCATCGATCCCAAGAATCCGAACACCGTCTATGCCGGGACCTGGCACCTGGCGTGGAAGACGGATGATGGTGGCGCGAATTGGAAGCACATCAACAAAGGCATGATTGACGACTCGGATGTGTTCTCCATCATCGTGAGCTCGTCCAACCCGTCGACTGTTTTCGCCAGCGCTTGCTCGGGCATCTACAAGAGCGAAACTTCGGGCGATCTGTTCTCGAAGATCCAGGGTATTCCGTTCTCAGCTCGCCGCACTCGCGTGCTGAAGCAGGACCCGAGCAGTCCCAACACCGTGTATGCCGGAACCACCGAAGGTCTGTGGAAGACCATGGACAACGGCAAGACCTGGAAGCGGGTGAGCAATCCGGAAGTCGTGGTCAATGACGTACTGGTGGATCCGCGCAACTCCAACCGCGTGTTACTGGCGACGGACCGCAGCGGCGTTCTGGCCAGCGAAGACGGTGCGGCAACCTTTACTGCTTCGAACCACGGTTACACCCACCATTATGTAAGCACGATCCTGGCTGACAAGAAAGATCCCAACAGCATCCTGATCGGCGTAGTGAACGACCGCGAATTTGGCGGCGTATTCACTTCGAAGGATGGTGGGCAGCACTGGTCCCAGAAGAGCACGGGCCTGGGCGGGCGTGACGTCTTCGCTCTGGAGCAGGCCAACAGCGGCATGCTGGTGGCCGGCACCAACAAGGGCATTTTCACACTCGATGCCAAGGGCGGCGAGTGGCATCCGAGCAATACCGTCATCAACGAGACCGTAGCAACCAAATCCGTAACGAAGGGCAAGAAGAAGACGCAGGTTGCGACCAAGACGGCGGTGCGCTCCACCCTGGAAGCCAAGATAAACGACCTGGAAGTCACTCCGAAACTCTGGCTGGCGGCGACATCGGCTGGGTTATTCACCAGCACCAACGATGGCAAGAACTGGAGCGGCGGGCCGGTGATGGGCAAGAGCGATTTTGTTTCCGTGAAAGCTGACGGAAACATGATCGTGGCCGCGACCCGCACCAACGTGATGGTTTCGGACAATGGCGGGACGACCTGGAAGCAGGGAAGCCTGGCATCGTTTGTGACCAACATCTATGCCGTGACCACAACGCCGGATGCGATTCTGGTGGCTGCGCGGGAAGGCGGCTTCCGCAGCGCTGACGGGGGAGCGACCTGGGAGCACATGCTGAACGGGCTTCCGGACAAGAACATCAACTCTATTTCGTTCGATGACAGCAAGAAGCGCCTGCTGGCCACCAGCACGGCCACGGGCGTGATCTTCGAGAGCCGGAACGGCGGGCGCAGCTGGCACCGCGGTCCGGATAGCGGATATCCGCTGCGCGGCGTCAGCGTAGTGCGGGGACGGATGGTAGCAGCAACGCCGTTTGACGGCGTGGTGGCGCAGCCAGACAACGAACCGCAGAGCGCTGCCATCGAGGCGGGGTCGAACGAGTAGGAATAGGTAGAGCTTGCTAGATACGGAGGACCGGCTTTGCCGGTCCTCCGATTTTGTTTTGGGGCAGTTTGGTGGGCTACGCCATCCGGCGATTTGACCCGCGACCGGTCAATGAGTGAAATCGGGATTTTTCGCCAACCCCGGATCGAAGGACCGCTGACGTGACCTTTCTGGGACAACTATGCCTTGGCACAACCTTTGCCCTTAATTGAGAAACACCGCCCGGTTGCTCTTTCAGTATTTGAATACGACTCCGACAGAATACCGGAAGTTGCTCTGCGTCGAGTCGGCGAATTGCGTCCTCAGCCAATCAACCTGCCCCAAGCGTATGGCGACGTGGGGATGGACCTCGGCGTCCACTCCACCGCCCATGGCCCAGGAGAAAGAATTGTCGGAACCGCTCAGGCCGAAGCCGCTGGCGTTGATGTGCGCACCGCCAAACAAGACATGCCCGAAGGGTGTGATCTTGGGGCTAACCGGGAAGCGCACGATCGGCCCAAACAGATAGGTGTAGCTCTGGGCGCTGACGTTCGTGCCCAGAACGCTGATTCTAGGGCTGCCATAGTTGCCGCTGAAGTCGGCGCTTACGCCAAGGTACTTGTTGAAGAACGCGTTTGCGGAGACATTCCAGCCGTTCAAGTTGAAGCCGTTGATGTCATGTCCAAGGGCTACGTGAGTGTATTGGTAACCAGCGAATAGGTCCACCGTGGAGTGCTCCTGTGCGGCGGTGAAACAGCTCAATACCAGCAGAATGGATGTGACTAGGCCCAGAAATCTCAACATGTGCCTCCTCCAATGAAATGTTTTTGATCAGTTGCACTTCGCTCGACAGCAGTAAGGTAGAACCAATGCGCCGCCCCCGATACTGTCAATAGAGACAGGGCTGAACGGAAATCGATTGAGCCGCTGGGGACTGCACCCGAATCACGGGCTGTTCGGAAGTAACTGTTGTAAACAGGCGATTACACTCATTGACCCGGTCCGGGAGGGGTTTTGAGTGTAATGGGGATTCTTCAACAATTACTGACGATTGGTGCAGACTGATTCCATTCCGCTTATACGTCTAGCCGTATCGGGCCATCTTGAGGAGCGGGTGCAAGTTTTGGCGGAACAATGCGATACGACACGAAGAAGAACAAGACGAACCACAGAATCCAGACAATGGCCAGCCACCTGATAAAGAGAACCAATGTACCATCGAAGTGATACCACAGATACATCGGCAATAGCGCAACGAAACCGCAGGCAATACCACGCAGCCATCGCCACCTGTCGTAAAAGTACACCTTCTCTCGGCAGTGCGGGCATGGCCCGGGCACGTGCCTAATCGGAACTTCAAGTTTGCATTGCGGACATCGTAGGCGCATCTTTTTTTATTATGCCCCGCTGATAGCTGTTGTTAACAGGCGATTACACTCATTGACTGGCAACCAATTTTGCCATTGCATCGGGCTCACCCTGAGAGAGGCGCTTGAATCCATGTTGTTTATACCATTCCCGCAATTTCTTCTTCGGGTAATCCTCCAGTGGACGAGCGGTCAGAACTACTCGATGGTAACCGGCGGCAGCAGCCAGTTCCTCCACTTCTGCCAAGATGCGAGCACCTATCCCACGGTGCCGAAATTTGTCAGGCACAAACAACTCGTACAGGACCAAATCTGTGCGTTGATGTAATGGCCACCAATCGATGGCGAGGTAGGCGATTTCTTGCCCCTCTTCGGAGACAGAATATTTCTTGGTTAGCTGACAGGCCGAGCAGTTTCTTGCCCGTTCTTGTATTTCGGTGGTTACGGCTTCTGTCCAATCCCGAAGCTCTACGATCTTCACAGATGACCACTGTACGCCCGTTGCATGTTCTTCATTGTCGTAATCAGGCGATAGCACTCATTGACCTCGCCCAGAGGGGTTTTGAGTGAAACCGGGATGTTACGCCAACTAGGACTCTTTGCTGACATTCCAATAATGTTCGCTAGGCGCGTTTTGCGCTGGTACGAAGGGCACCCCGGAGAAGGCGAACGCCAAGAAAAATTAAAATGATGCTGCCCGCCAAAACTACACACACGAGAAAAAAGCTGAAAACCACGGCAGCGGCCTTTGAATGAAGGTCAGTAGCCAATTGCGTTTTGAAAAGAACACTTGACGCAATCGCGAGGATTGCCGCCATGACGTACAGCAGTCCAACCACGAAGGCGACAACCCTTTGCGTGTAATTTTTCGGCACCCAGTCCTTTGATCCGATGCCGTGGTACGGAAGGTCGGAACGGAAAAGGTTGGGAGGTGGTCGGTCAATCTGGCGCATCACACCTGAAAGTTTAGCTCAAGGCGGGTGCGGGGCGAATCCACGCTTCTGGAATCCAGTCGCGATCTTCGCTCTCTAGGTCGAGTGGGTTTCTCAGATGGCCGAGCCCATGCTCAGAACACCGGTCTTCATGATTGTTTATACCCTCCCGAAGCAGGACGGGATTGCCGTCCTCATCCCGCAGAAATAGCGCATAACGCTTCGCCGAGATTGCCAGGCAGTAGAGTTGCCGCTGGCTGCCGGTTATCGGGTCAAAGTTGTCACGCTCGATCTTAAGGATGGAGCGTAACTTTGGGTGGTATGGACTGAGCGGAGCAAAGCCTTTTGATATGCCCTCAACCTGTGCCCACGACAGTGCTTTGACGGCACCATGGCCATCCTTCATCTCAAACGGGCCTCCAGGGCACCAAACCATGCCGCCGTGCTCCGTAGCCGCAATGGCCATGGAGTCGGTGTCCTCCATTACATCGGTGCCCCCCAACTCCGAGATACAGTGTTCAAGCAACGCCAGCATGAGGCGCGCCGCACCAGTAATCAGCGAGGCGAGCGGCGGAAAGCAATATTCGCCGGGCACGTCTGGATGTGCTACGCGGCACAAGAACGGTTCAGCATCAATTCCATGACACATCACCTTGACCACATCGTCCGCTTCCTGCCGATTCATTTCCGCATAGATCCCGTAGCTTGTGGCGCTTGCGAGAACTTTGAGTGCTTTCTCAAGCCTCTTTCCTTCTATGTCGGAGAGGTCGGCGTGTGAAGGCAAGCGGAGGCGTTCCTCGATGATGACCTTAAAGAAGTCCTGGCTTCTAGGGTCGATCTCAACCGTTCCCCTCAGCTTTGTGGGTGTCAGTCCCGGCAGCGTCCCGCAGGGCTCGATGCGAAAGGCATCGATGATTTTGGGAATGCGACCGGTTCGGAGCACGGAAACGACAACATCGGGAATCGAAAACCATAGTGCATCGTCTTTCCCAGCATAGAGATGATTTATGGCTACCTGCCAGTCGTTGCTTGCCATGCTGTATTTGCTGCGAGTCGGCAAAATGTCGCCGTCCGGGACGACTTGAACGAACCCCGTCATGTGTTTCCACGTTTTCGGGTCAAAGAGTTTGTCAGTAGTCAACCCTCGCAGGAATTTTTCGATCTCCTCCCGACAGTGCTCCGCAACCCGGATTTCACGGGCAGTCACAAACCGCCAGAGGTGCATGAGACTGTTCACGGTGGGATACATCGAAAGAAAATCCGTGTACACCACTGGACACACCACTTTTCGAATATGCACGCTGGTTCGCCCACCAAAAAATGCGCTTTGTGCGTACCCGAGATATCTCTTGGGGAAGCTTGGCTGCCGCTCAAGAATCGGCTCGATCCCCATGGCCCTTAAGTACCCCTTGCCGATGGAGGCCGGTGAGTACGCCTGCGTGGCCTGAAGGGCTATCGGATGCCTAGCAAATTCTTCGAGCAGCTTGAACGCCAATGCAGACGTCGCCAGTACCTCGCGGCGGTTGTAGTCGATGTACTCTTCCGCGACGACGCTATGGCGTACCGGAAGTTGTTTCCCATGTTCTACACGGAATGCTTCGCATGCTGTCTCCAACGAATAGCCTTTGTCGGTTAGCGCAAACGCAAGGGTCCGCAGATTCAGGAAGTGACCTCGAAACCTGTACCCTGGCTTTGGTTCGCCGGTCGGGGAATCTTCCGGAATCAGGTCCACCTCGTCGGGGGAGTTCCGTGCAGCGAAGCCTATGAGTGCACGATTGCGGTCGATGTACTTGATGCGAATTCTTGGCCGGTACGGATCCGCGCGCTCGCGACCCCTGTTGTCTGTATATGACCACAAGCCCAGTGAGAAGCCCCCCGTAAAGCGGCCTCGCGCAGGCGAAAAATCGAATGCCAGCTGTGATAGTAGGTACGGAAGGTCAAATCCCACGAGAAGGCAGCGAGCCTTATAGACATTTTTGTATAATTCTTCGACGAATTGCCGGCGCGTCACCAAGCGTAACTGCTGAACACCTTCCTCAACCGTGTCCGCACGATGGGTTGCTACATAATTTTCGAGGGCTTGACGATCATCTTTGGGCAGGCCGTCTTCGTAGAACAAACCTTTTTCCAGGCAGCGGGCAGCAACGATGAGGCGGTAGCTTCCAAACGTCAACTTCTGGGTTGCGTCGATTCGCGCCTCAGTGTGAAAGACAAGCATCCCCTCTGGACACTGCCCTGACCGCCGTGAATGGTTCGCTTCCTCGGCGTCGACCAGAGCAGGAAAGACCCGAACAGAGATCGGCAGCGACTTAGGCTCACGATTGGCCATTGGACCTGTCTTTCGGAGCGAACTGTTCTATTTCCGTCTTGACCCACCATCGCGGTCCTAACTTTCTCACCTGAAATTCATCGAGTTTTTCCAGCATGTCCGCAGTCCAAAGCAAACCCATTTCGATCAGATAGAGAACCGTATCGACAAATCCACGGACGCATGCGGCAGCGGCGAGCAGTGGACTACCTTGCGGATTCGTCCGCGTTGCCTTCGGCCAATCTGCCTGGGCCACGCTGAGGCGGGCACGGTGGTCGTTTACCGGTACCGGTATCGTCGTCAGGTGGTTTGCTTTGCCAGCGAAATGATGGTTATCCAGGGTTGTAAGGCCGCTATTAGCCCGTTTACACGCTGCACATATGATTGGCTTGCTACCCGCTATCAGAGCTTCCGGTCTCTTCTCGCCGCAGGAGCAACGGCTATCGATGCCGACACGCCGCGCGGCCACAACTCTGCGGCGATGAGCCCCGCCGGGATCAAGCATGGGTGGTTTCTTCGGCATTTATGAACTCCTTGGGTACAGCGATTCGAAAGAGAGGACACCGGCCGATCCCAAACGGTCCAGTTCACGGAGATCCGTCAGCAAAGCGACTCGTTTTCCATTTGCGTCGACGATGTGCTTGCCCCGGAACTTCGCGAGCGCGGAGGCATCGCCGGTTTCGAGGTAGCGCTCGACGGCAGCCGAATGCTTACCTGCTTTGCTGGCTTGGCGGGAGTCACGGGTTGCTATCTCCAGCAGCCCTTTGCGCTTTGAGATCACAACTACTACACGCAACAGGCGATCATGGCTTTTGGCAGTGTATTGCCCGTTCTTGAGCTTTCGTAAGGCTGAGCCGCCCAACCGGATCACGCTGCGGGGAGCAACTTCGAACTCGTTTGAGGCTTTCGGAAGCGATACGCCATCTGCTCTCATTTTCGAGACAGTGTTAGCGACGCCAATCCAAGTCTCCTGAATGGATCCGGGCATCGCGAAGAATTCTTCGACGGTTCGCGGTGGGACAACCTTTCTTGCCGATTGAGAAGACCGGTGCTTCTTGCCCACCTTCCGTCGTGTGTGCTTGGTTTTCATACGCATTCCCCTTCCTGTTTCGGCGCTTTCCAGCTCTCAAAAACAAGCAATAACGTAGCTTGACCCTGCGGTGTTCTGCTATTACAATTTATTACTAAGGCCACGGCAGGAATCCATATGTTAGATAAACATCGACGCACGTTGGCGCGCTTGGAAAGGGCCAGCATTGCCGGTGGGCTTATTCCTTCAGTCTTTCTACTTGACGACTTGATCAGATTTCTCAACGGCACCAAAACCGCCAGGGGAAAGAGGATTGTGGTCATTCTCGAAAAGATGCTTCAGCTTGAGGAGATGACTAAAACGATCGATGGCCCAATGCTGGCTGCTTTGTCCTTGAAAAAAGTTGCCCCCGACAGGTTTCGGGTCCAATGGGAAGTTGAGAAGCAAACGGCGCTGCTTAATAGAGAATTGAGGAAATACCGGTTCAGCCCTCGTGCTGCAGTCGCTACGGGGGGCAGCGGTGGTGCAGTCGAGTGGGTTGCGTACTGGCGAAGAGACTCACGTGAGAAGCAAGAGGAACGGCTGAGGATGATGGCAAGCGAAGCACTGGAAGTGATCCTGAAGCTAACGCAGATTGGCTATCTGAATCGTTTGAGACATTGTGCCCAGTGCCACAGATGGTTGTACGCGAAGTTCCGACACCAGACTTTCTGCTCAGTGACTTGTCAGCAGAAGAACTACACGCAAACCGATCAATGGAAAGCACACCGGCGTGAATACATGCGTGAGTACTACCACAGCACGTACAAAGGTAGAAAGAAGCAGGTCGCGAAGTAACGGTCCCCAGACATCTCAAGAGACATCAGGACACTCACCATGAACAGCCCATTGAATAGCCATCCAGTTTTGCCCCTTACCCCGCGACACGGCGTCGCGACCCTATCCGGCTACGGCATTCAAGTTCGCGTCGACCGCGGGCATCTCTTTGTTGAAGACGGGATCGGTGCTGACCGCCGCCAAGCCAGATTTGCTCGTATCGGCCATGGTCTGAAGCGGCTAATAGTCATCGGTTCTGACGGGATGGTTTCCTTAGCTGCGCTCCGTTGGCTCGTGGACCAGGACGCGGCATTCTTGATGCTCGATCGCGATGGCTCCGTGCTCGCCACAACTGGCCCCGTTCGGCCATCCGACGCACGACTGAGGCGCGCTCAGCAACAGCGCTCGATAACGGGGTAGGACTTGAAATTTCGCACACCTTGATCGAGGCCAAGCTACAGAGTCAAGAGCGAGTATTGCGAAAACGGTTGAACGACTCGGATGCGGCAGATGCTGTCGCAAGATTTCGAGACAGACTGTCGCTGGCTGACAGGGTCGAAGCCGTCCGGTTGCTCGAAGCGCACGCTGCAGTGTCCTACTTCGCCGCCTGGAAAAACCTCGCGGTCTTCTGGCCGAAGGCAGATTTGCGGCGAATCCCGAGCCACTGGTGCACGGTGGGAAGCAGGCACTCACCGTTGTCTGGCGGGCCACGGCTAGCCGTAACTCCGGTCCACGCGATTCTGAATTACTGCTTCGCCCTTCTGGAATCGGAGACCAGACTAGCGCTCTCGGCTCTGGGGCTTGATCCAGGGTTAGGCATGGGCCTGCATACCGACACTCCCAACCGCGACTCGCTGGCTCTGGACGTTCTCGAACCTGTCCGCCCCCAAGTGGAAAGCTGGTTGCTCGACTGGATTGCATGCCAACCTTTGCGCCGGGTTGATTTCTTTGAGACCGCGACAGGGAACTGCAGGCTTATGTCGCACTTGTGCGCCAAGCTGAGTCAGACCGCGCCCGTCTGGGGCAAGCTCGTTGCACCCTGGGCTGAATATGTGGCGCGCATGCTTTGGAATACTACGTCTCGGTCTAAATCGAGCCGTTTGCTTTCCACACCTTTAACCCAGCAGCACCGGAGACAAGCCAAGGGCCGTCCACCATTTCCTACAGTTCAAGCACCGCAACCCGATCGCATCTGTCGTGGTTGTGGAAAACAGCTTTGCAGAGGTAAGAGATATTGTTTGGAATGCGCCGCGACGGCGACGCACGAAAACTTCGATGAGGGACGCAAGAGTGCACAGCAACCGGCATCACTTGCGAAGCGATCAGCTGCGCAACGACTCCACAGGCAAGCAATCCAAAATTGGAAAGCCTCGGACCTTCCCGCATGGCTAACGCGCGCTGTGTTCGCAAGCCGAGTTCAACCCGCACTCGCCAGCATCCCGAAGGCCCGAATACGTTCGGCCCTTGGGGTGAGCAAGCCGTATGCGTCGGCCATCGGCGCGGGCCGACGCCGCCCGCATCCGAGGCACTGGCTGGCGCTCGCGGAGTTGGCAGGCGTCATGCCGGAAGTACCGAATCGTCCAAATGCACCACAACCTGGTCAATGAGTGTAACCGCGAGTTTTCGCCAACAAACGCATAGCTCTTCGAGTTGCTGACCATCCACTCAGAACCAAGTCGACACCTGGCTCAATGCGCTACAGCGCCGATCAACTTGCCCACGTGATCGCCGCAGCCGCTTATCTCAGCCATCACGCCCGGGGCATGCCCGTGGGTGAGACCGTCGAGGTGCTCGACTACGATCAGGTCGGCAACGGTGCCGCGGATGAGTTTTGCCCGGTACTTGCTGTCTTTGAGCTGGAAGCTGGGCGTGGCGCGCGAGGTATCGTACTTCCGCGCATATCCGCTATCAATCAACGATTGGAAAGTGCTTCCCGACGACGCCGTACATGTTCCGGCGCCGGTGACCGGCTGTACTTGCACGGTCTGCGTCTGGGGAGCCAGCACGATGGGGGCGATCTGAGACTTGGTGATGTCGTAGTTCAACTTGACGGTGAAGGTCGCCTTCCCTTGAGCGTCGGTGAGGAAGCCGTTAGGGTCGAGACCGGTTCCCGCTTTGTAGCCGGCGTTGTCCGCAGCCGCAGGTCCAGCGGGAAAAACCGCGGCGAGAGTTCCCAGGTTGTCATCCGTGACCACCGCCAGACCCAGCACGGGATCGACGATAAACGGGGGCGCCGTGGCGTCGAAAAGCTGCCAGATGCTGTGCACCGCATTTGGCGTGAGACCGGAGACCCTCAGGGTGAGGGTGCTGCGTCCGTTTTCTGTACTTACGATCACCGTGCCCGCTGCACTGCTGCCATCGAGCGCCGCCAGAGTAATTGTCTGTTTGGTTCCGGCTTGAGCGTTGGTGGTCAAGCCCATGGTGGACAGAAACAAGCAGAGAACCACTGCTAACAACGAAGTTGCTTTTCTCATGTGAATCATCCTTATTGCGCCATCTGGCGCGATTGATCAATTTTGTGAAATTGCCAACGAATAGAGTGGATTCCAGGAATGACTGGGCTCATTGATACAACTCGGCCGTGGTTTGCCCCCCTAGTCCTCCGATGACAATCACGCTCCCGTTCTGCAGGAGCGTTGCCGAATTTCCGGAACGAAGCGATTCCGTAACACCCACAGGCGAGAAGTAACCATAGGGAATGATGTAGACCTCGGCAACGGCGGTTCCGCCTCCGACCATGAGCACGGTTCCATTCGGCAGCAAGGTCGCTGTGTGCGACTCCCGCGCCACGGCCATGTATGCGATAAGCGCAAAGGAACCCGTAGCCGGGTCGTAGAGTTCGGCGGTGTTAGAGGCGCCGTTAGAGCCCGATGAAGCCTGCCCCCCGGTTATGAGCACGGTGCTGTCCGGCAGCAGAGTCGCAGTGTGTCCCGCGCGTGCAGATGTCATGCTGCCCGTGGCACTGAAGGTCCCAGTCGCCGGATCGTAGAGTTCGGCTGAGGCGATGGGACTGGAGGTAGTAGTCCACCCGCCTGCAACTAGTACTTTGCCATTGGCCAGAAGGGTTGCGGTCTGTCCCACGCGGGGCGCGGTCATGTTTCCTGTCGAACTAAACAGGCCAGCGGCTGGGTCATAGAGTTCAGCCGTAGCGGAACCATTGCCGAAATAAAAGGGGGGAAGGCCTCCGCCTTCATCCGTCCCGCCGGCAATAAGCACTTTCCCGTTGGTTAGAAGGGTTGCGGTGTGCCCTCCGCGGGTCTCTGCCATATTTCCTGTAGCTGTAAAAGAACCTTGGGAAGGGTTGTAGAGTTCCGCAGTGTCTAGTGCTGGCGGAATGGTGTCGAGACAATTGGTCGGTTGGGTAGAAAAGCCTCCAATCATCAATACTTCTCCGGTGGGCAGGAGCGTAGAAGTTTGGGCGTAACGCTCGATGGTCATCGTCCCGGTGGAAGAAAACGACTCAGAGACTGGATCGTAGAGTTCCGCGGAGGCGATTCCGGAAAAACAGTAGCCGGTCTGATGGGCGCCCCCAGCGACCAGCACTTTCCCGTTTGGCAGTAACGTGGCGGTGTGAAATAGTCGCGCGTCCACCGGGTTCCCGGTGGGAGAGAATGCAGCCGAGATAGTCGTTACTACGACGGTGGCGGTCGCGCTGGAGTTTGGGTCGGCCGCCGATGTGGCAACTACATTAAAGACGCCGGTGCCGGAAGGAGCGGTGTACAACCCCGCGCTGGTGATCGTTCCCCCGCCAGCCGTCACACTCCAAGTTACGGCTTGGTTCTTTGGCCCCGACACTTGCGCCATGAACTGTTGCGTCGCACCGGGCTGGATACTTGCCGCAGCGGGCGTGATCACTACGGTGGTGACCGGAGGGGGAGGCGGGGGAGGCGGTGGTGGCGGCGACCCAGGTGCCGTGGAAGAGCCTCCTCCACAGCTGGTTATGGCGAGCACTGTCGCCAATGCCGCAGCCGATAGGAGGGTCTTGATGGTGTCCAAACGCACTTTTCCACCTCGGTCAAGATTCGTTCGGGAACGGAGATGTTTGAGTATTGAAGGCATACGCCTCATTCCTTCACTGAAGTTGCAACGTCCCGGAAGCCCCTGCGATACAGTCACCGAGATAGAGGTAGTCGTATAACGAAATTTGTGTTGCTCCGAAATCCACAGTGCCGGATAAGCCCTGCAGACCAGAGCCGGTGTTGGAATACAGGTAGATGACATTCCCTACCACCACTGCCCCATAGAGCGAGAACGAAGCGGGGCAAGCCGAACTTGCTACTGCGACCGTACCGTTGACCGGAAAGAAGCCGTTTACGTCCGTGCTTTGCGACTGAGTTAGCAGCGCAGAGACGGCCACTGAACCATTGGGCCCCCCCGCCATGGTCCCGCTGTAGACGCCGACAACCTGACTCACCTGAACACCCGTCAACGGCCCGCTTTCCCCATCCACACACCCACCTCGGAAGCGGTATGTTCCGCCGGAAATAGACGAGTGATCCGGAGAAAGCGTGCCCGTGAAGGACAGCACAGAACCGTCGACCACGGATGAGGTCACTGAGATGTTGTCCTGCGCATTGATCGTGCCGGTTAGCGGGATGGGCTGGAAAAAACCGCTGCATCCAGCCAGATTGAAAAAGATGTGCGCCGTTCCGGTGATTATGGTGTTGGTCAAAATCAAAGACGCGGAGATCTGCCTGGATCCGAGCCCGGTAAATTGCCAGTTGCCGGGCAGGGCCGTCGTCACCACGACATTGGCGGTCGCGCTGGAGTTTGCATCGACGGACGACGTGGCAACTACGCTAAAGCTCCCAGTGTTAGAAGGAGCGGTGTACAACCCCGAACTGGTGATCGATCCCTCGCCTGCCGGCACGCTCCAGGTCACTGTCTGGACGATCTGCCCCGACACTTGTGCCGTGAACTGTTGAGTCGCACCGGGCTGTACAGTTGCAACAGCGGGTGTGATCACTACTGTTGCGAGCGGGGGCGGCGGCGGAGGCGACCCAGGCGCTGTGGAAGAGCCTCCGCCACAGCTGGTCACGACCAGCACGATCACTAAGGCCGTAACCACTGTAAGAGTCTTGATTGTGTTTAAGCGCATCCCATCCTCGGTGTTGCCCACGATTTTGGGGAGACTCGCACAGCCAGTCGTTCTCGGCAATGCACACTGCTTCAATTCCTCTTCAACTCTTCTTCAACAGGCAAGCCGCTGTAAACGCAGGAGTTACCGCTCTCGCGACAACAATTTTGTTTGACCCCCCCACGCAACCACTGCTACTCTCGACGCTAACAGTTGGATCGCGCCCGTCATGCCTACCCCTGTTTCCACGCCACGTCGACTGTCTTTTGGCCCCTACGAAGCTGACCTGCGTTCTGGCGAGCTGCGGAAGCGTGGAACAAAAGTCCGGTTGCAGTCGCAGCCGTTCCAATTACTGGCCATGCTGCTGGAGCGCCCCGGTGAGTTGGTCACGCGAGAAGAGATTTGCCAGAAACTGTGGCCCGAGGGCACATTCGTCGACTTCGATCACAGTCTGGGCACGGCCATCAACAAGATTCGCGAAGTTCTGAATGACTCCGCCGCCGAGCCTCGATTTCTCGAAACCGTCCCTCGCCGCGGCTATCGTTTCATCGCGACCGTAACTGCCGTTGCCGAGCCTTCTCAGGATGTATCGCCTCTGCCGTCCTTGGAGACAGAGGCGGAAGAGAAAAATCATCGGAAGCTATCATCGCGTTGGTTCATCTGGGCGGGTGCCGGTGTTGTTCTTCTTGTCGCTGCGCTGGTTGCGTGGTACTCCCTGCGTCCTCATCCAATACAGTCCATCGCCGTACTCCCTCTTGAAAATCTTTCCACCGATCCAAATCAGCAATTTTTCGCCGACGGCGTGACCGACGAACTCACCACGAACCTGGCCCAGATCGGCTCTCTCCGCGTGATCTCGCATACCTCGGCCGTGGCTTGTTCGGGCCCGCGGAAGTCTGCTCTCCAGATTGCGCGCTGTTTGGGCGTCGACGCTTTGGTGGAGGGCTCGGTGGTGCGGTCCGGCGACAGGGTGCGCATCACGGTTCAGCTCATTCAGGCCGCCTCGGATCGGCATTTGTGGGCACACACCTACGACCTGCAATTGAGTGACGTCCTCACCGTGCAAGGCGAACTGGCTCGTGCCATTGCCGCGAGCATCTCGCACACTCTTACCCCGCAAGAGGATGCTCGGCTCTCCCGGCCGCGTCCCGTAGACCCCGAGGTCGCCCTCCTCTACTTTAAAGGCTCCTATTTTTTGAGCAAACCGGACCCCTGGCATGCCAGAGATGTCTTCCTGCAGGCAACCCAGTTAGACCCGAACAGCGCGGAATCCTGGGCCGGGCTGGCAGATGCGTTGCACACGATGGGGGTGTTCGGAGACCCCAACGCATTCGACCAGGCCAAAGTCGCTGCCAATAGAGCTCTGGAGATCGACCCATCCCAGGCGCAAGCTCTGATGGCGCTCGGCGCTACTGCCTTTCTTAATGATTGGAACCCGGGGGAGTCGGAGGCATACTTCCGGCGCTCGATCGCAGCCCGCCCCAGCTACGCTATGGCCCACGCGCTGTTCGCCACAACGCTCGCCCACCGTGGGAGGTTCGAGGAGGCCATCCAGCAGATCAAGTTGGCCGGCATTCTTGATCCCGTTTCGGTAACGATAAACTCGCTGGCGTGGCATGTGTATTTCTGTGCTCGCCGTTATGACGACGCCCTGCGAATCATCCTCGCTACGAATGAACTGGATCCCACCTTCCTCCCTGCCTACCGACGGCTCGCCATCAGTTGGGAGCAAAAAGGCGAGTATCAGAAGGCCATCGATACGGGGGTTCGCGGCCGGATTGCCGCAGGAGAAGCCCCCGAAAAGGCTAAGCAAGAGGCCTCGCAGCTCAGAGCTGCTCTTGCCTCGGGAGGGCCGCGCGGCTACTGGCAGACCCTGTTAGACAGAATCCCGCCCGACGAGCGTTGGGGGCTCGGCGCCGCATACTGTTATATGCACTTAGGGAGGCACGAGGAAGCCCTCGAAGCGCTGGAAAAATCGTACCAGCGCAGGGATGATCCGTACCTGATTATGTGGATCCCAAGCCGCGAAGAATTCGACCCGCTGCGCTCCGACCCGCGCTTTCAAAAAATGCTCCACGATCTTGGCATTTCCTGACTCCAAGGCCAATTTTGCGCTAAGCCACTGTCCCGATTAACTTCTTCGATGTGAACAAAGCCGGTGTATACTCCCCGGCACTGTTGAAACGGGGCGCGTCACAGCCAGTGATCTTGCTATTCGCCCTTGCCGATTGACGCTCAGGGTTTCCCCGTGTGGCGTGACCAAGACCTGCGAGTGGAGAGACGCGTATGGGCCACCTCGGACGGCTTCCCAGAGTCTCCACCTGCCTGCTGTTTGCCTGCTTCATCCTTTCGTTGAGCGGGTTGGCGCAAGTTCAGAACGGTCGAATAACGGGCCTGATCGCTGATCCATCCGGCGCGGTCGTAGCCCATGCCAACGTACACATCCGCAATCCGGCCACGGGATATGAGGCAGATTTCGAGAGCAACGACTTCGGTTTTTATGCCTTCCCCGAGTTGATCGTCGGCTCCTACACCATCCAAGTCCAAGTCCCTGGCTTCAAAACCGCCATCGCCACGAACTTGGTCTTGAACGCCGGCACCGTGTTGCGAGTAGATTTCAAACTAGTTCTGGGCCAGCGCTCGGAAACGGTCGAAGTGACCGATGCGGCTCGACTGGTCAACACCGAAAACTCTCGCTTGTCCTACACGCTGGATTCCGAGCAAATCGCCAACCTGCCGCTCAACGGCCGCCACGTATACGACCTTATCCAGTACCAGCCTGGCGCCGTCAACGTGCGTGGCATCATCTTCGAAAATGGTGCCAATACCGTAGTCAACGGGGTCAGGGAGAACTTCAACGGCTTCCTTATTAATGGGATATCCAACACGGGCCTGAGTGGGGGGCCGGTCAATCAGCCCATCCTGGACACCGTGCAGGAGGTCCAGGTATTGACCTTAAACAACACCGCAGAGTTCGGCAGCAACGCCGGTGCGATTACGAATCTGGTTACCAAGGCAGGCACCAATCAGCTTCATGGCAGCGCATGGGAGTTTTTCCGTAACGATAGCCTCGACGCCAATCCCTTCTTTGCCAACCACGATCCTGATCCGGCGAACCGGAAGAAATTGCCCCTGCGACTGAACCAGTTCGGCGCGACCTTGGGTGGAACCATTAAGAAGGACAAGCTCTTCTTCTTTGCGGGCTATCAGGGAGAGCGTTTTCTGACCTCCGACCCCTATATAGCCCTCACCGAGTCCCCAGGATTTCGTTCGGCTACGATCTCCGCCTTCCCTAACTCGGTGTCGGCTCTTTTGTATTCGAATTTCGCACCCGCTGGCAACGGCACTCCCTTCTTCACCTTGCGGGACTACGTCAATCTAGGCCTCGCCAGTCCATTCTTCACCTTTGCGGACTATCTGTGTCCCGCGAATACCGATGGCGGGACAACCACGCCGGGCGCAATTTCCAACAAGTTCGCCTCTCTGTTTGGGGTGGAGCAAGCGGATATTGACCAGATGAATTCTCCAGGCGGTTGCCCGGGAGGTTCGCCGTATGCCACGCCTCGGACTGGCGCCTTCAACCGCGACAGTGATTATCTTGATGGTCTGATCTTTCCAAACAAATTTCAGGGGGATGGGAATCTCTTCGACGGCAATGAAGCGTCATTGCGACTGGACTACAACCTCAGCCGGAGTAACCGCTTCTTCAGTGAGTTCAATTGGGCCCGATCCGGAGACCATTACGCTGGAGGCACTCCTCGCGGCTTCATAACTCCGTCAACTGTGACCACACCTAATTTCCAGGTTAGCTTTATTCACACCTTCAGCCCCACTTTGTTGAACGAGTTCCGCGGGGGCTACGCACTAAATGGGACTGGAGCAACGGTCCAGCTATCGGGCGTGCCTGGTATCGCCCTGGATGATGGCATTCTTGGATTCGGAGCTTCGAATGCGGGAGGGCAGATTTTCCGCGAAAATACTTATAACTACTCGGACCTGGTCTCAATCACGCACGGGAGACACAACCTGAGGGCCGGTGGCGAACTGCGCCGCAACCTCGAGAATAGCGATCTCAATTCCGGGCGCCCCGTGTACAGTTTTTTCGATTCTCTTTTCTTCGCGATCGATGCCCCATATTCGGAATTCGTCGGTGTCGATCCCGGATTCGCGACCAACACTCCCGCTCACCTCGCGGGCAGCCCTCGCCACTGGCGGAACTGGGATGTCGGCGCCTTTCTGGGGGACGATTGGAAAATCTCCCGGCGCCTCACCTTGAATCTCGGCTTGCGTTACGACCTCTACACGCGGAGCACCGAACTCAACGATCTGGCGACGACGTTCACCAAGGGGCCCGGCCAGAATTTCATCGACAACATCACCACCGGAGCGGGGCAAATCAAGGGGGCGAGTGCACCTTGCCCGGGCGATCCCAAGGCCGTGCTCGCAGGGGAGTGCGGGCCGGGAGGATTTGCACCCGCCAAAAACCTGGGCAGAGGAGATCACAATAATTTCGGCCCCCGGGTGGGGTTTGCCTGGGACGTATTTGGGGATGGCAAGACGTCGCTACGCGGCGGTTTTGGCGTCTCGTACGAGGACAGTCTCCAGCGAAGGCTTTCTCTCACCCGCTGGAATCCGCCTTACTATTCGATCAACGGAGAACCTAATTTTCTGGGTGGTAATCTCGACGCCAACGTAGTCTACGGCCCGGTGGACGGTGGCCAGCCCACTTATCTGGGTCCGGCTCCGCCTGGGCAGCACTCGGGAGCTGGACCGCAGGCAACCGGAAATATTTCCGGATGGGATCCATCCAATCCGCAAATCGCGGCGCTCACCGCAATCATTTTCCAGGAGGGCCTTAACGATCCCTACGTCGAAAACTGGTTCGTGGGCGTGCAGCGAGAACTGCGTCCCAAGTTGACGGTAGAACTCAACTACGTGGGCACTGCGGGCCAAAACCTCTTTCGGGCCGAGGATGTGAACCGCGTGGCAGGAGGCCGGCTGCCGGAGGGATCCTGCGTAACCGACAACTTTGGCCGTCAACTCTGCAGCCAGATCAACACCAGCAAAGCACCCAACGACCTTCAGATCAACCCGCAAGGAAGGTTGAACCCCAATTTTGGAGGTTTGCGAGTCTGGGAGAATGCGGCCAGTTCGAATTACAACAGCATGCAGGTCTCAGTGAGAAAGCAGTTGAGCCATGGCTTGCAGTTCAGCGGAAACTATACGTACAGCCATTCCATCGATAGCGATTCCACATGGCAAAGCGCTGGCTTCACGGCGGACGGCACTGCCGCCGGAGACGCGCTTACGACGGATCAAACCCAGCCCGGCCTTGATCGGGGCAACTCCGTCTTTGACATTCGTCATCGCCTCACCTTCGACTACGTATGGGAGATGCCTTTCTTCCACAATGGTCACGGCCCGCTGGCAGCGGTTTTGGGTGGCTGGCATTGGAGTGGTATCTGGTCGTTCCAGAGTGGCGCACACTGGTCGGCGTTCAACCCTGACCGGGCCAAGCTGCAGGACACGGTACTAGGTGGTCCATGCAGCAGCGCCTTGAATTGCGTGAACACAGGCGGCGACTACAACCTCGATGGTGTAGCCAATGACCGGCCCAACGCGATCGCGAACAACGTCCATGCCACCCACGCGCAGTGGGCGGACGGTTTCAATCTGCCCAGTAACTTCTTTTCCGCACCGTGTTTGGGCTGCGTGGGGAACCTTGGCCGAAATACGTTTGTGGGCCCCGGCTACTGGGATGCGGACACCTCAATTGCTAAGACTTTTGCGATTTCCGACAGATTTCACCTGCAGTTTCGGGCTGAGGCTTTCAACGTCTTCAACCATACCAACTTTCTAATCGGCAACAACACGGGCTTGCATGACCCGCTCTTCGGGCAGGCAGGCGGCACCAATCCACCTCGCAACCTGCAATTCGGGTTGAAGGTGAGTTTCTGAAGATTCCAATCCAACGCGAATTCTCTGCTTTCAAACGATCAAGCACAACGCGCGCGGACCCGCATTTGAGGGGGAGGCAGGTCTGCCTGAATGTAATCAAGATCAAGTGAATCAACTCACTTCAGCGCTTCGCCAGCGCGTCTTTTCTTCTTCTTCTTCTTCTTCTGCTGCTGCTGCATCGAAAACAGTGCGATATTACTACTCAGTTAACACACATGTGTCATTTCAAAGTGCGCTATCTCCTAACCCAGGCTTTCATTGACTTGCCCTTCCGTCCCACCTAACATGGCGCGACTCCATGATTGGCCAGATCATTTCGCACTACCGCTTGATCGGGAAAATCGGCAGCGGAGGGATGGGAGTAGTGTGGGAAGCGGAAGACATCCGCCTGGGACGGCGGGTTGCCTTGAAACTCCTGCCCGAGAATCTGGCCAGCGACCAAAAGACTCTACAGCGGTTTGAGCGCGAGGCCCGCGCCGTCTCATCCTTGAACCACCCCAGCATCTGCACTCTCTATGAAGTAGAAGAACTCGAAAGCCAGCCCGTGATCGTCATGGAACTGCTGGAAGGCGAGAGTTTAAAGGACCGGATTCGGAAGGGACCAATCTCCGGCGACGAGCTTTTAGATATTGGCATTCAGACCTGTGAAGGGCTGGAAGCCGCGCACGCCAGAGGGATCATCCACAGGGACATAAAGCCGGGAAATATTTTCATCGTAGGCGGGGGACGGGTAAAGATTCTGGATTTTGGACTGGCCAAGGTTGTACCCGGCGATATAGCAGAAAACCGTCCGCTGGAGGAATCCCTCACCCTCGAAGGCATCATCCCCGGCACTACGCCCTACTTGTCGCCAGAGCAGATCCGAGGAGACGAGGTTGATGCTCGCAGTGATCTGTTCGCCCTGGGTGTGGTGCTCTATGAAATGGCCACCGGGCAGCGACCCTTCGTTGGCAAGAATCGCGTATTGCTGATGGAAGCCATCTTGAACGCGAAGCCCTCCGCGCCTAGTCGCGCAACTCCGGCATTACCCGCAGCCCTCGACTCGATCATTGCCAGGTCGCTGGAGAAAGACCGCGAGCTGCGCTACCAACGCGCTGCCGATCTTTGCTCCGACTTGAAACGAGTCAAAGGGGAAAAGGAATCCGGTCAACGCGCGGTTACCAGTCCTTCACCGGGCGCCAGAACTACGGCGCGGATTGCCAGGGGATGGCAGGTTGCGATAGCTGCAGGCATCGCGGCTCTTGCGATCACAGGTGCTGCTTTCTTCTATTCCCATCGCGCACCTGTTCTTACCGAGAAAGACACCATCATTCTCGCCGACTTCGATAACCGGACGGGCGATCCGGTGTTTGACGGGACGCTGCGTCAGGGTATGGCCGTGCAACTTGAGCAGTCGCCTTTCCTGAGTCTTGTCTCGGAGGAGCGCATCCAGCAGGTACTGCGAATGATGGGCCAGCCGGCTGATGCGCGACTTACCCCAGAGGTCGCCCGGGAAATCTGCGAACGAACCGGCAGCGCCGCTGTTCTGGATGGTTCGATCGCAAGCTTGGGCACTCAGTACGTGTTGGGGCTTCGCGCCAAGGCCTGCGCCAGCGGAGACGTTCTCGCTGACGAACAGGTGCAAGCGGCAAGAAAAGAAGATGTGCTGAATGCCCTGGGTCAAATTGTCAGTAAGCTCAGAACCCGACTCGGAGAATCCCTGACTACGGTCAAACAACACGATACTCCGCTCGCCGAGGCCACCACACCCTCATTGGAAGCCTTGAAGGCCTACAGCGCGGGCTGGAAGGTTGTCTCCTCAACCGGCTCTGCCGCCGCCGCCCCTTTCTTCAAGCATGCCATTGAGATCGATCCCAAATTCGCCATGGCGTATGCGTCACTCGGGCGCATGTACGGCGATATGGGGGAGTACGCCCTCTCTGCGGAGAGTACCAGCAAGGCCTATGAACTGCGGGAACGCGCCAGTGACAATGAGAAATCCTTTATTTCTGCTTCCTTCGACATGCAAGTCACGGGGAACCTGGACAAAGCACAGCAGACCTGTGAATTGTGGATGCAGGCGTATCCTCGGGCGACGCCACCCCACACTTTCTTATCGGGGATAATTTATCCCGTCTTCGGCAAGTATGAGAAGGCGGTTGAAGAAGGCAAGAAAGCAATCGCACTCGATCCGGACTTTGCCGTCGGATATGCCGTCCTTGAGTTCAGCTATGAATACCTTGACCGCCTGGGGGAAGCTGAGAACATTCTTCAGCAAGCCGCTGAACGCAAGCTGGAAATCCCTGATTTCTTGGTCCAGCGATATGACCTCGCCTTTTTGAAAGGTGACAAGGCGGGGATGGAACGGGAAGCGGGTCTGGGTCAGAGAACGCCCGGAGCGGAGGACTGGATCTCCGACCACCAGGCTTTTGTGCTGGCTTATTTCGGTCACTTGCAACAGGCAAGGGGGATGTCACGGCATGCCGCGGACTTGGCCCTGCAGTCGGCCCGGCGGGAAACCGCAGCTCTGTACGAAACCGGAGCCGCACTCCGGGAGGCCTTTTTCGGGAATGCGTTAGCGGCAAGGCAGAGCGCGATGGCAGCGCTTGAGCTTTCAAAGGACCGGGAAGTGGAGTATGGCGCCGCCTTTGCACTGGCCCTCTCGGGGGATTCTGCCCGGTCTCAAACCCTCGCGGATGATTTGGAAAAACGATTCGGGGAGGATACATCGGTCAGGTTCAGTTACCTGCCAGCGCTCCGAGCACTTCTCGCCCTTAACCGTGGCGAGCCTTCAAAAGCTATCGAACTGCTGCAAATCGCCGTTCCCAATGAACTGGGTGCGCCGCGCAGCAGCTTTCTTGGGTTCTTCGGGACTTTCTACCCGGTCTATGTGCGCGACGAGGCCTATCTAGCCCTCCATCAGGGTGCCGAGGCCAGCACTGAGTTTCAGAAAATTCTCGATCATCGCGGAATCGTTGTCAGCGATCCCGTAGGTGCAATCGCGCACCTTCAGTTGGGTCGAGCTCATACCCTGGAGGGCAGCACCGCCAAAGCGAAAGCCGCCTACCAAGACTTCTTCATCCTTTGGGAAGACGCCGACCCCGATATTCCAATCCTTAAAGAAGCAAAGGCGGAGTACGCGAAGTTGCAATAGCTGAAGAAAAACTCCTTCCTCGTCGCTGCTCCCCCTTTGATAGTTGTTGAAATCAGGCGTTAGCACTCACAACCCCCGATCTGGGCAGAGAGCTTGGAGTCTTTCGGCTCTTGGGGACAGGATTATGAGTGCTATGGCGATTTATCGTCAATCATGAGTCACGGCGTGTCGTGGGCGCTTTGCAGCGTGAACCGCTACCGCCGTTGGATGTAGCCGAAAACAGGCCAGGTAGATGCGCGAGTTGCATGGATGTGCGTGGGCGCTCAGGGTTCCAGGTTCATCTTGCGGAGGAGTACAGCGAAGCGCGGGTCGGAGCGGAGTGGATCGAAGAACTCGTAACTCTTGATCGGCGTCATCATCGGGTCGCGTTGGTCGACCGCACGGTTCATCCAGGCGAAAGCCTCGTCGAGCTCTCCCAACCCCAAGTGGATCCAGGCGAAGCACGACGCAGGAATGTAGGTTTGCTCGGCCGCAGCGTGCAAACGCGCAAGCAGCGCGCGCGCCTCCGCGACATTCCCGCTTTGCGCTAGTCCCAGCCCCAACCACCCCAGCCAGACGGGTGTGCCCTTTGAGAGTTCGACGCACTTGCGGAGCGCAGGGATCGCTTCGTCGAATTTGCGCTCCGCGCACCGGGTCACCCCGACCAAAACATGAGCGGTAGGGTAGTTTGGGTCAACGGCGAGCACCAGCCGCGCCTGCTCAACGGCACGGTCGTAGTCGCGTCTCCACCAGTGCATCAGCCCCAGCCAGCGCCGCGCCTCCAGATTCAAGGGATCCAAGTCGAGCACGGTTTCGAGTTCAGCGACGGCCTCGTCGAGCCGGCCCACCGGCATCAGCGCGCTTAGCGCATAGCGGAACTTGACCAGAAGGGAGGTGGGGTTCAGCTCCAGCGCCACCGCCATTTCGCGCTGAACTTCTGACCAGTTATAGTCGAGAGTCTTGCGAAACTGTCCGAGCAGCGCGTGGGTTTCGGCCAGAGTATTGTCAATCTCGAGAGCCCGGAGCGCGGCCCAGAGTCCCGCGGAAGAGGCTTCTTGCGGCGGAATCAAACCGACGAAACCTGCCCAGAAGTTGTACTCAGCCAGGGCATCGTAAGCCAGTGCGAAGCGGGGATCGCGGGCGAGGGCCTGCTCGAAGTATTGTTTTGCGTTGGCGACATCTCTGTACATCCGGAATCGGCCCTGAAGGTAGAGGTTATAAGCCACGATGTCTTGAGTCGGGTTTCTCCTAACGTGCTCGGTCATGTTGGCTATGCGTGCGCGCACCGTCTCGGCGAGGAAAGGAATATGAGTTGCGATGGTTTGCGCGATGCAGTCTTGCACCGTGAACACGTCGCTCATCTCGGCGTCGTATTTCCTGGCAAACAGGTGCGTCTGGTCCTTGACCTGGATCAACTGGATGTTGATCGCCATTCGGCCCTCGGCGCGACGGACACTGCCTTCCACAACATAGTCCACGGCTAATTCGTGACCGATCTGTTCCACATCCTTGCGACTGCCCTTGTAATGCATGGCGGTCGTGCGGGCGATCACGCCAAAGTGCTCGTGCGAAAGAGCCGAAATCGCGGTGATGATCTCGTCGGTCATGGCGTCACTGAAGTACTCCTCGCCCGGGTCGCCCGTCAGGTTGACGAACGGAAGAACTAGGAGCCTCGCTCTCCGCCCCGCGACATCTGCCGATGGGGAAGCGACCGGATGGACCTCAGCGATAAAGCGGTAACCCCGCTTGGGGAGCGTCTCGATGAAGCGGGGGTGCTCGGCGGAGTCGTTCAGCGCCTCGCGCAAACGTCCGAGGACGGTGTTCAGGTTGTTGTCGAAATCGACGAAAACGTCGTCCCGCCACAGGCAGCGGCGCAGCTCGTCGCGGGTGACGAGTTCTCCCGGATGCTCGAGGAGGGCTGTAAGCAAGACTAATGATTTGTCGCGGAGAGGGATCCTGACGCCGCGCTTGTAGAGTTGGCCGGAAACGAGATCAACTTCATAGCAATCGAAGCGGACGATGTTGGGCATGTCCGGCTCCTGTACTGGCCACTCATAGCGAAGCTTACTCGCGGCGGAGAGTCCGGTCAAGGGTAAGTGCCGCGAATTCATCGTGGTACCCGGTAAGGAAAATATGAGGCGCAAACCATCGAGGTGCTATTTCCTTTTGCCTGGGAGACGTATCAGCATTCTGTTGTTGATTCTGGTCTGGCTGCCGCTTTGCAGATCAAGAAAAGGAGATTGACTTATGCGTAACCCAATCGCAGTTGTCTTTACCACGGCCATTCTGGTCTGCACCCTGTTTGCACCGGCCCTCTTTGCTGGCCAGAATGGCTGCACGATAGCTAACGTTGCGGGCACCTACGGATACGTGGGTTTTGGAACCGTACGCCCGGGAAACCCGCTCGGTCTTCCGGCGGGAACGTCCTCCTCGATCGGAACCCTCACCTTCGATGGCAAGGGAAATCTGCTTATCATTGACACCGAAAGGATTGACGAGTTTTTCATCCCTCCCGACACTCCGTACCCCAGCACCTATACCGTCACCAAGCAATGTGTCGTAACCTTCACGGTAACGGCTTGGGCCGAGGCCGGGCTTCCAGGCCCACACTTCAAAGGCGTTTTCGTCGCTAACCGCAACAAGCTGGTAGCAACGAGCCTGCTTCCAGGGGCCAATATCGACTACGTAAACACCACCAGGATTGCGATAAACGATCAGAATTAGACTCCAGGGGAAGAGTAGAACGCGCCAAGCGCCGCTCGACCAATTCGGGCGGCTTTTTCTTTTGCCTCACGCGAAAGGCGGGAGAGCGATGGTTGACGTAAACAGGCGATTACACTCATTGACTCCAGGCCGGGAGGGTGTTTTGAGTGTATGCGATTTTGCAACAGTTACAGACTGGTCCTTGGTGAGGCTTCCACGCCCTACCTCGTCGTAGTAACGCGCGCAACTGGCGTACCTCATGAGCGTGCCTTCGGCGGTCAGCACGTCTTTGAGC
>JAIQEU010000027.1 GCA_020073665.1 Terriglobia bacterium
CCTACTTCTCCGGGATCGGGCTGAATGCGGAGTGTCCAAACCTGCTGATCCAGCGCCGTCTGAATGAAACCATTGCCAAAGCGCGCAAGGAAACGCGAGGCAAAATCCATGTGATTGGGCACAGCCTGGGAGGTATTATTGCCCGTGCCATCGCCCATCAGAGACCGGATATTATTGCGTCGGTCATCACGCTGGGTGCACCCTTCCGCGGTACGGTGATGCATAGCGGCGTTCTCCGCGTTGTCGAAATGGTTCGCAAGCGGATTCTGGAAGAACACGGCGGCGGCGTGCTTCCCGGCTGTTACACCGGACGCTGCACTTGCAATTTCCTCGAATCCCTACGGCAGGATATTTCGGGCTCGGTGCTGGAGACCGCCATCTACACGCGGGATGACGGAATCGTGGACTGGCGGTATTGCATGACCCGGAACCCGGAGGTGGATTTTGAGGTGTCGGGCACTCACCTCGGGCTGGCATTTAATTCTTCTGTTTACGCGCTCATCGCCGAGCGCCTGGCCATGGCACAAACCCGCAACGGTTCAGCGGCGAGCCACAGCAATGGCCGGAACAACGGCGTGTCGCATTCACCCCGGCGGTCCTCAATTCGGTGATGGCGATTCCACGTCCACCGGACTTGCCGTAGACCCGCCCCCCCACCTCCTGCAAAGCTTGAGCGATCACTAGCTCTACGCTGTGGGACCCCGCTGGCTAAGGCCACCTTCCCATTTAGGGAAAACTCGGGACCCGAACGGGAATCCTGCTTGCGCATTCATTTGGATACCTACGCTGTTAGAGACCGAATTGCTCACGGACTCGCTCACCGCCTCCCTAATCCGCGCCACGTTCAGGAGATATCGATGGAGGCGGACATCGACACGTCAACGCGCGGGGCATGATTTTTGGCGGCTTTGCGAGGATCCCGCGAAAAACGCTTCCCCTGGGAACAACTCGCGAGTGCTGATCCATTGAGTGCACTCAGAGCGATCCGTGGAGCATGTATTCTCCAGCGGATTGTGAACCGTAGTTGGCAAATAGGAGTGTCCCGATGTCAAGACACCGCCAAACCCCGGTCCGCGCCATGCAATCTCACTCGACTGGGTGAGGTCAGTCACAGACATGCCCGTTATTCTGCAGTAACTTGCCGTCGAACGCCGAGTATCGTCGTGCGGTACTAGTCGTTTCAACACTTCCTACCTGGAGCAGTCAAGGACTCGTCGAATTCGGCGCGACAGTGAGTGATGCCCCAGTGGATTGATGCAGTTTCCCCACGAACATTGGTGCTGGCTCGCTATCTGAAATGGATGAACGGCCCTCAGAGTTACGGCATGCCACTGAAGCATGGAGGTCTCGATGTCAACCAGACAGTTTGTTCTCCTCGTTCTGTTGTCAATCGCGCTCATCCCTCCTCCACTTGGATATGGCCAAGTTGACTACTCGACAGCGACCCTGAAAGGCACGGTTCTTGACCCGCAGAACTTGCTGGTTGCGGGCGCCAAGGTAACGATCAAGAACCCAAATACGGGTTTCAGCAAGACAGTAGTGACAGGCGGTGACGGTGAATACCGGATCCCGTTACTCACGCCGGGAACGTACCAGATCCAAGTTGAGGCACAAGGTTTTGCCAAAGCCGCAGGAAACGTCTCCCTTTCCGTAGGTCAGATTGCGAACTACGACATTCACCTGCAGATAGGGTCGATGGCCGCCACCGTGGAAGTCTCCGGTGAAGCGGCGCTGGTCCAAACCGAACAGACCCAACAAGCCAACACCATCGGTGAAAGGCAGGTCATCGACCTACCCAACCTGGCCCGTGATTTCACGGGATCAGTCTTCACCTTGCCCGGTGTCTCCAAGTCGGAAGCGCCGCGCGCCCAGAACCCCGGGTTTTCCGGTTTCCAGAGCTCAGGGTTCTCCATCGGTGGCAGCAACGGCCGCAACAACCTGGTCACCATCGACGGAGGTGAAAACGACTACGGGTCGGGACAACTGCGAACGCCCCACACGCCCGTCGACTCCATCCAGGAGTTCCAGGTAAACCGCAGCTCGTTTGCGGCGGAGTTTGGATTTACCAGCGGAACCGCCGTAAACATCGTAACGCGGGGCGGCACCAACGAATATCACGGCAGTGTGTACGCGTTTTTCCGCAACCAGAGCACCGACGCGGCTAACTACTTTGCACCCAAGACCGGGAACAAGGCGACCGAGCAGAACTTCGTGCCCGGTGTGACCTTTGGGGGACCGATCATCAAGAACAAACTGTTCTTTTTCACCTCATATGAGTTCATGAAGACGGACACGCCGCAATTCCGTTCCTATGCCACGAGTGCGGCGGCGCAGCCCTTCAGCTCCTATCCCGCTCAAATCGCGTACGTGAATAAATTGGCCGCGTCAGGGGACCCAAACCTGCTGCCCATCGCCGGGCTCCTTCAATTCGTATTGACTCCGGCTAGTTTTCCGGATACGGCAAGGTTACTGAACCCCAACACGGGAACTTTCAACGACTGGAAGAAGTTCCATAATTGGGTCACCCGCGTCGATTATCAGCCGTCTTCCAACGACACTATCAACGTACGATTCGCGCTGATGAACGACGACTCCAGCCGCATGTACATCCTGGATCCGCTCAATTCCTGGGACGATGCGACATTGCAGTATTGGAGGGACTACACCTTGCTAGGCAGCTGGAGCCACGTCTTCAGCCCTCACTTGCTGAACCAGTTGCGGGTGCAGGTGGTACCTAGTGACACGGCCAAGGTTCCCTTGGTTTCTCCCGACACCGCGTATCTCACACTCGGCAGCCTGGGGAATTTCCAGGGTGAACACTACGAGCCATACAATGCCCGGCAGCGGCGCTTCCAGTTTGAAGACAGCGTCACCTGGACGAAGGCACGCCACACCATGAAGTTTGGTGGGTCCTACCGGCCGGTCAGTTACCTGATTAACGACCAGTTGTGGATGCGGGGCGAGTTCAATTTCTACGATGGAGCCATCCCGCTCGTCCTTCCATTGAGTTCGCTGCTGTCGCCGGAAGCTTTCGCCTATCTGGCGGCGTCTCCGGTCGGGCTGCCCGGTTCCGACGTCACCTTGAGCGCGCTGCAGTCCTTCGATATGGGTATTCCCGTGGCGTTCCGGCAGGGATTCGGGAATCCGCAGTGGCAGGGCTGGGGCCATAACCTGGGGGTGTATGCCCAGGACTCGTGGAAGGTTACCCCGACCTTCACTGTGGACTTCGGAGGCCGGATGGACTATAGCGCGGAGGCCTCGCCGATTCCGCACCATGTGTTCTTCTCGCCGCGAGTGGGATTCGCCTGGAATCCCGGCGGCGATCAGAAGACAGTCATACGAGGCGGGGGCGGCGTGTTCGTCGCACCTGTACCGTTCTACAACGATTACATTCTGAACTTGCTGGGTGGGAGCGGGAAGTACATCAATCAGTTCGCCAGTTCAATTTCGGAGATCGATCCCAATACGCACTTACCGATTCCTGTCGAACTGTGGGGCTACGGGGTTGCGACCGGCAAGCTGCCCTTCGGCCAGCTCACCGCCGATGATCTGGGCGCACTGGGTTTTCAAGTGCCTGGCCAGAACAACCAGGTGATCGTCAACACGAACCGGGGGTTCCAGAACGTTCACTCGGTGCAGGCGAGCTTGAGTGTGCAGCGGGAGTTGGTGCACAACATGTCGCTGGAGGTTGCCTACCAGATGTACCATGGCCTCCATCAACAGCTCCCCATTGATACCAACGTCATGGAGACGGGTGCCATCGATCCCTTTGTCGGTCCGATCTATACTCAAATCAACCCGAAATACACGCAGATTGAAACCTATTCCTCGATCGGCAGTTCGATCTATCACGGCGTGACCATCTCGCTGAACCGGCGCTTCAGCGACGGACTGCAGTTCCAGGCCAATTACACCTATAGCCGGTCGATCGACGACAACACCGACTTCAACAACAACTTCATGCCCTTCCGCCCGACCAGGATCGACCTGGAGCGCGGGGTCTCGGCATTCAACATCACGCACAATTTTGTGGCGAGCGCGGTGTACACCACTCCATTCACGCATGGGGGCAACGCCCTGTCGCGAGTGCTGGCCGATGTGACTATCTCGCCGGTGCTGTCGGTGAGAACTGGAATTCCATTCACCATCCGGGTTCCGGGACTGCAGAACGGGACGCTGGGTGAATCTCTGTACGCGCGTCCGTGGAACGCGGGCCGCAATACCGGGATCGGACCAAACTTCTATGGCCTGGATATGCGGGTGACCAAGTCGTTCTACGTTGACCGGGAACGTGGGATGAAGCTGGATATGCTGGTCGAGGGAACCAACATTCTGAACCACACCAACTTCAGCGCGGTCAACGACCAGTTGCCGGCAGACCCGAGCTTTGCTCTTCCAAATGGCGGCACTTTGTTGAACGGCCCCTATCACATCAGCGGCTTCAAAACCTCTGACCCGTCACAACCGCTGGCGTTCAAGTCAGCGTTTGACGCCCGCCAGGTACAATTTGGGCTGAAGTTCATCTTCTGAGATTGCTCAGAGGAGCAGAATCAATAAGGCCATCGAGCGACCTCGATGGCCCCTCTTTTTGGGCGGATGTCCAGCGATCATACGGCCAAAAGAAATTCCTGGCGCCACGTTTGACAGATGGGCGCGACCGCGTTAGCCTCCCCACCAGATTCCACCTTATGGGGGCGCACCCGTGATCCACCGACTGCTGACCGCCGTGTTGGTTCCCTTCATCGCATTGGGCGCTGTTGCGAATGAAGGCAGCGCCAATACCGTTCCCATCGCACAAGCCAACGATAACCGGGTCGTTGGCGGCCAACTGGAGCGTGGCTTATTTACCATTCAGCTGGAGTTGTTGCAGGCAACCTGGTATCCCGAGCAGGACGGAGGGCCCAGTTTTCCCGTTTACGTATTTGCCGAACCAGGCAAGGCCCCGCAGATTCCCGGCCCTCTCATTCGCGTTCCCCAGGGCACCGAGGTTCACGCCAGCATTCACAACTCACTGCCCGTGACCATGTATCTGCGCGGTCTTCATTCGCATGAGGCCGCGAGCTCGGAACCGCTGCGTATCGCTGCGGGACAGACTGCGGAGGTACGCTTCTCGGCCACTACAGTCGGGACTTACTACTACAGCGCCCGAAGCATGAAGGAGTCCCTAAGGGAAGTCGGGTCGCTCACCATCACCGATGACCTTCCCATGGGTGAAGGCCCGTTCGGAATCGAGAGCCAACTGGTCGGTGGTTTCATCGTAGACCCGCCCGGAAGCGTGCCCGACGACCGGGTCTTTATCATCACCTTGTGGATGGGAGGAATCATTACCCCTCCCTTTCGCGAAACCCCTGCCATCAACGGCAAGTCCTGGCCTTACACGGAGCGCCTGTCCCTGAAGGTCGGTGACACCGCACACTGGCGTATCCTCAACCCCAGCATGAGCGATCACGCCATGCACCTGCACGGGTTTTTCTTCCAGGTGAATAGCCTTGGGGACGGCGAACATGACCGCCTGTATGCGCCAGACGAAACTCCCCACGCCGTGACCCAGTACCTGATTCCGGGAGGAACAACATCCCTGACGTGGAAGCCCGACCGTGCAGGGAACTGGATCCTGCACTGCCACATGATTGCCCACATGTTGTCACAGGAAAGCTTGACTTCGCATCCACCGGAGCAGGCTTCGGAACATGCCGCGCACGACGCTGATTCCGCCGGCATGGGTGGGCTGGTTCTCGGCATTAACGTCTCGCCCGCTGGGGAGCGCCTGCCCCTGACCAGTTCCACCGCGCCCACGCGTCATCTGCGGCTTCTGGTGCGCGAGCGGCCGGCCAGCCGCTTCTCTCCGCTCGGAATGGGCTACCTCATCCAGGAGGGCGACGCGAAGGAGACTTCCGATCCTCCACCGATCCCCGGCGCCCCTCTGGTGCTGACTCGTGGCGAGACCGCGGAAATCCAAGTTGTAAATCAACTCCACGAAGTCACTGCCGTGCATTGGCATGGCATCGAACTGGAGAGCTACTACGACGGTGTCCCCGGATGGGGCGGCGAGGCGCCGCAGATCACGCCTCCGATTCCGCCAGGCGGTACGTTTCTCGCCCGCATGACTCCTCCCCGGGCCGGTACCTTCATCTACCACACCCACTGGCATGATGTCGGGCAACTCACCAGCGGGCTGTATGGCCCGATTATCGTCGTGGAACCCGGACAAAAATTCGATCCCGATGTGGATAAGGTGTTCCTCATCGGCCGCGCCGGCCCGGACGAGTCGGTGCATCCCATGGTTCTGAACGGCAGTCCGCAACCCGGTCCGCTGGTGCTGAAGGCCGGCACGCGCTATCGCTTCCGATTTATCAATATCGGTACCAACGATTCCGACACCAAGATTTCGCTATTGGCCGATTCGAAGCCGGTCTCGTGGCGCGCCCTCGCAAAAGACGGCTGGACCTTGCCGGATGCACAGGCGACCTTGCGGCCGGCACAACAGTCCATTACCGTGGGTGAAACCTACGATTTCGAGTTCGCGTCCGAGCACCCTGACAAACTGGTGCTCGAGGTGACTGGGCCATTTCTTGGGGTCAAATTGAGCCAACTGATCACGGTGCGGTGACGATGGAGTGCTCTGACGGCAGTAGCCGCTCTCTCTCCTAATGCCCGAAGTACTGTTCTCAAGCGCGAGCCGCGCCGGGAGAGTACCGATCCAACGCCTTCTGCGCCAACTGCACCCATAAGCGGCCGCCATAGAGCAGCGCGCTGCACTGCACTAGGACCCAGTCCTTACGAGAGAGCGGCGAACCGAAGGTTCTGAGATCAGTCAGCCATCCCTGCAGAATATGGCGGGCAATGACGGACTCAATGGTAAGGTCTGGGGCCGCGATGTCATGCAGGATGCCATCCAGGGTGAACAGCACCTTGCGGAACAGAAGCAGCGGCGTTTGCAGCCGTATACCCTTCCATGCGATGTCTTCCAACAGATTCATGGCATCTACAGCGCCCGGGAGACGAGCGAGCGGCAGTTGGTCGATGAAGCGGGTCACGTGCTCGCGGATCACACGCTCCTGCGACCGTTTGCGCCTTCTTCCTTTTTGACTAAGGCCGTGAATCGCGTTGGAGACGCCCACCGGATCCCGCAAGGCCATCATCAGGAACAACAGGGCAAGATGGCGGCGCTGGTCGTGGCTGAGGTGCTGGGTGAGCGCCCAGTCGAGAACGACGAGTTCTCCGCTGCGTTTGTCGTACAGCAGGTTGCCGGCATGAGGATCGGCGTGGAACATCACGTCCCCTGTAGGCGCAAACAAAGGGGCAGCAACCAGGGTTTCGATGAGCTGCTGTGAAACCTGAACCCGGCGCCACGCCGGCATCCGCGCCACCGCATTCGTGATCTTCTTTCCATGCTGTTCGGTCATTGCGGTAATGGTGGGCGTGCACAGCGGCTGAATCAGCCGCGGCACGCACACGCCGGGAACCGAACTGTAAAAGCGCGATGCCTCCAGCAGCGTCGCCTGTTCGCGGGAAAATTCCACCTCGTGCTGCAGCAGCCGCCGGACGTCGTTAAAGGTGTCGGAAAGCACGTGCTGGGAAGAACCGGACCGGTGCCTGGATCCGAGGTGGGTTGCCAGTCGTGCCAGCAATTCCATGTCCTCGGCGAAACAGGCGGGAATGTAGGGCTTCATGACCTTGAACACACCCCGCTCGCGGCCTCCCAGATCTGGGTTGAACCAGGTGAACCGCACGACCGCGCTGACGCTGGCTTCGCACAGAAGAACGGGCTCGAGCTCAACTGCGCAGCGTTCCAGCCGCGACCCCAGTTCCTCGAGGATGATGGCGCGGATCTCCCCTGCGCTCACATCGGAGATTCCATTTTCCAACTCCGAGAGCGCCTTGCGCAGAGAGCCGCGCAAATGACGGTTTCGCGCCAGCACTTGCCCGAGTTTCTGCAGCCCCGGCACCTTAGCTATGAGCCGCAACAGCCGCGCTTCAGGTGACGTACCGGATGGAAGGTCCATCTGCTCCACCAGCTTGGGTGCCAAGCGCGCGGTAGATAGATGGGACAGCATGAACAGCATGGCGTCGCGCACCACCGGACGCCACTTCGCGTAGAGCTTTGGCACCAGGCGCTCCACTGGCAGGAACTGGACCACCCACTGACCCATCTCCTCGCGCAGCGGTTGACCCGAGGGGCCGTCCAGCAACGCCGCGATGGCGGCGATGCGCTCGGCGGTTTTCGCGTCTTGGGACAAGGCCGCGGCCGGCAGCTCTGCCGGTGTCTGCAACCATTCCTCGGCGAGGGATGAGTCTGCCATGCATTTAGCTTATACCCGCAGAGATAGAGGTTGAATGCCGGAACGGCAGCTTCCCCTTCTGGGAACCGAGGCGCGTGGTTGTTGAACAGAAGAGGCGGCATTCGGACCTGTAAGCTGAAATTCGTCGGGTGACGTCGCAGCGGCATAGGATGGCTGGGCCGTCCGCCCACAAGAAATCCCGATGAGGACGCGAGGGGGAAGCTGTTGCCTATCTTCCTCGGCGTTCGCGCCCCTAGTCGAAAAGGCACATCCAGTGAGGAGACCTGCCAAACACGCAGAACACCGGGGACGAATGCTGTCGGCAGGATGATGACGCGGCCGGCCGGCGTAAAACCGGAGCCACGCTTCTCCTACCGGATCACTGATAAACCGGACAACGTGATTGCCGACGGATATCGTCCGGCGAGACCTTTCCAGTCAGTCATCGCCGGGCGCGCGATTCTCGAGAGAGATGCGCAAATGGCTCCCGAAAAAGTCGCCTTGAAGCTGGGCTCGCCGTGGCGCAAATCCACATTGCCACGGCAATTGGAGGAGGCCGCGTCCAGTGGATATCGCTTGGTCGCAATGGACGGCTTTTGCAACACGCTATGGATCACGTATCCGGACCGGGCGCAAACCTCATATAAATACGTCTTGGTTGAAGTGGGCAGCGAGTTCCGGGCAATCCACTGTCAATGATGTCAACTTTGTCAGTGTTGGCAGGTTTTGCGTCACACCGGCGTCACAGGTGTCGTGGCGCTGGTAGAATAGCGAGCCATGTGGGGGACCTGCGGCCTTCCTGTGCGTCCACCGACGCCGGCCGCGGTTTGACAATGGCCAAATACCTCTTTGGTAATTACCTCCTCGATGTGGACGAGCGAAGGCTGCTTCGTGATAACGAGGAGATCCGCCTGCGGGGCAAACTGTTCGACACTCTTCGCGTGCTGGTGGAGAATGCCGGCAAGCTCGTGCGCAAAGACGCGTTCATGGAGTCCGTATGGCCAGACTCCGTCGTCGAAGATAACAATCTGGACTATTGCATTTCGCAGCTTCGGAAACTGCTCCATCCGGCGAAGTGCATCGAAACCGTGCCACGACACGGTTATCGATTTATTGCCGAGGTAACTGCCCCGAAATCGCACGGGCGGTTGATCCCAATGGAATCAGCCGTGCAACCACCCGGTGCTCCCGATCAACAGATCGAATTCTTCACCACGAGCGACGGCGTGCGGATCGCGTACAACGTCGGAGGGCAAGGGCCGGTGCTGGTGCGGACGATCCACTGGCTCAATCACTTGGATTTCGAGTGGAAGACCCCGTTGCAGCGGCAGTGGCTGTTGGAGATTATGCGGCACAACACCCTGGTGCGGTACGACCAGCGCGGCAGCGGTCTCTCGGATTGGAACGTCAGCGATTTTTCATTCGAACGGACGGTCCAGGATTTTGAAGAACTAGTGGATGCCGCCGGCCTGGAGGAATTCTCCATCCTAGGCGGTTGCCAGGGGGCCGCAGTGGGAATCGCGTACGCAGCGCGCCATCCGGACCGGGTAACGAGGCTGATCATCAACGGAACATTTGCGAACGGCTGGCCGGCGCCGGGTCCCGGGGCGCAGGAGCACCTGGAAGCGATGCTGACTCTGATCCGTTCCGGCTGGGGACGCGACAATCCAGCCTTCCGGCAGTTGTGGACGACGCTGTTCCGGCCAGACGCGGATGTGGAGGAGGCAGCCTGGCTCAACGAGTTGCAGCGAATCTCGTCCTCGCCGGAGAATGCCGCGCGCATGATGGCGGAGTTTCCCAACATCCGGGTGCTAGACATGTTGCCGAAGATCAGCTGCCCGACGTTGGTGCTGCATTCGCGCGAAGATGGCGCTGTTCCGGTGCAAGAGGGAAAACTGATCGCGGCACGAGTCCGCGGCTCGCGCTTTGTCGAATTGCCTAGTCGCAGCCATATGGTCGCCCCGGGAGATGCCGCATGGGAGCAGTTAGTCCAGGAGATCTCCGCGTTCATGGGCTGGCACGAGGAGGCCGCGGCGCGAATGAAGGAAATCCCGGCTAGGTGAGGGATGTCGCAGGTTGGAAACATAAAAAGGGCGGCTCGACTCTCGAATCGCCCTTTTCATTTTGTCGAGATTACGCGGCCGAACCGGGAGTCCGCACGATCCGCCCGTCCGGGGCGCGGTAGGGAGCCAACGATGGGATCAGCTTCGGTACGCGCTCCTGATAGTCCTGGTATTTCGAACCGTGAACGATGACAAGGTCGTGCTCTTCCAAACGGATCGCTGTCAGGATGTAGGCGGACGTAAGCACCGCAAACAGAAGGTGCGCGCCAGTCATAGTAGGCGTAGCCCAGAACGCGATCAACCAACCCACGTACAACGGATGACGTACGTAACGGTAGAACAGTGGCGTGCGGAATTCGAGGTAAGTGTACGGCTTGCGCGCAAGATACAACGCCACCTGCCGCAGGCCGAACAGGTCGAAGTGGTTGATCAAGAGCGTGGCAACGAACACTAAAGCGAAACCGAAACCGAACACCGCGTTGATGGCGTTGCGGATCACGGGATTGGTGACGTTCCAAACGACACCTCCAACCGGCTGCCAGAACGCGAACAACGCGATCAGCAACAGGCTGGAACACAGCACGTAGGTGCTGCGTTCGGCAGGCTCCGGAATGAATCGAGTCAGCACCTCTTTGAATGCGGGCCGCGCCATGACACTGTGCTGCACTGCGAACATCAGCAGCAGCAGAGCATCAATGACTAGAGCGGGCAAGAACGACATTCGGGTTGCGGAGTCTATCGACTTCGGAACGTACAAATTGCCGATGAACCCCACGGCATACACGAACGTCAGAAAAAACAAAAGGTAACTGACCAGCCCGTACACAAATACCGCTAAACGCTTTGCCATATCTACCATCCCCTTTTTGGGACCTGGCCTTTGGCCTAGGTTTCCCGTGAGTTGATGGAAGACTAGCGGCGCTACGGCGCAATTGTCCTTTGGCGCTCCTGAAATTTCGCTGAGAAGATTCTGAGAAAGATGTCAAGTGGGAATTCTTAAGGAACGGGCGCCTGCGGTTTTGGACAGAACCTAAAGAAAGAGGAACATCGGCCCCCGCCGCACGCGCGTCGCACCGGCGTCACAATCGACTCCGGTGTTTGTAGGTAGCTGAAAACAAAAGCTTGTGGCAGCCGGACCTATAAGCCGAATTCGCCGGACTGCATTGCAAACAGACAAGTTATTTGAAATCAGTCGCCACGAAGTGTCAATGATGTCAACTTTGTCAGTGTTGGCAGGTTTTGCGTCACACCGGCGTCACAACTGCAGTTGCGGTTTGATCGGGAACGGAGGGCGGGAATAGCTTCCGGATCGCCCGTCATCCAGATGTAATGTGCCAGGGACACACAGAGCGGATTAGATCGGATCAAAGGGAGCGCGGGCACACCCGTCACGACGGAAGACTGGATTCTGGAAACAGAGGACCTCGCGAACCGCAGATTGTAGATCAGAAAAGGTTCGCCTACCGGAAATTCTCGACCAGCATGAGGACGCTGCCAGATTCGTCAGACTGCGAGTAAAGAATCGCCCCGCCGTCCGGGGAGACCTCTATGCGGGCATTCACGGGCCGCTGAATTGTCAAGACTTTCCTGATCTGGCCCGTGGCGAATTCGTAGAAGCAGATGTCACTGTGTCCCATTTTGTCGGAAGTTCTGAAGAAGTAAATCCCCTCCTTCCCCACAGTCCATTGGCCAGCGTTATGCACGGAATCGAGAATTTTTGCTTCTTGATTTCCATCCACCGAGGCTCTCCAGACGCTCACGGCCTCCGGCCACCCCTTCATGTAATAGAGAAATTTGCCGTCTGCTGACTCTTGCGGGATGTCGCCGGAATTCCGCGTGATCTGAACCGCCTCCCCACCGTTCGATGGCATCTTCCAGATTTCCTCCCGGCCGCTGCGGGTTGAGCTGAAGTAAATCCACTTTCCATCATGCGACCAATAAGGCCACTTGTCCTCTGCCGGGTTGGTGGTCAAGCGCTGGGGAGCTCCGCCATTGACGCTAATGGAATAGACGTCATCTTTCATTCCTTTCTGCACACCCGTAAAAGCAATCTTCTGGCTGTCCGGGGACCAGCTCGGACCGTAGATCTCGGCCCCACCGAACGAGGTCAATTGCGCGGTCTTGGATCCGTCACTGTCGCAGATCCAGATTTCATCCTCCCCGGATCGCCGCGACACGAAGGCGATCCTTCGGCCGTCTGGCGAAAAGGCGGCATACCACTCGACCTGCGTGGAGGCAATAAATTCAAAGGGCACGCCTGGCTTTTGGCCCCGCCCCTTCAAGTCGATACGCCAGATGTTCAGGTCGAACCTTTCGGTCGCGAAAGCCAGACGGTTTCCGAGCCGGGAAATGGCTGGCGACGAGGCGTTGCTTGCCTCAAGATTAATTCTCCTGGGGATGGCGGCGTTGGATGCCGCAATGCGCCAAAGCCCGGGGCTGAATATTGTTCCGGAGCTGAACACGAATTCACTGCCATCCGGCAACCAAGCTGCACCCAGGTTCGCCATGTTGCCGGTTTGAATTTGTTCCTCTTTGCCGATCGGTTTGTAACCTTCACCCAGATGCAGGCGCCATAGAGTTACGTTGTAGAAATCAGGAGAGACCCTTGAGAAAACGAGAGTCCGGCCATCAGGTGAGACCGCCTGAGCTGTGTCGCCAATTTCATCGATTGGCGGGTTCGTCAGCGGTCGCTGTTCTCCCGTTTCCGTCGAGTACAAGTGCAAGCCCTCACCGTGTTGTCCTGTTGACGCTGTTGAACCGACGAGCCACTTTGAGTCCGGGGTCCAAGATAAGTATGGGCCGTAGGAAACCCGCAGGGACCCGTTGACCTCCGCCAGAATCCGTTCGGATCCGCCCCGCTGCGGTATTACCATGATCGCGGTCTTGCCCGGCGAGAGATCTCGCAAGAAAGCGATCAGCCGCCCATCCGGGGACCAGGCAGGGCTGTAATCCATCGCTGGATCATTGGTCAACCGATAAGGAGGCTCCACGCCGATTTGTTTAACGTAGATATCCCAGTTGTTCTGCTTCTCTCCATCCCAGGCGAATGCTACTTGCGTCCCATCCGGGGAAAACGACGGTCTATCCTCGTTGCCCGGATAGGTGGTCAGCGGAACTGCGACCAACGGCACCTCGGGCATTTCTTTCTTCGATCGAATCAACCATCCTCCAACCATTGCGAGAACCAGTATTGCAACTACGCTAACGGCCCACGCGAGGCGACGACGAGGCTTCGGCTTGGAGCCCGCAGCGGTTCCAAGCACCCCGGAATCGGACTCTTCTTTCACTTCCTCCAGCGCGATCTTGATGTCGTCCATATGCTGGGAGCGCTGATTGACCTCCTTTCGCAGACAACGGGAGATCAGCCGCTCCACTTCTCTGGGAAGACCATCCACAAGTTGACTCGCCGGCCGGGGATTCTCCTTCAGAATGGCCGCTAGCGTCGAGGCTTTGGTATCGCCGTGGAACGCTTGTCCTCCCGTAACCATCTCGTACAACACCGATCCGAAACTGAAGATGTCCGAACGGGCATCGACCTTTTTGCCCTCCGCTTGCTCGGGAGACATATACGCAACAGTGCCGACGATCTTGCCCTCTTCTGTCGTTGGCCGCATCGTGCGTGTGGACTCGTCCTCACCAGCTGGAGTGGATTCGGTCAGCTTCGCCAGTCCGAAGTCGAGAACTTTCACCAGTCCATGCTCGTTCACCATGATGTTTCCGGGTTTGAGATCCCGATGGACGATGCCAGCGGAGTGCGCCCGAGCGAGTGCATCGGCAATCTGGACAGCGCACTTCAGAGCTTCATTCAGCCGCATCCCACGCTTGGGAATCAGCCGGTCGAGTGTCTTGCCGACGACACACTCCATGGAAATGAAGTCAACGCCCTCGGCTTGGCCGATGTCGTAGATGGTGATGATGTTGGGGTGATTTAGAGAGGAAGCCGCCTTCGCTTCCTGCACGAAACGCTGCTTACGTTCGGGGTCGGCGACCTTCTCCGCAGGCAGGACCTTTATAGCGACAAAGCGGTCGAGATTGGTGTCACGAGCCTTGTAGACCACACCCATCCCACCTTCGCCAAGTTTCTCGAGGATCTTGTAGTGCGAGATGGTTTTACCGATCACAATGGGCGCTGGAACTCAGCGTTGCCATGTTAAGAGGCATGTGTGGGCAAGTCAACGCGACGGCGGTGAGCGCACCCAAAGGAAAAGTTGATTACGATACGGACGGCGTTTGGATGTGTTGCGGGAGGATTGTCGGCTGCTCGGAAGTTGTCCGCTCTGTATTCGCCTCGCTTCTTGTGCAACGTCCCAGGGTCTCGAGGATTGCGGTTTTTCGGAGAGAGACAGGGCGACGGAAGATCATCATTTCCTGCCGAGCGATTGCAGCGCGTCGCACCGGCGTCACAATCAAGTTTTGGGCTTTGCAAGTTCTTGAAAGGAAAAGCTTGTGGCAGCCGGACCTGTAAGCCGAATTCTAGTCGGCCTATCCTCGCAAATCATAGTCTCCGCACGACTTAACGCGCAAAACCATGTGGGGCATGGGGATAGCCGGAGTCTATAAAATCTCGATAATTCCCTCGCGTCTCGCTCGACCCACACAGACCGGACACTAAATGGACACTAAGCCAGGCCAAGAGAGTACGGGGTTTGAACCTCCGAAAGTTTGCGCTATGGCGCAATATCTCCCCAGCGGATGATGGCGCTCGCCTCCTCGACGCTCTCACGGTTCGGCCCACATAGCAATGACCGGTGCCGTGCTGGCTTTCTTTGCCGGGCCCGTCAGCAGCCCCGGGCTCACTCCATCACGGAAGTTGAAGCAGAGCGAATACTTCGAGGAACACTGACCACATAACCAGAAGAAAACGGTCGCGCGTGACGGCTTCAGGCTGCAGATAGCATTTGGAACATCGGCGCTTGGTGTACCCACGGGCGCGATGTCAAAACGGTAGAGGCGCCCTCCCCTGAGGTAGTGAAATGGAAGTGCGCAACTTGGGTTGGCACAGTGAGAGATCATGAAGACAACTCCTGTGAGCAGAAGAACCGCTCAGGCCCTATTTAGCTCTCGCTAAACCGCGCCTGCAATAGGACAGGTGTAATGTGCACATGACGTATGTGTGATCGCCCGGCACGTCCCGCAAATGAGTCGGTGAGGGAGCGAGTCTTAGATCAGTTTCCGCTGGATCGCATTCATGACCGCTTCCAAGCGGTTGTGAGTCCGCAGTTTCTGGTTGATGTGATGGAGGTGGTTGCGGAGGGTTTGGGGACTGATGCCGAGAGAGCGGGCGACCTCGTCACTGTCCTTGCCCTCGGCGAACAGGCGCAGGATGGTTTTTTCTTGTTCTGACAGTGGGGATATTGGTGCTGCACGCACCGAAGCTTCGCCGGCCGAACTGAGTTGCTTCGATAGATCGAGCACCTTGTGCATTAGTTCTTCGCTCTTCTTCTGTTCGGTTACGTCATGAGCAAGGTGCACCAGAAGCCGGCGACCGGTGCGCTGGTTGTCGAACACGAGTGTTGACATGTTGATCCATACTCGCTGCCCGGAACGGGTCTTCACACTCATGTCGAAGTTGGGAATGTCGGTACTCCCGCCGGCACACTCTGCCACGCTGCAATGCTGATGGCATACGCGTGTGCCTAAAGGCCCCATACCTTCCAGGATGTCATGGCACGTCTTGTGGACGGCCTCTGCAGCCGGGTAGCCAAAAAGCTTCTCAGCGGCTTTGTTCCAGGACATGATTTCGCCTTCTTCGGTAACCGAGAACGCCGCGTCTGAAGTGTGCTGGAGCAGGGTAAACAGTTCACTTTCCAGCATTTGCCCGTCCCTGTGACAACTGCCTACTTGCGTAGTACGAATGCTCCATTGAGATCTATCGCCTCCCGATACAAGTATATGTCAGCCGGCAAACCAGGATCCCAAACAGGAGAAAGGTTGGGCTGGCCGGAAGAGATGGGATATGGAAACAAGAGCTCATAACGAACTTCCATTCATGAAAGTGATTCTCAATGTCCTGCTTTTTCTGTTCATGATATCTGGAGCCGAACCGTTACCGGCACAGTCTGCGGCGAACCACAGGCCAGGGGTGAACGCCAGCGCGAATGCTGTAGATATCGCCCGTGATCCGACCGATGTTCCACCACCCATTGCAAACCGCGCCCCCGCAGTAGTCCATGTGACCCTGACAGCTAAAGAGGTTTTCGGTCGGCTAGACCCATCCGTTGGCACCACGTACCGCTACTGGACGTTCAACGAAAAGGTACCTGGCCCGATAATTCGCGTAAGGCAAGGTGACACAGTGGAGGTCACGCTTCGCAACGACGGTGCCAGCCATATGGTCCACTCGGTAGATTTCCATGCCGCGTTGGGTTCTGGTGGGGGCGCAGCGTTCTCGCAAGCAATCCCGGGACAGTCGAAAACCTTTACATTTCAGGCCACAACACCGGGGCTATTTGTCTATCACTGCGGTACGCCAATGATCGCCGAACACATTGCGAACGGCATGTACGGTCTTATCTTGGTTGAGCCAGAGGGTGGACTGCCTCACGCCGACCACGAGTTCTACGTCATGCAGGGTGAAGTCTACACAACCGCGCCCAAAGGCAGAGCCGGGTTGCAGCAGTTCAGCGATGCGAAACTCATCGCGGAAACACCCGAATACTTCGTATTCAATGGGACAGTAGATGCTCTCACCAAGGAATATCCGATGCATGCCAACGTGGGCGAGACCGTGCGAGTATTCTTCGGCGACGCGGGGCCCAATGACACATCGTCCTTGCATGTGGTGGGGGAGATCTTCACGCGCGACTACGAGTTGGGTTCGCTGACTTCCCCTCCGCTCACGGGAATTCAAACCGCCAGTGTACCGCCGGGTGGTGCGGCCATCCTGGAGTTTACGGCGAGCGTGCCGGGACAGTTCACGATGATGGACCATGCCATGGCGAGGATGGCCAAAGGTCTAATGGCAGTCTTTGAAGTCCACGGCGCACAGAACGCGGCCTTTATGCATGACGGGCCAGCCGAGTCCACCTCGGGCTCACAACCGTCCACCGCCTGGACAAGTGGTATGAGCCAGGCGGACACAACAGGATCCTTGGGCGGAGCCGACGCCGGTTTAGCAGCCACGCGTGGAGTTTCCACCCGCCCGGCAGATGCAAAAGAAGAAGCGGTTCCAAACCCCATGCGTTCGATGCCAATGCACATGGTGTCTGAGAAGGCCGAGCAACCACGTGGGTCAAATCTTACGGGTTCCGTGTCGGGCCTGAAGCCGGCGCCCTCTGGCCCCGCGGAACTTAACGGATGCCTGATATTGCTGAACGACGGTAGAGCAATGCTTAGGGTCTTCCAGTCAACCAAGACCTACCGCTTGGAGGCACGGCCCTTGTTGTTTTCCGAAAATGCGAATCGTCTCATCCATGTGACTGGAGAGTTGGGCAGCGTAGTCGCTGTGGAAGATCCCAGTATTCCCAGCTTCGTGGTGAACACGGTCGATGAGCTTGCGCCCAACTGCTCTGCAAAGGTGACGCCTGCTCTTCTGCGGAAAGCGTTGGCAAAGGCTGCCGAAGGTGGCACTGGAACTTTAAGCCCGCTAACGGTGGGCATGAGCGATATGGCGTTCATGCCGCCAAAGATCGTCATTAAGGTCGGCCAGAAAGTGACTTGGAAAGACTCATCGGAAGTCATCCACAACGTAGTCGACGATGCTGGGAAGGCGATAAACCAGGCTGACGTGCATGTTCCTGAGGGCGGGAAGGCATTCGATTCAGGATTGATGCAACCGGGCCAGACCTTCGCCCGTGTCTTCACAGCTCCCGGCGTGTACCACTACGTCTGCACGCTGCATGAAGCCAATGGCATGAAGGGTGTGGTGGTCGTCAAGTGAATGCCGGGGTGCAGGCGTCTGCGAAAGGACGCCGGGCGGGTGCTGTTGCAGGTGTTGACAGACTTCGTGCCCAAGGTTGCTTATCCCTTGATTGGGTTCACTGGATTTATCGAATTGACTGCCTTGCTCTGGTGGGGGATCGAGCTGTGGCGCACAATGAACGTGGCGAAGACGAGCCGCGCAAAATTGCTTGCCGCGCCATCCCCGCTGCCAGCACAATGAGACGCGTCGTTCGGTCCTATGTCGGAGGCTAAGGCGAGAGGTTCAACGGAATGAGGATAGGAGACAAAGAATGAGCTCAACAAGCGCAGCGCGTCCAGAAATTGCCGGAGCAGAAGCTTTACCCTTGCTGGGGCTGGTCAACTACCAGGAGGGATCGATCGTAAGCCGAGTTGTCCTGAAGCGGGAGAAAGGGAATGTCACGATCTTCGCGTTCGATGAAGGACAAGGGTTGAGCGAACACACTGCGCCATTCGACGCGCTCGTGCAGGCAGTTGAAGGAGAAGCGGAGATTATGGTCGCGGGTAAACCGATAGCGGTGAAAGCAGGTGAGGTCGTTTTGTTGCCTGCCGAGAAGCCGCACGCTGTGAAGGCGACCACCCGCTTCAAGATGGTACTGACGATGATCCGCTCATAGATCCAGAGAGACGGGTATTCCTGCCGTTGTTACGGGCTCCCGCCAGCTTCTGGGAAATCGGAGTTTGTGTTGCGGCGCCACTTCCCGACAAAAGAACCCGATTGCCCATATTTCGCGGGACGGGCGGTTGCGATTGAAGCGTACTTCTCTAGTGTATATCGTGAAACGATATAGACTGCATATCTCAGTCCGCGGAGGACAAAATGGTGAGAAATTCAGCGGTACCCAAGCCGAGTGAAGGTAGCAAGCCTCTAAACAGGTTGCCCCATCTAGCCAACCCACTGCTGCGGTTCAATATCTCGGATGAACTCAGACAGCTCCGCAACGAAGACTCATGGCACCGCGAAACCGGGCGCAGTTCTAAGACGCTCGCTAAGTACCCGGATTTCCGCATCGTGCTGGTACTCATGAAGGCGAACACACAAATGAAAGAGCACCATGCCGATGCTAGGATTTCGATCCATTCGCTCCAAGGTAGGATCCGCGTTCATCTACCGGATCAGAAAGTCGAGCTGCCCGCCGGGGAGTTGATAGCACTCGACCATGGCATCCCTCACGATGTCGAAGCGGTGGAGGAGAGCGCTTTCCTGATCACCATTTCCTGGCCCGAGGGCACAAAAGAAGAGCGTCATGGTGAGCAAAATACAGCATCCTGAACTCGTGACCCGGTCTGTTTGTTTGGCGATGCCCCAGCCAGGGGTAAGTAGCCAGCGAACTCCTCCGTCCGGACATCGTCCTCGTCCACATCGGCAGCTTGAGTCTTCGCGACGGCGCGGGCTTTCATATCATCGACTTCACCCAGGCAAGCTGACCCAGCTTTCTGCTTCTTGTCCAACGTTTTTACTGATCGGGACAGGAATCCTCTCGAAAAGTACGAATGGACCATTGGAAGAATTCACGCGGCGTGCGGAAATAGTAGGTGAACGATGCGTATTCAAGAGGAAACCGGGCAATGACTGCAAAGTGCGCAAACCCTTCGTGTTCCGTTCCATTCCATCGACTGGGGCGCGGCAAGTTGTTCCGATTTGAGGTGAGATCCCCCTCAGAACCGTGCCGGGACATCCCGGACACGGTTTGCAGCACGAAGTCGGGCAATGCTTCAGTGTTTTTCTGGTTGTGCGAGAAGTGCAGCTTGACCACAACCCTAAGCTTCAACTCCGCAAGCGGCTTAACCGTCCAACCGATACAAGAAGCTTGTAATTATGTGCCTGTTCCGCAAGGCTTTGGGGTCGCGCGAAGCGATGAGTAGGCCTTATGACTCTTGGCACTGCATCTCGTGGCGGGAGAGGTAGGTTGGAGCAAGGGGGGACGTTCTCATGGCTTACGTGATCGCCGAACCCTGTATCGGAACGAAAGATACAGCCTGCGTAGATGCATGCCCTGTCGACTGCATTCATCCGAGGAAAAACGAAGACGATTTTGCCGCAGAAACTCAACTGTACATTGACCCGGTCGAGTGTATCGACTGTGGAGCTTGTGTGCCGGTCTGCCCGGTATCCGCAATCTTCGTGCTGGAGGATCTGCCGGACAAGTGGAAACACTTTGCTGAAATTAATGCGAAGCATTACAAGCGCTGACAGTGGCGTTCGGCGCAAGAAAGGTATTCAAATGACGAGCAGAAAACCAACAGAAGAACTGGAACACGAACATCACATCATTCAGCAGGTCGTCGGCGGGATGGCAGTAATCATAGAGAAACTAGAATCGGGCAGCGAGATCGACCCAGTGGTGCTGACAGATCTGTCCGAATTCATGCAAACCTTTGGGGACAAGTGCCACCACGGAAAAGAAGAGGATTATCTGTTTAAGCTCCTGGAGAAGAAGGGAGTACCAGTGAGCGGCTGCCCCCTGGCAGTTCTTCTTCACGAGCATGAGAAGGGTCGAAGCCTAATGGCCGATCTGAAGCTCACGTCCGAAACTTACATACGCACTCCCCGTGCTGGCAAGGAGGCGCTGATCGGCACTCTCCGCAAGCTCATTGAGCTTTATCCAGCGCACATCTGGAAAGAGGACTACCTGCTTTTCCCGATGACTAACAAGCTGTTGAACGATAGTGAACAGAGGGAATTGCTGACGCAATTTCAGCAGCACGACTCCGAAATCGGCATTGACGTTCACCATGGGTTCGAGCAGTTGGCGGGGCGGATTCTGGAGATGATCTGCGCAGGAGCCAGCACCTGTCATGCAGCTTGATCGATTGCCCAGGACAGACAGTCAAGGATGGTGCTGGAACTGATTAAGCTAGTTTGATGAAATGGGGCGACAATGGCTTCGGTTGCTGCTTCAGATTTACTCCGTACCGATCACCGGCAGATCGAGATGGCGCTTGATCGTCTCCTGGCGACCGTGAAGCATCCGGGTGAAGGGATAGTGTTGCAGGTGCGCGACATCTTCGCCGAGATTCAGCGGTTGATGGGACCTCACGTCCGTAAGGAAGAGAATGTGTTTTACCCGTATTTCCAGGCGGCTTTTTCTGAGTTGTTGGCAGAGATGGATGAACAGCACGAGTACATCGCTGAGGTCACCGCCGGTATGGGCGAACTGACCGGAATGGCCGGCAAGGGTCTGACTGAGCGCCAGGTTCTGGAACTCATCAGGCTTTCAATGGAACTCTTCGATGCAATCCAGCATCACATCGTCGATGAAGAGGATCAATTGTTACGCCTCGCCGATCAGCATCTGTCCGTGGTTGAACAAGACTGCTTGGCAACCAAGATGCAGCGCCTCGAAGTCGGTTCAAGACCGATAGGTACAGCCGGGTTGGGCGACTGCGCGAAAGGCGGTGCAACGTGCTGACCACAAGGCCCTAAACAAAGACTTGGCGCGGACAAGGATGTCTCCAAGGGGCTTCGTGGACTGCAGCCACTCGGGCCTCTGCATTGTCTCTGGCGGCACTACGCCTTCGATTCAGGGATACATCACCGTCGTTCAACAGTGAGGATGAGGTTGATCGAGAGCGGAACCTTCTTGGAGATGACAACTTCTTTTGGCACGATTCTGACGAGAAAACGTAGGATTGTCAGCTTTCTAAAACATATTGGCTTCTCCGGCTACCACTTATGAAATATGGGCGCGCCAACTATGCTTGTGAGGCTCCTCTGTAGTAGAAGAGGTAGATATCCACAATGCGGTTGCGGAACGAATCCGAGCGAACAAGTTTCTCAAGTTCTGGAAAGGGGGTCCCGTATCTCGCCCTGAGTCCGTTGGCGGGCTCGGAGTTCAAAAGCCAGTCTACAGCGTCATCTAACCCGTGTTGCGTATTGGGATTGTCAAAGATGGTGAACCACGAATTGAAGTAGACCCTGTAATTGCCATCGCCGGGAGGAAGACCATGGTGCTGCAGACCCTCACGCGCCTTGCTGTCGTAGATGACAACAGGATGGCCCTTCATCATCCAGAATGCCTTCGAGAGGGCCGACGGGAACTGCCTGGAGTAGTAGTTGGCCATCCGTACGAGCGCGTCACCAATCACGGCCGGAACGTTGTCGCGAGTCATGGACGTAGATCGATGAGCGTTCAGCATATCCGCGAAGGGTTGGAATTTGGGTACTCCGTGCCCTGATATCGTGCGGGCGACCCCGTACTTACTTCGAGAGGACATGTCGGATAGTAGCTCGCATGTGACCGGACCACGAGAGAACTCGGCAACGAGATCACGATCGAGTTCGTACCATTGGCGCAAATAGTATTCAGCGCATGCGCGAAAGCTCATCGTCATAACCGCATCCTCCGGGCCAAGCCGCGCTGCGCTCCACAAACGGGGCCCTGCTCGAGCGTCCGCGACCGGTCCAACACCGACCAGAGCCAGTTCCTGCTGTACTCTCCGCGTTCTATGCCGATCGCGTAACGCTCGCAACAGATCGCGTCCTTGGCTGAGGACAGGGGATGGCGGGCGGCTCTGGCCGCGCATCCGCATGCCTCCGCCGCGCCCTTTGCACGGCCGTGTTTCCAGTCCCCCGATCTCCAAACACGAAGCTCGAGGGCTTCCACGGATCGCCGATTCTCCTCCGTCGGCTCGCTGAGCCACTTTTCCGTGGCTTCCAACGCCTTTCGGGGCCGATCGTCAGTCGGGTACTCGGCCTCAAAAACATGGATACAGTTCTTGGCGGCGTCGATCGCGTTCGAAACGAGGATCTTTTCCGAATTTCGTCATTCCAGCTGCTCCTCCGAAACGCTAGGATTGTACGCTTTCTTTGATAAGCGAATTTCGGGCTTGCCTGGATTATCAGCCTGTTTCACGCCTTACTGCCGCTCGTGTCGTTCTGTTGCCAGAATCGCTCTTGACAGACTCCGTCACGCCGCGCAAGACTCGTTTCTTCGACACTCGCGGCCTTACGGCAGACTCGAAGGGTAGCTGGAATAATTCGCGTTGGAGTAGGCATTATGCGAAGCTTTTCACTCTGGGCATCTGTCGTGCTCTTTTTTCTGTCGCACCTGCTGGCTGCTGCGCAAGAACACTCAGCCCGGGACAGCAACACCCGAGATCGAACGCGGCTTGCAGCAGGCGAGACGGATGCGTCGAATGCCGGCCCGTGCACCGACCGGAAGTTAGCCCGGTACCGGGCATCTCCAAACAGCACCGGAGAAACGGTTGAAGGAGGGGTATGCGCGGAAGCGGCGCCGGTTAATACATTGCGCAACTTTATTTACATCAGTACCACAATCACACAGACGGCGGGACCATCTCCGGGAAGTATCTTCCCTGCGTCGGGACAGCTGCCGCAGTTTTCTCGGCTGCCTGGTGGGCAGCCACCGCTCACCCTCGAGGAACTCGAGCCTTTAGTGCAACAGGCTGAAGCTGCCCTGCGAATGCGTCAAGATGACAATCGAGCTGCCGCGTCAAAGTTGGAAGATGTACTTGCCAGGCTTAAAGAGTTCATAGTGCATTCGGACGAGCGGGTACTGGGCGGAAACTTCAAAAGCTTGGTCACTGATATTGAACGTCAAAAAGAGGCGGTTGACAGCGCCTCGGGCGACAACCTCAAATGGCATAACACGGACGACATCTTAAAGAACATACATAGCCCACAGAACGCGCTCGGCAACATTGCCGTTACGTCTGCGACGCAGGATAGAGTCAAAGTGTTGAAGTCACGGCTGGATGACTTGGAAAGCAAGGCTCTGCAACAAGCATCGGGCAGCGACCAAGCCAAAGTGGTCGGTGTCAAGAACGGTCTTCTTCGATATTGGAGTGGTGTGCTCGGATCATTCTTAGAGCCCGGCGATTCAATGCCCAAAGATCCTGCAACCAAATTTGTGGTCCATCAGGATATACCATGCCCGACCGTCTTTAATGTCAACAGGGAAACTGCGGTCAAGCTTACAGTTGGCGACCGGCTTCCCTTTTTTGATGGCCAGCTGATGTCCACACAAATCCGAGATGCGTTCGTGATCGTTAAATGCACGAGCCCCTTTTCGCTCTCTGCTGGCGTTGCCTTCAGCTTCATTGAGCAACGCGAGTTCGCTATTCAGCCAACACCTGCACCTTCGGGGGGTACGACCGTAAACAAGTTTGGCTACTCATCCCGGTCGAGCATTAACCCTGTGCCGCTGGCGATGGCGCATATGAGGATCTACGAATGGGACAAGCATCGCTATGCCCTGCACGGCAGCTTTGGAGTCGGAGTAAATGTGCAGGGTACGAACGGAGGCGGCTCAAGCGCCGAGTATCTCCCGGGGTTAAGCCTGTCGTTATTTCGCACCATGTACTTGACGGCAGGCGTTTCCATCGCGAAGCAGGCCGACCTGGCGGGGTTCGCCGTCAATGCCGAAGTCCCTGCCACTGTTACGTCTCCGCCAATCCGAACGTCGTATAAAGCAGGCGCAGGATTCGCCATAACGTTTACAAAGCCATAGCTGGACCAGTAGAGCATTCCACGATGCTGTGAGAAAGGACCGCGAATTTGATTCCGCATCTTTTTTCAAGGCACCGTACGGCGGCACTTTCAGGCGGGCGAGTACCGTTCCTGGCCCTTTATCAAGTGGACCCGCTTCGCGATTAGAGCGTGGTTCACAGCCAGGGGATCGTAGGATTGTAAACTTTCTTCGACGCTTCTCATCCGAACTCCCGGAACGACACAAGATCCCACTCGCCGTCAGGCACCGAGGTCTCGTGCCGCAGGATGTAGACATTGCCGTCATCGGCCCGGAGCTTGAAGAACACATGTTCCGGCCCGTACCACTGGTCGAGAACCTCCTCGACCATGTACTCATGCCCTTCGAGCCGGAAACGCACCGGCCGCTCCTCGGCGATGCGTCCGGCATAGCACTCCACTTCCACCTTCATGCTTCAATTCTCGCTCAGGATTTCAGAGAATAGGGTATTGCGAACAAAAAGGCCGCCCTGCGGCGGCCTAGTTTGAGCAAGCTTTCCAAGCAGCAAGACATCTATGCAGCTTTTACCGCCATCTTGGGAGTGCTGAACGGCGTTGCGCGATATTCATCATACAGCGTGGTGGCGGCATTCTTGACGATTGCTTCCCCGATTTCACGCAGAGCGATCCGGGATTGCTCATGGTAGGAGAGCAAAGCGACTTCCCGGAGAGCATGGGCCAGCACTATGTCGTTCATCGAAGAGGTGAAGAACTGCTGACGGTAGGGATCGGGTCCCGGATCAGGTCCCGGTCCGGGCCATGGAAAATGGTGGTGCAGCCACCACCAGCGCCCATTTCCACACCAATCGTCACCATCTTCCCAGGCTTGCAAGAAGCCCTTTTGAGCTTGCGTTGCGAGTTCTTTTGCAACTGCATGCAGCTTGGTCGCGAATTCCCTGTTTTTGAGGTTCTGAGCTATGTCTCGAGCAACTTCGGCTACGAGATAGTCCGCGACGGCGGGGCGAAGCGCTTTGACTGGTGCGCCGGCCCGCTGCTCGAACCACTCTGGATGGATCATGTTCTTCAGAACGTCGACACTTTCAACAATCGTTGGGGTGTTCATTTCGATCTCCTTTGCGGTGGGATACGTGACTCGCGTGTTCATTAGTCACTGAAGCTGTTCGGTATTGGAACTCGTGCGAACAGGGCCCTGTGCGTCTCAGGGGGTGATGCGTTCTCACGCGGGGCGGGAACTGCTCTTCGGAGAGACCACATCAATGTAAGAACGATGTCTGCTGTGAATTCAAGAGAAAACTTCCCCGCGTAGTAACAGCCGATTCCAAAATGGGAATATCTGGAGAGTTTCTGAACTTGCTCACACGAGTGTTTTAATTGCACTCGTGTTTGCTGCTTCAAGAAAGGAGCAAGTACGCCAAAAGGCAGGGACGACATCACTGCAATCCTCCCTGAAGGGGAGTAGAAGAAAATCAGGCCGGGAAAACGCGGCTGGCAAGGAGGTGGATTCATGCGAGTCAGCGAAGTCATGACACACGATGCAGTCTGTTGCATTCGCACGACTAGCGCAATGAACGCGGTACGCATGCTGCGAGAGTTTGATATCGGATTTCTGCCGGTCATCGACGACCTGTGGACACGAAAGCTTATCGGCGTGGTTACCGACCGCGACCTGTGTCTCGCGGTGTTAGGGGAACCGCACGATCCGACCTTGACCACGGTTGAGGACTGCATGGCGACCGATCTGGTCTCCTGCACTCCGGATATGGAAATCCGAGAGATCTTGGCAAGAATGGCAGAACATCAGATTCGTCGACTCCCCGTGGTTGATCAGGACAATCGCGTCCAGGGGATCGTGGGCATTTCCGACCTGATTCGACATAATGCCGCTGATCCTCGGGACATATGGATGGCTTTGAGCCGAATCACGGCGCCCAAAGAGGTCAGGGCCAAAGCAGCCTAGCGTATCAGGCTGGGAAGATTTGATACCGGCCAAGCGTGCTACCGTCCAGCTTGCCGTGAGGCGGACTCACCACGAGCGACAGGCCGCTCTCACCGGCAGCCTTTTCAATTTCGCCAAAAGCCAGGCGCATCACCTGGTCATTTGACCCGACATCCTTCCGGGGTTGATCGTGCCATAATCTGTGAGCATGCCAGTCCATATAGGCGTCAGCTGCGAGGTGTGCGGGAAGTTGCACTTCGTAGCTACGTCCCGCAGCATTCAATTCATCCGATCAGCCGAAGGGATGTATCGGCTCAAGTGCACACCTCCATGTCCCGAAGTCAGGGAGTTCAGAAAAGAAGGAATGCGACCGTACCGCGTCTCGGACGATGTGTTCAGAAGAGGATACGCAGAGGAGGGCGAGTACGAACTCGTTTTAGGGATTGAAAGGGAAACGACCGATCACCAAAAAGCAAGGACCTCACTGAAATCCGCACCCGGATCACGATAAAAGAAAATCAGGCCGGGAGTCGTCCGAAAGTCAGCACTCAACCCCAGCGCAAACCGCGCGGGCGTGGGCGCGGGCGACGCCCGGCAATTTTTTCAACCAGAAGGCAGCCCCCCTTCATTAGTAATAGGTAATACGCGTCCGCCAAAAGTCAGGGGCGACATCACTGCAATCCGCACGCGAATAGGAGTAAGAAAAGATTAGGCCGGGAGTCGTCCGAACCACTCAACCCTGCGCCATCCGCGCGGGCACGAGCGCGGCGATTTCCGGCAATCACGTGGCAAACCACCGGGCTGGTCCCGGCCTATCAGCATTCGTACTGGTCGAGTGAGATTGTTGGAAAGGAGACATCCGATGAAGTTCCAGAGCCTTCTGCTCGTCCTGATGCTCACCCTGGCCTCTGTGGCGTGGGCGCAAGATACGCAATCACAAGCACCCGCATCCTCAAGCGGCCAGAGCAGCATAAGCCAGACGCGCAGCGCTCACCGCCAACAAATAATGGAGATGCACAAACAGGAGATGGACGCTGCCAAGGCCGACATGGCGAAGATGAAGTCTTCTCTCGAGCAAATGAAGGCGAACGTAGCCAAAATCAGCAACGCTGACGAGAAAGCACGCTGGCAGACGAACGTGGATATGTGGGAAACGATGGTCGGCCACATGGACCGGATGCTGCAGCACATGGAGTCGATGGGGCCGGGCATGGGTCCAGGCATGGGCGGCCCTCCTGCTCCTAATCCTCCTCCTCCTTATCCTCCTCCTCCGCCGCCAACCGAAAAGAAACCCCAGTAGCAACCGAAACCCAAGCCTTCGCACCCTCACGCGAAGGCTTTTCTATCCCCGCCAAAAGGCAGGTGACATCACTGAAAACCAAACGCGATTAGGAGTAGAAAAGAATCAGGCCGGGAGCCGTCGAAAGACAGCACTCAACCCCAGCGCAAACCGCGCGGGCGTGAGCGCGGCGACCCCCGGCGTGTCGCCAGTCTTGGAAGATTTTTTGTCTGCGACAGCCCAGGCCATTCACCAAAAGGCAGGTATCACTGCCGCGTACCGGGGATCCCACACAACATATTCACAGCTGTTCAAAGCATTTGTGACGGCCGTCACAGCTTTTCGGATCTGGCGGGTTTAAGGTTGGCAGCGTCGACGGCTGAAAGGATCGGTCCAAGTAATGTTGACCAGTCCGAAGTAGGCTGGGTGATCCACTTGGCGAGGCAACTCGTCGAGCCACCAAACCCGAAAAAACCAACTGCCCTGCGAGGAGCAGCTGGGGTTTGGAACCGCAAAAGCGGTGATCGCATCAGAGGGCTGCGACGGTACACGCATCCACGCTGTGGGCTCCCTCGCAAGAGCTTGCAGCTAGAGCGTAACCAATGCCGCAGCCCTTTTCTTTTGCCTGCCACGTAAAAGCGCCCCAGAGCAATTTTGGTCAGCCACACCCAGGTCCTCATTATTCATTAGTAATAGGCGGCCGCCAAAAGGCAGGTGAGTGTTCGTCAACCAGAGACGAGCGACGCCAAAAGACAGGCCACGCGGACTTCATTCTATGCAGCCCCGTAACCGAACAGTTTCTTGCATTCCTGTCGGAGAAAACCGCCTGTGACCGGGATGCGGTGATTGCCCTTCTCGAAGACGAGCCGACAGGGGATGAGGCAAGCTCGCCACTTGTAGTCTTCCGTACCGCGCTTGCGGCCATACGCGGCAATGTCCTCTTGGGAGACGCCGTAGACGACCGCGCCAATCCTGGACCACACGCAGGCGCCGGCGCACATCGCGCAGGGCTCGTGCGTGGAGTAGAGCACGAAGTCGGGCAGATACCGGCCATAGCCGCTTGATACGTATTTGAGCGTTTCCAACTCTACGTGCTTGATGCTTGACCCCGAAGTTTTTACTCGGTTACCGGCGCTGGCAATGACCACTTCGCGCTTGCCCGTGAGGCGGGTGATGACCGCACCGATGGGATAGTCGCCTCGGTCACGGGCGCGCTTGGCCTCCGCGATGGCCAGCTGCATGAACCTCTTTTTCGGTTTGTAGGAGGCAGGGATCATGCAGATCCGAAGGTAAACTCAGCACGTTACGTGCAGAATCGCGTTCGTTTCCTCGGCGCTCTGCTCTAACGCTTCAATGGCTTGAGGCGTTGGGAGCACGAGCAATTCGATATTGCGGCGCTCCGCTTCGCGCGTCACTTCTTTCATCACCGGCAGTCTTCCAAACGCTCCGGTGCCGACTACCAGCCGCCGGCATTTCCAGGGTATGTCCTCCTCGATGGATAGGGGAGTATGTCCAAACTCGTCGCGGACTTGCTTAGACGGTTTTTTCCTGCGCTTGCGGATCTTGCCGCCGTCAATCACCACGTCGTAGTCGCGGGTGACGCCATCGATCCGGATGGAACCAAAGGAAAACTTGCCGAAGCGCATAGGTGCCTCCCACTTTCACGCGCTCTTTTTCGACGTGATGACGCTAAAGGCGGACCAGCGCTGCTCGACGTTCTTGCTGCCGCATTTCGGGCACACGACCTTGCCCTTCTCGTAGTCGACGAGAGATAGGATCTTCGAGAAGAGTTTTTTGCAGTCGTGGCAGAAGAATTCGTAGTGAGGCATATTGCCTCCAGGTGAAGAGTGGATAACAAAATTGTAGACCCCAACAGCGTCTGATTCAAACCGAAGGCAACCGATGCCTTGCGGACGATCCACAACCTTGAGCAGCGTCCAAGGTTAGGCGGGTTCGCGAAGGAATGGATTTGAGGAAGGGGTAGAAATTAAGAAGGCCGTGACATTGGTTATGCTCTAGCCGCCGACTCCTGCGAGGGAGTCAACAGCGTGGAAGCATGCACCGTCACAGCCCCCTGATGCGATCACTGCTTTCGCAGTTCCAAACCCCAACGGCCCCTCGCAGAGCGGTCGGATTTTTCGGGTCTGGTTGCCCAACAGGTTGCCCTGCCAAGCCGGATCACTCAGCCTACTTCGGACTGGCTAAGTTTTATTTCAGCCAACCCTTTCGGCCGTCGACGGGGCCAACCTTAGTCCCCCGTCGAATTGCTGTCAATGCCTGTTTTTGGTGCACTGCACTCTTCTAGCCGCAGAGCAGCTTCCCGGCTCTGCTCAAGGCTTTCGGCGGGGCGTCTGTGGGATTTCCACAGGGCGAGAGCGAAGGAAGCGTGACCAGCAAGGCTGCAACCCCGTAGCGACAGAGTGCCTTAGCAGCTGCTGGCCGGAGACTGCACAATTTCTCGCCATCCTCCTGCTCGCAAGTCGCAGGTGACACACGACAAACCAGATATATGCCCGAGAATTGAATTGACCCCAAGAGCGATAGGGTCTAAAGATTTGCCGGTGCGATGGAGGGTAGATGATCGTACGGAGAAGAGGTCACCCCCGTGAAGACTCAGCTCGAGAATCTCACTCTGCAGATGTACAAGAGCGGCCTGCGATACTCTGAAGGGCTGCGCGAGTTCCAAAAGGTCTTCGTTCTTACGGTCTTGCGGGAACACAAGTGGAATCAATTCCAGGCGGCCAAGAAGTTGGGCATGCACCGTAATACGTTGCGACGACTACTACGCGACTTCCAGCTAGACATCAAGTCCTTGCGTGCGGCGGCGCGTCGTCGGCCGCCCGACACCGCACGTCCTCTGCTCCTCGAAAAGAAAGAACGTGCGAGGTAGACGCACTGTTGCGTAGGAACAAAAAACCTGGCAGTTTCTGGGAGCGCACGAGTCGGCCTTCCGTTTAGTTCGATGGGGTGGACCACTCTCGCGTGAGAACCCGTACAGGATGTCACAGTTTGGCCGGCTTCCCCCGCAACACACCCTTGTATTCCTGCAAAAATGCAGGATTGGACACTTTCTACATTCCTTTGGGTACAGTCTCTTGTCTCCCATCACCGAAAGACGGTTCTTAACATTGCAATGTTGATTAGATGTGGATAAGTCAGCGGTAACGTCAAGTTTCCCTATACAAGAATGCTTTTATTGCAGGTAGGTCAACTTCATATTCTTCATGATGAAATCATGTTACAGTTAACGGCATAAGACCGCAGTTTTAATCCACCTAATCTCCTTCCCATGAGGTACAAAGCAGTATCCGCCATGCTGTTTTCGCTAGCGGCTTTTGGATTTGTTACTCATTTTGCATCCGCCAGTACGACCGGCATTCTCGTACCGACGTACGAAGGCTATTACAAAGAGTGGAAACCGAGCACGGGATCCACGCACTACACGTTGGTCGATGAGACGCCCTGCAACAGCACCGATTACAACGCGACGACCACCATCGCCAAGCGCGACTCCTACGGCATCAGCCTTTCCACCGTGGGCAACGGCGCCTACATTTCCCAGATCGACATCCAGCCCTGCGCCTCGCGCCAGACGACCGGCACCGGCACGGCGACCTCGAACGTCTTCTATCGGTATAACGGAGTAGATAGCAGCGATGCTGGGAACTACGCTCTTTCCGGTACTACGCCGGTGCAGCTTGCTACCACTACATTCTCCAGTCTTAACCTTTTCAAAACCGCAACAAGCACACTTGAGACGGGCATGATCTATTCGGCGGGCGACAAAGGAGCGCGCCTCTCCCGCATTGCCACCAAGGTGACATATACGCTCTCCGCACCCTCGGCGCCATCGAATCTCACCGCTTCGAGCGTTGGCTCCACCCAAATGAATCTTGGCTGGACGGACAATTCGACGAACGAAACGGAATTCCAAATCTATCGGGCGCTGAACGATGGTGCGTACTCGAAGATCGCTACTACCACCTAGGATACCGTCACATACAACAACACAGGGCTGACCGCCGACCAGACCTATTCCTACGAAGTTGTGGCGTACAATTCCGCCGGCACAGCAACATCAAATGCCGTGACTGCCATTACGTATAGCTCCGTCCCGCCCGATCCGTCAAACCTGACCGCGGTCACGTCGTCCAACGATGTCATATTGACCGTGGCTGACAATTCGAACAACGAGGACGGCTTTTGGATCGAGCGCGGAACCAACATGGGCAATCTCGCGTTCCTGGCGACCACCACCCGGAACCTGACGGCCTCCATGACCTACACCGATGTCGGCGCGGGCACCAGCATCTACTATTATCGCGTGCGGGCATACAACGTCCTTGGCGATTCCGGATACTCCAATCCCGCTACCGACGCAGACGTTATCACTGTCTCAGGCGCCATCTCTGCCGATACGACGTGGGACTCGAGCCATATCTACAAAGTGACCAATGCCACTATTAGCTCGGATGTCACCCTTACCATCAATGCCGGCACCGTCGTGAAATTCACTTCTAACTCCTCGGGCATCACCGTCCAGGGAACATTAAGCGCACAGGGAAGCGCGGGCAGCCTGATCTATTTCACCTCGCTCAAGGATGATTCCGTGGGCGGCAACACCGACGGTGTCTCGGACACGCCCGCCCAGAAAGACTGGAACACTATAGACATCGAGTCCAACGGCACGGCCAATATCACGAACGCGGTCGTCCGCTACGGCGGGGACAACAACAGTGGGCACTATGGGGCGGAGTTCTACGTGAACGGCGGCAGCCTGACGATGGCGAGTTCCACGGTGGCCACCAGCACCTACGGCATCTACAGCGCGACCGGCACTACCTCCATCGCGACATCCGACATCTCTTCAAACACGACGAACGGCAAAGGAATCTGGATCGACGGTGGCACGGTCAGCGTCACCTCCTCGAATATCCATGATAATAAATACGGCGTATACAATCTCGAAGACTACGGCATGGGCGGACCGCACATCACCATCTCGGGCAGCCATATCTATAACAACGGCTTTTACGGCGTGGCTGTCTCGGGCGCGGGCTCCCTCGACCTTACCGGCAACACCTTTACGGATAACGCCACAATGGCCGTTAAAGTCGATCTATCCATAGGGCTTACCTTCACCCATTCAGGGAACACCGCCTCGGGAAGCGGATTTGGCGGATTCGGCATTTCTGGAATCATGATCAACAACCAAACCTGGACCGGGGGCGATCTGCCATATATCCCATCGGGTTTCACGGTGTCATCGGTGGCCACGCTGACCATCGATTCCGGCACGGTGGTGAAGTTCAAGGCCCAGAATGCCTCTTCGTATATCTACGTCTCCGGAACCTTGAACGCCCAGGGAACTGCCGAAAGCCCGATCTATTTCACTTCGATAAACGACGATGACGCGGATGGCCTGGACACCAACGGCAGCAGCACCTCCCCTGTAGCGGGGGACTGGGATACGATCGAAGTCGATTCCGGCGGCACGGCCAACCTTGCGCACACCGTCGTCCGCTACGGCGGGTACACTGGCGGGGGAGGGACGGGAGCAGAGCTTTACAACTACGGCGGCACGCTCGATCTCTCCGATTCCGAAGTAGCGACGAGCAAGACGTACGGTATTTATCAGCAATCCGGTGCGAGCACGATCACGTCCTCCAATATTCATGACGTGACGGGTGCCTCGACCTACGGCATCTACGCCGCCGACGGTAGCTTGGACTTGGAGGATAGCACGTTCTCCAATAACACCACCGACATCCATACGGAACCAGGGGTTACCTACACCCATGACGGCAACACCTTTTCTAATGGGTGTCCGGAAGCGGGCATCTGCAAGGGTGGGACGATCTCGAGCGATACGACGTGGGTAGCGAGCAGCACGCCCTACGTGGTCACCTCGACGCTCACCGTTGCGGGGGGCGCGACGCTCACCATTAATGCGGGAGCGATCGTGAAATTCAGCACGACCACGTCGAACATTGTCGTAGAAGGAGCGCTAAACGCGGCAGGTTCCGCAACAGGAACTATCTACTTCACGTCACTCAAGGATGACACAGTGGGAGGGGACACCAACGGGGACAACGGCGCGACATCGGCAACCTCGGGCGATTGGGACGGCATTGTCATCCACACCGGCACGAGTTCCATTGCGTACGCCACTCTACGCTACGGCGGTCACAGTTCCGGCGCAGTCTACAATTACGACGGCAGCCTCACAATCGCCAGCTCTACCATAGCCACGAGCACGAACTATGGTATTGCCCAGGCGGGGACTAATGCTGTCAGCACCGTCATCGCATCTGAAATCCACCACATAAAGTCAGGCTACGGATATGGTGTGTATGTCTACGATGGCACGATGGATATTCATGCGAGTGCGATTCATGATAATGCGTATGGGGTAGTTGACAACTCTGGCACTTTGACTATCTATGGCTCAGACATTCATGATAATGGTTATGGAGTATATATCGCAGCCGGCACAGCATCAGTTACCGACAATGCATTCTCCTTTAATACCAGCTATGGATTGTATACGGAGGTAGCCGGGATCGACGCAACTTACAATTTCTGGAATCATTATAATGGTCCATCACCGGAAGGTGATGGTGACTCAGTTGGCGGTTCGATTACCCATAATGACTATTATCCGTGGCATGCCGTGAATAATGTTCTCGTCAACTCATCAGTCCACGACGGGATGATACGCTGGGCTGGCTCAACCCCTTCATACGAAGATGAGTGGAGCTATGCGACATCCGTTTGGGCTATGGAAAATGATGGCAACGAAGTAAGGATTCTATCGGCGACAACAAGCCCAGCCGATGTCACGCTGCAGGAATGGAATCACGACGACGGGGAACGTCTTGGTTATTACAGTCAATACAAGCCGAAATCTGTGCCGCCGACGACAGATACAGACATGATTTACATTAATTCGTATGCTATTGATGTGTATCCTGGGCAATCGGCAACTGGGGTGGAGGCTGATTGCTTGCATGAACTCGGGCACGCGCTTGGGCTTGGTCACAGCCATGATGGAAATGTTATGGTCAGCAATGCTGCGGGAGGTCCCCCATCAGAAAGAGGGGAGCCGGTTCTTAATGCCAATGGCGATCCTATTCTTGGCGACCAGGACAAAAGCGACTATCATTGGTGGTGGACAATATTCAGATGGGTTCTCTCATTCTAAGTAAATAAGTCCTAACATCATTTTATGCGAAGTTTTAACAAGATATTCATAACTATCACTGGTCTTGCCCTGTTCTTATCGGTGGGTCTAACCCTAGGTCTTCAGAATCGGGCGACCAAGTCGCAACCCGTGCCGACCGAGGGGGCATTCTCGCAAGCAAGCGGAATAGGTGCCTGGACTGATGATCGGGCCTTGGTCGGGAGGTCACATTACATATTCGTGGCACAAGTGAAGAGTGATGACGGTCCGCTGACGGTGACCGCCGGAATTATCGTTAATCTCTATTCGGTTCGTGTTCTGGACAACATTAAAGGGGAACTGCAGGGGACGGTCAAGCTTGAGCAAAGTCGATATGCCAACGGCGACAGCTCTAAACCGGATGATCCGCTTCATGTTGGAGCAACCTACGTATTTGCGACGCTATTCAGTGTGCCGCAGACATCGTACATTCTCTCTGCTCCCCCATATGACCGGAAGCTCATCACTGATGATGCCAGCCTTTCCGATGAGCGCCTGAAGGGACTTGCCTCGCAAGATCCACGGGTTCTTGCGTTGCGGGCTGCATACCCGAATGAAATCATTTCGCCGGTAGCACATGAGTTCGGCCTGGATTGGAATAATTATGAATCCGTAAAGTTGGGGCATCCATTGCTGCCGGATACAATAGAGGGTTATCAAAAAAAACTTAGCGACATGGATACTGCTTTAGCAGAAAGACGCCGAAGCGCGAAGCCATCTACATCTACTACTGCAGCCGACCTCCAACCGAGCGCTCCCGCCTCCGAACCTGCGACTTCCGTTTCGCCTTCCGCCTCGCCCGAATTGACCGCTACTCCTGAGCCGACGATTGAAGCGACCGCAACCCCCGAGCCTTCGCCAACTCCTTCCGAGACGCCGACTCCGACTCCAACTCCCGTGCCGTCAGCCACGCCCGTTCCATCCGATCTTGCTCCCACGCCATCAATCTAGGTTTTGATACGACATCAAAACACCTCCCCGCGGAGGTGCTTTGATTTATGGGCGGTCGAATCACGCTTTGTCCGTCTTCACGCATCCTTCATGGACAATTCATTAAACTGAAAAGAAACGGTAGAAAGGTCCTGGGCCCGGTGCGATAAGCATCGGGCCTCTTTTCTTAATATCAGTAATTATGAACCAGCGAGTAATGTCCGGAGCGGACACGAATATCTGCTCAGAGCGTACTCAATGCTCGTGGCAGACGTGCCGAACCAACTTCCAAACTACCTTCGCGCATATCGCAAAAGATGCGGCTTTTCTCAGGAGGAACTTGCCTATTTGGTGAAATTGAATGGCAAGTCGGCCTGGTCCAATCTGGAACGATTCCGTCGCCAGCCGTCGTTACGCACGGCTCTTGCCTGTGAAGAGGTTTTCGGCATTCCTGCGTCTCGGCTGTTTGCCGGGATCAGGATGTCGGCGGGGAGAGAAACTACGCGACGCATGCGCGCGTTGAGACACCAGCTCGCAGCTGAGAGGAACACAGGGAGTTGCCTCCGCCGCGCCATGCAAAAGCTCCAGTGGCTTAGCCAGCGATTGGGAAGGTTCATCCCTTCCCCCTCATGACGAGAGCGGCGCGCCCTGGTACAAGAATTCTTGCCCTTGATCTGCACCCGCAACGGTACGGTTATGCGGTATTGGAGACGCCCACAGAATTGCTGGATTGGGGTGTGAAGAGACGATATCGCAAGGGACAGCCGCGAGCAGAGTCACCGCTCTGTAGACGTTTGCAGTCACTGCTGGATCTTTGGCAGCCGTCCTTCGTGGTCGTCACGGAACCGTCGAAGTCTACGCCGGCTCGGATGCGAAAACTTCTCACTGAAGCTATCGAAAAACTGGGCCATCGCCGCATCTCGATGCGTTGCCTTTCCCGGCGAGGAATACGAAAGGCGTTCAGTAATGAGGGGCGCATAACGAAGTATGCGATAGCCTCGATGCTGATCGAACATTTTCCGTTTCTCGCCTCCCGGCTGCCCCGCAAGCGGAGAATCTGGGAGAGCGAAGACTACCGGATGAGCATGTTTGCTGCGGTGGCACTGGTGCTCGCCGCAAGCGGTCGGCGGCCTACTGCGAGCCACTAGGCGTCCTACGTCAAGCATAGGGGTCCAAAAGGCCCACATTTTGGCCGTTATTCAGGGAAAAGTTGTTGTCGACGACAACTTTGCACGTCTAGGAACGACCAGCGTTTGGATGCTAGCGTACGGATGTCATCAGTAATTCGCCCGTATGCCTCACGACGATCCCAAAGAATACAACCTCTCGGTCCGCACCAATGATGTGCACGCCGCGATCGCGCAAACGGCCGGCGCCCTCTACGAGCTGATGGAGGAAGCCCTGCAAACCCACGAGGACCATGAGGCGGAGGAATGTGAGTTTGAGCTCTTCGCGCGGGACATCCTCGCGGTTTTGTCGCGCCACGCCGACCAAATGGCCGAGGGCGAAAGCTCGTGGACTGATGACCTCGAAGCGGCCGCAGATGAACTCGCCTAGGACTAGCACGGCAATTCGTTCTTTCGCTCCTTGAACGATCTCTCCCCAATAGGCAAGTAGTAACACGTGCACTGAACGGAAATGCGCTATCACCAGAGGATTTCCACGCACATTTGTTTCGAACTGCCGATGAAGGTTGGGGAGAGATAGTTTAGTGAACGATCCAACCTCGCACCTTTCCAAATTCAACGGGGTAAGACCGCTGGCCGTCTAGCCCCGCTCCACTCTCCGTAGTTTTCCAAACCCCATTCGCAAAGGAGAAGATTGATGGTTAACGGACAACTCTTGTCCCATGTGGACACCGATCTCGTCACTCGCGACCAACTTGCCGTGATTCCCACGCCCGAACCGACCCGAACTTGGAGACCAATCCCGCATATCGAGCTTATTGAGACGCTCCAACAGGCCCTGTGGGAGAGCCGCATTGGCATACACGAAGAGAAATTCGCCCTTCGCCATGACGGTTCGACGCTCTTTGGCGTCTTGCAATTGGCATATAAGGACACGCCCGACGGACAGGCGGCGTTAGGCATCCGCACGTCGAACGACAAATCGATGTCGATACAGATCTGCGCCGGCCTATCGGTATTCGTGTGCGACAACCTTGTCTTCCGCGGTGACCTCATCGCGTTGAATCGGAAGCACACCTCCGGCCTTGACCTTCAGACGGATCTCAAGGCTGCGGTGCGTCGCTTTCAAGAGCACTTCGGGTGCTTGGCTGACGAAATCGATCAGTTAAAGGCGCGGTACCTCACGGACGGCGAAGCCAAGGTGCTGATCCACGATGTGTTCGTGAAGGGTATTTTCCCGCTGCGATTCCTGCCCCAAATCTCGGGCACGTACTTCCAACCGCCGGTTCAAGACTGGGAAGAACGCACGTCCTGGTCACTCCACAACGCGTTCACCCTGGTTGCGAAACAAATGCCGATCAGCACCAGACTTCCCGCGATCCAGGAGCTTGGCCGGATCTTCGGCATGTCGAGCCAGCCCCCGGAAGGAAAACTGATCGAGGCGGTCGCATGAGCACCCGAGCCTGTATTGCTCGAAAAACCGGACCGACAACTTTCCAAGGCGTCTACCACCACTGGGACGGCTATCCCACGGCGCTGGGCGCAACGCTCTGGTCTCTCTACCACGGCCATTTCAAGCGCGATCTCGAGAAGATGCTTTCGCTTCTGATCGACGAGCACCCCGCAGGCTGGAGCACCATCAACAATGCCGATTTCAAACTTCCTGCCGCGTATCAAGAGGCGAAATACCGGAAGAAGCGTAACGGCGACAACGACTATTCCAAGCCGATTCCGCACGGGCCCATCTGCTACTGCCATGGCGGGCGTCATGAAGAAAAGAAACTCATGCATGTACTCGAGCGCGTCTATACCGACAATGCGGTCTCGACTGGCGGCGCCAACCTCGGCGGCAAACACATGGTCGGAATGTTTGGCTGCGGCGCACCTGGACACCAGCGCTGGCAGGACCTAGCCGCAGTTGCGCTCGACGGACCGGAGCCGGATTGGGAATCTCTTCGGAGCGTCCAAGCTGCAACGAATCTCAAATGACCTTTGAAACCCCCGCCTTTCATCTAGAACTCTCAGCGAAGGCGAGCTCGACCTGAATCTTTTCCCTCGTTTGGAGACGGAACGAATGAAGAACGTATGGAGACCTACGCTCACGACGAAAGAGGCTTTGGCTGTCTGTGGTTCTCTCAGCAACCCGAGCAAGATGCCTGGCCATGGATATGCGCTACCGGCGCAACGGTGCCGGCTGGGCAGCCTTCTCGAGCTCATCCCGAAAACCGTTTGTCACTACTGTTATGCCCTGCGCGGCCGGTACCTGTTTCCGGCAGTTAAGGCGGCGATGGAGAAACGGTTCTCCAGCCTATCCGACCCGCGCTGGGTCGAAGCCGTAAGCACGCTCATTTATCGCTCGGGAGATCGACACTTCCGGTGGCATGATTCCGGCGATATCCAAAGCCTCGAGCATCTCCGTAAGATCATTGCAGTGTCTTGGAAGCTGCCGCGGGTGAAGTTCTGGTTGCCTACCAGGGAATACCAGACCATCGAGGCGTACCGGAGAATGTGCGGGATCATTCCCCCGAATCTCTGCGTCCGGTATTCCGCTCACGTCATAGATGCTCCGCCACCGCTCCAGTATGGGTTGCCCGTGAGCACTGTCTCCTCCTACCCGGAAAAGGCCCCGGCCGGTACACATCGTTGTCGCGCGGCGAAACACGGAAATGTCTGCGGCCGGTGCCGAGCGTGCTGGGATCGGCAGGTCAAGATCATCAATTTTCCGTTGAAATGGCCATCGTCCACTTTCCGAATCACGGGGCGCGAAGTGGGCAAATAGTTCTTTGAAGAATGTAAAAGAAAGCACAAGAGCCAGCAAAGCTGGCTCCTTTTCAAACACTGGCCCGGGGTCCAGGCCCGGGTCATATGATGGCGGCAAACGTGGCTTAACCACGCGACCCGAATCCGTTCCAACCGGTGTTTTGTCGCCGCTTTTCTGGCCTGGGTTGAGAGAACGTTCCTCTTAAAACCGTGCATAACGCGGCCGGTGAATACCCCATATAATGCGACATCTGCAAACAGGACATCTTCTGCTTTTTCGTATCCTTCGAGACGAGTGTCTCTTCTTAAACAGTCGCCAGATCCAGCGTATTTTGACCCGAGCCAAACGTGCCGCAAACAAGGAACTCGCTTGGCTGGTTTCGGCGGGATACCTGCAACGCCGCTACCGGCTGGAGACGGTGTCGCATTTCCAGGTGCCGCTCTACTATTTGGGCAAATTGGGCTGGGAGATGGTCGGAAACGCGGCGGAGGGGTACCGAGCGTACCAGAAGGAGATCGCACAGCGGTCGGAACGGCAGACAGATCATCTGCTGGCAGTCTATGACGTATTCCTCAAGTTCATCTTGGAATCGGAAGTGAAGCAGATCATCGGCGGTGAAGACAGGTTGTGGCAGGAATCGCTCGGCTTCGGAAACCTACCCGATGGGTGGATCCAGTCTAACGGCGGCGAGGTGTTCATCGAAGTTGATCTGGGTACCGAGCGTCCAGGAGTTGTGGCCAAAAAGTTTGCAAACTACATCAAGTTCAAAGAATCGGGAAACTACGGACTGATGTTTCCCGGGTGCGGGTTCAAGGTGCTCTTCATCACGACAACCGAGGTGCGGATTGAATCGCTGGAGCGGCTGGCGATGACGGATGACATTTGGTTCGCGACGATGGACGAGTTCGTGAGGGAGAGATTGGATCATCAGCACTGGTTCGCGGTTAACGGATTTTATGCTCTACCTGTTGCTGCAAAAAAAGAAGTGTAAGAACTGCGGCAAGCTCAACCACAGGGATGTGCTGTTCTGTTGGTTGTGCGGATCCTCTTTTAACTTACGTATCTGCGCCTCCGGCCACAAAAATCCAGCCTGGGTGCATCATTGCCTTACCTGCGGCAAGGATCGAACCTTGATGTCTCGCCCCCACTTCTCCAAGGAAATGTCGTTCGTAAAACATCCCACCAAACCGTCCACCTACATTCCCGGACGGCGGAAGATCGACCATGTCCTTCCGTGGTTCGCCGTGTGTTTGGGAGCCGCAATTCTTGGATACATGGCTTTCCTGATTGCGCGAAGTCTGTAGCCGGATCTCTAATTTGACCCGCATGGACAACAAACCTCAAGCGACAATCTCACAGATTCTGCCCGGCTTTGTCGAGTACATGTGGGCGGAGAAGCGTTTCGCGGCCGCTACGGTTAGCAAGTATAAGGAAAACATCCTCTCGTTCATGCGAGAGGTGGGGGATCTGCCGGTTACTGAACTGGGATTGGTGCACATCGTAACCTTGAAAAGCCGGATGGCTGCGCGAGGCGCTCAAGAAGCCCGGATGGCAAGCATGATCTTTGCGATTAAGAGCCTGCTGGTCTATGCGCGCGATGTGCTGCTTATCCGAGTGATGGAGCTGTCTGCGATCAGGGCGCCGAAGCCGTTGCGTCGGCAGGTAGTGTACTTATCGTCCGACGAGCTCCAAACATCAGCTCGCAGAAAACATCAAGAAAGCCGGCCGAGACTTGAAAGAAAGTGTATGGAGGACATACAAGAACATCGTTTTGCTCGGTAAGGACAACCAGCTCCGCGTGACGGATATGGGTTTGATCCACTCGAGCGCGGCGGACACCATGGTTACACTCGTTCTGAATCGGTTGCGCCAAGATGGCGACGTGGAAAAGGACGTCAGTCCCAACTTCCTCGTTCGAAATTGGCCGGGAATGAAAGAATGGAGCACCAAATCCGTGCGGGACGCATTCTTTGCGTCGCCGAAATTCCCGAGGCTTCTTAACCCGGAAGGTGTAAGAGAGACCATTGCGCGTGGAGTGGAAAGCAGTATTTTCGCGTATGTGGGGAAGACCGGTTCTGGAACGTACGAGCCATTCTTTTATGGTGGTGGGATTCTCGCTGGAGGTGTGGAACTTTCCGACGACGTATACATCATTCCCAGGGAAACTGCTGAGCAGTACAAGAAGGCAAAAGACGCTGCCGTCTCTGGCCAGGCGGGTGGTCAGGGTACCTTTGAGTTGACTCCGCCTACAGGCAGCAAGACTCCGGAGAAGCCTGAGGAAGAAAAAGGTGGTCAGCCAAAGTCCGCTGTCGCGGGTGCAGCAAGAAAGATAACCTGGGCAGGAGAGATTCCGCCTCAGAAGTGGATGAATTTTTACACGAAAGTTCTGTCCAGGTTCGTGGGATCGAAAGGATTGAAGTTGACGCTCAATGTCGAAGTGGCGCCCCAGGAGGGTGTTTCGTCACGAAAAATAGAAGAGACAAAAGTTGCCCTCAGCGAACTAGGGTTGGATTCCGATATAAAAACGACGGAATAGACGACGCTAAGGCTCGGTTATGAAGCTGATCTCAGAAGTCACCATCAAAAGCTTTCGGTCGATTAGCGATGCCCGATTGAGGGATTTGGGCAATTTTACCGCGATCGCCGGATTAAACAATTCGGGCAAATCGAACCTCCTCAGGGCTCTCAACGCATTCTTTTCGGGTTACACGGAACCCCTTGTGCCGCTGTCCGTCGATGACGACTACTTCAGACCGCACCTGCGAAAAAAGAAAGCAAAAAAGATAAGCATCGGCGTCAAGTTTTCTCTGCCCACCTCGTTCAGATTTAGAAAAGGTATTGAAGGAGTTAAGAAGCTGCTCGGCGGCAACGAGTTCGAGATTCTAAAGCAGTGGGATCGGTCTCGAGCAACTCCTCGTTACTTTCTTAACGGTAAGGAAGTCAGCCTTGAGGACAGGCAAAAGATTGAGCAGTTTCTGAGCCTCGTGTCGTTCCGATATATTCCCAATCGAGTCCTCCCATTGGAGGTCGTCCGAAAAGAACATCAATCTCTCCGGGACGTACTGGTGAGGCGACTGGCCCGGCGTGGCAAGAGCGACGAAGCGCTGTTTAACACGCTACAAACGAAGTCGGCAGAACTCATCCACAGTCTTTCGAAGCGGGTCAATGCGGCTTGTCCAGATGTTGCGGATGTTCGACTGGCTACGCCAGCTTCCTGGCGCGAAATGATTTTCGCATTTGGCTATAAATTACACAGTGGCAATGAGGAGATGGACGACACTGCCCAAGGTTCGGGAATACAAAGTTACCTGATGCTCGAGACCCTCTCTTTGATTGACCGCGATTACTTCAAGCAATTCGGATGGAAACAAGCCGCGATATGGGCAGTTGAGGAGCCGGAATCGTCACTGCATAGCTCACTGGAAGCGAGAGTGGCAGATTTTCTAGCGGGCATATCGACAGACTCATCAAGTAGATTGCAGGTGATCGCGACAACGCATTCTGATTTGATGCTGCAGTATGCTGACGAAGCGGTGTTTGCCGAGAAACAGGACGGAGCGACGTCTTTTGTTGGCCAGAAAGACAAGCGGACCGTCTTGGAACGGGCAGCACAGGCCGGGATCTCGCGATGGATACACCCAATACTGGCGAGTCCACTAGACCCAGTGGTCCTTGTTGAGGGGAAATCTGACTCGATGTTCCTGCAACAAGCGGTTCGAATCATTCGGCCTGCGGCCCGGATCAATATCTGCTGCCTCGAGGAATTAGAAGGCGGAAAGACGACAGGCGGAGTAGACAGGATGGTTCAATACGTAAAGGCAAATGTCGCCGCTCTCAGAGCGAGAGTGCTCACGGCTCCTGTCATTGTCGTTCTGGATTGGGACTCGGCCTCTAAGAAAGTCGAATTCGAGAAATATCTGAAGGAATGCAAGGCGTGTGAAGTATTGACGTGGCCGGACACGACGTTCAATCCTCGGCTTGACGAGACCTTCCATGGGATAGAGCGTCACATGTCGGATAGAATTATCGATGCTGCGGGCAACGGCTTTATTGCCACAAGAGCTGACGGCACTAAGGTCATTGCAAAGAAGGATATCGATCGGTTTAAGAAGGCAGTTATGAAGGGCTTTGAGCAGGGGATTACCGAGACCGACATTCAGCATGCGAAACCTTTTGTAGAGGAAATACTTAAGGCCGCCAAGATCTAGAACGGCAACTTCATTTTGTCGAGCTTTTTTTCCGTTTCCTTCGAGGGCTCCAGGTATTTCTGCGTCGTAGCTAAAGACTCGTGCCCCAGCCACACCTGCACGGTGCGAACATCAATACCGGCTCGCAGCCACCGTGTGGCGGCGGTATCGCGGAAGCGGTGCAGGTGCCATTCGTCCTTATCCAGTCCCGCTCTCGTTGCGATCTCCTTGCACCGCTCGTGCAGGAATCGGTAGTTGAGATGGCTCTTCGGCGAAGGAAACACCAACTGGCAACCCGGTACCCGCGGGTGTTTTCGGAGGATCTCGGCGACCTCGGAGGAAAAGGGGACAGTGCGCTCCTCCCAATCCTTGGGCAGAAAACCGTATTGAGGTTTTGCGGTCACATGGACCCGGTGATGTACGAGATCCAGGTCCGCCCAGTGGAGCGTTTGCATTTCCCCGCGACGGAGGCCCGTTGCAAGGATAAGCGAGAAGAATGCCTTCTCCCACTCGTCACAGGCTCCAAAGAATTTCTTGAGCTCGGCGTCTGGGTAGGCGACCGGGCGCTTTCGAAACTTTGGGAGGCGAGGCACGTCCTTGAGCGGGTTGTCGATGCCGAGCTTGTTGAAGAAGTTGTGCAGGATCACCCGGTCCGTGTAGAGGGTCGTACCGGGATCAAAACCCTTCGATTTCCTCCAGGCAAGAAACTTCTTGATGTCTTCGCCAGTGATGTCACGGGCGTCCGACTTTGGGGCGACGTACTCGCTGAACAGCCCGAGGATGTACTCGTACTTCTGGTGGGTGGAAGGCTTGCGGAAGGTCTTTATGTCCTTGAGGAAGCTCTCGATGACCTTCGTGAGCGGAAGCCGTTCTTCTTCCTCGAGGCCCGAGACTTCCAGCCCGCTCTGCGCTGCTTCTAGCTCAAGCCGCTTGCGCTTCTGCGCTTCGAGCGCATCAGCCGGTGTTTCTCCGGCTGCCTGGCGGAGCCGCTTTCCCGCCTCGCGCCATTCGATGAGGTACCGCCCATTGGAAGGCCACTTGATGCGGCCTCGCGTGTCTCGCTTGAGCGCAATGTTGGCCCAGCCCTCGGCTGCCTTCACGCGCTGGAGAATATTGACGCGCGCCACCACACGCCTCCGCTGGCAGGATGGACACTATTGTGGACACTAAGCGGATTGCGTGTCAATAAGTTTTTTATAATCAATACAATGTGGCAGCCGGACCTGTAAGCCGAATTCTGTCCGCCTTGCGGCGGGACGGCCATTCCTCTGGGCCACGCATTACTGCGGGGCTCAAGCGACCTACCCGGAGGTGGTGACGCGCCGAGCCGGCACGTGTCCCAGGCGAACCCGGGTCCCTCCCTATTTGGTCTTGCTCCGTGTGGGGTTTGCCCTGCCCGCCGCATTACTGCGGCGGCGGTGCGCTCTTACCGCACCTTTTCACCCTTACCCCGGCGTTGCCGCCGTGGCGGTATGTTTTCTGTGGCACTAGCCGTCGACCAGGCTTGAACCTGGCCTCCCGGACGTTATCCGGCACACTGCTCTGTGGAGTTCGGACTTTCCTCCCTCGCCGTCCGAAGACGCCGAGAGCGACCGTCCGGCCCAGCTGCCAACACTTTCATTATATCGGACGTCGGGCGTCAGACCCCGGACTTCAGGCGTCAGGTGATCTATCCTGCAAGCGTTGCCGTCCAGCGCTTGCCTGCTAAGCCTCTGCTAAACTTGATAGTTGTCCGATGCTCTTCAGGAGCTGAAGTCCGAGGTCTGAGGTCCGACGCCTGCCCATGAAGTTCCTCGAAGCCATCCGTATTGCGCTGCAGTCGCTGTGGGCGAACAAGCTGCGCTCGATCCTTACCCTATTGGGGGTGGTGATTGGCGTCGCCGCTGTGATCGCCGTGGTCACCTTCGTGAACGGCATCAACGGCTACGTGGCCGAAAAGATTTTCAACCTCGGCGCTGACGTGTTCATCATCTTCAAGGTTTCACCCGCGGTCACCAATGTCGATCACTTTCTGGAAGGTCAGAAGCGCAAAGACCTGACCATGGACGACTACCGGGCGGTGCGGGAAGGCTGCACGCACTGCGCGTACGTGGGCGCGTATGCCCGGAACAACAACGGCCATGTGAAGTACGGCGAGGAGTCGCTCAGCGATACCTTCGTGCAAGGCATGACTCCGGCAGTGGCCATTACCCAAGACGTCGACTTGGAATCGGGCCGCATGCTGGGAGAGACCGATCTTGAGAACAATGCGCCCGTCGCCGTGGTAGGAACCGACATCGTCGACACCCTGATGCCTGGCGTTGATCCCATGGGCAAGGAAATCCGCGTGGACGGCTGGGTGTACCGCATCATTGGGGTGGGGAAAAAGAAGGGCAAGACGTTGGGTCAGAGTTTGGATAATTATGTCTTTATCCCGATGACGTCGTGGTTGAAGCAGTATGGCAACTACGACACCAACATGCGCATCTCCGCCAAGGCGGAGGGCACGGGCGCGGTTCTGGAAACCGCCAAGGACGAGGCCCGAGTGGTGCTGCGGTCGCGCCGGCACGTCCCCCCCGACCAACCGGATAATTTTGATCTGGAGACCAATAGCAGCCTTTTGAGCATCTGGTCGAACCTTACGGGGACGTTCTTCATAGCCATGGTCGGGATCGCTGCGATTTCCATGGTGGTGGGCGGAATCGTGATCATGAACATCATGCTGGTCTCGGTCACGGAACGTACACGGGAAGTGGGCATTCGCAAGGCCATGGGTGCGCGGCGCTCGGACGTGCTGTTGCAATTCCTGATCGAGGCTGTGACTCTGTCGCTGCTGGGAGGCGTAATCGGTGTTCTGTTTGGGATCGTGGTGGCCAAAGGGGTCACCCTGGCGGTGGGAATGCCATCGGTCATCAAGCTGTGGGCGGTGGCCGCGGGGCTAACGGTCTCCGCGAGCGTGGGTATTTTCTTTGGCGTGTATCCGGCGAGAAAGGCAGCCACGCTTGACCCAATTGCCGCGCTGCGTTTCGAATTGTGACAGGTCAATGACGCGAGAATTGCCATGATGGCCAAAAGTGAATTCGGCGAAATCATCCGGATGGCGCTGACCACCATCCGCAGCAACAAGATGCGCTCCGGTCTGACCGTCCTGGGGATTGTGATTGGCGTGGCCGTGGTCATCGGCATTTCGTCGATTGTGCGCGGGCTCAATGACAACGTCAGCAACATGATCAGCAGCATGGGGTCTAATATCGTTTTTGCGTTTCACATGCCCATCACGTTCGGACGTCCCACCGAAGAGTTGCGCACACGCAAAGAGCTAACTTTTGAAGACGCAGAAGCGATGAAAGACCTGCCGCACGTAAAGGCGGTCACTGCAGGCGTACGTTTCTTTGAGCCGCAGCTCGGGACCGGGACGTATGTCGTCAAGTATGGCGACCGCAAGGCCAAGCAGACCATTCTGGAAGGTGACAACGCGACGGTGAAGGATGTATTTGACCTGCAGATGAAGTCGGGACGCTGGTTCAGCGAGATCGACGACGAACAGCGAGCCCCGGTCATCGTGCTGGGCGCCGACACGACCGACGAACTGTTTGGCAATGAGGATCCGCTGGGCAAAGAGATCAACATTGAAGGACAGTTATTCCAGGTGGTCGGGGTAATCGAGAAGGTGAAGAGCGCCTTCGGCGGCGGCAAGAATCCCGACGACAACAAGGTTTATTTTCCGCTGGCCACACTCCGAAAACTGCACCCTGAACTCAAACAGCATTTCATCAGCGTCAAGGCAACTTCGCACGACGACATGCCGAAAGCGGTGGATGAGATGCGCGAGTTGCTGCGGCGGCGGCGTAAAGTACCGCCGGATAAGCCGGACAATTTCGCAGTCTTCACCCAGGACTCGCTCTCTGACGTTTGGAATCAGATTACCGGGGCCGTGTTTATCTTCATGTTCGCTGTCTCCAGCGTGGGCCTGATCGTCGGCGGCGTGGGGGTGATGAACATCATGCTGGTGTCGGTCACCGAGCGGACGCGCGAGATCGGAATACGCAAGGCGATTGGGGCGCGCAAGCGGGATATCCTGCTGCAGTTCACCCTGGAAGCCATTACCTTAACCGCCATGGGCGGGATTCTGGGCGTCTTGGTGGGCGCAATCATTACCTGGACGATTCCAGCTATCTGGGACTCCCTGCCCGCGCGCATGTCGCTTTTCTGGGCCAGCTTCGGTTTCTGGGCAGCGGCAGCCGAGGGGTTACTGTTCGGCATCTATCCCGCATGGAAGGCCGCAAACCTGGATCCCATCGAAGCCCTGCGCTACGAGTAAAGCTCGTTCCGAGTTTTCTGGCGTCGTTTGATACCCTGAGAGGCAATGCTGGATCACATCCACTGGCTCGCAGTACTGACCGCGGCGCTGGGAACATTGTCGAGCATGGCGTTCTATTTGCTGTGCATCTGGAGCGCGGCTGGGTTTCTGCGAGAATCAAAGTCAAAAGCGGCGGGCGGAGGCGCCCGCCCCACACAAGCACAAGCCAACCCTCCGGTCTCCATCCTCAAGCCGCTCAAGGGGACTGACCCCGGAATGTACGAGAGCTTGCGCAGCCATTGTGTGCAGGACTACCCGGAATACGAAATTATCTTTGGAGTGAGCGACCCGAATGACCCCGCCGTGACGCTGGTCAGCAGGCTGCAGGTGGAGTTCCCGCAACGAACGATCCGGTTGGTAGTTTGCGAAAAAGATCTGGGGGCGAACACCAAGGTCAGCAACCTCGCCCAGATGCTGCCCCAAGCGCGCTACGAGTATCTGATCGTCAACGACAGCGACATCCGGGTCGAGCCCGACTATCTGCGCAAAGTTGTGCCTCTGCTCACCGATCCGGCGGTGGGCATGGTCACGTGTCTTTACCGCGCGGTTGCCGGCCCGACTCTGGGATCGCGGCTGGAATCCCTCGGCATCAGCACCGACTTTATTGCTGGCGTTCTCGCGGCCCGACAACTGGAAGGCATTCACTTTGGACTTGGTTCGACGCTCGCTTTCCGTCGCCGCGATCTGCAGGTGATTGGAGGCTTCGAAGCCTTGGCGGACTACTTAGCCGACGATTACGAACTCGGCAGCCGTATTGCTGCGCGCGGCCTCAAGGTCGTCTTGTCGGATTCTATCGTTGAGACTTTCCTGCCGGCCTATGGGCTGGGTACATTTCTAGACCATCAGTTGCGTTGGGCTCGTACCATCCGCGATTCGCGGCGATGGGGATACCTCGGCCTCGGGCTGACGTTTGGATTGCCTTGGGCAATGTTGACCGTGATACTGGCGCAAGAGACTTCTTGGGCGTGGATGTTGTTAGGTGCTGCCGTTGTTGTGCGTTCAGCGATGGCGCTGACCGTTGGGCGCTCGGTGTTGCGTGACCGGCAGGTACTGCAGTTTCTTTGGCTGATCCCTTTGCGGGACGTCATAGCGTTACTTGTGTGGCTGGCAAGCTTTGCGGGGCATACGATCTCTTGGCGGGATGAAGCGTTCATTTTGCGGAGCGGGAAGCTAGTGCGAATTGATTCTTAGAGCGACTGCGACAACAGCTACAACGGAGCTAAGCCCGAGCGGCTAGAAACGGAGTCAACGAGCGCTGACGCCTGTTTTCGTCAACTAGCTTGAACCGACAGAAGCGTTTGGGTTAAAAACAGACTATGACTCGTTCAGTTGGTGCGCTTGTCATCGTACTTGCATGCCTCTCGTGGCTGTCCGGCAATCCGAAATCCACGATCAGAGGGCAGATCGCAGATTCGGAAGGCGCGGCGATTGCGAATGCAAGGGTGCTCATTCACTGGGATTCCAGTGGCAGCACCGTCGGCCTCGGCGACAACATCGGCATCAAACAGGATGTGATAGTGGCTACGGATACGAGCGGTCAGTATTCTGCGAACGTACCACCCGGTTTTTATGACGTTTTTGTCTCAGCCGGAGCATTCACACCAACCGCCGCTAAGGTACGAGTGAAGGAGGGCGAGGCGACGATCTTCAGCACGAAGCTCAAGGCTGACCCGCTCGTCTCGAAAGAAATCGGGCACGACGTCTACCCTGCGCAGAAGTAGTTCTCGATTGGCGTAAAATCGCCATTTCACGCACTGCTATTCGCGGAGCCAAACCGCGACCGCAGTCATCAAATCCTGGCAGGAGGGTCCCGAAACATGTATCACGTGCGCCAGGAGAGCCTACCTTTTGTTGGTAGTTCGCATGAGTTTGTCGGAGCTGAGCAGGGCGACACCGGTGTTTCGGTGTTCCTATTCCATGGGAAGCCCGGTTCGGGGCCGGGTCCGCACCGGCATCCTTACGACGAGATCCAGTTCATCCGTGAAGGCCGGGGCGTGTGGACTGTAAGCGGCAAGACCTTCGAGGGCAGCGCCGGAGACATCTTTGTCATCAAGGCCGGCGAGATCCACAGTTTTAAGGCGGTTGGTGATTCGCCGCTGGTGCAACTCGACGTTCACCTCAGTCCCCGCTTCATCCAGGAGAACCTATAGAGCGGTGGGCTTTTCCTAGCCCTTGAGGCCGCCCCAGGCACTATAATAAAAGTTTGCGCATTCATTCAGAAAGGTAACTGTACGGCCCTGGATGCATCTATCCAATAGACAACAAGCATGAGAAAAATTCTGGTTACAGGCGGCGCGGGATTTATCGGCAGTCATTTGTGTGAGGCCCTTCTGCAGCGCGGGGACGAAGTTTCGGTGCTCGACGATCTTTCCACCGGCCGCATCGAGAACATTGCCCACTTGCAGAAGAACAAAGCATTTCACTTTACCCAGGGATCTATCCTGGAGATGCCCCTCCTCGAGCCGCTGGTCAAGCAGGCAGACGTGGTTTTTCATCTCGCAGCGGTCGTCGGTGTGCAAAAAATCATTGAAGTGCCGGTCGACACCATCGAGATTAACGTTCTGGGCAGCCACAATGTGCTGAACCTGGCGGCAAAGTACCGCAAACTCTGCCTGGTGGCTTCGACCTCCGAGGTCTACGGCAAGAGCACCAAGCACCCGTTCACTGAAGACGACGACGCCGTCTACGGCCCCACCACCAAGAGCCGCTGGAGTTACGCGTGCTCTAAGGCAATCGATGAATTTCTGGCGCTCGCCTACCACAGCGCGCAGGGACTCCCGGTGGTCATCGTCCGCCTGTTCAACACTACTGGGCCGCGCCAGACCGGACGCTATGGCATGGTGCTGCCGCGTTTTGTGGACCAGGCGTTGCGCGGAGATCCGATTACCGTATTCGGCAGCGGCCGCCAGTCGCGCTGCTTCGCCGACGTCAGCGACGTGGTCCGCGCCTTAATGCTGCTGGTCGAGCATCCAGCCGCAGTGGGACAAGTCTTTAATGTGGGCAATCCGGAAGAGATTTCCATCGGAGAGCTGGCAAAACTGGTCAAGAAGCTGACCGGCAGCGATTCGAAAATCCGCCGCATTCCCTACGACGAGGCCTACCAGCCGGGCTTCGAAGACATGCACCGGCGTTTGCCGAACATCGAGAAAATCTCACGTCTGGTGGGATTCAAGCCGAAAATCAAGCTGCACCAGATCGTAACGCGCATCATCGCGAGCAAGCGGCAGGCGCTTGAAGAGACGGCCGAGTTGCCGGTTACAGCCGGTTTGCAACCGCATTCGTTGCGGGCCGGTGCTGCGGAATAATTTTGCCGCCATTGCTGAAGCGGTAAACTTCTCCCCGCCACAAGAACCTGCGACTGGTGAAGCTTCCCATCCAGATCACTGAACCCATCAGGTCGCGCAGGGGATAGAGCCAGCAACGGCGCAGCGCGCGAGGATCGCCAATCACACCCCATCCCACGGCAATCGCCTGAATCACGCGATTCAGGAAGGCGGCTGCCAGCAGCCCAATTCCAACTCCCACATGGCCCAGCGCCGCGGCTGAAATCAACCCCAGAATTCCAAACGGCATGGCAAAGGTAAGCCCGCTGCCTACGTGGCCCGCGGGACGGGAATAGCGCGTGCTCTTCATCCAGCGCAACTGATCGCCAAAGGTCTGCTGGAAGGAGCGCGGCAGCAGCACGTGTCCGACAATATGATGGGAGAGCACAACTTTGTATCCGGCCACCCAGACTTCGTTGCCTAGCACGAAATCATCGGAGTAGTAATCGGCAGTGGCGGCAATTCCACCGATTTTGTCGAGCGCGTCGCGGCGAGTCGCCATGACCGCGCCCATGGCAAAGCGCATGCCTTCCATCATGTCGGCGACCATGACGCCCGAGGGCATTTCAATCGACATGCCGAGCGCCTCAAGCGACGACCACAAGTCCGACGACGGAATCCCCTGATAAGGACAGGTCACCAGCCCGACCTGCGGGTCAAGCAAGGGAGCGACCACGTTGCGCAGGAAGTCGGGAGCGACCAGCACATCGCTGTCGCTGATGACGAAGTAGTCGTTCGCCGAGGTTCGGATCATCTTGGCCAGGGAGAAGACTTTGGCGTTGGGCCAGGTCGGTGGGCCAGAAAGAACGATGCTCGACTTCACCTGCGGATAGCGCCGGCGCACCTCTTCCGCCACTTTCAAAGCAGCGTTGTCGGCATCCCGCGCACCGAAAATGATTTCGTACTGGGGATAGTCCTGCTTGAAGAAGCTTTCGAGATTCTCCGCCAGGCGAGGCTCCATGCCGTGTACCGGCTTCAAGATAGTTACAGCCGGCAGAGACGAGGCGGCAACTGCGGCAGCGGAAGCTTTGGCCGCACGTGCCAGCCGTTGGTAGCGACGGGCCGCCACCAGCACCATACCGAGGAAGATGGTCGAGGTCAGGGTGCCCAACAGGGCTACTGCCAGCAGAACTTGCCAAAGAATAGTGGCGGCCAGCAGACCGGGCATAGCTGTATTCATAGGGACGAAGCTAGATTATACGCGGGAGAAGCCGATTTCTCCCCTCGTTTCGTTCATTCTCCCAGCGGATGATTCATCAGGATCGCCTTGCCGCCGCTGTGCGCCAGCGGGTAACGCGGTGCGCCGTGAAGTTCTTTGGGATCTTCCTGGTCAGTCCAGAGAAAGACTCGGGCCGGGCCGCTCCACAGGGCATCGAAGGATTCCTGGGTTTCAAAGACGTGCGGCGCGTCCGGGAATTGCGATCCGTAATACAGGTTGCCGCTGCGCTCGTGCAGGATGCGCAAAGGGACTCGGGCGTAGAAGTTGAGGGTCGATCCGGCTTCGTATTCGCCGTCTATGACGACCAGGGCCCCCGGCTGGTAATGCTGCTCAACCGCCAACGCCAGGCTCTTGGAAGAAAGGATCGGCGAGAAGGTCACAAAGGCAAAATGCACGCAAGTGAGCAGCGCCACCATCATCAGGGCCAGCGTCGCATTGCCGCGAGCGGGTTGCCCGCGTCTGCGGAAGAACCAATTCAGGCCTGTGCCCAGCAAGAAAGCAAACACGAATCCCAACAGGGGACGTTGAAACGCGCCCAGCGCCTGCGGCGTCAGATCCAGGAAGTGGCCGAACGACAGCGCATAGTCTTCGGGATTCTTCTTCAGTAAATCCGCGAGATCAGTTCCCGGTGCGGGCGCACTCGAGGCAAAGAAAAATGCCATGCCCACAACGAAAGCCGCGACGCCGATGACAAAGAGAACCAGCGACGAAATTCGCCCAGCATGCCGCTCGGCACTCTCCGGACTTGATCGCATCTCTTGCGCGAGCCATCCCCCCACCAGCAGCGCCACTCCGGGCAACGCCGGAATGGTGTAATACTCCTGGCGAGTCGAGAAACTAAAGAACAACAGGATGACCAGGGCCCAGAGAAAAAACAGCAAGTTGGCTCTTCCGGCCTGGTCGAGGTGTGAGCGCAATTCGCGCCAACGTCGCGGTACGTTTTTCAGCGATTGCGGCAGGAACGCCACCCAGGGCAGCATCCACAGCAGCAGCAGTCCCCAGAACAGCAGCAACGGTACGGTGTCATAGTCGCGGGGCACGCGCTGGTTCAGATAGCGCAGGAACTGCTCATTGACGAAATAAAACCAGAGAAATCCGCGAACGCTGCCTTGATCGGGATTGTGCAGCGAAGCCAGGATGTGCCACGGCGCCGCCACCGCCAGAAACACAATGCTGCTCGACAACAACCGCAGGCGCAACAGGTGGCGAAGATTGCCGGTAAGAATCAGGTACAGGCCGATGATCCCGGCCGGAAACACCAGTCCGATCAAGCCCTTGGTCAGCACGTTGAGCGCGCACGACACCGCCAGTCCCCAGGCGGTGAAGCGGGACGGCGGGTCCTCCCCCAGCGACTTGAAGAAGAAATACAAAGTGAGCGTGAGCCACAGCGCCACCAGGGTGTCGGGAATCAGGAAACGCGTGAACAGGTACGGACCCAGCGCGGTGCCGAGCGCAACCGCCGAGAGCAAGCCTCCGTTCTCGCCGTACGCCCGTCGCCCCAGCGCGTAGGTAGCCAGCAGCATGGCCAGAACCCCCAGCATCAGCGGCAACCGCGCGCTCCATTCGCCCACGCCAAACGTGACGAAGCTGCCGGCGATTCCCCAGTACAGAAGCGGCGCTTTTTCGAGGTAGCGCAGTCCGTTGGCGTACAGCGTGATCCAGTCGTGGCGCACCAGCATTTCCCGGGCAGCCTCGGCGTGCACCGAGTCGGCATCGTCGAGCAGGGCAGGTGTGAACATTCCCGCCACATAAATCGCTGCCCAGAGCGCGACGACGATGAGAATCGAGGTGAAGCAGAATGTTGCCTTGGAGGGCGATGTTAGAGGCGTCGGGCCGGTATTGGGCGTTCGATCCTGGTGGGCTGCAGACAGGTCCATGCAAGAGTCCGGCATGTAATTATACGGGACAGGAGGATCCTGCACGAGCTACGGGCAGGATGCGGAGCGAGCACGAGCCGGTTCGCCATGCTCCAGAATCTCGCGGATTTTGCGGGCCAGCGCCTTCAGGGTGAAGGGCTTCTGCAGAAAACAATTCTGCACATCAATGACACCGTGGCGCAGGATGGTGCTTTCGGCATAGCCAGACATGAACAGGACTTTCATGGCGGGCCGCTCAGCGGCCAGTTGTTCTGCCACCTGAGCGCCACCCATGTGCGGCATCACTACGTCACTGACCATCAGGTCGATAGGGCCAAGGTAACTTCGTGCGACCCGCAGCGCATCTTGCCCATTCTTGGCCTCCAAGACTGTGTACCCGTTCAAGGTAAGGAACTCCGTAGTAGATTGCCGAACCGCTGCTTCGTCTTCCACCAGCAACACGGTCTCGTTTCCTCCGCGGCAGTCCTCCACCGGCTTTGGGGCCTGCACGCGGCTCCTTGTGGAGCGCACGCATGGCAGATAAATCTTGAAAGTCGTGCCCAGTCCGAGTTCACTGTAGACCCAAACGAAGCCGCGATTCTGTTTCACAATGCCATACACCGTCGCCAGTCCCAGCCCGGTGCCCTTGCCTTCTTCTTTGGTGGTGTAGAACGGTTCGAAGATGTGGTTGATATGCTCCGGGGCAATTCCTTGCCCGGAGTCGGTCACTGCCAGCAAGACGTATTCGCCCGGGGGGACGATCGTGTGTTTCTGCGCGTAGGACTCCTCCAGGTGGACGACCGAGGTCTCGATCGTGAGTTTGCCGCCTCCCGGCATGGCGTCACGTGCATTCGCCGCCAGGTTCATCAGGATCTGCTCAATCTGGACCGGATCTGCTTTCACGCTGCCAATCCCCAGCCCTGGGACGACCACGAGTTGAATATCTTCTCCGATCAATCGGGGCAGCATCTCACTGATCTGCTGCACAACCGAGTTCACGTCCAGCAACTGCAGAACTTGCATCTGCTTGCGGCCGAAGGCCAGCAGTTGCCGGGTAAGGTCAGCGGCGCGGCGCGATGCCGTAAGAATCTCCTGTAAGTTACGCCGCAAAGGGCTCTCTTCGGCCAGGGCGTCGAGCGTCAGTTCGGCGTAGGCGCTGACCACCAGCAGCAGGTTGTTGAAATCGTGCGCCACCCCGCCGGCCAGCTTGCCGATGGCGTCCATCTTCTGGGCCTGCTGCAGCTCCGCTTCCAACTTGCGTCGCTCGCTGATGTCCCGGTCATTGGAGATAAAGTGGGTGATCTGATCGTCCCCGTCGCGCACCGGCGTGATGGTCTTCTCCACAAAGAAAATTTCTCCTGTCTTCTTGCGATTGGCGAAGATGCCGCGAAACACGTTGCCCGACAGGATGGTCTGCCACAACTCACGATAGAATTCGGCGCCCTGCTCCCCGGACTTGAGCACGCTGGGAGTGTGCCCGATGACTTCCGCGCAGGAATACCCGGTAAGCACTTCGAAGGCCGGGTTGACGTATTCAATGATGCCGGAACGATCAGTGATGACCACCAGGTCCGCCGATTGCTCCACCGCCCGTAGCAGCTTCCGCAACATATCTTCTGCCCTGTGCAGTTGTTGCCGTGGTGAGTTCGCCGGCGCGGTATCTTCACTCCGCAGCATCGTAAAAACTCCTGCCAACTGCTATACATCGGAGTTCTGCTACCGGGAGCACAGGCGGAAGACAGTGGGAAAACGGAGAGAAGGCATGGACTGAATTCGATCTGGGAACAGTGCCGCTTCGGAACCGACGAGCGTGACCGTCGGATTCCATCGAATCCAAGTCCGCCCGCCGGGCTGGCCTCGCCTGATCGCTCTAGCGCTCTGGCATCGTGTAGTACCCGCTTTTGTGCCGTAGCAGCGGTCCACTGTCGTTTACCGGGACGATGCGCACCCGCCGGAACTCGCGCCGTCCCGACTCATTCGGCGGACGATAGTAAAGCAGGTAAGAGCTGCGCAGTTCCTCCCTGACCGCCATCAGGGCGTCGTGCAGTTCCCGGGGAGCGCTCACCACAAAGTCGTGGCCACCCGTTGTTACCGCGAGGTTGTGGAGAACCGCGTCGCCAGGATTCTCTACCCTGCGGCCATGGGTTGAGATGGCATAGACGGCGATGCCATTGAACTCCGCCTTCTCTATGGTCTGGTTAAGATCGTGCCAACTCAAGTTGTCTCTTCCATCCGAAAAAACAATGAGGGCCGAACGCCGAGGCTCACGGAAGTCATTGAACAGTGCGTTTTGACAGGTCGAGTACACCGTATCAAAGAGGGCGGTCTGCCCGCCTGGGTGCGGTGTCGCCAGGAGGGCTTCGGCTTGCAGCGGATCGCTGACGATTCGCTCCAGTTCCACTCGGCTGTCGAAGGCCACAATGAGGGCCTGGTCGTCGGGCCTGAGCGTCTGCCGCAGAAACTCCGCGACGGCCGCCTTGGCGACCGCCCAGTTAGCCTCGGTGGATTCGCTGGTATCGAGAAGAATCCCCACTCGCAAGGGAAGATCGGACGCCGGTCGCAGTTCGAAATTCGGGATGCGTTGACCATCCTCCAACACTCTGATGTCCGCGGGCGACAGTTTGGGGACCGCTCGGCCCTCGTGGTCGATGGCTACCAGCCTGATCTGCACCTCGGCGACTGTCCGGCGGATGACCGGGGTGGATTCCCCGGTGAAGTTGGTGACCAATACAACTAGACTCAAGAGCAGTAACTCGGGCCTGTTCCTCACATTGAGTTCATCGTCACTTTTGGTCGTAGTTTCATGCGCGAGAAGAACTTCGGTAAGCGCCCCGCAGGCCCCGGGGGGTTGCGGGGATTTGTGTCCTGCCGGATTGGGGCTTCCGTGTTGGCTTTTTGCCAGTTGGGAACGCGCCAAATCACCCTGGAATTGGGGGAAAAGCCGGATTGGCCTCATAGTACGGCACACCATCTCCGCCGAACCGGCGCTAACCCACTGATAACAAAGCCGAAGAAACCGCGCTCCGGGGATTCCTTTGGTCATCCGGGTGCCAATAAAGAAAGCGGGGTCAGGTCGGCGAACCAGCGCTTCCTGACCGGCGTCGATTCCAAAAGGACAGAAACCCGATGGCAAATAGAACAACTGATTTGGCCGCAGATTGGCAGCCCAGGCAGGTTTACGTGATGGCCGCCGTCTGCCTTGCCGTGGGACTCATGCTCGGCTACCTGTTCCGCGGATCCGAGAGCTCGCAGGTGGCCGCCAACGCGACCAAACCGCCAGTGGCGGATCCCAGTGGCTCGCAGGCCCCGCCGCCAATGCCGACCCTGGAAGAGATGAAGCAGATGGCTGACAAGAAAGCCGAACCGCTGTTGGCGCAACTGAAGGGTCGTCCGAATGATGCCGCTTTGCTGGCTCAATTAGCCGACGTTTATAGCGCGACTCACCAGTTCAAAGAGGCCGCCGTTTATTACGATCGGTCTTTGCAGATTGACCCCAAGAATGTGGGCGTGCGCACCCGGCTGGCTTCGTGCCTGTACTTCGAGGGCCAAGTGGACAACGCCATCTCCCAGCTCGACCAGTCGCTGAAATACGATCCCCAACATGCCGGCACGTTGTTTAACCTGGGCATGATCAAGTGGAAAGGCAAAGGGGACGGAGCCGGCGCAGTGGCCGCCTGGCAGAAACTCCTGAAGCTATATCCGGTCCTTCCCAGCGACCTTCCCAACCGCGACACCATCGAGAAGCTGTTGGCTGAGGCAAAAACACACCCGAACCTGGAGAAATGACCACGGTGAGCGGAAGATTCCATTCTGAGGAGCACGCCCCAATGACGGACGCAACAAGAACGACTTCACAAAACAATAACTGGACCAACGTACAGGCCTATACCCTGGCCGTGACCTGCCTCCTGGCTGGAGTGCTTGCCGGATGGCTGGTGCGCGGATCGCAGTCGCCCGCGGCGGCCATGCAAGTAGCATCTGCGCAGTCTGCCACTTCGAGTTCCGACGCAGCAACGCCAACCCCGGAGCAACTGCAGCATATGGCCGACACCCAGGCGGCGCCCCTGCTGGAGCGCTTGAAAACCGATCCCAACAACGTTGAAGTACTGGCCAACGTCGGCAACATCTACTACGACACGCAGCAGTTCCCCACCGCGATTCAGTATTACGAGCGCGCCCTCCAGCAACAACCCGCGAATACCGGGGTACGGACGGACCTGGCCACCGCCTATTGGTACCTGGGCAATCCCGACACGGCGATCCAGGAGTTCAACAAAGCGCTCTCCTACGAGCCCACCAAACCCAACACGCTGTTCAATCTCGGCATCGTGAGGTGGCAGGGAAAGATGGACGTGGCTGGCGCTGTGGCGGCGTGGCAGAAACTGCTGGACACCAATCCAAGTTATGAAAACAAGAGCAAAGTCCTTGAGTTGATCGCACAAGCGAAGAAGCACTCCAGCGTCAAGCCGGGAACCCAGGCCAGACCACTACCGCAATCGTAGTAAGCGAGTCGAAGATTCGAAGGAAAGGGAGCCGGAAAGGCTGAGCGCCTTCCGGTTTTCTAGTTCCGTTAACGCCTGGGCGCTGTGATCCGGCGAAAACGTGGGCGGCGATTTCAATGCAGGCTGATTCTACAACCCCTACCGACAATGCTCTCCAGGAGCAAGCCGTGACTGGTGAAACCTCCAGCCGGCAGGCGCCACAGCCACACTGGCTGCTGGAGAGGGGGGCTCCCATCTTTTTCACGGTCCTGCTACTTGCCCAGCTGTTGCTGAGTGTTCACCAACTGTCGCAAACCAGCGATGAAGCCGACCACCTGCACGCGGGCTATCGCTACTGGAAGTGCTCCGACTACGGCTTCAATCCCGAACATCCGCCGCTGGTAAAACTGGTAGCGGCGGCGCCACTGCTCGTCAGAAATTTTCACGACCCGCTTCCGCAGGCCTGTGGCAATGTCCGAAGAAAAGACATCGACTTCGAAGCCGCACGCCGCTTCCTGTATTCGACCGAAAACCCAGCGTCTATCCTCTTTCGTGCCCGGGTAGCAGTCTCTATCTTTTCGGTGGCTCTCTTTATTTGCGTCTGGTGCATGGCCAAGCGGATGTTTGGTCTTACGGCGGCGGTGTTGGTATCTGTGATTGTGGTATTCGAGCCCAACATTCTTGCCAACGGGGCTTTGGTAACCACCGATGTCCCTCTGGCATTCGGCCTTTTGTTCGCGGTCTACTCCTTCTATTTGTGCGTGCAGCGGCGCACCCTGCCATACGTCGCTTTGGGAGGACTCGCCGTGGGTATCACCCTGGCAGTGAAACACTCCGGGGTGCTGGTTGCGCCCATCCTGCTCGCGTTGGCGGTGGCCGAACCATTCGTCACCGAGAAAATCAATCGCTGGCGCCGGTGCGGCACCAACCTGGCCATGCTCGCCGCGGCTTTTGCGATCGGCATCCTGGTTTTATGGGCGACTTACGATGGCCGCTTCTCCGCCCGGCCGGATGCTTCTCCGATGTATGACGAAGCGAACTACCTCGAGGCCCACGGATTTCTGCCCACGGTCGCAGTACCGGCGTTGCTGAAAGCTCGCGTCCTCCCGGAAAGCTATCTGGTCGGCCTTCACGAGGTTCTCGCCGAATCCGAGGAGGGCCGCTCCGTCTACGTCCTCGGCCGCATCTATCCCAAGGGCCGCTGGTTCTACTTCCCGGTGGCTTTCACCATCAAGACCACAATCGGGTTCATGCTGCTGGTAATCCTCGGAGCAGCATGCCGGCGATTCTGGTCGCAGTACAGACGCGAGGCTCTATTCGTTGCACTCCCTCCGGCGATATTCCTGCTGTTCAGTCTGCAGTCGAACCTGAACATCGGCTTTCGTCACGTACTGCCGATGCTGCCTTTTCTAGCACTGTTGGCAGCGGCTGGCGTCTCCACCTGGGCGCAACGGCTCCGCTGGCGGTGGGTGATCGTGGGATTGCTCGTCGCCATGCATGCCTTCAGTTCAGCGCGCGTATTCCCCAACTATCTCTGTTATGCGAACGAACTCTGGGGAGGCCCTTCGCAAGTGTACCGCTACCTGACCGATTCAAACGTGGACTGGGCACAGGCGCTGAACGAGGCGAGAAGTTACGTGGCGAAGTATCCCGGCGAAAAGTGCTGGGCCGTATTTCCCTACCACATCGACGTCCGCGACTACGGGCTTCCCTGCCTGGATTTTGAGCATCCCGTCATGCAAGGACAGACGCTCACCCCGATCCCACCGCGGCTGAAAGGCGTGTTCCTGGTCAGTGCCCGGTCGCTATCGTTGCTCAACCCCCCGGAATACGGATTCCACTATGCCACCCCCTTCGTGAACCAGACTCCGACGGCCAAGATCGGCGGCAGCGCGATGTTACTCTACGTCGGTGAGTTTGATATGTCCGTTCCTGCCGCCATGCGCCAAGTCCTGATCGCCCATGAGGAACTTGTTCGAGGAGATATCGAACAGGCAATTGCCGATTCGCGAAGAGCGGTCGAACTGCTGCCCGTCAGCGGACAGGCACACTTCGCGCTTTGCGCTACCTTGTCCGCAAGAGGTAATTTCGATGAGGCCACCAGCGAATGCAGGCTTGCGTTTGAACTCTTGAACCGGCATCCCGAACTGAACAGCAAGGGCATCAAGGACCTTACCAGCTTCATGAGAAGGCGAGGGATGGAGTTGAGCAGCCACGCCACCACGAACTAGCTGACCTGATGCTGATCTCACCCGCCACCACGATCCGCGAAACCAGCCCTCAGACCGACTCGCGGGCACAGCCACTCCGTCAGGTTGCGGCCTACGCTCTCGTCTCGCTGATTGTCCTCACCCCTTGCTTCTGGCACCCTCGCATCGAGGCGGGAGATCTCGCCAGTCACACCTACAATGCCTGGCTGGCAAACCTGGTACAGCAGGGCAAGGCGCCAGGGCTACAGTTGGAAACCCAGACCGGGAACCTGCTCTTTGACGTGCTTGCCCAGCACCTCGGCGCGGCGCTCGGATTTCCCGCCGCTGAGAAAATCGTCGCATCTTTATTCGTTCTGTGCTTCTTCTGGGGAGCTTTCACGCTGATTTCGGTTCTTGCAAACCGGCACGTCTGGGGTGTGGTGCCGCTGCTGATGATGTTGACCTACAGCTGGACCCTGCAGATGGGGTTCATGAACTTCTATGCCTCGCTAGCGCTTGTATTCTGGGGATTGTCGCTGTGGTTGAGTTCGAAGCGACGCCGCTGGTTGCTGCCCGTGGTGGCAATCCTTGCATGGATTGCCCATCCCCTGGGAGCGATTGTGTTGCTTGTCGCGATCGTCCTGATCGAAGTCCTGCAATGCATTGATCTGCGCTGGCACCTGCCTGTGGTGGTGGGCACGATCGTGATCCCAGCCGGAATTCGGGAATGGAGCGCGCAACATTACAGAATTCTCCCCAGCCGCCTGTCCGTTTACGTCCTCAGCGGCGCGAATCAGTTCATACTTTACCGTCAGACTTATTCCTATCTTGCGTATGGCACCGTTGTGTTCCTCCTGCTCTGCATTCTCTGGGGGTGGATCAAGACTGGGAAATCGGGCGAGTTCCGCACCCGCATCGTTTTTTCGGAGCTGCTGGTGCTGGCGCTGGCAATCGTTTACATGCTGCCGAATGGATTCTTCACCTCGCAGTACTCCGGCCCCGTAAATTTTCTGAACTCCCGCATGACCCTCGTGGTTCTTGGAGTGGCCGCCTGCCTGTGGGGCTTGACCTGTGTCACACGCTGGCAAGTCGCCGGCTTCGCTTCTCTGGCAGTGTGTTATTTTGCGCTTTTGTACCACGATACCGGGCGGCTCAACCAACTGGAGAGTCAGGCAGTCGGATTAGTACAGCAACTTCCGAGCGCTTCGCGTGTCATCGCTGTTATTCAGTGGCCTGAATCACAGGTCACGATTCACCATGTGGTGGATCGTGCGTGTATCGGCCACTGTTTCAGCTATGCGAATTACGAACCAGCGGCTGGGCAGTTCCGTCTTCGCGTCACCGGACCCAATGACATCGTTCTCGACCAACCTGCGGCGAGCGACGCTGTACAGCAAGGTCGTTTTGTACCCCAACCGGAAGACTTACCCATTTATCAACTCTACCAATGCGGCTCGTCCGATCAATTGTGCGTGGACGCTCTGGAAGCCGGAGAACCAAATATCCGGGTTATCGCAGAACGCGGATGGCTGGCGCGATTCAAGAAAGGTCAGAAGTGAATGACCAGTTCCTCGGTTCCAGAAGAGACGACAGTCGATCCGTGTAGAATTGGCGCTCCATCGCCTTTGGCACTTTATGACTTCTGGCGCAAACAAGGTTGATTCGGCGCCGGCTTCAGCCGAAATATCTCATCAGAAACATGGCCTATTTGTTGCCCTCGCCCTGGTGTGCCTGGTCTACGCCTTCCTGGCCGGCCTCCGGACCGTCACCGACTACGATCTCGGCTGGCAGATGGCCACCGGACGCTGGGTCGCGCAACACCACGCAATCTTCTCAACGGACGTCTTCTCCTATACCGCGCAAGGACAACCCTGGATCTACCCCATCGTCTCAGGACTGATTTTCTACGCCGGTTTCCAGTTGGGCGGTTTTGCGCTGCTGTCATGGCTGGGAGCGGGAGCCTGCATGGGCACAGTCGCCCTGCTGCTGCGGCGCGGGTCGCTTCCGGTTGCGGCCTTTGCTGTCTTCGCGATCCCTCGCATCGCCGCTCGTACCGGCCCGCGCGCCGAGTTGTTTACGGTTGTCCTGTTCGCCGCTTTCCTCAGCATTCTGTGGCAGCAGTATCAGACTGGACGCGCACGTCTGTGGCTTCTGCCCTTGCTGATGATCGGCTGGGTGAACCTTCACCTGGGTTTTGTTTCCGGCCTCGCACTGCTTGGGGCATACGCCGGGGTCGAAATTCTGGAGATGGCGTTTCCCGGCGACCGTCGGAGCCACGCCCGCTCCAGACTCAAACAGTCGTATCCATGGATGCTTGCCACCTTTGCCGCGACGTTGCTGAATCCCTGGGGATGGAACATCTATCGCGCGCTACTTCTCCAGGAAAGCGCGATGAAAACGCACTCGCAGTGGATTACGGAATGGGCCAGCGTCCGCCTGAATTGGGCATGGGCCACAAGCGTCATGGCCCTGCGCGACACGAAAGGCGCATTCCTGTCGCTCCTGGTGGTGGCGGTGATTGCCATGCTTGTGGCAATGCTGCGCAAGCAACCCGGAGCGGCGGCGTTGCTGGCTGGAAGCAGCTATCTGGCGGTCCGTCACGTTCGGCTGCAAGCCTTGTTTGCCTGCGTCGTGGTGGTCGTTGCGGGTACGGTCATTTCTTCCGCAATCGAGGGCACCAAATCGTTTCTCCCGGATCTTCGTCTGCGGTCGATTCTGGCAGCCGGCGTCGTTGCCCTGACTGTTCTGCTGTCGATAGCGCGCTCTGCCGATCTGGTTAGCAACCGTCACTACCTCGGGTCCACTGACACCGCCCTGTTCGGCGCCGGCTTGAGTTGGTGGTTCCCCGAGCGTGCGGCCGCTTTCGTGGAACGCGAGCACATTCCCGGACAAATCTTTAACGCCTACGACACCGGTGGTTACCTCGTCTGGCGGCTGGGCCCGCAATATCGCGATTACATCGATGGGCGCGCCATCCCGTTTGGACCGGAACGATTCCAACGTCAGGTTCAACTGCTGCGCACCCCACCGGACTCGCCGGAATGGCAGCAAGAGGCAGACGCCTACGGCATCAACATCATTCTCGTCTCTCTGGCACGCTACGACGGCCTGCAGTTTTTCCCACGGTTAAACGAATTTTGCGCCAGTCAGAAGTGGGCTCCGGTCTACCTGGATGAGACTTCTGCGGTTCTTGTGCGGCACACGCCCGACACCGAGGCCTTGATTCATCGTTCCCTGGCGGATTGCGCCACTGTGCGCTTGCCTGCGACAACCCCAAGCAAGCGCCCAGCCGAAGCATTCCACCAGTGGGCGAACGCGGCTTCAGTTCTCTACGCTCTCGGCCGCAATTCCGAAGCCCTCGCCGCCACGGACAATGCGCTGGCCCTGTTTTCCGACAGTGCCAACCTCCATTACCTCCGCGCAAATCTGTTCGCCACCATGGATCGTAT
>JAIQEU010000028.1 GCA_020073665.1 Terriglobia bacterium
TACAACACCTCGAACGAGCTGACCTCGACGCCGACCACCAGCTACACCTACGACAACAACGGCAACACCAAAACCAAGTCGGACGGGACGCAGTACAACTGGGACTTTGAGAACCGGCTGGCGAGCGTGGTGCTGCCGGGAGCGGGCGGGACGGTGTCGTTCAAGTACGACGGGTTCGGGAGAAGGGTGCAGAAGTCGTTTGTGCAGGGCGCGAATACCACGACGACGGATTACGTATATGATTTCGTTAACCTCTTGGAGGAGGTGGATCAGAGCGGAAATGTCCTGGCCCGGTATACTCAGGGACCATTGGTGGATGAGCCTCTGGCAGAACTCCGCTCTGGAACTACCAGTTATTACGAGCAGGACAGTCTTGGCACCGTCACATCTCTGAGTACTTCGGCCGGAGCCCTCGCAAACACGTACACCTACGACTCGTTCGGGAAGCTGACGGCTTCGAGCGGGACTATCTTCAACCCTCTGGCGTACTCGGGGCGCGAGGTCGACTCGGAAACCGGCATCTACTACCACCGAGCCCGATATTACGATCAAAACATCGGGAGGTTTTTTAGCGAGGACCCGATTCGGTTTCGCGGCGGAGTCAACTTCTATCGCTACGTTGCGAACAACCCTGTTAGCCTGACAGACCCATCTGGGCTCAAGGTGTCAAAATGTTGCCGGACCACGCAAGTGAACTGGTTTGTCGACTTCCTTTCAGGTGTGACTGGGTTCAAGCACTGCTTCATTAAGACTGATACCAAGACCGCGGGTATGGGACCTGTCGGCGGCGGGCCGCTGCCTGCCTGCCCCCTGTATGCCCAGACTCAGGTCAGGGATCACTCCTCCGAGTCCGGGGCAGACTGTCAGGAGATACCTAACGTCGACGAGTCTTGTGTCAATCGAGAACTGCAAATTGGGGCGTCAACTGGGCGCTGGACACTAACCAACCAGTGCAACAGCTTCGTCTATGGTGTTCTGTATAAGTGCAGAACATGCAAGAAGTCAGACTTCGACCCAATTACGTACGGTTACGCCACGAAGTGTGGAGTATAGAGCATCGCCATGAATTCAAAAACCGCTAGAGTGAGATATTGGGTGGGAGCGGTGCTCCTCATTCTCGCGTCAGGCTGGTCTTTCAACATTGCAACGTACAATTGGTTTGCGGCCGACTTCCATAACCAATACAGTCATGCGCATGCCTTACGAGGGAATATTTTCTTCATCGTGGCGCTTGCGCTTTTCGTAGCGTCCGTGTTGGTTATCGTTGCGATTCTCCGTTCCGGCAAAAAGCGACAGATGGCGAAGACGTGATGTTGGAGACGCTAGTACTTCTGCCCGGCTTGGACGGCACCGGAACCCTCTTCGCCGGGCTCATTTCTGAGCTTCCGCCAACGATGAAAGTGAAGATCGCGAGGTATCCGACAGACCGATTCTTCTCCTACTCTGAACTTTTGCCTTCCGTGAGGGGACTAGTTCCGAGCAGTGATCCGTTCCTCCTGGTAGCTGAATCCTTTTCGACTCCGTTGGCCGCAATGCTTGCGGCCACACGCCCGCCGAACCTGGTCGGACTGGTCATGGGTGCAGGGTTCGTTAGGAATCCTTTGGGAGGCTGGTCGAACCTCGCCAGGATTCTGGCAAGACCTTTCCTGTTCAGGCTTCCACCACCGGGCTTCGCGCTCGAGTATTTCCTCATCGGGAGTGATCCGCCAAGTGCCCTTGAGGCTGGTGTCCGTCAGGCTCTAGGGCTTGTGAGTCCCATGGTTTTGTCCCGGAGGGTCCACGCGGTCTTGAACTGCGACGCGAGAGAAGACCTCGCGCGAACTGATCTCCCGATGATGTACGTCCAAGCGGAAGGCGACCGCCTGGTGCACGCAGAATGTTTTGTAGAGATTCAACGGCTTCGACCGGATGCCCTGTTGTCCTCGGTCCGAGCTCCGCATCTCGTCTTCCAGAGAGAGCCACAAAAGGTAGCGAAAGTCATCGTGCAATTCATTCGTCAGTTGCCAGGTTCTTCTTGAAAACGTATCCCGATGCAACGACGGTGGAGTACGACTACCACGCAACCTGAGCGGCTCCCCATTTTCTGACACACCTTGAGAGTTAGTTTCCGGCAAAATCTACTACCTGAGAAGGGGAGGTTTGCCGTGAAGAGGAAACGTTTTTCCGTAGAACAGATCGTGGGGGTTTTGAAGCAGGCCGAGCTGGGGGTGCTGGTGGCGGAGCTGATCCGCCAAGTGGGGATTTCGGAGCAGACTCTGTATCGTTGGAAGAAGCAGTACAAAGTATAGGAAAATCAAAATCCTGTGTTTGGTAATGGACGATGACCTTTCCGACGACTCGGGATGGACTATAGCCCAGATCAAGGAAGCGCGGTTGAGGTCGTCTGGGTCCCCTGGAACGAAGACGGTGAGGCGGTCGGGCAGACAGCAGGAGGGAGGCAGGATCTTGCGAACGGCAATCTAGGGGGACCCTTTGACTAGCCGGATTCTGGCGCTATTCGCCGCACCCATGTCATCTTCTTGCCGCTGCTGTCGAGGAGCGGGTCTTTTCCAAAGTCTCGCTTGATCGCTTCCGCCCACCGGAGAGGTTTGGGGCGTGGTCTTCGTTTCTGCCTCAGGATTGCAAAGATGGCTGCTGAGGTTTGTCTCAGTGCGCGCGGGGCAAGCAGCCCAAAGCAACGAACAGCGTGCTGATAGCGTTCGGGAATGTGTTGAGCCCAACGGTCGATAAACTCTTCTGGTGAGCACTGCACGGTGATGCGGTGACCCAGCCTCTTGTCTTTTGTGCAATACGTCACGCTTCGTTCCCCGATGCAGATGATGCGACGCTGCGCAATAGGCGGCCGCCTCACATAGCGACCGGCGTATCGTAGGAAACGCTCTTTGGAGCCGAGGGATTGAATGTGGATGCTCCACCAGCGGTTCCCCTGCTGGACAAGCATCGCTTCCATCTGGTCAGCGGTAAGTTCGGTATGGAGCAGCCCCGCTCGCAAAGCTGTGCGGACCAGCTTGATCACGGCGTTTCGCCAAGACTCCATCAACGAGTCGCGGCCATAGTAGACCCGAGACGTCCAGGAACCGGACGCTTGCAGCCCTCCCGCGGTGACCATTGTGTGCACGTGTGAATTGAACTCCAACCGCCCGTTGAAGGTATGCAGAATAGCAATGACGCCGACCCGTAGTCCGTACCTGGCACTTACCCATGCCTGGATAACGTTCGCGGCAAGCGCTGGCAGAGCCCGTGCCAAGGGCGGGTGGTCGCGGAAAAGCTGCCAAAACAAGTCGGGCACGGTGAACGTGATCCCCTTGTACATTGCGTCTGGCAGTGCGGCCCACCGCTCGCGCTGCCATTGCACGGTGGCCCGATAGCCACAACTTGGGCAGGCGCGGGACTTACAGGTGTGATAGACGATCCTCTCCTGGTTCTCTGAGGCGTATACCTCGGCACCCAAAGCTGGGGTGCGGCACAGCAGCGCACTGCGAAAGGCCCGTCGAACGGACGATCGGGCCTCATCCCGGTCCCAGTGTGAACGGGTCTGAGACAGAATCTGCGTGAGTGGGTTGCGATATTTCACGCCAGATTCAACTTCCCTTGAGAATGCAGACCGGTTAACAGATCCTCGCCTACGAGAATAACCGTGCGTTGAATCCGACTGGTCCGCACCAAGACTGATCCGGGTTGTCGTGCTTCCTGTTCCCACAGGGCATCGAGCATTCTGAGGAGATCGAGGCTGGTCTTCTCTTTGCCGGGTCGAGCGATAGACTGACGGATTACCTTGCTGGTTGCGCGTTCCAAGCCGTGACGGGTGAATTGCTCCACCTGCTGGTCCTTGGGCAGCCTGCACCAATGGATCGCGCGGTTGATCGTTATCGTCCCGTCTCGCAAGGCTTCTATTAGTCGCGCATGTGCGGTCTGCAGGATCGCTTTTACGTTCGAGACGTTACGAGCGCCAACGCCTGCAGTCTGGGCAATTTCCTGCCGCACATCTATCTGTTGAGCTTCCGGCAGATTTGCCGAACCCTTGTACCGGCCCCCGAGACGCATTTTGTCGAGCGCCTTCTGCTGGAGACTTGGCTCCAGAGTAAGCGCCAGGCAAATGCGAATGAACGCATTCCATCCCCTTCGGGGTTGGTGATGCGCGAGTATGAACTGGAGGGACTCATTCTCACTGAGCGAATACTCGATGCAATTGACTTCGTGCCTACCTTCGAAGATGGCCAACCGCCAGCGTCCAAAGCCGGTCAGAATTGTCCCGCTCGTCGTGGTGAGAATCGGCTCGGCTGCGGGCTGGTCCTTCAATCGGGTAGCCTCGTTCAGTTCGCCCACCACATCGATCAAGTCGGGCTTATCCAATGCTGGATGTAGCCGCAGGCTTTTTGGGGAACGAAGGACCGGGCGGGCTTCCCACCGGCTCGTCGCGAGGTGAGGCTGGAGTTGGTCCAAAGGACGGGCTTCAGGTCCGCAGGGGTTGTCGGCGCGCCCATAGCCTGGAGGCTCATAGGAACGGTTATCCGAGAGCGCGGCGAATTCCCGTTGTCCTGTGGTCATGCGTTCGCTGGAGATACCCTCAGAGCGCGCTCTGCCGCTTTTTGGCTGACTCGCAGCACCGGAATGACCGTCTGCCTTCACGCTACGTCTCTTATTGCCACCGATTCCCGCGCTTTGGCGAAGGAGACTTACCACCGTCATGAATCACTCTTTGCAACTCCGACTCGCGGATCATCGTCCGCCCGCCGACCTTCGTGCGTTGCAACTTGCCTTGACTCAACCATGCGTGAATGGTCCACTTTGAGATGCCACCCAGACGACGAGCAGCTTCTTCGACTGAAACCAAGATGTCCATTTGGAGCCTCCAAGCAGCGCTGCGCTGCCCTAAACGCATATTCGCACAACAAGGCTCTTGCAAACACAACTTCTTATGAGATACGATTAACGCATTAAATCGTATGCTAGAACGCACAAGGACATTTCGCCTCACCCGGAAGCGCAGTTTCCCAGGAGGGGCGCTCGGACTCAAGCTCGTTCGCTGGCTGAACAAGAAGCATGAAACCGAGAGAGTGGTCACCCTACTCGATATCGCCTTAAAGATTCAGAGGATCGCTCCCAAGAAAAGGACCTTCACCCTGGCAACTGATCGCCATGCCACTGAGTTCTCGCAGGTACTTGACGAGCTAAACGCGCGTCTGCGCTCTTTCTCGCTCAGCCCCCAACTGAGCGCCCGGGCAGGAAGCAGGTTCCGGGTTGGCTGGGAACCGAATATCACGTCACGAAAGGTCGGAAGGTTATTCGCCGATGCCGAGGAAATGGCAGAGGTCGAGAACGTGATGCGCATACTCGCGCTGATGGAGCAGGGGTTGCTGGATCGCCTTCGCCGATGCACATGTAGCAGATGGCTCATAGCGAGAATTAGGAGACAGGTGTTTTGTAGTACCGCTTGCCGACAGGCGCAGTTTAGGTCCACAGAGAGCTACAGGAAGAAGCGCCGGGAGTACATGAAGAAGTACTACGACGATCACTTTGGGAAAGCACGACTAGACAGGACTAGGAGGAATCATGGCGGGAAACGCTGATGGTGTTTACACGCGCAGAGATCGATCAGGGTACTGGATGCATTGGACTGACGCTCAAGGCCTTCGCAGATGGCGGAAGTTGAATGTGCGGACGCTATCCCAAGCACGAGCGGCGCGGGCTGCTGAGCTAGTCCGCGTGGAACACAGCAGGGTCCTGGGCTTTGCCCCACCGGGGGAAGAGACGTTCGCAGATGTGGCAGTAAAGTTCCTGGCGCACCAAAACGCACGGCTCACACCAAAGGCTTATGAGCGCGAACGTGGCATCGTGAACGAGCACCTAGGCAGTTTCTTTCCGGGCCGGCTTGCAAGTATTCGCCGCTTGGATATTCAGCGATACGTCACCAAACGATCGAGCGAAGTTTCCGCTCACTCGGTTCACAAAGAATTGAACATCCTCAAGCACCTCCTTCGCCTGGCGGTCGAATGGGAGATTATCCCGCTTAGCCCCGCTCAAGCCGTGAAATCTCCTCGCGTCCCCGCCGGGCGCGTGCGGTATCTTCAACCGACTGAGTTGCACGCCTTGCTGGAGGCTTGCCCGGAATGGCTGCGACCGGTTGCCGTGGTGGCGGTTGTGACAGGGATGCGGCGGTCGGAGGTGCTTGGTCTGCGCTGGCTCGACGTTGACATTGCCAATGCCCGCATCTTGCTCCCGCAGACGAAAAACGGGGATGGGCGAATTGTGTATCTGAATCAGTCCGCGCTCGCCGCGCTGCAGTCCGTTCTGAGGACGGCCTTGCCGAAAGCGACGGATCTAGTTTTTACGGGAATCACTCCTGCACAGGTGAGCGTTGCGTTCGCACGCCTGCGTCGGAATCAGGGGATTTTCGATTTCCGCTTTCATGACCTGCGCCACACTGCAGCCAGCTGGTTGCGGATGAAAGGCGCGGACATTCACACCGTCGCCCAATTGCTAGGTCACAAGGACCTTAGAATGGCTGCGCGTTACCAGCACCTTTCGCCTTCGTTCCTGGCTGATGCCGTAGCGACTTTGGACGGCGTTTTTGGCGTTCTCTGTTACCCAGGCGTTACCCAAACAAAGACACTCGAAGGGGCTGCGGTTGCAAGTGCTTAATAATAGTTGGCGTCCCCGACGGGATTTGAACCCGTGTTACCGCCGTGAAAGGGCGATGTCCTAGGCCAGGCTAGACGACGGGGACTACTACACGGCAGGAGCCTGCGGCTAGATTTCGATACTAGCAGCGCGTTCCTAGCGTGTCAAAGGCAGCGCGGCACCCTGCCGGTGCGCCGCAACCACGCGGCGGCTACGTTTACAATTGAGCATGGCCGCAACCGGCGGCCTTGCGGAATCTTCATGGCCGATCCTCTTTATTTCAGTCTTTGGTTCTCCAGCTTTGACCCGGAGGACATGCTGCCACACGTCTTGGCGGTGTTGCGGCAGTTTCCATTTTCCGCACAACAGCCCGGCGTCACTTATCTGTCGCTCCATCCCGTGTCGTGGAACGAACCCACCATTCTGGAACAGCGATTCCGGCCGGGGATTGATCCCGAGCAAGCAGTCCTGATCGCCTTCGATCTGCTCCACGAAGATTATGCCTACGTGTTCGAGGCCTATTGGGACCTGTGGATTCTTGCCGAAGGCGCGACAGAATGGGTGTTGCAACCGTCGCCGGTGAAGTTTCTGGTGCACGGCCCGGAGTTCGATGAAGGGTGGAGCGAGCAGGCCGGGCACATCCAAGTGGATTTCGGACTGGACGCACCTTTTCTACAGGAGGGCGTGCAACTCACCAGCGTGGCCGAAACCCGAGTCCGCGCCAACGTTCAGAAGCTGGTAGAGTTCACCACCTCAGTGGAGAAGAACTCCGGAACCAGCGCGCGATTATTGTGGTCGGAGTCCGAGGAGAATCTGGCCCAGAAGCTGATTAATCGTTTGCAAAAAGTTCAGTGACTGAAACAAATGGGGACGCACCAGACGCTCCTGTTCTCGGCGTCCCCATCGGTTCCTATTTAGTTCTTCCGCCCTCAACTTTCAACTTCTCGCTGGCTGCGGCCTGGGCGGCTGCGAGCCTGGCGGTCAGCACGCGGAAGGGTGAACAGGAAACGTAGTTCAGGCCGGTCTGGTGGCAGAATTCCACCGACGATGGTTCGCCACCATGCTCTCCGCAGATGCCCACCTTCAACGTGGGACGTGTCTTGCGTCCACGCTCGGTCGCCATCCTGACCAACTGCCCGACACCCTCTCGATCCAGCACCGCGAACGGATCCTGTTTGAGAATTCCCTCTTCCAGGTACGTAGGCAGGACTTTGTTGAAGTCGTCGCGCGAGATGCCCATGGTGGTCTGGGTCAGGTCGTTAGTGCCGAAAGAGAAGAACTCGGCCTCTTTGGCGATTTCATCGGCAACCAGGGCGGCCCGCGGCAACTCGATCATGGTGCCGACCAGGTAAGGCACCTTCATTCCTTTCTCTTTGAATACTTCTTCGGCCACGCGGCGCACGATCGCTCCCTGGTGCGCCATCTCTTTCACCGTAGCGGTCAGCGGGATCATGACTTCCGGATGGACCTTAACGCCTTCCTTCGCAACCGTCACCGCCGCCTCGAAGATGGCGCGTACCTGCATCTCGGTGATCTCGGGATAGGTAATGCCCAGGCGGCATCCGCGGTGCCCGAGCATGGGATTGAACTCATGCAATTGTTCAACCCGGCTCAGCAGCGCCGGCAGAAGTTTCTTCATATCGCTTGCCGTTTTCGCGCCGTAATCGCGATACTTTGCCACCAGAGATTTCTTCTCCTGGGCACTGGCCGACGGCAACGTCACGATGTCCACCATCAACTCCTCTCGCCGAGGAAGGAATTCGTGCAGCGGCGGATCGAGGGTACGGATGGTGACGGGGAAGCCGTCCATGGCGCGGAAAACACCGATGAAGTCCGCCCGCTGCATGGGCAGCAGCTTCTTGAGGGCGGCGCGGCGGTCTTTTTCATTATCGGCGAGAATCATGGCACGCATGTGCGGAATTTTCTTCTCGCCAAAGAACATGTGCTCGGTACGGCACAGGCCAATGCCTTCGGCGCCGAACTCGCGGGCCTTCTCGGCGTCGCGCGGAATGTCGGCGTTAGCCCGCACCCCTAGTTTGCGGAAGGGCTCGGCCCAGGCCATGAACTTCATCAACTCCGGATCATCGGGGCTGGCGTCAAGAGTGTTGAGCTTACCCTTGATCACGCGGCCGGTGGTGCCGTCGAGCGAAACCCAGTCGCCTTCCTTGAATACCTGGCCTTTGACACGCATTTCGCGGGCTTTCTCGTCCACCACGATGTCGCCGGCACCCGCTACACAGCACTTGCCCATACCGCGCGTGACCACCGCGGCGTGGCTGGTCATGCCACCGCGCGAGGTAAGAATGCCCTTGGCCACTTCCATCCCGTGGATGTCTTCCGGGGTGGTCTCGGCGCGCACCAGGATGACCGGCGTCTTCTTATCGTGCGCAACTTTCTCGACCGCTTCGTCGGCGGTGAAAACGATCTGGCCGACCGCGGCCCCCGGGGAAGCTGGCAAGCCCGTGGCCAGCACTTCGACTTTGCCGCTTTTTTCGTCGAGCCGAGGAACCAGGAAGTCGTAGAGTTGGTTCGGGTCGACGCGGAAGATGGCCTCTTCCTTGGTGATCAGTCCCTCTTCCACCATCTGAATGGCCACGCGCACCGCCGCCAGGCCCGTACGCTTGCCGTTGCGGGTCTGCAGCATGTAGAGCTTGCCATCCTGGATGGTGAACTCAAAGTCCTGCAGGTCCTTGTAGTGTTTTTCCAGCCGGGTGGTAATGTCGCGCAGCTGGTTGTAAACCGCGGGCATGATTTTCTCGAGTTCGAGGATGTGGACAGGGGTGCGCACGCCGGAAACCACGTCCTCACCCTGGGCGTTCAACAGGAACTCGCCGTAAAACTCCTTGTCGCCATTCGCCGGATTGCGGGTAAAGCCGACGCCGGTGCCGCTGGTGTCGCCGAGATTGCCGAACACCATGGCCTGCACGTTCACCGCGGTGCCCAGGTCGTCGGAAATATTATTGATGCGGCGATAGTGCTTGGCCCGCTCATTCTGCCAGGAGCGGAACACGGCGTCGCGCGCCATGACCAATTGCTCGTGGGGATCCTGCGGGAAGTCGCGGTGGGCATGCTTTTTGACGACCTTCTTGTATTCTGCGATGACTTCGTTGAGCGCTTTGGCGTCGAGGTCGGTATCGAGTTTGGTTTTCTTCTGCTTCTTCTTGTGGTCGAACACGTGCTCAAACGCTGCCTTGTCGATGTCGAGCACCACGTTGCCAAACATCTGGATAAGGCGCCGGTAGGAGTCGGCCGCAAAGCGGGGATTGTTGCTGCGCTTGGCCAGCGCTTGCACGCTCTCGTCGTTGAGGCCGAGATTGAGGATGGTGTCCATCATGCCGGGCATGGAGAATTTCGCGCCCGAGCGCACGCTGACCAGCAGCGGATTCTCGCCTTTGCCCAGCTTCTGGTGCTGCAACTCCTCAAGGTGCTTGAGGGCATCTTCCATCTGGCGGTCCACATCGCCGGAGACCGCGTTGTGCCGCATGTACTCGCGGCAGGCCTCGGTCTGGATGGTGAAGCCCGGAGGCACGGGAAGGCCGGCATTGGTCATCTCGGCCAGTCCGGCGCCCTTGCCGCCGAGTTCATCTTTCATTTTGCCGTGGCCGTCGGCCTTGCCACCGCCGAAGAAGTAAACGTACTTGGTGGCGGACGGTTTATGGATCATCTCAATTTCGGTTTCAGGGAGAGTAGTTGTCGCCATGGTATTAGTCCTTTGCGTTGCGAAATTCGTAGCGCCGGCGCCCCGCCGGCCTTTCGTGAACTTGTCATCCAGAGCGATGCCCAAGCCTGGGTCTCTTTCGCCCCCGGGGATCGCTAGTTTCTTGCTCGGCTACCCACGGCTTGCGCCGTGGGTTCATTCTTGCGCCGTTTCGCGGCTATTTTGTGCCCTCGGTCACGATCTCGGAGAAGTCGGCGATGGTCGAGAATTCTTTCAGCAACGTCTGCAGCAACCCAAGTCGATTGGCTCGCAGACGGTCATCTTCCACCATCACCATGACTTTGTCGAAAAACGTGTCCACCGCAGGCCGCAGTTTTGAAATCTCGATCAGGGCGGGTTCGTAATTGCGCTGCGCGCTCAGCGCCGCGACCGCCTTTGCGGCCTGGGGAATTCGTGCGGCAAGATCGCGCTCCGCGGCTTCCTGCAAAGCTGCGGCTTCGACGGTCCCGGCAATCTCTTTTTTCGTTTCTGCCGCCTGGCGCAAAATGTTCTTGATGCGCTTGAATGCGACTGAAATAGACTCGAAATCCGCCGATGGGCGCACCTTGGTGACCGCCTGCGCGCGGGCCACCGCATCCACCACGTCATCGGAACCCGCGGCCAATACGGCGTTCACCACGTCGTACTTGAAGCCGAGCGCGTCGCGCAGGTAGAACTCCAGACGCTCACGGAAGAAATCGCGCAACGAGTTGGGGAAATCAACCTTGGCGGAGAACTTCTTCTCCGCTTCCGACCCGCGGTAGGCTTCGCGGGCATCGGCGAATAGCCGGCTGAGGTGCAGCGGCAGTTTGTACTCCGCAATCGTCTTGACAATTCCGTTGGCCTGGCGGCGCAGGGCGAAGGGATCTTTCGATCCCGTCGGCTGCAATCCCAGCGCAAACATGCCGGCTATGCTGTCGGCCTTGTCGGCGATCGAGAGTACCGCGCCTTCTAGGGTGCGCGGCACTGAATCTTCCATCGACTCGGGCTTGTACTGGTCGTAGATGGCGTCGGCGATGGCGAAGCGGGCGTTCTCGGGCAGGTCGGCGTCCAGTTGCTGCACGCGCGCGTAGAGCCCGCCCACAATGCCCTGCAGTTCGGTAAATTCCTTCACCAGTTCTGTCGTCAGATCGGTCTTGGCGAGGTAGGCCGCCTTGTGGATCACGCCGGGGCGAATCTGTGTGCCGCTCTGGCGAATGATTTCCGCCGACCAACTGCACAGCCGCTGCACGCGCAGGGCTTTTTCGTAGTAGCTGCCGAGATCTTTCTGGAAGGTGACGGCCTTCAGCCATTCCGTGCGCTCGCGCAGCCGATGCTTCTGGTCGGTCTGCCAGAAGAAGCGGGCGTCGTTGAAGCGGGCACGGAGTACACGCTCGTGTCCATGACGGATGATGCCCTGGGGATCGCCGTCGGTATTCAGTACGGCGAGAAAGTGCGGCGTCAGTTTGTGGGTCGAGCCGTCTTCGATGGCGAAGTAATTCTGGTGGTCGCGCATCACCGTGACCAGGACTTCTTCTGGAAGTTCCAGGAACTCGGGATCGAAATTCCCCAGAATCACCGAGGGGTATTCGGTCAGATTGACGACTTTATCGAGCAAGGCCTTATCTTCGCGCCAACGCGCGCCGGGGATGGTGCGGGTTGCGGCGTCCAGCGCTTTGCGGATTTGCGCTTCGCGGTCGCCGCGGCCCAGGACTTTGGCTTGCTTCAGCGCGTCGACGTAGGCGTTGCCGGGACGCGCAATCGGTACGGGCCCATCCGCCAGGATGCGGTGGCCGCGCGACTGGTTGCCGGCGCGAATGCCATCGAATTCAAGAGGAACTACCTGGTCGTCGAGCAGGGCCACCAGCCAGCGCACCGGACGCACAAACTTCTCGCTGGGCTTGCGCCAGTACATGTTCTTGGGCCAGTAGATGGAGTTGATTTCTTTGGGAAGCAGTTCGGCCAGAAGGTCGGCGGCGGCGCGGCCTTTCTTAGTCACTTTGGCCGACAGGTACTCGCCCTTGGGAGTGGTGACCCGCTCCAGTTGCGAAACGTCCACCCCAGCTTTCTTGGCGAAGGCGTGGGCAGCGGGCGTGGGCTGACCGTCTTTGAACGCAACGCTCACCGATGGGCCGTTGATTTGCTCGGTGACATCGGGCTGAGCGGAGGGGATACCCGAGACCAGCACCGCCAGGCGTCGCGGCGTATCGAGATATGAGATGGCTTGGCTCGCGGCCAGGCGTTCGCGCTGGAGCAGATCGCTCAGGCGAGTTCGCAGTTCGAGGGATGCGGCGTCGATCATCCGCGCCGGAATTTCTTCGCAACCGATTTCCAGCAGAAAGTCAGGCATGAAAGAAAACACCCTATTCTCGCAAAATGGGCTAACGGCGCGATGTGAGCGCCGTCACAACGGGAAGTCCCCGCAAATGTGTGTGGTGCGGGCACCCCGCCCGCGTGCGCACAACTGCAAACTCTAAACGGGAGCCACCTCCCGCTTCGGCTTGGCCTTCTTACCTACAGGTTCAGCCTCAGATTCTTCCGCCGGGGCGTCGCTTTGCTGGTCCACGTAGGCCCTGGCAATTCCCACGGCCAATGCCCGCACCCGCGCGATCACGCTCACGCGCTCAGTCACCGATATGGCGCCCCGGGCATCGAGGATATTGAACAAGTGCGAACACTTCAGGCAGAGGTCGTAGGCCCCAAGCACGGGAAAACGCTTCTTGTTCCGGCCAACGCCGCCGGTCGCGATTTCTTCCTTGCCGAGGGCAGCGAATTTTTCCAGGAGCGCCCTGCATTCTGACTCGCACAGTGCGAAGTGCTGCCAGGCTTTCTCCACGTCGGCCGTCTCGAAATTGTAGACCGAAAACTGCAACTCATCCGCCAGGCGGACGTCGCCGTAGGTCGTGACCCCGCCGGTCTCGGGATCACGCGCCCATACGATGTCGTAAATCGAGTCCACATCCTGCAGGAAGGCGGCGATGCGCTCCAGGCCATAAGTCAACTCAGCCGAGATGGGATCCAGATCCACCCCGCCGCACTGCTGGAAGTAGGTGAACTGCGTGATCTCGAGGCCGTCGAGCATGACCTGCCAGCCGATGCCCCAGGCACCCAGCGTGGGCGATTCCCAGTTGTCCTCTTCGAACTTGATGTCGTGCTGGCGCAGGTCAATGCCCATCGCGCCGAGCGACTCCAGGTAAAGCTCCTGCACGTTCTCCGGCGGAGGCTTCAGGATCACTTGCAGCTGGTTGTGCTTGTAAAGCCGGTTGGGATTCTCGCCATAGCGGCCATCGGCGGGCCGGCGCGACGGTTGCACGTAGGCTACCTTGTAGGGCTTTGGCCCAAGCACACGCAGAAAAGTTTCCGGCGCCATGGTGCCGGCGCCGACTTCGACGTCGTAGGGCTGCTGCAGGACACATCCTCGCTCGGCCCAGAAGGTCTGGAGGCGGAGGATGAGTTCCTGGAAAGTCGGCGGATTGGGCTTCGATGGATTCACAGTGCGAAGCTCTTAGCTCTTAGCCATTAGCTCTTGCTCTTAGCTTTTTCGCAGATGGTTTGAGCTAAGAGCTAAGAGCTAATGGCTAAGAGCTGATCTTCTCCAGCATTCCTGCCGTCACCAGCTTCTTCTCAATATGCCGCTGCAGCGTCTGGATCAGGAACTTTCGCAGGTCCGCACCCAGGGCTTTTGGCCAGGGTGCGCCCGCAAAGCTCTCTACCGGGGCCCGAAACATCTGGGCGGCAAGGGTTCGCGACTCAGCCGAAATCTCCGACGAGGCAAGCCGCTTATCGTCCAGGCACATCAACCCGTCGGCCAGGGCGTGGAAGAATGCGCGATTCCCGTTCAGCACTCTGCCGCAGGTGATGCACTCCGACAGGTCAGGCAAATAGCCCATCAGCCGGGTGATCCACAGCTCAAAATACGTGACCGGCATCCAGACTTCAGTGCCGCGCAAGCCTGCCAGTACCGAAAGCGCCAGGCGAAACACCGCGTCGTTGGCCTCGCGGTCGGGCAACAACTCGTCCAGCAACTCCGCGACGTGGGCCAGGGCTACGGCCCGCGGATAACTCACCTGCGTGGCCAGCGGCGATTCCAGCACTTCGCAGGAATCCAGCCGGGTCAACTCCTGCCGTTCGCGGTCTTCGTAAGACGCCTTGACGTAGGTCAGCGGTTCCAGCGCCCCGCCGAACCGGCGCCTCGACTTCTTGGCCGACCGCGCCACCCCGCGCACCTTGCCTTCCAGCCGAGTGAACAACGTGACCAGCAGGTCGGCCTCACGCAACGGGTACGTGCGCAGAACAATCGCTTCCGACTCCTTCAGCGCCATGGGAGCCTTGCAGGTTGATTCTCGATTGTAATTGAGGGGTGGGGAGATGGAAAGCGGGCAAAGCTCTCAGCCGTCGGCTTTCAGCTTTCAGTTTCTTGCGCCCTTACCGATAGCTGAAAGCGGAGAGCTGAGAGCCAAAAGCAAAGGCGCAGACCCGGAACACAGGTCTGCGCCCTTGCGGAACTTAGGCCAGGAGCTACCGCCCGTAGTACTTGGCGTTGCGCTCGGTGAAGGACTTCCACTTTTCCGGCAGATCGTCGAGCGCGAAGATGGCTGACACCGGGCACACGGGTACGCAGGCGCCGCAGTCAATGCACTCGACCGGATCGATGTACAGCATTTCTTCTTCGGCGTGCGCCGGTTCATCCTTCTTGGGATGAATGCAATCCACCGGGCAAGCATCCACGCAGGCGGTGTCCTTGGTCCCGATGCACGGTTCAGCAATCACGTAAGCCATGAGTTTTCCGTCTCCCTGATATGTGCGGAACTTAACAGAACCGCACATTCTAACAAGAAATAGCGACGACCGTACAGCGCGGAGCAGCGAATCAGCTTCCGGTTGCTAGCTTCCAGCTAGGCCCCTACTAGTTCCCGCTCTTCGCTCGGTTGATACTCCACGATGTGTCCTGCCACCGCACTCGCCGCGACGGTGAGGGGCGAAGCCAGGTACATCTGCCCCGGGCCGCTGCGGCCGGGGAAGTTTCGATTCTGGGCGCTGATCACGACCTGGTCGGGACGGGTCGACACCCCGGGCCCGGCATTGATGCAGGCTCCGCAGCTGGGCTCAATCACGTGTGCCCCGGCTCTCTCGAAGATATCGAGGTAGCCCTTCTGTATGCAGTACTCGCGTGTCTCCTGCGAGCCGAACTGGATGTAAAACTTCACCGAGTCGGCTACGCGCTTGCCGTGTTTGAGCGCGTCCGCGAGTACCACAGCATACATGTCCATGTCTTCATTCTTGCCGGCGGTGCAGGTGCCGCCGTAGGCCAGTTCGACCGGCACGGGCGTGTTCAGGTCGCGAATGTACTTGCCATTGCCCGGATCGCCCGGCGTAGCCACCATCGGCGCGATCTCCGACGCGTCCAGTTCGATGACGTGGGCGTACTGGGCATCCGAGTCGCTGTACAGGCCTTCGATCATCGACTCGACTTGTTTGCGACCGAGGCCGCGGCGCTCGACCAGGAATTCGACGGCTTTCTTGTCGGGGGCGACGATGCCGGTGAAACCGCCGATCTCGGCTGCCATGTTGGTCATGGTGGCGCGCTCGTCGACGCTGAGTTCTTCGACGGCCTCGCCGCAGTACTCCATGACCTTGGCCAGCGCCTTGCCGCTGCGCACGTAATCGAGCGCCAGAATTTTCAGGATGAAATCCTTGGCAGTAGCGTTGGGGCGTCGTTTGCCGCGCACGATGATCTTCACCGATTCCGGCACCTTCACCCGCACATCTTTCGTGATCCAGGAATTGAACACGTCAGTGGTCCCGATGCCGAAGGCCACGCAGCCAATCGCTCCGACATGGGGCGTGTGCGAGTCCGAGCCTACGTTCACCTGGCCGGGCAAGGCGTAGGATTCGAGCATCACCGAGTGGCAAATGCCTTCCGAACCCTTGCGGTCTTTCAGTTCGCCGTGCAACTTGATGCCCTGGGCCTTGGCGAAAGCTTCCTGCTTGAGCTTGAGTTGCGTTGCCAGGTCGAGCAGGCCCAGTTTTTTCTTCTCCTCGGAAATGACTTCGTCGAGGAAGGTCAGGTGATCGCGAAAGAAACGGACGGACGAGGCGTCGTTGACCGGCACATCCTTGCCGACAAACTGCTCGTAGAAGATGGCGGCCATGGGGGTGACGTATTCGTGGCTGAAGCGCAGGTCGACACGGGTAAATCCGGTGTCGCCTGGTTTCACTGCTTCCACGCCGACTTTTCCCTCGGGGGTGACCATGTGGCGGGCGAAAATCTTCTCGGCCAGCGTCATGGGACGCTTCTTAGTCGGGATGGGCGGCAGGAACACCTTGCCCTGCATGCGGGCCACGTTGAACGGGAACAGGCCGCCGTGTTCGATGACCTGGCGGGTGATGTCGTCTTCGCCCGCGGTGAACTCGGCGAGCGGAATTTCTTCTCCGGCGCGAATGCGATCGATGAGAGAGAAGTTGGTGGAAGTGAGTACGCCCAGGTTCTGGCAGTTCTGCTTGTAAATACGCTCAATGTTTTCGGCGATGACCAGCTTGATGCCGGCACACATTTCGGCATAGGGCGACTGCTCGCGGCTGGAACCCTTGCCGCGGCGCTTGCCGCTCACCGAGGCCACAAAGCCGCCGCGCTTCACTTCGCCGCGCTGAATCGGCGTCTGGTCGCCGCATCGCAGGCCGGCGTAGGGAATTTCGCCCAGGGTTTGATCAAAGTAGAAGCAGAGATGGGCCGGGGTAATCTCGTCGGTGGAGATGTCGTCGCGCAGCTTGGGATTGTTGGCTGGGTTTTTGGTGTCCCACGGCAGGTCTTCGCCCGTAAGTTGCCGTTTGATGAGTTCCGGGTCTTCGGTCAAGAACAGTATTCGTCCCGCCAGCTGAACCCGGGCCGGACGTTTGTCGATTTTTCGGTTTAGTAGTGGATTGGTCAAGTTTGAATCCTGAATGCAATTAATTCGATCCGGTGCGGCTTGGGCCCGACGGATGCGCCTTCATCCCCACGGAAATATTGTACCGCTAACTCAGGCCCTAGACTCCCCGGCCCCAGAGCTACGACCAGCGACCTGCCCCCTGCACGCTTAGTGATGTCCGTTCTTGCGATCGTATTTTTCACCCGCCGGAATGGCGACCGTCAACTGATCTTCCTTCGGCGGAAGCGGACAGGTAGCGTATGGCGTCACCGCGCAGGGCGGGTTGTAGGCGCGGTTGAAGTCGATCACGAGCTTGTTGTTCACCACCGGTCCGGTCTTCAGAAAACGTCCGGGCGGATAGGTTTCGGTCTTGCTGGTCAGGTCCTTGAAAATGAAAGACAGGCCTTCTTTGGGATCACCCCCAAGAGCGGACAACTGCACTTCCTGGCCATTGACCTTGAACCGCGCTACGCCTGCGACTGGCGTGGGTGTGACATCTCCGAGAACGTTGGGCACGTCGACCATCTTCTTGCCGTCTGACGGTGTCCAGGTTGCAGTGATCTTGTAATCGGGCTGCAGCGGATAGAAGATCGGCCCGCGGTAGTTCTTCACCGCCGGGCTCTCCAGATCTTTCACCCGGATGCCGACACGCTGGCCGCGCTGGATCACGTGCATGCGGAGCTTACCGAGTTCCACCACAGAGAGGTTTCCCGAGGTGTCGGGCTGAAGCTTGGCCTTCGCAACCACCTTGCCATCCACTTTCGCGGCGACACCGGGCGCAAAGCTCACAGTTACGTCGCTGCCTTCGAGATCGAAAGTGCCGGCGTTGGCGGGCGCCGAGTGTTCGGGGAGAACCAGATTGCTTTTCGAATCAGTGCCGAAGGTGTTCGCGCCCGGTTTGAGCCAGAACAGGCCCGCAAGCGGCAGCCAGTTTTCTTTCAGGTCGTCGACTAGCCCGGCTTTCCACTTCTCGAAATCCTGCTGGTAGGCAGGGTCCACCGGCTTCGACTGAGCGCGCGCGGACACGGTCAGAGCCAGCAGAAACACCGCAATGATTCCGGACTTCATTTTCTGTTCGATCGTGCCTTGCGCCATTATGACCTCCAGCGGCATGGACGGCCGGTGCTACGGCCTTTTAGCTTCGAAATGCCCGTGGATCGGGTAGCGGTTCCAGTCCGCGGCCCTTGTAAATCGCGTCGAACTCCGCGAGCAAGGCCTCATGCACCAGACCGTTGGAGGCCAGCGTTTCCCGACTGGCGATTTGAAACGGGCCGCCGCTGAAATCGGTCACCCGGCCTCCCGCTTCTTCCACCATCAGCACGCCGGCCGCAGTGTCCCAGGGATTCAGATTAAATTCCCAGAAACCATCGAAGCGTCCGCAGGCCACCGAACAAAGATCCAGCGCCGCCGATCCAGCCCGACGCACGCCGTGGGTACGCAATGTGATCTGATGGTAGAAGTAGATGTTGGGGTTCTTGTGCCGCTTGTGACTGGGGAAACCGGTCGCCACCAGGCACTCGGCGAGATTCGCGGTCTTCGAGACCTGGACTGGCTCGCCATTCAGGAACGCGCCGCTTCCCTGCTCAGCGGAAAACAACTCGTCGCGGGTGGGGTCGTAGACCACGCCGGCGATGCGCTTGCCCTTGTACTCCAGGGCCATGGAGACGCAGAACACGGGAAAGCCGTGGGCAAAGTTCGTGGTGCCGTCGAGCGGATCGATGTACCAGCGATAGTCGCTGCCGGTTTCGATGCGCGCGCCCTCCTCGCCAATCACGTCATGCGAGGGCCAGCGCGCCCGAATGCGCTCGAGGATCAGCGTCTCCGATTCGCGGTCCGCCACCGTGACCAGGTCAACGTCGCCCTTGTACTCCACCTTCACCTTGACATGCTGCTGGAAGTACTTCATCAGCAGCGCGCCGGCTTCGCGGGCGATTTCGGAGGTCGCGGGGACAAAGGACATAGTAGCTGGGGGCTGGTGACTGGTGGTTGGTTTTTGCCCGGCTACCAACTACCAGCCACCAGCTACTTCTTTTTTCCGTCCTCCGAGATGTAGGTGATCTCGTGTTTGAAGATGAACAAATTGGGCTGGCCCTCGCGGGTCAAGCGGACCATGTTCTTGTCGTAATACTCAATCCAGCCGCGGACGATCTCTCCATCACGCAGCTTGATGCTGATGGGCTTCTGCTTCTCGCCGAGAGACTTCAGGTAAGCCGCCTCCTCCGAGGTTTCTTCGGGAGGGCTGGACTTGGCTTTGCGCGGGCCGCCGGGAATTCCTTGACCGTGAAAGGGCATGGTTGGCATTTTACACGGGCGTGAGCCACCGCTGCTGGTGGGCGTCTTTAGGCGGAACCACGCGGCGGGCGAGGACGCCCGCCGGACAGCTGCCGGGACGGCGGCGCTACGATCTGGTCAACGGCTTAGAACGTCAACTTCAATCCGAACTCGATCTGCCGGGGTGAGCCCAGGGAAAAAACACCGGTTCCCACACCAGTCCGCGTGTTGCCTGCCGCGCGCAACGCAGCCGTCGTGCCGTTGGCCGAACCGGGCGTGCCGTCGAGAGTTCCACTCAAGGTATTGTTGGGGGCATCGAAGTTGGCCAGGTTGAAAACATTGAAGAACGAAACCATGGGTTCGATGGTCAGGCTTTCGCGGATTTTGTGCGGCCAGCTGACGGTCACATCCATGGTACGCAGCCAGCCCAGACCGACTTGCCCGGCGGGCGCCGGCTGAAGTAGCTGCTCAACCCCGCCCAGCGATGCCAATTGTGAATGGGTAAAGAAGCCGGCATTGAGGAGGGCCTGGCCTGCGGGAGTCGCCTGTCCGGCGTAGTTCTGGTTGTAGTAGCTGATCACTTGGTTAATGCTGCTTGCTGATGCGTAACTGCCGGAGCCGCCGAGTTTGGTGCCAGGCACCAGATCGCCGATGCCGCCGTTGGAGGCCGAGGTTCCGTCCCCAGTGCCGTCTCCGGTCACGTCGGTCACAAAAATTCCTCCTGGGTTTCCGCTGGTTGGCAAGCGCAGATCGATGGGCAGCGGGCTGTAGAAGTGACCGATGACGCCCAGGCGGAAGGACGCCGGAAGATCAAGCGTCCCACCAAAAGAAACCTGGTTTCTGCGATCGAGGCCGTTTGGCCCGATGAGCCGGGTGGGAAAATTGTTGTCTTCGGCAGAGTTGATGAAGTCGGAATCCTGCGCCGTCGCCACATACTTCGAGAATGCGTAGGAAACCTGCATATCCATGCTCTTGACGAAGCGGAAGGGATGATCGAGATTCTGCTTCAACGTCATCTGCAAGCCGTCATAGACCGACCGGCCCACAGGGAACAGCAGTTGGTTCGTGCCGATGTTTTTGTTCTTGCCGGGAAAAGCTGCCGCCGGACACGGGGAACCGCCACAAAGAGCGTTGCCCGAATCGAGGCCGTACTGAGCGAAGTCGGCAATCGTACCGGCGAAGAGATCGGGAACCGGGCCCTGTGGAGTCAACATGACATTGTTGAAGTGGGCAAGGTAGCAATTGATGGCGGCCTGAGAGCTGCCGCCGGCACCCGCGGCGGGGGCGCAGAACGCCGACGCTCCCTGATTGTTTGTAATCGTCGCGTTAATGGCAGCCAGCGCAGCAGTTGAATTCAGGTAGCGGGCATCGCCCACGTGGTTCACATCGATCGCCAACTGGTTGTGGGTACCAACGTTGCGGACGTAGTCCACAGTCAGTACCATGCCTCGCCGAAATTCGTGCTGAATACCGATATTCATCTGCACTGAGCGCGCCGTCTTGTAATCGGGAGCGAACAGGTTCGTGCCAAAGGCGTTGTTCCCCGAGGCCAGCGTGTTGCCAATGAAGACGCTGTTAACCGCCGGGCCTGCAGCGATAGTGGCGGCTTGGTAATCGGATTGGAGCTTGGCAATGGCGGCAGCTGCAGTGCCAATTGGCGAACCGCAAAATGACGGGTTCTCCGGAGTCCCGTCAGGGAGGTTAAAAGGAACGGGCTGACCGTTGGAACACGCGTCCTGGAAGCCCAGAAATAAGCCTTGCGACAAGCGTGCCGGCCGGTCGTAGAGGTTGTTGTTCCAGACCGAGTTTTCGTAGAACAGGCCGATGCCACCACGCACGACCGTCTTGCCGGCTCCGGTCGGATCCCAAGCGATTCCGATCTGCGGTGCGAAGTTGCTGTTGGGCTGGCGCACGCGGTTGCCCAAGCCGGGCCCCAGCAGATCAAGAATGTTGCCGGTGCAGGGCGTCCCTCCCGCAGCCAGGGCTGCAGCCAGGGTGGGATCGAGTTGGGAACACGGAATCGGTGCCAGGTCGCTGTCAGTGCGGCCGGTATCACGCACATAGCGCAGGCCGGCGTTCAGGGTCATGTTCTTGCGAATCTTGAACGAGTCACCTACGTACCAGGAAATGCGGTTGTCCGGACCCAAACCACCTCCCGGCAAGCCAAAGGCTGGCAGCTCCGAAGAGAAGCCCTGGCCGTTCCCGAGCGTCACTTGCTGGACGGGATAATTGAGTGGGTTGGCCGCGCCGCCGGGGAACGGTCCGGTGGCTAGTGTGGGGTCAGAAATCGAAGAGACCGCTGGAGCGAGTCCTAGAAATTCCGCCGTTCCTCCGCCCTGCAGACGGTTATAACCGAAGCCGTAGCGAAATACGTGAGCGTGAAAAGTGCGGCTACCGTCGTACTTGAATTGCTTGTCGGTCTGGAAAGTTGTCTGCGGCGCCAGAAAATTCGGACCAGAGCAGAAATCATTTTGCCCAGCCGAGAGACAGAAGGGGTCGTTGCCGATGGCCAGTTCCAGTTGCGGCGCGGGATTCGGGAGGTTGCTTCCGGCGACAGCGTCGGTTATGCCGTTGCGGAATTTTGTATAGCCGACCCGGATGCTGTGGGTGTAGACGCCGGTGGTGAAGTCGAGCCCGAAAGCGTGAACCGGGGTGTGGTTATTGTTGGCAAACGGCTGGTAGGTGTTGGGAATGTATCCCGACACGTTGCTGTTCTGCTCGAAGGAAAAGCGGTAGAACATCCGCGCGGAGCCTTTGAACTGGTAATCCAAGCGGCCAATGGTCTGGGTGTCGCGGAAAGGGGAGCTGAAATTGCCCGCCAGCGACGCAAACTGGTTTCCCGGCAGTACGGGCGCCTGCAGATCCTGCTTGGTGCGCTCGCCGTCGAGGAAGAAGAAGAGACGGTCCTTGATCACGGGACCACCCACCCGTCCGCCGAATTGATTGCGCTGGAACGGACTCTTGGGCCCGGGCAAGGCCGCCGCGACACTGCTGTCACGGAAGAAGTAGAAACCCTGGCCATGCCAGGTGTTGGTTCCTGTGCGGGTCACGACGTTGACGGAACCCGAAGAGGTCAACTCGGTAGACAAATCCAGAGATGACTGTCCAATCTGGAATTCCTCGATCGCGCCCTCGGGAATGTTCTGGGTAGTGGTGCCCACGGTTTCGTCGCTGATGTCGATGCCGTCCACTTCGATGCGCGCGGTGCGCCCGAAACGGCCGCCAAACGAAATCGATGAGAACCCGTTCTTGGTGGGATCGAAGTTGCCGCCGTCCTGAATCTGCACGCCGGGTTCAAGCTGGGCCAAATCCAGGAAATTGCGCCCGTTGATGGGCAGGGTATCGATCTGCTTCGCCGTGAGCACGCCTTGCACTGTGGCCTGTTCCGTGTTTACTGCCAGCGCGGTGCTCTGCACTTCCACCACTTGATTGGTCTGACCGACTTGCAGCTTTACATTTCCTGCGGCGGTCACGCCGACCTGCACCGTCAGCGGAATTTCTACCGCCTTGAAGCCCTGCACCTCAACCCGCACCACGTACTGTCCCGGAATCAATGCGCCTGAAGCGTAGGTACCGGCAGAGGTGGTGGAGGTGGCGAGCACCTGGCCGGTGCCGCGGTTGGTGATGGTCACCTTGGCACCGCTGACGACGGCATTGCTGGGATCCACCACGGTGCCGTGAATGCTGCCGGTTGAGATCGTGGTCTGAGCCGGGGCCGCATTGGAACCAAACAGAACCACCCCGACAAGCAGTGCCAGGACAACGGTTGAGACCGCACGGGCAGGGAAACCGGAATTTGACATCGTGCACCTTTCTGCAACGCACTGCCGCTCGTCGGCGGACGGACCAGCAGTCCGGAGTTTCACCAAAGTGACAGGGAATTACCACAAAACGGTAGTTCTAAAGGCTGCCTACAGTGCTGCAATTAGCTGTCCAAGATTGTTGGACTGACATTCTAATCTATCTTGCTGTTCAGCTAGAAAATCCGTCGAAACAACGTGACTGCGAGTCGTTGCTGAACCTCCGAACTTTGGTATCCGGTTCTTTCAAGTCCCGAAGAATTGAGCCTGCCGGTCACTTTGACTTCGAAGTGTAATAGCCGGTCCGGTGACGGACCTTGTAGCCGGTTCCTACGGGTACCCCGCTGACGGTCACCTCGATACGACGAAAATCCGAGTCGGCCAAGCGCTGGGATGGATAGTAGGCCAACAGGTATTGCGTGCGCAGTTCGTCGCTGATCTGTTTGAAGGCGTCGTCCAGTTGGGGAACGGAAGTAGCATAGAAATACCTGCCGCCGGTTTCGCTGGAAAGCGTGATCAGGGCGTGTTCGCCGCCGGTGTCGCGCCCGGCGCTGGATTCAATGGGCACCACAATAATGCTGTAAACAATGGCTTCGGCTTCCTGTGCGGCCCGGACCGCCTCTTTGTAGTCGACCTGGCTCACAGTATCGCCGCCGTCGGTAATCACCACCAGCACTTTCCTTCCCTGCCGGGGTTCGAGCGCCTGCGCTGCCAGGAAGAGCGCATCGTAAAGCGCGGTAGCGGCACCGTGATGTACGCGCTCGATGCCACGATCGATCTTCTGCAGGTCAGCAGTAAAGGGCGTCACTTCGTGCACGATTTCGCTGAACTCGTACAGCGACAGCGCGTCCACCGGCCGCAGGATGGCGTGGGCAAAACGCCGGGCCGAAGCCAGTTCCAGCGGCAGGTCCTTGCGCGTGCTGAGGCTGGTATCCACAGCCAAAATGATGGAAAGCGGTAGGGCCGATTCTTTGTCGAAGACCGCGATCTTCTGTTCTTTGCCGTCTTCCCGCAGCTGGAAGTTTTCTTTTTTCAGCCCGGCCGCCGGGGCGCCACGGTCGTCAGTGACGGTGGCAAAGACATTGACTAGCTTGACATCGACTTTGATGGTGGTGTCTGGCTCTTGCGCGAAACCGGCCAGCGCGGCAGCCAGAACGAGACCAATGGTGGCGGAGTATCGCATCGCAAGGCTGGTCACTTAGATGCACGCCCTCCTAAAGGGCTGCCCTGGGCGCGGGGAATCTCGGCGGGAAAAGGCTCACCATCCGCCCATACCGCCCCGTCTTCGAAGTATTCCTTTTTCCAGATGGGCACGGTGTGCTTGAGGGTATCGATCAGCCAGCGGCAGGCTTCGAAGGCGGCGCCGCGGTGCGCGGATGCGACTACGATCAGCACACTGGTCTCGCCAATCTCCAGCCGCCCCAAGCGGTGCACGATGGCCACGTCTCGGACTTTGAACTGGGCCAGCGCCTGCTCAGCCAGGCTTTCCAGTTGTTTCAGGGCCATCTCTTCGTAGGCTTCATAGTCGAGATACAGGGTGCGCCGGCCCCGGGTGTGGTTGCGGACAATGCCATCGAACACCACGGCAGCGCCGTCTTCCGGAAGCTTCAGCGCATCCAGTGTCTTGTGGGTATCGATCCGTTCCCGCACAATCGCCGCGCGTGGGGCCCCGCCGCTGACCGGCGGCAGCAGCGCGATCTCGTCTCCCGACTTCAGCCGGGCTTCCGGCCCGGCATATTCCTGGTTTACGGACATCGCAATGGAACCGACCCAATCTTTCAGCTTCGGGATGCGCTGTTGGTAGAGGCTGATCACGTCGCCAAGGGTGGCGTTATCCGGCAGGCTAAGGGAGTCGCTTCCCCGCCCCACAAGGTCTTTCAGCATGCCGAAGAATAAGACTTGTACCTGCATAAGACAGTCGCTGGTGGCTGGGAAAAACCACTGGTCCACAGCTGCCGAATAGTGTAACGCGCTCCGGGAAATCGCAGCGAACGGAGTGCTTCCTGGCAGACAAAGAATGCCAGTCCCCTTGAGGAGACTGGCATCTGGATATTTGACCAATGGGCAATTGTTCTTAGGCCACGGGCTGTTCGTGCAAGACCTTCTCTCGTTCCTCCGCGTCTTGCTTTTCCTGGTGAGGCGTGGAAGGCAGAGCGATCTCCAGAACTTCGGCAATCGACTTCACATAGTGAATGTTGAGGTTCTCGAGTTGCTCGGGGGTCAAGTCCTCTTCCACGTTCATCTTGTTTTCCGCGGGGAGGATGACGTCACGCACGCCGGCGCGCTTGGCGGCCAACACTTTCTCCTTGACGCCGCCGATGGGCAGGACGTTTCCACTGAGCGTGATCTCGCCGGTCATGGCGGTCAGCGGGCGTACCGAACGGTTGCTCAGTAGCGAGACCAGCGCGGTCGCCATCGTCACGCCGGCCGAGGGACCATCCTTGGGAATAGCGCCCGCAGGCACATGGATGTGCAGATCGTGCTCGGCAAAGAAATTCTCCTGGATACCGAGTTGTGATGAGTTGGAGCGCACCCAAGTCAGGGCCGCCTGCATCGACTCCTGCATCACCTGGCCGATCTGTCCGGTCATGGTGAAGCCGCCTTTGCCCTTCATGGTGTTGGCTTCAACAAAAAGAATGTCGCCTCCCGAGGGCGTCCAAGCGAGGCCAACGACCACCCCGGTGCGCTTGGTGCGCTCGGCGATTTCGCCTTCGCTGCGGATCTTGATTCCGCCCAGAAATTCCTGGATTACTTCCTTCGTCACCACCAGCTTCTCGGTCTTGCCTTCCGCCAGGCGACGCGCCTGCTTGCGGCAGATGGTGCCGATGTTGCGCTCCAGGTTGCGGACTCCAGCTTCGCGCGTGTAGTGACGGATGATGTTGCTGATCGACTCCTCGGGGAATTCGATCTGCTCCGCGGTGATGCCGTTCTCTTCGATCTGGCGCGGCACCAGGTATTGGAACGCAATGCGGATCTTCTCTTCCTCGGTGTAGCCCTGGAGTTCGATGATCTCCATGCGGTCGCGCAAAGGCTCCGAAATGGTGTCCAGGATGTTGGCCGTGGTAATGAACAGCACCTTCGACAGGTCGAAGGGAACGTCGAGGTAGTTGTCGCGGAAGCTGAAGTTCTGCTCAGGGTCGAGGGCTTCCAGCAGCGCGGAACCGGGATCGCCGCGAAAATCGCGCCCCACCTTGTCGATTTCGTCCAGCATGAATACCGGATCTTTGGTCTCCGCCCGGCGAATGCCCTGGATGATTTGTCCGGGCAACGCCCCGATGTAGGTGCGCCGGTGACCGCGGATCTCGGCCTCGTCGTGCACACCGCCCAGGGAGATGCGCACGAACTTGCGTCCCAACGCCCGCGCGATGGATTTGCCCAGCGAAGTCTTGCCCACGCCCGGAGGTCCTACGAAGCACAGGATCGGGCCTTTCATCGTCGGCTTGAGGCGCCGGACGGAAAGATAGTCGAGGATGCGGTCTTTGACCTTCTTCAGGTCGTAGTGATCGGTGTCCAGCACTTCCTTGGCTTTGACGATGTCCACATCGCCGCCGGAAGTCTTGGCCCACGGCAGCACCGCCAACCACTCGATGTAATTGCGCGTGACCGAATAGTCGGCAGCCATGGGCGACATGCGCGAGAGGCGGCCCAACTCTTTCAGGGCCTCTTTCTTCACCTCGTCAGGCATTCCGGCAGCTTCGATTTTTTGGCGAAGCTCCTCGGTGTCGCGCTGGCCTTCATCCTGTTCACCCAGTTCTTTCTGGATGGCCTTCATCTGCTCGCGCAGGTAATACTCGCGCTGCGTCTGCTGCACCCGGTCCTGCACCTCGGACTGGATCTTGTTGCGCAGTTGCTGGACTTCCAGTTCCTTGGCCAGGTGCTGGTTGATCTTCTCCAAGCGGACGCGCACGTCTGTGGTTTCAAGCGTGTCCTGCTTGTCAGCGGTAGAAAGAGACGGTAAGGAAGACGCAATAAAATCCACTAGGCGGCCAGGTTCCTCGATGTTCATGGCCACGGTGGAGAGTTCGTCCGACAGGGTCGGGGAGCCGGCGACAATCTGCTGGAACAGGGTGAGAACGTTGCGCTGCAGAGCCTCCACCTCGGAACTCTTCGGTGGAATCGCTTCCGGGACGGTATCGGCCCGCCCGCGCATGAAGGGCGTCAACTGGGTGAACTCCACCAACCGCACCCGCTCCAGGCCTTCGGCAAAAACGAACAGGCTCTGGTTGGGCATTTTGACGACTTTATGGACCACCGCCAAAGTTCCCACGGTGTAGAGGTCGGTGGGCTGGGGAGCGTCGACGCGAGCCTCGCGCTGCGCTACCACCACAATGGTCTTGTCCTCGCCCAGAGAGTTGATCAACTGGACGGAACTTTCGCGGCCTACCGTCAACGGCAGGACCGCATGGGGAAATAGAACCGTGTCGCGAACCGGAAGAATCGGTAACGACCGCTCCTGCTCCGGCTCTGATTCTTTTTCCTTCGCTTTTACGGTGCGCTCGGGGCGCGTCTTCTCTGCCATATTTCTCCTTGAGTGTATCGTGCTCAAGTTTTGATGAGAATGACACCCGTAAAGATGCAGCCCGCCCGGGTGATTCCCTACAGGCTGTTGGATTCTAAACCCTTGGTGGCGGGTTTGCACCCACTCAAAAGTGCCGAAAGAGGGTAAGCCAAAGTCACCGGAGAGGCCGTGTTGCCGGCATGTGCGTGCTTACCCGGCTTGCCCGGCGAAACAAAAACTGGGCCCACCCCTTACCAAGCTGGAGGGCCTTGGCCGCCGGTGTCCCCACGGGAACCGCGGCGACCGGTTTAGTTATCTTGACACCCGTTGCTCAGAAGACGTGTTTGGCCGTGTCCCCGCGGAAAATCAGCGCCTGCAGCACGCGTTCCTTCGACGCATTCATGACGTAGATCTTCTCGGTCGTGGCTGCCTTCGCTGGCAGCGGCACCAATTGGCATTTTACCCGGGCTTCGACCGGCTTGTTCTTGCCGAGCTGTTTGAACACCATGATGTGGTTGTCGCCTTCCATGGTGTGCAGCACCTGGTATTCGCCTTTTGGCAGCAGTACATCGCCAATCCGCATCGGGTTCTCGAAGGTGATTTGGCGGGTGTCGGCGACGCCGTACTGGTTTGGTCCCGCATTCAGAAACAGGCTCGTCCCCAACACACACACCGCAATCAAAGCCATGATTTTCAATAAGCGCATAAGTTCCTCCGTTCCATGACCCTCCCTCGCGGGAGGCTAAGAACAGCGTACGACGGGAAGACGACGCTGGCCGTGTGCGTGCTCACGGCTGGTTGTGACGGGTGGACAGAAAATACTGACGACCGTCACCAAGCGGGGAAATCCAGCTAAATCTATGCCGTCCAATACTTAAGCGGCGGGGTAGATTCCCAGCACCTTGACCAGGTCGGCCACTTCGGCGAGGTGGCGGAGGGCATGGTGCGACAGTTCATTGTCTCCGCTGAGGAAATCAGCGTAGAAGACATATTCCCAGGGATGGCCGCGCATGGGGCGAGACTCGATCTTGCTCAGGCTGATCTCGCGCAGGGCGAACACGCTAAGTGCCTTGAACAGCGCGCCTGGGACGTTCTTCAGACCAAACGCGATCGAGGTCTTGTTGGCGCCGGGCAGGACGCGGCGCTTTTTCCGAATGAGAAAGAAGCGAGTGAAGTTCCGCTTGTCATCCTCAATCCCGGCGGCCAGGATGCGACCGCGGTAAACGCCCGCCGCGGGACGGCTGGCAATGCCGGCGCCATCGTGAAGCTTGTTCTCGACAACATACTTGACAGCTCCAGCCGTGTCGTAAAACGGTACTGCCTCAATCTTCGGGTTCCTGCGCAAGAAGTCGCGACACTGCTCGAGCGCCACCGGGTGTGAGTACACCCGACGGATAGCGGCCCGCTTCACGCCAGGGGCGGCGATCAGGTTGTGCACAATGCGCAGGCGAAATTCGCGCTGGATAAATACCTTGCGGGCGAGCAGCAGGTCGAAGTGTTCGGCGACGGAACCGGCCAGCGAGTTCTCAATCGGAATTACAGCCGCGTCCACCGAGCCGCGTTCCAGGCGGTCAAAAACCTCAGCGGAGCGGGCACAGGGCACGACGGTCGAGCGCGGCACCATGCGCCGGGCCGCCTCGTGGCTGAACGAACCGAGTTCGCCTTGGATGGCAATCTTCATGTTAGCTTGCTCATAAAAGCCTGTCTCAGTCCCGGCACTACAGCTCTTTCTCGAGCACAAAAGCATCCATGTCGTTGGAGTAGTACCGCGGAACCGTTCGCACCAGGAAGTAGCCATGGCGCTTGTAGAACGCCATCGCCGCCTGATTGTCGACTGCCGTCTCCAAGGACACGCTGCGGCAGTTGGCCGCTCTTAACCGCTCCTCAGCCGCCTCCAGCAACTTCGAACCGATGCCGCTGCGACGGGCGGAGGCGACCACGTCAATCGTGATGATGTGCCCAGCGTCTCGCCGGCCTACTTCCCCAACAATGAATCCTACAATGCCGGACGGCTGAGTGCAGGGCTTGGCAGACGGCCGCGAATTTGTCGGCGGAGCTTCTGTCACCAGGGTGAAAGATCCTCGCCGCCGCATGTAGGTGGCGAGTTCCAGCCGCGAATAGGAGATCCCCGGAGGGAAGCAGCTTTGATCGATGCTCCACAGAGTATCGAAATCCTCTCGCCGGAATTCTCGCACGGTGAATTCCACGTCGCCATTGTAGCTGGCGGGCTTGGAAGATGTAGCCGTACTGCTTGTCCCGGCAGGACTTAGCAGCCTCGAAAAAAATCATGTCCAAGTGGTTGCCCGGTTTGCACCCGAAGTCGTACCATTCGCATCAGAGGATGCAGTGGGGCGCTTAATCCTAATCGACGCGTTGGCTGCGGTCGCAGTGCTGGCCATTTGGTATTACTGGCTCGCCCGCTATAACCGTCGCAAGGGAGCCGCAACGCTGCGCTGGGTTGAAAGCGCGTGCTCGGGAAGGGGCGGCATCGTGGAAGCGCGCTGGCTTGACCGCTGCCGTTTGCAGGCCAGGCTGGGCTTTGATTCCCACTGGTTCGAGAATGCCCGGGTCACGGTTCGGCTGAGACCGCGTCCCATGCCCGTCGAGTGGTTGCTGAGCTACTGGCGCAAACAGAGGGAGACGGTCACCTTCGAGGCGGACCTGGACTGCGCTCCCGGGTTTCACTTGGAGGTTGTGCGGCATCGCTGGCTCACGCAGAAACACACTCACATCGCGCGCCGCTCCAAGAATTGGGCTGTCTTACGCCCCGGCCCGGTGGTATTGACCACGCGCACCCGCTGGACCCAGGAGCTCACACCCGTAGTCAACGCGCTGATGACGTCCCCAGGACACAATCTCATCAGTGTGCGGTTCCGTCCGACTTCTCCCCATCTGGCAGCGACGGTTGCGCTGGATGCCTTGTCCGATGAGCATGCCGCGGCCAGCTTCCTGGGCGTGGTTCGCGACCTGGCGGCAGGGGCATCCGCCCATCGGCAGTAGTATTCCAGCCGTTCAGTTTCGCACGGATGAACCCGAAAATCGGTCATTTCTGAGTCATCAACAGTCCCTTCCGGCTATTCTCCGATTCCCGCTGCAGTCCGAAATTAATGCCACGTAAGTATTTGCGAAAAGTGAGCGATTTTGGACAGCCTAACCATGGCGCCCGCCATACCATCAGCGGATAGCGGTGGGGCCCTGAGTGTCAATATTCGTGTTTCTCAGTGGTGGTGGTTCAGCAACTTCTTTGGATGCCCGTAGGTTTTCTCGGGCGGAATGAGGAACATCTATGAACTCCCCCTACGGCCTGCCCGCTGAATGTCTTACTTGTCACCTGCGTACCAGCAATTTCTTCTGCGCCCTCTCCCAAGAATCCCTGGACGCCTTCAACCGAATTAAACACACCGCGGTTTTCCCTGAAGGTGCGGTCATCTTTAACGAAGGACAGAGCCCGCGCGGAATCTTCATGCTTTGCCAGGGGCAGGCCAAGCTCTCCACCACTTCGCGGGATGGGAAAACCTTCATCTTGCGGATCGCAAAACCCGGAGAAGTCCTCGGCTTGCACGCAATTGTGAGCGGTGTGCCCTACGAATTGACCGCGGAGACGATGCAGCCATGCCAACTGAGCTTTGTGAACCGGGAAGACTTCCTTCGGTTCCTGAAGGAACACAGTGACGCCTGTCTGCAAGCCGCCCAGCATATCAGCCGCGACTGCCAGGACGCATACGAGGTAGTCCGCTCCATCGGGTTTTCGCACTCGGTCTCCGGGAGAGTAGCGAAATTCCTGCTCGCCGCGGCGACGGACGGAAGCGTCACGAATGGAGTAGTTCGCGCCAGGCTCGCGCTGACCCACGAAGACATTGCCCAGCTTATGGGCACCAGCCGGGAAACCATCACGCGCACCCTGGCAGAATTCAGGAGAAAAGACATAGTTGAATTAAGGGGTTCGACCTTGATCATCCACAACAAGCCTGCGCTGGAGCAGCTTGTGGCAGCCTAGGCGGCAGGAGTGCAGCGATGCTCGGCAAGCGTGAGAAGCCTTCGGGTTCGGCTACGTTCCCTCATTTCGATGACTGGGAACAGCGCGATGACATAGTGGCGGCAGCTTCCAGCTGTCCTGTACGTGATTGCAGTTCACTGGTCATCGAGTACAAGGAAGCAGGTAGCGTTCGGCCCGGCCACCCCGAAGACTGGGGGTTCAAGTGCGCTCGATGCGGAATAGAGTTTACGGTGACGCAAGGCGACCTGATCTTTCAATCTGTGCCGAAGCAATGGCTCTCGTCAGACACCCACGACGCCTAGGCCAAAAGTAATGTCATGAACATGCGATGACCCGGGATGTAGAAGCCGCCAAGGTGCAGGTCGCTCGGGTCAGTGTTTCTCCGGCTCCACCACGAAACGATATCCCACTCCCCGCACGGTAAGCAGATGCGCTGGCTTGGCGGGGTCGTCTTCGATATAGCGCCGCAGCCGGACTACGAAGTTGTCGATGGCGCGGGTATCGGTGTCTTCGTGCAGGCCCCAGACTTCCTCGAGAATGGATTTGCGGGAGACGATTTTCCCGTTGTGGCGGATCAGGTGGCGCAGGAATTCGGCCTCCATAAGCGTAAGGTGAATGGTGTTCCCGTTGACCCGCAACTCCAGTTTCCCGAAGTCGATGGTCCGGCCGTTGAAGGCAAACACTTCGTATTCTGGAACGGCGCCGGGGAGGGCAGGGCGTTTGGGCGAGGCGGCCTCAGCAGCCTGGCTTTCCCGCAACCATTCCCGGCGACGCAGCAGGCCCTGCAACCGGGCCAGCAGGATCGGCAACTCGAAGGGCTTGGGAAGATAGTCATCGGCGCCAGAAGCAAATCCCTTGAGCACGTCTTCCGGGCGGCCCCGAGCCGTCAGCATAAGCACGGGGACAAAACATTTCCTGGCGCGCAACTTCCCGGCTACGGTGAAGCCGTCGATGCCGGGGAGCATAATATCGAGCACGACCGCGTCGAAATCTTCCTGGCGGTTGAGCAGCAACTCCAGCGCGCTTTCGCCGTCGCCCACTACTTCCACCGAGTGCCCTTCGGCTTCCAGGTTGAAGCGCAGGCCTTTGGCCAGGTGAGATTCGTCTTCGACGACCAGCACGCGGCTCATGCGCGGCTCCTGGGCAACTCCAGGACGACGGTAGTGCCGTGTCCTTCGCCCTGGCTTTCGGCAAAGGCACGCCCGCCGTGCTTGCGGGCGATGGCGTGGACGATGAACAACCCCAGGCCAGTGCCCTTCACACTGCCGGCGGCACGGCCGGGCACGCGGTAGAAGCGTTTGAAGATGCGCTTCAGTTCGGTCTCAGAGATGCCCAGCCCCTGGTCGCGTACGCTCAGCACCACATGTTTCTCGTCGGGCGCCTCGACGCGGACGCTGACGTCAATTTTTTCGCCGGAATATTTGATGGCATTGTCGAGCAGGTTGGTGACCGCGGTGCGCAGTTCCTCGAAGTCGCCAATCACGGCGGCCCCGGCGCCGTTGACTGCCGCCTGGTAACGCAACGCTTCGGGCTGCAGGTGGTGGCTGGTGCGGGCCACCTCCACACATTCTTTGACCAGTTCGGCGAAGTCCACTTGCACGCGATGCAATGTGGCTGCTTTGAGTCCCGCCTTTCCGGCCTTGAGCACCTGCTCCACCGTCCCCAGGAGACGGTTGGTATCGTCGAGCATCAAGCGGTAGAACTCGCGGCGCTTAGCTTCGTCCACGTCGCGGCGCTGCAGGGTTTGCAGGTAGAGGCGGATGGAAGCGATCGGCGTCTTCAGTTCGTGGGTGACGGCATTGATAAAGCTGTCATGCTGCTCGTTGCGCCGGATTTCCCGCACCAGGAAGATGGTGTTCAGGATAATGCCAGTGATGATGGCGCCGAAGAAGATGATGCCGAGAAAGACTTTGACGCCTTCACGCCAGTTGAGGATGATCCAACCGCTGCCCACCGCCACGGCCAAGGCCGCCAGCAACACGCCGAACGTCAGGAAGAACGCGGTGGCTTTGCGGCGCGAGGTGATGCGCATGGCGTGATTCTACCGCGCATGGCCCAAAAACAAGAAAGACGCAGCCAGGCTGCGCCTTTACGGATCACTGGTCTGGAATTGAAACCGCGTCTCTAGCCTATACCGAGGCCAGTTCCTGCTCTGGAACCGGCACAACTTTATCTTCTTCCATTTCCAGCTTGCGCAGTTCGGAGAGCTTCACCTGGTAGATGTTCTTGGCCAGCCCGAGCGTCTTCAGCGCCCAGATGCCGTACCAGTTGATGTCCACTTCGTACCAGCGCAGGCCATGACGGGCGGAAACCGGATGGGCGTGGTGGTTGTTGTGCCAGCCCTCACCGAAGGTCACCATGGCAATCCAGAAATTGTTGGTCGAAAGATCGCGGGTGGCGAAGCGACGCGAACCCCACATGTGGGTAATCGAATTCACCATCCAGGTGGTGTGCAGGCCGACCACGGTCCGCATGAACACGCCCCACAACAGGAACGGCAGGCCGCCAATGGCGTACAGCACCACGCCCAGCACGATCATGGGAACGTAGTGGTACTTGGTGATCCAGACGTGGAACTTGTCCTTGGCGAGATCGGGCACGAACCTTGCCAGGGTGGTGGTGTCGTGATGCATGGACTTGCCGGTAAGGATCCAGCCCATGTGCGACCACCACTTGCCGTCGCGCGGCGAGTGCGGATCGCCATCCTGGTCAGAATACTTGTGATGAATGCGGTGCGTGGCCACCCAGAAGATGGGCCCGCCTTCCAGCGCCAGGGTCGCGCAAGTAGTCAGAAAATACTCGACCCATTTGGGAGTCTTGTAGCCGCGATGCGTGAGCAGGCGGTGGTAGGCCATCCCGATGCCCAGGCTTCCTGAAACCCACCAGAGAAACAGGGAGAGGAACAGCGCTTTCCAGGTAAAGAAGAACAGTGCGGCTACGGCCCCGACGTGGAAGAGGGCCATGAAGGTTGCGGTTACCCAATTGACTTGATTATCGCCTGCGGCCTTGCGTTCGAGCGCTGCTAGTTCCATGTGATGGTTTTCCCTGTACCCAGTCTGACAGAAGTCAGCGGTTAAATTATCAGGGAGCGGCTTTAGCGACTGTAATAGTTGTGTAATAGGGATGAGCGATTTGGTTACGGCGGTAACTAAGCCGAAGCGCTCTTGACTTCGACTCCAGCCCATTTCTCCAGCAATGTGAGCGTAGCGGCGTAATCCAGGTTTTCGTGGCCGTCCTCGGTGGCCATCTCGTAGATTTCCTCCACCATTTCCAACCCTGGTAACTTCACCCGTACCTCTTTGGCCGCATCCAGCGCCAAGCGGAGGTCTTTGTGCATGAGGCGAAGCGGAAAATTGGCGGAGAAATCTCGTTTCAGAATGAATGGTGCCTTGTAGTCGACCACGCCCGAACGGACCATGGACGCCTGTACCAGGGGCAGCAGGGTAGCGGCATCGAGGCCGAGTTTGGCCGCCAGAGTAAGGGCCTCGGCGAAGCCTTCGTAAATGAGCGCGATCTGCAGGTTCATGACCAGTTTGGCCGCCTGGCCCTTGCTGGTTTCTCCCATGCGGAAGAATTGCTTGCCCATGGCGGCAAACAACGGCCCGAGCGCGGCAATGGTGGGTTCGTCGCCGCCCACGATAAAGATGAGAGTTCCGCCTTCCGCCCCAGCCTTCGATCCCGTCATCGGCGCGTCCACATACTGCACGCCCTTCGCACGCAACCGCTCGGCAAAGCTGCGCGTGGCAGAAGGCGAGATGGTGCTGGAGTCGGCGACGATCATGCCTTCGGCCAGCGACTGCTCAACCCCATCGGGTCCAAACAACACGCTTTCGACCGCCTTGGTATCAGAAACGCACATCCACACGACCTCGGCGCCACGGGCGGCCTCGGCCGGAGAGGATGCGCTGCTGGCGCCTTCCACTTGCTTACCGGGGGTGCGATTCCACACCGTCACCTCGTGCCCAGCCTTCACCAGGTTGGCCGCCATCGGGCGTCCCATGATTCCCAAACCCAAGAAAGCAACTCGCATCGTGATTCCTCTCCTCCACTGGTTTGAGATTAGCACCGACGCCGACAACACGGTCAAGCAATCCGCGGCGGATTGTCTTAGAATGGGGTTCAACTTTGCCCGCACAGAGTAGGTACTAGTTTGGCTGGGATGGCCCGGCGGGTGGGCCCTCCGCGTGACATGAGTAATTGGTTGGGTCTGAGACTGGACCCGGATTCCGGCAGATGTTAAAGGCTACTCTCAAGAACCCCGCATTGCGCAAGCGCGCCCAGCAGTTCGGACGGTTGGTGCGCCACTCCGCGATTACCCCCCGCACCGGACAGACCCACAAGCCGAAACTGGTATCCAACGGCGAAATGGGCGTGACCTTCATCGGGCATGCCAGTTTTTTCGTGCAAATTGGCGGGCAGAATGTCGTCATTGACCCCAATTTCGCGCGCTGGCTGTTCCTGCTGAAGCGGCTGCGCAAGCCGGGCATGCAACTGCGCGACCTTCCGCCCATTGACCTGGTGCTGGTCACCCACGCGCACTTCGACCACCTGCACCGGCCCTCGTTGCGTGCGATTGTCCAGCAGACCCTGCGGCGGCGCGGAACGCCACCGACCATCGTGATTCCCCATCACGTGTTCGACCTGGTATCGGACCTGGGCTTTGGCGACATCGTCGAATTGGATTGGTGGAACAGCTATCGCCACCGCGCACTGACGGTGACCCATGTGCCCTCGCGGCATTGGGGAGCCCGAATCATCAAGGACTCGCACCGCGGCTATGGCGGCTACGTGCTACGCGACCATAAGCATTCGGTGTATCACGCGGGCGATACCGCTTATTTCTCCGGCTTCCGCGAGATTGGCCGCCGGCTTTCCCCGGAACTGGCGCTGTTGCCCATCGGGGCCTACAACCCGCCAACATTCCGCAACGTCCACACCGATCCCAGCGATGCCACCCGCGCCTTCCTCGACTTGAAAGCACGCTGGATGGTTCCCATGCATTATGGATCGTTCCGGCTCTCCCACGAGCCGATCGAAGAGCCGCTGCAACTGCTGGAGCAAGAGGCGAAGGCGGCGGGGATTGAAGACCGGGTCGTGATACTGGAAGAAGGCGTGACGCAGTTTTTCTGAAAATGCAGCTTCTAGCTTATAGCCACTAGCCTAGTACCCTAGCAGAACTCGCAAATCCCGCAGGTTGTTTCCGGTAGGTCCCGTAACCACCGCATCGCCCAAGGCGTTGAAAAACGCATACGCGTTGAACCCCGCCAGACTCGCCTGCAAATCCAGTCCGCGGGCCTTGGCGCGTTCGTGCGTACTACCGTCGGCAACCGCACCGGCAGCAGCACTGTTGCCGTCGATTCCGTCCGTTCCCGCACTGAGCACCGTGATGCTTTCCCCTGCAATTTTCCCAGCACAGGCCAACGCGAACTGCTGGTTGCGGCCGCCAGTGCCTCCGTTGGTGACCTTGACCGTCACTTCCCCTCCGGAGATCAAGCACACGCGCTCTGATTTCTTGCGCAGCTCGCGCACACGGTCCAGCAGGTAGTCGGCGGCGCGGACGTAGTCCCAATCATCGCAACTGTTGTCCACCTCCACCGCGAACCCCTGGCGTTGGGCTTCGGCCTTGGCGGCGTCCAGCAATGAGGCATTCGACAGGATCGGCCACCAGCGGGCGCGATGGAACGCGGGATCGTCGCTCTTGGGGGTTTCTTCCAGTGCCCGGCGCTGAAACAGTTCCCGCACTGACGCCGGAAATTGCTCAAGCATGCCGTACTTGGCGGCAATCGCCTGGCAATCTTCCACGCTGGTGGAGTCGGGCATGGTGGGGCCCGAGGCCAGGGCGTCGGGAGTGTTGTCGGGAACGTCCGAAACCAGCAGCGACACCTGCTGCGCGGAATGCGCGGCGCGCGCCAGCCTGCCTCCTTTGATCGCCGACAGATGTTTGCGGATGGCATTGATTTCAGCGATGGGCGCGCCGGAGAGGACCAGCACGCGATAGGTCGCAATCAGATCGGCGAGAGAGATTTCGTCATCGATAGGCTTTTCGGCGATGGAGGAACCGCCACCGCTGAGCAGAAAAATGACCAGCGAGGCAGCCGTCTGCGCCGACAGCGACTTCAGCATGGCTTCGGCGGCGCGAATTGATTCCTGGTTCGGCGTGGGATGTCCACCCAGGAAATAGCGGAAGCCCCTGATCTGCGACGCAGGCTCGGCCGAGCTGGCGACGATACCTTCGAACCGGTCGCCCGCCTGCATTCCCAGCGCGTTGACCATGGCGTGCGCGGCCTTGCCCAGGGCAACCACGAACACTCGGCTGTATGAGTTCAAATCGTAAAGATCGTCGCAGACCCGCAGCACCCCGCGCTCGCAATCCACATTGCGCTGAAAGGCCCGGTCGATGCTGGCTTCGGCCAGCGCGTGCTCAAACAGGTGCCGGGCAGTCACACGCATTTCGACGGCAAGCCGCTCACGGTCGGGAGTTGCGGTCATGGGAAGGATTATAGAAGGATAGCCTCTAGCTTCTGGCTTCCGGTGGCCGGCGGGACGCCGGCGCTACAAACCCCTGATCCATTCTTCAATTGCTTCCCGCATCTCCCGCAGACGGCCTTCGAAGAAATGGTCAGCGCTTTCGATCCGCACCAGCTTGCGTGGTTCGGGGAGGGTTTCCACGAGGCGCTCGAGTTGCGGCCTGGGGCCGAACTGGTCGCGCGTGCCGCTCACGAACAGTTTCGGCTTGGCGCAGGTCTGAAGAAAGGAAAAGTCATAGACTCGCTCGTCGATGGCGGTAACCGGCAATCCCATGCCGATGACGGCTTTCACCCGGTGGTCCGGGCAGGTCGCCCGAAGACCCACCGCGGCGCCGAATGAGAAGCCAGCAA
>JAIQEU010000057.1 GCA_020073665.1 Terriglobia bacterium
AATCGACTCCGGTGTTTGTAGGTAGCTGAAAACAAAAGCTTGTGGCAGCCGGACCTATAAGCCGAATTCTAGTCGGCAGTTCCTCCCAAATCATAGTTCCCGCACGACTTAACGCGTAAAGCAATGCTCCACAGGAGGATAGCCGGAGTCTCTAAAATCTCTCCAATTCCCTCCCGTCTCGCTAGACCCACACAGACTGGACACTAAATGGACACTACGGAAATCACAGAAGTTTGCTTCTCGGCTCTCGTTCTCATCACTAGCTAGTGGACACCAAATGGACACCATGCCGACCGCCAAACTCCATCTGTTCCAAAATCCGAACAAACTCACAATCCCTACGGTCCCGGCCGCCGAATTGTGGTATACGGGACTTTCCCTTCCCCCATGTCTTTCCGCGACACGCACCCTTGACCCCACCCGCGTAGCTGGTACCGTGAGAGTAGTAAGAATGTCTTATGGATAAAGGCGCACACTTCTACAAATGTGATTTTCAGGTCCACACTCCCCGCGACGCTGGATGGAGCGGCGGAGACGCGGTCACAGAAGCGGAGAGAAAGGCGTATGCCGAAGAACTGGTCCTCGCGTGCAGACAGAAAGGCCTCAGCGCGATCGCGATCACGGACCATCACGATTTCACGTCCTTTCCTTACGTCAAAAAGGCGGCACATGACGAACTCGATGCTTCCGGACAGCCAGTTCCGGATGAGAAACGGCTTATCGTTTACCCCGGCATCGAACTGACTCTGACGTCTCCGAACTGCCAAGCGTTACTAATTCTCGATGCGGAGTTTCCAGAGAATCTCTTACAAAGCGTATTGACCTCCATCGCCATCACCCCGTCGCCGCCGACCGCTTCGAAGCACGCGACGGTACAGCGGATCCCCCAGAACGTAGTCGGTGATCTGTCCGATCTCTACGACAAGCTCAACAGTCACAAACACTTCAAGGGCAGGTTCACCGTTTTTCCTAACGTGAGCGAAACTGGTCATGGCACGATCCTTCGTTCTGGATTTGCGAATTTTTATAAGACGATGCCGTGTGTCGGCGGCTACACCGACGGACCTATCTCCAAGTTCGGTAAAGGCAATCTTTCTATAGTGCGCGGTGAGAACAGGGACTATGGTTTCAAATCGATCGCCGTCTTCCAGACCTCCGACAATCGGAAGCGCAATCACTCCGACCTCGGCACACATACGACGTGGGTTAAATGGTCCGAACCAACCGCAGAAGCATTGAGACAGGCCTGTCTCGCTAAAGAGTCCCGTCTTTCGCAGGACGAGCCCGAGCTGCCAAGTCTCTGGATCACCTCAATGAGTGTCTCGAATTCGAAGTTTCTTGGTCGGGTTAGGGTCGACTTTAACCAACAGTACAATGCGGTAATTGGCGGCCGGGGCACCGGCAAGTCCACGATCCTTGAATACCTGCGCTGGGGCTTGTGTGATCAGCCAGTAGATCCGGACTCAGACATAGCGCCGGTTCAGATGAGACGGAAGAAGCTAATCGACGACACACTACAGAAAGTCGATGGCGAGGTAATTGTCACCTTTCTGCTGAACGACGTTAAGCACATTATCAAGAGAAACTCGAAAACGCAGGAGATTCACCTCAAGATCGGTGACGAAGATTTCGTACGGACTACCGAGCAAGAAGTCAGGAATCTTTTTCCGGTGCAGGCCTACAGCCAGAAACAGTTGAGTAGCGTGGGCGTACGGATCGAAGAGCTCAAGCGTTTCGTTGAACAGCCCATCAAGCACAGCCTCGATCAGATCCGTTCAGATATACGCGCCACTGAGGCGAAAATCAGGACCGCTTATGGCAATGTTATCCGCAAGAAAGAAGTCGAAGCGGAAATAGCAAAGTACAACCTCGAGATCAATTCCTTGACTGAACAACTTGCCAAGCTACGAAAGGCCCTCAAAGGTCTGTCGGCCGGCGATCAGGAGATCATCAAACTGAAGACTGACTACGACAATGAAGAACTCATCATCGACAGCCTCAAAAACGAATTGTCTCGGGTTCAAGAACTAGTGAAAGGTCTCGAGGCCGAATTCGACGAAGAGACCGAGGAACTGGATGAGGATCTCGAGATTCAGAACAAAGCACTCCTCAAAAGCATCCAGGGGAAGTATGCCGCTAAGCTCGGACAGACTAAAAAGCAGATTGGGGTGCTTGTCGACCTTTTCAAGACCGCGTCACTAAAGGAGATAGACGACGAGGTTAAGAAGTGGGAGAAGCTTAAGAATGAATTTGAGAAGAAATACGAGGCCGCAAAAGCAAAAGCAAACGTCAACCACCAACAGTTGAAGCAGATACAGGACGTCGAAAAAAGAATCACGGAACTCAAGAAGTTGCAGATGACAAACCGTAATACTCTCGCGGCTCTTGGTAATCCCGAAACAACCTACAATGGATTAAGAACAGAATGGAACGATCTTCACGCCCGTAAAATCCAAGCCCTCGATGACCAGTGCCAGCAATTCTCCGGCCTCTCCAACGGACTCATCAAAGCAGACATAAAGAAGAGTCTCGATGTTGAGTCTCTGAAAAACAAATTCAAGACTGCATTCGCGAGTCTTAATATTAAGGAACAGAAAATCGACGATCTCTGCAAGTGTGTCCTAACCGCAACGGACCCCATGGCCGAGTGGAACGCAATCCTCGCCGATCTGGAAAAACTAGCGCTCCATAAGACAACGGGAGCTGATCCGCTGCCAGCTACGCCAGTCATGGATGGGTGTGGCTTTATCGATAGCGAGAAAAAAAGGCTGGCCGCAGGCTTCGAGTCCACGAAATGGCTTGAGTTGTCCGTCACAGAGCTTGAGTTCAATCCGGTTTTTCAGTACTGCACTGGCAAGGACACAAGCGAGTACATAGAGTTCACCGACGCGTCCGCGGGCCAGCAGGCGACTGCACTCCTCACCGTCCTATTGAACCAGCCCGGAGCGCCGCTCGTCATTGACCAGCCGGAAGACGACGTCGACAGCAAAATGAGTCCAGACATCATACGTCAGATATGGAATGCAAAGAGCCGCCGCCAGCTCATATTTGCTAGCCACAACGCAAACTTCGTGGTCAACGGCGATGCTGAGCTCGTGGTCTGTTGCGACTATGTGAAAGCCGGTGACCAGACGGGAGGCCAGATCAAAGCTGTTGGCGCCATCGATAACGGAGGAATTAGGGAGGAAATCACACTTGTGACTGAAGGAGGCGAGCGAGCATTCAAGCTTCGAATGGAAAAGTATGGATTCTGAGTCGCCAGAGACCCCCATGAGTCAAAACGATTCGATCCGGGCGTTACCGGTTGGTAGATACCGATTCACCTCATCCACCTATCCTGGCCGCCGGCCACGATTTTCTTTCCTGCTCACTCGCACAGGAATCTATCGACTAAAGGTCCGCAAATTGGACCGACTTTTGGAGCATTTTCATCTTGCTCCATCAACTGAGCGTTATGCGGTCCTTGCATACGGGTCAAACGCATGCCCGGGGCAACTTCTCGATAAAGAACTTTCGGATGTCCCCGTGATTTTCGGCCGCTTGGACGGCGCACAGGCTGTGTATGCGCGCAGAACTACGCAGAAGGGCTACGTACCGGCAACTCTCGCGAAGAAGCGCGGGAGTCGATACAGTTGGGTGACACTGCTCACAAGCGAACAATTGCGAATAATGGACAGATCGGAGGGCCGCCCCAATGTCTACGCACTGGCTTCTGTCCCGGGCGTTCAATTCTACATGGGTCGGTCCCGACTTACGCCGCTCTACAGCTACGTGGATATCCGCGGGGGAGTCATGATAAGTAACGGAGAACCAGTGAGTCTTCACTCAACGGGGCAGGAGCGCGCGAAGTCGTTGTTGCCGAAAGCAACTCCTGGACCAGCGGCTGATTGGCTCGATTTTGAGACTATTCCTTACCCAAATTCACCGACTGAATACTCGCAAATCGTGCGGTGATAAAAGCGCCGTGCCGTAAGAAGATTCAACGCTGACCGCGAACTGAGAACTCACCTGAACGGCAATCCCGGCTTGCCGTTTTGATGTTTCGGACACTTGCGCTCGAAAATATCCGTGCTGTTCGCGCCGTACACCTCGCCGCAATCACTGCACGCAAGCTGATAGATCGTAGAACCAAAATCGGTGCCGGGTAATCCCGTATTCCGAATCACCACCTGCCCGTTGCGGTTCACGTATCCGACCTGCGTCGTTCCCTTCGATTCTTTCATCGGGTCGCGATCTTAGCACGAATCCGTTGGCAGGATGGGTTGCGGCTCTCTTGATCTTTGGGCTCCTGACTCGAGCGGGAAAACGCTAGGATTGGTAACCTTTCTGCCACGTTCCATTGGAACGAAGACTCATTTACTCTACTCTGTGATGGCGAACGAAGAGCACTTAGCGCTTCTGAAAAAAGGTGCGAGGAAGTGGAATGCGTGGCGTCGGGAGCACCGCCCGAAGGGGAGACGCGTTACGCCTGATCTTTACGGTGCAGACCTGGCTGGCAGAAAGCTCGATGGGTTCGATTTTTATGGTGCTAATCTGGGCAAGGCAGACTTGACTTGTGCCTCTGCGCAACGAGCACGTTTCGACAAGGCGTTTTTGGAGGACGCTAACCTTTTTTCCGCTGTTTTAACTGAAAGTGTGTTCTGGAGGGCAGCAATGGCTGGTGCTGACCTGCGTCGGGCGACTCTTACCAAGGCGAGGTTGCCCGCGGTCGATCTAACGGGAGCGAATCTTGCCGAAGCCGATCTCAGAGATGCACACCTGCCAAAAGCAACTCTACGGTGCGCGAATCTCTGGCATACCGATCTCTCTGGATCTCACCTCCGTCAAGCGACCCTTCAAGGTGCGAATTTGGTCTTCTGCAACCTGAACGACTCCGACCTTTCAGGTTCTTACATTTACGGAATCTCGGCCTGGAATGTATCGGTACAAGGCGCAAAGCAAACGGACCTTGTGATTACTCGTCGAACTCAACCGATAATCACCGTCGATAATTTGGAGGTTGCACAGTTTATTTATCTCTTGTTAGACAACGAACGAGTACGCGACGTAATCGACACAGTCACATCGAAAGTAGTGCTGATTCTGGGGAGGTTCTCGCCTGATCGGAAGGTTGTCTTGGACCAACTCAAGCTGAAGCTGCGACTGCTGGGTTATTCTCCCGTCCTGTTTGACTTCGAAGGGCCAGAAAGTCGCGATATCACGGAAACGGTGTCGATTCTGGCACACCTCTCACGATTTGTAATCGCGGACATTACGGATGCTAGGAGCATCCCCCAGGAACTCGCGGCGATAGTTCCGACCCTTCCATCGGTGCCCGTCCAACCGATCATTCAAGTCGGTGCGAGCGAGTACGGTATGTTCGAACACTTCAAAAGATATTCGTGGGTGCTTCCGATCTTCCAGTATGAGGATTCCCCCCAACTCATGGCCGATATTGAAGCGGTTATCATTCGACCGGCTGAAGAGCTTGCTATTCGACAACGGGTCCGGAGTTGATCTCGTCTTTTACTTCTGGTCGTAAATCGCAGGATCGTACGCTTTCTTCGACTTATTACGCTCCGCCATGCTCTCGTCATCTTCTGTGACGTACGCCCTTGCGTTTGTGGGTGGTATTGTGGAAATCTCGGACGCATGGCCATCATTGTTTCTAAGAAGGGATCGCATTCGGCGCAGGTCGTGAATAGTTCTGACTTCACGCATGAGCGGAATCTCCAGGACTATATCTGCGATCACCCGGAAGCCATTCCTGTTGAAGACAAGCGGCTGCTCGTGGTCGCCCGCGAGCTTCAAACCGAATCTGGTTCCATAGATGCTTTTGCCGTGGACAAGGACGGCGACCTCTACATCGTCGAGACCAAACTTTACCGCAACCCAGATAAGCGCACGGTGGTAGCGCAGGCGCTAGACTACGGCGCGTCGCTCTGGCGGCACGCCGACTTCGACGAGCTGCTGTCAACCCTGGACCAGACAGCAGAGAAGGAATGGAAGATGAGGATCCGCGACAAGCTCGCGGAATTTTTCTCGCTTGAAGAAGAAGGCGTCGACCCGCTCATTGAAGCGATGCGCCGGAATCTTTTGGAGGGCAAGCTCAAGTTCGTTGTCCTCATGGACAAGCTCGAGGACCGACTCAAGGACCTCATCGCTTACGTGAATGAAAACAGCCAATTCGACATCTATGCAGTGGAGATCGAATTCTACACCCACGAGGAGTACGAGATCGTCATCCCGAAGCTCTACGGCGCGGAGGTCAAAAAGGATGTTGGGGTGCGCAGTTCAGGCAGGCTGTGGACTTGGGATCTTTTCAAAGACCGGCTAAGAGAATACGGGGAGGAAGAGGTTATCGCGGCCCAGCACATCATCGATTGGGCTGGGAACAACGATATCGCCATCGAATGGAGCCAAAGCCAGCGCGGCGGCTTCATCCTCTGCTATTACCCTGAAGGCAAAAATGGATTTTACCCCTTCGGCGTGACGGGTAAGGGCACGGTCTCATGGAACGCCCCTCACCAGGGAGGCAAAAGCCCGAGCCCGTTCGACAAAAGGGAAAATCGGGCCGAGATCTTGAAACGGCTGCAGCCGATCAAGGGCGCAACCGTTGATCTGAACAATGTTGACGGATTTAACGGATTGAAATTGCCGCTCCGCATTCTTGCGGACAAAGAAGCCCTCGATACATTCTTCTCGGTCTGCTCTTGGATAAAAGAGGATCTGGCGGCAAAAGCGCAGGCTGCCTGACGGGCACGAAACAGGTTGTGTTGACAACTTGGTTTAAGTTGCAGGATTGTAAACTTTCTTCGACGCTTCTCATCCGAACTCCCGGAACGACACAAGATCCCACTCGCCGTCAGGTACCGAAGTCTCATGCCGCAGAATGTAGACGTTGCCGTCATCGGCGCGGAGCTTGAAAAATACGTGCTCCGGCCCGTACCACTGGTCGAGAACCTCCTCGACCATGTACTCATGCCCTTCGAGCCGGAAACGCACCGGCCGCTCCTCGGCGATGCGCCCGGCGTAGCACTCCACCTGCACGTTCATACATCCATTTTCGCGCAGCATCTACCTCCCGCCAAAAAGGCGGGTGACAAGCCACAGTCGTCCATTCTCCTATGCTGCTGCCGGTTCTAACTCTCCTACTGGCTCGTCACTTGTGGCAATATGACCGATGCCGTTAGCCTCGTTCAAAATGACATAGAGCGGTTTTTCGTAGCGCAAGATTGACATGATGTCTTCGAAGCGGTTCATGGGGTAGTTTAAAACCGGCACTCCTCCAAGGGGTGCGTTCGCTGGGATGGGAAACCCCTCCCGAATAAACATCAATCTCCCTGCCCATGTCCCCTTGTTCATAAGGTCCACCAACGCGCCCCAGTAATACTGCGGGGCCGTGTAGTAGTAAAGCCGATAGGTGTCGAAATTGCTGCTCATCTGATAACTCCGCGGCGCGGTTCGCCTCTCAAATAGTAGTCCCACTTGCCTATCGGGGAACGATGGCTTTACAAAAGCTTCACGCAGGCTTCCTGAAACGGGACGGCTGCAACGCTGCCGACTCAAGTTGAAAGATAAGCCCGAGACGGCCGCCCTCCCCAGCGGCCTTTTTTAATTTCGCAAGAAGGCAGGGGCGACATCACTGCAAAAGTGCCGCGAAGGGGAGTAGAACCAAACTAGGCTCGGAGTCGCCGAAGGGCAACACTCGGGATCGCCCCCTACTGGGAACAACAAGGGGCAAGTATGGCCAACGAGACACCTCGGTCATCCGTTCTGCCGCAGATCATCGTTGCGGTCGTGATTGCACTCGCAGTCGGCGGCACCTCGCCCTGGTGGTGGAAGGAACTACACCGCGAGAGGAATGTGCCAACCACTCCAGTTGTAACCCCATCTACCCCGGTTGCACCTTCGTCCAATCCAGTTAGGCCTGCATCCACACCGGAGAGCGAGCTGCCCCCTCCTGTAGTGGAGATTGGGGGCGCGATCGAGGTTCGTTGCGTATTAAACCCGATGGTGATATCCCCGGGAGGCGCAACGGAGCTTCTCATCCAGGCGACGTCATCGCAGAACACTCCTGTGTCCTCCGCGAACGTCAAAGTGGATGCTGGTGCGGGTATTTTCACCTCATCTGGAGGTATCACTGTTGTCGGTACCACGGCGGCGGATGGCTCGTTCCGTACCGTCTGGCGATCACCCGCTCCCGCGATCCAGGGGTATGGGTTCAATGTTAGCGTCGTTAAGCCTGGGTTCGATGAGGGAACAAACGATTGTTCGGTGACTGTGCAGTGACACTGTCCGACAAGCGTGATCGTTAACGCGTATGCAAATATGATCGAGCGGCCGGCTAGAAGGCGACGGAAATCCCGTCGCCTTTTCATTTCCCCCAAAAGGCAGGTGAATCACTGCAATCCTCCCCGCAGAGGAGTAGAAGAAAATCAGGCCGGGATAACGCGGCCTGGCAAGGAGGTGGATTCATGCGAGTCAGCGAAGTCATGACACACGATCCGGTCTGTTGCATTCGCACGACTAGCGCAATGAACGCGGTACGCATGCTGCGAGAGTTTGATATCGGATTTCTGCTGGTCATCGACGATCTGTGGACACGAAAGCTTATCGGCGTGGTCACCGACCGCGACCTGTGTCTCGCGGCGTTAGGGGAAACGCACGATCCGACCTTGACCACGGTTGAGGACTGCATGGCGACCGATCTGGTCACCTGCACCCCGGAAATGGACATCCGGGAGATCCTGGCAAGGATGGCGGAACATCAGATTCGTCGACTCCCGGTGGTCGATCAGGACAATCACGTCCGGGGGATCGTGGGCATTGCCGACCTGATTCGACATAATGCCGCTGATCCTCGGGACATATGGATGGCATTGAGCCGAATCACGGCGCCCAAAGAGGTCAGGGCCAAAGCAGCCTAGCGTATCAGGCTGGGAAGATTTGATACCGGCCAAGCGTGCTACCGTCCAGCTTGCCGTGAGGCGGACTCACCACGAGCGACAGGCCGC
>JAIQEU010000040.1 GCA_020073665.1 Terriglobia bacterium
ACGCTGACAAATGGCAGCGCACGCAGTCGATCCAGTGCCTCATCGGCCGGGATATGCGGCAGCATGGCCGCCAGTAGCGGCGCGGTGGCTGTTCGGACCAGGCAGGCGGCCTGTACGACCTGTATGGTTCCCGAATCGGCATCCTCCAGAAAGAGCGCCGCCATATGCTCCAGTACCTGATGACGAGTAGCCGCGCTCCCACGCACCTGCCCGCCCGCAAAGTAGAGTGCCAATCCCAGGGAAAGTGCCAACGGATGCCCGCGCGCAACCCGATTCAACTCCCGAGCGCTGCTCTCCGGCACACCCTCAGAGGTCAGATACTCTAAAGCCACTTCGGGAGAAAATGTTTCCAGGAGCATGGAATCAAACAGGCCTCGCCACGCCGGGGCAATACGCCACGCTGGCCGGGGTGGCTCGCGACTGGACAGGATTGTGCGCACACTGTCGCCGAGCGAGGGCAGAAAAACCTGCCTTAGCCAAGAGTCAAGCAGACGGAAAGATTCGTAACTGTCGAGCACCAGGAGAGTTCGCTTGGCCCCGTCCGACAGACTGGTCGCCACGACCGCGGAATCTTCGGACTCCGAGGCACCGATTTCCCTGCAGATCGCTCGACACAAGGCCGCCGGGGAAGGCTCGCACCAGCGGGCGTCCATCCGCACAACGAAAACGCCCTTTCCGCCGATACTTGCCGCCAGCGCATTCAGTAGGTGAGTTTTTCCTATGCCCGGGATGCCCTGAATATGCATCACTAGCGGTTCATCTCCTAAGGCAAAAACCTCCAAGCGCTCGAGCTCTGCGCGGCGGCCAGCTAGTGCTTCAACCGCACGCCGTTCCAATCTGTCTCCTAGGGGCATGGCCACAGTTTACGCTCGAAATTATTTGGAGTTGAAGCCCTTGAAAAAACACACCAACGACAACACCTTGCAGTACAACGTTGTCCCCAATATTGGGCTGAAATCTTAGGTCTGGAACGCGGGCCAAGTCAATGAATGCTGCGGGGCTGGCTGCGTTTCAGCAGGATGGTTGGTGAAAAATCGCCATTACACTCAACCCCCCCGGCCCAGGGGTCAATGAGTGTAATCGCCTGTTAACAACAGTTGCCCGAGAACTCCATGGTGATTTGCTTTCCCGAAGAAGAGCAGAGCATAATGCTGCGAAGCGTGAGGCAAAGTAGGAATCCTGTCTAGCAGCGACGAGTGGAGGAGATTATGAAATGCCAAATGCTCGCGGCCGTTCTGCTGATTACGGTCCTACCCTCCTTCGCGGATTCGATTACTTTTAGCACCAGCGCAGCTCAAGATTTCGGTAATGTTTCCGTGCCTCTAGGGCCAGGGTTGGACCCATTGCTTGCCCCCACTGTAGTGTTCAGCGGCATACAATACTTGTTTTTCGGGACCTTGTTCGGGCCGATCGGAACTGTTGTGTTTTCGGCCACGCTCAACCTTCCAGGTTTTCAGCTAACAACTGGACCGTTTACAGATGTATGCAATGATCCGACAGGCTGTATTGAGGGTTCTGGCGGGGTTGTGCCACTACACTACTACAAGGTGACCCCCGGCACGTTGTCGGTGACGCTGAACGGGGTAACCGAAACGTATGATTTCCGGTATCAGACGCCTGTGCCTGAACCCACGACTTTGGTGTTGCTAGGGACGGGCCTCATTGCCGTTTTGTGGCGCAAGTACTCTGCTCGATAACCAAGTCCCGCCTCTCCTCTGCGAGGTGTTATGACCACCACTCGGACTTCGATACTTAGCGTTCTATACATACTGTTCCTCTGCTTGGGCATTGCAACGAACGCCTCCGCGCAGGCAACCGAGGAAGTTCTGTACACGTTCACCGGAGGGACCGATGGAGGATGGCCCCAAGCCGGCCTGGCTTTCGACAACCAAGGCAATCTTTATGGCACGACAAACAGCTTTGGTCCGAATGGTTACGGTACGGTCTTCCAACTGACGCCGTCCGGCGGCGGCTGGACGAAAACCACGATACATGGCTTCTGCGTCGACGCTCCTGCATGTCGTGACGGGGCTTATCCGTTGGCCGGTGTGACGGTCGACGCTGCGGGCAATCTCTACGGCACAACCAGCTACGGAGGCGGTCCTCAAAGTTGGGGAGTCGTCTACCAGTTGAGCCCTTCTGCGGGAACTTGGGACTTTACGAGAATCCGCAATTTTTCACATGCCGACAGTTATCCGAGTGCCAAGGTGACGTTGGACAGAGCGGGGCGCTTGTTCGGCACTACGCTGGGAAACCCGGTTGCGGGCGGACTTGGCACCGTTTTCGAGTTAGTGCCCAACCAGAACGGCGGGTGGAATCACCGCACCTTGCATGATTTCCAAGGACAGGGAGGTCCGATCACAGCGGTGGCGATCGACCGCGCTCACAATCTTTACGGTATGAACGACAGTGGACCGGATGAAGGCCTCTTCCAAGTCTCCCCCAATCGCGACGGAACATGGACCCTGAAAACGATCGCACACCTGTTCGGGAGTGGTGACCTGATCTTGGACGCGGCCGGAAATCTGTACGGAACTGCGAGCGGCGTGGTGTTCAAGCTGACTCACACCACTTCCGCCTGGATACAGACCGTACTCTATACCTTCGGTCCCAATGATGGTGGCAACCATAGCGGGTTGACGTCTGATGCGGCGGGGAATCTCTACGGAACCTCCGGAAACGGCGGCCTCGCGGGATGTGCCAACGCCTATGGCTGTGGCTTGGTTTTCAAGCTCACGCCAGCTCAAAATGGTTGGATTTTTTCCATCCTGTACAAGTTCACCGGCGGGGTGGATGGAGGCAATCCCGTTGGCGGCGTGGTCGTGGACAACGCAGGCAATCTGTATGGCGCAACGAACTATGGTGGCCTGCCGGGTGGCTGCCTGGTTTTCGGCTGCGGAGTTGTGTACAAGATCACCCCTTAGTTTCGTCATTCGTTAGTGCCGTTTTTCAAGCCTGGCAAAGCAGCAGCACTACTAGACGGGCGAGGACCCCTTCGCGAGATTGACGGGGTGCGCAGCGGACTCCGACGATTCAGGGCAGATGGTCGGCAACTCGGAAGCAATCTCAGCAGGTCGCAGTTTTGTTTTTCCCTTGAAAACTTAACGAATGGGTGAGTGTTGAAACATCGCCATTACACTCATTGAACCCCGCAGCTCACTTCTGCAGCGTCCAGCGACCTTTGCCGAGCGAGAACAGCAGATAATCAGTGGCCGCATCTGCCAAAGTGGAGAACTCCTGAACGCACTGGTACTTTGCATTCCTCGTGAACCAACCCACCCTGAATAGATTGCCTTTCTCCTCAATGAACGACGAAGGGGTAAATCGCTTGTCATACGATTCGCCCAGCAATGCCCCGGCAATCTCAGGATGTTCACGAAAGAATTTCGCGATGTCGCCAGCGGGTAGCTCGGAAACCGCAATCGCCGCGCTGATACCGATACGCTGAACCTTGAACCCCTCTGGGAACCCTTCAGGAATTGGCTTCTTTCGTCTCCAAGACCACATGTTTTGGAATCGTAACATCTCGGTAGGGTGGTCAAAGCGAAACTGGATTGTCAGTCAGTTGGCGTAACATCGCCATTTCACCAACAACCGGGTTCTGAGTGTAAACGCGTCTTCGTGGTTTCCACAGTGGGCACGCTTGAGGGCTTCTGCCTGCTATTCCGGATCGAGCCGCGAAATCAGGCCACCTACAGAATCTCGTTGCTCACGTTGAACGGCGTCCAAGCGGGGTCTACAATTGGCTCGTGGTGCAGGAGGGCCAGGTCCATGCCCTACTAGGACTTCTTCTGCCACACCTGCAATAGACCCTTCTTTGCCGCGTTGCCGGAGGTCGCCAATGATTTCCATTCCTGCTGTTGCTGCAATCATTGTCGTTTTGTATGTTCTCAGCTCGATTAAGATCCTGCGCGAGTACGAACGTGGCGTGATCTTCCGCCTGGGGCGGCTACTGCCGAATGCCAAGGGACCGGGAATCATCTTGGTGTTTGTGCCGGTCGACCGTATGGTACGGATTTCGCTGCGCCAGGAAGCACTCGAGGTACCACCGCAGGACATCATCACCCGCGACAACGTCACGCTGAAGGTAAACGCAGTGATCTTTTTGCGCGTCATTGATCCGAACCACGCCGTGGTCGAGGTTTCCAACTACATCCACCAGACTTCGCAGTACGCGCAGACTACGCTGCGCTCAGTCTTGGGCGAGGTGGAGTTGGACGAATTGCTGGCCCGCCGGGAAAAGATCAACATGCGCCTGCAATCCATTCTCGATACGCACACGGCCCCGTGGGGTGTGAAAGTGGCGAATGTGGAGGTTAAGCAGGTGGACTTGCCGGAGTCCATGCTGCGAGCCATAGCCAAGCAAGCAGAAGCGGAGCGCGAGAAGCGTGCGAAGATCATCCACGCTGAGGGCGAGTTCTCGGCGGCACAGCGGTTGGTCGATGCCGCCAAGCTCTTGGCCACGGAACCGGTCAGCGTGCAGCTTCGTTACTTGCAGACCCTGACTGAAATCGGAGTGGAAAAAAACACCACGGTAGTTTTCCCCATACCGGTGGACATTTTTGCGGGCATCACCAAACCCTTGGAGAAGTCTGCGGCCAGTGCCCCGGTTCCCGCCAGACCCTAGCTGGCGGGCCGTGTCTTTCAAACTCTAGCACTGAATTGACGATAATAATGCCATTGATCATCCCGGCACCAAGGACTCCGCACCACCTAATGCGCTTTCTCGAACTGGAGAGATTTGTAGACGGATGACGGGCCACGCGGAAATGATCAGTGTTGTAAACGGGCGTGTAGTCGCTCGATTGTTGGCGAAAAATCTCTATTACACTCATTGAGAATTGATGAGGGCCTGTGGTCGCTCCGCTGGCGTCTACCGGCTTGACGGACGTTTTCTGTTGGCCAGAGCGGTCAATTCGTCCAGAATTTCCTGCCCCGGCTCCATACGCTTGACGTGTTCAAGGGCTTGGTTCGGAGTATGCTGGCGCTTCTTTGTATAGACCTCCTCGGCGCGCCGGAGGCCGGCGACCTCGCTCTTCAGAGCCACTACCCGCTCGCTGATCTGCCAGTCGTCCACATCCAAAGCCGAATCGAAATGCTCCGCCGTCATGGGCTGATGGTGAAATTTAGACTGTTGGAGGTTCCTCCGGCACAATCGACGTTCACGGAGCCTCCCCCTGGGGAGGGGGGGCCTGTCATGAACGTTATTGGCTGGGCCTGCGGCGGGCTGAAAACGGAGACCTGCGCCAATCCGGGCATCGCAACATCTGAGGTGGAGATAGTTGCAATCAGCTGATGGCTGCTCACGAACGTGGTGGGACGAACACTGCCGTTCCATTCCACCTTTGAGTTTCGCTGGAAGTCGTCTCCGTTAATTTTCAACTGGGGTCCAGAACTGCCAGCCAAAACGCTGGTCGGAGAAATGGCGCTAAGAGCCGGCCTGCGGATACAATCCCCACACGAAATGCAGCCCAGGGTCAATGCAATCGCCAGGATGCGAGAAGGGCGCAGAATTGTTGTGCACGAGAGTTCCATGATTGACCTCCTTTTTTCCGGCCCGATAAGTGCGTCCACACGAATCTTCGTTATGGGAGCTGGAACCCGACACCACGATCCGCATTCACCTTCGTTGTGGCTTCCACATCGAGATCGGAAACCAACGTCTTCCGTGCTCGTTGTTCTGTGAATACCCAGAGCGTCTGGCCGACGATGGCAAAGTTCTGCACTTCGCTCCGATGACCATCACGAAAGACCAGAACCGTGTTTGGTGTTTTCTCTTCAACAGACGGTGGAGGCGCGAGCGGCGCCTGTCGCGTTTGTTCGCGTGCCACTTGCTCTGCCTGCATCCGCTCAACCTGGTCTCGCAGTTGGTCGATCACTCGGGCCAGATCACTGTCTCGATCCGCTAACGGCGCCGGAATCTGTTCAGCGGCTTGGTAGTATTGGGCTGCATCGAACGGATAGGGCAAGAACACAGGTTGAGAGAAGAGGAAGCGATTGCGGAAGAAGAACTGCCGGCAAGAGAATGGGCCGACGAAAGGATTGGTGAAACAAGAGTTTCTGAACAAAAAGTGAAAGCGCAAGGGGTGACGAAATGCCGCGGGCCCCACAAACAAGGCTCGACGACCAAACGGGCGCGGCCTGATCGTCCCGAACCGATCGGGAGGCAGTTGTCCCGCCCCAAAATGCCGGCCTGGGCTGATTCGTACCGGGCCACTCGGGCGCTGTATGGCCCGCATCTGCCCTTCAAGGGGTGACGGGAAAACCGTAGCCGCCAAAAGAGACGCTATGGCAAGCACGCGGTACATATACATCCACCACCGTCTGCGCTGGGCAGTAGCAAAAGACACCGCTCGTACCCGCGGGGCGCTACGTACCTTAAAGATGTCACTTATCGCACTTCCGGGTGTCAAGGAAATGTAAAAACTCTAAAGCGCTGATTCTCAGGACCCTACGTTGGTGTAGCCGGCCATTCCCTGGGGGCGACTGTTGAAATATCGCCATTACACTCAAAACCCCTCCCGGCCCAAGGGGTCAATGAGTGTAAACGCCTGTTTACATCAACGATCACTCCTCCGCTCCGCTGAGCCCAGCATGAGCAAGTACTGTTGACAGTGATTTCCGTCACGGAATCTTGTTGGGCTTAGGAATCCGGTTTATTCGAGTCGAAATTCACCGAGGAGGTTCCCCAATGTCACCAACCGCAGTCCTCTCAGAAACGGAAGTACTACTCTCCAATCAAATGACGATTCTTAAAAACCAAGACTTGATCCTGAAAAATCAGGAGGAGATCAAGAAGAATCAAGAGACCCTGCATGTCATCGTAAACAATCAGGAAAAAATTCTGGCTGCCCTGCGCCACCTGTGAGATAGCGGAACGAGGCGGAACACGACGGGTTAGCGCACTTCGCCACCATCAGCGTCCCATCGCATCTTCTTACATATACAAGTCTGTTTCGCTGAGTACCGTCCTTCGGTGATGGAGAATACACTTCAACGTGACGGTCGGGATGATGATGTCCCTTCCCTAAGGGAGACCGTGCCGGGGCCCTCATGCGAGGCGTCACAATGAAGCCCCATTCACGGCGGAATGGAACGAAGCGGACGATTGCTTTCTCTGTTTATCGAAGAAATCCCTCCAGAGGGATTACCCGCGCGGGACCTTTCCGAGTTCGGCCCGTTTCGCCAACGAGCCAGCCTGTCGCGACTTGCTTGTTCCAATTGCGCTGGCCGGAGGGTTTTCGGTGGCCCCATCATCAGAAGAATAGAGAAAACTCTCAATCTCATCGATTCGCTGGCTGGCGTCATCGTAACCAATCTCAATGAGAGCACGGGTGTACTTGGAGGCGAACAGTAAGTAACTCATCAGATCCGCACACGAAGCCGCATCTCGTCCCAAACTGTTTACAAAGTACTGGATAAGATAAGGTATGTCGCTCTGGTGTTGCGCTGCCAGTCGTGACAAATCGACCGAAGGCGTGATGAGCAATGATGTCAAAGGCCGCATCTCCTCATATCCTTCAATGCCAGGTTGAATGATGTGCCCATTGCTGAGCCGCTGATTCAACCGTTCAAGGTGCTCGATGTCAGTAGCAAGATGGTCCAGGAACATCACATTAAAGAGAACTCCCATGACTTGCGCTAGCGAAGGATCTCTCTCATCCGTGGGCTCTTTTTGATGTTCGAGATTCTCGCAGCGGACACCGATCGCGAAAACCTTCTCTGCCCCCAGGCGGATGACCGGGCTGAGAGGTTGTTGAAGGCGCACACAGCCATCACCGAAAAAAGCTGATCGCCGCGCGATTTTTAGTCGTACAGGCTGGAAGATCAAAGGAATAGCAGCCGACGCGCAAATGTGGTCGACAGTGATCCTTGTCGCAACTGTCACCAGCCGGACCCGGTTCCACATCGGATGGCCTTTTTTTCCCTGAATGAAGAGATAACTTTCCCCTGAGTTAAAGTTAGTTGTGGAAATGGCGAGTGCATAGAGATGCCCGCGCTTGATATTGTCGTGGATTCGGTCGCAATGGAGGTGTGTGTTGAGAAAGTGCCTCAAAGGAGTCGCATCTAATAAAGATCGGGCGTTGCCTCCTCCAAAAATTCCTCCAAAGGAGAGATCTAATATCCAGGTAAGGGAATTATGGGCCTGTGATAAGACATCACAGCGAAAGATATCGGAAGGTCTGAGATCCGACCAAACCCGTGCGAGAACTTTGGTCGCCAAGGCAAAATCGTCGCTACCCACGGCAAGGGCAGCACCATTAATCGCTCCAGCGGAAGAGCCTCCTATGATAGGAAAAGGATTGCCGTGCGTTTGGACGCGTTTTATCTCGCCAATGCGTTTAAGAATACCGACTTGATAAGCACCGCGAGCACCCCCGCCTGTCATCACTAAACCGAGCGCGTTTTCCATTGTTTTCCCCCTTGTGGCCCGCCTCGTAATGATCTAGACGTTCAAACGCAGAATCCTGCGGCAGCCGAGATTCGTCGACGTCGCAGTCGAACCATCGAACCGGGGTTCCTCAGATGGTCAATTGGGACTAACTTGTCATCCTGAGCGGGGCGACCACTTCGCTAAGCGAAGTGGTTGCGGAGTCGAAAGACCTTGTGTTCGCGTACCTCAGCGCCGGCCTCGGGTTTTCCCCGTGCTGTTTCACAATGCCCGAAGTAGGCTGTTCGCAGACAATGACCTCAGGCGGTCTGAGCACTCGATTGTGCAGGGATCCCTCGACTTCGTATGGCCCGCTTTTCGCACAAGCCACACTTCGCTCAGGATGACAGCTCTACCTCGTTCCACTGTCAGGCGGCGGCCGCTGCCGCCGCTTCCTTCTTCTTCCCACCCGCTGCCGGCTTCTTCCCGCGACGAGCTGGCTTGCCCGCGCGCTTGTGCTCACCAGTCGGCTTTACCATTGCGTCCATCAACGTCTTCGGAAGTGGCCGCAGGAGTTCCAGGGTCTTGCCCGCAGTTTTCACGTTGGCGTTCATCTGCTTG
>JAIQEU010000014.1 GCA_020073665.1 Terriglobia bacterium
TCAAGAACGACTTCGGCCAAACCGCCCAGATAGTACGTCTAAGCGATATAAAAGTAGGATAATTGCTGGTGATAACCGGTACTCCACAAGCCTGCGCTTCGATCACCACATTACCAAATGTTTCATAAAGTGAAAATAAGATCAATGCATCACTTGAACGAATCGATTCTGCCAATTCCTTTTGCATTACTTCGCCTTTCAATATCACATTTTTTTCAAGTTGCAAAGTTTGAATAAGGTCGTTCAATTCTTTATTTAGCGGCGCATGTACGATTAACTCAGCCCGGTAATTCATTGTCAAAACCTGTTTCAATGCCAGCAAAATTTCTTTGATATTTTTTGCATTGTCAAGTGTGGATATGTGAATAAAGCGGAAAATTTCATGTTTTGGAATTGCTGTTGAAGGTAAAAAAATCGTTTTATCCACTACACTCGGAATAACTTTAAATGGAATTCTCACAACGTTCTTACTGATTATTTCTCCAAGATGATCAGACACAGTAACCAGTAATGTTGCATTCTTTAAAATTTTTTTCGTCATCATCCGGAAGAACCAGCTTTTATCTTTTAACGCCGGCTTTGCTTCCGGAAGAAAAAGACTCCATCCCTCTACTATGATATACTTCATCCTGCGAAACCATCGCCAAATAAGTGCAATGATGCCGACTTTCATTGATACATTTACCTGAACTCCATGCGGCTTGCCATATTTTTTTTTGAATGTTCTAAGGCCTCTTCTGTGTAAACGAATAAACCAATAGTTACTGTAAATCATATCCAGAAACCGGCTGAACCGGCCTATAGACGGATAATAATATATCCATGCCCTGAGATTATCATTATAAATTCTTTCTTCCCATTTTACTTTTCCAAACCGAAGTGATGGATTTTTTTTTATGAAAATGACGACAATATTATTATACAACGATGCTGCTTTTGCACGACGCTCGATACCATCCCCACTAAAAGGTTCCAGTTCATTCGGCCACCACTCTGTCAGCCATAAAATATTTTTCATCTGAAACTTTTATCCCTTGTGTTTTAAAAGACTCAATAAAAAAATCATGTATGCCATATAACCGGCGCTGTCTGCCAATGCTGAGCCGTTAATACCCATCAAAGGTATGAGCCAGAAATTAAGCGCCGCTACAACTATCAATGCGATCAGGCTTCCAAAAAAATTATACCGGATCCTGTTGGTGCCTGCAAAATATGAAGCAACAATCCGAACAATAGTGATCGAAAGAATTGCCGGTACAGAAAACACAAAGCATTTATACATCATTGAAAAGCTCTCCCCGTAAACAAACACAAACAACCAATTGCCTGCGACGATAATTACAGCACATGCAAGAATATTCAGTAGCAAAACCTGGCGAGCCATTTTTTTGAATGAGCTATTGAAACCGGAGTCCTCGCCTGAGGCAGATGCAGATGCCGGGAAAACGATCGTGGCAATGATAGTAGGCGCAAATAAAAATAGCTGCACCAATTTAGACACCTGGATATAATTTCCTATTGCACCATCTGTGACGACAGCAGAAGGAAAACTTTTTAAGATCCAGTAATCAATACGATATGCCAGGAACGCAACGATGTTTGTGATCAATGCAAAAGATGAATATCGAAACAGTTTTTTAAAGGAATGAAAAGGAATCCTCTGAAATAAAAAAAGCAAAGAATATTTGCGATGAAAAAAAATGCCCAGTACTATCCCGCTTACAATAAATCCTGCAAAATAAATCCCGACTATGAAGCTAATATTGTTTTGATCTTTTGAAATGGACAATGCGCCACAAAAAATCAAAATAGTAATATTCACAATCGCAGGGATCAGTTGCGGCAAGAGAAATTCTTTTTTTGCAAAGAACAAACCGGAGAAATAGGTTGTCAATAAATTTCCGGCTATAAAAAGAAATGAATAGCTTATTGAAGTATAAGCCGAGGAAGGGAAAAAATCATTATAGTAAAAAAAGATAAGTACCGCACTCAAAGCGCCGGCGATCACTGACCATATCAAAGTAATAGTGACCAGTTCATTCTCCCTGATCTCTTTTTTAGACAAAAAATAAGTCATCCCCGATTCGAGGCTACCACTGGCGATGAGTGTGATGATCGAAAAATTATTGATAGCATAATAAAATGCGCCGCTGCCGGAAGCGCCTAACAACCGTGAGAAAAAGATATTGAGCAGGAACGTGGAGCCTAAAAAGCAAACCCGTGCAATGAAATTTCTTACTATATATTTCCGCAACTCCATACCTGAAGAAAAATGCTCTACTGTAAAAATTCAAGATATGGAATTTCGGATAGATTTACGAATCACAAACAAATCTTCCAATTACCATTGAATGGTTGGATTCAATATAGATCTATATTTCATGATCCGCTTTTGATATGGCAGCAGCCGCAAGATCATTTTTCTGATCGCTTCATCAAAATCAGCAGAGGGGTGATATCCGAGTTTTTTCAAATTCTCATTATGAGGGTTGTAATAATGTTTCTCTTTTTCCTTCCTGGGATTTTTTATCGGCGAAACTTTTACATTAATTCCAAGTTCCTTGCACACATCAGCCACTTTCATAGCAAGATTGTTGATAGAATATACATTAGCATATTGATTCATGACCCGGTACTCGCCGGCTGCAGGAGGGTTTTGAATAACCAGTTGAATACATTTCATCGAATCGGAAAGCGGCAGGAATGAACGGATCTGTGTGCCTTTTCCATAACTGGTAAGTGGATAACCAATTACTGCCTGGCAACAAAACCGGTTGATGATCGTTCCAAAAGCTTCATCAAAATCCAGCCGGGTATTCAATTCGTGTACTGAAACATGCGCTTGGGGATGAAATCCAAAAACAATTCCCTGCATGATGTCGGTGCATCGTATGCCATAGTTCTTGCAAGCAAATTGTAAGTTATTTGAATCATGCACCTTGGATAAATGATACCAGCTATTGGCCTGTCGTGGAAATGGCAAACGGTCTTTTCGTCCATGGTATTCAATCTCAAAAAATCCTTCAGGAATATCAATATTCGGAGTGCCATACTCTCCCATCGTGCCCAATTTTACAATATGGGCATTCGGTGCAAATTCTTTCACTGCATAAACCAGGTTCAAAGTACCGACCAGGTTATTTTGCTGAACCCACACACATTTTTCCTGGTTCATCATAGAATAAGGCGCTGAGGGACATTGACCAAAATGAACGATGACATCCGGTCGGATTTTTTTAATAGCCCGGCTCAAAAAATTATAATTCGTAACATCGCCTTTATGAAACTCAATATTCTTTTTATATTCTTGCACCCATGGCCACGCTGGCCACGTACACGTGGCCGTAGTTTATGGCCATCAGGCCCAAGTCCTTCTTGGGTCCCGGCTTGCCGCCGGCGGCGAACTTGGCCACCGCCGCGCGCGGAGTGGACTTTGACGCCTGCCCGCCGGTGTTGGAATAGACTTCGGTGTCGAGCACCAGCAGGTTGACGTTGCGACCGCTGGCCAGCACGTGGTCAAGCCCGCCGAAGCCGATGTCGTAGGCCCAACCGTCTCCACCCACTATCCAAACGCTCTTCTTCACCAGCATGTCGGCCAGCGCCAACAACTGCCTGGCGTCGAGGGAATTGAGAGGTTGCAGCTTTTCTTTCAGCAGCGCCACGCGTTGGCGCTGTTCGTAAATATCGGCCTCGTCTTTTTGTGGAGATGTCAGAAGCGCCTGGGCTAACTCTTCGCCGATAGATCCCACTAGCCGCCGCACCAGTTCGTGGGCGAATTCGGTCTGCTTGTCAATCGACAACCGGAAGCCCAGTCCAAATTCGGCGTTGTCTTCAAACAGCGAATTCGACCAGGCAGGGCCGCGTCCGGCAGCGTCCTTGGTCCACGGGGTCGTGGGCAGGTTGCCTCCATAAATGGAAGAGCACCCGGTCGCGTTGGCGATCACCGCGCGGTCGCCGAACAGTTGTGAGAGCAGCTTGAGATACGGAGTCTCGCCGCATCCCGAGCAGGCGCCGGAAAATTCGAACAACGGCTCCTGTACCTGCTGCTGGCGAATGTTGCCGGGCTTGATCTTGCGGCGATCCAGTTCCGGTATCTTGAGGAAGAATTCCCAGTTGTCGCGCTCGGGATAGCGCAGCGGCGGCTGCGGCACCATGTTGATGGCTTTCAGCCGCGTTTCCGTCTTGTTCTTGGCCGGGCAGATGTCCACGCACACTCCGCACCCAGTACAGTCTTCCGGTGCAACCTGGATGGTGTACTTCAGCCCCTGCCACTCTTTGTCGCGGGCGTCGGTGGTCTTGAAGGTCGCGGGCGCGCCGTCCAGACACTTCGAGTCGTACACCTTGATGCGAATCACGGCATGCGGGCAGACCATGGCGCACTTGCCGCACTGGATGCAGGTCTTGGTGTCCCAGGCGGGGATTTCAAGCGCCAGGTTGCGCTTTTCCCATTTCGCCGTTCCGGTGGGGAAGGTGCCATCCACGGGGAAGGCGCTCACCGGCAACGTGTCGCCCTTACCGGCGTAGATGGTCCCGAGCACATCGCGTTCGAACGCTGGCGCCGAGGGCGAGAACGGTGGGGGCATCTCGATGGTGCTGGCGGCCCGCTCAGGGATTTTCACTTCGAACAGGTGAGCCAGGGTCTCATCCACCGCCTTCATGTTCTTCTGGACGATCTCTTCGCCCTTCCGTCCATAGGTGTCGCGGATGGATTCGCGAATGGCTTCGATGGCCTCGTCACGCGGCAGCACTTTTGAGATGGCGAAAAAGCAGACCTGCAGAATGGTGTTCATGCGGCTGCCCATGCCGGTGTCACGCGCCACCTGGTAGGCGTCTATCACGTAAAGTTTGGCTTTCTTGGCAATAATCTGTTGCTGCACCGGGCGGGGCAGATGGTCCCAGGTTTCCTCAGCGCCGAAAGGACTGTTGAGCAGGAAAGTTCCGCCCGGCACCAGCGCGCTCAGCATGTCGTAGCGCTCCAGAAAAATCCACTGGTGACAAGCAATGAAGTTGGCTTTCGATACCAGGTAACTGGAACGAATCGGCTGCGGCCCGAAACGCAGGTGAGACACCGTGACCGCACCCGATTTCTTGGAATCGTAGACGAAATAGCCTTGGCCGTAGTTGTCGGTGTTTTCGCCGATGATCTTGATGGAGTTCTTGTTCGCGCCCACGGTTCCATCCGCACCCAGGCCGTAGAACATGGCCCGCACCACGGCGTCGGGTTCGGTGGAAAATTCTGCGTCGTAGGGCAGGCTGGTGTGGGTGACATCGTCCTGGATGCCCACCGTAAAGTGGGCCTTCGGCTGCTCCAGTTTCAAGTTGTCATAGACCGATTTGACCATCGCCGGCGTGAATTCTTTCGACGACAGGCCGTAGCGTCCGCCCACCACCAGCGGCATGGTTTTCAGTTTTCCGTAGCCTTGCCGTATGCCTTCCTGCAGCGCGTTCACCACGTCAAGATACAGCGGTTCGCCCACCGCGCCCGCTTCCTTGGTGCGATCGAGCACCGCGATCTGGCGCACGCTCGTGGGCAGAACCTCCAACAGGTGTTTCACCGAGAAAGGACGGTACAGCCTGACCTTCACCAGTCCCAACTTCTCGCCGCGGGCATTGAGGTGTTCGACAGTTTCGTGGGCCGCCTCCGCGCCTGAGCCCATCATCACCAGTACCCGGTCAGCATCGGGGGCGCCAACGTAGTCGAACAGGCGATAGGACCGCCCGGTCACTTCCGAGAACTTGTTCATCACGGTCTGGACTTTGTCGGGACAGGCGTCGTAATAAGGATTGATGGTTTCGCGGACCTGGAAGAACACGTCGGGGTTCTGCGCGCTGCCGCGCAGTACCGGATGGTCGGGCGACAGCGCCCGCTGGCGGTGCTCGAAGACGCGATCCATGCCGATCATTTCGCGCATATCGTCTTCACTGACCATTTCGATCTTGTTGACCTCATGCGAGGTACGGAAACCGTCAAAGAAATGCAGGAAGGGAATGCGGGTTTCGAGGGTGGCGGCATGAGCGATCAGCGCCAGGTCCATCGCCTCCTGCACCGAATTCGAGCACAGCATGGCCCAGCCGGTGGTCCGGCACAACATGACGTCGCTGTGGTCGCCAAAAATCGAAAGCGCGTGGGTGGCCACAGTGCGCGCCGACACATGAAACACCGCCGAGGTAAGCTCACCGGCAATCTTGTTCATGTTGGGAATCATCAGCAGAAGGCCCTGCGAGGCAGTGAACGTGGTCGCCAGCGAACCGGTCTGCAATGCCCCATGCACCGCCCCCGAGGCGCCGCCTTCACTCTGCATTTCTATGACGTGCGGAATGGTGCCCCAGATATTGGGCACCCCCTCGGACGCCCACTGGTCCGCCCACTCGCCCATGGTGGAGGACGGTGTGATGGGATAAATGGCGATAACCTCATTCAAGCGATAGGCCACATTGGCCACCGCTTCATTGGCATCCAGAGTCTTGAATTTGCGTTTCATGATCATCCTTCGGTACTACTCACACGGGTAGGGATGGATTTCCACCCCAGCGGGCCTGTGGCCCACCTTCCTATAGAAGGATGCGCGTTCCGGGGAGGGGTCGTCGGGAACGTGGGTCACATAAGGTTGTGACAAGTATCACAATGGGAATTTGGGCCAGGAAAGGGGGATGATCCGTTAGCATGGGGGAGCGACCTGCTACCCGTGACCCATCCGATCCTCCTTTACGACGGCGTCTGCGGCTTGTGCAACCGCAGCGTGCAGTTCGTCTTAGGACGCGACAGACACGACCGCTTCCGCTTCGCCTCGCTGCAGAGTGATTTTGCCGCTGCGATCCTTCGCCGGCACGGAATTCACCCGGGAAATCTGGATACGGTTTACCTGGTAACCGATCATGAACTGCCCGGCGAACGGTTGAGCGCGCGTTCCGAGGCTGCCATTTCCGTGTTAAGGGAACTGGGCGGAATCTGGACAGCGGCCGCGTTGCCTCTGCGGGCGCTGCCCATCGGAGTTCGGGATTGGGGTTATAACCTGGTCGCGCGGCATCGGTACCGCATCTTCGGAAAGTTCGACACCTGCCCGCTTCCCGAAGCCAGGCACCAGCACAAGTTTCTGGACTCCTGAGGGGTCCTGACTCGCGTTGTTTCCGAGTTCCGCCGCTCTTCGCCCAATTGGTGTAAATTATTGCCCACCGGTTTGCTATCCGCGGTCATTCAGCGGCGTCAGAATCCCAGTCGAGGAATCTCGTGAAAAAACTCGTGCTGTTGCTGTTCGCGCTCTCTGCCGTTCATGCTCAGACTGCCACGCCCGCAGACGCTGGCGTGACCCGCTACACCCTCATCCTGGCAGGCAACAAGGCTGGCTTTGAGACTTCACAGCGCAATCCTGACGGCAGCCTGCAGCTCTATTACGAGTTTAACGACCGCGGCCGCGGCCCCAAGATTACCGAGCATCTGATCCTCGACAGCAACCAGATCCCGGCTAGAATCGACACCACGGGCAATGACTATGACAAGGCCCCAGTAGAAGAGCATTTCTCGCTCGATCAGGGAAAAGCTGCGTGGAAGAACCGGGCGGAGCAAGGCAGCAAGGCAGTATCCGACAAAGCGTTCTACGTGAGCATCTCCGGCGTCCCGGAAGAGGGCGGGCTGCTGGCTCAGGCCTTGTTGGCCGCAGGGGGAAAACTTCGCCTGCTTCCCGAGGGCGAAGCTTCCATCCAGAAGCGTGGAGAATTGAAGATCGAGGCCAACGGGCAATCGCGCACCGTCGTGCAATACGCCGTTAGTGGGCTGGATTTCACTCCCGACCCCATCTGGCTCGATCAGGATGGCCGATTCTTCGGTTTCATCTCGGGCTGGTTTGTGGTGATCCGGGAGGGGTGGGAATCGACTGCGGATGCGCTTACCAAGGCGCAGGACGAGATTGCGAACCATCGCGCTGCCGACCTGGCGAGTACTCTGGCGCACATGCCGGCGGGCCCACTGGCCTTCGTCCACGCCAACCTGTTTGACTCCGACGCCGCAGCCGTCCGTTCGCACGTCACCGTCGTGATCCGCGGCAACCGGATCGTGGACGTGGGCGAAGACGGCAAAGTGCAGGTACCGCCCGGCGCTGAAATCATTGATGCCGGTGGCAAGTTCCTGATGCCGGGTCTCTGGGACATGCACGTTCACCTGGCTCCCAACGATGGTCTTCTGAACATGGCCGCGGGCGTCACCAGCGTCCGCGATCTGGCTAACGACATCGACCAACTGGCGGCCATGCAGAGTCGGTTCGACCAGGGCACCGAAATTGGTCCGCGGGTGCTGAAAGCCGGATTCCTCGACGGCCGCGGCCCCTTCGCCGGGCCCACCAAGGTGTTTGCCGATTCTGAGCAGGAAGCCAAAGACGACATCGATCGCTACGCCAAGCTGGGCTATGTACAGATAAAAATCTATAGCTCGATCAAGCCCGAACTCGTCCCCAAAATTGCGGCCATGGCACATGCCCACGGCATGCGAGTCAGCGGACACGTCCCCGCCTTCATGACCGCGGAACAGTTTGTGCGTGATGGCGCCGATGAAATCCAGCACATGAATTTCATTTTCCTGAATTTCATGTTCGACCAGGTGCAGGATACGCGCGGCCCTGCCCGTTTCACCGAGGTCGGGGCACGTGGCGCCGATGTCGATCCAGCCTCTCCCCGAGTGCAGGCTTTCATTCAGCTTTTGAAGGATCACCATACGGTGCTCGACCCAACGTTGAATGTCTTCGAAGGCCTGTTCACTGATCGGCCGGGCAAGATGTCAGCGGCCTATGCCACGGTGGCCGACCGTATGCCCGCCCAGATTCGCCGCGGTTTCCTTTACGGCGGCTTGGAAGTTCCCGCAGGCATGGACCAGCGCTATCAGGATGCGTTTCACCAGATGCTGAAGATGACCAAGGCGCTATACGATTCCGGAGTCCCGATCGTCGCCGGAACCGATTCCCTGGGCGGCTTCGCCCTGCACCGCGAACTGGAGCTCTACGTTCAGGCCGGCATTCCTGCGCCCAAGGTGTTGCAGTTGGCCACGCTGGGCGCTGCCCGAGTGATGAAGCGCGATCAGGAACTGGGTACCATCGCCACCGGAAAATTGGCGGATGTCATCCTGATTGAGGGTGATCCCGTTACCCACATCAGCGATGTTCGCCGGGTGAAGACCGTGGTGAAGGACGGCGTGGTGTATAACTCGTCCGACTTGTACCGTGCGATTGGCGTCCTGCCCTAGCCAACAACCTTCGTCCGCGCTGTGCGCTTGCGCTTCTGGCACGTCGGCGCAGCTGTGGAAATCCCTTCCAAGGTGATAACTGGACACCTAACCGTGATTGCGGTCACTGATCTAACGTTCGGTAGGGCAGAAAATCCCCGCACCGATGCCCACAGTTGCATTCCTGATTTGGTCCGTAAGTCGGGGATGCTCGGCGTTGGCAGGCCAAAGTCCTAATCCAATAGCGGAGGTTCCTTCCGTGGCACGTCATTACTCATTTTGTGCGGTTGTTCTGGTCCTCATCTCTACTTTCATACTTCTCTCGCAATTTTCGCTGGCGGCAGACGCTGCCCTGGCTGCTGATCCGCTGGTACAGGTACTGATTGAAAAGGGTGTGCTAACGGCCGAAGAAGGCCAGGCCATCAGCCGGGCCGCACCTGCCCAGCAGCATGAGTGTCTGTTGATGCTGTTACGCGACAAAGGGGTAATCTCGACCGAGGAGTTCACCAAACTTGCGCCTGCCTCGGCGCAAGTTTCCCCGACCCTGGTAGCATCGACTACCGGGATGGTGCCGGCGGCGGTCGAACCGCAAAAAGCCGCAGCTGCCAAACCGGAAGCCCCTACGTTCATTCCCGCCATCGCTCCGGTTCGCGCGCTTCAGCTTGAACCCTCGAAACCCAATGGTCTGATACCCGACATCAAACTGGGCTCGGGCGCCAAGCTCAAGCTGTACGGCATGTTCAAGTCCAGCGTGATTCACGATTCATCGTCGCCGCTGGGGACTGATATGCCACTGCCCGGGTTCTACAGCGACACCGGGCCTGGTACCGGCGCGGAATTTCGCGCCAAAGCCCGCTCCTTGCGGGTGGGCGCCAATTTCGAATGGCCTGACCTCTCGCCCAAGATGGCCCTTACGGGCCGCATTGAAGCCGATTTCGAAGGCGACTACACCCGGGTGTTGAACCGCAATATTTCCAGCATCCGTTCCAGCATGCCCTCGATTCGTTTGGGATGGGTGCGCCTGGATCGCATCCTCTCTGACAAGTCCAGCGCCTTCGCCCTGTTCGGTCAGGACTGGACGCCATTTGGCTCCTCGACCTTGCCCAACCTGTTCGAAACCACGGGCCTTGGTCTCGGTTTCGGAACCCTCTACGAACGCGCTCCTCAGGCCCGCTTCGGCTATGGGTACAACTTTGGCGGCTCGTACCAGGTGCGGGTGCAGCCGGAGTTTGCCCTGGTGCTGCCGGCCTATGGCAACACGCCCACCGACCTGGGCGGGCAATTGGGGATGGGCGAGCGGCAGGGAACCGACTCCGGGAGGCCGGAGGTGCAAGGGCGCGTCGTTACCCAGTGGCAACTTGATCCTGCCAAGGGAGTCTCGCCGGCCCAGTTCATCGTGAGCTTTGTGCAGGGCGAACGCAAGGCCATGGTGAAGGCCTCCGACGTACCGACGGCTTTCAAGTCAGCGTTCCCTCAGGGGACTAATCTGACCAGCAATCGCTGGGGAGTGAGCACCGAAATCCAACTTCCCACACGTTGGTTTACCTTGACGGCGAAGGCCTATAGCGGCGCCGACTTGCGGTTCTTCTTTGTGGGAGAGTTGTATTCCAATTTCAACGACATCTCACATCTCACGTGCACGGTAGCTGCGCCTTGTGCTACTGCCAGTTCGCTCGACGGCTCCTCGGTCGTGGCTTTCGGGTACGACGCCAACGGCAATCCCATCGTGGCCCCGCAGCGGCCCATTCGCACCAAGGGCGGGTTCATCAACCTGGGGATCCCACTCTCACGCATCGCCAAGGCGGAACCCGCTGGACGCAACGCGGGCTGGACCTTCTACCTGCACTACTCCTTCGATGAAGCCCTGACCCGCGACGTCCGCAGCCTCTATGCCGCTGCCAAGTTGCAGGGACAGACCGGCAGTACCCTGGCCGGCAACACTCGCAACAAGAGTGACCTGGCGGCTGCAACGCTTTATTACAAGCTCAACAACCTAGTCAGCTTTGGCTTTGAGGAGTCGTACTACCGCACCCGCGCCACCGGCGGTCTGCCTGCGCCCCTGTGGATGGGCAAAGATGCTGCGTCGTGGCACGACCTGCGCTTCGAATCCGGGCCCATTTTTACGTTCTGATTGCGAGGCACTACCCGCGCTTCGCCGCGCCTGAGGCCGGCGAAAGGCGGTGTAGGCATTGACAAGGAGATTCTTTATGGCAACTACGCTTGAGGTCCCGAAGATCGACAGAGTTGAAAGTTCTCCGGCCGTGCCACACTACGTGAATCGCTGGTGGCGAGTGGTCGGCGGACTCTCGATGAACATGGCCCTGGGCACGCTGTACGCCTGGAGCGTGTTTGTGGCGCCGCTGGAAAAGGAATTCCAGTGGACCCGCTCCCAAACCTCCGCCGCATTTACCATCGCGGTGGCAGTATTTGCTCTCACCTTTATCGCTGCTGGACGCCTGCAGGACAAGTTCGGGCCTTTCTGGGTTTCGGTCACCGGCGGAGTTCTGGTCAGCCTCGGCTTCTTTCTATGCGCTTATACACAGAGCTTGACCTGGCTATACGTTTGCTTCGGCGTCATCGGCGGCCTAGGGAATGGCTTCGGATATGCCACCCCGATCCCCGTGATGGCCAAATGGTTTCCTGATAAGCGCGGCTTGGCCGTGGGCCTCGCGGTCGGCGGCTATGGCGGTGGTTCCGCCATCTTCGGTCCGCTGGCCAGCAAGGTTCTCATTCCCAGCTACGGCTGGCGAGCCACCTTCATGATTCTGGGTGGCCTGTTCTTTGTCATGACCCTGGTCGGGTCTTACCTCCTGAAGAATCCTCCAACCGGGTACCGTCCGGCTGGCTGGACCCCAGCTCCGGCAACCGCCAAGGCTGCAGCCACAACTTATGAATTCACGCCAGGACAAGTGCTCCGTACTCCGACCTTCTACTTCATGTGGGTGGCCTACGCCCTGGGCGCTTCGGCGGGGTTGATGGTGATTAGCCAGCTGGTGCCATTTGCCAAGAGCCAGGGAATTGCCAGCGACTTGCTGGCCACCATGACCTTGGTGGTCGCTGCCGTCGGCAATGCCGGCGGACGGATCCTCTCCGGATGGCTCTCCGACGCCTTGGGCCGGCTGAATGTGCTGCGCCTGATGATTGCCATCTCCATCTTTGCCATGCCTTTGCTCTACCTCGCCGGAACCAACGTGACCCTGCTCTACGCCATGGTGTTCGTCGTCTACTGGTGCTACGGCACGCAGCTGTCGGTGAATGCTTCCACGACCTCCGACTTCTGGGGAACCAGAAACGCCGGCATCAACTACGGGCTGCTGTTCACCGCATGGGGAGTGGCTGGAATCATCGGCCCGCGCATCGCCGGACAGCTGTTCGACAAATTCAACAACTACCAGGCGGCGTTCTATACCGCAGCGGTGCTTTCGGCAGTAGCTTTCTTTCTCGAACTGCTGGCGAGGCGTCCGGCGACGCCGTCGACGGCCAGCGCGGGAAAGAATTATTCCGCGGCGGCTTAATTGTGAAATCTTCATAACCTAACGAGGCTGAGGTAAGCTATGGCGCAGACAATATCTATGACCACTCCATCCAACAATATTGATTCCATCCTGGACGAGCATCGCAAGTTCGAATGTCCGGAAGAGTTCCGCCAACAGGCCCACATCCAGAGTTTGGAAGAATACGACCGGATTTACCGCGAGTCGGTCGAGCAACCGGAGAAGTTCTGGGGCAGGATTGCCGAAGAACTCCACTGGTTCAAGAAGTGGGACAAGGTGCTGGACTGGAATGTGCCTTGGGCCAAGTGGTTCGTGGGTGGCCAGATCAACCTTTCGTACAACTGCCTCGACCGCCACGTCCAGACCTGGCGCAAGAACAAAGCCGCACTCATCTGGGAGAGCGAGCCAGGCGAGGTCCGCATTCTTACTTACCAGCAGCTGCATCGTGAGGTGCAGAAGTTCGCCAACGTGCTCAAATCCCTCGGTGTGAAGAAGGGGGACCGCGTAGCTATCTACATGGGTATGACCCCTGAGCTGCCCATTGCCATGCTCGCCTGTGCTCGTATTGGCGCGCCTCACACGGTAGTGTTCGGAGGCTTCTCCTCGAACGCCCTGGTGGATCGCATTCACGATTCGCAGGCGGTAGCGGTGGTTACGCAGGATGGTTCCTATCGCCGCGGCTCGGAAGTCAAACTGTTTCCCGCTGTGGATGAGGCGCTCAAGTCCTGTCCGTCGGTGAAGCACGTCGTCGTGTACAAACGTACCGGGACGCCGATCAACTTCCAGGCCGGGCGCGATCACTGGTGGCACGAAGTGATGGCGACGGCCTCCGACCAATGCCCGGCTGAGCCGCTCGACGCCGAGCATCCCCTCTACATCCTCTATACCTCGGGAACCACCGGCAAGCCGAAAGGCGTGGTGCACACCACCGGTGGATATTCGGTGTCCACTTACCTGACCTGCAAGTGGGTATTCGATCTGAAGGAGGAAGACACTTACTGGTGCACCGCCGATATCGGCTGGGTCACGGGACACAGCTACATCGTCTATGGACCGCTGCAGAACGGCGCTACCAGCCTGATGTATGAAGGTGCGCCCAACTTCCCCGAGCAGGACCGGTTCTGGAGCATCATCGACCGGCACCAGGTCAGCGTCTTCTACACCGCGCCAACCGCCATCCGCACCTTCCTCAAGTGGGGTGACGAGTGGCCCAACAAGCATCGCCTCGACAGCCTGCGTCTGCTGGGCACGGTGGGCGAGCCGATTAATCCGGAAGCCTGGATGTGGTACCGCAAAACCATTGGTCACGACAAGTGCCCCATCGTCGATACGTGGTGGCAGACCGAAACCGGGCAAATCATGATCACGCCGATTCCCGGGGCTGTTGCCACCAAGCCCGGCTCAGCCACGCGGCCCTTCCCGGGCATTGTGCCGGAAGTTGTGACCATGGACGGCACGCCCGTCCCCGAAGGTTCTGGCGGTTTCCTCGTCATCAAGCAGCCATGGCCGGGGATGCTGCGTACCATTTACGGCGACCCCGAGCGTTACGTACGCCAGTACTGGTCGCAAATTCCAGGTACCTACTTCACTGGCGACGGCGCCCGCAAAGACAAGGACGGCTACTTCTGGATCATGGGCCGGGTCGATGATGTCATCAATGTTTCCGGACACCGCTTAAGCACCATGGAAGTGGAGTCTGCGTTGGTGGCGCACGACAAAGTCGCCGAGGCCGCGGTAGTCGGACGTCCGGACGACCTCAAGGGGCAGGCGATTTCGGCTTTCGTCACTCTGGAACACGGCCACCAGCCCACACCCGAACTGAAAGAAGAACTTCGGAAATGGGTGGCCAAGGAAATCGGCGCCCTGGCCCGGCCGGATGACATCCGCTTCACCGACACGTTGCCCAAGACGCGCAGCGGCAAGATCATGCGCCGCCTGCTGCGCGAGTTGGCCACCAATGGAGACGTGAAGGGAGACACCACCACGCTCGAAGATTTCGGCGTAATCGCCAAGCTGAAGGAGAGCGAGGAGTCGTAGCCAGGTAACGCCGGTGTCTCGCCGGCGGTCGGGTGGGCCCCCGCCCCCCGGTCTTGCCACGGTGTCGGGTGCGGCGAACATCGCACAGTACGCTGCCAAGATTCGAGGCCGGGCGCACGGCGCCTGGCCTTTTTGCGTTCGAACATCTCAGTGTTAATCCCCATCACTGCACTCGGGTTGCCGTGAGCCGGGGATGTGTCGACGATGGAAGGGTAGCGCCGGCACATTTGCCGCGATGTCGGGTCGTAGAGAACCCACTCGGCCCATGTTCCTTGGGAGAATTCCTGGGAAGCTGCGGTTGGGAAGGGAAGAATGCTGGGTACAAATTAAAAAGGCCGTGACATTGGTTATGCTCTAGCCGCCAGCTCCTGCGAGGGAGCCAACAGCGTGGATGCATGCACCGTCACAGCCCTTTGATGCGACCACTGCTTTCGCAGTCCCAAACCCCAACTGCCCCTCGCAGAGCCGTCGGTTTTTTCAGGTCTGGTTGCTCACCGGGTTGCCCCGCCGAGCTGATCACTCAGCCTACTTCAGTCTGGCAAATTTTATTTGTGCCAAACCTTTCAGCCGTCGACGGAAGCTACCCTAACACCGGATTGAAATATGTCAACGACATTTATTGGTGCAACTGTATAACGCAAAGCTGTGCATCGTGAAAGTTGCAACCCATTCCATCCTCGCCTATTACCAGAATGCAACCTTAATTCATCCGTGTTTTCCACAGAAACTTGCACAGTGACCAAAGATCGAGAAAAAGTGCAAAACGAACCAAAGATTGATCTTGACGTCAGAAACCTCTCAGCGCATGTTGTAGGAAGACAAATGCCGATGTCGAATCTGGTGGCCTACGTAGACGGTGGTTCTCTGGGAAATCCCGGGCCCTCGGGCATTGGAGTGGTCATCAGCGGTTCTGAGGACGGAAAAATTCGCATCGCCAAGTGGATCGGCCACCAGGACAATAACGTTGCGGAGTACGTCGCGCTGCTGGAAGCCCTGCAATATGCGTTGGCTTTGAAGGCCAAAACGCTGCACGTTTATTCCGATTCCCAGGTGGTGGTCAAGCAAATGAGCGGCGAGTACAACTGCCGCAGCCCCCGCCTCTACTCGCTGAACTTTGTCTGCCGCAAGTTAGCCCGTTCCCTTGATTTCTCCATCTCTCACGTACCGCGTGAGCGCAACGCGGAAGCCAATCGCCTGGCCAACTTCGCAGTCCGCGGACGTTCTTGAGTAGACTGGCGGCCCGCATCATTCTTCCAATCGTGCAGCCTTGATTTCGGTCACCACGTGGTTGACCTGCGCCGGCCCGTGTAAGCCGCACTCCGTCTTGTTGAAGCCTGACCATCGTCCGGCCCGTGGGTCTTCTCCGGGCAGAACCCGCCGGGTGCAGTGCGTGCAGCCAATGCTGGGGTAGTCCTGATCGTGCAGGGGATTGTAGAGAACGTTGTGCTCGCGGACGTAGCGCCAGATCCTCTCCGAGGTCCAGTCAGCCAGGGGATTGATCTTCACCAGGTGGAATCTCTCATCCCACTCCACCTTGCGCGCAGCCGCCCGGAACGAGGTCTGATCACGGCGGATACTGGTGATCCAGGCGCTCAGTTGCGACAGTTTGTTCCGCAGCGGCTCCACCTTCCTGAGGTTGCAGCAAACGTCCGGGGATCGACTCCAAAGTGCTGCCCCGTACTGCTGTTCCTGTTCCTCGGGCGTGAGTGCCGATCGCAGCCGTTCCACCGTGATGCCATAGCGTTTTTCAATCCCTTCCATGAGGGCATAGGTTTCGGGAAACAGGAAGTCGGTGTCGAGGGTGAACACGCGCAGGCCCGGCTGCAAACGCGCGGCGATGTCAATCAGCACCACGCCTTCGACCCCGAACCCCGAAGCGATTTCGACGTGCTGCTGGAACGTGGCAAATGCCCAACGCAAGACGTCCTCGGCAGTCCACCGCTCGGCCAACTGATGGATCTTCTCTACTTCTGCGTTCATGCTCTCTGCTCCTCATCCACGACTGAATGGATCGAATTCAAGCTCTGCCCTAAGAGGTCCCCCTGCAGGGTTACGTGACAGCCCGCCTGCCGCGACACCTCACCGATCACAAGCAAGATTGGCGCCGGAAGTTGCGGGGCATTCTGCAGATCCTCCAGGCTGGTTGAAAACACCTGTTCTTCGCTGGTTGTTGCCCGCGAAATCACGGCACAAGGGGTATCGCCAGCTAGCCCGGCGGCTTGCAGCTTGCCGGAAATCTCTCCGTACCGGTAGCCGGGCATGTAGATCACGACGGTGGCTCCCAGCGAAACCAGCGCCTGCCAGTTGGTCGGGTTTGGTTCGGCGGCATGTTGGCCGGCCAGAAACACCACAGCGTGAGCGGCACGACGGTCGGTCAGCGGAATTTGCGCAGTAGCGGCTGCCCCGAGGGCGGCGGTAATGCCAGGGACAATTTCAAACTCGATGTCGGCTTCTCGGAGCGCAGTAATCTCCTCGGCGACACGCCCAAACACCAGCGGGTCTCCGCCCTTGAGGCGCACCACCCGAAGCCCCGACGCAGCCAGGTTCACCATCAGAAAGTTGATTTCTTTTTGTCGGATGTTCTTTTTCCCGCAGCGCTTTCCGACGCTATGCAGTTGCGCATGAGGAGCAGCCAGTTGGAGTATCCCAGCACCGACCAGGTCATCGTGAAGCACCGCGTCTGCACTCTTCAGCAGGCGTGCCGCCTTCAACGTGAGCAACTCGGGATCGCCCGGCCCGGCGCCCACCAGGAACACTTTGCCTTTCATGAAACTCCAACTCCTTTCGTAGTTCTTTCCTCGGTCGCAACGGCAGACTCGAAGGCCTCCGTACTTGCCAACGACTGCAGGAGTTCGCGTTTGCGTCCCGGAGCAAGGTTGCTTGCCAGGATCCGGCGCCGAGTCTTGCCCAGTTCTTTGACCCAGAGTGCGTAATCCGGCCCAAACTGCCGTTCCAACTGCTGGCGGATGCGCTGGGCCAGAAACGGGCTCTGTCCTCCGGTTGAAACCGCAATCTGCAAGTCGCCGCGTCGCACCACCGCCGGATAGAAGAAGTCACACTGCTCCGGAAAGTCGACCACGTTGCAGAGCACTCCGCGGCGGCGCGCTTCGCCAAACACGCACTGGTTCAGTTCCCGCGACCCGCTCGCGACCACCACCAGGAACACGCCATCCAGATCCGCGGGGACAAATGCCCGCTGGTGGAGCACGATGCTGCCGGATGCGGCCCATTCCAGCGTGGTCGGGCTCGCTTCGAGTGCCACCACGCATATCCGTGCCCCGGTGCCAAGCAAACCCGCGATCTTGGGCTCACCCACCCGGCCCGCGCCCACCACCAGCACCACGCGCCCTTCGAGTTTTAGAAACGCCGGAAACAGCTCTGGCACTGCAATTTCTCCTTGTCCTCAACCTTCAATCCCGTGCGGCATCAGTCCAGTGGGGACGTCTCGCGCAGTCGCTTCCACGGCTCCTCCTGCCAGGAAGGCTCGCAACTCCGTATCGCTGTAGCGGACAAAGAACTGGCGCAGGTTTTCACCCGGCAAACTCAGATCCAGATACCGTCGCAGCAGCCGCTCAATCGCGTCCGGCACTTCACTGGCCAGGCAGCGATACCCCACCGGGCGCGCCAGGGACTGGTGCAATCCCACACCGCCTCCCAGACAAAAGTAGTAGGCGTCGAGCATCTGGTCGCCGACCTTGATCTTCTTGCCTTCGATTCCTACGTCGGCGATCCAGTGCTGGCCGCAACTATTCGGGCAGCCGGTCACGTGCAGCCGTAGGTGTTGTGCAAACCCGGGCAACCGCTCGTCGAGTTCCTCCACCAGCCAGCGCGAGAAGCTCTTGGTTTCGGTGATGGCGAGTTTGCAGAACTCGGACCCACTGCAAGCGACCACACCCCGTGCGAAGGGAGACCCACCTACGCGAAGGCCGATCGCTTCTAGTTCCTGGGCCAACTCCTGACCGCTTGCCTGGGGCACGTTCACGATCAGCAGGTTCTGCATGTTGGTGGTTCGCAACTCGCCTTGGGCGAAGCGGTCGGCCAGATCTGCAGCTGCGTGCATCTGGTCGGCGGTTATCCGGCCGCGCAGCACCGAAGCCCCTACGTAGCAGTACCCATCCTGTTTTTGCGCGTGGATGCCAACGTGGTCGCGGAAGACATCGTCCGGGATGGGCTCCTCGACCCCCGGTTCGAACTTGAACCCGACGCGGCGCTCGAGTTCTTTCTGGAAATCTTCGGCAGTCCAGCCATGTCGCAGGAAAAGGAATTTCAGACGTGCCCGCTCGCGATGCTGTCGCAGCACATGGGATTCGCGGAACAATTCCGCCACGCCCTTCAGCACGGGCAGAACCTGGTGCCAGCGCACGAAGGCATTCAGACGAGTGGCGAAATGCGGTTCGGTAGAGAGGCCGCCACCCACGCGCAAGGAGAAGCCAGCCTCCGGATGTCCATTGAGTGTTCGGTGGACCGCCGTCAGCCCGACATCGTTAATCTCCGGATAGGCGCACCACACCCGGCAGCCGCTAATCGCGATCTTGAACTTGCGGGGCAGGTTGTAGAACTCTGCATTGCCCACGAACAGGTTGCTGGCCTCAAGCGCCAGCGCAGAGGCATCGCAAATCTCGTCTGCGTCCACCCCGGCTACGGGGCATCCCGTGATGTTGCGGGTGACGTCGCCGCAGGCGCCCAGGGTATTCAGGCCGCATCGCCAGAGCGCTTCCAGGATTTCGGGCAGCGCGTCGATCGTTACCCAGTGCAGCTGGATGTTCTGCCGTACGGTGATGTCGGCGATTCCGCGTGCGTAGCGCCGCGTCAGGTCAGCGATCGTTCGCAGCTGATAGGAGGTAAGCAGGCCGTTCGCAATCCGGATGCGAACCATGAAGCAGGGCAGAGCCTTGCCTTCGCCGCCTTTCCCGCCCACCACGCCCGCTCCATCTCCTTGTGTGTAAACACCCCACCAGCGGAAATACGTGCCCAGCCAATCCGGTGGTATGGAGTCGAAGCCCTGGCGCGCGAAACGCCTGATTTCTTCGAGCCCCGCAAACGGATTCTTTTCCCGCTTCAGGCGCTCAACTCGTTCGGCTTTGGTCTCGTTGTCAGTTTTCGCCATAAAAAGAAAAACCCACCGCCAGCTTGATCTGGCGGTGGGTTTGAAAATATGCCGATACTAAGAAAGTTTTAGGTCAGCAACCTCACGCCAGAAGACACGGCCGCGCAGCCGCAACAACACAGGCAGCAACACGGACAGCTCTTCTGGTTCAGACCCCACATCATTCGCTGATAGTAAACATGCCGAATCGGGATTGTCAAATTCAGTGCGGAACGAAAGTTCCTACCCACATCTCCCTTTGGCGGTGTTGCAGGCAGACTTAATCCCGGCATTCTCGCAGTCACTGCGAAATATCCCCCTGCCGCATTGATCGAAAGTCTCACAGTGGCACCGCCGCATCATCTTCCGGAGCAATCGCTGCATGGTCCGGATCGCATCCGCCAGACGGTCAAGTTCTGTGAGTTTCTTCGCAGAGAGCGTGCGCCAGCGTTCCGACGCCCGGGTGGGATTGCGAAATCCGAAGAACAATTGTCGAACTTCGTCCAGCGTGAAACCCAGCTGTCGCGCCCGCTGGATGATGGCCAACCGGTAGAGGACGGTGGTGTCATAGCGTCTCTGCCCGCTCATTCGCTGGGCGGGAGGCAGCAGTCCGATCTGCTCGTAGTACCGGATCGCAGACGGTTGCAGCCCAATCTGGCGTGCTACGCCGGAAATGGTCAATGTGGACATAGGCGCATTTTAGAGCACCCCATCTTGGTTCGCACCCCCGCTTGACAAAAGTTTTACAAACAAGACCTTGCCTTAAAGTCAGCTTTAAGTCGTACGGTCTTTGAAGAGCGCTGGGTACCACCCAGCGCTTGAAAGGAGATCTATGAACACCTTGAAATGGATACTCGCACCACTACTTCTGATGTTGTTTAGCTGCACAGCGGGGGCGCAACCGCCCGCTGATTCCAAGGTCGCGCCCCTTGATTCCCTGCGGGAAAAGCACGCGCTACAGATTTTTCTGCAGCAAGTTGAGAACCCCATCGTGTCAGCCGCGGACGCGATGCCTGCCGACAAATACGGCTTTGCACCCAGCGATGGCGAATTCAAGGGAGTACGTACTTTTGGTCAACAGGTGAAGCATCTGGCCGCGACCAATTACATCCTGGCGGCCGCTGCCCTGGGTGAGGAGCCGCCGGCGGATGCCGGGGACGAGGTTGGACCAGAGACGGTGCGGACGAAGGCAGAGATTCTGGATTACCTGAGAGGGTCATTCGTACATCTCAGCAAGGCCATCGATGCCATTGGGAAGCAGAGCGCCATGGTGAAATCTTCACCGATATCACCTTTGCAGGGCACCACGCCGACTCGCTTGACACTCACCGTCGAGGCCTTGATTCACGCTTTTGACCACTACGGGCAGATGGTTGAGTACCTGCGCATGAATGGGGTGGTACCGCCAGCCAGCCGTCCATGAGTTCCGTGCCGCCCGAGAATACCCGGGCGCGTCTCACTGGCTGCGTGTGGCCAGCTGTTTCTCGTCGGGTGTCATCTGTCGCCACAGGACTTCCAGGTCGCGCTGGATGCGGTCGTTGCTCGGATCCTGATGGAGCGCCTTGGCAAACCAGCGATATGCCATGGGCAGATCACGGTCCACGCAATGACCGGTGGCGTACATCGTCCCCAGGATGCTTTGCGCTTTAGGATTGGCGTGCTGTGCCGCCGCTCGCAGGTTCTTCTGCGCCAGCACACAGTTCTCGGTAACACCGGTCCCGTAAAGATACTTCTCGCCATCCGCGACCAACCTGTCTTCCGCCGAAGTTGCCGCGGCCGGTGGTGTCGCGGAGGCAGTGGAAGGCTGAGCGGCCGGCTTGGCGGGTACTGTTTTCGGCGCAGATGCCGGTTTGGTCACGAGCGCGGGCGCCGCTTTGGGCTCTTCCGCTGCTGGCTGCGGTTCCAGGCTCTGTGCCGAATCCGTCTCCTTAGCCTGAACGGTCTCGGGCCCCGTCGATGGCGTGACCACCGGCGCTGACTTTTCAGGAACTGGAGACTGCGCGCCTTCCTGCGCCGTCGTTCTTGCGGGTTCCGATGGTGCTGCCGCGACCTGCGATCCCGATGACTCACCGCTGGCTGCGGTGCCGCGCGCTGGTGTCGTGGCAGAACTCGCTGAGGCTCCGCTCGGCGTGGCCGTCGCTGCGGTTGGCTGCGGCCGCGAATATCCCCCTCGATACCATTGCCAGGCCAGCACCACGCCGGCAATCAGCAGCAACGCCAGGGCCAGGTACATGCGACCGTGATGGCCATGCTCCTCGGGCTCGTCTTCCAGCAAGTAGTCGAGATTCCGGGGCGGTGGTTGCGGAGGCTTCGCAGCAGGCGGATTGCTGGGCGCTGGCGCCTGCGTGGGGCCGGAAGCCGGTTCCGCCTCCGGAAGGCGCAGCAGGGCGCCGCACATCCCGCAAAAGCGATAGTGCTCATTGTTCTGGTAGCCACAATGGGTGCAGCGAATTAGCATGAGTTTCTTTAACCAATATACGATTTCGATGGCGGTATTACACTATCGTTGGTGATACTACCCCGCTCCCCGCGGCTTTACACCTTGCTCTCCAACGTGTTAACCTGAACCACGTTACAAAGAAAAAATTGAAACTAGAAGACAGGAGTGCATCAGGTTAGTGCTAGCCAGAGAGCAAAAAAAGTCCCTCATTGACCAGTACGGTACGCATGCCACCGATACCGGCAGTCCAGAAGTTCAGATCGCGCTGTTAAGCGAGCGCATTGGTCAGCTGACGGAGCACTTCAAGACGCACCAGAAAGACCACGGTTCACGCCGCGGCCTTCTCATGCTGGTCAGCAAGCGGCGTCGCTTGCTCGACTACCTCAAGAAATACGATTCCGAACGTTATAAGGGCGTGGTACAGAAACTCGGCCTCCGCAAGTAATTGCAGGGAGCCGGGTTACTGTTTACCTGGGGTTTTGCCGCAAGGTTTCGGAATTGGCCTGCCGTGGTGGGGAAGGCAGCCCATTTCAAGAGGAAGCTGCAATCGATGCGTTTCCGACCGTTCCCAGAATCGCTACTGGCATCCGCTCATCCGTGTGCAGTCTTCCGAAACGGCATACGTGCCCTCCTGCCCAGAAGGAAAAATCAATGAAGCACGAAGTAACTGTCGCACTCTCCGGCGGTAAACAAATCACCTTTGAAACTGGAAAACTGGCCAAGCAAGCGCACGGTTCCACCGTGGTGCGCATGGGCGACAACGTCGTTCTGGCCACTGCGGTGGCCAACGCCGATCCCCGCGAGGGAATCGATTTCTTTCCCTTGACCGTCGATTACCGCGAATACACCTACGCCGGCGGACGCATTCCCGGCGGCTTCATCAAACGCGAAGGACGTCCCAGCGAGCGCGAGATTCTTACCAGCCGCCAGATTGACCGGCCCGTCCGCCCGCTGTTCCCGGATGGCTTCCGCTGTGAAACCCAGGTCATCGCCTTTGTGCTTTCGGCCGACACCGAAAACGATCCCGACGTCCTCGGCATCAATGGCGCGTCCTGCTCGCTCACCATTTCCGACATTCCGTTCAACGGTCCCATCGGCGCGGTGCGCGTGGGCCTGGTCAACGGCCAGTTCATCATTAACCCCACCTACACCGAGATGCGCGACAGCCTGGTGAACATCATGGTGGTGGGAACTTCCGAAGGCATCGTGATGATCGAATCCGGCGCCAAGGAAGTGAAGGAAGAGACGGTGGTCGATGCCATCGAGTTCGGGCACACCGAGATCAAGAAGATTTGTGCCGGCATCAACGAACTGCGTGCCAAGGTAGGCAAGCCCAAACGCGAAGTTGTCCCGCCAGAGTTTGACGAGGCCTACTACAACGCGCTCAGGTCCCGCATCGGCGCCGACCTCTCCGACCGGCTGAATACTGAGAAGCATCCCAAGGCCGAGAGTTACACCCTGGTGAAAGAGCTCAAAAAGCAACTCCTGGCCGAGATTCCGGAAGAGGACGAAGACGCCCAGGCCAAGCTGAAGCACTACTACGAACTGCTGCGGGAGCGCATTTTCCGCGAGGAAGTTACCGAGAAGAAGCGCCGTCCCGACGGCCGCTCCTTTGACCAGATTCGCGACATCTGGATCGAGGTCGGCGTCCTGCCGCGCACCCACGGTTCCGCCATCTTTACCCGGGGCGAAACCCAGGCTCTGGTCACCACTACCCTGGGCACCAGCGACGACATGCAGCGCCTCGAGGTCTTCGAAGGTGAAGCCAAGAAACGCTTCATGCTTCACTATAACTTCCCTCCGTTTTCGGTTGGAGAAGTTGCATTTCTGCGTGGCGCAGGACGTCGAGAAATCGGCCATGGTGCGCTGGCGGAGCGTGCGATTTCGTTTGTCCTCCCGACGGAGGATGACTGGCCGTACGCCATGCGCGTGGTCTCCGACATTCTGGAGTCCAATGGTTCTTCTTCGATGGCGACAGTTTGCGGGGCTTCGCTGGCTTTGATGGATGCCGGCGTTCCTCTCAAGTCTCCAGTGGCAGGTGTGGCCATGGGGTTGGTCAAGGAGGGCGACACCTACGCGATCCTGACTGACATCGCGGGCGCGGAAGACCACTACGGCGATATGGACTTTAAGGTCGCCGGCACCAAGGACGGCATCACCGCTCTACAAATGGACATCAAGGTAGGCGGCATCACCGCGCAGATCATGCGCGAGGCGCTGGCCCAGGCGCAACGTGGGCGCATGCACATCCTCGGCAAGATGGATGAGGTCCTCTCCGGTCCGCGCGAGAAGGTCTCGGCCTACGCGCCTCGCATCTACACCCTGCAAATTCCGGTGGACAAGATTCGTGACGTGATTGGGCCCGGCGGCAAGATGATCCGCAGCATCATCGAGCAGACCGGTGTGAAGATCGACGTGGAAGACTCCGGCAAGGTCAACGTGGCTTCCAACGACGAAGCTTCCGCCAACAAGGCGTTGCAGATTATCCGCGACCTGACGGCCACGGCCGAAGTGGGCCGCACTTATCTCGGCACCGTAACCCGGCTGGCCGATTTCGGCGCATTCGTCGAAATCATCCCCGGCACCGACGGCCTGCTGCACATCAGCGAAGTCGCGGAGCATCGCATTAAAGACGTCCGTGACGAACTGAAAGAAGGCGACCAGGTGCTGGTGAAAGTGCTCGCAGTTGAAGGCAATCGCATTCGGCTGTCGCGCAAGGCCATCCTCAAAGAACAACGCGCCAAGATGGGTGGCGGCGAAGGCGGAGTGGAAGGGGGCGGGGAAGCCGCTCCGACTCACGCGCCGGCGCTGACCATCGAGGGTGGAGGAGACTTTGCCGACGAACCTGAACCCAACTTCAACCGCGATGCCCCGGTGGCCGGCGGCGGTGTGGGCGATCGCGGGCCTGATCGTGGTGGTGATCGCGGCGGACGTGGTGGTCGTCCCGGCGGTGGTGGCGGCGGCCGAGGTCGTCGGCGCCCCGGTGGCGGTGGCGGACGCGGCCCGGGCGGTGGTGGACGCGGCGGGCACGGCGGGCCGCGGCACTAGAGTCAACTTCTAGCCGCGGATTTACAGGGACAAGAAAGCAATAAGAGGCTGCGACTTAGGTCGCAGCCTTGTCTTTTTCCGGGCAGGAGTCTTAGGCCCGATGCGTCCCACAATTGTGCAAGAAATTGCGACTTTGACCCGATTACGACCTGCAAGCCCTGAGAGCAGGGAAGCTGAGTTTGGTAAGGCACTTGCTCCCTTAGGAGATGGAGCCAGCACCCAGGCACTCCCAGGAGGTTCTCCTTCTGGCCCGTACGCGTACCGGGACCTAGCGGTCTAAGTGTGTCTCGAACGTCAGGCAGGCGGGGAAGTGCTGGTCTTCGAGGGGAGAGCCAAGTTATGAAGACTGCTTTATTCATCCTTTGCATTCTGTGTAGTACCGCGGCGCTCGCGCAACAGAGCGTCGCCGCCTCGGCGTTAAATTCCCAGCCCACTGTGACCCAGTTTCAAAGCCACGCGCAGCGCGCCTCTCAGCGGCCCCTGGCGCAGGCACAGGAACTGCGGGAGAAGTCGGACTATGTTTACGCCCAAGGGGAAAGACCCCTATGGGAGGTACACCTACCAGTGCCGAGCGTGATGCCTCTTGGAGATGTGGCCCGCATGTGTAGGAAAGAGCACGCTGTTGCCAAGAAAGCGGATGTGGTCTGGACAGACTAGCGCGCAAAAATATCAGAGTAGCCAAGGCCGCGGCCCAAGTCGCGGCCTTTTTTTGTAGCGTCGCTGTCCCTCGCCCGCCGCAGTGCCATGGGCCGTTCGGTTCTTGACTCGGCGGTTATGATTTTCATCTCCGTGCGCGACGCGGTGGTGAGGTTCTGGCCATCCCGTGCTGCCAGACTAAGGCCTCGAGGAGGTCTTCATGAAGCTCTCCAGAATTGCCGGTTTCGTGATGTGTTTGACGGCTAGTCATCGACACCCAGAATTTCACGATCAAGAGTCACACTCCGGTGGGAAACTTTCCGTTGGGGATCGATTTGAATCCGGTTACGAAATTAGCTTACGTGGTGAACTCCAGCGACAATACGGTGTCGGTGGTGGCATTACTGTAGAGAGCGAACCCGACGGCTTCGTCGGAAGCGGCTACGCCCGTTTCTTCGGCAGCATCTCCCCGATCCGCCGAATTTGCGCCCCCACACCCCGGAGCTTTTCTTCGATGTTCTCGTAGCCGCGGTCAATGTGGTACACGCGGTCAATGATGGTCTCGCCGTCGGCGACCAGCGCCGCCAGCACTAGCGACGCCGAAGCGCGCAGGTCCGAGGCCAGCACCGCGGCTGCGCTCAGCGGAGTCTTGCCGCGCACCACGGCGCGGCTACCTTCGATCTTGATGTTGGCCCCCATGCGCACCAGTTCCTGGGCGTGCATGAAGCGATTCTCGAAAATATTCTCCGAAATGATGGACGTGCCTTCGGCTTGCGTGGCCAGCGCCATGTATTGTGCCTGCACATCGGTAGGGAATCCGGGGAATTCTTCGGTCACCATGTCGGCGGCGCGAAACGGGTTGTCGCCCATCACGCGGACGGAATCGGCGGTGTGGGTGGTCTTCACCCCGGCTTCGTTGAGCTTCTGCAGCACCGCGCCCAAGTGACGGGGATCGCAGCCAGCAATGTTGATGTCTCCGCCGGTAAGTGCCCCGGCGATGATGAACGTGGCAGCCTCAATACGGTCGGGAATAATGCGGTGCTTCGCGCCATGCAGCCTGGCCACACCCTTCACGCGGATGGTAGCCGTGCCTGCGCCCTCGATGCGCGCACCCATCCGATTCAGCAGGTCGGCGAGATCGGCGACTTCGGGTTCACGAGCGCAGTTCTGCATAACGGTCTCGCCCTCGGCCAGAGTCGCAGCCATGAGCAGGTCCTCGGTGCCGGTCACGGTGATCTTGTCGAAAACGATTTCGGCGCCGCGAAGGCGCTCAGCGCTGGCTTCGACGTAACCGTGGTCCTGGACGATTTTCGCGCCCAGGCGCTCCAGCCCCTTGATGTGCAGATCAATCGGGCGAGCGCCAATGGCACAGCCTCCCGGAAGAGACACCCGGGCGCGTCCGCAGCGCGCTACCAGCGGCCCCAGCACCAGGGTCGAAGCCCGCATGGTCTTCACCAGTTCGTAGGAAGCCTCGGGAGTGGCCAGATTGCGGCAGCAAATGGTCGTGCGATGCTGGGCGCGGCCGTAGCCGAGTTCAACCTCGGCACCCATGGCGGCGAGCAGCTTGCGCGTGGTTTCAATGTCCCGAACCTGCGGAATGCTTTCCAGGATGACCGGTTCGGCAGTGAGCAAGGCCGCAGCCATGCACGGCAGCGCCGCGTTCTTGGCCCCGCTGACCCGGATTGTGCCCAGCAGCGGATTGCCGCCGCGAATTACAAATTTGTCCATATCGAAACAATTCCCCGGATCATACACGGACGCTGCGCCCGATCCGCGGCGCGTTCCTATTCTACTTACGCGCCGCGGCGACGGCTTTGCGCACGTGCCCGGCAGTGACTTTAATTGCGCGCTGGGCCCGGGGTCGGCTGACGCCTGCCTTCAACATGACGATGGCTACTGGGACGCTCTGGCCTGCCTGCGCCAGGGCCTCCTGCGCGACTTCTCGATCTACTCCCGTGGCCCGCTGAAGGATGGTCAATGCCCGTTCGATCAGTTTCGTGTTCTTCTGATGAACGTTGACCATCAGGTTGCCGTACACGTATCCCAGGCGAGTCATGGCGCCGCTCGAAAGAATGTTCAGCACCATCTTCTCGGCCGTGCCTGCTTTCATGCGAGTCGATCCGGATATGACTTCCGGACCCACCTCCACCACGATGGCCAGGTGAGCGGCTCTCTCCAGTTGCGAATCGTGATTGGAAGTGACGGCAATCGTTCTTGCGCCTTGACGGCGCGCGTAGGCAATGGCGGCAACAGTGAAGGGAGTCCGGCCACTGGCGGCGATCCCGACCACCACATCCTTCCGCCCCGGCTTCCGTCTGGCGATTTCCCGCGCGCCCAGTTCGGCAGAGTCTTCGTCGGCCTCAACTGCGCCCGCCAGGGCTTTCAGGCCGCCGGCAATCACGAACTGCACGGTGGTGGGATCGGTATTGAACGTAGGTGGACACTCGGCGGCATCGAGCGCTGCAATTCGGCCACTGGTGCCCGTTCCCACATAGATCAACCGTCCACCGCGCTTCAGGGCGTCGGCAATCAGGTCGATGCCGCGCGCGATTTGGGGAAGAGCGCGTTTGACCGCGGCCGCAACCTTGGAATCTTCGCGGTTGATGATGCGCGCGACTTCCAGCGACGACTTCAGATCCAGGTCAGCTGAAGCGCGGTTGGCCTGCTCGGTAGTCAGGTGGGCGAGATCGATTTGGCGCCTTCGTGGGGTCATCGAGTGAAAGCTTCGATCACTGCGTCGTGAAACTTGGGCCGCACTTCTTTGATCTTCTGCGAGCCGCGGTCCGGCCAGGTGCGGTTGGTGAGCAGGGTAATTGAAAGCCTGCGCTCAGGATCAATCCACACCGAAGTTCCGGTGTAGCCTAGATGTCCGAAAGCATTTGCCGAGAAGTGTTTGCCAGATTGGGAAGGCGATGAGGGCGTATCCCAGCCCAAGGCTCGTGAGGTGCCCGCAGGCGCAGGTTCACGCCTCGTGAAGAATGCCAGGGTTTCGGGCCGAACCATAGGACGCCCACCGTTCAGCATGGCCTCGGCGAAGACGGCGATATCCTGAGCGGTCGCGAACAGGCCGGCGTGTCCTGCAACACCGCCCAGCACGCTGCAATTTTCGTCCTGAACTTCGCCTTGGATGACTCGTCCGCGGAAATCGCGGTCATCGGCCGTGGGAGGAATCAGAGTCCTCCAACCGGGCGAGGGGTTGAAGGCAGTGTGGGCCATTCCCAAGGGCCCAAAAACTTCCCGTTGGCAGAAGCGGTCGAGCGATTCGTCGGCGATGCGCTCCAGCGCCGCGCCCAGGATGATAAAGCCGATGTCGCTATATGCGGATTTCACGCCGGGCTCTGCCACCAGCGGAGTGGCAAAGGCCGCGCGCATAAGATCCTCCCGCGTTTTCGCTCGCAGAAAGAGCTTCTCATATGCCGGCAGTCCCGACGAGTGGGCCAGCAGCAGGTGCACGGTCACGTCCCGCCTGCGAGGATCGTCGCCGGCAAATTCTGGCAGGATGGCCGCTACCTGCATCTCCAGGTCCAGCAACCCGCGCTCGTAGAGGATCATGGCCATGGTGGTCGTGGCGATGACCTTGGAAACCGATGCGATATCAAAGATGCTGGCGACTGTCGCTTCGGGAGACTCGGGCTCGTAAGTGAAACGGCCCTGTGCCTTCAGTCCAACCAGACTCCCGTTGTGCGTGACTGCGACCGACGCGCAGGGAAAAGCGTGATCGGCAATGGCCTGCTCGAGCACCTCAAAGGCGGCGTGGACTACGCTGTCCTGCTGCTGGTAGGCAGGAGCGGGAAAGTGCGCCGGAGTGGCCTTGGTGTTCAGTGAGGAAGAGCCTCCCGAAAAAATAGTCTCCTGCCCGTTTATAACATTTCCTTCTGCCCTGTAAAGCCGCACCTCATGTTACAAACGGTACCTTCGGGCATGGAGTTTCTTGAGCATTCCTGCGCGGGTTGTGTAAAGTCAGAGTATTCGGACAATTGACACAATCGGTAGGAGATCACGTTGGCAGAACTGTGCACGCTGCTTTCTGGCAGTCGTGTTCTTGCTGGTTCTCGCCTCATCGCCGCTAGAAGCAACTACTAAGGCCCCCGGCGCAAATCGGTTCCGCATTCTCGATTCGATCGTCGAAGACGCCATCCACGATGGCCAGGTCCCCGGGGCCGTGGTGCTGGTGTGGCACGACGGGCAGGTGGTATACCGCAAAGCGATTGGCAATCGCGCGCTCGAACCGCGGCGTGAGCCCATGACCGTGGATACGGTCTTCGACGTGGCCTCGCTTACCAAAGTGGTCGCAACCACGATCGCGGTCATGCAACTGGTCGAACGCGGCGAGTTGCGACTCAACGATCCGGTCGCCAAGTATCTGCCTGAATTTGCCCAGAACGGCAAGGATGAGATCACCGTCCGCCAGTTGCTCACCCACTACTCCGGACTGGAGGAAGATCTGGACTTGGGCCAGCCCTGGCAAGGGGAGCAGACTGCCTTTCGCATGGCCTTCGCGGAGAAGCCAGTCTTCCCGCCAGGCTCGCGTTTCCTCTACAGCGATGTCAACTTCATTGTCCTCGGTGCGCTGGTGGAGCGAATATCCGGCGTGCCGCTGGAACAATACACAACCAAACACATCTTCGCTCCGCTGAAGATGACCCACACGCGGTATCTGCCGCCCGCGGTCTGGAAGACGAAAATCGCGCCGACTCAATTCGACGAACAAAACAAGATGCTGCGCGGCGTGGTCCACGATCCCACCGCGCGCCGCATGGGCGGCGTTGCCGGACACTCAGGTCTGTTCTCCACGGCCGACGATCTCTCACTCTTCGCCCAAGCCTTGCTCAATGGCAGCACGGTGCTGTCGGCGGCGATGGTGGAGAAGATGACCACGCCCCAGCAACCGGCCACCGCGCAAACCCTGCGCGGGCTGGGGTGGGACATCGATTCGCCGTTCTCCAGCAATCGCGGCGAATTGCTTCCTGTAGGGTCGTTCGGTCACACCGGGTATACGGGGACTTCGCTGTGGATCGATCCCACCACACGCACGTTTGTCATCGTGCTCAGCAACGCCGTGCATCCGCGAGGGAAGGGAAGTGCAATTGCGCTGCGCTCCAAAATTGCGACGGCGGTGGCTGCGGAACTCTCCCTGACGACTCCCGAGCAGGAAAAGCTGCGTTGGCAGAGCCTCACCGGTTACAACGAAACCCAGACCGCGGCTCGACGCATGGCTACGCGCAACGGGACGGTGAAGGCGGGGATCGATGTTCTCGAAGCCCACAACTTCGATCTGATCCACGGCAGCACAGCGAAGAAGAAAATTGGCCTGCTTACCAATCAAACTGGCGTGGACTCGCAGGGAATGCGCACCATCGATGTGCTGGCCCACGCGCCGGACGTTTCGCTGGACGCGATCTTCAGCCCGGAACACGGGGTGACGGGAACTCTCGACACCACCAAGGTCGGCGACTCGCACGACGCCGCCACCGGCGTTCCGGTTTACAGTGTCTACGGCAGCACCGACGCGGAGCGGCGCCCGTCAGTTGACCTTTTCAAGCAACTGGATGCAGTGGTAGTCGACATGCAGGACGCGGGCGTGCGCTTCTACACCTACGAAACTACCCTGGGATATTTTCTCGAGGCCGCGGCAAAGGCGGGCACAGACATCATCGTGCTCGACCGGCCCAATCCCATCACCGGATCGTTTGTGCAAGGGCCGCTGTCTGATCCTGGGCGCGAGAACTTTACCAATTACACAACCGTCCCGGTGCGTCACGGCATGACCATGGGTGAGTTGGCGCAAATGTTTAATACCGAGCGCCATATCAACGCGCATCTTCAAGTCGTCCCCATGGAAGGCTGGGTACGTGGTGATTGGTTTGATTCCACCGGACTGACATGGATCAATCCCTCGCCAAATCTTCGCAGTCTAACCCAGGCCACGTTGTACCCCGGGGTGGGGCTGATCGAAGGCGCCAACGTCTCGGTGGGAAGAGGGACTGACACTCCGTTTGAGTTATTGGGTGCTCCGTGGATGAACGGACACCAGTTGGCGGACTACCTGAATGCCAGGAGTATTTCCGGGGTGCGCTTCGTCCCTGTGAGTTTTACGCCCACGGAGAGCCGATACGCCGGCCAGATCTGCAACGGGGTGAATATAGTATTGATCGATCGAAACGCTTTTGATGGGCCTGAGTTGGGAATCGAGTTGGCCTCGACACTCGAGAAGCTCTATCCGGAAAAGTTTCAGGTGGAGAAGATCCAGGACCTACTGTTGAACCAGTCGGTATATGACGCGATTACCCGCGGCGACGATCCGCGGCGCATTGCCGAGGACTGGCGCGTGGCACTGGAAAGCTTCCAGGCTCTTCGGCAGAAGTATCTTATCTACAAGTAGCGACTTGCGTTCTTTCCAGCAAGGAAACGTTCTCGTCACCTCAACCTGCCCGAGGGGAGTCCGGTCCGGCGGTGCGTACGCTTAGCGTATTGGTTAGAATGGTGGACCCAGACAATTGTGAGCAGTCAGGAGTGAAGAGCGAATGAAAGCTGGTACCCCCAATCCCCCGGCACCGATCCCGTTCTACCGCTGTGCTGGCCCCAATTGCGGAGTGCTCAAGGCATCGAGTGACCGTTGGTGGCTGATGTGGACTTCGTTCGGCGAATTCAACCGCCCGGTTTTGTACCTGTGCTCGTGGGATGAGGGCATCGCCCAGAATGAGGGCACGCTGCACGTCTGCGGCGAGTTGTGCGCCCAGCGCCTGCAGTCGCAGTTCATGGGCAATGTGCGGGAAAACCAGCCTAAGCGTAGCGGCTCGTAAGCAGCATCGCGTACTGAATTGAGAATGCAAATAACCTTCCCCGCTGTAGCCGCATCCTAGCTTGCATATCCAGCTTCGCGTTGCCGCCTTTATACTGATGCCAGTCACCGGCGGCCAGCCGGAGGCTTGGTCTTTCTTGGGAGGTTTTTGTGCGGATGACGCTCACCCTGCTCCTGCTCTCAGCTTTGGCTGCGGCTCAAGGCGCTCCGGCTGCGCCAGCGAATGCTGCCGCGGCGTCAACAGCGACGGCTTCGCTCGAGATTCCGGCTGGTACCAAGGTGCCAGTGGCTCTCAAGCAGGCCATCTCTACCAAGAGCGCACGCGAAGGGGACGCGGTGTACGCCGAAACTACCTTCCCCGTAGTGCTCAACGACCGCATCCTGATTCCCGCCGGCACCTACGTACAAGGTACGATCAGCCACGTGGAGCGAGCGGGGAGAATCAAGGGACGGGCCGAAGTCCTGATGCACTTCACCACCCTCATTTATCCCAGCGGTTATACCGTGATGTTGCCAGGCTCCATTGAAAATGCGCCTGGAGTGGACAAGACTTCGATGAAGGGGGACGAAGGTACCATTCGCGCCGACAGCCAGGCGGGACAGAAGGCAGGCACCATCGCCAGCACGGCTGCTACCGGCACGGTTGTGGGTGCCATTGCGAACGGAGGCAAGGGAGCCTTGATCGGCGCGGCTGCGGGAGGCGCGGTCGGAACCGTGATCGCCGTGCTGACGCGCAACAACGAAGTCAAGCTGGATACAGGCACTACCCTGGAGATGGTGATCCAGCGTCCCGTCCCGCTGGATGCCAGCCGCATACCACCTCCGGTGAAGTAAGCCCTCGCGAGTCCGGGTTGTTGACGGGGCGTCGGCGCCACCGCCACCTCAAGCTACTTCAAAGCGAACATGGCGTTCACGTGGGCGGTGACCTGGATACTCTGTGGGCTGAACTCCTCGGTCGGCGCCGGTGTCGCCACTCCCGCATTCATCCTCATCATGGAAGTCGCCTGCATGGGCGCCACAATCCGCACATTTTCAAACGTATCGACGGAGGCATACGACAGTTCGCCTAGCGTGCGTCCGCCGGCCCGCGCCACCGCACTTGCCGATTCTCGCGCGCGCCGGTAGGCATCTTCCACAGCTTTGGTTTTCGCGGCGTCCATGTCTTCCAGGGTGTAATTGATGGTCTGATTTTCGGTCACGTCGGCGTCTGCAAGCTGCTGCAGGATGGGAGCGATCTTGGAGAAATCCTTCAGCTTAAGGGAGACGCTGGCATTCACTCGATAGCCCACCAGCTTGCGCTTTGGGTTCTTCCAGTCGTACACCGGCTGGATGGAAAAGAAGCCGATCTCCGCGGTTTTGGGCTCGATCCCGTTGGAGCGCAGAATCTGCCGGATCTGTTCGGCTGACTTGGAGGCGCGGTCGTACGCGGCGCGCGAGGTCTCCTCCTGTGCGGCAATGTTGAATTGCACCATGGCGGTGTCCGGATTAGCTTCGAACTTCCCGTCAGCGCCGACGAAGACTGTGTTGGCCTGGGCGGTAATCGTGGGACGGTCCTGGGAAGCGGCTGATACCCACGCGGCAAGGATAAGAAGCAGGAATGCGAAAGCAGTTCTCATGGCTGTTCCTCTCGGGGGGATGGCAAGGAGAATTTTACACGTCTCCATGCCCCCACAATAAAGAACGCCGCCCATGACGTAGCTTGCGCCCCCGGATCGACGAAAAGGCAAATCGAGCAACAAAAAGAGGCACGGATTCTGATATCCGTGCCTCTCTCTCGTCGAAATCGGTTCCGCGACGACGGGACCGACTATGAAACTCTCAATGCGTCGGTATCTGCAGTGGATGATCGAGCCGCACTTCCATGATGGTGCCCTTGTCCAGCTTCAGGTTGCGGTCGGTCAAAATTCCGGCGAGCGCGCCCGCACCGGCTCCCGCGCCGGCGCCGATTCCCGCGCCTTTTCCGCCGCCGGCCGCCGAGCCGGCGATGGCTCCCAGTCCAGCGCCGACTGCCACGGCTTCGATCTCGTGGCGTTTGCTCATGCCCTTGCGCTCGATCTCGCCTTCGTCGTCAGGCGCCTTCACGCCATGCTCTCCAGGCACCCCGGTCACGGTGGCGATCAAGGGCATCCACCCGTGATTGGTTTCGATCTCGTCGAAGCTGAGCAGCATGCGGGCGTGCAGCCCCTGTTCCACGGAACTCACATGACCCTTGACCTTCTTGCCGCGGGGAATGGTGCTGCCGTCAGGCGCCACCAGGTCCTCGGCCAGCTTGGCCTTGAAATGCTTGCCTTGTTCCGGCTTGCTGGTGTCGAGCTTGTCGTCCAGGCGGATCAGAAAAGTGGTTCCGTCAGGAATGGTGTGGGGCGGAGCCGGCGAGTTGCCTGGTTCCTGTGCCAACAGCGGCAGGCTTGCAAGCGCCACTGCGATACACAAAAACGAACGTAACCGAAAGCGGGTCATAGGCGCACCTCAAGAGGTTGAGACTGCGAGCTTGCTAGTTGGATGTAGGCCCCAGGGAAAATGCTGCCTGCGGTTTGGGTATGTTTTTTTACAATACGGCAGGATGAACGGATTAATTCGAACTCTTGGCGCTGGTCGAGTAGGCGATCCGGTTTATCTGCTGGTTGATATCTTTCCGCAGGTCGTCCCAGATATTTTCCGGCATCGAGAGAAAGACCTTGACCACCTCGGGATCGAATTGGCGTCCCGACCAGAGTTCAATTTCCTTACGGGCTGCGTCCAGGGTCTGCTTCGGGCGGTATGGACGGTCCGAGGTAATCGCGTCCAGAGTGTCGGCCACCGAGAACATGCGTGCCCCCAGGGGAATTTCGTTTCCCTTCAATCCGCGCGGATAGCCAGTGCCGTCCCACCGCTCCTGGTGTGCGTAGACGATTTCCGCAGCCTCGCCCAGGAAGGGAATCTTTTTCAACATCTGGTAGCCAAGGTAGCAATGCTCCCGCATGATAGCGACCTCATCGGGGCTCAAGGCTCCAGGCTTGCGTAGGATGACGTCGGGAATGGCCATTTTCCCGATATCGTGGAGAAAAGCCCCGCGGGCAATAACTCGAACCTGTTCATGGGACAACCCCATGGCCTTGGCAATGGCGATGGTGAAGGCGGTTACCCGCTTGGAATGGCCCTCGGTCTCGGCGTCCTTAAGATCAAGGGCGTCACCCAGCGCTTCCAGCGTGATGTCATAGGAGCGCTCCAGGCCCGCCATCGTCTGCCGTAGTTGCTCGGTGCGGGCGGCAACTAGGGCCTCCAGATCGCTCTGGTAGGCGCGGTTCTCCATCTTGAGGCGTCGGTTCTCCAGTGCCCGGGCGACGGCGGCCAGTAGCTGTTCCCGCTCAAATGGCTTCAGCAGGTAATCGTAGGCGCCGTTGCGCAACGCCTGCAGAGCCACGGAGATGTCGTGCACCGCCGTAACCATGACGACGGGCATGTCAGGGAATTTCTCCTTGGTGCGTTCCAGCAGGCCAATGCCATCCAGGTCGGCCATCATCAGGTCGGAGAGCATCAATTCGAACTCTTCTCCCGACTCCAGTAAAGCCAGGGCCTCCAGCCCGGAAGAAGCCTGCCGGCACTGGTAGTTAGCCGTGTTTAGCATGGCGCTTACAATCTCGCGGATTGATTCCTCGTCGTCGACTACCAGGATGCGGTCAGATGGCATGGGTTCAGTAGAGTCTACTGCCAATTCTATCCCAGTTCGGAAGTTCCGAAAGTAACCAATAGATAGGGGAAAACCCATTAGTAACCGGTACAAGCGTGCTATTTAAGAGACTAGCGACCGAAGTCTACGGTGATGAATATTACTGCCCTCTATACCTGGTATTCAGCTGGGGATCTGGCTATCCCTCGCTTAGTAGCACAGGAGTCTGCTGCCCTCATCATCCTGGCCGCTAGCCTGCTGGTGTTCCGCACCTTTCGCGAGCGCTATTTGCTGGTCTGGATCGTGGGGTGGCTGGCGTACTTTCTTTCCTGCAGTACCATCCACAGCGCCCGGGGCGGTCCCACCCGTTATCTGGTAGCCCTTTCGCATGCCGAATTCGTTCTGGCGGTATGCCTGTTCGCGGGTGCGGTGTTTGTTTACACCAACGCGCGCAAATTCCTGTTGCCGCTGCTGCTGATTTCGCTGGCGGTAATCGGCTACGCGGTGGCGCAAGCGCTGCTGTGGCCGGATTCGGTCACCCTGCGGGTTGCGCTCGAAGCGGCCTATCGGGTTATCACTTTCGTCGCTGCGGTGCAACTCATCCGCTTCCGTTGGGCGCGTTGGGAAATCGGACCTTGGTTGTTGAGCATCAGCTTGCTGCTGCTGCACCTGGATTGGGCACCGATCACAACTTACCTGCCACCTGGGTTCACCCTGGTGGCCGATATGCTGTTCGGTCTCAGCATGCTGCTGGTGGTCTTCGACGATTACCGCATGCGTACCCGCCGGCTGGCGGTGATCAATGCCTTGACCACCACCATTGCCCGGGCCCAGCAGCACGGACCAATGATGGTGACCGCGCTGGAGGAACTGAAGGGCCTGATGCGCGCCAAGGCGGCATGGTTCCGCATGCTGGACGGGGACAACCTGGCCATTACCCAGCAGATCGGGCTGTCGCAAGACTTCCTGCGGGAGCAGACGGCAATCGCCATGGATGCGACCCTGCAGAACGTCTTGCGGAGCGGAGTGGCCACTGTAGTCAAGACCAAGACCGCTGACGACAACACCCGGGCATATCTGAAGCGCGAGCGGTTTCACCATGTGGTAATCCTCCCCATCCTTGGAAGGAAGTCGGTTATTGGCACCTTGACCCTGGGGAGCCGCCGGCGTTTTCAGTACACGCCCGACGACATGGAATTTCTTACCACCACCTCGCAGCAACTCGGTCTGGCAGTGGAGAACCTGCGACTGGTGGAGCAGATCCTGCGCTCGCACCGGCAGTGGAGTAACACCTTCGATTCCATCCAGGATCTGGTTTTGCTCCACGACGCGGACTTCCGGGTGATGAAGGCCAACCACGCGCTGCTGCAGCGCCTGGGCCAGGCGCCAGCCGACGTGGTCGGCAATACTTGTGAATCGGCCCTGCCAAAGACCCACGGCGAATGGACCGGGTGCCCCTACTGCGATGGAACTGCCGAAGGCTTCCACGAGGGGCCAGACCCGTGTTTCGGCGGCTTCGTCATGGTCTCAACGTCTTCCTACACCGACCAGACCAGCAAACAAAAGGGCACGATCCACGTAGTCCGCGACACCACCGACCGCCGCGTGGCCGAGGAAAAGTATCGCCTGCTGTTCGAGCAGATGCAGGAAGGCGTCTTCCTGGCGACGACCGAGGGTAAGTTGCTCGACTGCAACGACGCTTTCGTGCGCATGCTCGGCTACAACAACCACGAGGAAGTGACGGCGTTGAACGTCGACACCGAGATCTACGCTTCTTCAGAACAGCGTGACGTTTTTCGTCGCGAGGTGGAACAGCACAACTACGTACGCAATTTTGAAGTCACGCTGCGGCGTAAGGACGGCACTCAGCTGACTGCGATGGAGAGCAGTTTCGCCACCCGCGGCGCCACCGGCAAAATCGAGCGCTACCAGGGCTTCCTGCTCGACATGACCGAGAAGAAGCGCGCCGAGGACGAAATTCGCCGCCGCAATCGGGAACTGAACGCCTTGAACGCCATGGCGGTAATTGCGACCCAGTCATTCGATCTGGATGAAATTCTGAACCTGACCTTGCGTCAGGTGATCTCGCTGCTGGGTGCGGAGACGGGATCAATCTACCTTTCCGACGCTGACGAGACCACCTACCGCCGGCGTGCCGGCTGGGGGCTGCGCAGCGCCGATCGCGCCCGGTTCTCGGAAGTCAGTTTTCCCGATGGCTTCGGCGAACTGGTCACCCGCTCGCGTACGGAAGTGATTACTCCCGAATACATGCCCCATCTGCCCTCGCTGGTAGCGGATTTCATCCGCGCTGACGGCTTGAGTTCCTGGATTTGGGTGCTGTTGTGGAGCAAAGACAAGCCGGTCGGGGTCATGGGTATCAGCAGCCGTGAGTCGCGCGAGTACACCAGCAACGACGAAAACCTCCTGGTCGCCATCGGCCGCCAGCTGGCCACTACCATCGAGAAGGTTCGGCTGTACGAAGAAACGTGCCGTGCCTATGAGGATCTGCGCCGTACCCAGGAACAACTGCTGCAGAGCGAAAAGATGTCGGCTGTGGGGCAATTAATCGCGGGCGTAGCCCATGAACTCAACAACCCGTTGACCGCCATTCTGGGGTACGCGCAACTGCTGGAGAGCGAAGGACTGCAGGACCGGGCGGCGGACTTTGTGCGCAAACTGTTCAAGCAGGCGCAGCGCACCCACCGCGTGGTGCAGAACCTGCTGTCGTTCGCGCGCCAGCGCAAGCCGCAAAAACAGCAAATCGACATTGCCAAGGTGCTGGACGAAACCCTGGCGCTCCGCGACTACGATCTGAAGGTGAACGACATCACCCTGGACCGGCAGTTTGAAACCAGTGTCCCCGCCGTGACTGCTGACCCGCACCAACTGGAGCAGGTGTTCCTGAACATCATCAACAATGCGGTGGATGCCATGCTGGAAGCCGGACAGGGCGGCACCTTGCAAGTCAAGGTGTACGGAGCCAATGGCCACGTGCACGCTGAATTCCACGATTCCGGGCCCGGCATCAAGGAGCCCAGCCGGATTTTCGATCCGTTCTACACCACCAAAACCGTCGGTAAGGGCACTGGCCTCGGGCTCAGCATCTGTTACGGCATTGTCAAAGAGCATGGTGGAGACATTACCGCACGCAATCGCTCCGAAGGGGGCGCGACCATCAGTGTTCGTCTGCCCGCGGCGGCAACCATTGCGCCTCCGCAAACCGCCTCCAGCGGGACCCAGCGTGAACTCGCGATTGAAGGTCGAATATTGCTGGTGGAGACGGAGGAAGCGGTCTTAGAGTTCGAGCGGGACGTGCTGGCGGGAGCCGGAGCCCAGGTGGTTACCCTGACCAGTGCGGAAGACCTCAAGGCCCGGCTGGCCACCGAATCGTTCGATGCCCTGATCCTCGACGGCAGAATGCCGGGCGGCTGGAGCGCTCCCGACGCCTACCGCTGGCTCCTGGCGACCTACCCGGGCCTGGAAAAGCACCTGCTGTTCACCTTCTCAAGCGTCGCCGAACCCGAGATCCGTGCTTTCCTCCACGAGAACAACGTGCCTTGCCTGGTGAAACCGTTCGAAGTGGCAGACCTGATCGCCCAAGCCCGACGCCTGCTGCAGAAAACCAAAGCCGCTTCCGCCGGGTAGAGGTCTTTAGCGGGTCCTGGTTACCAGATATTCCGTGAAGGCAGGCGTGCTCTCCAGAATAAACAGCAGCGGTTTTCGCAGTGCCCGCGGCAGCCGCAGCATGCGGCGGATCTTCGAGGATGCCCCAAAGATAGGGACAAAGCGCCGCTGGTACGCCGCCTGATAATTTGCTTCGGCGTCCGCCAGTGAAACATTCTTGCGGAAGAATCCCAGCAGACACTCGGCGGCCAGGGCCCCACTGCGCAGAGCAAGCGAAATGCCGTCGCCCACGAAGGGATCGACGAACCCGGCGGCGTCGCCGGCCAGCAGAATTCCGTCGCGCACTGGCTGCGGCACGCGAAACATGAGCGGGGAAGTGGTGACCGGATCGCTCAGTGGCTGCCAATGACGGCTGCGCACCAGCAGTGCGGGATGTTTGGAGAAGACCTCCGCCAGTGTGCTGGCAACATCGGCCCGAACCATGGCAGCGGCGTTGACTCGGCCGCTCCCGTTGCCGGAGCAGTCCACCGGCTGCACCCCGCAGTAACCACCATCGAAGAAGTACAGATCTACCGAATCCGGGGGTGAAGCTTCGGCGAAGTGCGCCTTTACCCCTAGCCATTTCACTGCGGCGGCTTCGCTGGCGCGGTTCAGATTCGACCACCGGCCTGAGGCGTTGATCACGGCCCTGGCTTCGAATTCGCCATCCGAAGTAACGACGCGAAACGGGCCAGCGCCGCTGATGCTTTGGACGGCCTGTTGCTGGCGGGTCTCTGCGCCGGCGCTGGTGGCCGACTGCCATAAAGCGGCATCGAGATCCAGGCGGGCAATACTTGCGGACGGGGGGCGGATCCGAGCTTGGAGCACGCGGCCGTCGAGGAAAACGCGGGAACGGGGAATACGAACCGCATCCCGCAAAAGAGAAACATGAGGTGACGCCAGCAGCGCCCCCAGCAACTCTAGCGATTCAGCGGAGACGAACTCGCCGCAGACCTTGTGACGCGGAAAGCGTCCGCGCTCCAGCAGCAGCACATGTGCGCCGCCACGGCTGGCCGTGATAGCCGCAGCCGTTCCCGCCGGGCCTCCGCCGATGATAATCAGGTCGTACATTCGATCTTCCGCGCGCAGATCAAACTCCAGGTAGCCGCCGCGGCTTCCACGCGGTTACACCCATGCGAAACAGGTAGTGGCGGTGAATCTCTACCTCGTCCGCAGTCGTTTGCCGCAGCAGCTCGCGCATTTCCTCAAGCGTGTATGCCTGCCGCACCGAAGCCGGCGCGTCATGGCGGGTCAAGCGGCTGCGGTAGAGCGGATATCCCGCATAAACCAACCCGAGGTGCAAGGGATGCCGGATCAGATCGTTAATCAGCACCGCCTGCCGGGAGACCCGCAAGGCCTCGTTGGCGAACTGCACCAGTTCCTCAGGCGACAAGTGATGGGTAAACAGTCCGCAGGAAATGACGTCGAAGCTGGAGTCGGCAAAAGGCAGACTAAGCGCATCCCCAACCACCGCCCGCGGGTGTCCGTTGAGGTGCGAGGCCACGCGATCCAGCAACGTGAACTCTAGTTGCACTCCCCGTTGCTCGAGGTGGCGGCGCACCGTCTCAGGCACGTCGCCCGATCCCGCGCCCACTTCGAGCAACGACAGCGTTCGGGCATTGAGCCTGCGCACTACCCGCTCGACCATCCACTCGGTAGTAGCCGCCCCGCCAAACCAGCGATTGACTAAGCGCAAGTCGGCCAGCGAATCGCGGACTTCTACCGGAGTGCCGGCGTCGGTGTCGAGCAGTTCGGGGATGACCATTCGCTTCATGACGGGAAATGAAAACCGCGGGAGACTCCGGGGACGCTAAGGAACCGAATGTCTATGAACCGTTGCCGGGCCAAATCAGCGGTGATTGCTCTGCCGCTCTTTACGAAGAGATTCCGCTGTGTCCTCGGCGTCCCCTGCGGTTTTCATTGCACCTCTGCCAGTTCTTCTTCCAACAGTTGCTTGTTGTAGAGATCGGTATAGTAGCCGTTCTGGGCGATAAGTTCATCGTGGGTGCCAAGTTCTACGATGCGCCCGCTATGCAGCACGGCAATCATGTCGGCGTTACGCACCGTGGAAACGCGGTGCGAGATGAAGACGGTGGTGCGGCCCCGCATGACTTCCCGCAGGTGGTTGAGGATCTTGTCTTCGGTATGGGTGTCAACGCTGGAGAGCGCGTCATCAAGTATCAGGATGCGCGGGTTGCGAATGACCGCACGCGCAATCGCCGTACGCTGTTTCTGTCCGCCGGAAAGCGTGATGCCGCGCTCACCCACCATAGTCTTGTATTGCTCGGGAAAATCCTCGATGTCGCCGGCAATGTTGGCGGCCTCGGCTGCCGCGCGCACGGCTTCGTCGTCCGCCTTTTCGATTCCGAAAGCGATGTTTTCGCGCACGCTCTCGCTGAACAGGAATGTCTCCTGGGGAACGAAACCGATATTTTTCCGCAAGAACGCCAGGGGATATTCGCGGATGGGGCGGCCGTCGATCAGGACGCTGCCCGGCGCCGCATCGTAGATCCGCGGGATGAGGCTTACCAGCGAAGTTTTTCCCGAGCCGGTGGGACCGACGATGGCCAGACTCGTGCCTGCGGGCACGCGTAAGCTGTCTCGGTCAGGATTTCGTTAATGCGCGCCATGGATGCGGTACCACGCTGGAAGATGTTGATGACCCATCCCAGGGCAATCACGGGCCAGGTCAGCTGCACCATGTAGGTGTTGAAAGCGACGAACTGGCCAACCGAAATGTGGCCCTGCAGAACTTCGCGCCCGCCCAGCCACAGCACGATCACGATAGCGATGCCAAGCATGATCTCCAGCGTGGGCCATAACATTCCCATCAGGCGGACCAGCTTCAGGCTGCGGGCAATGTACTCCTGGTTGGAAGTCTCAAATGCCGAAATCTCGGCTTCTTCCTGCACGTAGGCGCGGATCACCCGGGCCCCGGAAAAATTCTCCTGCGCCCGCGCCGAGATGTCCGAAAACATCGCCTGGATGCGCTCGAAGCGCTCGTGAATCCTTCGCCCGAAGTATTGCACGGTGATGCTGACCACTGGCAGAGGCAGGAATGCGTACACCGTCAATTTCGGGCTGATCGACAGCATGAACGCCAGCGCGCCAGCAGTGAACACGATGGTGTTGGCCGAATACATGATGGCCGGGCCCAGCAGCATGCGTACCGCATTGAGGTCGTTGGTGGCCCGGGCCATGATGTCGCCCGTGCGGGTGCGCTGGTAGTAGGAATAGGAAAGGCTTTCGAGATGCCGGAAGAGATCATTGCGCAAGTCAAATTCGATTTCACGCGAGACCCCGATCACGATCCAGCGCGTCAGAAACTGGAAAATCGCCTTGGTCCCCGCCACGGCCAGCAGCAGCAATGAGTAGGTCAACAGCTTCTGGTGTGTGACCCCCGTGTTCAAGGCGTCGACCGCGCGGCGGATGATCTGGGGAAACAGGATCCAGATCCCGTTGTTCAGGAAAACGCAGACTGTCCCCACCACGTAACTGCCGCGGTATTTCTTGAAGTAGGGAAGTAGTGGGCGCAGACTCTTGGGCAGCATGCTGTTCCAGCTAAGCTAGATGAGATTCTAGCAAGCTGCGGTGCAGGAAATCCGGAGGAACCCAGGGAGAGTGCTCCGGGAGCCACTGTCCCTCAGACGGCTCGGAATTCCTTGCGAATGAGATGCAAGATGGAACAAAGCTAACTGTAGCGTTTTCAGTCACGTAATCGAAAGAAGGTAAGTTAGACATTAACTTCAATCGTCTGAACTTCAGGTTCCGAGGAGGGATTCAGATCCCTCCCCGGGTCATTCTCCCACCGTCTTCGTTGATTTGGCGGCTACTGTTCCGCGTGCTTCATGAACCGGTGTTCGTGCTGGGCCTCGTGCTTCAGCATCTTGGCCTTCTGGTCAGGCGTCAGTATCTGAAACAGCTGCGAGTCAATGCGGGCCTTCTGCACGATCATTTCCTGCATGGCCTGAGACTGTTGGGCTGCGAGCGAGCGTACCTTGGCCTCGTCGAAGCTACCGCTGTGAACCACCTGCGCGATGTCAGAATGCGTCTGACCCATCTGCTGAAACAGGGGTTCCATCGAAGCTTTGCCTTTGTCGAGAATGTCCTTGGCCTGCGTCTGTTGTGCGTCGGTCAGGTCAAGGTAGTCGGTCATGAATCTCAGCATGTGGTCGCCGGGCATGCCGCCGCCGTGCATATGGCCTTGGGCCACGGCAACCGCTCCGAGCAAGGTGAGCGTCAAAGCCGCGATCAGGATTTTGGTGCGTGTCAACTTCATCGTTTGCCTCCATGGGGCCGCTCTCGTCTGCTGGAATGGCCCTTTGTCCTGAGCTATAAGACCATCTTTCCGCCGCCAGCGCGGTAAAGAGTCAGTCAACCGGAGTAAAGTTTTGTAAACCCCGCTGCTGCGGCGGTCACAATTCATTACGATTATGGGTCAAGTTGTGTGTAAAACTTAAAGCTGAAGTGGACCGCATTCTGGTTATTGACGACGACGTAGAACTCTGCAGCCTGGTCAGCGAGTATCTTAAGGGCGAGGGCTTCCAGGTGGATGCCGCCCACGATGGAAACCGCGGACTGGAGCGCGCCCTCAAAGCCGAGCACCTGCTGGTGGTGCTGGATGTGATGCTGCCCGGCATGAACGGTTTCGAGGTGCTTCGCCGCCTGCGCAGTACCTCCCGGATTCCGGTGCTGTTGCTTACCGCCCGAGGCGAGGACGTGGATCGGATTGTCGGCCTGGAACTGGGAGCCGACGATTATCTTCCCAAGCCGTTCAATCCCCGCGAACTGGTGGCACGAATCCGGGCAATTCTGCGGCGAACCCGCACGACCGCCCGGCCCGGCGAGGCAGCCACGGTGCTGCGCGTCGGCGATATTGAACTGGACTAACTGAGGCGGTGTTAAGCCGGAAGTTCTCGCCGTTTGACCGCAGCATCGATATGCATGTCAGCAAGGTACGCAAGAAGCTCGGCGACTCTGACGGCGGTACGGACTACATAAAAACCGTGCGGGGAGTGGGCTACATCTTCGCCCGTCCTCGTGAGCCAGAGCGAAGCGGCAAGCGATGAGAAGCCTTTTCGTCAAAATTTTTCTTTCCTACTGGGCGGCCCAGGCGCTGGTGGTGGTGGCGGCCATCCTGGTGACACTGGCTACGCGCCCGCCCCGCCAAATCTCGAGCGTGGAAGCGCAACAGGCCACGTTTCTCAGCGAAGCGGTAAAGGCCTACCAGGGCGGCGGGACGGAAGTGCTGCACCACTACCTGAGAAGTATCCACGAGTCTCAGCACGTCCGGCTTTTTCTGTTTGACGGAAAGGGACAGGATCTTACCGGCCACAAGCCGCCGGAATGGATTGAGCGGGTGGAGCGCGGCGAAACCCGGACAGCCGACAGCTTCTGGGGACGCATGGGGGCGGAGCGGTTTCTGCGCCAGGCCATGACCACAGAGGACGGGCAACGTTACATCCTGGTAATCGAATTGCCCCCGGAGGAGCATCCGTTTTTGGGCCCGCATGGAGTTCCAGGGCTGGGCATTGCCATCGCCGTCCTTTCTTCCGGGCTGGTGTGTTTCTTTCTGGCCCGATATCTGACTCGGCCAGTGGTGCGCTTGCGCGACGCCACCCAGAAGTTGGCTGCCGGAGACCTGAGCGCCCGCGCTGGTGTTCCCAAGAGCCGGCGTCACGACGAGATCGCCGAACTGGTGCGAGACTTCGACACCATGGCAGAACGTCTGGAGAACCTGGTCAACGCCCAGAACCGGCTGTTGCACGATATTTCCCACGAACTGCGGTCTCCGCTGGCGCGTCTGAGCGTGGCGCTCGGCTTGCTGCAGCAGCGCAGCGGACCGGAAGCCCAGGGCGCGCTCGACCGGATTGACCTGGAGGCCAATCGCTTGAACGAGTTGATTGGCCGGTTGCTTACCATTGCCCGCCTGGAACAGGGAGGCAACGGTGCGCAGAAGGTACTGGTCGAACTCGAAGACCTCGTCCGTCAAGTCGCCAGCGACGCCGATTTCGAGGCGCAGAGCCGGAACTGCCGCGTGGCTGTCAGCATCGGCGGTCAGTGCTCCATCGTGGGCGTTCCTGACCTTCTGCACAGCGCCATTGAGAATGTTGTACGCAACGCCGTGCGCTACACCCGGGAGGGCACGAACGTCGAGATTCGCCTGGAGAAAGCCTGGGGAACCGACGGTTCCGTGGCCGCGCTGCGGGTGAGTGATTTCGGCCCAGGCGTGCCCGACGAATCACTGGACAAGTTGTTTGTGCCGTTCTATCGCATCGACGACGCCCGGGGCCGCCAAACCGGGGGCGTTGGCCTGGGACTGGCGATCACAGAGCGAGCGGTGCGCCTGCATGGCGGAAGCGTGAAGGCGTACAACCGGACGGGAGGCGGATTGACCGTCGAGATTCGGCTGCCGCTAGCGGCGGCGGACACCGCAGCCGCGAGGGAACCCCAAACCGAGGTACCCTCCGACCACGCCTGATTCCCGTTTGCACGTCTGTTGTTCCACTCAGGCAACTTTCCTGCTTTGTGTGGGTTCCAACCCAGCTGAGTTTGCTCTTCCGGTGCATTCCTGATACACAAATGGGTACCCCAAAATGCCTCAGTTCCGGCCCGGCAGGGTTTAGCCGGGGTATGCGGAGAGTGAGGAAGCACACGGAGAAGGAATACCGATGAAGTTTCGCTCGTGGGTAGGTCTGCTGGTTCTGCTTTCACCACTCGTTCTGACCAGCTGCTCGAACAATAGCTCCACCTCCGGCTCCAGTTCCACCGGCGCTCTCTACGTCACCACCCAGGGAGACCAAATGGTGTCTTCCTTCAGCGCAAACCTGGGCAACGGCACTCTCTCCGCGGTTGGGACGAGCCAAGGCACGGGCGTAATGCCTGCTGCGATGGTGCTTTCGCCGTCCGGCAATGCGCTGTTCGTAGCCAATAGCGCCTCTGGGGACATCTCGGCTTTCACCGTCAACAGTGACGGCACTCTGACCGCCGTCAGCGGCAGCACTTTGGCGGGTACCAGCCCCGTGAGCATGGCTTTCGATCCGGGCGGAAAGTTGCTGTTTGTGGCCGATGCAGGTATTCCGGGCTCGACGACGCAAGTGGGCAGCGTTTTGGTCTATTCCGTCTCCGGCACGACCTTGACGCCGGTGGGATCGATCGTCACCACGTCTTCGGGAGCGGTTAACGCCATGCCCGTGGCGGTTGCGGTGTCGGTTCAGGCGAGCGCGAGTTTTCTTTACGTCGCCAATCAGAACGACGGCACCGTTTGCGCCTACCAGTACGATGCCACTGGCGCGGCAACTTCTCTGGCTCCGCCCTACGCCGTGGGTACGGCTCCTTCTGCTCTGGCCGTGACTCCCACCGCTACCGTAATCCCGAATGGAACGTTTCTTTACGTGGCCAATTCCGGCTCGAATAACGTCAGCGGGTTCACCATTGACCCGACGCTGGGGACGCTGACATCGGTGGGCACTCCGTTTTCGGCGGGCCTGGATCCGGTCTCCATGGCAGTGTCGCCAAAGGGAAAGTATCTCTACGTTGCCGACAAACAGTCGAATCAGATCTCCTCTTACGTTATCAGCCCGGTCAGCGGGGTGCTCACACCGGCAGCTCCCGCCACCACCTCGACCGCAATAAACCCGGTTTGGGTCGCGGTGCATCCTGCCGGGACGTGGGTCTATGTCGCGAACATCGGGTCGGCCTCGATCTCGATTTTGGAGATCAAGAGCACCGGCGCGCTGGGGACTCCCACGGGGCCGCTGACCACGGGCGGACAGCCTTCGGCCATTGCCCTGAAATAGTTTCCGTCTTTGAGGTTGGCTCTGGAAACAATCTCTAGGTGGGTACCTTCAGAATCAAATACCCGCCCAGCAAAGCGAAGATCAGGTCGGGCGACCAGGCCGCCAGCACAGGTGGCAACTGGCTGACGTTTCCCATGGCCTCGAACAGGCCCGACACCGTCCAATACACCACGGCGATGCCCACCGCTACAGCTACTCCGGCGATGGCTCCGCGCCGTCCAGCTGACAGGGAGAAGGGGACGGCCAGCACCGCCATGACCAGGGTGATGATCGGGTAAGAAAATTTCTTCTGCAATTGCACCCGCAGCCGCACCACGTCGAATCCGCTCTGCTGCAGGTCGTTGATGTAGCGTCGCAACTCCTGGTAATCCATTTCGGACGACTGCCTCACCTCTTTCTTGAAGTAGGGAGGCGGCTCGTTGATGGCGGCGAAAGTGGAGACGTCAAACTTGCGATAGCCCTCGATGGCGGGGCCGCGCAAGCTCCGCTCCCACCCCTGGGCGCAGATCCAGCGGTTCAAGGTGCTCTCCCAATGGGCGCGTTCCGCGTACACCCGGTGAGTGAGCTGGAAGCTGGCCGGGTCGAACTGGAACACGGTGAGCTTGCCGAACTGGTCGCGGTCGGAATCGAAAAACTGGTAGTAGTAAATGTTGGAATGCTCGCCGAAAATCCACTTGCGATCAGGGTTGAGATAGGTCTGCGGTGGCTTGCCTTTGATCTGGTTGCGCAGCGCGTCTTGGCGCTTGTTGGCATGCGGCAAGTAGAACTGGTCAAAGAAAAACAGGCCGGCGGCAAGCAGGGTAGAAGCCACCAGGACCGGCAAGATGATGCGGTAGATACTGATGCCGGTGGCTTTGACCGCGGTAATTTCGTTGGAGCGCTGCATCAGCCCAAAGGTGACCAGCACGGCCAGCAGGATGCCCAGCGGAATGATGTTGTAGAGGAAGTATGGGGTAACGTTAGCCAGGTATTCCGACACCACCAATGGCGAGATCTGGTTGCGCAGAATGTCCCCCAGCAGCTCAAACAGGGTGAATACCAGAAACAGCACCAGGAACGTGCTCACGATCATCGCCAGGTAGACGAAGAACTCACGCAGCACATAGTCGTCGAGGATCATCGGGAAGCGGGCGCTGAACACTCGGCGGCGCCCGGCAGCCTTTTCGAACACGCCTTCGGCAGGGCTGAGCCGCGATCCGTTTCCTGCGCCTTCGGCCGTTGCGGGCTTCAGCGGATTCCAGCGGAAGCGCAGCGCTGCGACTTCAATCGGTTTGCGCTCCGCCCGCCACAGCAGGAATGAACCCCCAGCAAAGAACAGGATATTGGCCAGCCACACTCCGAACCAGGGCGCGACTTTACCCTGGCGTGCCAGAGACACTCCCACCAGGGAAAAGGAATAGTAGACAAAGACCAGCAGGATGGTGAGCACGAACCCCGTCGACTTTCCTCCCTTCTTGGACGACAGGCCGAGTGGAATGCCGACCAGGGCCAACACCACGCAAGCGGTGGGCAGAGCCAGCCGACGATGGAACTCGATCAGGTACCAGACAGCAATAAACCTTCTCGACTTGTGCGCGTGCTGCAGCAGTTCCCCGGTGCCTAACTCTGAGACCGGGGCTGGTTCCTGGTCCGGTTTGTCCTCTGTCTGAGGAATCTGAATGGGAATATCGGTCTGCTGGAACGTCGATACTTGATACGTGTCGGGAGTTTGCGGATCGGTTTCGTGGGTGGAGCCTTGGGTCAAGTGCAGGCGCAGCGTGTCGGGTCCCTCGTTGATCAGGATTCCTTGCCGGGCCAGCGTGATTCGCGGCGCCGAAGGCGTGCTGATATCGGCAATGAAAACGTTCTTCCAGATCGCCGCACCCTGCGCGCTGCTTATGTCCTGCACGTACAACACGATCTTGGGGAAGCCTTCATAGAAAACCCGCGGCTGGATTTCGAACGAAGCCTGCGAAGTCCTCAGCCGGTCCTGCAGGCGGCCCAGCGCGGCCTCGGATTGTGGCGCCAGATAAACCGCATTGGCGAAAGCCAGCGCCCAAGTCAGGAGCACAAAAATCGAAAGTATCCGGAGAAATCCCCAGACACCGATCCCGCTGGCCCGCATGGCGGTAATTTCGCTGTCGGCCGCCAGCCGGCTGAGCCCGATCAGAATCCCCACCAGCACTCCCATCGGCAGTGTGTAGGTGAGGGCGACAGGAACGGTGAAGAAGAAGATCTGGGCCACGCTCGGCAAAGGCGCGCTATTGCGGACCACCAACTCCAGGATGCGTCCCAGGTCGCGGGTGAACAGGACAAAAGTGAACACCGCCGCCCCGATCAGGGCATTCGCCGTAACTTCGCGCAGAATGTAGCGGGTCAGAATCCGCATGGGCGACGCTTATCAAGCGAGTCTATCATTTGGTGGAATGTAAACCTTGAAACCTGCGGACAGTCCGGAAAAAGGCAGCCAAACTGTCACAAAGCCGGTTGGGGTCCGTCCAATCAGAGTAGGGGTGCTATGGACTATTTGCGAGAGGATGACGCCTTGGACCGCGACCTGGTGCGGAAAGCCCAGGGCGGGGACCAGAAGGCGCTGGAAGAGCTGATCCGGCGCCACCAGCCATGGGTGCTGCATATTGCGCACCGTATGTTGTGGGGCCCGCCGACGCCGAAGATGCAACCCAGGAGATCTTTCTGAAGGCGATAACCCATCTCGGCGGCTTCCGGCAGGAAAGCGGATTTCGGACTTGGCTGTACAGAATCGCGGCCAATCATTTGCTTGACCGGTGCCGCACCACTAAATCGTTTGACCAGGTGGCCCGCATGCTTGCCGGTACGGACGACACGGTGCCCGCTCTCCGCGCATACGAGCATGAGCGGTACAAGAGAGTTTCAGGCCTCGTCAAGCGCTCTCGCTTGCAGGGATGGATAGGGCAACAAAAGAGTGCCTTCGCTTGTGGGATTCGCAACCTCATGATGCAATGGACTCCTGCCGTGATCATGCAGCGGGCCTACGAAATGAACGTGGACTTTGAGCTTTGAACCAGGGCATGGCTGCCCACCCGTCACCCCTTCACTTGCGCATGCGCACCCTTTCGTAGCACAATCTCCCGCCCGGCACTCGTGACCTGGTTCGCGTCTCAACGATCTTCCAACGGTGGTGAAATGAACTCTCGGCGTGCCCTTGCAACTGCTCTCGTCATTTTTCTGGTGCTCACCTGTGCGGCTCAGCCAGCCGACGATCTCCAGCAAACCACTGACCGCTTGGCGAGCTCGGTCCTGCTTGGTCCATCGATGACCACGCTGCGGGAGCTGACCGACGGCTTCGGCGGACGCCTTACCGGCTCTCCCGCTTACCAGGCGGCTGCCGAATGGGCGGCGGCAAAGTTCGGCAGCTTCGGCATCCATAGCGTGCGGCTGGAGTCCTTCGAAATTCCTAACGGCTGGCAGCGGAGATGGGCCCATGGTGAGATGGTGGCTCCCCTGGTGCGTCCTTTGCACCTGGAGTCGGTCGGGTGGACGCCATCGACTCCCGAAGGTGGAATCCAGGGCGAGGTCGTGGTGATAGATGACTTCTCCGCCGACCACATCAAAGCGCAAGCGGCACAGATCAACGGCCATGTCGTGTTGTTGGATACCTCAAAGCTTTTCGCCCAGGGCGTCTGGAAGGCGCTCCCTGTTCTCTCGGCTTCGTATGCCTACTTGAAGGATGCCGGTGCCCTGGGTATCCTCCAACCCGATCGCGAGAAAGACAACGTGCTAAACGCGCACGATGCACTGTGGGGCGCAAAGATGAGCCCGTTGCCCGCGTTCCAACTCGGCCTGGAAGATTCCAAGCTGATCCGTCGCCTGCTCGATGCCAGGCAATCCGTAAGCGTTAAGCTGGAGGCGCAGAACAAAACTTCGGGCGCCACCGCGGTGAACAACGTGATTGCAGAAATCCGCGGTACCGAGCATCCCGAGGAATGGATCCTGATCGGAGCGCACCTGGATTCCTGGGACTTCGGCACCGGAGCACAGGATAACGGCGCGGGCGCCGCCATGGTGCTGGAAGCGGCGCGCGCCATCGCCGCGCTGGGCCAGCCTCCGCGCCGATCGATCCGCTTCGCGCTCTGGGGTGGAGAGGAGCAGGGTCTTCTGGGCTCGTTTGCGTACACGCAGGCGCATGCGACCGAGTTGGAGAAATGCGTGGCGGTGCTGAACACCGACAACGGCGCCGGGCATCCCAAGGGCTGGAAAGTGGAAGGGCGCAAAGACCTTATGGAGGCGATGGCGCCCATCAGCAACACTCTCTTGAAAGCCTTGAGTGGTGACGATTTGTCGATGGAGGTGACTTACGACACCGACCATGGACCTTTCCTTCTGAAAGGCGTTCCTGCCTTCGACCTCGAAGTCGACATGTCGCACTACATGGAGATCCATCACAAATCGAGCGACACGTTCGACAAGGTAGACGCGCTGAACTTCAAAGCGGACGCGGCTGTGGTAGCGGTCACAGCTTATGCCATCGCCGAGGATGCCCGGCCGATTGCTCCTCACCTCGATCACGCAGCGGTCGGCGAAATTCTAAAAAAAGCTGGACTCGACGAGTTTCTCAAGAGCGTGGGTGTCTGGAATCCATAACCTGTCGCCACATCCCCAAGGAGTAGAGATTTCCCACGCCGGGTAGAACCTACCTCCCATCTGGCCGCAAACGTGCCACGATGGAATCGGATTCGAAGTGGTAGTCGCTGGCAACGCGCCCCAGGGCCTGAAAGTGTTCCACTCGGACGCGGGCGAAATTGATGCCGTCATCGCCGACTACGATATGCCTGGGATGAACGGCGCCGAACTGGCCGCCGAACTGAAGCGCCGCAACCCTGGCCTGCCGGTGATCATGGTGTCAGGATGCCAGGCGGTGCTGGAAGAGGCGCCCCATTTTGTGGATGCCTCCATGCCCAAGGGCGCGCCTATCGACACGATCGTGGAACAGGTTGAACTCCTGCTAACCGGCCAACGGCATCCTGCAGTGCCGCTCTCGCGGTACTTGCCACTTGGCTCCGCGCTGGCAGGCGTGGCCGCGGCAGGATTTCTGATTCCCAAGATCTGGAAGTAGCGGTAGCGCCGGCTATTCTGCTTTCAGGAACAATGCGCCCAGCGGCGGCAGAACCAGGTTGAGCGAGCAAGGCCGTCCGTGCGCGGGTACGTCCTCCGCCGTGCATCCGCCCAGATTGCCAAGCCCACCGCCGCCATATTCCTTGCCATCGCTGTTCAGAAGTTCCCGCCAGAAGCCGCCCGAAGGAACTCCCACCCGGTAGGTCGCGCGCGGCACCGGCGTGAAATTGCACACTATTAGCACCGTGTCCTTGGGCGATTTTCCCTTGCGCAGCAGCGACACCACGCTGGCGGCTGCGTCGTTGCAATCCACCCACTCGAAACCTGCCGGATCGGTATCCAACTGGTGCATGCCTGGTTCATTGCGATACAAGCGGTTTAGCTGCTCCACCCAGCTCTGTACTCCACGGTGGACCGGGTATTGCAATACGTGCCACTCCAGGCTGGTATCGTGGGCCCACTCGCACACCTGTCCAAATTCGTCGCCCATGAACAGCAGCTTCTTGCCGGGCTGCGCGTACATGTAGGCGAACAGCAAGCGCAGGTTGGCAAACCTCTGCCATTCGTCGCCGGGCATCTTCCCGATGAGCGAGCCCTTGCCATGCACTACTTCGTCATGAGACAGCGGCAGCACAAAGTTCTCCGTGAACCCGTACAGCATCCGAAACGTGAGTTGGTTGTGGTGATACTTGCGGTGGATCGGGTCCTCCGCAAAGTACTTCAGCGTGTCGTGCATCCAGCCCATGTCCCACTTCATGCCGAAGCCCAGCCCGCCAATGTAAGTGGGGCGTGACACCATCGGCCAGGCCGTGGATTCCTCCGCAAAGTTCTGGATTCCGGGGTGCTCCTTGTAGGTCTCCTGGTTGAACTGGCGCAGGAAATCGATGGCTTCCAGATTTTCGCGTCCGCCGAACTGGTTGGGAATCCACTCGCCGTGCTTGCGGGAGTAGTCTAGGTACAACATAGACGCGACTGCATCCACCCGCAGGCCGTCGGCGTGATATTTGTCGAGCCAGAACATCGCGCTGGAGAGCAGGAAGCTGCGCACCTCGTTGCGTCCGTAGTTGAAGATGTGGGTCTTCCAGTCGGGATGAAAGCCCTTGCGGGAATCGGAATGCTCGAACAGGTGGGTGCCGTCGAAGTAGGCCAGCCCGTGGGAGTCGGAAGGGAAATGGGAAGGCACCCAGTCGAGGATCACGCCAATCCCGTGCTGGTGCAGGTAATCCACAAGGTACATGAAATCCTGTGGCGTGCCGTAGCGTGCGGTCGGCGCGAAATATCCCGTGGTCTGGTATCCCCACGACCCGTAAAAGGGATGCTCCATTACCGGCAGCAGTTCGACGTGAGTAAAATACATTCGCTTGGCGTAATCGGCGAGCCGGGGCGCGAGTTCGCGATAGGTGAGCGGGCGGTTGTGCTCTTCCGGTACGCGCATCCAGGAGCCGAGGTGAATCTCGTAAATCGAAATCGGCGCCTGCAAAGAAGCCTTCTGCTTGCGGGTCTCCATCCACTCTAGGTCATTCCAGTCGTAGGCCAGGTCCCAGACCACAGACGCGGTGCGGGGCGGCTTCTCATGAAACACCCCGAAGGGATCGGCTTTATCGCCGACGTGCCCGTGGTGATGCGAACTGATGTGGAACTTGTAAAGCGCGCCTTGCCCGACCCCGGGCACGAAGCCCTCCCAAATCCCAGAGCTGCCACGGGCCCGCAAGGGATGAGAATGCGGGTCCCATCCGTTAAAGCTGCCCATTAACGACACTTCACGCGCATTCGGCGCCCACACGCTGAAGCATGCGCCTTGCTGGTCTTCCTCACTCAACAGGTGAGCTCCCATCTTCTCGTGAATGCGATAGTGGTTGCCTTCGTTGAAAAGATACATGTCCTGTTCGGTTAAAAGGCTGACGTCGTAGCGGGGACGAGGTGCGGGCGCGAAGGTAGCGGTCTTCGTCATCGGTTGTCCACTAGTGTACCGGAGGAGCCCGAAGTTTTCCCGGCAGGATCGTAGCGGGGCGGCACGGCCTGTGGTTCCCACAAATTCACTCCCCGCGTGCTAGACTGGCTACTCGCCCCTGTCTCGGCCCTCTTAGGGGGCACCATGCCGATGCCAGTTCTGCGCGTTATTGTCCTGTGGCACCAGCATCAGCCGTTCTACAAGGATCTGGTCACCGGCGAGTACCGCCTGCCCTGGGTCCGTCTGCATGCTCTCAAGGATTATTACGGCATGGTGAAGCTGTTGGACGAGTTTCCCAACGTCCACCAGACCTTCAATCTGGTGCCTTCGCTGATCACCCAGATCCAGGATTACGTTGCCGGAACCGCTCAGGACCCATTTCTGCAGGTGGCGACCAAGCCTGCGAGAGACCTCACTCCTGACGAACGTCGCTTCGCTCTGCAATATCTTTTCCAGGCGAATCCGGTCAACATGATCGGCCGCTACCCGCGCTACCAGCAACTGTGGGAACGCTTTCGTGCTACCGGAGACTCGCCCGAGCGGGCCGACAAGTACTTTCAGCCCCAGGATTTCACCGATCTGCAGGTGCTCTCGCAGATTGCCTGGTTCGACGAATTCTTTCTGGACGATCCCGAAGTCGCAGCCTTGATCAAGAAAGGCCACGGCTACTCGCTCGACGATCAGGAATTCGTGATCGCACGCGAGCGCGAGCTGCTCGGCAAGGTGCTGCCGACCCACGCCCAGGCGTCCCAGCGGGGTGGCATCGAGATTTCAACGTCGCCCTTCTACCATCCCATCCTGCCGTTGCTTTGCGACACCAACCAGGGAGGCGTTTCCACTCCAGGGCTGCTTCTGCCGCAGAACCGCTTCCGCCATCCTGAGGATGCGCGCGAACAACTGCAGCGGGGCCTCGACCTTCATCAGAAAGTCTTTGGGGTCCGTCCTACAGGAGTCTGGCCTTCGGAAGGCAGCGTCTCGGAAGACGTTCTGGGCTTGGCGCATAGCCTGGGCGTGAAGTGGATGGCGACCGACGAAGGCGTGCTTGGCCGCAGCCTGGGGGTCTTCTTTTCCCGGGGTGCGGAGGGCCGCATGGATTCATCCCTGGCGGAAAAGCTTTACACCATCCATCGTTACGAGGGCAACAAGAGCACCATGCACATGGTCTTCCGCGACCATACCATCTCGGACCTGGTCGGATTCGTCTACTCCAGCATGCCCGCACACGATGCGGCCACGCATTTAATTAACAACATCCGTAATGCCGCTCAACCGGTACTCGACAAGGGCCGTGACGCGGTGGTCCCGGTCATTCTGGACGGCGAGAATGCCTGGGAATACTATCCGCAGTCTGGTAGGGAATTCCTGCGGCGCTTCTATGATGCCCTGCAGCGAGAGCCCGGCATGGAGGCGGTGACCGTCGCTGAAGCAATCGCGCGGCACAAGGATAAAGATTTTGGCCAGCTGACCACCTTAGTCCCCGGCTCCTGGATCAACGCCAACTTCAACGTCTGGATCGGCGCGCCCGAAGACAACCGCGCCTGGGACTATCTCTACCACGCCCGCAACTTCTATACCCAGGCTGCTCCTGCTGCCAGCGAGGCCCAACGAACGCTGGCCTTTGAAGAACTGCTGATCGCCGAAGGCAGTGACTGGAACTGGTGGTATGGCCCCGAGCACCACTCGGCCAACGACCGCGAGTTCGACGAACTCTATCGCAAGCATCTCTCCAACGTGTATCAGGCGTTGGGGGCCAGCCCGCCCGACTATCTGGCCCAGCCGATCATCGGCGGCGCCGCGCGGCCATCGTTTACACCGCAGACGGCGTACATTCGTCCGAAAGTTACGGGCGACATGATTCGCTACTTCGAGTGGATGGGAGCGGCAGTTTACACCGCCGATCGCCGCTCGGGTTCAATGCACGGCAAACGCTTCCTGCTGGATTCGGTTTACGCCGGGATCGACGAGGACCATGTCTATGGCCGGCTCGACTTCGCCGGCAAAGTTCCCGAGATGGATTTTGAGCTGGTGATCAACCTGGAATCCTGGGCCGCGGAAGCCGTCCGCCCGCGTCGCGCCCTGCGCCTGGAAGTGGATGTGCGCGAACGCCGCGTGCAACGTTGGAAGGTGGGAGCGCCAGAAGAATCCGATCCTATTGCCGATCTGAATAATTCCGCCGGGGAAGTGAAGATCGCACTATCCCGGAACTTCGAATTCCGCTTGCCCCTCGACTGGCTCCTGGCCAAGCCCGTGCTATCTACCAACCCGTCGGGCAAGACCGCCGTGCCAGTCGCGACCCGCCTGCGGCTGCGCTTCAGCCTGTGGCACAACCATCTGCCGGTCGACGCCCTGCCGCTGGAAGGTTGGATTGAACTGCCGCTGCTGAGCGAGGAGAACCTGGCGGCACTGGCGTTCTGACGTAGCGCAGCCTGCCCTGAGCGAAGCCGAAGGGTCCCGCCGGCAAACCACAACGCGTCGTGGCCGGCGAGACGCCGGCGCTACAACAAAAAACCGGAGGCAGAGCCTCCGGTTCAATCCGCAACAAACTGTGGCAATTCCTACTGCCCGCTGTTCTCCGCGGTCATCACCATGGGACGGCTTAGTTCCATCACCAGTTCGGTTCCGGAAGGCAACATCGCCGACCGGTGTTTGCCCAGCCAGTGAGCCACGGTCGCGGTGGCGCCAATACTGCCGCCGATCAGCACACCCTCGCCTCCGCCAATCAGGCCACCGACCAGCATTCCGCCGCCGGTCCCCATTCCGATCTCAGTCAGGTCTTTACCGTCGTGCCCCGCGCCTTTGAATTGGCCTTCCGTGTTGACGTCGGTTCCTCGGCGCACGCTGGTGTCAACCAGCGTAGCGTTGAGTATGTAGCGCTCGCCGTTCGGTAACACGACCGTCTCCGGGAATATTCCAATGGTGGGCTTTCCCGCGATGCGCCGCGGTTCGGTCACCTTGGTCACCCGCCCCTGCACGGTCGCACCGACTGGAATTACGGTTTTGCCATCGAGCACCACTGCTTCCGTGACTCGTCCGGAAAAAGGGTCGCCACTCTTGCTGGAGAACGTCGACAATGTGTTTTCTAGTTTGACTTTGACCGCAGTGCCGGCGGGCAATGACATGTTGGTTTGTGCCATGGCTCCGGCGGCCAGCAGAACCACTGAGAGCAAGCTAACGACCTTCTTCATTTTTCCTCCTGAGATTGGTTCAGAGATCCATTCGATAATTTCTTGACCGCTGCCAGCACCTGTTCCACGGGCGCGCGATCGGTTTGGCCGTCGCCGCGATAGATGTACTGAACTACGCCGCGGCGGTCGATCACCAGGGTTGCCGGATGCGCGATGTTGAACGCGTCTTTTCCAATGCGGTGATACAAGCCGTACGCCTTGGTTACCGCGCGATCCTCATCCAACAGAAAAGGGACGGAGAACGGGTGCGTCTCCAGAAACTTGGCCGGCTTAAACATGCCATCCCGCTTTTCTGCCGCGATGTAAATCACCTGCGCCCCGCTTTGACTGAACTCGTCCTGTAGTGGCTCCAACTGGGCCATGCGCTTCACGCAGTTGGGTCACCAGGTGCCGCGCAGGAATTCCAGAACCACCGGCCCACCGGCAAGCAGCCCGGAGAGAGAAAATGTGCCCTCCCGGTTGGCCGCCGGCAGCGAAAAATCCGGGGCGTGCGAGCCAACCTGCAGCGTCTCAGTGTGATCCTGCATCCTTTGCCGACTGTAAAGCACTCAGTGGACAGGAACAATAGACGATGGGGCGAGTGAACCAGCGGAGGTACGGCTAAATTCCGAGTGGGACTACGCCGGCAAAGCATCGAGGTCACCCGTCACCAGCCGGAGCGCGGCGGTGGTTTATAATCGCCGCTTTCGGATCACGCCATGGCCAGAACTTATACGGGCGTTGGTTACCTGACGGGGCGACGCCTGACATTCAATCCCGACTACCCAACGGTCACCGTCGACGACGACACCAAGTCAGTTAATTCAAAGAAGGACCGGCACTCACCTATGAGCAATATCGGAGACATTCATGCGCGACAGGTGCTCGATTCGCGCGGCAATCCCACGGTCGAAGCCGAGGTGCAACTGGCTAGTGGCGCCGTAGGCCGCGCTATTGTTCCCAGCGGCGCTTCGACCGGCGAGCACGAGGCCGTCGAGTTGCGCGACGACGACAACCAGCGCTATCTGGGCAAGGGTGTGCTGAAGGCGGTGGAGAACGTAAACACTGAGATTTCGGATGCATTGGTCAACATGGATGCCTCCGACCAGCGCCTGATCGATCAGAAGATGATTGCGCTCGACGGCACCGCGAACAAGGGCCGCCTGGGCGCGAACGCGATTCTGGCGGTGTCTATGGCGGTCGCACGCGCCGTGGCCGCCGAGTACGGGATGCCGCTCTATCGCTATCTGGGCGGCGCCGCCGCCAACCTCCTGCCGTGCCCTATGATGAACATCCTGAACGGGGGCGCGCACGCCGACAATAACGTGGACTTCCAGGAATTCATGGTGATGCCGGTGGGCGCTACATCGTTTTCCGAGGCGCTGCGCTGGGGCGTCGAAGTCTTCCATACCCTCAAGGGTGTGCTCAAGAAACGCGGCTACAACACCGCGGTTGGGGACGAAGGCGGCTTTGCGCCTTCGGTCAAATCCAACGTGGAAGCCATTGACGTGGTTCTTGAAGCCATTCAGCAGGCAGGCTACAAGCCCGGGGAGGACATCGCCATCGCGCTTGATCCAGCTGCTAGCGAGTTCTACCAGGAAGGCAAGTATGTGTTCAAGAAATCCGACAAATCGGCCAAGAGTTCAGAGGAGATGGTCCGCTACTGGGCAAAGTGGGTGCGGGATTATCCCATCGTTTCTCTGGAAGACGGTTTGGCCGAGGACGATTGGGATGGCTGGGCAATGCTGACCAAGGAGGTTGGCAGCAAGATCCAACTGGTAGGCGATGACCTGTTCGTCACCAATACCGAGCGATTGCAGGAAGGCATCGAGAAAGGCGTAGCCAACTCGATTCTGATCAAGGTCAACCAGATCGGCACCGTGAGCGAGACCTTGGACGCCATCGACCTGGCGCGCCGCAATCGCTATACCTCGGTAATCTCTCACCGTTCCGGCGAATCCGAAGACACATTCATTGCCGACCTGGCCGTGGCTACCGGAGCGGGGCAGATCAAGACCGGCTCAGCCTCGCGCACCGACCGCATCGCAAAATATAACCAACTGCTGCGCATTGAGGAAGAATTGGGGGATACGGCCCGGTTCCTGGGATTGAAGGCGCTGAATTACCACGCATGATCCGGGCTTAGAGTTTGCCCAGGTAGTCCGTAATCTCCGGTGAAGTCCAATCTACCGCGCCGATAAATTTGCGGCGCAGGATTCCGTTGCGATCGATGATGTAGGTTTCCGGATACTTGAAGGTCCCGTAGAGGTTACTGGTTTTTAACTCGGGATCGCGGACGGTCAGCAAATCAACTTTGTAGTCTTTCAGAAACTTGTGGTAAGCACCCTCGTCGACGTCCAGGCTGATCGCCAGCACTTCCACGCCTTTGTCCTTCATCCGCTGCTGCATCTGCACCAGGGAGGGCGTTTCTTCCACGCAAGGTGGGCACCAGGTGGCCCAGAAGTTAAGTACCACGACCTTGTCACGATGTTCGCTAAGCGTGACTTTGCGCTCGTCATCCTGCACTGTGAAGTCGGGAGCCGGGTTCCCAATGCGCGGTGGCCGCGAGCCGCTGTAACAGCCACCCAGGGCCAGAGTCAGGAAAGCAAGCAGAACGGAAGCGCGTCGCACACAGATATAATACCTAATTCGGCCCATGACGGAAGCAACCCTAGCTTCGGGGCGGCCTGCGGTCTCGGTGATTGTGCCGGCACGCAATGAAGAGGCTTGTCTGGGCGCCTGCCTGCAGTCCCTGGTCGCGCAGACGGGGGTAAGCTATGAAATTTTCGTGATAGATGATGGTTCTACCGATCGTACCCGGGAGATTGCGCAGTCATTTCCGGGGGTGCAAGTCGTCGATGCCCAGCCTTTGCCCGCAGGCTGGACTGGCAAGAACAACGCTATGGTATGTGGCGCCAGGCAGGCAGCCGGCGAGTGGCTGCTCTTTACCGATGCTGACACCGTCCACCTTCCGGGTTCGCTGGCCCGCAGCCTGACCGAAGCCATACAACGGCGTGCTTCTCTGCTGTCCTATTCTCCACGACAGGACGTCGATAGCTTGTCGGAGAAGGCGGTCATGCCGGTGATTTTCGCCGAACTGGCGGCGACCTACCGCCCTTCGCAGGTAAGTGACCCGGCGTCTCGAGCCGCAGCTGCGAACGGGCAGTACCTGTTGATTTCGCGTGAGGCCTACCGGGCTGTCGGCGGCCACGCCTCAGTGGCAGCAAGTTTACTGGAAGATGTGGCGTTGGCCAGCGCCGTCAAGCGCTCGGGGCGCAGGATATTTTTCCGCTACGGGGGAGACGCAGTGCGTACCCGCATGTATCGCAGCTTTGGCGAACTGCGCGATGGCTGGACCAAGAACCTGGCGCTGTTGTTTCCGTCCCCGGTGCGCCTTGCGGTTCTGCGGATAACAGAGTTTGTGCTGATCTCGGGAAGCGCGATTCTGGCGGCCATTGCAGCTGCCGGTAACAGGCCGCGGGTCGCGGCAGTGATGGCGCTTGCGGCCATGGTGTTCTACGCCCTGCTCCTTAAGCGAATCCGCCGGGCGCACTTTTCGTGGGATGCAAACCTGTTGTCACTGCTGGGACTGCCCCTATTCTCGTATCTTTTATTGCGATCGAAACTCGCGCACCGGGAGGGCACTGTCACCTGGAAGGGCAGGACGTACGGCGCCGGTCAAACTCACGCTGCACCGATTGATTCGTATCAGGGGATGCATTCAGGCATGCCGTAAGCGTTCCACCACGGACCCCCGGCCGCTGAGGTGTAAATGGTTTATTTGACGCGTAAAGCTGAATTCGCCGCCTCGCACTATTATCACAACCCTGCGTTCACGGCGGAGGAGAACCAGCGCATTTTCGGCAAATGCAACAACCCTAACGGTCACGGGCACAACTATGTGCTGGAAGTCACGGTGAAGGGCGAGGTCGATCCGCGTTCGGGATTTGTCGTCGACCTGAAGCAACTAAAGGCCATTCTGCAGCGCGAAGTGCTGGATGCCATGGACCACCGCTTTCTGAACAAAGAGGTGCCGGAATTCTTGCATCGCATTCCTACCACCGAGAACCTGGCCATTGCCATCTGGGAGCGCCTGGCGACCAAACTGAGTACCGCGCGCCTGCATCGCGTACGGGTTTACGAGACGCCCGACCTGTTCGTGGATTTTTACGGAGAAGAATGAAGGCCCACCTCACCCGGCGATACATGTTTTCCGCGTCGCACCGGCTGCATAGCGAAGCGATGTCAGCCCAGGAGAACGTCTCGACTTACGGCAAATGCAACAACCCGCACGGACACGGGCACAACTATGCTCTCGAGGTCACGGTCAGCGGACCCGTGGACCAAAGCACCGGCATGGTCTGCAACCTGGTGGACCTGGACGGCTTTGTGGAGCGGGAAATCCTGGAACGCTTCGATCTCCAGAACCTGAACCAGCTCGACGAATTTGCGGAACCCGTGCCCACCACCGAGAACCTCTGTACGGTGATTTACGATATTTTGCAGCGCGGGTTCTCCCACGCACATCTGGATAAGGTACGCCTGGAAGAGACCATGATGAATTCGTTCGAGTACGCTGGAGGGAAGGAAGCAATTTGGTAATTGAGCAATCGGGTAATTGTGTGATTTGAAGACCTTCGCAGGGGCCGAGTTTTCAATTACAAAATTACCCGGTTACAAGATCACCTAATTCACACAAAACCATGAGCCCATCAGTCGAGCCCGCAACCCTGACCAGCGCTAGCTTCGAGGAACTGGTGCGCGAAGTGATTGTTCGCCTGGGCGAAGATCCCGCGCGCGAAGGCTTAACCCGCACGCCGGACCGCGTGCATCGCGCCTACGAATATCTGACGAAGGGATATCGTGAAGATCCCGACGCGCTGCTCAAGAACGCGCTGTTTACGGTCACCTACGACGAAATGGTGATCGTCAAAGACATTGAAATGTTCAGCCTATGCGAACACCACATGCTGCCGTTTTTCGGCAAGGTGCACGTGGCCTATATCCCCAATGGCAAGGTTGTGGGTCTGAGCAAGATTCCACGCTTGATCGAAATTTTCTCGCGCCGCCTGCAAATCCAGGAACGCCTGACTACGCAGATTGCGGAGACCATCCAGAAGGCCATTGCTCCGCAGGGCGTGGGCGTAGTGATCGAAGCGCGTCACCTGTGCATGATGATGCGCGGAGTGGAGAAACAGCATTCCGCGGCGGTGACCTCTTCCATGCTGGGTTGCTTCCGCGACGAACAGGAAACGCGGACGGAGTTTTTGTCGCTGATCCGTAACCGGGCGAACGGAGTCTAGGTTGGCGCGTGCGAGCGGTGCCGGCCAGTCTCGTAAACCGCAGCGCCTGCGGGGGAAAGTGGCTCTCATCACCGGCGCCAGCCGCGGTATTGGCCTGGCGATTGCACATGCGCTGGCGGCGGAAGGCTGCCACCTCGCCATCACGGGCCGCAGCCAGGCTCCCCTCAAGAAGGCACTCCGGAAGTTGGAGAAAACCGGAGTCAGAGTGCTCGCGCGCCCTTGCGACGTACGCGATCCCGGGTCCGTCGCATCTCTGCTCAGAGCAGTCCAGGAAGAATTTAACCGTCTCGACATCCTGGTCAACAATGCTGGCGTTGCTCATCCCAACCTGCACGTCGACAAATTGCGGTTCGAGTATTGGTCGGAGGCGATTGACACTAACCTGACCGGCACCTTCCTGGTGACCCACTATGCCCTGGCTCGGATGACACGCGGTGGGGCAATCGTCAACAATCTTTCGACCGCCTCCCGCAAGGCCTTTGCTGGGTCCTCGGCGTACGTAGCGTCCAAGCACGGCGCTCTGGGCCTTACTGACACTCTGCGCGAGGAACTTCGCCCCAGAGGGATTCGGGTAATTGCGCTGATGCCAGGGGCCACCGATACTGAGCTTTGGAACACGCTCTGGCCACAGGCCCCGCGGCGCAAGATGATGTCGCCCGACAGCGTGGCCACGGCCGTGGTGAACGCGCTGATCCTTCCATCCGACAGCACACTGGAAGAGTTGACCATCCGGCCTGCGGCGGGCACCCTGTAGCCGCAGTGTTCAGGAGCCCTAACTGGGCTTCGTTCTGCTGCTGGCGCCGGAGTTGGCAAATCGCATTCCGCCCCGAATAACTCGCTGACTTCATGGTGTGAAAAGCGTAATATCGTACCCTTCTGGTTATGATTCCTGCTTCCAGCCACGAATCGCCCCGGCCATGGCCCTGCCACTGAGTTCCTGCCAAACCTGGAATGTGCTCGGCCAGTGGGCATGCAACACGCTGCGCGTCCAGGGAGTGCTGCTGCTAGTCTGGCAATACGGAGAGAAGAAGGGCGATGTCTACAATATTCTGTGGGCGCTGGTGTTCGGTTTTGCCACGCTCAACATCCTGGGATTGGTGGCCAGACGCTTTGAACCCTCGCGCAACCGGCTAAGTTTTGGCGAGGTCCTGGCCATCACGGTTGTGTGTGTGTCTGTAATTTTGCTCTCTTGGGAGATGCTGTACTTGTTCAAGATCCTTCCCATCAAGCTGCAACCCCGCTACTAGGCGTTTTTTGCGGTATGATCCCATCATGTCTAAGAGTGCGCCTCAGTTCGAAGTTACCTGCCCCTGCTGCGGTGCAGTGCTGAAGGTGGATACCGTTGAAAGGGCGGTTATCTCGCACATTGCTCCGGTTAAGCCTAAGACCTTCAACGATATAGAAGAAGCTGCGCGAGCCATGAAAGAGCAGGACAGCCGCCGCGATTCGATTTTCCGCCAATCCGTGGAAAACCAGAAGCATGCCGCCGAACTGCTGGAAAAGAAGTTCCAGGAGGCGGTAAGGAAAGCCAAGGAGTCTCCCGACACCGGCAAGCCGATTCGGGACTTCGACCTCGACTAATTTACAAAATAATTCCTGCTAGCGCACAGACACGTTAGCGTGCATGCCTTACAATCTGCCCCGATGGCTACTATTCCCCTCCTCCTCGGCCATCGTGGGGCCCCTTCGTCGGGTTCGGTTGCGGAGAATACTTTTGCGGCGTTTGATTTGGCCCTCGCCCGCGGTTGCGATGGGTTCGAGTTCGACGTGCGCCTCACAGGTTGCGGACGCGCGCTGGTTTGCCACGATCCCAAAGTTGGCGGAGTAACGGTCGCGCGCGCGACCGCTCGGCAGCTAACCAGCCTGCCCCAGTTGCACGAGGTGTTGGTTCGATACGGGCAGCGCGTCTTTCTCGACATCGAACTCAAAGTGAAGGGACTGGAGCCCCTGGTCCTGGCAGCTCTGCGAAAACACCCTCCGGGACGGAACTACGTAGTTTCGTCATTCCTCTCCGACGTCTTGCTGGAACTGAAGGTCCGCAGCGCACGGGTGCCGGTGGGGATCATTTGTGACAGGGAAGCGCAGCTCGCCAAGTGGCGCAATCTGCCGGTTGATTACGTCATCGCCCACCGGTCGCTGGTTAAGCGCGAACTAGCCGGTGAGGTTCATGCTGCCGGCAAGAAACTGATTGTTTGGACAGTGAACGACAAGCGTTCGATTCTCCGCTTGGCTGAGTACGGAGCTGACGCCATCATCACCGACCGAACGCAGGCGGTGATGAGCATCCGAGGAGAACAATTGCCGAGGCCATCTGCCTGACCGGCTGCCCGTGTGCCATCCACGGGATCAGTCGGCTGCGGCTTCCAGCAGCATCTTGTTGTAGGTCGGCTTGCGCAGGAAGGCAGCGCGCTCGGTCTCGAACGATTCCAGTTCCGCCGCCGTTTGTTCTTCCGTCCAACCCATGACCGCTCCGATCCGTAATGCAGCTTCCCGGCTGCACCGGTCTGACCAGCAGCCTCCGAGAGCGACCGGCACGCGCCTCAGCAGCACGTCGCCCAGGCTGACTGCGTATTGACTCGTGAACGCGTCCACCGCCTCGGCCACAATGTGTTCCGAGTGCTGGCACAGCGGGGCGCGCATTTGGGCGCTGCTCAGCGCCATGCGGGCGATGGCCAGGGATCGCTTGCCGTGCCACTCTACAATGCCCCGAGCGGAGACTTCGCTGATGCCGCCGGCTTCGGCGATTTCGATGACCCAACTATCAAGATGCGGGTCCAGATTTTCGTCGGAGACGGTCACGGTCGTAACTATAGCCTTCGGCTTGGCGCCGATCCGAGCCGCGCATTCCCGCGCCAGCTGTGCGGCGGTGGTCAGCTTGCCGCCGATCACCGAGATCATTTGTGCTGCGCCCTCGCCCCGGTGGTCGTGGAAGTAATGCTTCCTGGTCACCGCTCCGGGTTGTTGCTTCGGCGAGAAGGGAAGCGGCCGCACCCCGGCGAACGCATAACGGATGTCATGGGCCGAGGCCTTGGCCCGCGGAAACAGGCGAAGCAGCGAGCGTACCAGGTACTCGATCTCTCCCGCCGAAGGCTCGACCTTTGCGGGATCGTTTTTGTCCGGGACTTCGGTAGTCCCTACCAGGATCTGCTCATTCCACGGAATCACGAAAATGGGCCGGCCGTCGGTGGCTTCCGTATAGACCGCTGAATCGGGAGCGCCCGCGAAACGCGGCAGAACGATGTGCGAGCCGCGAACCCCGCCTAGCATCAGGTCCTTCGTCTCGATCCGCGAACGCTGGCACAGGCGGTCGGCCCACGGCCCGGTAGCGTTCACTATCCAAGTCGCCTCGACGTGCTCCTGCTTCCCGCTGGTCCAATCGTGCAGCAGAACGCCTTTGGCCCGCCCGTGAAAAACGTCAACCGCGAGCACCTGGGTATGATTGCGCACCACGGCGCCGGCTTCCCCGGCCTCAACCAGCCACTCGGCGACCAGGCGCTCGGGAAACTCGCACTGGGCGTCTTCAAAACTGAACACGGACCAGCGGCGCCCGGCGTCAAGCAAGCGCTCCAGTTTGAACCGTTCCATGGGCGAGTCATCAGGTCCGAACCGCGGGCCGCCCATGCGTCCGTACAGCCACAGGCCAGCGCGAACGCTGAGGGCACTGCGGCGGCTTTTCTCGTCGAGCGCCAACAGGAAGTGGACCGGATGAACCAGGTGCGGGTGCTGCCGCAGCAGGCGCTGGCGCTCGCGTAAAGACTCGCGTACCTGTCCGATCTCGGCGTGCTCCAGGTAGCGCAGGCCGCCATGAATCATGCGCGTGGAGCGACTGGTGGTGCCGGCGGCGAAATCGTTCTGCTCCACCAGTAGAGTACGGCGTCCCGCGCGGGCGCATTCGCGGGCGATGGCGACGCCGTTGATGCCGCCACCAATCACCACCACGTGAAAACGCTCGCCCTCAAGCGGTCGCCGGGTTGGGCCGGGGATATTCACTTGCTTTGGTTTAGATGCTGCCTGCGTAAAGGGTCTGCCGCGGCGCAGGGCATCCCGACTGTAAGTCTGCGCCGGCAGCGGGTTCTAGGGAAGATAACCTTAGTCCAGCAAAAGCCGGTTCCCGGCGGGGTGTCGGAACCCCCGGCTGATGCTCCACAAACAGTTGAGAAAGACTCTGTAAGTGTATGTAAGTACAATCTTAAGCACATTCCCTTCGAGCGAGTCGGGCCTCGGCTGTCACCGCATCCGGTGATCTGGTAACCGGTTACCCGGACGCACTTCATTGCCCGCGATTGCGTCCCTCATTTACAGTGTTGAACCAATGTCCACCACTACAGGGGAGCGGTTCGAGCGGGCGGTCTCCATCATGGCCCGGCTGCGGGCCCCCGGCGGATGTCCCTGGGACCGCGAGCAAACCTTCGATTCCATCAAGCCCTACACGCTCGAAGAGACCTACGAAGTCCTGGAAGCTATCGACAACCGCGACTGGAACGAGCTGACTGGGGAACTGGGCGACCTGTTGCTGCAGGTGCTGTTCTACGCCCAGATGGCCAAAGAACAGGGAACGTTCTCCATTGACCAGGTGCTGGAACGGCTCTCCAACAAGCTCGTGGACCGCCATCCGCACGTGTTCGGCGATGTGAAAGCCGAGACCTCCTCCGAGGTGCTGCGCAACTGGGAAGTCCTGAAAGCGGAGGAAAAGAAAAAGCGCCTGGAAGCTGGAGGCGGCAAGTCGGCAAAAGGAGAGGAGCATCCGCAGTCGGTGCTGGCCGGAATCTCAAGCTCGATTCCTGCGCTGCTGGAAGCCTACAAGCTGAGTTCGCGCGCCGCCCACGTGGGCTTTGATTGGCCAAACGTCGGCGGCTTGTTCGAAAAGCTGCACGAGGAAACTGAAGAGTTGCAGGAACAGCTAAACAAATTCCCTTCGCCCGGCCTTCAACCCCAGGGCCGCGGTGTGGCGGGTTCCGGGCGGCAGCCCATCCCCGAAGATTTGAGGAAACGCCTGGAAGATGAGGTGGGCGATCTCTTTTTCGTGCTGGTCAACATTGCCCGTTATCTCTCGCTCGATCCGGAATCCGCGCTGCGCAAGACCAACCGCAAGTTCAAGCGGCGGTTCCAGTGGATGGAGGAGCAACTGCGCGCTTCCGGGCGGACGCCGCAACACGCCTCGATGGAGGAACTCGAGTCCCTGTGGCAAGGGGCCAAGCGGCAGGAGAAAGGGAACGAGTGACGGCGGACTCGGTGGTGATCCGGAAATGCCATCGGCTCGAAGAAATGCGGGCTTGCGTGGCCTTGCAGAAGGAAGTCTGGAATTTTTCCGATATCGAACTGGTGCCCTTGCGGCTGTTCGTCGTCGCCGAGAAAGTAGGCGGCCAGGTGATGGGCGCCTTCGAAGGCAACGACCTGGTGGGTTTTGCCCTGGCGATTCCCGGGTTCCGCGCCGGGCGTTCCTATCTCTACTCACACATGCTGGCCGTACGCAGCGACCATCGCAATGCCGGGCTGGGGCGGAGGCTGAAGCTTTTTCAGCGTGACGACGGGCTGGCCCGCGGGTTCGAGTTGATGGAGTGGACCTTCGATCCGCTGGAAATCAAGAACGCCTATCTGAACATCGAAAAACTGGGAGCGATCGCGCGCCGGTATAACGTCAACCAGTACGGCATTACGTCCTCTCCGTTACAGGGCGGTTTGCCGACCGACCGCTTGGTGGCAGAGTGGTGGCTGAAGTCAAAACGGGTAGAATGCGTACTGGGCGAGCAACCAAAATCAGAATTTGGTGTTCAGGCGACTGTCCCGGTTCCGGCACAGATCTACGAATGGAAGGCCTCGCCGTCCACGCGTGAGAAAGCGAAGGAAGTGCAAGACCGCAATCGCGCCCTGTTCCTGAAAGCGTTTGCAGACGGTTTAAGCGTGCTGGGTTACGAACGCGATCGGGAAGGGAATGGAAAGTTCCTGTTGGGGAAGTGGGACGAAAAGTGGCTGTACGCGGCCCCTTGATTTCGGTTCACCACGGAGATAGCAGGCGGAGCCAGGAAGGAAATCCGATGTCCCCTGTTTCCTTCGGCCCCTGCGGTTACTCATCATGAAAGTCGAAGCCATTACTCTACGCGAGATTCAAATGCCGCTCGTCCATTTTTTCGAGACGAGCTTCGGCCGTACTTACAGTCGCAACATCCTCTTGCTTACGGCACACTGCGAAGGCGTAAACGGATGGGCCGAGTGCGTGGCCGGGGAAGACCCCTTCTACAGTGCGGAGTGGACGGACACAGCCTGGCCCACCATCCTTCGTTATCTTGGGCCGGCGGTGTTGGGTAAGACCCTGCCTGCCGCCCGGGACGCCGCGGCCTTGATGGCCAGGGTGCGCGGCCACCGTATGGCGAAAAGCACGGTGGAGAATGCGCTGTGGGATGCCGAAGCCAAGCAGAAACAGCAGCCCTTGTGGAGGCTGCTCGGCGGTACCCGGCGCGAGATTCCCTGCGGGGTCTCGATCGGCATCCAGGATTCGATCGAGCAGTTGCTGCAGAAGATCGAGACCGAACTGGCTGCCGGATACCGGCGCATCAAGGTGAAAGTCAAACCCGGCTGGGACATTAATGTACTGGAACGGATTCGCTCCCGCTGGTCTGATATCGTCCTGAGCTGTGACGCCAACTCCGCATACACTCTGGACGAAGTGGAGCACTTGCGAAAGTTTGACCAGTTCAACCTGCTGATGATCGAGCAGCCGCTGTGGAACGACGACTACTATTTCCACGCCCGGCTGCAGCGCGAGCTGCGGACCGCGATCTGCCTGGACGAATCTATTCGCAGCGCGCGCGACGCCGCAGCTGCCATCGATACCGGCGCTTGCCGCATCATCAACGTCAAGGTCGGACGGGTCGGCGGCTTCACCGAGGCCAAGAAAGTGCACGACGCCTGCCAGGCCCAGAATATCCCGGTGTGGTGCGGCGGAATGTTGGAATCGGGCATCGGACGGGCGCAGAACATCGCTCTCTCCACCTTGGAGAACTTCCGCCTGCCGGGAGATGTCTCTGCCTCCAAACGCTATTGGAAGGAAGACATCATCGATCCTGAGGTCGAGGTCTCATCCCAGGGCACGATTGCGGTGGACGAGCAACCGGGCACGGGATACCGGGTGCGTGAAGACCTGATCGAAAAGCTCACGGTGCGGAAACAGACGATTCGTGCCGGGCAAGCGAAGTAGTCAGATTTCAGCGGGGTGGTTACTTCGACTGGGGGTGGTTTTCTGCAACCGAATCCTCCTCCTTCAGCAATGCCAATCCCTGCGCAAAGGTGAGGTCGGGCGGCACCGGGCGAAAATCGCTGAGCGTTTCCGTCGTCTTCACATTGATATTCTTGAACAGCAGAACCTTCCCGGTGAAGGTGTACTGCACCGCAGTGATCTGCCAGGTGTTTTCGCTGACCTCTGCCTGTTCGATATAGATGTGCCCGCCACGATCTAGGTGTCCGAGCAGGCCCCACCCGAAGCCCACATCTTTGAACAGCGTGCCCTCAATCCTGACCATTCGGTTACGCTTGGCATCGACCAGGGCGCTTCCCTGCATACCGGTCAGTATCTGTTCCACGCGAGTGGGCGGGTCGTATTTGGGGTTGGGCCGGAACTTCAGCCGGACCAGCTCCTCACCCGGCTTGCCCACTCCTGGCCGGCTGGTCTCGGTTCCGTCGAATTCGTACTGAAACGCGTCGGGAAGCGCCTTGATGATGCGGCTGGCTCGATCGGCATCATCTTTTTCCTGTTGCTGCTTTTTCCGCAGCTCGTTGGAATCTTTCACAAAACGTTCGATGCGAGCGATTTCCCACTGGTGCTGCTGCGGGCTAAGCGGTTGGCCATTCAAGGCGACGACCATCCCCACCGCGCCGTCCCGAGTCTCGACGATCAGCTTGGTCTGGTCATCGCTGATTCTTTTCTTGTGGTCCCGAAACATGAACTTGGCGGGATCGTCTTTGGACTTGATTTCATTCTGCACCGCCCTGCGAACCAGTTCGTCAGGTGACAAGGGCGAAACTTGCCCTGCGGCCCCGCTCGCAGCGAGGGCGACGAGCAGACCGGAACTGAGCAATCTCGATCGAAACCGCTGGATTTTCATGTTTGGTCCAGATTTCAGTCTGTTTAGACGGCAATCCTGCTCCTGCCGTTGTCCAACCCTTGGTCTGATTGGCGGTTCGCGCACCTGGCGGCGCCCCAAAGTTGGCTTATTTTGCCACATCCGATGGAGCATTTGCTCTGCAGCGTGACTATGGTACAGTGCCCAGACAAGACGCTGCGCAGCAGACCTCACTTTAATTTCCCGGTCCGCCCGAGTAAGCCGCAGGATGATTTAGAATCGGGTATTCCGGCTTGCAGCCCGCGTTGCACATCTAGGAGACCGAGTATGGATACGCCCAAGGCAGGAGAGTTTGCTCACATTGGCAGGTCTGTCGTTATCAAGGGAGAACTCTCCGGCAGCGAAGACTTGTACGTCGACGGCCAGGTCGAAGGCACAATCGAACTGACAGGCAATAATCTCATCATTGGTCCCAACGGACAGGTGCGGGCAAACGTCAATGCCAAGGGTGTGGTTATACAGGGCAAGCTGGATGGCAATATCCGGGCCAGCGAGCGGACCGAATTGCGAAAGTCAGCGGTCGCCGTGGGCGACATTGTCACCCAGAGAGTCGCCATCGAGGACGGCGCCTACTTCAAGGGGAAAGTCGACATTCAGAGGGAGAGCGCCAAGGCCGAGACCAAGAGCGCCTCGACCGCCGTGGTTATTCCGGCTGCGTCGGGAGCGGCGGCCTCGGCGGGGGGGCCGCATGCCACCAAAACTCCGGTAACCGAACCCACAAAGATCTAGCCGGTTCTGGCAGATTGTCCGCGGTATATTTAGACGGACAGGCTTGCAGAACCGGACGCCAGGAAGGGCCATGGCATCCGTAGCCTATAGTTTCATGAAACTCTTTCGTAGCTCATCCACCAGCCCCGACCCGGGTTCGGCGCGGCCACAAACCACGCGGCTCACCCGCCGCTCCAGCGGGTTGGGCGAACTCAGCCGGATGCTGGCGTCAGAAGAGCCTCTTTGCGTGCTCGACCTCGGCTCGACCTCGCCCAATAACATCCGCTACATGACGGAGCGGGGCCACAAGATCTACAGCGAAGATCTGCTGGATGCTTCCACCGATCCCGTGCTGGCAATCAAAGACGAACAAGGCATGCCGACGCTCGACAGCAAGCGCTTCCTGGCTGACAATCTGGTCTATCCGGCGGCGCGTTTTGACCTGGTCCTGTGCTGGAACCTGGCGGATTATCTCGATGAGAGCCTGGTGAAGCCGGTGGTGGGACGCCTATGGTCGGTGCTGAAGCCGGGGGGGATGTTGCTGGCGTTCTTCCATACCAAGGAAGCTGGCCCCGACGCCCCTTGCTACCGTTTCCACATCGTGGGGACAGACTTGCTGGAGATGCAGCGTATCGAGGCTCGGCGCGCTGTGCGCAAGGGTCCCACGGGCGCGGTCCATACCGCTGTCGGACTGGGATTCCGCCTGCAGCGAGTGTTCAACAATCGCCACATCGAGAACCTGTTCCGCGACTTTGGCTCGATCAAGTTCTTCCTGGCCCGCGACAATGTACGCGAAGTGCTGGTGGTACGGTAAGCGGCCGGCCGCCATCAAGCAGGGGTTTCGCGATCGCCTAGAGGTTTTCCCGCAAGGCCCGTGCGAATTCACGAACCGCGGGTTCATTTCGCCGGTACCAGCGCCACTGCCCCAGTCTCTTCGCTTCCACCAGCCCGGCTTTCTTCAATATCGCCATGTGGTGTGAAATGGTAGGCTGCGAAAGCCGTATGCGGTTCTCGATGTCGGAAGCGCACAGGCCAACGTCCTTGTCGAGAGAACAACCGCCGCGTTCCTTTAGAGCTTGCAGGATACGCCGGCGCGTAGGGTCGGCGACGGCGTGCAGGATGCGATCGAGGTTCCGGTCCGGCTGGGTCATGGCAAGATAGGAATAGTCCGAAAATTGATAGTTGTCAATATGCGGGTTCGGGCCTTGGACCTTGACCTCAGCCGTCGGCCATGCCCGGGTCAGAAGTCCGAGGTCCGACATCTAAGAGCTGAGGTCCGCTTCATGCTTTTTGACGGAAAAGATCGCAAGGAACTGGAGCGGTTGAGAAAGCAGGAAGGCAGGTTGCCTCCCGGACAGTCGCTCACCCTGAAATGGCCGGTCTTGCATTACGGGTCGGTGCCCAGGTTCGATCCCGAGCACTGGGATTTTCGCGTCTACGGACTGGTGCAATCGCCGCTAAGACTGTCCTGGGACGAGTTCAACGCCCTGCCCAGAATTCAGCGAACCGGCGACTTTCATTGCGTCACTCGCTGGAGCCGCTTCGACAATCAGTGGGACGGCGTGGCGGTTCGCGAGGTGCTGCGGCGGGCACACCCCAGGCCCGAGGCGGCATACGTCCTGGTCCATGGAGAACAAGGTTTTACGGCGAACGTTCCCCTGGCCGACCTGGATCGCGATGAGGCGGTGCTGGCCACTCATCACGACGGTCAGCCACTGACCCCGGATCACGGCTATCCCCTGCGGCTGATTGTGCCTCACCTGTACGCGTGGAAGTCGGTAAAGTGGCTGCGCGGCCTGGAATTTCTGGACTGCGACGCCCCAGGGTTCTGGGAGCAGAACGGCTATCATATGTACGGGGACCCGTGGAAGGAGCAACGATTCAGCAGCCAGTAACTGGTGTCTGGGAGTTGGAAACTGGTACCGGGCAAGTATCGCGAGATTGGTTCTTGAACGGTTTGAAAGGACGCGGCTTCAGTCGCGCCGCAACGCTCTCTGCAAAGAAAGAGCTTTAGCCCCTGAGGGTGTGGGCACCAGCCCGATGTTCGTTTCCCAGCTACCAGCCCCCAGCTACTTCTTCAAAATCGGATTGTACCCGTCGCTGACCAACTTGGCGCGCATGCCTTCAGCGTCTTTAATGTCCACGAACGGCCCCACTTGCACGTGAAAGAGCTTGTCTGAGGGCGCGTTGTTATTGGCGAAGGCGGGATACTGTTTCTTCTTGAGCGCGTCTACCAGGGCCTCGGCGTCTTCCTGTTTGCTGACCGCAGCCACCTGCACGTAATAGCCGGCGGTCGCGGGTAGGACCATCGGGTCCGGAGACGAGGGCTTGTTCTCAGCGGGCGCTGGTGCGCTGGCTGGCGCACTCGCTGTCTTGTCGGCGTCGTTGGTTGTCAGCTGGGAATCAGCATCTTTCTGTCCGACTGCCTTGTAGAACGTCATTTCAGGAGCCGGCGTGTTCGCCGCCGACTTGACCGCGGAAGGACGAACTGCCGCGGTGGTTGCCGGGGCCGTGGCCTGGGCTTCGCCGGCCTCCACCTTGACCGTGCTCCTGCCCAGCGAGAAGCCCATCCCAAAAAACACCGCACAGAGCACCACTAGCGCGAAGAACAGGGCCAGCATCTTGCCTGTGCCCAGTGTAATTTCGGTATCTTGCGGTCCGGCTGTCGTCATGGGTTGTTCCGCTTCCTCCTTCAGTGGCTAGCCGTCAGCTCTTGGGCGCCGCTGGCGCGCCTTCTACGCTGGTCGTTCCCAGAATCTTCTGGATGCCGGAGAAGAAATCCACCGGCACTGGGAAGACCACGGTGGTGTTCTTCTCCACGCCGATTTCGGTCAAGGTCTGCAGATACCGAAGCTGCACGCTCACTGGTTCGGTGGCCAGCAACCGGGCGGCGTCAACCAGGCGCTGGGCTGCCGAGAATTCGCCTTCCGCATGGATGATCTTCGAGCGCTTCTCGCGTTCCGCTTCAGCCTGCTTGGCCATAGCGCGCAGCATGGACTCGGGCATGTCCACCTGCTTGACCTCGACATTGGCCACCTTCACCCCCCACGGCGCCGTGTGCGTATCCAGAATGCTCTGCAGGCGCAGATTGATCTTCTCCCGGTGTGCCAGCAGTTCGTCAAGTTCCTGCTCGCCTAGCACCGAACGCAAAGTCGTCTGCGCGAACTGCGATGTCTGATAAACGTAGTTGGAGACTTCCACCACGGCTTTGTTCGGATCAATGACACGCAGGAAGATGACGGCGTTCACTTTTAGGGTGACGTTGTCGCGGGTGATGATGTCCTGAGGGGGAACTTCCAGGGCCTCTTGCCGCAAGGAAATGCGCACCATGCGGTCGACCGGGGCAAACACCAGGATGATGCCGGGCCCCTTCGCCGCGGGCAACAACCGACCCAAACGGAAAATCACGCCACGCTCGTATTCCGCCAGGATCTTAATAGAGCTGAGCAGATATAGAGCCACGATGACGATGACGATGGTAGTGAAACCAAACCCAAGTCCTTCCATGGGTGCCTCCACCTGACTGTCAGGAATGCTTCTGTGGCGGATTGTATCGCAATTCCAACGCGAAGGCTGTGCGTGGGGTTGCCTCGGCGGATGCGCGGAACCAGCAACCAGCAACTAACAGTTAGCATTTAGCCGGTACAGGTAGCTGCTGCGCCCTGCAACAGCACCCCCATAACGCTGTAAAGGACTCTAAGTTGAAAGGGAAAGAAGCGGCACCTGTTAGCCGCGAAAGCGACGAAAGAACGCAGCCCATGGTGCAAGCCGTGGGTGCCATGCGTGGACTGGACCCAGCCACGCGAAAGAAGCCGCCCGTGCCTTCGAAGAGCCAAATGCTAATTGCTAATTGCTAGCGTTTCCCGCGCTGCCACCGGGTCCACCCGCAGTTGCAATCCGTCTATACTCCGCACCACCACTGTCTGTCCTGCCGGCACGTTCGTCGAGGACACCGCATCCCAGAGTTCTCCGTGTACGAAGACCTTACCTTGGGGCGATAGCGCGCACTGTGCGGTGCCGATTTCTCCAACCAGTCCCTGGGAACCGGTAACGATTTTGTTGGCGCGGGCCTTGAGCGCAATGCCCATCAGGAAGACGGTGATGATCCCCAGTGGGATGCTTACCGCGAGCGCGGTCAGCAGGTGGACTCGCATTTCTGGAATGGGCGCATCCACCAGCAACAGTCCGCCCAGTACCATGGTGGCAATGCCGCCGATGGCCAGCACCCCGTGGGTGGCAAACTTGGCCTCCAGCGCGAACAGGGCGAACGAGGCGAAAATCAGCACTACCGCCGCAAAGCGTACCGGCAGCAGGTTGAGCGCAAAAATTGCCAGCAAAATGAAAACCACGCCCACGGTTCCCGGCACGACGGCCCCGGGGTGGTTAAATTCCGCGTACAGCGCAAGCGCGCCGATCGCCAGCAGAATGAAAGCTACGTTCGGGTCGAGGATGTAAGCCAGGATGTGCTGCTTCAAGGTCATCTCGTAGTTGCGGATGGGCTGGCCCACTAGATTGAGGGTCACAGTTTCGCCGCTGAAGCGTTTGACCGGCTTTCCCTGGAGCTGCTTGAACAAATCATCATCGCTGGAGGCCACGTAGTCGACCAGGTGCTGCGACAGCGCTTCCTGGTCGGTGAACGACTTGGACTGCCGCACCGCGGTCTCGGCAATTTCGACGTTGCGCCCGCGCTTGGAGACCACCGACCGCATCAAAGCGGCAGCGTCGTTCTCCATTTTCTGCTTCATCACGTCGTCGAGCTTGCCGCCGCCCAGGGTCACTGGATGCGCGGCCCCGGTGTTGGTTCCCGGCGCCATTGCCGCCACATCGGCGGCTTCCAGAATGAAGAATCCGGCCGACGCCGCCCGGCTGCCGCTCGGAGCCACGTAAATAATTACCGGAACCTTGGCCGCCAGAAGCTTTTCAATGATGTCCCGGGTCGAGTCGAGCAGGCCACCGGGCGTGCTCAACTCAATCAGCAAGGCCTGATCCTTGCCGCTTTCCGCAGCGGCAATAGCGCGGGCAATGTACTCCTCGGTGATGGGATGGATGGCGTCGTTCACCACGATCTTCAACACTTCGGCCGAAGCCGGTGCAGACAGCGCAAGCAACAGCAGCCCCGCCAGCAGGCTGCACCAGGTGCGTGATACGGAGAATGTCTTCATGGGTTAGGCAGCGGCTGCGCTTTCCCCGCCAGCTTGGCTGCGACAGTTCGCTTCAGCGCCTGCGCCTGGACATTGGAAGGCTCCAGTCGCAGCGCCTGGTTCACGTTCTCGGAAGCCTGTTCAGTTCTATTGTCGCGCAAATCGAGCCGGACCAGTACCAGCAAAGGTTCAGCAAACTGCTGCAACCGTAGCGCCGCCTCGGCCTCCGAACGCGCCCCGGCAGGGTCGCCGCCCAACTCCAGCACCTGTGCCAGCCCGGCATGAGAGGCCGCTTGGGACGGATCGAGCGCCAGGGCTTCGCGGAATTCTCGCTCCGCCTCGGTGACAAATCCCTGGGTCAGCAACTCGTGTCCGCGGTCGGTGTGGTAGTGCGCGTGGGTGTGGGGATCGGTTTTCGCCAGACGCTGCTCGGCGGTGGCTTCGATCTTCAAGGCGAGCTGTCGGAACGAACTCTCGTCATAATTTCGCCGCAGGCGCTCCATCGGAGCTTTGTTGGCTGAAGCGGGCCGTTGCTCGGCTCTGGCGCTGGCGTCGGCGGAGATCGTTTCCAGCAGCGCTTTGGCGTCGGCATCGCCCGGCGTCAACCCCAGAGTAACCCGCAATTGCCGGGAGGCGCCTGCCAAATCTCCCCCTCGATAGAACGTGACCGCAAGGTTGAAGTGATAGTCAGGATCATTGGGGTCGGCATCGATGGCCTTCTGGAAGTACTCCGCCGCGTTCTTTTTCCCGCGGCGCGCCGCCACCACGCCCAGATTGTTGTAAACCTCGGTCAGAGGCAGGCGTGCGGCCACGAAGTTCAAGGCCGATTCCGCGCGCTCGTAATCCCCCTGGGAATACGCTGCCAGCGCCAGATAGAAATTGGCCTGGCCGGCATGCGGATCGGTCGCCGGCACCCGCCCCAGCCACGAGACCGCCTGGTCGTATTCCCGCTCGCGAAAGTACGTCATGCCCAAATGCAATAACGCTTCGGGATACTCAGGATTCAGCCGCACTGCCTCACGAAAGTGGCGAATCTGTTCCTGGGCGTTGGCTGCAATGATGCCGCGCACGTAGTTCTCGAACGCGTCCAACCGCACCGGCGGGGCGGTGGCCTTGAACGCTTCACGAGTGGTGGAAAGCTCCGGCCGCAAGCTGTGCATTACGTCCCAGGCCAGCGCGGTTTGTACGTCGATCAATTCCAGCAAGGGACCGGATTCGGTCATCGCCGGAAGCAGCCGAGTGTGCCCCAGATCGAGCACTTGCGCGGTGGTGGTGAACATCCTCCCATCAAAACTGTAATTGCCCAGGACGACGTAATCGACGTCCATCTGTTCCGCCATGCGATACAGCGTGGCGCGCGTGGGATGAATGCCGTTGGGTATCCCGACCCGGTCGTAAGCCCGTATGCGGTCCTCGCGAGGAACCACGTACAGGGTTGGTGAATTCAGACGCTCTCCGAGAATTTCGGGAATGCCTTCGCCAATCCATTCCAAGCCTGGGGTTTGTGATTGATTTTCAAAAGGAATAACGACGACGGTGCGACCCGAGGTGGCGGGGCTTTGGGCGGTGGCGATTCCAGAAAGGGCAACAAAAAGCGACAACAAGGCCGCGCTGAGTCGAAGAAAGCTCACAGCCAACCAATTATAGCGGTTTAGGCGTGCCAGGCCGCGAAACCCTCGCAGACTGAGACACGTCAGCGGCGGCGGGAGCGTGAGCGGCTTCCACGTTCTGGGCCGTCCAACTGGGCAGGCTGGTATCCCCCGTAATCAGGCGGGCGCCACGTTCATAAGTCAGGTACGACCACGCCCATTGGATCAGCACGATGATGCGGTTGCGAAATCCGATGAGGAAGAAGATGTGAATAAAAAGCCAGCTGAGCCAGGCCAGAAAGCCCGAGATGTGAATCTCGCCGAACTCTGCTATGGCGGCAGCTCGGCCGATGGTCGCAAGATTCCCCTTGTTGAAGTATCGGAAATTGCGCCGCGGCTCATCCCGCAGGTCGCGCCCGATGTTGTGCGCGGTGGCCGCGCCCTCCTGCATCGCGACCGGCGCCACCCCCGGTAGCCATTTGCCGTCTTCGTCTTTGAAGGCTGCGAGATCGCCCACTACGAATACTTCCGGGCGCCCGGGGATGCTGAGGTCGGGATTCACCAGCACCCGTCCGACCCGATCCACGGGGGCCCCTAGTTTCTTTCCCAAAGGCGATGCGGCCACGCCGGCAGCCCACAGAATCACCGCCGCAGGCAGCCTGGTATCGCCAATATGAACGGCGTCCGCTTCCATGCCCGTCACCAGGGTTGAGGTGCGGACTTCTACCCCCAGACGGCGCAGCTGTTCTTCTGCGCTGCGGGAGAGGTCTTCGGGATAGTTGGCCAGAATACGCGGCCCGCCTTCGAGTAACAGGATTCGGGTGTGCTCAGGATCGATGGACCGGAACTCGTTGGCCAGCACCCGGCGGGCGATCTCGGCCAGGGTGCCCGCCAGTTCCACGCCGGTCGGACCGCCCCCGATGACCACGAAGTTCAACGGATAATGCACCTTACCACTGGCGGCCTGCCGTTCTGCCAACTCAAAGGCCAGGAGAATCCGCCGGCGAATCTCCAAAGCGTCTTCAATGGTCTTCAACCCGGGTGCCAAAGGTTCCCACTCGTCGTGGCCAAAGTAGGCGTGGCTGGCGCCAGGAGCCGCAATGAGGTAGTCATAGGGAATCTCCTGGTCGGCGAGCTGCACCACCCGCCGCTCCAGATCGAAGTCCATCACTTCTCCCAGCAGCACTTCGACGTTGCGGTGGCCGCGAACGATCCAGCGGATGGGAGCGGCGATCTCCGCCGGAGACAGCCCCGCGGTGGCCACCTGGTAGAGCAGGGGCTGAAACGTATGGTGGTTCTTACGGTCAACGATCGTGACCCGGACCGGGTATTTGGCCAGGTGCCGGGCGGCGTGCAGGCCGCCAAATCCACCGCCCACAATCACAACGTTCGCTGTGTGCTTGTTCTCCATGGCTTGGGGAAAGCCTCTATGTAATAGATTCCCTCACTGTTAGCCAGGTCGAAAAATTCTCACTCCCGGCAAGACTGCCCTCCGGATCGGGTAACATGGCGGTGGGTACGGCTTTGGAATCGAAGCCCGCAAAACTCGAAGGTCGGTCAGACGAAGCCTTATCCCACTCTGCCTCATCGAACAATCCTGCTTGGCTCGGCCTGCTTCTGCCTTCGGTGACCGATCTGATTTTCATGATTCTGCTGGCCGCCATGACGTTCGGCGCGCTGGCGCCACGTCTGCTCGGGGATGCCGGAATCGGCTGGCATATTCGCAACGGGCAGCAGATGCTCGCAACTCACTCCATTGCGCGCACAGATTCGTTTTCGTCCACCAGGAGCGGGCAGCCCTGGTACGCCTGGGAGTGGCTGTACGACTTGGGGATCGCCAAGGTTCACGACCGGCTCGGGTTGAATGGGGTAGTGTTCTTCACCGCGCTGGTGATCGCAGCTACGTTCGCGATGCTGTTCCCATTCACCCTGGCTCGAGGCGGAAGCCTCCTTGTCACGGTTGTTTTCGTAGTGCTGGCGGTGTGCGCCTCGGCCATACACCTGTTCGCACGGCCCCATGTACTGAGTTGGCTGCTGGCCGTGATCTGGTTCCAGGTTCTCGATTCGTCAGAAGCGGCGCCAGTAGCGAATCGCCGGCTGTTCTGGCTGCCTGTGCTCATGCTGCTGTGGGTGAACGTACACGGCGGCTTCTTGCTGGGGCTGGCACTCATGGGGATTTACCTGCTGGCTGGCTTGTTCCGATATGCAGCGAGCGTCGTCTCTAAGCAGTGGACGAAGAAACTTGCAGGTGTCACTGGACTCACGCTGGTGGCGACGCTCGTCAATCCCTATGGCTACAAACTCCACGTTCACGTCTATGACTACCTCTCGAACCGGTTCCTGATGAGTCATATCGACGAGTTTCAATCGCCTGATTTTCACGGCGTAGCGCAACAGTGCTTTGCGGCACTCCTCCTGGTCACGATCGTAGCCCTGGCCAGCGCGCGGGGGAAAATCCGGACTTCCCATCTGCTGGTCGTGGTGTTCGCCGCCTATAGTGGGCTGTACGCTTCCCGTAACCTCCCAACCTCGTCGCTGCTGCTGACCCTGGTGGTAGCTCCGATGCTGTCACAAGCCGTGGCTGATGCCGGTACTGAAAAGCAACTCGCAGCCTGGTTGCGACGGTTCTTTTCGCAACTGCAATCTTTCTCTGCCCGCATGGGTGACATGGAACAGAGTTGTCACGGACACCTGTGGCCGCTGGCTGCGGTGATCCTGGGGCTCGTCGTTTGCGTGCAACACGGCCGGCTCGGTTCGCGCCCACTCATGGACGCCCACTTCGATGCCAAACGCTTTCCGGTCGCAGCCGCCGATTTTATGGCGCACAACTCGATTGGAGAGCCGGTATTCGCACCGGACTACTGGGGTGGATACCTGATCTACCGTTTCTCTCCGGCGATGAAGGTGGTTGTGGACGACCGCCACGATCTCTACGGCGAACAATTCTTAAGAAATTACTTGAACATCGTGCATGTGGCCCCGAGTTGGGAAGCATCGTTGGACAGTATGCGGACGGATTGGGTGCTGGCGCCGGCAGGATCATCGCTGGTCAACATCCTCAAGGAAAGTTCGCAGTGGAAAGTCATCTACGAAGACAAGACGGCGGTGATGTTTCACCGGGCGCGGATCAGGGAATGGGAGCAGACCTCGGACGTCGGATCTCAGACATCAGGTGCTGGATCAACATTTCATCCGCAGGTTCGAACTCCTACCGCGTGTCGATGTTGAATCCGAGAATAGCGTTGACCTCGATTGGCTGGCCGCCACGCAACACTGGCTGAAACTTCCAGTTCGGCAGCGCGGCCAGCACTTTGCTGGTCATTTCCGCAGGGCCGGGCTCGAGCACCCGGGTATTCTTCAGCAGTCCGGAACGATCCAGTATGCAGGCGATGATCAGCCGTGCCCGGGGTAACCCCGCGGGCAGGTCGGTGCGCAGTGGTTCGGGCGCGACCATGGCTTCGGCGTAGGAGTGCTCCACAGAGGTGGGATCCGCGAATTGCATGACCGCCGTGCCCAGCGCGGTCTCGATGTAGATGGAGTAGTTGTCGCCCTTGAGTGCGCCGTAAAAATTGAACGCGCCGCCAGAACGTGATGTGGCAACAATAGTGATTCCGGGCGAGTGCCGATCGCTTCCGGTGGCAGAGCGGCCGGGCCCGTTGGGCTGACCCGCGTCGGAACCGAAGCTGGGCAGGGTAACCACATTATTGCTGCCGCCGCGCACGGAGACACCCGGCATGGCCGGTGTCCCGCTGGTTCCGCTGCCGGCGCCTCCGGGTCCGGGATAAGGCGAGATTCCGCCCTTCGCCATGGCATCGGACCCACGGCCGGTGCCTTCCTTGGCGGCGCCGGAGCCTTCACCAGCGAGGCCACTGCCTGGCCCGTTGCCTCGGCCTATGCCGGTGCCGCCGCCAGAGCCTCCCAAGCCCGGCTTGGAGCCTCCGGAAGGCGACATGGCCAGAGAACCGGTGCCGCCGTTCCCGGGTACTCCTACCTTCGATCCGGGCTGGCTTGACACCACGATGCCGGTCCCGCCGACGCTGCCTCCCCCGCCCTTCGGCGGTGCCGCCGCGACGCCAACGTCGAGGGGACCGCCCAAGCCCGTGCCTTGGTTTCCCCTACCGCGGCCGCTCAGCGAACTGCCGCCGGAGACCGTTGGCGGAGGGGGAACCACGGCCACTCCGCCGCCCAGCCCGCTGACCGGCTGATGGCTCAGGGAACCGCCTCCGATCTGGGCCGGAGGTGGCACCACGCTCGGTGCACCTAATCCGCCCACCGTTGCATGTTGGCTTGAGATGGTGTTGCCGCTCAGTTGGGCTGGTGGCGGGATGACTTGCTTGTGCATGTCACCAGCGCCAAAGCCCGGTCCCAGGGAAGCCACGTCGCGCGTCACCTGCGGCGGCGGAGCCACCACCGTAGGCATGGGCAAAGTCAGTTTCGGATTCAGGTTGGTAACTTGCTCGGGCGCCGACACCGGAGGCGGAATCACTTCTACGGCCTGCGAGCCGGGCAGGCGCATTGTGGCAGCATTTGCCACCGGAGCCGGTGGAATCACGCCGGCGTTCAATGCCGGCGCCGCGGGAATCTTATTGCGATTCACCTGCGGAGCCGGAGCTACCGCCGCCACATCTGGCAAGGCGGGCGCGCGCAGAGAAGACTTCAACCCCTCGGTAGGCGCCGGCCCCGGAATCGGCTTGTAGGCCAAAAGGTTGGCCACGTCTGAGTCGGATTTCGGCAGGTTCAACTTGGGAGCGTCCACTACTTTCTCGCGTAGGGAGTCACCGCGAGCCACCCGGATGGTCTGGGTGCGGTGATGAGCCTCCTGCCCACCGGCACGCCCCGAACGGCCGGCTTTGGCTCCGCCCCGATCTTCAGTGCGCGGCAGTTCGTCGCCGGAAAAGTAAATTACGTCGTACTTAGGCATGGGCGGAGGCGCAAAGGTTCGCAGGGTTGCCAGCTTCGCCGGCACCACGATCACCACGACCAGCAAGGCCGCTTCCAGCACCCAGGACACCAGCATGCCGCGATACGGAAACAACCCGACGCGTGCCTCACCCGCCAGTCGCTCGGGAGAGCGTCCGAGAGCTGGCCCGAGCGCGCTGAGGAATTCTTCCCACGGCGACGACCACTCCACCAGAAGTTTAGGTGCGTCGTTCACGCCGGGTGGTCCTCTCGAGTCTGGCCTTCGACAATCTCAATCTCATCTCCTAACAATGTCCCCGTGGAATTCAGGGTGTTACCTGGCAATTCCAGCACAGATGTCGCCCTCATGCGAACGGGAGCAACTCGCCACGGCGACAGGTTCTTCTCCAAGTGAAGCACAGTCTTGCCCTCGTCAAGGTAGACGACGTCGATAGGAAACCTCATGGCAAAGGTGTGCACTCCGCGGCTGGGAACGATCCACAGGCCGTGTCCCGGCCCGAACGACTCCCGATTCTCTCCCATCAGGCCAAGCAGCCGCGACCAGTGGGTGCGGGCGACGGACAGTTTAGTGGCCAGATAGACTTGCCGCGTGCGGTTGAACGCATACCCTGTGGTTCCCGGTGCCGGCATCACAACTCCTGGGTTCGATCCTTGATCAAGCGGGGCTTCACCGTCCTGTCACTGGCGCCAGGATGCGATACAACCCGATGATTGCCGGTCCCAGTGTCACAAAGATGATAGAAGGCAGAACAAACAAGACGAGGGGGATGACCATCTTGATGGTAGTTTTGGCGGCCTGCTCTTCGGCGCGTTGCCGGCGTTCGGTGCGCAGCGAATCGGAGTGGACCCGCAACGCCTTGGCCACGCTGGTTCCGAAGCGATCGGTTTGCACCAGCGTGGTTACCAGGGCCCGAATGTCTTCCACCCCGGTGCGGCTGACCAGGTTGCGCAAGGCCTCGGCACGGGGTTTGCCGGCTCGCATCTCTAGATTCACCAGATGAAATTCATCGCTGAGATCGGGATGCGCGTGGTACAGATCTTCGCCGACCCGCAGCAGCGCTTGGTCCAGCGCCAGCCCTACTTCCACGCAGATTACGGTGAGGTCGAGCGCATCCGGCAAGCCCAGGCGGATGCGTTGTTGACGATCGCGAATCATGCGCTTCAGCATGAAGCGGGGCAGAAAGAACCCGAACGCAGAAACCCCGACCAGCAGCGGCATGGAACTGAAACCGCTGACCGCTACCACCAGGCCAAATCCGATTATCGCCATCAGCACCCGGCTGCCTACATATACCGTGAGGTGGCGTTGCTCGCGGTAACCCGCCTGAATCAGCCACGCTCGGGTCCGCGACACCTCGCTGGGCGACAGCGGCAAGGCTTTGCTGAGCGGATCCAGCGCGTGTTCCAGGCGTTCCTTGAAAGCCGGCTTTTCCCGCGGCTGGGCCCGTTGCCACCCCAGCGCCCGTAAGCGCGAGCCCAGCACCGAGGACGGCGCATAGACCGCCGCCCCGAAGGAAAATACCACCAGGGCGACCGTAAGGAACACGACAATGGCCAGTGCGGTTTCCATGCGTTAAACCTGGATCTGAATAATCTTCCGAATCACAAAATACCCGAACGTTTGCAGGGTGATGCCCAGGACAATCAGCACGTGTCCGATCGGATCCGCGAACAGAGGCCGGATGAAGCTCGGGTTGAACACCAGCATGGTCACCACAATGACTGGCGGCAGTCCCATCAGAAGCATCATGGTCAGCCGCCCCTGGGCCGTGTACACCCGTACTTGCCGCATGATCTTGAAGCGTTCCCGGATCACGTAAGACAGGTTGTCGAGGATCTCGGCAAGATTGCCGCCGGTTTCGCGCTGCAGCATGACCGCGGTAACAAAAAATTTCACGTCCACCAGCGGCATGCGTTCCGTGAGGTTCATGAGCGCGTCGCGCACCGGTAGGCCGAACTTCTGTTCTTCGAACAGCTTGCGGAATTCGGAAGAAATGGGCTCCGCAACTTCCGTCGAGATCATTTCCACCGCTGTGGTAAAGGCGTGGCCGGCACGCACCGCGCGCGCCAGCGTGTCGATGGCCTCGGGAAAAAGTTCTTCGAACTTCTGGAAGCGTTTGTTGCGCCGGTACGAGGCAAAGGAGTAGGGGAAAAACCCACCCAGAAACGCGGCTGCCCAACCGATGATTGCGTATCCGCTGGCCAGCATCACGCCCAGTCCAATCACCGCACCCGTCCCCAGGCACACCATCAGGAAGTTGCCCGCGCGCATGTCCAGATCTGCCTGGGAAAGGGTAGTCTGCAAGGAGGAAATCCGGCCGGAACGGCGTAACAGGCTATCGAGCGCGGGAATCTCGCTCAGCATTTCGTCCCGCAACAGCGCCAGCTCTTCGCTGGGATTCCGCTCGGCCGCCTTCTCCACCGTGGCCAGGCGTTCACGAATCAAGCGAGCCCGGGAGCTACGTTGGTCGAGCAGGGATGCGACGGCAAAAATACCTAACGAAACCACCACGAACACCATCAGTGCGATCAGGGTTGACATAGGATGCTCAGCGATAGCCCGGTTCGGTGCTTCCTAGACCTCCATGTGCGATTCAAACAGGGCTGGCCGCAGACGGCAACCTGCGGTGGCCAGGCGGTCGGCAAACTTCGGGCGGATTCCCGTCGCCCGGAATATGCCTTTCACTTTCCCGCTTTCATCGATGCCGTGACGGTCGAACACAAAAATATCCTGCATGGAAATGAGGTCCCCGTCGAGCCCAGTGACCTCGGAAATGGTGATTACCTTGCGGGTGCCGTCAGCCAGACGTGCGATTTGCACCACGGCGTGAATCGCAGCCGCAATCTGCTGTCGCATGGCGCGCTCCGGAATATTGAGGTTGGCCATGGAGAACATGTTCTCCACCCGGGCCAGCGCGTCGCGCTGCGAGTTAGCGTGCACCGTGGTCAGCGAGCCTTCGTGGCCGGTGTTCATGGCCTGCAACATGTCGAAGGCCTCCTCGCCGCGTACCTCGCCCACCACGATGCGGTCGGGCCGCATACGCAGGCTGTTGATCACCAGTTGCCGCTGCCGCACCGCCCCCTTGCCTTCAATGTTCGGAGGCCGCGTCTCCAGACGCACCACGTGTTCCTGCTTCAACTGCAGTTCGGCCGCATCTTCGACCGTCACAATGCGCTCGGAATTGGGTATGTACCCGGAGAGCACGTTCAGCAGGGTAGTTTTCCCAGCGCCGGTTCCGCCGGAGATCAGCAGGTTCAACCTGCCTTTCACCATCGACGACAGCAACTCCAGCATGGGCTCGGTCAGGGTCTTGTTCTCGATCATGTTGCGGGCGGTGATGGGGTCCCGTCCAAAACGGCGGATGGACAGGCAGGGGCCGTCGATCGCCAGCGGAGGAATAATTGCGTTGACGCGCGAGCCGTCTGCCAAACGTGCGTCCACCATGGGCGAAGATTCATCCACCCGGCGTCCCACGCGCGAGACAATGCGGTCGATGATTTGCATTAAGTGGGCGTCATCTTTAAAGCTCAGTCCCGTGGGTTCCAGCTTGCCGGCGCGTTCGATGTAGACCCGGTCGTAGCGGTTCACCAGGATGTCGGAGATGCTGGGGTCCTTCAGTAGGGGCTCAAGCGGTCCCAAGCCGAAAATTTCATCCAGAATTTCCCGCGCCAGCCGCTCCCGCTCGGCGAAGCTGAGCGGCACCGCTTCGCTGTTGACCGTGTTGCGAATCAGGAGAAGCACTTCTTCCCGCGCCGTGTCGCTGGGAGTACGGCCCAGCTTCTCCAAGTCCAGGCGGTCCAGGATTTTGCGATGCAGGTCCGCTTTTACCTGCTGGTATTCGGTCTTCTCGAAACTCTGCACTTTTGCCATGGGGTCTCTAAACTGTCTTAAACAACGACCACGCCGTACGTCTTACTTCTTCATCGTTCTCGGTCAATCGAGCCGCCAGCCCGATAAAGGAGCGCGCGATCTCGGTGTGGTTTTGCTGCATCAGCGGAATGCCGCGATCGATCGCGGTGGAGACCGCAAAATACTGGTTCGGTATCTTCCACAAGAGCTTGGCGCCGGCGGCGGCTTCGGCGTCGGACTCGCTGAAGCCGGCGATCTTGCGGAAGCGATTCAGCACCAGCCGGACGCGATCTCGCCCCCCGGTCTCGCTGAGATATTGTTGCACGCGCGCCGCGCTCCACAGGGTCGCCACATCGGCATGGGCCACCAGCAGCACCGTCTCCGACAGATTGCACACCAGGCGGGTGGTGGGATCGGTACGGGTAGAGGCGTCGACCACCACATAGCGGAATAGCCCCACCAGCATGTCGAACAGCCGCGCGAACTCCGAGGTTGAGGGCTCCACGCCCGCCGGCGCGCTGGTTCCAGCCAGCAACTGCAAGCCCCCGCTGTGCCGGGTCATGAAGCTCTCCAGCAGGGAACTGTCCAGGCGGTGCAAGTTGCGAATAGCATCGGCCACTGTGAACAGCGGCTTTACGTTCATTTGCAGCGCGGTGTGACCCAGCGGCGCAATGTCAATCAGGGCAACGTTGCCGTGGGCGGATTGCAGTGCCAGCGCAAGATTGACCGCGACCGTAGTGGCGCCGCTGCCGCCTTTGGCGTTCACCACGGTGAAGACCTTGCCCCTCGCTCCCTCCCGGCGCACCTTGCGCTGCGCCGCGGTGAGGCGGACGAAGGCCTCCAGAAGGTCGGTGGTGGTGGTGGGGCGTTCGATAAACTCGCGCGCCCCCGCCCGCATAGCGCTCACGATCACCTGCGGCTCTGCCATGCTGCCGACGGCAAAAACCGCCGAGTCCGGCATTTCCTGGTGAAGCAGTTCGACACTGTGCAGAGCCGACGAGGTGTTGTCCGCGGGAATGTCCACCAGGATGACATCCGGGTTGGCGCTCTGGATCCGTCGAATGACCGGGTCGGTGCCGGCCACCGGGAACGTCGCGGAGGTGTGGACCGAACGCGCCACGCTGGTACCGTCGACCAGTACCTGGAGTACCGCGCGCTGTTCGCCGTCGGCGGCCACGATCACCACTGAAAGTTCCGGCATGCTCCCGCTAGGCTCCCCACTGCATTAACCACAGTACGTTGCATCTTCGGTTTTCGATAGCCATCCTAAGCCAGCGCCGGCTTCACTTACTCGGCGGCTTCGGCTTGGTCGCGTCAAACTTGCCATTGTCCAGGAACGGCACCGGGTAAGTCGGTCCCGGCGGCGGCTGCAGGCTCGGCGAAACCCTCCGCACCGTGCACAGCACCATCAGTTCGGCATTGCTCTTCTGTGCGCTCTTGCTGCGGAAGAAATTGCCGAGAATGGGAATGTCCCCCAGACCTGGCACTTTGTTCATCACGTTGGTGACTCGGTTGTCCATCAAGCCCGCAATCACAAAACTCTGCCCGTCCTGCAGCTCAAATTCGGTATCCGCTTTGCGGGTGCTTAACGCTGGAACGGTGAACCCGGAAATGGTCAAGGCATTGGCAAAGTCCAAGGTGCTCACTTCCGGCACCACCCGCAGGTGAATGTTGCCGTTGGGCATGATGACCGGCGTGAATTTCAGTTTCACCCCGAACTCCCGGAACGAAATGGTAACGGCGGTAAAACCCTGGCCAGGTTGAACAATGGGAAAGGGAAATTCTCCACCCGCCAGAAAGCTGGCTTCCTTGCCGTTCACCGCAATCAGGTTGGGCTCGGCCAGGATCTGCAACAGGTTTTTCTGTTGCAGCGCCTTGATAACCGCGCCGATGTTTACGTCCGTGCGGGTTATGAACAGATTCAGGAAGTCGTTGATATTCACTGTCGGCGGCGTAGTCGTCGTGGTGGTTGCCCCGGTAGTCGGATTGGCTGTCGAGGTCACGGGGCCAGAATGCGAGAAGGTCGTGCCCCCGAATTGCCCGGTTTGCGTCAGCGCAATGGTATTTCCCAGCCCCGGAGCAAACAGGTTGGCCCCAAGCTGGGTAACCGCCGAGCGATCGACTTCCGCGAACTTCACTTCCAGTTGCACTTCCTGCGCGCCCACCGGACCGTAACTCAACACGTTGACCACGTTCTTGGAGTAGGCTTCTGCAATCATGCCGGCATGCTTGGCAACATCTTCGGTAGTGACATGACCCGACAATACGATGGCGGAACGGGACGGCGTTACCTCGATCTGTTCGTCTGGGAAGATGCGTTTCTCCTCTTCCGCGGCTGCGCTGACGTCGACATCTACTCGCAGGTCGAAGCTGCGCGAGCGCTCCAGTTCATCCCAGATGAGCAGCGAGACCTCTCCCGGAGAGCGGCCGTGGACCAGGATCTGCGTGGGTGTTACTACCCGCGGATCGGCCACCGTCTCGTCGGTCACTGAAACCCGCTTGAGACGCTCAGTGGTATTGATCAAAAGCGACTTGCCGACCATCACCCGCAAGGGCGCCGACCCCTGCGGTTCGGCCTGGGGCGTGGTTGACGCCGCAGCCGGAGCTTGGGCTGCAGGTTGGGTGGGAGTTTGAGTTACGTCCGGTGCCGCTGGCGACGCTGGCGTTTCCTGAGCCGCAGCGGCCGCACTCATGCCCGCCAGTAACACCAAAACCAACCCGCATACAGTCATCTCGCCGACTTTCATTGCTGTTTTCTCCAACAACGGGAGCAGATCAACATGAGCTGAAATCCTCGAGACCTTGAAATTTCTCTAGAATTTGGTGATGTCTTGCTTGTTTCCCCGGATGACCTCGACGGTGTACACACTCGGAGGCGGCGGCGCCTCAGTGCGCTTGGGCCGCGGGCGGGAAGGCGCCGGCGGCGGCGCTGGCCCGTTGCGATAGAGCGTTCCGGTTTTCACCGAGGCCAGATCTTCCTCCCGGGTGTCGAGCGGATTGCGCAGAGACAATTGGATACGGCCTTGGGCGCTGGCCAGGGTGAGCTTCTGCGCATCCTCCGGCGAAACCAGCAGCGTGATCACGGGAGTCATTTGCGGGTCGCCGGCGGAGTTGCGTTCCAGCCGCTGCCCGGTTGCGATGACGGCGACATTCTCCAGCACGGTGGTAGTCTGCTGCTCAGTTGCCCCGGTGGGATTGCCGGTCAACAAAACATCCACGCGGGTGCCCGGTTGCACGAAGCCGGCCACCGACACCACTTCATTCACCCGCACCGAGACCGCACGCATGCCCCGGGGAATCAGGGACGGCAGGCCGGAGCCGGCATTTTCTCCCGCCAGCTTGTTGGGCAGAATGAATTCACCTTTGGCGATGGGCAGGATGACTCCTCGACCCACCACCAGCGATTTCTTAGAAAAGCTGCCCGCCGGCAAATCCTCCGCTGGAAAGCGGACCACCTTCACATCTTTGTCCTCGAGTTTGACACCGATCGACAGGTCGCCGGCGGCGACCACCACCTCGGCGCCGGGCGGAGTGTTGGATCCGCTCCGCGATTGCAGGTTGCGGTAAACGGCGAAACTGACGAACGCACCCAGTGCGAGGGCCACAACTCCGATCATCAACAGTCGGCTGCGATTCATTCCTGTTCCTCACATGCAAGATCGCGCGATGCAGGCCCGTCCACGCATCCATGTACCGCCAGCCCGGTCTCGGGCGAAAGACTTCGGCTGTAGTCTCCCGCAGGGGATGTGCCCCTGCCGGGGCGTAAGCCACCGCACAGCGCAGGATCACCAACGCGGGGAGCCCTACCAGGGGCGATCAACATGCTTCATGGCCTAACGCCCCGTCGCTTAGGCAGCGCTATTGGATCGAACTGGCGACTGACGAGAACACATTGTTGGCATTGGTGCCAATGAGCCGGATGGTGCCCACCACGATTACCAGGATGACTGCCAGCATCACCGCATATTCTGCGATGTCTTGCCCTTCATCCTCACACCAGAGCCTGCGGAGAACGTCTTTCATCTCTCATCCCTCCCGAAATCAAGGTGCCGGGCACCCGCCCGGGCCTGGCTCGTGCCATTCTGTGCCTGCTGCGATTACACAATATCGTTATTGTTGTTGTCGAAACAACAGTTTGCGAAGACAAGCCCAGCAAACTCGTCTCCACCGACATGATACCCCGGCGTGCCCCCTGCGAACGACAATTTATTGCACGCCGGTGCCGGGCTCGACTCAGGCCGCCCAAAGGCGTTAACCCGTCCCATTCTAACGGGTTCGAGTCAGGATCACGGCCTGTGCGTCCACATGAATCTGCTTCCAGGCGGGCGATGATTGCAGGGCAATAGCCAAGGGGGCTTGCGGCGGGAGCAGAACGGTTTGGATTTCCCAGTGTTCGATCGTCTCCCGCCAGGCGTCGGTCAAGTAATAACTCGCCGCCCGGGCTTGCAGGAAAGAATCGCCGTAGACGTCCGCACGACCGTCCACATAGACCTGATATTCCGGATACACCTTCCAGATTAAATACCCGCCCCAGTCGTAGTGGTTTAACAACGGCCCGGGAGGCCGCTGGGCCGACAGGAACGACACCGCGGCGGCTGGAAACCTCTGCGCTTCCAGTTGGGATTGCCCAGCCAGCACAGTTCGAACCCGCACTGCGGTAAAGGCAATAAATGCGATAAGCACGGCTGCGTTCAATGCCAGGTTGCGTGGAGCGGTCTGCTTGGTCGCCGCAAATCGCTGGGCCATGCCGTATCTCTCCAGCCACTCCACGGCCACTCCGCTGAGAATGGGGACGGCGACCAGGGCAAAAATCGCTACATGGCGAATGGAATGAAGCGCTGCCCCAGTCATCACCAGCAGCAGAAGAAGCTCCCGCGGGCGGAGGCGCCGGCCCGACCAGGGAATCGCCACCATGATCGCCAGCAGCATGAGAAGCATCGGCAGATGCTTGGCCTGATGAAAATTCGGGGACGACCATTCGTCGATGTAACTCTGCATGGCGGGGGAACGCAGAGTCTCCAGCGGGTAGCTGTACATTCGTACGCCGTTGGGATTGAGCGGAACCACCGCCAGGCACGCCGCAATGACCAGAGCCAACCGGCGAAGGTGCGGACCCATCTTGGACCAGTCAGCGAAACCAAACGTCACATCCAGCCCGTCCCCGAGCAGAAACAATCCCAGCAGCGCAATACCCAGCGCGTATTCCGCGTGAAGATTCAGCCAGAGCCAGGTAAGAGGAACCATCCACCACAGTCGCTTTGGCTGGTCGTACGATTGTTCCAGGATCAGCAGGAACACGCTGGCCAGAAACAGGGACAGCATTTGCGGGCGGACACCCCAGGTGGGAGCGCAGGCAGCGGCACCCCAGATGGTGGCCAGCGCCGCGATGTACGGCCGTCCGGGGCAACGCAGGAATACCAGCAGGAACGTGGCCGAGGTGAGCGTGGCAAAACTGACAATCAATCCTGCCCATCCGGTCGCCCGATACAAACCGTACAGTAAAAGGTCTGATAGCCATTCGTGATTCACCCACGGCTGGCCGAAGCGAGTAAACGAAAAGGGATCGGTGTGCGGAACGGCGTGATCGTGCAGGATGAGCTGACCCGTCCGCAGATGCCACCAGACGTCGGGATCGGTTACGCCGCGCGCCGCAATGGCGAACAGGCCCAGCGCCAAGACGATCACCAGCACCCGGCGCATCTGCAGTAGTTGCGTCATCCGTCCGCGATCATACCGCGAGCCGTACCTGATTTACTTGGAATCCACGCGGTTGCAAGTGCATTCTCATTTAGAATGAGGCCGCCTTGCCTGCTCAACTCCACACCGATAACCGCTCCGCAGTGGGGAAGTGGCGCACTCTGATCATCTTCTTTCTCCTCGGGATGGTCGTGCTGCACGCCGCGATTCTCTGGCAGATGCGCGGCCTCATCGCCGAGGGCTACGGCGATTTTGCTGCCTTCTACACAGCGGGAAAGCTGGTCCAACACGGGCAGGCGTCGGCGATGTATGACCGGCGCGCGCAATGGTCAGCCCAGCAGGAATTTGCGGCAGACGTAAAGATTCGCCGCGGGCCCCTACCGTATATCCGTCCTCCGTTCGAAGCGTTGGTCTTCTTCCTGTTGGCCTATCTGCGCTATCCGGTTGCGTACCTGGTATGGACGACGCTCAAGATCCTTATTCTGTTCGCGATCCCCTTCTTGCTGCAGCCACATCTTCTCTCTGAACCCTTGCTTCCGCCGCTTCTGCAAGGGGTGTTAGCGCTTGCTTATTTTCCCGTAGCCTTCGAACTGCTGCAGGGCCAGGACGCCATCCTGTTTTTCCTTCTGTTCTGCCTCGCTTTCGCTGCTCTACAGCGAGGAGCGGATTTTCGCGCTGGGGTGTGGCTGGCGCTGGGGCTCTTCAAGTTCCACTTGGTCATCCCCATCGTTTTGATTTTTGCGCTGCGTCGAAAAACCAGAGTGGTATTCGGTTTTCTGTGCAGCGCCGCGGCTCTGTTGCTGATTTCCGCAGGGCTGGTGGGTTGGGCCGGTATCGTCGCCTATCCGAAGTACCTGTGGAGCCTCAACCAAGCCTCTGGCGTGGGAATGGTCTATACCGAGAGCATGCCGAACCTCCGAGGCCTGGCCGGCGCACTCGGGCTGCGCGGTATTTACTCTCACTGGATTGCCGTGCCGGTGGCGGCTGTGGGGATAATCGTCGCCGCCTACTTGTGGCGCCCGGCCGACGATCAGGACCGAAGACTTTCAATTGCCGGATTCTCCTTGTCTATCGTGCTGACCATTCTGACCAGCTATTACGCGTACTGCTACGACATGATGTTGCTTCTCATCCCCATAGTGCTGCTCGGAAACCGCAGGGTTTGGAGAAATGAACCCGGCGGCTGGCCGCAAAGGCTTTTGGTTGCCTGCATGGCGCTGCTGTTGTTCAGCCCTCTGTATTGGGTATTGACCTTAAACCTTAACCAGTTTTACTGGATGGCGGTTGTGTTGTTACTGCTTGCCGTCGCCTTGGCAGGGTGCATGAAGAGATGGCGTGAACCCGTCGCCTAACTCGCAGGTGCTGCTCCGGCGTGCGACTGAGCGCCTCGGCGATCGTCCCACCAGCGAATCAGGATCGCCCCCAGCATCGGGAGGTAGATGAAAATGACCGTCCACCGGCCAACCTCGGTGTAACTGTGTGGAATGTGGTACCACCGCCAGATTCCTGCTCCCCAGCTGAAGAACACCGTCGCCAGCATTTCCCGACGCGTTTTGGGAATTGCCCAGAGGATCAGGGTGTCGAAGAACCAGCGTTGTGGCATCAGTGCGGCCAGGAACAGCACCCATGCGTCCCGATCGCGGTAACGCAGCAGAGCCAGAATGAGCACTGGGCCTGGCAACACCAAGAGTGGAATGAAGTGTTGGTAGTATCCCAGCTGTCCAATCCAAAGCGCCGGCCAACGCGGCATGATAGCCAGACTCACCAGCAAAACGACAATGCATGCCGCAACGCCGCGCCGGCTCAAGTGGGTCAGCGCCACCGGCAGCCCGATCTGCGGCTTCACCATGGTCGCCGGCAGCAGCAGTGGGAAAAATGCACTGGCCAGGATGAGTGGCGCCCATTGCGCGGTGAGAATTCCAGCCCAATAAGGATAGGCCAGAAACACCAGTAGCCGGTGATAGCCGTGGCGACTAACGCCAAAAGCGAGTAGTCCAGAACTGGTGCCGTAAAACAGCCCAGCCGCAAGTTCGGGCCGCAGCCACAGGAAGGGTAAACCGAACAGCGCAGCGGTTAGCGGATATTGCTCGAAGGGCGTGTCATAGGGATTTCTGCGCTCCAACAGGTAGCGGGCAGCGCGCATGGCCCAGGTGAAATCGGCCGCGCCCTGCTGAAAGTGCAGCAGCAGAAACCAGCAGAAGGCCCCACTCACCAGTCCGATCGCCGCCGAGATCAGGATTCGCAATCGCACGGGAACATTGCTCGCATACGTTGTAACATGGCGCTGGCCGCGGTCGGCCCATGCCAGTCTTGTTACGCACGCCCAAAACCGTTTTGCTGCTCTCGCTGCTGATGGCGGCCAGCCTTTGGCTCTATGTGCAACGGGTGCTGATACCGTACCAGATCGCCGATGCTGCCGCCCACGGGCAGCCCCGTGGAATCCTGTCTGACCTTTATCCGCGCTGGGTGGGAACGCGCGAACTGCTCTTGCACCACCGCGACCCCTACAGCCCTGAAGTCACGCGCGAAATCCAGAGTGGCTACTACGGGCGGGTGCTCGATCCCAACCGCCCCGGAGATCCAAGGGACCAGCAGCGTTTTGCCTATCCCGTGTATGTTGCATTCCTGCTGGCTCCGATCATCGGGCTGCCGTTTTCTGCGGTGCACGCAGCCTTCGGATGGTTTCTGGCCATTCTGACTGCGACGACCGTCTGGCTCTGGCTGCGCGTGCTGCGTTGGAATGTCTCAGCTACCACGGCCGCCGCCCTCGTGCTTCTTACATTAGGTAGTTTTCCCGCGGTGCAGGGAATCAAGCTGCAACAACTCAGCTTGATGGTAAGTGGGATGATCGCCGGCTGTGCCGCCCTGCTGGTTACCGGCCATCTTCTGCTTGCCGGCGTCCTGCTCGCGTTGGCCACCATAAAGCCACAACTCGCATTGCCGCTGTGTGCTTGGCTGCTTCTGTGGGCGCTCAGTGACTGGCGGCGACGCAAGTCACTGGTTTTGAGTTTTGCCGCGACACTTGCCGTTCTGTTCGCGGCGGCCCAGTACGTTCTCCCGGGATGGTTCAGTGAATTTCGTGGTGCTGTTTCAGCATACCGTCAGTACACCGGCGGCGCGGGATCACTGCTGGATGTTCTGGTTACGCCAGTTGTGGGAGCGATACTGGCCGTTGCCATTCTGCTGGCCGTGGGCGGCGTCTGCTGGCGTCTGCGTCAGGTCGAATTGAACGATGAAGCTTTCGGTTTGGTGCTGGCCCTGGTGCTCGGAGTCACGGTGGTGGTGGTGCCCATGGTGGCGCCCTACAACCAGGTGCTCCTGCTGCCGGCCCTGTTTCTTATTGCACGGGACTGGACAGCGCTCTGGGGCAGGAGTTTGCTTACTCGCACACTTTTCTTGCTGACGGCCGCACTGGTTTGCTGGCCGTGGCTCGCGGCCGGGCTTCTGGCCTTGGCTTCGTTCGGGCCGGGCAAGAATTTAGCCCTGCATGCCTGGGCCTTGCCTCTCTACACCAGCCTCGGGATTCCGCTGGCCGTGGTCGGCTTGCTCTGGACCCAGGTTTCCGCGGCTTTGCGCGCGCGCTTCACCGCCTAGGAAGCAGTCGCCGCCCTCCGCAAACGCCGCAGCCCGATCCCGGCCACGCAATACAATCCCATCGTAACCAGCAGCAGGGCGCGCATTCCCACGAGCAGCGACAGGTTCTCCATCAAGCCTCCCACCACCGCGCCCAGAATGTTGGCGCCAAGCGCGGCACTAGGAGATGGCGTAACCCGAAACTCCACGGCGAACAACAAGCCAGCAAAAAAAACCGGCACCGCAAAAACCGCAGCCAGCAGAACACCAACCGTCGCTGGCGATCCCGGAATTCGTGTGAAGGGAAGCCAATATGCAAGCCCTAGTCCGGCGAGCAGTCCCGCCAGAATCCAGGCTCTCGAGAGTGAAATGCGAATGCGCTCCACCGCCAGGTTCGCCAACAACAAGGCTGTCAGCAAGGCAGAAATCACAATCCCATTGACCTGCCAAGTGGTCCCAAAATACAGCGCCAATCGGCTGATGACCTGGGTTTCCAGCAGGAGAAATCCCGCTCCCATGCTGAAAAAGAACAGTGACGGGACCCGGGTGCGGGCTTCCGGAACCTGGAAGTAGAGGCCAATCCCGAGCACCATGACCATGGCACCCAAGGAATAGTAGGTACGGGGGATGGCGTGGAGTTTCTGGTAGAGATAAGGCCAGTCATCGGTGGTGATCGGCACTGACTCCGGATCGGGGCTGACGCGATTGCGGTCGACGAACTCGGTCAGTCGGGGATCGGCGGCCCGCGCTTCTTCAACTCGGCCGGAAGGAGAAATAACGAAGCAGGTGGCGGAGGCCGCGTAACTCGAGGTGGCATGAAAGACCAATGGCGGCTTGCCAAAAATCTGTTGCAGCATCTCCGCCATCCGGCGGCCCAGCCACGGATGGTTAACCTGAAACTTCAGGAACAGGACACCATCCGGCTTTAAGTGATCTTTGGCTTCGCGAAATGATTCCTCGGTGTAAACAAAGTTGTCGATCCGCATGTTCGAATAATCGGAGAATTGGGTGTGTGAATCGAGTAATCCGAACAACACCATGTCGTACTGCTGTGGACTGCGCTTCAGGAATGCTCGCGCATCGGTCAAGTGAATAGAAACCTGCGGTGAGTTATACGGATGTTCCGGGTGATCGCTTTTCCCCAGCGCCAGGATGGCCGGGTCAATCTCCACCGCGTCCACGGACTGGCTGTCGTGGCGCAGGGCCGCCGCTACGTCGTTACCCGTGCCCGAACCCACGATCAGCACGCTGGGGCTTGCAGTAGCGAAGCGAAAGGGCAGGTTGTATGGGTTCTCGTCCACCGCTTCCTTCAGAGCCGTGGGATGGCGCCGCAAGAAAGCCGGGGAAAGGTCAACGATCGACTGGTACCCAGTGTGATTGACCCAGACCATGCCGTTGCTGAAATCCCCATTGCCGGCATACATCCGTTGATATTCGATTTGCTGGTAGGGCGTCCAGAAGCTGTAGTGATCGGAGGTGGCGGGATCGTGCAGCAGAAGCGCCAGCGGAACCAGCAGGCTGGCGACGAAAACCCCGTCCCGCGGCTTGGTTTGCAGCAGCGCGAAGCCTAGCAGCACCACCCCGAGCCAGAACGAGGGCGGCAACATCAAGCGGCTGACTCCGAGGAAGGCCAGGATCCCCGCCAGGCTGCCCAACAAGTTCCACGAATAGCCCATCAGCGGGTCGCGGGCAGCATCCATCTGGCGGCTGACAGTTTGCCCGAGAGGCACGAAAATCCAGACCAGCAGCAAGAACAGGGCGCCGGCCAACAGCACGGCAATCAGGAAGTGGCCCCAATGCCAGACGTTGCCGGTGGCCCACACTTCCACATCGGCGGAGGCCCCCAAATCTCGCGATAGGCTCTCCAGCTCTGCCCCAGCCCAAGGCAAGCGAATTACCAGCAGTATCCCCAAAAGGGCCTTTACGCCGATTGACCATCGCACCGGCTTACGCGCCAAGGCACATCCCAGCCCGAAACCGAGAAAACACAGCAGCAGTGCGAGGTTTTTGAAATAAGCGAACACTCGCACCTCCACCGCGATCCAGCGGATGAAAGCCAGCTCCGCAAACAGGGTCAGGAAGCTGGCAAGCAACAGTTGCCACAGGCTCCACGGGGTGGCCTCGTTCGACGCGCTCTCAAAGAAAGTGTGGCCCCGCCGCCCAGCCCTGGCCATGACAATTCGTGAGCCCAACAGGAAGGCCGTTGCTGCCAGGAATGTGAGCGTACGCGAGTTCATCGTGTGCGGAGCGGCAGAGTCACAGGCCCCTTAGTGGAGTGCCGCTGAGCATACAGTCTGCCAGACGCAGGGGCAACAGGCTTGCAGAAGCTGTGCGGGAAAATTACCGGGGGTCTTAACCGCGAAGAGCATTCTTGCGGAGAGACAGAAAAGGAGCCTTGACGCCAGTCACGGCTCCTTCACGATGCTGAGGTAGTGCGAGATTTCTTAAGCGGCCTGTTTGGTGGCCAGCTCGCGCACCCGGGCCCGACTTCGCTCCGACGCGTCCACGACTCTCATCTCGGTCCAGTCGTATGCCAATTCTTTGCCGCAGTCCAGACACACTACGTACGTGCCGGTTAGGGAGGCGGCCCCGCTCCGGCGTTTGCCGGAACGAACCGTCATGGGAAAACTGTAATGATTGTGCCAACAGCCAAAAAACACATCCATTAATTTCGCCAACATACCTACCTCCCCGAAAACAGGCTCTACTTGGCCCTTTACCTGGGAACTTCCCAAACCCTTTTGCGCCTTACAACTGCTTAGATTCAGATGCAGCGCGAAAGGTTCGTTAGATATACGGAGCACATGGCGTGCCAGATTTGCTGGGAGAAAACCCTTGCCGGAAAGGGGGTTACAGAAGGGCTGAGGAATGCTGCGCAGACTTTTGCATAGCTTGGGATAAGGCCGCGTGTCAGACCGGCTCAGAGCCTGATTTCTTGCGCGCCTGGCACTTGGCCATGATGGCGGAGCGGAGCCGGTCACGAAGATTTTCAGGAAGAGCGTAGAGTTGCGAGTCGCGGTAAATCTCGATGGTTTTCTTGGTAGTGTCGCAGACCACGTAACAGTTGTGACACCAGGCCAAATGATCTTCCAGTTCGGCCTTGGTGCGGGCGTCGAGGACGCCATCGAGGTAATTGGTTAGCTCTTGCAGAAATTCAGAGCATTTCACTGTGCATTCTCTCCGCTCTCGCGTTTCTGAAAGTACCGGCTGAGCCGTTCCCGCAACTGCAAACGGGCACGCAGCAGTCTCGACTTGACCGCGGGAATGCTGAGGTCTAGTGCCTCGGCTGTTTCCTCGGTCGAGAGACCTTCCACATCCCTTAGGACAAACACTGTCCGAAAGCTGGGGGGGAGACCTTGAATCGTCCGGGTCAAAATGTCCCGCAACTCCGCTTGCGTATACTGCTGTTCCGGGTTGGGGCTCCAGTCCGCGACTTCGCGCGGTACCGAGTCTTCCTCGGTCTTGACCTCTTCGTCCAGCGAAACCATGCGCTCCGGCCGACGCTTGCGCAACTTCATCAGCGCTTCGTTGACCGCGATGCGCACCAGCCAGGTATAAAACTTGGACTGTCCCTGGAACTGTTGCAGGTTCTCGTACGATTTCAGGAACGCATCTTGCACCACGTCTTCCGCATCTTCGCGATTTTGCGTAATGTGCTGCGCGATGCGAAATACGTTCCGGTCGTAACGTCGAACCAGTTCTTCAAACGCCGCAATGTCGCCGGCCTTTGCCGCCTGAACCAGCGCCAGCTCATCACTGACAGGTTCACCTACGTTTTGTTGGATGGCAGTCATTCTCGTTCCGATGCAACAATTTTGCGCGATCCAGCCGGGGACGGAATGTTATTTTACTTGGTAACCCGGCTTAACGCGTAATTGTTTTGACGTATCCAGAGCCACCCGGTTTACGGTAAATTCGGCGTGGGTCGAAAGCTGTGTGTCATTCGTCGTGAGCCGCCGGGTGTCTTTTGGCCAACGACCAACGGCCCGCGACCGACAGCAGGTAAGTGCCATATAATCAAAGTTTAAACGCGGGGAACGCCGATCCCGCGCCGGCTGTGTCCCGTCCGGTTCAGCGATCATGGCAGAGAAAAGTCCACTGGAGCAAATCGTAGAGAAGGTAGTTTCGCAGGTACTGGAAAGCCACGTCCCGCAGTTGCGGGATGATCTGGTGCGTCGCGTCCTGGACGGATTGCCGCAGGCGCTGGCAACCTCGGAGCCCAGCGCTGGCACTTCCGATAGCAGCGCGGCGAACCTGCTCAAAGCGATCGTGGCCATTCACGCGGGCGCGACCCAGCGTGAGATCCTGCGGGCGTTGCTCGACAACACCATCCGCTATTGCGGGCGAGTTGCGCTGTTCGTCATTAAAGGGGGAACAGCCACAGGATGGGAAGCTCGAGGGTTTGAGAATAACGACGGCATCAAGAATTTTTCTCTCGATGTGAACTCCGGCGTGGCTTCCCGCGCTCTGCAGTCACGCATGGTATTTTCCGGAACCCGGGCTGACGTCGATCCCGGATTTGTAGCCAAGGTCAGCGCTCCCGGTGACGACCACGTTCTATTCCTGCCGCTGCTGCTGAAGGATAAAGTTGCCGCCCTGGTCTACGCCGACGCGGGAACCGACACCGCGGGTAAGATGGACAACGCCGCCCTGGAAGTCCTCGTGACCTCCACCAGCGCGTGGCTGGAAGTGGCTTCGCTGCGCAAGCAGGCCCAAAAGGAGGGCGGAGCCGAGGCCGGCGGCGGAGAGAGGCCCGAACCCGCGCCCCCGGTGCAGAAGGTCTCGTCGTTTTCCGACCCGTTCGCTGCCCACGCACCGCTCCATGCACCTGGCCATTCAACTCCTGCCGCGGAAGCCGCAGCCGCCGAGAGCCCCGCCGTGGAAGAATCTCCGGTCGCGGTGGCCGAGGCTCCGCCCCAGGCCGGCGATGCCTTTAGCCAGATGTCTCCGGAAGACGCCGAAGTGCACCGCAAGGCACAGCGCTTCGCACGCCTGCTGGTGGATGAAATCAAGCTTTATAACCAGGCGAAGGTCGCCGAAGGGCGCAAGAACCGCGACTTGTACGATCGCATGAAAGAAGACATCGAGAAGAGCCGCGCCACGTATCTCAAACGCTATGGCAACACCGCGGCGGCTGGGGCCGATTACTTCAGCCATGAACTGGTCCGCAGCCTGGCCGAGGATGACACTTCGCTCATGGGCGGAAATTTTCGGCGATAATTCATACAAAGTGGTTTTTCAGCGGCAGCAACTGGTCCTCGTTCTGATCCTGGCAGTCGGGGGCGGATTTTTTTCCGCGCTCCCCGCGCCCACCCTCGCCCAATCCACCCCAGTGCAGCCTGCTCCCAGCCCCACCGGTTCTGCCTCGAGCCCGCCCGCCAAGCCCCGGCCCAAAGCGAGTTCCACTCCGACTTCTAAGAAATCCACGAGTGCGAAATCCACTAGCCTGAAGAGGAAACGCAAGCGGTCGTCGCCGCGCCTGCGACGCATGCGCCAGGCATTCGTAGCCTCCGCCAGTTTGAAGCCCATGGCCCGGCAACTGTTGCAGGACCGCACTCCGGCGGCCTACGCCGGAGTCGAAGCCTACGCGCGTCGTCATGCCAAAGAAGACGCTGGTGCACTGGCCTGGCTGGTGGTGGGGTACGCGCGCGTGCTCGATCATGACTACGCCAAAGCGGTTGAGCCGCTGAACCAGGCCAAGCCCAAAGCTGGCGACCTTGGGGACTACGTCAGCTATTACCTTGCCAGCGCCTACTTTCAGACCGGACGGATCGCCGAAGCCATCGCCACGCTCAGCGATTTTGACAAGACCTATCCCGAGTCGCTGATGCTGCGCGACGCCGACGTTCTCTATGCCAATGCGCTGCTCTCCGAAGCCCGCCCGCAGGAGGCCATCGCGCTGCTGGAGAAAGACCGCGAACCGATTCGCGCCGATGTTGAACTGGCGTTGGGACGCGCCTACGCCGCCGCAAATCAGCCTGCCAAGGCAGTCAGCATCCTGCGCAACTTGTATTTCACCATCCCGCTAAGCGGGGAATCGGGCCAGGCAGAAATCGAATTGAAGAAACTGGCGGCGAGCGCGCCCTTGCCGCCGGCCAGCTTGAGCGATCGCCAGACCCGCGCCGATTTGCTGATGAAAGGCAAGCGCTTCAACGACGCCGCCAGCGAATATCGCGACCTGTTGGACGAAGTGAGCCCCAGCGAGCGTCCGGCAACGCAGCTGGCGATGGTGGCGGCGATGCGCCGTGCCGGTCAAGGCAAAGAGGCCAAGCGCATTTTGGAATCCATGGCGAGCCCGACGCCTGAAATCGCTGCGGAACGCTTGTTCAATCTGGGCGAGATCGCCCGCGCGGCCGATGACGACGACGGCTTCCTGCGGATTCTGGGACAGATTCGCCAGACCGCTCCCACCAGCCCGTGGCTGGAGCAGGCGCTGCTTTCGGCGGGAAATATCTACCTGCTGCGACACGATTACGACCGCGCCATCGATTCCTATCGCGAGTTGCAAGAGCGCTTTCCCAATGGCAGCAAAGCCTCCTACGCCCACTGGAAAGCCGCTTGGTTGACCCTGCGGCAGGGAAGAGACGCCGACGCCAAGACCGCATTCGAACAGCAGATTGCGCTGTATCCGTCCTCAGGAGAGGTGCCCGCGGCGCTCTACTGGCGAGCTCGCCTGGCGGAGGAAGATGGGGAGACCGCCAAGGCCCGCGCCTACTACCAGAAACTTTCTGAGCGTTTTCGCAATTTCTATTACGGTGAACTGGCCCGCCAGCAACTCAAGAAACTGAAAGATGACAGTGACCCGGTGCGCTACCCCCTGCTCGACCGCGTGCCGCCGATCGCATCTGGTGCCAAGGTGACTACCGACGAGGTTCCCACCGACGATTTGCGGGTGCAGAAGGCAGAACTGCTCGAGAATGGCGCCCTGCTCGACTTTGCCACCCGCGAACTGCAAGCAACAGCCACCGAGGAGAAAGCCAACTGGCTTCCCTCTGAGGTTGCACGCATGTATCAGGATGTCGGCCGCTACGATGTCGCCATCGAGACTTTGAAGAAGGCTGTGCCCAACTACTTTGCCCTGGACCTGCCCACCCTGCCTCGTCCTTATTGGGAAGCGTTGTTTCCCAAACCTTACTGGGCCGACTTGAAGCGTTTTTCCGCCAGCAATGGGCTCGATCCGTACCTGGTGGCCTCGCTCATCCGCCAGGAATCGGAGTTCAATCCCGCGGCGGTGTCGAAAGCGAATGCGGTTGGATTGATGCAGCTGCTGCCGAAGGTTGGCAAAGGCGTGGCCAGGCAGGAAAAACTCAAGCACTACACTGCCCAGCAACTGTTTACTCCCACCGTCAACCTGCAACTGGGTACCCGCTACTTCCGCGAAATGGTGGACCAGTTCGGTGCGCTGGAGTACGCCCTGGCCGCCTACAACGCGGGCGCCGACCGTGTACAGGATTGGCAAGGACTAGGAAAGTACCGCGACGTCCAGGAATTCGTCGAGTCCATACCGTTCACCGAGACCCGAGAATACGTCCAGGCAATCCTGCGAAATGCGAACGTCTACCGCCAACTGTACGGGGCGCCGTAGAAATCGTGAGCCAGCTAAAGACGCGCTGAGCCTCGAATCCTGTCTCAAGCGTGGCTGCTTTGCCTCCTTCAAGTAACAGTTTAATATTCGGTTACTGTTCGCTCAGGATAATGGGCCTCTCCAGGATCATCTCCACCGCAGTCCTGTGGACAGGTGAATGTCATCCCGGCAAGTGAACAGCGCCTTGGCCAATCCCAGGCTTGCGCCGGCGCGATTTTGCAAAAGCAGCAGGAGGGACGGAAATACTATCGCGGAGTATACGCGACATTTCGCAATGGCTATATCTTGTCGTTCGACGCGGAAGCTGCCTCCGAGGACAAACTCAATAAGCTGCTTGCCGGGATTGTCAGCTTCGCGAAGTAGGCCGCTTCGCAACCTGCCGGAGAACGAAGGCCATCACGCTGATTTTTCCGGAGCCGGAGCCTTGGTAAACAGAATCTCAAACACCAGCAACCCTGCTCCCACGACAATCGCGCTGTCGGCGACGTTGAACGCCGGCCACTGGTACTGCCCAAAATAGAAGAGAAGAAAATCCACCACCCGCCCACTGACCAGCCGGTCCCACAGGTTCCCCAGCGCCCCGCCCAGGATCAGCGCCAGTCCCACTCCGGTGGTGTTCATGGAATGGCTGTTGCGCCACAGCAGCGCCGACACAATCACCAGCGCGATCACCGAGAACAGCACCAGCACCGCGATCTTCCATTCCGACGGAGAGTCGGCGAACAGCCCGAATGCGGCGCCGCTGTTTTCTACGTGGGTCAGCCGGAAGAAGTCCGGGATCACCTGGACGCTTTCATGCAGCGGAATGTTTCGGGCAACCGACCACTTCGCCAGCCGGTCCAGGAACACCACCAGCAAGGCAATCAGGAAGTGGTACTTGCGCATGGCGTGAAATTCAGTCATTCGGGGCCTGTGTATCTAGATTACTCCGCTGGCTCATCGGGTTCGAGATCGATTCGTGTCAGGGCATGCCTTCAGGCATGCCACTCGTCCTGCGTCTTGATCGCGCCTTTAGGCGCTGAATTCTAGGCCTTTGCCGCTCCCTGGTTCTCCATCTCCTTCAATACCGCGCTGCAGCGCTCGCACACCGTGGGATACGCCGGGTCCTCCCCCACATGGGTGGAGTAGTTCCAGCAGCGCTCGCACTTCCGGCCGGCCGCTTTGCTTACTTGGACGCTGACTCCGCCCGATCCGTTACCTGAGCCGCCGGCTTCCAGCGTGACGGCCGACACGATGAACACGTACCGCAGCAGTTCCCGGTAGCGGCTAAGCACCGAGTGGGCCGGTTCCGCGGCGGTGAGGGTGACCTGCGCCTCGAGGCCGCCACCAATCAACTTGCTGTTGCGCGCTTCCTCCAGGGCCTTGAGAACGTCTTCGCGCACAGCGCGCAGTACCGCCCAATCCTCGCGCTGTCGCGGATCGTCTGCGGCCACTTTGTCCCCGAGGATTTCCACAGCGTTGGGAAACTTCGCCACATGCACGCTCTCCGGACGGTCCTTGACCTTGGGCAGGTACTGCCACGCCTCGTCGCACAGAAAGCTGGTGATCGGGGCCAGCAGCCGAACCATGGCCTCGCCGATACGCCAGATGGCGGTCTGCGCCGCCCTCCGGGCATCCGATCGCGGCGCCGCGGTGTACAGCCGGTCTTTCAAAACATCGAAATAGAAGGCGCTAAGCTCGACCACGCAGAAGTGGTTCACCCGCTGGTAAATCTTGTGAAATGCAAACTCTGCATACCAGCTCTCCACTTGCTCCGCCAGCGCCGCTGTCTGGCGCAGCATGTACTGGTCGATCGACTGCATCTCGTCGAATGGCACCGAGTCTCGCTCGGGATCAAAGTCATACAGGTTGCCCAGAACATACTTGAACAGCGAGTTGCGGATCTTTTTGTAATTCTCCGCCACCCGCTGGATCAGAGTTTCCGAACAGGTCACGTCCTCGCGGAAATCCACCGATGCCACCCACAGCCGCACGATTTCTCCGCCCAGGCGATTGGCAATATCTACCGGATCAACCACGTTGCCCAGCGACTTCGACATGGCGCGGCCTTGCTCATCCAGCGTAAATCCGCTGGTCGCCACCATCTTGTAGGGCGGCGTTCCACGCGTGCCCATGGCGCACAGCAGGGAAGAATGAAACCAGCCGCGGTGCTGGTCTCCGCCTTCGAAGTAAAGATCGGAGGGCCACGAGTATCCAGGTTCGTTGGCCATCAGCGCCAGGTAGCTCGATCCGGATTCGAACCAGACATCGATGATGTCGGTTTCTTTCTTGAACGTTGCACCGCCGCACTTCGCACACTTCGTGCCTGCCGGCAGCAGGGCGTCGGCTTCCGGTCCGTACCAGGCATCGGCACCCGAGCGGGCGAACAACTCGACTACTTCACGGTTCGTCGGCGGATGGTTCAGAGGCTGGTTACAGCCCTCGCACAGAAACACCGCGATCGGAACTCCCCAGATGCGCTGGCGTGAAATGCACCAGTCAGGCCGGGTCGCCATCATGTTTGAGATGCGTTCCTCGCCCCACGCCGGGTCCCATTTCACTCGCTTGATTGCTTCCAGCGTCCGGCTGCGCAGGGTTCCACCTTGCATGGGGGTCTCCATGGAGATGAACCACTGCTCGGTGGCACGGAAAATAATCGGATTGTGGCAGCGCCAGCAGTGCGGGTACGAGTGCTCGATCTTCTCGGTGTGCAGCAAAACCCCGCGCTTCTTCAGCAGTTCGACAATAGGCGCGTTGGCCGCGAATACTTTCAACCCGTCGTATTCCGGCAGTCCGTTGTGGATCACGCCGGCGCCATCCACGTCGCAGGTCGGATCCAGCTTGTATTTCACCCCGGTGTAGAAGTCATCGGCGCCGTGGGCCGGAGCAGTGTGTACCACGCCGGTGCCGGTGTCCATGGTCACGTAGTCCGCCAGCACGCCGAGAATCTTCCGCTTGAGGAACGGGTGAGCGAATTCAGCCCGCTCCAGTTTCCGCCCCGGAAAATGGGCCAAGTCTCTGCGCTCGGCCAAGCCACATTTTTCCGCGACCGTCGCGGCCAGCTTTGCGGCGACGATGTAAACCTCAGCACCCGCTTCGAGCGCCACGTAGTTTTCGTCCGGATGGAATGCCACCGCCATGGAGGCCGGCAGCGTCCACGGCGTCGTCGTCCAGATAATGGTGAAAACTTTCTTGCCCTTGAGGGCCGGATCGAGTGCCGCCGGATCGCCGGTGAAAGCGTACTTCACCCACACCGTGGTGCTGGTATGGTTCTCGTACTCAACTTCCGCCTCCGCCAGCGCAGTCTCGTCGTGGATACACCAGTAGGTGGAACGCAGGCCCTTGTAGACGAAGTCCTTTTCAAAGAAGGCGTAAAAAGTCGCCAGCACCATGGACTCGTATTGCGGGGTCATGGTCGAGTACGGTTGCTCGAAGCGTCCGAACACCGCGATCCGTTTGAATTGCTGGCGCTGCAGCTCCAGGTATTTCTGCGCGTACTTGCGGCACTCCAGGCGGACGTCCACCGGCTTCATCTGCAGCTTCTTGCCACCCAGCATCTGGTCCACCTTGATCTCAATGGGCAAGCCGTGGCAGTCCCACCCGGGCACGTACGGTGCATCAAATCCGGACATTGTTTTGGACTTAACGACAAAATCTTTCAGACACTTGTTCAGAGCGTGGCCCAAGTGGATAGGCCCGTTGGCGTAGGGTGGACCGTCATGTAGCACGTAAGTGGGGGCCCCGCGGCGGGCCTGGCGAATGCGCTCGTAGATCGCCATCTGCTCCCACCGGGCCAGCAGCTTGGGCTCATTCTGCGGCAGGTTGGCCTTCATGGGAAAGTCGGTTTTAGGCAGATTGAGCGTCGATTTCAGGTCAAACGGCACGCGGTGATTTTCCCCCAAATGGTTGATTTCTCTCATTATAGGGAGCCGGGAAACGAACGTCCATTAGCTCCCCGAAAGACACCAAAGTGTTATGGCCCAGGGACTTGGAAAAGCACTGTTAGAAAGCAGAAAAAAGCGTGTACAATTTTCAGCAAAGATGACGTTTCGAGCATCCAAGCATCTAACGACATAGAGTTGTCATCTTGTGGTGTCGGGCCAGGGTACGCGACTGACGGCGTCATTGGGGTGTTAAACAATTGGCACAGTATGTGCTAATCAGTTTGGGAGAGGGTTGCAAGGCCCCCTCAGAGGAGCGCTAGGCTAGAAGTGGTTTCCAATATGGCAACACAACAAATCAATCCGCTCGCCCAGCCGGAGCCGCAACTCAATCTCCTGCTGCCCAAGGAAACTCTGGAACAGCCCTTGTGGAAGTCGCTGTTTCAGGGTCTGGACGAACTTCTCTTTCCCAAAAAGCAAGCCCCCCTGGTTCTGACTTCGAAGCCGATCCCGGTAAAAGACATCTGGGGCTTCTACAACTACAAGAAGAATGGCGCCCTGTATTCAACCTTGGTGCACATGCTGGCGCTGGCCTCCATCATCGGCGGCACCATCCTGGCCGGCCGCGTCGTGACCCAGGTCATCAAGCCGGGCCCGGTCATGTCGATTATTGCGCCCGAAGACATTCCGCCGTTACCGGTCTCAAAAACGATTGCGGGCGGTGGCGGTGGCGGCGGCGATCGCGACAAGCTGCAGGCCTCCAAGGGTCGGCTGCCGAAAGCCGCAATGGAGCAGTTCACTCCGCCCATGGTGGTAGTGCGCAACGATCATCCCAAGCTGGCGGTCGAACCCACGGTAGTCATTCCGCCGCAGATACAACTGGCCCAGAACAATCTGCCTAACCTGGGCGACCCCATGTCCCATCTGCCCTCCGGCCCGCCCTCGAATGGCACCGGCTCTGGAGGCGGCATCGGCTCTGGCAACGGAGGCGGTGTAGGTAGCGGGGAAGGACCGGGCGTTGGTCCGGGTCATGGCGGCGGCATCGGTGGTGGGGCGTTTCACGTAGGCGGCGGAGTGTCAGCGCCCAAAGCGGTCTACGCTCCCGATCCGGAATACTCCGAGGAAGCGCGTAAGGCGAAGTACACCGGAACCTGCGTCCTCTGGCTAGTGGTCGGGCCGGATGGTCGCCCGCGCGACATCAGGGTTGCTCGCAGCCTGGGTCTTGGCCTCGATGAGAAGGCCATCGAAGCCGTGAGGAGTTGGAAGTTCGAGCCCGCCATGAAAGATGGTAAGCCGGTGGCGGTGCAGATCAACGTGGAAGTGAGTTTCCGCTTATACTAACCACTTCGTTTTATTAACAGAACGGCCGCCCAGCGCGGCCGTTTTTGTTTTGCGCGTGAGTAGGGACAGTCGCCTCGGCTGGCTCGTGGGGCGCAGCCCCAAGAGTTTCCTTCCGGATGGGTCGTCAATCTCTTCCCCGAAACTGGATGATTCTCCGCCGATCGCGCTTTGAAGGCTTGCCTGCGGGTAACTGTTCGAACTGCTTCATCGCTCTACGCTCCGCTGCCACCTTCAGACGCAGTTCCCGGCTCGCTTCCGTCTCCCGGTAGAGTGTTTGCGCGACCGAAGCCGGACCGCGCACCTCGCTCAGCAGCAAGACTTCCACCTCAAAGTCGCCACCGTCGTTGGTCACTCGCAACATGTCTCCAATCCGGACCTCGCGCGCAGCTTTGGCGGGCTGCCCGTTGGATTGGATCCTGCCAAGTTCACAAGCCCGGGCGGCTAGTGATCGCGTCTTGAAAAACCTGGCGGCCCAAAGCCATTTATCAATTCGCGCGCCAAGCATGGCCTGTACGCTACTCCTTCAAATCTACGTGCACCACATCCTCGATCGGGTGCCCCAAGAATCTCGGTCCCAGCCGCCGGAATTTCTCCACCGAATCAGTAGCAAAGAACTTCAGCCGCGGAGCCTGTCGCCGCTCGTCTGACTCGGGAACGTTGATCGGAGAGATCCCCAATACCTTGCTAACCACCATTGCGGTGGACTCCGCGGAATCCACAATGGTCACATGCGGTGGGGCCACCCGATGCAGCAACGGCTTGATCAACGGGTAGTGGGTGCATCCCAACACTAGCGCGTCGGCCGACTCGAACCCATTCGCGAAAGCCTCGTTCAAATAGATACGCGCCACCTGCTCGGTCACCGGATGCTCCACCCAACCCTCTTCCACCAGCGGCACCAGCAGCGGACAAGCTTTCTCCCGCGCCTGCACCCCGCGCGCATCCAGCGCCTTCAGGTAAGCATGGCTCGTCACGGTAGCTTCGGTCCCAATGACCACGACTTTGCGATTCTTGCTGGCGACCGAAGCCCGCTGTGCTCCCGGTTCCACCACGCCCTCCACGGGAATATGTGCCGCTGCACGGATCTGGTCCAGCGCCAGGGCGGTGGCGGTATTGCAAGCCACCACCAGCATGCGCGCCCCATGCTCCTCCAGGTAATGTGCTGCCCCGACCGCGTACTTGGCCACGGTTTCTGCCGACTTGGAGCCATAGGGAAGGCGAGCCGTATCGCCAAAGTAGATGTAGTCGGCGTCGGGTATCAGCGCGACCAGCTCCTTCAGCACCGTGAGGCCGCCGAAGCCGGAATCAAATACGCCGATGCAAGGTCGTCGCGTAGTCATGAATCAGGATGCAATCCATCATACCGGACACTTGCGCGGGAGTCGGTTATGCCCATGGTTCTGTGGAACTCGTGGCCGTTGCCCTGTGCGTTTCCGAACAGCCCGTTCTCAGTTCCGAACACAAACTCCCGCATCGATTCTTGATTAACCCCATCTAATCAAGCACTTTCAAGTGACCGGGAGAGGCAGCCGGTTTGCACTTGAGCATGCGGCAATCCCTGCCCGATTCTCTGGGACTCGAAAAGGCGGCTCGATGGAAACCTTGTGGCAAGATTTGCGATACGGCGCCCGCAGTCTGCGGAGGTCGCCCGGCTTCACCTTGATGGCGGTGCTGGTGGTCACTCTCGGCATCGGTGCCAATACTGCCATCTTCAGCGTGGTTCATGCCGTCTTGTTGCAACAACTGCCGTTCAAAGATCCCAGCCAACTGGTCACGATCTATTCCAAGCGCACCGACGTGGAGCGCTACCCGAGTTCTATTCCTGATTTCCAGGATTTTCAAAATCAGAGCCAGTCGTTTGACGGGATGGCGGCCCTCGCTTTCTCCCCGGCTAGCGTAACCGGGCAAGGCGAACCTGAGCGCCTTCAGGAAGCGAGGGTCTCCGCCAACTATTTTCAAGTCACCGGCACGTCCGCATATCTGGGACGCACGCTAATCCCTGACGACGACAACCCCGGCAGCGCCCACGTCGTAGTTTTGAATTACGGACTGTGGCAGCGCCGCTTCGGTGGAGACCGCGCCGTGGTAGGCAAGAGCATCGAACTCAACGGAGAGGCCCACACCATCGTCGGCGTCTTGCCCGAGCAGTTTTTCTTTCCAATTCGTGCCGCCGAGATGGCTGTCCCCTTAAGTCCCCAAACCGATCCCCGCCGCGCCAATCGTCAGGACCACTTCCTGAACACTCTGGGACGCCTGAAACCTGGCGTTACCGCCGGCCAAGCCGCGGCTGAACTGAATGCCATCGCACAACATCTGCAGCAGCAATATCCACAAACCAACGGAAAGAATTCGGGCGTCACCATCGTCAGTCTCTACGACGAAGTCGTAGGCGAATTTCGCTCCGGCCTGCTGATCCTGCAAGGTGCGGTCGCCCTGTTATTGCTCATCGCCTGTTCGAGTCTGGCGAATCTGCTGTTGGCCCGCGGTTCGGCCCGCACCCGTGAAATCGCCATCCGCACCGCGCTTGGCGGAGACCGCAAACGCATCATCCGCCAACTGGTCACAGAGACCGTACTTCTCGCCAGCATCGGAGGTGTCTGCGGAATTCTGCTCGCCGCCTGGGGAGTTCACCTGCTGGTCGCCCTCAGTCCCGCCGGCCTGCCTCGCTCCTCCGACATTACGGTCGACGCCACCGTCCTGGCCTTCGCCGCCGGTCTGTCTGTTATCGCCGGCCTGGTCTTCGGAGTCGTCCCCGCGCTCCAGTGCACCGACTCCAACTTCGATCACCTGCGATCGTCCGGCGCATCGGGAGCCGCAGGAGGTGGTAGCAAAGCCCGCGCTTTCATCGTCGCCGCCCAGGTTGCGCTGTCGCTGGTATTGCTGGTCGCATCCGGTCTGCTGCTGAAGAGTTTCGCCCGCCTGCAATCGGTCAGCCCCGGCTTTGATCCCGAGCACGCGCTCTCACTGCGCCTGTCGCTCCCCGCCACGGCTTTCCCCGATGGGAATTCCATCGCGAATTTCTATTCTGAAATGCAGCGCCGCATTCAGACTCTGCCCGGCGTAAGCTCCGTTGGCGCGGTATCGATTCTCCCAACCTCCGGCGCCCTCGCAGAAATGGACTTCACCGTCGTCGGCCATCCCCCCGATTCCCGCGATCACATGCCCACAGCCCAATATCGCGTCACTGGCGAAGGATATTTTCGCGCCATGTCCATCCCGCTGCTTCAGGGAAGGGAACTCGCCGCCAGCGACACCTCTGACTCTGCCAAAGTCGCGGTAGTAAACGAAACTCTCGCCCGGCGACATTTCGCCAATGTTAGTCAGGCAATCGGCGCGCACCTCCACCTCGAAGACGGCAACGAAGTCGAGATCGTAGGTGTCGTGCCCGACATCAAGCAGTTCACCCTCGACGAAGATCCGCAGCCCGACATCTACGTCCCCTACCCGCAGGTCGGCAAAAATGTAATGGTCTACCTGCGCAGCAACATGTTCTGCGTAGTGCGCACCACCGGAGATCCCGCCGCGCTCGCCGCTGCGGCCAAGCACGAAATCCGTTCCGTGCAGGGCGATGTCGCAATCTCCCGCATACTTCCCATGACCGATTACCTCGCCGCGACGGTGGCGCCCCGCCGATTCAATCTTCTGTTGGTAGTCATGTTCGGAGCCGTGGCCCTGCTGATTGCCATGGTCGGAGTCTACGGCGTGATCTCCTATTCGGTGAGCCGCAGGACGCGAGAGTTCGGCGTGCGCATGGCGCTAGGAGCAGGCCAGGGCAACGTGATCGGGGTAGTCCTGGCGCAGGCTGGCCGCCTTGTGGGAGCCGGGATCATAGTCGGCCTGATAGGCTCCATCTTCTGCACCCGCCTGCTATCCGGCCTGCTGTTCCGAGTAAAGCCCACAGACATAGCCACGTTCAGCGCAGTAGTCGGAGCAATGCTCGTTGTGGCCACGCTAGCCTGCCTAATCCCAGCTCGCCGCGCCGCAAGGGTAGATCCGCTAGAAGCCCTCCGCTACGAATAGGGGATGTTACAACAGCTATCGCCAGTCGCAGCCCGAGTCGCTGTGCGGTGGGGAATGTGTGTTGGAGCGAAGCCGGTAACCCACGGGGAGGGACTCAGCTTTTGCCTTTTTGGACGAGTTCCACCGGCATGTGGCTCAGCTTGGCATAAATCCGGCCCCGTCGCAGGAGAGGCCACCAATCGTAAAGATAGATCTGCATCGGTCGCCACATCGCGACCCATCCGGCAATCGTAAGGCTCTCCCGCACGACGGCAGCCCAAGCGCCCGCCTCATGACCTAACAACATCTGGCTGAGGAGTAGACAAGCAGCCAAGAACAGCAGCCCGATGAAAAGACTGGTACGGCCTTGCCGCAGGAGCCGCTTGAACTCCAAGTCAGTAATTTGGGCGCTGTGAGCAAAGTGATTGTGGACGGCCGTCCTGATCAGTTCTTTGGGGTCTTCGGCCGGCCACTGGTCCAGGTAGACGCGCAATTTGAGCGGTGCGTTAGGGGGAAATTCTTGGGCCCAGCTCACGATGAACTCTTCGGCGTCGTCGTCGAGATCCTTTTCAATGAATGGGGAAGGGTCCATCGAATTGAAGAGTTGGCCCATGTCGCGTAGTTTCAGACTTATGGTGTGCGCATGCCCCCGGTCCGTAGCGGCAGCGTATGGTAATGAAAAACGCATACGAAATCTCTGCTATCTTCGGTTCTACCAAATATCGGCTCTGTGCACCAAGGGAGTGGTTCCCAGTTGGGATTGGGGCGCGCACCACATTACACTCGCAACCAGGTCAATGAGTGTAATGGCGATATTACGCCAACGATCGATTATCCGCGCGGGCTCCGTGGGAACAAGGCCAGATAGATCAGCAGCTTGGCAGTTCAATCGATGGTCACAACTGGATGGTGACCGCCGTACTTTGCGCAGGATGACAGGGATAACCTAGCCTCGGTCAGATCAGCTGGGAGGCACGACCATTCCATCGTCAGCAAAATTAATGACTACTGCTCGTAATCCAATCGCCAAGCGCCGTAGTGGCCGGATGGCCCTGAAGGCTGCTGTAGGGTTGACGGGCGAAGACCGCCAGAAGTGTTCCTTCACGATGCCCGCTAGAGCAACCAAACTGAATCGATACGGAGCTGCCATCCAATTAAATCGAGACCTGTTGGTCGGATCCACCGTTATCGTGCGAAACAAGCGTGGTATTCAGGTTTCCGCCCGCGTCGTTGCGCAGCTAGGCGCAGTGGAAGGTCTCCGCACATACGGAATCGAGTTTGTCGAGCAGGATGACCGGGCGATGAATTTTTGGGGAATCACCTTCCCGACGACGTAGTTGCCGCTCTCGCAAGCCGATCATTGTCGCTGTGCTCCATTGTCAACGGGAAAGGTCCTAGTCCCGTGGCCCGGGTCAATGAGCGCTATCGCGATGTTACGTCAACTGAGAACTTCGGCAACCAAAAGGTAGACACCACGAACAATTCGAAAACGGTGATGATATTAGGCCCTATTTTTCGACGGTAAATACCGCGGAGCCGATCGGGCTGACCACGGGCGAGTTCGCTACCGGATTGCCGGTGGCCAGTCCCGCCTGCACCGAGGCGAGGTCGCCATCCCCGGCGAAGAAGTATAGGATGTGGCGCCCTGTGGTTTGCGTGGACAGCTTGATCTTCGCGCTTGAAGTCTGGCTGCCGGGCTTGGCCGTGAGGGTGACAGCCTTCCATGTCCCCTGCCAGCCGTCCACCTGGTAGAAACCATGCTTCGGCACCATGTCTGGAGATGTGTTGCCGGAACTGTTGGTTGCCGCCAGGGAGAACCTGGGCGTGGGGTTGCGGGTACGGAAGATGGGCTTGGTGGTAATGGTCAGGCTGTCGACCACACCCTTTTCCGTAACCGTGGCCTCGAAAGGCGTTGCCGCCCCAACATCGGTTGTCGGGAAGAAAAGATTGGTGTAGCTGTAGCCGGTGCTGGCGAGCAGACCGTTGCCCAGGTCCACGGCCAGGGCATGGGATGCAACATCAAAAAGCGGAGCGATCCCGGAGACGGTCTTGGTGCGCTCGTCGATGGCAGCGATCATCGCGGTGCTGGTACCGGAGTCACTCCCCACGTATACACTATCGGTCAGCGGATTGGCCCGAATGTCCGACACACCGGTGATGACAGGGTAGACGGCGCTGGAGAAGTCGGTGAGCAGCGCATTGGTCGCACTGTACTCGTATACGTGGAACGCGGTTCCGTTTACGCCGACGTAGAAGTTGCCGCTGACGGGATTCACGGCGATGGACTGCCCCACGTTCGGCAGCGTGATCGTGGTCATCACGGTATTGGTGCTGGTGTCGATCACTGCCACATTCAGGCCGGTGATCACATAGAGACGGCTGCGCGCGGGGTTGAGCGCCGAACCAAGAGGCTGGCCGCTGATGCCAATCGTGGTCACGACTGTGCCCGCCGCCGGATCCACAACGTAGACGGCCCCTGAAACCGGCGCATACACGAGATTGCGCGCCGGATCTAGCTGCAGGGTAGTGAGAGCGGAGCTGGCGATGGGAACGGTTTTCAGCAGCGCATCGGTGGAGCCGTCGAGCACATATAGCGCGGCGCCGGAATAGTCCCAGGCGATGACTTGGTTGGTGGCGTTGTCCACCACCAGGGAACGTACGTCCGCGTTCGAGGGAACCGAGGTGAGCAGAGTCGCGACGTTGGTCTGCCCATCGACGGAGTACATGTTGCCGACGCTGTCTCCGACGTAAATCTTGTTGGTGGCGGCGTTCACCGCCACGGCCCCCGAGTATACGCTGGCCAGCGGAATGGTCGTAACTCCGGAGTTGTTTTGCGGCAGGCCAGTGTCGCCAGCTCCGGCCGCCGCCTCGTTGGTGGCAAACAGATTGTTGACACGCAAGGTATAGACGGTGCCGGTGGCCGGATTGGTGTCGATGTAGTTGTAGCTGATGCTGTTGCCGCCGTGGTCTCCTTCATAGGCGTCGACCAGTTCGCGCGGGCTGATGTCGAAGACGCTCACCGTCTTGTCGGTGGAGTTGGTGACGAACAGCCTGTGAGTGAGCGGGTCAAAGGCAACGCCGGCCACGACGTTCCCCGCGGTCAACTCGTGGTAATTCTGTGTAAACAACGGGTTGAGAAGATCGATGAGATAAACAACATCGGTGTTGCTGTAGAGTGTCGCCATCTGATTGGTGGTTGGGTTGACCGCGATCCCTGCTCCGCCCAACAGGTTGGTCACGAAGGCGTTGCCCAGCGTGAACAACCCGGTAGCGCCGTCGGCAAATCCGATCACGGTGCTGGAAGACTCGGTCACGTAGAAGAGGCCCGTGGCATAGGCTGAGCCCAGAGGGCCGCTGAGGGTTTCAGTCTGTACGCCGTACCCACTCGCCGCATAGATCGCGCTATGCGTATTGGTGGACGGGCTTTCCACCACCACAACATTGGTAACCGGGTCCACGGAAATCGAGGTGCTGCCGGCAGCCACCGCGACCGTGGTCGCGACCTGATTCTTGGTTCCGTCGATGACCACCACGGAACCCGAAGAGCCGCTGCAGGCCACGAACACCGCGTGGGTTGCTATATTGAGCGCCATCGCCTTCGGAGTCAGCGTCGTGGACAGGGTAGCGAGCAAGGCGCCGGTGGTGGCGTTGAGAACCTCGACCTGGTTGCGGGAGGTGTCCATTACATAGAGCTGGTTGAGCACGGAATCGACGACTAGGGCGGAGGGCGTGCCGCCGACAGTCCACGTAGCGAGGACGGTGGTCCCGCTGATGGCAGTTACCGTTCCCACACCAGTGTTCGCCACGTAGGCTTCATTGCTGACCGGATTCACGGCGATCCCCGCCGGCGCAGTGCCCACGGTCAAGGTTGCCTTGACCTTCAATTGCGCCGTGTCGATGACCGACACGCTATTGCCGCCCTGATTGACGACGTAAGCAAGGTGGCCGGAGGGGTTGACCACGATCTGGCCGGGATTGGCGCCTACCGAGATCGTTTTGAGCAAGGTATCGGCGTTTGCAGAGACCGGGAGCAGTAGGGCCAGCATGACCAAGAGAGCCCAGGATTTCGCGACGAGTGAAAGCGGCGGTTGAGGTCTTTGGGGTTTCGACATAGATTCGATGGACACCTACGGGCTTGAAAGTGGCCAACGAGAGTACGCCAGGAGCGGGTTGAAAGCAAGGTCCAAATCACGAATCTCCTTCTCTACCCCAATTTTCATACGGACTGGCGCCTACGGTCCGAAGAACGGTCGGGGCACGTTCCTTAAGATTTCACCTGCGACGCTGAACTTCGGAAACCGAAAGTTGGCACCACCAGCGACCCGGCGAGATACAGGGACTACTGTGGGAGAACTACCGGGACGGAAAGCCCCTGGCGCTCGGCAGCGTACTCAACCGCGTCATCTTCCCAGCACTGAATCGCTGCGAGGCGTGCGGAAAAACAGAGTCTGATCACGTGACTGCAGACCACCCGTACAAGCGTGACGATCGCATCCCAGAGTGGCACGGATGGCACGCGGCGCGACGGGGTCTAGGAAGCAATCTGTACCGATTGGGTGTGCCGGACATGGTGATCCAGCGAATCCTGAGGCACGCCAACGTTAGCACGACAGCAACGTATTACATCAAGACGGCCACAGATGATGTTCGGAATGCGATGACCAAACTGGAGAGCCATATCGCGGACACTCCCCAGAGCCAAAATCGTTTCGGGGCTGCGGGAGCGAACCCTCGAACACTGGAAGGGTCCTCCATCCAATAGCGGTCACCATAATTGAGCCGTAACCGCGCTGGCGGGAATGGTCGTTAGACGAACGCCCCTGAACTCACCGAGTTCCGGGGCGGTTCCCGTTTCTTGGGCCTTAGGGACTGTCTAAAGGGTTTGTTGGAACTCACAAGCCGGGTTAAGTGTAATGGGGATCTATCAACAACTACCTGACCAGTAGCTATGATTGTTGAAAACAGGCGTTTACACTCATTGACCCCTGCTGAGCGATTTTGGGAGCTTCGAAGCTTCACTGCCAACGGAAAAAATGGCAGCCAACAAGGCCCACTTTTTCATCGAACCTGTCGGCTACCTCGCTATTCCCGAAGCAACCGGCCCAATTAACACTTCCCAACGGCTTTAGCCACTGAGGTTTCGCTCTACACCGAGCGCACCGATGTCGAATCCACCGTCCGCACCTGGGCCCCCGCCTTGCAACAAGCTCCCGGCGGTATCGGCGACCCATGCGGACAAGTCCGCGGATGCCCCAAAAACGTACAAATCTTCTCCGTCGCCTCATGCGACAAAATATGCTCGAACTTGCAAGCCTGCTGTTCAATCTCTGATTCGCTGTCCAGGGCCAGGCTGTCGGTAAACAGCCGCTCGGCCAGCCGGTGCCGTCGGATAATATCTGCCGCGCGCTGCCGCCCGCGCTCCGTAAGCTCCACAATCATGCTCCCGTCGCCAACCGACACCCCCGCGGGCTTCAAAGCATCATGACAGGGATTCACAAACGGCTTGTGATCATGCGCCTCCGGAGGATGCGGCGTCGCCGTGACCAACTCCAACGCCACCATCTTTTCCACGGCAATACTCACTGGCAGCGCGCCATGCACTTCCATGCGCCCAATCTCTGCCAGCTCGCCATGCTCCTCCAGCGCCCACAACTCTTCCAGCACTTCGTCGAACTGCTCCTCATCGGCCATGGAGAAAACTTCCTGCGCCGCAATCTTGCCGTGATGCAACTCAATCCGCCGGTCCGCCAGCCGCGCCACCACCGGATCGTGGGTTACCATGACGATGGTCCGCCCCTGCTGGTGCAGTTCGCGTAACAGCCGCAACACAATTTCTTCGTTCTGCGCATCCAGGTTACCCGTAGGCTCATCTGCCAGCACGATCCGAGGATCATTGATCAGCGCCCGCGCAATGCATACTCGCTGCTGTTCGCCGCCCGAAAGCTGAGAAGGAATGTGATGCGCCCGCGTCTTCAGCCCCACCCGCTCCAACGCATCCAGCGCTTCGTTCTGGTCCGTCATACTATGGAAATACTGCGCCAGCATGACGTTCTCCACCGCCGTGAGGTAAGGAATCAGATGAAACTGCTGGAACACAAACCCGATCTTCTCCGCTCGCACCCGGTTCAAGTCCGTGGCCGAGAGCTTGGCAACATTCTCATTGTCCAGCCAGATCTCGCCCTCATCCGGACGATCCAGACACCCAATCAGATTCACCAGCGTAGATTTCCCCGAGCCCGAAGGGCCCATGATTGCCACCCACTCGCCGGGATCCACGGTGAGGGTGAAATTATCGAGAGCGCGGATGACGCCGCCATTGTGTTCGGCCCGGGCCGGATACAGCCGGCTGACATTCTTCAGCTTGATCATCTCACTCCCCTCGCAGAATCATAGCGGGTTGCACCCGCCGCAGCAGCGAAATCGGCAATACCGACGAGAGCAGCGCCACTGCCACGCTCCCCACCAGAACGATCGGCAGTACCCCGAAGCGCGGCACTACCGGCGCATGAAAGTTCGCCCGCCCAATCCACGCCGCCACTCCGATGCCAACTCCAAAACCGATGACCGCTCCTACCGCGCCCAGCGCCGCCGCCTCCGCCGCAAAGAATCCGTTGAGCAGCCGTTCCGACGCCCCCAGCGCTTTCATGATGGCAAAATCGCGCCGCCGGTCAAACACCCAGCCGACCAGCGTGGACAGAACACATAACGCAGCGGTCAGAATGATTAGTGTCGCCGCCGCCAGCAGCGTCGACCGCGTCTTGCCCAGCACGCGCGCCTCGCCTTCCACAATCTGCCGTATCGGACGCACCTCAGCTGTTGGAAGGGCCTGCCCCAGCTTGTGAATCATGGCATCAACTTCGTCCGCCGAACCCGAAACCGCGATCTCGATGGTGGACGCGGGCACTCCCGCCCAAGCTTCGAAATCCTTCGCCGACAGATACACGCGGCTATCTTCAGCCGCTCCGGTCTGCAAAGTTCCGGCCGGATTCACGTGAACCGCACGTCCCTGAAAACTCAACTCAAAGGGCTTGCCCTGGGGACTGACCACGGTCGCTGCCCGGATTCCGATCAGCGCCTCCTGCGGTTGGCTCGGCCACGCGCTCACCGACCACCAGCGATCCAGTTGTCGCACCTGCTCCAGATCAGTTCCTGCGACCACCACCGACTGGCCATCGCCAGTGCGAGCCACCACGTAGGCAAAGGGAACCGCCAAGCCTCGCCCCGCCAGTGTCGTTTCGACCTTACCCAGCGAATCCGCAGGCAGCGTCTGCCCCTCCTTGGCCACGACCACCACGTTAGCTCCGTAGTTGCGGAACTCCTTGCCCAGCTTGGCCTGCACGTCGACGTACAGATTCAGCATGGCCGTCGCCACCGCCGCCGCTACCACCATGGCCAGTAGAGCCGAGACTGCACGTCCGCGCCGCAACACCGCCGCCCGAACCAGCATGCGTACGAACATGGAAGTATGCGGCGCCGCCGCTCGACGCCGCGCCAGATCTTCACCGCCCGGAGGCTGCATCGGAAGAAAGCTCATGCTTCACCCCGCAGCGCATACACCGGGTCAAACTTCACTGCCCGCCGAATGGCGGCGGCACTACCCGTAAAGGTCACCACCACTGCGACCGCTAGGATGATAGGGAACAGCACGGGTTCGATAGTGATCTGGGAGTCGAAAATAGACCGCCCGATCTGCCGCGCCAGCAGGGCTCCCGCGGCAAATCCCGCGACCCCGCTCATCAAGGCCAGCAGCGTGGCCTCGGTGAAAAACACCGCCGCGATGGAGGCGTTCCCCGCCCCCAGTGCCTTCATCAGGCCAACTTCGCCCCTCCGCTCAAAGATCGCCGTCGCCATGGCGGCCGACACTGCCAGCGCCGAAGCAAACAGCGCCGCCAGCGTCACCAGCAGCATCAACCCCTGGATGCGCGCCAGCACCGTACCCTCGTTCTGCGCCACCTGGCGAAGCTGCTCCGCATGCGAGTGCGGAATCGCTTCCTGCAGTTGGTATGCGATCGACTGCACATACGGCGAGCAGTACCAGCGCTCGTACGTCTCCGGCGTCATGGTCTTGGGATCCCGCCGCGCCAGCGCGTCCTCGGGTTTTGTAAGCGCACTCACGTAGATGCGGCGCACCGCGCCCGGCTTGCCCAGAATCTGCTGCGCCACTGCAATCGGCGCCATGATCTGATCATCTTCGGCGCCACCGGTCGAAAGAATGCCGGAAATAGCATGCGGCTGGCCCGCGATATCGAGGTGGTCTCCCGCCCTGCGCCCCAGCTTGGAGGCCAAACGCTCCCCCAGCAGCACCTCCTGAGAATTGTCGTCAGGCCACGCCCCCGCCACCTTCCACCAGGGATGCGTAATCCGCACCCCGGTGACAAAGTCTTCCTTGCCGAACTTCAGCTGCTTGGAGAAATAGGTTCCCAGCACCGTCAGGTTCTGATCACTCAGCTTCACCGGCAGCATGGGCGAGAATCCCACGATGTTGTGATGCCAGAAGGTGCCGCGAATCCTGGGCAGATCGGCCTCGTTCAGATACGCGCCGTCGCTCGGAGGCCGCAGGTCCACCCCGCCAATTTCCAGGTTTAAGGTGTCTTCTTGCGGAGTTACTACCAGGTTCGCACCGTAGCTGCGCAGTTCACGGTTAATCTTGTCCCCGATGTCGGTCGCCACCGCAATCATCGCCGTGGCCACGCCCACGCCCAGGGTGATGGCCACTCCCGCAAGCAGTTTGCGCCGCTTCTGCCGCCGGAACGATTCGTAAACGAGCCGGACGAACATAGGCCTAGGGCTGCTGGAAGTAGTGGGCCCCGCCCGCTACTTCCGCCTCCGTGATGATGACCGCGTCGCTGGTGACCGTGGCCTTCAACGGAATCGGATTGCAGCCACCGGCGATGCCCACCGACTGCGGATTGATAGGAGCCGCACAGTTCTTGCAGACCACGCCATTCGGTCCCTTATAGAAACCCACCGGCCCGCAAATCTCACAAGCGTCAAGCAGGGTGGCAATCTTGCCGTCAGGCTTCTGATAAATCCAGAAACGCACCGTGGTACCGTTTTCATTGGCGGAGAAGCGATGCAGGTCGCCGTCATACACCTGGTTCAAGGGAATGCTGACCTGGCCGTTCACAAAGGTGACCTCGGTGGCCGGGGACAACTTGCTGGCGCTCTTGGCGTAAACAAATTCTGCGGTCACCATAACGATAAACAGAAACGAACTGGCATACACCGAGGCCATCCACAGCCGCTCCCGGCGCGCCGTCCACATAACCTTTCGGCGCTCCGCTGGGGATGCCGGCACCACCGCCGGTTCGCGCCGCTTGATCTCCAGCAGCACCATGAACGCGGCCAGCGCAAATATGGTCACGAAGAAGAAAATGTCATTGCGCACGATGGGCCCAATGATGGCCATCTCTTGCTTGGAAGAGGGAAGTACGCCGTTTTCCGAAAGTTCGTGCAGGCCGGTGATCACCAGCTGTCCCGCCACAAAAAACAGGATCACGGTCGTGACCTTGAAGAATTTCTGCAGGTTGATTCGCACCGTGCCCTTGACGAACACCACTCCGAACAGGATGGCCACCGCCACGCCCAGCACCGTCCCGATCATGCTCAGCAATTCGGTCGAATTCAGAGACACCACCGAGAGGAACAGGACCGTCTCGACCCCCTCGCGCAGCACCAGCAGGAACACGAAAACGAACAACCCGAACCAGGCGTCCTGACCGGCCAGCAAGCCCACCTTGCCTTCGATCTCGCCCTTGAGCTTCCGCCCGGTCCGCATCATGAACACGATCATGGTGACCACGAAGAACGCCCCGGCCAGCATGATCCAGCCTTCGAAGATGTCCTGGTTCCATTGGGTACGGGACAGCAGGATGGCCACCCCGATGCTGCCGACAAACGCTGCCCCCAAGGCGGCATAGACCGACTGGCGCAGTTCGGGGCGGTTGATTTTGGCCAGGTAGGCCAGGGTGATGCCCACAATCAGGGCCGCTTCCACTCCCTCCCGCAAGGTAATAATGAACGCCTCAAGCATGAAAATCAGGCCCCTATGATTTTGAAAATGAATTTCAATTTCAACTAGTTAAGGATAGCCTTCCCCCGCCGCGGGCGTCAACGCGCGAAGTCACGAATGGATGTGATTTGCATCACACGGCGAAAAGCAGCATTGAGCGGTTCGCAGGCGGCATTCTGCCCCGTGGGTTCTTGCCGGCGAAACGCAAGCCTCAGGTCAGCGCCCGAGGCTAAGCCCCAATGGCGCACCGGGACAGCGCAAGCGGGCCAGTGCCCTGAACGCGAAGAGCTAAAAGCTAAGAGCTAATAGCTTTTCTTTCAAAAACCTCCGCGCTTCCTCCAGCCGTGGGAATAGCATCTCCTCCGCCTGGAACTCCGTCGAGTGCACGCAGCGCCGGCTGCCCCGCAGTTTCACCGGATGCTTCAGGTGCAGCATCTCGTGATACACGATGTACTCCACCGCATAGCTCGGCACCCGGGGATGGTCAAAAACTCGGCTGACCACGATGGCATTGTGGGCGGGATCGTAATGCCCCAGCCGGTGGCGGGCGTGGTCGCGGCTCCAGGTCATTTGCGGACGCGCCAGCAGGCCGTGAAAGAAGCGCGCATTCAGTTGGTCAAAGATGGATTCCAGATTGTAGGCGTGCCCTTGGGCTGAAGCGATGCGTTTGCGTCCCCGCACTTGCCGCACCAGGTGCGCTTTGGTCACCAGATCGTGGCTGGAGAGATACCGCCGGTAGCGCGCGGAATGCGCCCGTTCAATCGGCTTGCGGTACATCTTGGCCAGCAGGATGTGGGCCAGGGCGCGCAGCACTGGTTCGGGGGCGCCTTCCAGCAGGTCCGACAGCCGCACCCACAGCTTTCCTTCCCGCAGCCGGATGGTGTTGTTGATGTTGGCGTAGGCAAAAAACTCTACCGCGAGATCCGGGATCGGCGTTCGCGGACGCAATTCGCGATAGGTTTCCTGAAAAATTGGCAGCAGACGCTCTCTCACCTTAGCGCCAGAGTAGCACGAAAAAAACCGCGGAGTGCAAGCTCGAAATGCCGGGCGCCAGCCCGGTCAACAGAAAGCCACACTGACCTCAATCCGGTTTCACCAGTTTCTTGTGCTTGGCCGCTTCCTCCTGCTCCGCCACGAGTTCACGGTGGTCGTGGGCGGCAGTATCCACCGCCTCCAGGACATCGGCGAGCAGCAGATCATATTCTTTGATGTCCTTCTGGGTGTCGGCCGAATCCTTGAGCGCCCGCAGTTTGGCTTGGAACTCGGTGTCGGCCTCAATGATCAACTTCAACGATTTGCGGATGTCATCTTTGCGGTCCGCAAAGGTATCGACATTTTCGTCCAGCTCGTCATAAACATCGAGGAAATCCTGCAGACGGTCGCGGGTTGCCTGCGTGCGGTCCTTCACCTCGGGATCGGTACGCGCTTTCTGTAGCGAATCGAGACGCGCGCGGGCAAACTTAACGAACAATTTAAGCCGCTCGTCAGGCTCCTGGGCAGTGTCGCGCAACTGGTCAATTTCCAATTGGGTCAGCGGATCGCGGCGGCGTTCGGCCCAGGCGCTGGCAAGCAAAAGCAACGCCAGGAAGGGAAGTGCAACTCGGCGGAGCGCCGTCATCGTTTGTCACCCTTGCTGCCGAACATGTGGGCCTGCAGGTCGGTGCGCAAAGTTTCCAGGTGCTCGATGGCAGCCTGCACCGGCGGCTGATCGTCGAAGGCCAAGCCACGCTTGACGTCGCGCAATTTCGCAGCCATCTTGCGCACCGAGATTTCCGTTTGCTTGAGCTTCTTGCCAGTCTTGACGGCCGCATCGCGAGCTTTGTCCGAGTACTTGATCACGTCTTGGACCGCCGCGCTTGCCTCCTCCGCCTTGCCGGCCGCGTACAGCTGGTCGGCAGAGGCCACCTGGCGCTCGGCGATTTCGGTGTAGAGCGCCGGCTGGTCCTGGGGCTTGGCTGATTCCGCCCGGGCAATCAGCCCCTGCAGGCTCTCTTCCTTGCCTCCAAAGGCTGCCAGCGACGTGGTAAACAGCAGGGCGGCGACGATGAGCGTGCTGCGCATGGCGGTTATTTCTTCGGCTCGATTGCGATCAGGCGATGGCGGGCCTGCCACTCCTGATCAGAGAACTGACCGTTGGCCACTTCAAGGAAGCGATGATAATTCTCCGCTGCCCGCTTGTAGTCGCGCAAGTGGTCGTACGCGGTGGCGCGAACAAAGTAACCGATGGGAATTTCCGGCAGGAATTTGGCCCGCGCGTCGAGCGCCTTGATGGCCAGCTCATAGTTCTTGTTCTCATTGGCTGCAACCGCCAGGTTACCGTAAGCCACGCCGAAATCCGGTTTCAGATTCACCGCCTGCAGAAACTCCTGCTGCGCCTCGGGAAATTTCCTTTGTTTCAACAGCGCTTGCCCCAGCCCGTGATGCAGTTCGGCGTCCTTAGGGCTGGCCGTCAGCAGGGAACGGTATTGCGCTTCCGCCAGGTCGTACTTCCCGGAAGTAACGTACAAGTCGGCCAGGTCGCGTTGCACCCCGGCGTCTCCGGGAGCCAGTTTCAACGCGGTTTGCAATTCTGCGATGGCGTCATCGTATTGTTCGGACGCGGCCAGCATGCGGCCCAGCTGCATGTGCGCGCCGGCGTCGTTGGGATGCAGACCCACCAACTGGTGCAGGATCTCCTCCGCCTGGGTAAACCGGTGCCCGCGCATGTAGATGTTTGCCATGCCGGTCAAAGCGTCGGCGGATTTCGGATCGATGGCCAGCGCCAGTTTGTATTCCTGCTCCGCATCTGCAAACTGGTTTTGCTTCTCCAGAAGCCCGCCAGCGGCCAGATGAGGCTCCGGATCTCTTGGTTGCAGGGCGCCGGCCTCGCGATAAGCTGCGATAGCTTCGTCGGGCTTGCTGGCTTGCAGTATGTGGGCCAGCGACAACCACGCCCGCGCCCGGCCTTCCTCGACCTGGGCCGTGGGTGTCAGCTTGGTCGCCGCCCGCAAGAACTGCTCAGCGTCGGGCTTTCCGGCCTGCGCAAGCATAAGTCCCAGGTTCAAGTTGGATTCGAACACGTCGGGTTTGGCCTCGACCGCTTTGCGGTACGCTGCAATGGAGTCGTCATTTTTTCCCAGCCCATGGCGGACGAATCCCAGGTCGAACCAGGCGGCGTAGTTCGCCGGCTCGGCCGCTACCACTTTCAGCAACAGCGGTTCCGCAGTCGCAAAATCCTTTTTCTGGATGGCCGCTTCGGCCTGCGTCAGTTCCGGAGACTCCGCCGGGCCTTCTGCGACTCGGTGATGCCGCACCGTCTTGCCCGTGGTCTGCGCAGACAGGCCCCCCGTGACCGAGAATGCCAGCGCGAGCACCGCGACCAGTGGTTTACTTGCGGCCATTTGTGCGTGCAGCCCCGTTTCCGTTCAAAACCCGTGCCAAAAATTTTCCGGTATAAGAACCCGGCAGCTTAGCGATGGCCTCCGGCGCGCCCACCCCCACCACGTACCCGCCGCGCTCGCCGCCTTCCGGCCCCAGATCAATCACCCAGTCCGCGGTCTTGATGACTTCCAGGTTGTGCTCAATCACCAGGATGGAGCCCCCTGCATCGATTAGACGGCGAAATGCGGAAAGGAGTTTGCTGACGTCATCGAAATGCAGGCCCGTCGTGGGCTCATCGAAAATGTAAAGAATGCGGTTACGCCGCCGCCCGCCTTCCTCCGCGTTTGACGGACGCCCCAGCCCGCGCGTCGCCGGCTGCAGGTGCGCCGCCAGCTTCATGCGTTGTGCCTCGCCACCCGACAACGTGGTTGCCGACTGCCCCAGCCGCAAGTATCCCAGACCAACTTCTTCCAGCGGGCGCAGCTTGTCCGTCACCTTGGGCACGCTGGCGAAGAACTGCAACGCTTCTTTCACCGTCAGGTTCAGCACTTCATGGATGTTCTTGCCGCGATAGCGCACGTCCAGCACTTGCGGTTTGTAGCGCGTCCCTTTGCACTCTTCGCAGATGAGTTCCACATCCGCTAGAAACTGCATTTCCACCGTGACCGTGCCGTCGCCCTGGCAGGTTTCGCAGCGTCCCCCGGGGATGTTGAACGAGAAGTGCCCAGCGGCGAAGCCCCGCTTCTGCGCTTCCGGCAAGGAAGCAAACAGATCGCGGATGCCGTCGAACGCCTTGCTGTAGGTCACCGGGTTCGACCGTGGCGTGCGGCCGATCGGAGACTGATCCACCAATACCACTTCGTCGATGAATTCATCTCCTTCCAGTCGATCCCACGACGCGCTCGCCGCGGTCGAGCCAACCGCCTGCTTCTTGGCCGCGCACAAAGCCTGGTACACCACATCGTGCAGCAGGGTGGACTTGCCCGACCCCGATACCCCAGTGATGGCCACAATCATCCTCAGCGGAATGGCAAGGTCCACGTTTTTCAAGTTGTGTGCCCGTGCCCCAAAAATCCCGATCTGCTGCGCGGTCGGTTTGCGCCGCGCCGTCGGCAACTGGATTCGCAGCTCTCGCGACAAGTATCGCCCGGTCAGCGAACCCGGAATATGCTGGATTTCATCGTAGGTTCCCGCGGCGATGACCTTGCCGCCGTTCTCCCCGGCGCCCGGGCCAAGATCGAGAATGCGGTCCGAGGCCTGCATCACATCGGGATCGTGCTCTACCACCAGGATGGTGTTTCCCAGGTCCCGCAGGTCGTGAAGAATCTTGATCAGGCGATGGGTATCGCGGCTGTGCAGCCCGATAGAAGGCTCATCCAGAACGTAAAGCGTTCCCACCAGGCGCGAACCGAGTGACGTCGCCAATTGAATTCGCTGCGCCTCTCCCCCCGACAACGTTGAAGCCAGGCGATCCAGCGTCAGGTATTCCAACCCGACATCATTCAAAAAGCGCAGCCGTTCCTGGATCTCCTGCAGCAACTTCTCGGCAATGGCAGCCTGCTGCTCGGTCAGTTCCACCTGCCCGAAGAATTTCCCGGCGTCTTCGACCGTCATGCTGCAGACTTCGCAGATGTTCTTGCCCGCAATCTTCACTTGCCGCGCTTCCGGACGCAGCCGCGTTCCGCCGCAGGTTGAGCAGGTCGAATACCCGCGGTAGCGGCTCAGAAAGACACGCACGTGGAGCTTGTATTTCTTGCGCTCCAGGTGATTGAAGAATCCGCGCACCCCCAGGAAGCGGCCTTCTCCCTCGACAATCAGCTGCTGCTGTTCCGTGGTGAGTTTATTCCAGGGCACGTCGGCAGGAATTTCCGCCTGCCGCGCAAAGCGCTTCAACTCGGTAAACAGCGGACGATACTTGGGCTTGGTCCAGGGTTCAATCGCACCCTCGTTCAGTGTCTTGGATTTGTCTGGAATGACCAGGTCCAGATCAAAGTCGATGGTGTTCCCAAATCCCTGGCACCGAGGGCATGCCCCATAAGGATTGTTGAACGAGAACAGCCGCGGCTCCGGTTCTTCATAGCGAAGGTTGCAGTGCTTGCATTCGAAACGCTGCGAAAAACGAAAATACTGTGGAGATTCACCGTCACCTGGAGCCGTTTCAAAGATGACCTCGCTGCCTTCGCGATAGCTGATCTCGACCGCGTCCACGATGCGCGCTCGCGCTTCCGCGGACACCACCAGCCGATCCACCAGCAGAAACACCGGTCGCCCAAAATCCACCTCTAAGAGAGACTCCGGGCTGGAGAACTCGAAAATCCGGCCGCCCTGGTAAAGGCGATTGAAGCCCCGCTTGCGCAATTCAAACAAGCGAAGCTTGAGCGCGTCCGATACCGCATTCACGCTAATCGTCCGCGCGTCCGAGCCGGCTTTTTTCGCCCGGCCCTTCCCCTTGACCGGTTCCACAGCGACCGTCCCGTGAGCCTGCAAAGGGAACAGCACATTCAGCCGCGTGCCTTCACCCATGGCAAGCACGGCGCTGGCAACCTCGTCCACGGTATCTTTCTTGACCTCGGCCCCGCACTGCAGGCAATAGGTGCGCCCAATGCGGGCAAACACCAGGCGCAGGTAGTCGAAAATCTCGGTCGCCGTGGCTACGGTCGATCGCGGGTTTCGCGTGGTATTTTTCTGCCGGATGGCCACCGCCGGAGCAATGCCGTCGATGACGTCGACGTCGGGCTTCTCGATGCGCTCCAGGAACTGCCGCGCATAGGCCGAAAGCGATTCCACGTACCGCCGCTGCCCTTCGGCATAGATCGTATCGAAGGCAAGGGAAGACTTGCCCGATCCTGACACACCGGTAACCACCGTCAGCGAATTGTGCGGGATTTCAAAATCAATGTTCTTGAGGTTATGAACCCGCGCCCCGCGCACCACTATGGTTTCCGTGGACATCAGTAAAAGGGACCGCCGCAGCCGCTTCCTGCCGCCTGTTTGGCTAGTTTGCACGTTGCCGGGTGCTCTGGCAGCGTCAGCACGGTTGCAGAATCCCTCTATTATAAAGCAGGTTGGAAGTGCGCGGCGGCGTTCGGACCTGGGCCAGTTTTCGCCCCGCAAAAAGAAGGACCGCCTCGCGGCGGCCCGTTCAGGTCTACTACTTAGGATAACGGTGAGATGCCAACCACGCCTATGCCGTTGCCCGGGAGAAGGCTATTCCAAGAAATCGTCTTCGGATTGCTCTTTGTCCCGCCGCTTGCTATACCGCAAAGCCATCCCCGCCCCCAAAGTCATGAATCCAACCGGCGGAAGCAACAGAATCATCACCCCGTTGCTGATGGCCCGCTGCCCATCTTTCGTAGTTCCGGCCGCATTGCTGTAACACATGGCACAGCCCTGGGCAAAGGCGGGAGCCGCCCACAGTGCCACCAGCAACCCGAGCGCCGCCCAACGCCGCTTCATCGCACTCCTAAGTGCAGGATGCGGAACGCATCCGGAAAGAACACCATCATCATGCACAGGCAGAAAATCAGCGAGCACATGGTCAGCCACTTCATGGTCGACGCCTCGAATTTCATGTGCATGAAATACGCGATGATCAATGCCGATTTGACCACCGACAATCCCATCAGCATCGACAGCATTTTCACCGGCTCCATGTTCTGGTAGCCCAGGTAAACCTCAATCGCGGTCAACACCAAGAGCCCGCCCCAAACATAGAAGAACTGCGATTTGCCATGGTGGCGGTGCTGGTCGGCTACCCGCTGCACAATTACGTCTTGCTCAATCGATTCCATGTGGTCTCTCGATCTCCTAAACGATCCTGGTGGACATCAAGTACACCAGCGGGAAGATGAACATCCACACCAGGTCGACAAAGTGCCAGTACAACCCGGCCACCTCGACATCAGCCGAGTCGTAAATCTTTGGCCTCAACCACAGAATGACGCTGATCACAACCGCGGCCACCAGCAGCACGTGTACCGCGTAGTGGAAAGGGCTGTAGGCAGGGATCAACAAGTACCCTACCAGCCAGCACAGCAGCAGAACGGGGATGAACTTCTTGCGCAGCGCCACCACGCCCAGGTAAATCACCCCCAGCGTGACGTGTAGCATGTGCATACCGGTCAGGCCGAAGAACGTGGCCGGAAATTGCGGGACGTTCTGCGATACGTTGGCAAACTCCGCACTGGCCTCGTGCCCCGGAACTGCAGGGAACACCGGCAAGGTCAAACCTTCGGAAATCAGGTTCCCCCATTCCCGCCCGTGCAGGATGATGAACGCCGTGCCGCACACCATGGTGGCGATCAACCATCCTCGCAGCGCGCTGGCTTTGCCGTTGGCCGCCGCGTTCACCGCCAGCACCATGGTCAGCGAACTGGTCAGCAGGAAGCCGGTCATCAGGGTGGCGTTAATGATGCTGGCCGAATGAAACGGCGTTGGCCAGTTCGGCGTGGAAATGCGCCCGTAGCTGTAGGCATAGAGCAGCGCTCCGAAGGTCAGCGAGTCGCTGAGCAGGAACAGCCACATGCCAATCTTCTTCGAGTAGGTGCCAAACACCGACGGCTCGTAAGCTCCCGCCACCCCGTGTTGCACCGCGACATCAGACATGTTTTCGGTCTCCTCAGTTTGTGTGGAGCGGACACCCCTGTCCGCTTCTTTCCGCTATCGCAAGAACCACATCAACCCAAAAATGTAGATCCACAGCAAAGCCATGAAGTGCCAATACCAGGCTGTCACATCCACCGCAATCCGCCGCGCTTCCACCGGACGCCGCAGCAGGGAGGTCCCCGCAGCCCACAGCAACCCAATGATCCCGCCCATCAAGTGCACTGCATGCGTTCCCGTCAGCAGATACACAAACGAACTGCTCGTTGGAGTGGACAGGTGAAAACCCCGGTTGGCCAGTTCGCGCCATGCCATCCATTGCCCGGTAAGGAAGCCCAACCCCAGCACCACCGTGACACCTAGCCAGGGAAACTCGCGTTCATCGCCAACTGAGACACCCGGAATGGAACGCACCGGCGCCAACGCCGCCTGCCGCGTAATCTGCCGCCGCGCCAGCTCCATGGTGATGCTGCTCGCCAACAGCACAAAAGTATTTACTAGCAGAATCGTGACCGGAAGATTCACCGACAACCAGTCGCGCACGTACTTGCCGGTCGGCTCGTCGAAGGTGGGCAGCCCCTGCCGCACCACGTAGGCGCTGGTGAAAGATACGAAGAGCATCGTGATTGGAGTCAGCGCCACCGCCATCCCCAACCGCGCGCGCCGCAGCCGTTCCACGTAATTTGGCGAGCCGCCGGAGTTTCCGTCACCGCCGCCCCCGAAAGCAGGCGGCTGCGTCCCGCCATCGTGGCCGGTTCTCGGGTCCTTAATGCTGAGTGTGGGAGTCAATGTCGCCATGCCTGTGTCTAGTGTGCCGCCGTCCCCATCCCTGGATCGTTCTGCATGATGTAGTCCCGCGGCGCGCCCGGCACGCTGTACTCGTACGGACCGTTATTCACCACCGGAGTATGCCCGCCGAAATTGTCGTGTGGAGGAGGAGTAGCTGTGGTCCATTCCAGGGTCGTGGCTTCCCACGGGTTATCGCTCGCCTTCGGTCCCCTGAAGATGCTCCAGAATAGGTTGACCAGGAAGATGAACTGACCGGCGATCGTGACCATGGCCATGTAGGTGATGAACCGGTTGAGTGGCAACAGGTGCTGCAGGTAAGCCAGTTCGGTGAACTGTGAGTAGCGCCGGGGCTGGGCCGCCAAGCCTAGGTAGTGCATCGGCATGAAGATGCAGTAGGTCCCGATTAACGTGATGAAGAAGTGGACCTTGCCCCAGGTCTCGTTCATCATGCGCCCGAACATCTTGGGCACCCAGTAATAGGTCGCCGCGAAAATCCCGAAGATTGCCGCCACGCCCATGATCAGGTGGAAGTGCGCCACCACAAAGGCTGTATCGTGCAGCGGAATGTCCAGCACCGGCTGCGCCAGGAACGGCCCGCTCAAACCGCCCGACACAAACAGCGAAACGAATCCGATGGCAAACAACATCGGCGTATGGAACCGCACCCGCCCTTTGTAGATCGTTCCCAGCCAGTTGAACGTCTTGATGGCCGAGGGCACGCCGATACACATGGTCATCAGCGAAAACGCAAATGCCGAGTAGGGGCTCATGCCGCTCATGAACATGTGATGGCCCCACACCATGAATCCCAGGAAGCCGATGGACATCATGGCGTACACCATCGCCTTGTAGCCGAAGATGGGCTTGCGCGAGAAAGTCGAAAGCAGCTGCGACGCCACGCCCATGCCGGGCAGGATGGCGATGTACACCTCCGGGTGTCCGAAGAACCAGAACAGGTGCTGCCACAGCAGCGGCGAACCGCCCTTGTGTCCCATCACCTGCCCATTCACCACTACCAACGGAACATAGAAGCTGGTACCGAGATTGCGATCGAGCAGCAGCAGAATACCGGCGGAGAGCAGTACGCCGAAGGCCAGTAGTCCAAGGATCGCCGTGATGAACCACGACCACACCGTCAGCGGCATGCGCATCAGCGTCATGCCCTTCGCTCGCAGGTCGAGCGTGGTGGTGATGAAGTTTAGCGCCCCCATCAGCGACGCTAAACAGAAGATCGCAATGCTGGTGATCCACAAGTCCGCGCCCAGCTGCTCACCCGGGCCGCTGTTGGTCAAAGCGCTGAGGGGCGCGTAGCCCGTCCACCCATGCAGCGGGGCCCCGCCAGTCACGAAGAACGCCGCAATAATCACCACGAAGCCGACAAAGGTCGTCCAGAACGAGAGCATGTTCAGGACCGGGAATGCCATGTCGGGTGCGCCGATCTGGATGGGCAGGAAGTAATTGCCGAACCCACCTTGCGGGGCGGTGGTCAGCACGAAGAACACCATGATCGTGCCGTGCATGGTCAGCAGGCTGAGGTAGGTCTCGGGCTTGATCTCGCCCACCAGCGGCAAAACCGCCGTGGGCCAGATCATGTGAACGCGCATCAGCAGTGAAAGAAACATGCCGACGAACACCGCCGTGAGCGCCAGGAAGAAATACTGGATCCCGATGACCTTGTGGTCCAGACTGAAAATGTATTTGCGAATAAAGCCTTGAGGGGCTGCGTGTGCGTGGACATGAGACGTGGTTGCCATTTACTGTTTCTCCGCCTCCCGGGTCGCTAACCATTTGTCGAAGTCTTCCTGACTCACCACCTTCAGCATGCCGTGCATCTTGTAATGCCCCAGGCCGCAAAGCTCGGCACAGGCAATTTCATAATCGCCGACCTGGGTGGGCGTGAAGTGCATATGAATCGCCAGCCCGGGAACCGCATCCTGCTTGAAGCGCATGCTGGGCACAAAGAAGCTGTGAATCACATCAATGGCCCGCAGCGTCAGATCCACCTGGCGATTGACCGGAAGGTACATCGTCCCGGTCACCACGTCGTCTTTCGAAGCAGGGTCGTTGGTATCCAGGCCGATCGCAGCCTCGTTGCCGGAAGATGGATCAATCAGCTTGGGATTGGTCGCGCCGAACTTCCCGTCGAGACCCGGATAGCGGAAATACCAGGCAAACTGCATGCCTGTCACCTCCACCGGAACTGCGCCCGACTCGGCTGGTGCAAACCGCTCCGCCGCCCAGATGGTACTTCCCATTAGGTTCAACCCGATAAACAGCACCGCCGTGAGCGTGGTCCACACCAACTCCAGCTTGAGGTTGCCGTGGGAATAGTCCACCTTCTCCGAGGCTTGGCCGCGGTCGCGATATTTCCACACCACGTAGCCCAGCGCACATTGTGCCAGCACGAACACAATGCCCATCGAGACGAACGTATTGGTGAACTGCCGGTCGATGGCCGGCGCCGCCGCCGACATTCCTGCCGGCAACCACCAGGTTTGGGCTATGAAAAAGTAGGTGCTGACGAAGGTGATCAGCCAGATAATCGCCAGAAGAGCAAGGCCCATCTACGAGGCCCTCCAAGGGTCGTTAGGTTTCGGACGTTTCCCACATCGCCGCCACATCGCGGAACTGCGGTTGGTCGGGAAGTTTATCACAGCGGTCTGTGATGGACGCAAGCTCTTGTGATAAGAAAGGTTGCGCAACCAGAGTCGTTGTGGATTTCAACAGTTGGAAGAGGAAAAATCTTGACGCAGGAAGAACGCCAGCACTGGGATCGAAAGTACCGCCACGGCTCGCATGCTTCGCAAGAGCCTGACCCGCTGCTGCCTAACGCGTATGAGGAATTCATCCAGCCACTGTTTCCCGCGGGAGGCACCGCCCTCGACGTGGCCGGTGGAGCGGGTCGTCACGCCATCTGGGTGGCGCAGCACGGCTGGCACGTCACCCTGGTGGATCTTTCCGAAGTTGGCGTCGCCAAGGCCCGCGAAAATGCCGGAGAACTCGCAGGGCGCATCGACTTTCAAGTTCGTGATCTGACGAATTCAACCCTGGGGCCCGCGCAGTACGACCTGGTCATGGTGTTCTTCTATCTGGAACGCACCATCAACGCGGAAGTGATGCAGGCTGTGCGTCCCGGGGGTTTACTGGTGTACAAGACCTACACCAGCCGCACACCCCAGTTCGGCCAGGGGCCCACCCACCCCGAGTACCTGCTGGAAGAGAACGAGCTATTGCAGGCGTTTTCCGGGATGACCGTCCTGCACTACCAGGAAACCCTTCGGGATCGCGGCATAGCCGAACTGGTGGCCAGGAAAAAAGCCTGAACCACAGAGGATACAGAGAGCGCTAAGAAAACGGGTCTCCACTCCCCTCGTTTGTCATCCTGAGCGAAGCGACGGACCTGCTGTTCCTCCGCGTCCTCTGTGTCCCCTGTGGTGAAATTTATTTTTGCTACTGCCATTCCGGCAAGCGCCCCGGAGTCCAAGGTGCTCCCGCCGCCTCCATATCTTTCTCCAGTTTCGCCAAATCCACTTGAATCAAGCTCCGCAGCTTGCTGAGTTGTTGCGCAAACTCGTCCGCCGCAATAGCGTAGCCATCCATATGAGTCTGCGTCGGACGCGCAATGGCGAAGCGTTCTCCTTCCATGATGCTATTCACGCGGTCATTGATGGAGGTAGGAACGTTTTCACTGCGGGCGGCGAGAGCAATATCGCCACGCAAAGCGCGCAGGATTTCGTTATTACGCTGCTGGATGGCATCTGCCGCCGCCGTCAGGGAATCCGCTGAAGGCGTGTCCGCCAGTGCCTTGCGTATCTGTTTCAGCCGCGCGTCCACATCATCGGCAGTGTTGATCGCGCCCGAGACCGCGCGATACAGCCGCGACACCTTCCGCTGGAACTCTTCCTGGACGGCACGGTCTGCCGGGCTCAGCTCTGACCTGCCATCGGCAACCACGGTGAACGACTGTGGCCCCGCCAACTCGGTCACGGTGCCATCCACCCGCTTGAACAATCGCACCGAGTACTTGCCCGGCAATACCAGCGGACCCATCGAGCCAGCGCTGGCGAAACTGAACTCCGCCTCACTCTCGGTAATGGATGGCGCGAAGTACCGCAGGTCCCAACTCGTGCGGTGGAAACCTTCGCCCAGGTCTCCTGGCACCCGGCGAATGGGCGCCCCCGATTCGTCGTACACCATGAAATACACTTCCGGCTTGGGAGCCTCGGCTTCCGCACGCAACTGGTCGTTCGTAGGATAGGTAATCGGCTTGCCGTCTTTTTCGGCTTTCTTCTCCGTCTCCTGGCGTTGTTCCTTCTTGTTCTTGAGCTTTTCCTTCAAGTAATACGTGAAGGTCGCGCCGAACGGCGGATTGGCGGCGGAGTAGTACGTATCCCCCTGGAAGCCATTGTTCACCCAGCCCAGCGGCACGCGCTGCACGTAAAGCAGCGGGTCTTTAACTGGGAACAAGGCCGACTCCTGCTGCAGCGTTTCTGCCTTCATCTGTCGCAGCGGCGTGATGTCGTCAAGGATGTAAACCCCGCGCCCGAAAGTGGCCAGGACTAGGTCCTTCTCCCGCGCCTGGATTACCATGTCGCGCACCGCAACGGTGGGCAGGCCGCCTTTCAGCTGGATCCACTTCTTGCCCCCGTCAATGCTGAAGAACGCACCAAACTCCGTGCCTGCGAACAGCAGGTTGGGATTCACCGGATCCTCCACAAACGCCAGCACCGGGCCGTTCTCCGGCAGGTCCCCGGTGATCGAGACCCAGGTCTTTCCTTTGTCAGTTGATTTCAGCAGGTAAGGCTTGAAGTCCTCATTCTTATGATTATCGAAAGCCGCGTACACCGTACCGGCATCGTGACTCGAAGCCGCCAGCCGGCTCACGTACGTCGTGTCCGGCACGCCCGGGAACTTGTCGTACTTGGTCCAGGTGGCCGCGTCCTCGCTGACCTGGACGAGCCCATCGTCGGTGCCCACGTAGAGCAGGTTCTGCTGCTTCGGCGATTCCGACAAGGCTACGATATTTCCGTAGAACGATGTCGATTGATTCTTCGCCACCGCATCCGGTCCCCACACCTTGCCCATGACCGGAAGCTGGTTGCGATCGATCTGCCGGGTCAGGTCGGGGCTGATCGCCTTCCAGGTGTCCCCCCGATCGTCGCTGCGGAACAGGCGGTTGGCGGCAAAATAAACTCGCGTGTGCGAGTTCGGGCTGATGATCAGCGGCGAATCCCAGTTCCAGCGTAGCGGCGGCTCGCCCTTGCCCTCGGCGGGCTGAATCACAATATTTTCTCCAGTCCGCTTGTCATAGCGCACCAGCACCCCGTACTGCGATTCCGCATAAACCGTGTTGGGATCTTCCGGATCGACTTGCGCCCGGAAGCCGTCACCGCTGGTGGTGACGTACCAGTCCGCGTTCGAAATGCCGTGCAGGTTGCGGGTGCGGGACGGCCCGCACCAGGAGAAATTGTCCTGGGTGCCGCCGCACACATGGTAGAAGGGAAGCGCGTTGTCGGCGGTTATGTCGTAGAACTGCACCGTCGGCAGGTTGGCCTTGAACTGCCAGCTCTTGAACTCGTCGAAGGTCTCGTACACGCCGCCGTCGGAACCTACCATCATGTGCTTGGTATTGTCCGGATCGATCCACATGGCGTGATTGTCAATGTGGTGGTTCACTTCGTTGATCTTGTGCAGCGTCTTGCCGCCGTCGTCGGAGGCGCGCAGGAACACGCTCATCACGTAGATCTTGTCCACATTCTTGGGATCGGGGAAAATGCGCGCGTAGTACATCGCGCCCGTATCGAACTCGTTGCGGCGCTCCCAGGTGGCACCCTTGTCGGTGGAGCGGAAGATGCCGCCCTTACCGTTCGCCGCCTCCACGGTGGCGTAAACCACGTTCGGATCCACCGGTGACACCGCTAGCCCGATGCGGCCCATATCTTCGGTCGGCAACCCGGACTTCAGTTTGTTCCAGGTCGCGCCCGCGTCCGTGGACTTGTAGATGGCGCTTTCCGGGCCGCCATCGACGAACGTGAAAACATGCCGCCGCCGCTGGTACGCCGCTGCGTAGAGCGTATCCGGATCGGAAGGGTCAATGGCCACATCCACCACGCCGGTGTTCTCGCTGATGCTGAGAACAGCCTTCCAGTTCTTGCCGCCGTCCGTGGTCTTGTAGAGGCCGCGATCGCCCCCCGGCCCCCACAGCGGGCCTTCCGCCGCCACGTACACCACCTTGCCGTCGCGGGGATCGACCACAATGCGCCCAATGTGCTCCGACTTCTTCAACCCCAGGTTCTTCCAACTCTTGCCGCCATCGTCCGAGCGATAGACACCGTCCCCGTAACCTACACTGCGCTGGCTGTTGCTCTCGCCCGCGCCCACCCAAACAATCGAGGGATCGTTGGGATCAAGCGTGACATACCCGATCGAGTACGAACCTTCGCCGTCGAACACCGGGGTCCAGGTGGTGCCGTTATTGGTGGTCTTCCACACTCCGCCCGAAGCCACCGCCACGTAGTACTCGTATTTATTCTTGGGATTCACCGCAAACGCAGCCACGCGCCCGGAAGCGACCGCCGGGCCGATCAGGCGAAATTGCAGACCGCTGAATGTGCCCGAAACCAGCCCGCCCTTTTTCTCTTCTTCGGCCGGCTTCGCCGGCTCAGGCTTCTTCTCCTTCTGCTCCTTCTTCTCGGTCTTTTTCGCTTTCTGCGCAGTCGGCTCGTCCTTCTTGGATAGTCGATTAGCGGGCTGATCGTTCTGCGAGAACAGCGACGTGGAAAAACTGAGCAGTAGAGTCACGAAAAGCGCGAACCGCCGGTAAGAGTTCAATGGAATCTCCTGATTGCGCCACCGAGACGCGGATGACGGAGAAGCGAAACAATCGCTCCTGGCGGCCTGGCCGCGCTCGGCGCTTGATTTTTCCCCGGATGTAAGAACCGACTGTTTATACAGGATTCTGCGCTCAGATTGAAAGGATGAGACGTGGCTTGCAGCGTTTAGTGAGCGGCAGGATAGAATCTTTGCCATATGCCGAAGAAAGCGCACGGCCGCGGGCACGGTACCCAGTTCGTCCGCATGCAAAAAAACTACTGCTTTGCCTGCGGCAAGAACAATCCCGAAGGCATGCGCCTTAAGTTCGCCTACGACGAAGACCGCGACTGCTTCGTCTCCCGCTTCCGCTTGGGCAAACGCTACACCGGTCCCCCCGGCCACTGCCACGGCGGAATCATCGCCACCATCCTTGACGAGGCCATGGGCAAAGTGAACAAGCTCCGCCACGTCGTCGCCCTGACTTCAGAAATCACCGTGAAATACCTAAAACCAGTGCCCCTGAACAAGCCCTTGCGGGTCGAGTCGCGCGAGGTAAGCATGCGCGGCCGCCGTCACATCAACATGGCGGAAATCTTCAACCAAAAGGGAGAACTTCTGGCGCGCAGCCGTGGAACCTTCATTGCCATCGATCCCCACCGCATGTTTGCCAGGTTCGTTGACCGGTAGTCGCTCTAGCACGCGCGCCGGACTTTACCGTTTGCTAGTCGAGGTCTTATCCGAGAGAACCCACATCTCCGGGTCCAGTTCCACTCTCTCAGGCGCCTGCGGCAACCGGATATTGATGGGAGTGTGGGCCCCCAGCACTGCCACCGTGCCCCGCGAAATCTTCCCCCCGTGAAAATGCACCACCAGGGGAAGCGGCATGAACCAGGTCTCGCCTGCCGGCAGCCCCGTCTGGGTTAGCTCGCCCTTCAGAATCGCAGTGCCTCCTGCTTCCGCTTCGATGTGGTAGGAAAGTTCGTACGATGGCAAATCGGTTTGGGTGACCCACTGCCGGTAGAACCAGTTCAGGTCTTTGTAGCCGTACTTCTGGGCAAGCGGTGTGTTCTTCAGGTGCTCATTCGCCACCGCAAAGAATTGCTCGGTGCTTGCCGTGCGGCCCTTATAGCGCTCCACAAAGTCGTGCATCATGTCAAAGAAGGGCTTGCCGTCGCCGGTTTGCGGGTCGGTAAACAAGAAGTGCATCATCCGAAGCACCAGCGCGCCCTTTTCATAAATCAGCGCCTGGTACGCTCCGCCGGTCTCGCGGCTCTCCACGCGGTGGCCCATGATCAGCGGCCCCACGTCCACCAGTCGCCCATGACCGATCCCCGTAAGATTACGCGGAGGCATTTTCAGCTCCTCCCGGGCGTGCTCGATCAACTCTTTTTCCGAGGAACTCTTGTCGCGCAGTTGCGCGTACAGCATCCCCGAATACTCCGCAAATCCTTCGCTGAGCCACTGATCGCGATAGGAACGCCACAGCACCATGTCGCCCCACCACTGGTGCGAAGTCTCATGGGCGATAAACGAGTACGTATTGTAGTTAGCCTGGTCGGCAGCCGGGATCATGATGGTAGTAGCAAAACCCTGCCCAAAATTAAAGGGATGGAAGACACCGCGAAACAACGGATAGGGATATTCGCCGAACATTTGGCTGAAAAACCGCACACTGTTGTTCATCTCGGCGAGAATAAAGTCTTCCTTGATTGCCGCCCGGCTCCCCGGCATGGAATAAAACTCAATCGGCAGTGTCTTGCCGTTGTCCTCCTTGGCGGTATCTTTGTGAATTTCGTACGGCCCTACGGCAAACGTCGCCAATCCTACGGGTTGCTCCATGCGGAATTCCGTAAGCACACTGTCCTTCGTCCCCGGTGCAGGACCCTCGTGGACGAACTCGCCAATACTTACGACGTGGTCTTTCTTGCGATGAATCATGCTGATATCGAACTTTGAGCGGGCTAGATAGCCGTGGCGCGGATACCAGGTTTCCGCGCTGCGCGGGAAGTACGTTTGCGGCACGATGTCCGACTCCAGCATGAAATCGCCCTTCAAATCCAGGCTCACCAGCAGATGCTCGCCCGCCGCCGTTGCCTTGGGTAGAACCACACTGAACCCGCCTTCCCAGGGCTCCTGGAAGAAGGCCAGATCCGTACCGTCGGAAAGGTGAGCTCCCAGAATATGCAGCTGTTTCTTACGGCGTTCGTCGTCGGCAATACTCAGGGACTCCCCCACGGCAAACGGAATCAACCGCAGCCTTGCTACACGGCATACAAGATCTAACTTCGCGTTGAGGCCCAGGACCTTCTTGGGATCCAGTAGATCTAGCGTTAGCGTATATCTCTCAGTATCGACCAGGTTATAAGAATCCGAATACGGTGCTAGTCCCGTCGCATAGTCCCCGTTGGCGTGGAATGCCATCCAAACGTCGTTGCCGCGCAAGGTTTCGTCGTAAGCAAAAATGAGCCCTTTCTCTCCCGCATTGATTCCGAAACTGGTCACGGGAATGTGCGCCTGCGGATCAAACAGATAGGTAAAGCGTCCGTGCTTCCCGCCATCCATCTGGATTAGAAACACCCCCGGCGTTTCCTGATTCAGGATGGATTCCATTTGCCGAGCCGAGATATTCATTCCGGTTTCTTTCAGCAGGCTCGGCCCCAGCTCGGCAGCAAGATGTCCGGCTTGTTCTGAAACGGCTCCGCCCTGCAGAAAGCCGGTCTTGAGGAGTTCGCTGGCTGTGTCGTCGGTGAACCGCAGGACCGCGGTCTTGAAGTCTACTGAGACACTATCGGACTTCAGGAGGCGGCGGACATTGTCTTGCTCGAATACAACCGGCGGCGGAGTTGCCTCCAGCATCCCCGACCCGATGAACACTGCTGCACGAATCGCGCCCTCAGCTGGCGAAGAAAAATAGACCATGCCATTCGCAAACGTGATCTTAACGCGGTCCCGTTGGAGAACCACATTCTCCAGGTGTGCGCTTTTCTCTATGGCCGATGAGTTCTGCAATTGCTGATACAGCGTGGCGGGCGCCCCCAGTTGCTGTGGCGTCTGGGCCACCAGCGTTGAAAGCGAACCCAACAGGAACATCAACATCAGTCGGGCATAGCGGATCAAGATAGGCGGGCACGCCAAGCGGCTAGTTAGCACAGATACCTCGCCAGCAAGCACTCTAACTCTTGTCTAAAGGCTCTATCAGCATAGACTACCTGTCAAAGCATGGGTGAATTAGGAGTGAGTTACGCAGCGTGGTTCAGCTCTTAGGCCGCCTGCAAGCATCGCTTCACGATCAAGCTGAGTTCGCGAATGCCTTTGCGGATGACCGGCTTGGAGAAGCCGGCAAAACCCAGCAGCAGGCCCGCTCGTTCCAGTGGACTGATGGCAAAGGCCGAAACCGGCATCACGTGCAACCCCGCAATGGCAGCCGCACGCGAGATCCGGGCGTCATCGGCGCCGGGCGGCAACCAGGCCACAAAATGCATGCCGGCCTCGGTGTCTTGCACTTCGAGCAGGCCCGGAAGTTCTTCCTCAATCATGCGTTTCATGAAGTCCCGGCGCTCCATGTAGAGCGAACGCATACGCCGGATATGGCTGGCCAGGTGTCCTTCGGAAATGAATTCCGCCAGCGCCGCCTGCTCCACCTGCGGCGATGAGAGATCGGTCAGTGCGCGCGCGGCGACAAACGGCTGCACCAGGTCCTCGGGCACAATCATGTAGCCGAAACGAATCGCGGGAAACAGCACTTTGCTCAGCGTGCCCACGTAGATGACCCGGCCCTCCTGGTCGAGTCCCTGCAGCGCCGGAATCGGGCGGCTCTCGTAGCGGTACTCGCTGTCGTAGTCGTCCTCAAAGATCCAGGTTCCACGACGGGCAGCCCAGTCGAGCAGTTCCAAACGCCGGGCAAGGCTCAACACCACTCCCAGCGGAAACTGGTGCGAGGGTGTCACGTACACCAGTTTCGCGTTGGGCCGCCGCCGCTTCAGCACTGGCATGGCCAAGCCTTCCCGATCCACCGGGACAGGGAACAGCCGGATGCCCGCGGCCAGCAACGCGGAACGCGCTCCCAGGTAGCCGGGGTTCTCCACCACGGCGCAGTCTCCGGGATCGAGCAACACCCGGGCGGCCAGATCGATGGCCTGCTGCGATCCGTTCACCACGATCACCTGGCTGGGGTTGCAACGTACGCCGCGCGCTACTCCCACGTACGAGGCGATGGCCTCACGCAGACTCCACAGACCGGCAGAATCGCCGTGTCCCAGCAAGTCCCTTGTCGCCTTGCGGAAGTGCCGCGCTACCAGCCGTCCCCAAAGTTCCAGGGGCAACTCGTCGAGCGCCGGCAGTCCATACTGAAAGGGCGCCAGGCGGGCAGCCGGCGCCAGCGCTTGGACGGACGCAGTCAGGCCGCTGATTTTTTCTCCCCGCTTCGACAGTGGCTTGCGCTTGGGCGATGGACGCTCCTGTGTGCTGCGCCGCCCCACGTGCAGAAGTTCTTCCGGCATGGTCTTGGCGACCGACGTTCCCGCTCCGGTTCTTGCTTCCAGGTACCCCTCGGCCAGGAGTTGTTCGAAGGCCAGCACCACGATGTTGCGCGACACTCCCAGTTCCTGTGCCAGTAGCCGCGTCGAAGGCAGCCGCAGCCCCCGCCGCAGTCTGCCGTCTAGAATCGCTTCGCGAATGGCGTCGTAGATCTGCCGGTACAGGGGCAGATTTGAAGTCCGCTCCACCGCGATGGGCAGCGAAAAGACAGCGTTGGGGTGTTTTGCCATACTTCGGTCTTCCATAATGGTACTATGCCGACTTCATTAATGGTACTTGCTATGGAACCACTGCCAGGGCCATTCTGGGACTGTCAGATTTCGCGAGCTTGCCGGCGGAAAGGACAGTCGCGTGAACGTAAGCGAAATTCAGGTGGATGGGTATGAGCGGGTAGTCGCTGGAAGCGAGCCCGAAAGCGGCTACCGGGGCATCATCGCGGTTCACAGTACCGTTCTCGGTCCGGGTACCGGGGGCACGCGCTTCTGGAACTACGCCAGCCAGGACGAAGCCCTGCGCGACGCGCTGCGCTTGGCCCGCGGCATGACCTACAAAAGTTCTCTGGCCGGCATGCCGCTCGGTGGAGGCAAGTCGGTCATCCTCGGCGACAACAGGACCAAAGACCGCGAGAAGATATTCCGCGCTCACGGGCGCCTGGTCGAAACCTTGAAAGGAAAATACATTGCCGCCGAAGACGTGGGTACCAGCCCCGCCGACATTGAGATAGTAAGCCGTGAGACCCGGCACGTCGGCGGCCTGGCGGGTAAATCAGGCGACCCCTCGCCGGTGACTGCCCGTGGCGTGTTCCACGCCATGCGGGCCGCCGCCAAGTACCGCTGGGGTTCCGACCGCCTTTCCGGAAAGACAGTCGCCATTCAAGGTCTCGGCCACGTGGGCTACACTCTAGCCGAGCACCTGCGCGATGCCGGCGCAAACCTGATCGTCAGCGATGTAGACGATGAAAAGGTCAACCGCGCTGTCGAGAAGCTGGGTGCCACCCGAGTGAGCTCATCCGAGATCTTCGCGGTGACCGCCGACATCTTCGCCCCCTGTGCGCTGGGCGCGATCCTCAATGACCAGACCATCCCCCAGTTGCGCGTGCAAATCGTAGTCGGCGCCGCCAACAACCAGTTGCTCGACGAGCGCCATGGCGACCTGTTGAAGAAACGAAATATTCTGTACGCGCCCGACTACGCCGCCAATGCCGGGGGTATCATCAGCTTTGGCATCGAGTGCTTGCACTGGGACCGGGAGTTCATGCTCACGAAAGTGGACGCGATCTACGACACCCTGCTCCACATTTTTGAAATCGCAGAGCGGGAGGGCGTAGCCACCAACGTGGCTGCCGACCGCCTTGCCGAAGAACGCTTGCAGCAACACGCCCAAGCGGCCGACTAGTGGGCAAGACAGCCGCGAAGCGGCGCAAGATTGAAGCCCACCGAGCAAGCCGTGGGTAAAGGCGAAAACGACCAAGCCCCGAAGGGGCGAAAGAAGATCAACGCTGGAGCACGGATCGGGCCCAGTCACTAACAATAACGATCCAGAAAAGAGCCCCACATGTCCCAGAACAATGGAAGTTCCACCAGCCTCCGCCTGAAAATCGGCCTCGCCGAAATGCTCAAAGGCGGCGTCATCATGGATGTCACCGACTACAAACAGGCCGAGATCGCCGAAAAGGCCGGTGCGGTCGCGGTGATGGCTCTCGAGCGCGTGCCCGCCCAAATCCGCGCCGAAGGCGGCGTCGCCCGCATGGCCTCGCCCAAAAAAATTCGCGAGATCATGAAAGCCGTTTCCATCCCGGTGATGGCCAAGTGCCGCATCGGCCATTTCGCCGAGGCCCAGATCCTCCAGGAACTCGGCGTCGACTACATTGACGAGTCCGAAGTGCTGACCCCCGCCGACGAAGCCCATCACGTCGATAAACATCAGTTCAAAACGCCCTTCGTCTGCGGAGCTCGCAACCTCGGCGAGGCCCTGCGCCGGATCGCCGAAGGCGCCGCCATGATCCGCACCAAGGGAGAGGCCGGCACCGGCGACGTGGTCCACGCCGTGAAGCACATGCGCCAGATCGTCCAGGAAATGAAGATCCTCACCGTGCTCAGCGAAGAAGAACTCTACGCCAAGGCCAAAGAGCACCAGGCCCCGTACGAACTGGTCCGCATGGTCGCCAAAGCCGGAAAGCTTCCAGTCCCGAATTTCTCCGCCGGAGGCATCGCCACCCCCGCCGACGCTTCGCTGGTCATGCAACTGGGCGCCGAGTCAGTCTTCGTAGGCTCCGGTATTTTCATGAAAAATTCGACGGAGTTTGCCGATCCGGAAGAGGCTGAGAAGCGCGCGCGCGCCATCGTGAAGGCGACCACGCACTACCTAGACGCTAAAGTATTACTTGAAGTCAGCGAGGACCTGGCTGGCGCAATGAAGGGCCTGGCCATATCGGGCATAGACGAAGCCCACATGCTGCAGACCAGGGGTTGGTAGAAAGGCAGTCGTCGCTCGTCAGTCATCAGCTGGGATGGGTTTGGCTGACGACGGACGACGGACGACGGATGACTGAATGAAGATTGGCGTTCTAGCCCTGCAGGGCGATTTCGATGCTCACCGCAAACGGCTCGAGGAGCTGGGTGCTGAAGTTGTGCTCGTCAAAAAGCCGGAGCAACTCGATGGTATCGACGGACTGGTGATTCCCGGCGGGGAATCGGGGACGTTCCTCAATCTCCTCGGCGATGCCGGATTCGAAAAACTGAAGCAGTTCGTGCGCGTGAAGCCCACGTTCGGCACTTGCGCCGGCGCCATTCTTCTCGCGACCGAAGTCGAGAATCCCAAGCAAGTCGGGCTGGGCGCGCTCGATATCCGCATCCGCCGCAACGCCTACGGCCGCCAGATTGACAGCTCGATTCGCGAAGGCAGCTTCAGCGGATCCCCTCTTGAAATGGTTTTTATTCGCGCCCCGAAGATCGAACGCCTCGGACCGGGCGTGGAAGTGATCGGGACAGAAGGGAAGGACCCGGTGGCTGTTCGCCAGGGCAAAGTCATGGCCGCCACATTCCATCCCGAACTCTCCACCGACTCGCGTGTGCACCGCGCGTTTCTTGAGCTGGTTAGCAATGGCACGCGCTAACGTGTGTTAATTATTTGTTGGAGTCATTCCGCATGTGCCGAAACATCAAGACTCTCTTCAACTTCGATCCTCCCGTCACCGACGATGAGGTCCGCGCCGCCTCGCTGCAGTTTGTGAGAAAGATCAGCGGCTTCACCAAGCCCTCGAAAGCCAACGAGGCCGCCTTTCATGCGGCCATCGAGGACGTCGCCGCCGTCTCCCTCCGTCTTCTGCGCGCGCTCGAAACCACCGCGCCGCCCAAGAACCGCGAAGAGGAGTCCGCCAAAGCCAAGGCCCGTGGCGCCGCCCGGTTCGGTGGATCCGCCGCCTAGCCCGAGTGCCCCACCCTTGTCTCTCCTTATCTTGCAGAGACAGGCTGGGTTTTTCTGACGACCGCGGGCCCATCACTTTTTCCTTGACAGCGGCCAATCCGTAACCCTATAGTTACACATTATGCGGAACCGTTCGGTTACATATTCGGCGGAGAGCACCTTCCACGCCCTGGCCGATCCCACCCGCCGCGCCGTGCTCGACTTGCTGCGCCGCGGCGGCCAGCCCGCCGGACAGATTGCCCGCGCCTTCCCGATCTCCCGGCCCGCCATTTCCAAGCATCTGCGCCTGCTGCGCCGCGCCCACCTGGTCGAGGAGCGCCGCCAGGGCCGCCACCGCGTCTACCAGCTCAATCCCGAACCGCTGAAAGCGGTCGATTCCTGGCTGGAGCACTACCGCGGCTTCTGGCGCTCCAACCTGGCCAGCTTGAAGACCTTTGTCGAGTCCGAATACGCCAAAGAAACCGCGGCCCGTCCCAGTAAACGATCGCCGCGAAAAGTTGAATAGAACTAACGAGCCGGCCCCGTCCGGCACAATTTCAAATTCGAGAGGAACCCACATGAAGAACGCTCTACGCATCGCCGCGTCTCTGGCCGTCATCCTGGCCGCCACTTTTGCCGCCGCCCAATCCGACGCCCAAAAAACTTTCGACCGCCTGAAATCGCTGGCCGGCACCTGGGAAGGGAAGGGCCCCAACGGCCAGCCCGGCCAAGTGACCTACACCGTCATCTCCGGAGGCTCCGCCGTCATGAGCCAGCTCAGCGAGAACTCGATGGTGACCATGTACACGGTTGACGGCACCCGGCTGCTGATGACCCACTACTGCGGCGCCGGCAACCAGCCGCGCATGGTTGGAACCATGTCGCCGGACGGCAAGACGCTGACCTTTAATTTTCTCGATGTCGGCAATCTGGCCAGCCCGGCTGCCGGACATATGCATCACGCGGTATTCACTTTCGCCGACGCCGATCATTATTCGGAGCAGTGGACCTGGCTGCAAGATGGGACTGAACAAGTCGAAAGCTTCGCCCTGCAGCGCAAGAAATGAATTGCGGACGCCGCAGCCCGCAAGGGCTAAAGCTCGCATTCTTATTGGCCGCTAGCGGCGCGACTAAAGTCGCGCCCTTTCAAAGCCAGGAGGCACATCATGGCAGCAGCATTCATCACTCCCGATCTCGACGCAGTGGTCAGCGAAATTGAAGTCGCCGCCCCGCCGCAACGCGTCTTCGACGCCCTGACTCAGCCCGACCAACTCCTGCAATGGTGGGGCGGCGACGAATCTTGCCCCACCACGCTGCTCGAGTTCGACCCCCGCAAGGGCGGCAAATGGCGCATGATATGCGGCAAGCCCGACGGCAAACACGTGGTCAACGGCTTCCGCGTCTTCAAGCACGACGGCGAGATCCTCGAGTTTGACCCGCCCCGCGCCCTGGCCTACACCTGGATCACCAACTTCCACCAGGACCCGTCGCGCAAAACCGTCGTCCGCTGGGAGCTCACGCCCACCAAGCTGGGCACCAAGGTCAAGGTCACGCACAGCGGCCTGGCTGACGAGAACATCGTCCGCAAGGACTACGCCGGAGGCTGGCCCGGCGTGCTCGGCGCGCTCAAGAAATTTGCGGAGAAAACGAACTAGGGCCGTCTGAGACTTTGCTTTGAAAGGGCACGGCTTCAGCCGTGCCGCTCAAGCCGGAAAAATGCGGGGCTTCAGTCCCTGAGGCTCTGACCTTGCCCTGAGACCTCGCACCACCAGATCTCGAGGGCGTCTGGCCCACCTTTCCCGGTTTTCGAAAGGTGGGATTCGGAACTGCCCTGCGCTCCGAACTCCCACCTTTGCAAGGAACGCAAAGGTAGCCCACCCGCCGTTAAACAACCTGCGCCACCTCGCCCCTGCATTCACTTCTGCGTTCTTTCCCGGATCAGATCCTCAACATCGCTAATCTTGTCGCCCAGCAGATTCATTTTTCGTGCCAAGCCCTGGATCTCAGCCTCCGCGCGCCGGTTGACTTCGTAGTCGAGCTCGCCCCGCAAGCGGTCTTTCGTGTCCTGGCGGTTCTGGCTCATCATAATCACCGGCGCCTGAATCGCCGCCAGCATCGACAGGAACAGATTCAGCAGGATGAACGGATACGGATCCCAAGCCGAGCCCCGCAGCACGGAGTTGGTTCCGGTGTAGATACATAGCACCATGGCAAACAGGATGATGAACGTCCAGGAGCCGCCAAAGCGGGCGACTCCGTCGGCGATGCGCTCGCCCACCGTGGCTTCGGTCTCGATCACTTCGTTGGGGTTGCGTGTAGCCCGTAGCCGCACCAACTGTTGCGAGGCATGGAACTGGCGCCCCAGCACCGCCAGCATGTCCATGCCGGCATGCGGCTTGCGCTGCAGCAGGATGGCAATGTCATCCCGGTCCACTTCAATGCACGAGGTTTCTTCGGCGGCAATGGCATTGGTTTGATGCGGCGTCCCATCCAGCATGGAAGCGAAACCAAAAAACTCGCCGGCCGACGGCTGGTCGACAATCACCTCCTGGTGGTCCTCGTCCACCGTGGTCACGCGCACCGATCCCGTCACCATGACGTAGGCTCGTCCGCCCGGATCGCCGATCTTGTAAATGCGCTGCCGCGGGGTAAATTCCTTGAGCTCGACTTGTCCGGCCAGGATTGCCGTCTCGTCTTCATCCAGCAGAGCAAACAGCGGCACCTTCTGCAACACTTCCGGATTGCACCCCATCGGTCACCTCAGTTGGCAGGAGTCTTCACATTCGCCACCGAGGATTTCACAACTGAGCCGGAGACAACAACCGAATTGCGCTTCGTACACTCTTCGCCGGTGGCGCGGTCAAAGCGTCCTCAGGTCGCCTCGGTGATGACTGACATACCCGCCCAAGCGGAGCTTGGACAGGGCACCCTCGAGACCTCGAGAACCCTCGAGAGCAGGGAAGAGGCGGTCCGCCCAAAATCTTGTCAAGCCCCCCGCGCACCCCGTTTCCCCCTAACCCCCACATTCCATTCAGAAAATAAAGGCACTAATTACCATGACTAACCAACATGTGCTAAGTTGTTGGAATGGCGAAGCAATGCCTATTTTGCCCGCAACCCGCTAATAGTGCCGAAGATGTGTGGTCATCATGGATTCTAGAAGACCTCGAATCAAACGAGCCGATGCGGATCACGCGGGGAAAGATTAAAAGTGAATGGATCGACAATTCGAGAGTGCGAGTCAAGGCTGTCTGCAAAAAGTGCAACAACGGATGGATGAGCGATATTGAAGGCGAAAACAAGCCGCACATGTTCGCGATGATGAACGACAAGCGCACCGTTCTAGAACCAGTGGCACAGAAATTACTGACTAGATGGGCGATATTGAAGGCAATGGTCATTGATGGGTCATCCCCTGTAAAGCGAACGCCCTTTTACAGTGAATGTGAAAGAACCAACATGAGGCCACCATTACGCGCCCTTCCTATTGGTACGCTTGTTTGGCTTGGGCGAATTCCGGTCAGGTCTCTTCATGTCGGATTGGGTGATACCTTCGGAGAGATAAGCAACGTTCCTAAAGCATTTCACAATTGCATTACAACAATTGTTGTCGGTCATCTCGTGATTCAAGTTCTCACCATGCACGTCTTGCCCATGTTTGCCACTACGAGAATCAAGCCGATATGTAAGCCCGGCGCATGGGACGTAAACCTGCTCGACATCTGGCCCGCGTTCGGTAACAAGACGTGGCCTCCGGCTTTTTCCCTTATTCTTAAGGGACCGCCGTGGGAGCACCACGTCGGTGGACTCATCACCAGATGGAGTATCGGGGAAGACATCACGAAATGACACACTTCCGTCTTTTCTGGCATCGTGCTAATCTGATGCCAGAAGGACGGGCATACGCTAGTGAGCCGCCAAGCAAACAAGAGCGAACAACCCGATGAATACAGTAATTTTGAAAGAGCTTTGAAAAAAGTTCTGTCTGTCTCGCACGATGAAATGAAAGTCAGACTCGCCGACGCGAAGCGTGCGAGACAGCGGCAGAAACGGGCTTCGGGCCGCGCTTCCCGCGCAAAGGGTTAGAACGCCTCACTTTCTCCCACCTTGCCAGTCACCTCCGCAAAGGTTAACCGCTTTCCCGCGATCTGCGATAAAGCTAATTCAAATCTAGCTGCGTCGTCTAGTTTTCTGCCGTTGGCATCCTTGCGATGGTTGAATCTGAAAGCCTGCTCATCGACGTAGCGGAACAGGTGAAACGGCTCAACGGCAATGTACGTTCCATTCAATCCACGCTTGAGACATGACCAGAAATTCTCGATGCCATTCGTATGGACGTTCTCTTTCACGTACCCCTCAAGATGATTGATGACTTTGTGAATGTAGCCATCGCTCAATTTGTAATAGCCCTGAAACTCATCAGTGTGAACTTCTGTACCTGGTTCCACCAATTCGCGGACAATGTTCTCTGTGATGTTGTGCTTGCGGTGTGGGATTACAGCAGTCACAACTCTCCCGCCGCGCTCTAACATTCCCATCACAACGGCTTTGCCGCTTCCGCCTTGCAGTCCACCATTACGGCTCATGCGCTCGCGTCTCTCACGGTGCATGAATCTGGCCTTGCCGCCGATGAAAGTCTCATCCGCTTCCACTGGAGTGCCGTTACCTCCGAGTTTAGTAAGGCTTTTATTCTGCAATGCGAGTCTCAGGCGCTGAAGCATAAACCAGCCAGCCTTCTGGCTTACCCCCAGATCACGAGCAATTTCATAGCTGCTTACACCGTTGCGGCAATTGACCAGCATCCACAAAGCGGGGAGCCACTTTTGCAGTGGAATCGGAGAATCCTCGAAAATGGTTCCGAGCTTCACAGTGAACTGCTTGTAGCATTCTTTGCACTTCCACCGCTTCTGAGTCTTGAGGTAGTAATGCTCTTTATGGCCGCAAGCTGGACACTCGGGGCCATTCGGCCAACGCATCTTTGCGACCGCATCAATACACACCTGCTCATCTGAGAAGTGCTGGACTGCACGCTGGAGCGTTTTTGGTGTTCCCATGCAAATAAGGTACTACAATAACCATGGTTAATCAAGGTAATTGTTGCCAAAATAAAGTTCAAAACCGTGGCGGGAAAGCTATATGAAATGTGATATGATATGTGTATAGCTAGAAGAGAACAGGCGCGGCCTTACGGTCGCGCCTTTTTCTATGTTCATCCCAATAAAGGAGTCCCTCAGGCGCAGCTTTCGGGCTGCGCCTTTTTTATTATGCGTTCCCAGCACAACAATTCGGCCACTCGCAACCGTCGCACTCACATCCCGCTTCCCGGACAGGTCCCCGAAATCGACGCCGTCGGCCTCGTCACCCGCAAAAGCCGCGGCGAAGCCGCCGAGGCCGCCTTCCTGGCCAAAGCCGCCAGCCTCGGCTTCGGCATCGCCAAACCCTGGGGCGACAGCGAACGCTACGACTTCATCCTCGACTCCGGACGCCAGTTCTGGCGGGTGCAGGTCAAATCCACCGAGTGCCACGCCGATTCCCGCTACTGCGTCAAAGCCGCCGGATGCAACACCCGCTACACCGCTGACGAGATCGACTTCCTCGTCGCCTTCATCGTCCCCGAGAACCTCTGGTACATCATCCCGGTGAGCGAAGCCGCCGCCCACCACGTCCTTCGCTTCTATCCCGCCAACGGCCAACGCTCCCTGATGGAAAAGTACCGCGAAGCCTGGTGCCAGATGGCCTGCCGCCGAAAATCCAAAGGCCCCAACCTGATTAAAGTCGAACCAGGATGCCAGCAGGGAAGACCCTGCCCACGAAAATAGAATTTTCGCCCTATTACGAATCCCGAGGGTGCCCCGTCCAAGCTCTGCTTGGGCGGGGGTTTTCTGCCGGCTCCCGCACCGGCATAGTGGGACATATCCCGGCGCGCTCCCGTTTCCGGGCAGTCCATTGAGACTCGATCTCGACCCGGCCCGTTTCACCGCTTATGTAGTGACGGAAGCTGCTCCACTCCCAATCCTCGGGATGCGCGACTAGTCCGCGTGCTACCGGATTGCGATGGATGTAGCGCAGCTTCTCCACAAACTTGTGCTCGCTCCAGACGTTGAAGTCGTAGTAGCGGGCTTCCCAGAAGGGCTTATCCGCACGCAACGCGAGGGTTCGCGCAACCCCTTGTTTCAGCGACTGCATTGCCGTGGCCGGGGCGCCGCGATCCGGCTCGCTGACCAGCATGTGGATGTGCTCCGGCATCACGACGTATCCGAAGACGTAGAGTTCGTGCTTCTGTCGGACACGTTCCAGGGCGGATTCGAAGACGATTCGATGGCTTGGATTGGCGAATTTCGGTTGCCTGCGGTAACAGCTGAAAGTGAGGAAGTGAGACTGGCGGGACTCCTGGAAGTGCTTCAGTCCCCAGGGCATGAGACGACACTACTTTCGAGCCTCGAGTGAGTCTGTGACAGGTGAACATCACTCCAGGAGAATCCCCGCCCAAGCAGAGCTTGGACGGGGCACCCTTGAGAATTGAGGAGCTACTTCACCCCTTTCTCCGGGTCCCAAGACCCTTGCTCTTTGCGGATGATGACGATCTGTCCAATGTGGTAGGCGTTGTGGGTGCCGACATGCGCGATGGTCGAAGCCGCTGACTCGAGCTTCTTTTCATCGGCCGCTTCGACCGCCTTCTCCCAATCCGTCATGACCTGGTCGAGTTGCTGCACCGTGGCCGCCCACTTCTTGGCATCAAAGGCGTTGAAGGTTTCGTCGTTGTTGCCGCTGAACTTGGCCGGGGTCTCGCCCTTGAACTCGGCCAGCGCCCGCTGGTTCCAGAACACCAGGTGATTCGCCAGCTGTCCAACCGAGTGGTTGCCGGCGGAATCTTTCCAGCTGGCCTGCTCCGCCGTGATTCCAGACACCGCGGTGTTGGCATCCACAAACCAGTCCTTGTTGTTGTGAGTGGTGCGTAACTGCTCCAGCAGGATGCTCCGGAGAGTGACCGGCTTTTGATCTTTGTCCTGGGCCTGGGCGAACAGAGATAACGTCAGAACCAGAAAGGCAACGATGGATTTCATGTGGAATGGTCTCCTATGGGGAATGGGTCAAAGAAGTATAGACGTGACCACACCGCCTTTGGCTAGCACGGCTCCCCAGGGTGCCCCGTCCAAGCTCCGCTTGGGCGGGGGTTTTCGATATACTGAATCCTTGTATGCCGTCCCACCCGCCAAAGACGTTCTACCTTGAAACCTTCGGCTGCCAGATGAACGTCCATGACTCCGAAAAGGTCATTGGGACGCTGGTTTCCGAGGGATACCGCCAGGTCCAGACCGTCGAGGAGGCCGGCCTCGTCCTCTATAACACCTGTTCGATTCGCGACAAGGCCGAGCAGAAAGTCTTCAACCGCCTGTCCGACTACAAGAAGTACCAGAAGCAGGGCAAAAAGTTCGCCGTGCTGGGCTGCGTCGCCCAGCAGGAAGGCGCCAGGATTTTCGAGCGCGCGCCCTATGTCTCGATGGTCTGCGGATCGGCCTCCTACCGCAACTTGCCCGAAATGCTGGTGCAGATCGAAGCAGGAAACCAGCGGGTAACCGGCCTGGACGATCGCGAAACCGACAAGTGCTTTGAGACCGAATTCACCTCGCGCACCAACCCGCACCGCGGATACATAACCATTATCGAAGGCTGCGACAAGTTCTGCTCCTACTGCGTAGTGCCCTTTACCCGAGGAAAAGAACGCAGCCGGACATCTGACTCAGTCCTCGCCGAAGCCCGCCAGATGGCCGACTTGGGCTACACCGAAATCCAGTTGCTGGGACAGAACGTAAACTCGTTTAAGGACCCGGCAGGGAAGCACACCTTCGCCGAATTGCTGGCTGCCGTGGGACAGATTGAAGGCATCAAACGAGTACGCTTCACCACCTCGCATCCCCGGGACTTTGGCCGCGACATTGTGGAGGCGATTGACTCGGTCCCGACCTTGTGCGATCACGTGCATCTACCCGTACAAAGCGGATCGAATCGTGTGCTCGACGCCATGCAAAGGCTCTACACCCGCGAGCAATACCTGGAACGCATTGCCTGGATGAAAGCCGCCAGCCGCGAGATCAGCATCACCACGGACATAATCGTGGGCTTCCCCGGCGAGACCGAATCCGATTTTCAGCAGACTCTGTCCTTACTCGAGCAAGTCGAGTTCGACGCCGTATTCGGCTTCAAGTATTCCCCCCGTCCAAACACCCCGTCACTGAAACTGGAAGACGCCCTTCCCGACGAAGAGAAGGCCCGCCGCCTGGCCGTAGTGCTTGAAAAACAAAGAGATATCCAGAGGCGCCGCTACCAGAGACATCTCGGTCAAATCCTTGAAGTAATGGTTGAAGGCCGAAACGACCGCCACCAGCAATGGACAGGCCGAACCACCCAGAACAAGGTAATCAATTTCACCGGCCCGGAAGTCTCCCCAGGAAGCTACGTTCCGGTCGTAACCACAGCCGCTTTTCCCAACAGCCTTGCAGGCCAAATGGTGATATAAGGAGCGAGACCGGAGGGTGTCCCGATGGAAGTAGAAATGAAAATCCGCGGCCTAATGATGGATCCGGTGACGAATATGCCGATCGTGATCCTGAAGGATTCGGGGAGCGATACGGTGCTTCCGATTTGGGTGGGGATTTACGAGGCTAATGCGATCGCGCTGGAAATCGAGAAGGTGACGACGCCGCGGCCCATGACTCATGACCTGATCAAGAACGTGCTGGTGGGGCTGGATGCGAACGTCCATAAGGTGGTGGTGACTGAACTCCGGGAAGATACGTTCTATGCGGTGATCTGGTTGGAGCGGCAGGGGCAGGTGATCAGCGTGGATTCCAGGCCTTCGGACGCACTGGCGCTGGCGTTGCGGGTGGATTGTCCCATCTACGTTGAGGATGAAGTGCTGAAGAACTCGAAGCAGGCCGCTAACAATGTTTCTGACCGGGTCACGACCGAAGAACTGCGCAAGTGGCTGGAGGGGCTCAATGACGAAGACCTGGGACGATACAAGATGTAGGAATTGAATCATTGAGTGATTGAATCATCGAATCGATGAACCAATCCCGCAATGATTCAATTCTATGCCTGATCCTGCCGCACAACTTCAAAGACTCTACCTAGCCGGGTTCGACCTTCAAACCTTCGAAAAGTTTCCCAAGTGCGTGGGAGCGGTGCGAGATAACTGCATCGCGATGCTGGTTCCATCGGTGGACGGGTTGCAGATTCTGGGTACACCGGGCTGGCGCATGGGGGAAGCGATCGGCGTGCTGGTGGAGATGGGAGGCCGCCAGGTCTTCCAAGCCAAGCAGGAGGTGGTGGAAGCCACCCCGGAAAGGCTGGCGACGCTCAGCCGCTTCCGGACTGACCTGCAAGAGCTGCTGCAGGGGTAACGCCTAAGGGGCAATGGTCGGATTGGCGCGGCATTTCGTAGACTTTACATAATACCTGTTATCGGACGTTACAAACCAAAGTGCAGCTGAAACGGGTGTGGGCACTGGATCCGGACGGTTGTCATCGAATCAGGTTCGGGTTCCGAGTAGCCGGCCACTCGCCCAGTTGTCGGATGTTACGACAGCAACCCGGGTGGGCGTGGCGAGGGACACGGTATTGAGGCGCCGTGCTGGCGGGTGACCTCACAGTGGGCTGTCGTTCGCATTTATACGGACCATCTGCTGGCTCAACGGATGTGACTCCCATCACTGACCGGCGAAGCCGATTTTGATAGAAGGTATCTGGTCCGATAGGTTCCCCGCAGGCCTCGCGTCGAGCACTCGTTTCCCCCAAAGGAGGCGCTCGCATTAGTATCAGCATTGGTGTAGATGTGGGCGCCGTCAGCCTAAAGCTGGCGGCTCTGGGTGCGGTCGAAGACGCTGCCTTGCTTGCCCGCCTGGTCGAGACGAACTCCTCGTTCTTTCGCCCTCAACTGACAAGAAGCAATGGGTTGAATGGGCGTGCGGTTGTGTTATCCGCTTACCGGCGCCTTCAGGGCAACCCACTGCAAGCCGTCTCAGACTTGCTGCGGGAGTTCTGCGCAGTTGTCCCGGAAGAAGCGATCGCAGGTTGCCGCTTCACCGGGTCGGGGGGACGGACGGTGGCCCGTGCCTTCGAGGCCGAGTTTGAAAACGAGTTTCGCGCGCTGGCCCGAAGCATGCATGCGCTGCATCCCCAGGTGCGCACCGTATTTGAGATGGGCGGGGAGACCGCGAAATATATCCGCCTGGGCGCAACGAACGGTGCAGACCATCTCGGAATTCTGGACTACCAATCCAGCACGGAGTGCGCTGCCGGGACGGGGTCATTTATTGATCAACAGGCTTCGCGGCTGCTCTATGAGGTAGAGGATGTGGGTGCGGCCGCCCGCGGCGCCAGCGGCGCCGCCCGGGTTGCGGGCCGCTGCTCGGTGTTTGCCAAGACGGACATGATCCACGCCCAGCAGAAGGGATACCCCGCGGACCAGATCCTGCGCGGGCTGTGCGAGGCGGTGGTGCGGAACTTCAAGTCCAGCATTGTCAAAGGAAGGCAGGTGCTTTCGCCGGTGGCATTTATTGGAGGCGTGGCGATGAATGCCGGAGTGCGCGACGCGCTCCGGGAGGCCTTCGGGCTGCCGGAAGCAGATTTTCTGGTTCCAGACCTGCAGTGCTGGATGAGCGCTCTGGGCGCCAGCCTGCTGGCGGCTGAAAAAAATGGAAATGGCCCCACCAGCGCATTCCGCTGCCTGCGAGGAGAGACCGCCGGCACGGAAGAGTTCCCTACCACCGAAGCACTCTCGCTTGACCGGGTGACGTTGTTACGGGACCGAGTCCCGCCGCTGCAAGTGCCGGAGGCAGGTCGCCGGATGGATACCTACCTCGGGATTGACGTGGGCTCGGTGAGCACGAACCTGGTAGTGATTGACGCGAAGGGCAATCTGCTGAAGGAGATTTACGTTCCCACCGCGGGTCGCCCGATCGAAGTAGTCTCTGCGGCACTACGCGAGATCAAGGAGGAACTGGGTACACGGGTCAATATTCGCGGCGTAGGCACGACGGGTTCGGGGAGGGAGTTGATTGGCGAACTCACCGGAGCCGACACCGTAAATGACGAGATCACCGCGCACAAAACTGGCGCCATGCATGTGTGCCGGCAACTGGAGATGCCGCTGGTGGACACCATCTTCGAGATTGGGGGGCAGGATTCGAAGTTCATTCGCATCCGCGACGGTGTGGTAGTGGACTTCGCCATGAACGAAGCTTGCGCCGCGGGGACTGGTTCGTTTCTGGAAGAGCAAGCGGAAAAGTTGGGGGTTGCGATCAAGGGGGAATTCGCGCAGCTGGCGTTATCGTCGCGCAACCCGGTCCGGCTGGGCGAGCGCTGCACTGTTTTCATGGCGAGGGATGTGAGCAGCCTGATGCTGAAGGGTGCGGCCGTCGGCGATCTGTGCGCGGGATTGGCCTATTCGGTGGCCTTGAATTACCTGAATCGGGTAGTGCGGGGACGGAACCTCGGGAATGTGATCTATTTCCAAGGCGGCACCGCCTATAACGATGCGGTTGCTTCCGCATTCTCGATCATTTTGAAGAAGCCCATCGTCGTTCCCCCGCATAACGGGGTCATTGGCGCGATCGGTATGGCGCTGATTGCACGCGATCGCATGCTGGCGCGCGGCGGAACCAGCAGGTTCCGCGGGTTTGACCTGAACCTGGTAAGTTTCACCCGGCGCGACTTCGTCTGCCGTGCCTGCTCCAATTACTGCGATATGAAGGAGTTTCTCATTGACGGTGAGAAGAGCTACTGGGGAGACCAGTGCTCCGACAAGTTCCGCAAGCGTTCGCGCACAGACCGCCAGCCGGTGATTGCAGATCTCCTGTCCTGCCGGGACAAGTCGCTGCAAGCGGAACTCGAGCCACCCAGAGAAGGACGAAAAACCGTCGGTATTCCCCGCGCCATGTTCTTCTACGATCGCTTCCCTTTCTGGTGTCGGTACCTGCAGGAACTGGGATACAACGTGGCGGTTTCACCTCCCACGGACGGGCACATCGCGGCCAACGGCGAAGAACTGGCCATTGCCCAGCCCTGTTTCCCGCTCCAGGTGGCGCACGGGCATGTGCATGCCCTGCTGCAGCAAGGAGTGGATTACATCCTGCTGCCCAACGCAGTGGACGCGGAGACACCGTTCATGCAGGCGGAGTCGAAGCTGTGCCCATGGAACCAGACCCTGCCGTTCGTGGTGCGCGCGGTTGAGAAACTGGAAACCGATGTGAACGGCAAGCTGCTGTGTCCGACCATCCACTTCCGCCAGGGGCCCCGGAAGGTGCGCCAGGAGTTACGAATTCTGGCAAGCATGCTAGGCCGGAGCGCAGCCGCCAGCGACGCTGCAGTGGAAAATGCTTACCAGGCACAACGGAACTTTGTCGAGACCGTGAGGCGAGCCGGGGAGGACGCGCTGCAGGTGCTGCGCGCGACTCATGAGCCTGCGATTGTGCTGCTGGGCCGGCCTTACAACCTCTACGACCGGGCAGTGTGTTGCGACATTCCCCACAAGCTACGGAGGTTGTACGGTATCAACGTACTGCCGCTGGATTTCCTGCCGCTCGAGGGCGAAGATGTCTCGGCGCTCAACGACAACATGTACTGGCACTCCGGCCGGCTGATTCTGGCGGCGGCGCAGTTCACCAGGCGCAACCCCGGCCTACACCTGATTTACATCTCGAACTTCAAGTGCGGCCCGGACTCTTACCTCAAGTCCTTTCTCGAAGAGGCCTGCGGCAAGCCCAGCCTGGTGCTGCAGTTTGACGGACATTCGAACGACGCCGGTTACATCACCCGCTGTGAAGCTTATCTCGACAGCAAGGGGTTCTTGCGATGCCAATCCGCGAACATCGCTGCGTAACCCGGAAGGTTGGCGCCCATCATCCCCTGGCTGGGAAAACGGTGTACATCCCGGACATGGCCCAGGGCAGCGTCGAGGCACTGTGTGCGGTACTCCGCTGGATGGGGGTTGAGGCGCTTCCCACGCCGCCCTCGGATGCACACACGCTGGAATTGGGAGGCAAATGCACGAGCGGCGACGAATGCTTTCCCGCGAAAATTACGACCGGGGATTTCCTGAAGATCGCCCAGCAGCCGGGGTTCGACGCCCGGCGCACGGTTTTCTTTATGGGAACTACCAACGGGCCCTGCCGCTTTGGCCAGTATGCCCCGTTTCTGCGCAAGGTTCTGCGGGAACAGGGTCACGGTGACATACAGGTTCTTTCTCCACACGGAGAACACGGCTACAGCGACTTCCAGGATTTTGACACTGCTTTCGTAAGGACGGCATGGCGGGCCTTGGTCTCGGCTGACATTCTGCGCAAACTCCTGCTGCAAACCCGGCCTTACGAAATGCTGCCGGGGATGGCCGACCGGGCTTTTCGCGCGTCGCTCGATGATTTCTGCGAGACCGTAGAACAGAGCTGTTCCGACTCCGCGTGCCAGATGCGCTCGCTGAGCGCGTCGTTGTTGCGGGCGAGGGCTCGTTTTCGTGCTGTGCCTGCACGCTTCGACGGCAGCCGGCCGCTAATCGGCATCGTGGGTGAGATTTTCTGCCGTCTCAACAATTTCAGCAACCAGGACCTGGTACGCCGGCTGGAAGCCCAGGGCGCGGAGTGCTGGATGTCCGATATCGCCGAGTGGATTGCCTACACCAACATGGAAGAGGTGCGCAATCTGCGGCTGGCGGGCCAGTCCTGGTCCTGGGAGATGATGAAATCGAAGCTACGTGCTCGAATCCAGCACGCCGACGAACGCGCACTGGGTTCGTTATTCGCCGAGGATTTCGCCGGCTACGAGGAACCTGACGTCGAGGAAGTGCTGAAGCTGGCCAGGCCCTACCTTCCCTTTCCCGGGGCCGAAGGCGAGACGGTCATCAGCGTGGGCAGGAGTGGCTATCTTGCCCTGCACGGAGCGGACGGGATTGTGGACATCAGCCCGTTCACCTGCATGAACGGAGTCGTGAGCGAAGCCATCTATCCCAAGCTTAGGCGGGATTACGGCGGCATTCCCATCCGCAACTTCTATTTTGACGGCCAGCAATCGGATCTCGACCGCGACACCGCAATCTACCTCGAACTGGCGCAGTCGTACCGGAAGACAAAGCCCTATGAGCGCCTTTACCCTTCGCGGTTTTCACGGGGCAGCAGGACAAGCTCAATGCAACCGGCGTTGCGCTAGTGTCCAGAGTAGGCTCAACACTCACAATCCGGCTGATCGTGCGGAAGGACCAACCACGGTGACTAAAGCGGACCTTCCGTCCACGAATGACGGCGCGACGGAAGTCGTGTCCTTCCCAACACTGATGCTCTTCGCAAGACCAATGCCCTCCCCAGGTTTTGCCGGCCAGGATCCATGCGGATCGGAAGGCTGTGAAGGCTCGGCTCTCCAGAGCGAGGGCTGCTTGTTTCTTGGCTTGCCGGCTGCGGGCGTGGTGGCCGGGCGGGACGCGGGCGCTACCAAGATCACATCTGACGACGGGGGGTGTTGGAGCTGGCACTCGGGCACGCCTGGGATGAGTTTTCTTGCAGTTCGGCGATTAACTCCTGAAGGCGGCTGTGGCCGCCGCTGCTCATTCCGGTGAACTGAATGCCGATGCCGGGGTTTTCGTAGCGCGTGGGTAGACCTTCCCCGGCGCGACCCCACTGACTGTAGACAACCTTGCCGGTGGCGCGGAGCGAGAGCCCGTTGACGCACAGCACAATCTCCACTCGCCGTCCGACGTCGAACGGCTGGTCCATCTCGGCGTAACATCCGCCCAGGCTGAGGTTGATGATTGTGGCCCTTTCCGGCGGGCCCACGAAGGGGATCCGCACTTCAGCTTCGCCGGCGCACTCGTAGCGCGGGCAGCGGCGGCGCTGGGAATCATTCTCATTGGCGGTCGGGGCTTCTGGCCCTGGTTGAGCGGCGCGCTCAGCGCCGGCGTCGAGTTCCATCCCCAGATACCGCCGCGACCAGTCTTCGATGTATTCCAAGGTGACCGCTTTCACCCGAGTCCAGCGATCCGGCGACGGCAGCAGGTAGCGATCCTGCAGTTCGATGCGGGCCTGGTGCAGGTCTACACAGTAGTCCATGCCGGGCGGAGTTTTGTCGGGGTGGTTGCTACTCCTCAGCCAGACCAAGTAGTCGAGGAGCGAATCGCGGGTCTTGTTCGGGGTTCGTCCAAGCTGCTGGCAGATGGCGGCGAGGGCCAGGGTGGCGGCGTCGTGGGAAATGATGAGGTCACAGGCGACGCGCTGAGGGTGGTCTGACATGGGCGCGCAGGATGCGGCCCCGGTCAGCAGTTCCCGGCTCAGACGCAAGCGGTGGCGAACTGATTCGGTCACGCTCATCTAGAATCCAGCGCCTGAAGGCGCTCTCATAACGCAGCTCTGGCGGCATGGCTGAAAGCATGCCCTGATACGAATTCTCCAGCGGACGGCGGTTGCGGCACGTCTGAAGTCGTGCCCTTCCCAAGCACACTCCGTTCCGCGGCGTTCAGTTGCTGCTAAGACATTCGTCGGCATCCTGGTTGAATTCTTGAGATCGCAAGAACCAACCCCCAGCGGCTAAAGCCGATTACCCCACGACACCTAGGGCACGACTGAAGTCGTGCCCTTCCCAAACACGCTGCAGACACTGCGGACATTCAACCGCAGCGCATGGGTGCGTAGATAAGATGTATGTCGTTTTACTGCAATCAGATACCGCGCTTCCCTGCTCATTTTCTTGCAGGTTTGGCCAGTTGTTGAGCGGAGTCTCCTGCCAGCACGATCTTGGGATGGAATAGGGCTCCGGCGATGCGGGTGGCGATGGCAAGCAGTTCCCTTTGTCCGTAGAACACCTTGACCTGGCGGGCGCCGGAGAGTTCCATCAGGTTGACGGCGCGTCCGCTGCGAATCAGGGCGGCGGCTTCTTCGCTGGCGGTGACGCACGGAATCTGGGGGAGCAGCTTGCGGGGATGGACCAGGACCTCTTCGGTTTGGCCGTTACGGGCGGCGGCGTCAACCTGCTCCAGGGTGTGGGCGTCGGCGGCGGTGAACTCGCCCAGGGCGGTGCGGCGCAGTGACTCGAGATGCGCGCCGCAGCCGATTTGTTGACCCATGTCGTGGGCTACGGAGCGCATGTAAGTTCCGGACGCGACCCTGGCCCGAAAGGCAACGCGATCGGCTTCCACGCGCAGGATTTCGAACTCCTTGATTTCTACCTGCACCGGCTGGAGCGGGACGTCCTGATGCTTGCGCGCCAGTTTGTACGCAGGGACACCCTTGATTTTCTTGGCGGAAAAGGGCGGTGGCATTTGTTCGATCACGCCGCGGAAGCGGGCGGCCACTTCCCTCACCTGCTGGTCCAGTAGGATTACGCTCCGGGCTGGACCGGCGGCCTCGCCTTCGGCGTCGTAGGTATCGGTTGCGAAGCCAAAGCGAATGACGCCTTCATAGGTCTTGTCGGACCCGGTGTAAAACTGGGCGAGGCGGGTGAGATTGCCGAGCACCAGGGGCAAAACCCCGGTCGCGCCGGGATCGAGTGTGCCGAGGTGTCCTACAGCTTTTTGCTGGAGGATGCGGCGGACACGGTTGACCACGTCGTGCGAGGTCAGGCCTGCCGGCTTATCGATGATAAGGACACCGTTCATGGAATCGGGCAATTTTGTAATTGGGTAACCTGGAAATCAAGAACCTACAGTTCCAGCATCGTCGAGCCTCTCTCTGCTATTGTGGATGGCTGCGTGATTTCGTAATCGGGCATTGCGACATCCAGTGTAGCTCTTAAATTACCAAATTACCCGATTACACAATTACCCGATTCTCCCATGATTCCTATTCGCGATGACCAACCCCGCTTCAGCGATCCTTTCGTGACCTATTTCCTGATCGCGATCAACACGGTCATCTTCCTGCTGGAGTGGGCGCTGGATCCGTCGAGCCTAACGGGCCTGCTCTATGAGTTCGGGATGATTCCCTCGCATGTTGCCGGCCTGGTTTCGGGCGCCCATGGCATCAATCCAACGGTAGCCCTGGTGCCGATGTTCACTTCCATGTTTCTGCATGGCTCGTGGATGCACGTGATTGGGAACATGTGGTTCCTGTGGATTTTTGGGGACAACATCGAGGACTACCTGGGCCACTTCAAGTACCTGGCATTTTACCTGGGGAGCGGGGTGGCGGCGGCGCTGGCGCAGATCGTGGTGAATCCGTTCTCGACAGTGCCGAACGTCGGGGCCAGCGGAGCAATTGCGGGAGTGCTGGGGGCATACTTCATCCTGTATCCCAAGGCGCGGGTGCTCACCTGGTTCCCGCTATTTTTCTTCTTTCACCTGCCCGCATGGGTGATGTTGGGCTACTGGTTCGTTTACCAATTTCTGAGTGGCGCGGCCACGTCGATCACGCAAGCTGGCGAGAACAGCGGTGGCATTGCCTTCTGGGCCCACGTGGGTGGGTTTGTGGCGGGGATCGTGCTGATCAAGATTATTCCGGAGCGGCCTCGGCGATACCGGTATGGGGCGTGGTAAGACGGCTCGCAGCTTTTAGCTGTCAGCTCATAACGCTTGGCTCAAGACCATGAAAACCAAACCTATCTTTTTTTCGATACTGATTCTCACGATGGCGGTGATTGCCAATGCGCAGAAGGCTCCGTTGGCACTTGAGGCTCGGGCAAAGGCGGCAGTCTCAACTAGTCGCGGAACATTGAAAGTTGCGGGACTTTCGCAGCCGGTCAATGTACTGCGCGATCGCTGGGGCGTAGCCCATATTTACGCTCAGAACCAGCACGACTTGTTTTTCGCCCAGGGATACGTGGCGTCGCAAGACCGGTTATTTCAGATGGAATTATGGAAGCGGTCGGGACAAGGGCGACTGGCGGAAGTTCTGGGCCCTTCGGCCCTGCTGCGCGACATTGATGCTCGGCTATTGCGGTATCGCGGGGACATGAAGGCGGAATATGAGAGCTACTCTCCGGACACCCGGGAGATTCTGCAGGCGTTTACGGACGGCATCAATGCCTATATTGACTCCGCGGGCGAGTCGCCTGCGTCCACCCCTGCGCAGGCTTTGCCGATTGAATTTCAGATTGCGGGGTTTCGGCCGGAACGCTGGGTACCAGAGGACTGCCTGAACCGAATGGCGGCGTTTTCCATGACTGGCAATTCCTTCAGTGAACTGGAGCATGCACAAGTGGTGGCGGCAATGGGAGCCGAGAAGGCGTCGCCGCTGTTCGAACTGGATCCGCCAGTGCCGCTGGACCCGGCGCCTGGCGCGGAACTGGCGGGGTTGTCGCCGGGGCTGCTGCGCGACCTGGTGGGGAGCGACGTGCGGATCGACTTCCCTACTTATGCGCTCGAGGGCAGCAATAACTGGACGGTTTCGGGGGCTTTGACGAAAAGTGGCAAGCCTCTGCTGGCTAACGATCCGCACCGCGTGATTGCTGAGCCTTCGCTGCGTTACCTCGTGCACCTGGTGGCTCCGGGATGGGATGTGATTGGAGCGGGCGAACCGGGACTGCCCGGGGTTGCGCTGGGGCACAACCAGAGCATCGCTTGGGGCTTCACCATCTTTGGGCTTGATCAGCAGGATCTTTACGTGGAGGAACTCAATCCGGCCGACCATTTGCAGTACAAGACGGAGAATGGTTGGGAGCGGATGCGGGTGGAGAAAGAAACGTTTGGCATTCGCGGCGGGCCGGCGGTGAGCGTTGATCTGAAGTTCACGCGTCACGGTCCAGTGCTTTGGGAGGACGGGAGACGGGCGCTGGCGTTGCGTTGGGTGGGTGCGGAACCGGGGACGGCGGGATACCTGGGATCGCTGGCGGTGGATCGCGCCCAGAACTGGGCCCAGTTCGAGGGCGCCATGCCGCGGTGGAAGGTGCCGTCGGAGAACATCGTGTATGCCGATCGCGAAGGAAACATCGGTGAGCACTCCATCGGGCTGGCGCCGCTGCGCAAGAACTGGACGGGCCTGCTGCCGGTTCCGGGTGTGGGCGGATACGAGTGGGCGGGGTTTGTGCCCACAGTGGAGCTTCCGCATTCATTCAATCCGAAGGCGGGATTTATCGCGACGGCGAATCACAAGATGATTCCGGAGAATTATCCCTACAAAGTGGGGTATGAGTGGGCGCCGCAGTTTCGCGTACGGCGAATTACCGAGGTGCTGGACCGGGCGCGGGACAGCGGAACAAAATTGGACGTTGAAGACCTGGGGCGTTTGCAGAGTGACGTGGTGTCTCTGCCGGCGCGGGAATTGATCGGATTGTTGCGGCCGGCGGCGGGTGATGGTCCGGATTTCGCGGCGCAGATGATCCTGGGTTGGGACGGCACGGTCGGTCAGGACTCGGCAGCTGCGGCTTTGTACGAGCTATGGATCGGGGAGTTGACGGAGGCGGTGCTGCATCGGGCCGCACCGGAAAACGTCTGGAAGGTGCTGGACGACTGGACCCCGGCGCAGGTGCTGAAGTATTTGGCGCATCCGACAACGGAGGTGTTCGGGGCAAATCCAGAAGCGGAGCGCGACCGGTTACTGCGCGAGTCGCTGAAGGCAGCAGCCGCGAAACTGACCCAACTGGAAGGGCCCGATCCCGCGAAATGGGCGTGGGGGAAATTGCACGTGGTGCGGTTCCGGCATCCTTTGGATAAAGCACCCGAGGCCGAGGCATTAACGGATCTGGGGCCGGTGGCGCGTCCGGGAGACGAGTACGTGGTGAATGCCACGGGATACTTTGGGGACTCGTTCGAGCAGGTGTCGGGCGCGAGTTACCGGGAGATTCTGGATACCGGCGATTGGGACCGATCGGTGGCGGTGAATACTCCGGGGCAGAGCGGGCAGCCGGGGAGTGCGCACTATTCAGATCTGCTGCCTTTGTGGAGCACGGGGCAGTATTTTCCACTCGCCTATTCGCGCGAGGCTGTGGAGAAGGCTTCGACTGACCGGCTGGTTTTGACGCCTTAGTTCTAGCGGGGTGAGGGCGGGACGCCTTCACGACAGCCGGCGGGGCGCCGGGGCTACAGGTACACCGCGTACAATTGTTAAGTATGAGCAGGACGGTTACGACAGTCTTCTTTGACGTGGGCAATACCCTTCTGTTTCCGGACCGGAAACGTATTCTGGCTCCGCTCCACCAACGCCAGGTATCCCCCACTTTGGCGCAATGGCACGCGATCGAGCGGAAAACCAAGAAAGAGTTCGATGCCATGGTGGAAGGAGGCAATCCGGACCACGGATTCTGGTACCTGTTCTATACCCACCTGCTGGAGGAACTCGGCATTGGCGACGATGGGTTACGGGATGCGCTGGTGGAGGCGACTCGGATTTCGGACAACTGGGGAGATATCCGGCCGGGGACGCGGGCGGCCCTGGAGCGCATTGGTGGACGATTCCAGATCGGCGTGATTTCGAACGCGGACGGCAAGATCGCGGCGCTGCTGGAACGGGACGGAATCGCCGATTGCTTTCGCAATATAACGGATTCCGGCTTGGTTGGAAAAGAAAAACCGCATCCGGCGATTTTCGCGGCGGCGCTGGAGGCGATGCGCGTGCGTCCGGAAGAGAGTTTGTATGTGGGCGACGTCTATTCGGTTGACTACCAGGGCGCGACGCGGGCCGGCATGCAGGCTATGTTGTTTGACGTGTCGGGAGCGTACCGGGACACCGATCTCCCGCGGGTGGAGTCGCTGGAAGGCTTGGAGAAAGAAATCAGCGGCTGGCGATGACTCCGTAATTCAGTCCAGGCTGACAACCTGGTGATCGAGGCAGTCGGTGTGGATGGTGTCATAAAGCTGGTGCAGCAGGCCGGTGCCGTAGCGGGCGACGAAATAAATCCCGGCCACCTCCCTTTCTTGCAACGCCTTGTTGGGAAATAGATTATTGCTCAGCAACTCGGCGTGGCGCCCGAGGACTTCGCTTTGACGCAACTCTGCCCGTGCAGCGCGCGCGCGTAGTTCGGTCAGCTGGTGCTGCATCTTCGAGCCGGCACGCGAGGCAGCATCCACCAGTGTCACGTCCAGGCGGGCGAGAGCATCGCGGATCGCGGCGAGCGAATTTTCCAGAGAGGTGTTCGCCTGGCCGAAAGCTGTCTCCAGATCCCGCGGCAGAGTTCGTTCCCCGAGAAGCTCGCGGAGCGCGTCGGGGCCGTGAAAAAGATCCGGCAAGGCCAGACCGTAGCGCTCCAGCAGGGCTTGGGGCTTGGCTTCGACCACGGTCGCGGAGAAGCGTGGGATAACCGGGGTTACTCGTCCCAACAAGGCCTGGTATACAACGCCCGCCTGGGCGAAGTATGCGACTTCGGCGGCGCCGCCGGTGTAAGCCAGCGTGGGCAGCAGGTAGTCTTGCACCACCGGCCGCAGCAGAACGTTGGCGCTGAAATGATGCGGAGCGGCCGCGATCCGGCCCACCATCTCGGCTTGAGGAATTCTCTCGTCTCCCACCAGAAAATCGATACTCGAATCGCCGTTGATGCGGCGATGGATGGGGACGCGTGCGCCATCGCGCAGAGTGAACAATAGAGTCGAAGAAGGGGTGACCTTGACCTGCTGATGGTAGCCCGCGGCTTCCAACGCCTGACCACGGGATAGCAATGCGTCGTCCAATTCGGGAGCACGTTCGATGGCTGCGCGGTAGATGGGCTCGGCTGCCTGGTGGAGCTCAGGGTCAGAAGCATCGAGCAGGATCACGCCCCAATCCGCAAAGAGTCGGGCAAACAGGCGAGCGAAGGCGCTGCCCATGGTTTCACCCGGACGGTAACACTGGCGCAGCAGCCGCGAGTGATCAGACTCCCCCAACAGGGCGAGTGCTTCTTCAACCAGCGGCTCAATCTCTGGGCCAAAAGTCACGGTACTGACCGGGGCCTCGGGCAGGCCTTGGGCCGAGGAGGTCAGACGAACCGGAGTCGCATTGGCTCCCGGTAGCGACACGTGATTGATCTCAGCGAGATCATGGTCGGTGGTGGCGAGCCAGAATATGGGGACGCAGTCGACCCCGGCTCGGGTGGCCTCGTCAGCGAGTTTCACCGCGGTCAGAGCCTTGTAGAGCGCGAACGAAGGGCCACCAAAAAGACCGACTTGCTGCCCAGTAACCACGGCGGAGGCGCCAGCGCGCAGGCCCTCGATGCTCAAGGCCCGCCTCATTCCTCGCGGAGATGTCTTCCCGTAAGACGCACAAAAACGTCTTCCAAACTTGCCTGGCGAGTGGTCA
>JAIQEU010000041.1 GCA_020073665.1 Terriglobia bacterium
ATCGCTGCACGATCAATTGATCGGTGCCATGACTGGCTGTGGTGAAAAAAGTCCCACCAATTAATCCGGCCCAGAATGTGTACGGGATTCCGAAGCTGGCCCGGAAATCGAATACTTGAAACTTGCCTGCGGCGGCCGCAGCGGAGTGGAGATCTAAGCTCAAACGCTCTTTGGAAATACTTCTTGGCCTCGACTGTGTTTCCAAGATTGGAGTATGAAGAGCCCAGCTGGGCGTAGGCGATGGCGAAATTCGGGTCCAGCGCAATCGCCGTCTTGAAGGCGGGCCTCGCTTCCAGGTTCTTGGAGTGCGCGCGCAGCTCCAGAGCCAGTTGGTAAGCTTTCAGAGCCTCCAAGGAACTGGTGGTCGCTTGTTCAACCGGCACGTCGTATTTCTGAAGTGACTGGCGCGACTCACCAAACCTGCGGCGAAAATCCTCCAGCATGGACCCCAACCGAGGCAATACTTGCTGCTGGTTCGCCACGGTCAGAGTTTCCTGAGCCAGGGAACCTCCGTCACTGCAGCGATTGGCTTCCATCGCCAGAAGGTAAGCACCACCGGCGGCCCGAATAGACCCGGTAATTACGGCCGAGGCACGCGCCCGTTGGCATACTTCCCGGGCCAAGGCCGGTGTCAGCTCGTCATCGGGCGAGCGCCCAAGATCCTGAAGGAAGTTGCCAAGTTTTTCATCCGGCAGAACATTCAGATAGGGAGATTGGTTGAGCTGAATTACGACCGCCCGTCGGAGGGATCCGTCAAACACTGGCTCACCGGTTGTGTTTGTAAACTCACCGACGACGATCGGAGCGCGCTCGGGAATGCGTCCCCGCGTCTGCTCTCGCCAAAACCAGCCTGCCGCCGCAAGAGCAACAACCACTACTGCGGCGGCCGCGGGGATGCTCATTCTCCGAAGCCAATCGGACCTGTCCGGATGGAGGTGCGCCAACTGCAGTTGATCTGGTACGGCGATGCCGGGCGCCAGCGGCCCACCAGTCTGCACCGGGCCAATGAAGCGATATCCCCTGCGGGGGATCGTCTCGACAAAGCGGGGATTGCTGGCCTCATCCCTCAGGGCTTCTCGAACCTTAAGAACGGCCACACCCAGACTCTTGTCGAACTCGACAAAGGTGTTTCCCGGCCATAGCCGGCGCTGAATCTCTTCCCGCGAAACAATCTGTCCGGATTGCTCCAGCAGCAGAACCAGGAGTTGAAAGGGTTGATCCTGCAGTTTGACGCGGACTCCATTGCGGGTCAGCGTGCCCGTGGCCGGATCAAGCGCGAAAAGGCCGAAGCGGTAGGTGACATTCCGAGTGGCGAACTTGTCTGGAGTGGCTCCCATGGCGAGAAGGAGGCGGCAGTATTTGCGCGGTCGAGTCTAACACGTCCCGTTCGCATCGGAATTCAGCAGTTAGCCTGTTGCTCCAAGCCATTAAAAGTGAACGGGTTAGCTGTTAGTCCACAATTTGCTCAGAGTTGGATTGCATGTGCGCCGCTTTGCCTTCAAATTCGGGCGCGAGGTTGGCAGAGAACAAACGGCTGCGAGGCCGTTCCGCGGAGTATGTGTGGCTGCCCTCTGAAATCCGCTAGTCGCTGCAGCGGAACCGAAACAGAAGGGACGGGTGCCCTTCTCGTCTCCGACCGGATTCGACCGAAATGTTTAGGAGAGAAAGCATGCTCAGAACTGTGGTGATCGAACTATTGTGCGTTGCGATGCTGGGTCCCTTGGCGCTGGCAGCGGAGCAGACCGCGTCCAGCGGGACTGGCAAGGTCCACACCTACTACGTGGCCGCCGACGAAGTCGAATGGGACTACGCTCCCGACGGAATCAACAAGATGATGGGCATGAAATTCGACGGCTATGCCGCGACCTTCATGCAACGCGGAAAGCACAGTATCGGCAAGGTATACCGGAAGGCGATTTATCGCGAGTACACGGACGGCTCCTTCACCCAACTCAAGCCCCGCGCTCCAGAGTGGGAGCACCTGGGAATTCTCGGACCCGTGCTGCGAGCCGAAGTCGGAGACACCATCCGCGTGGTCTTCAAGAACAACGCCACCAGGCCGTACAGCATGCATCCGCATGGCGTGTTTTATGAGAAGGGCTCGGAGGGTTCGGTCTACGACGACGGTTCTTCCGCCGCCGACAAAGCGAATAGCGTTGTCCCGCCGGGAGAGACCCATACCTACAACTGGCAGGTCTCCGAACGAGCCGGCCCCGGACCCGCCGATGGCAGCTCGGTGGTGTGGCTCTACCATTCCCACGTCAACGAGCAGCGCGACGTCAACAGTGGGCTGATCGGGCCGATCATCATTACGGCAAAAGGCATGGCCGGTCCCGACGGCCGTCCCAAAGATGTCGATCGTGAGTTCATCAACCTCTTCTTGATCTTTGACGAGAACGTGAGCTGGTACCTCGACCACAATATCCAGACCTACACGACCGATCCCAAGGGCGTGAAGAAGCTCGACGGCAAGCCGGTTGACGCCGACGGCCTTTTCTCAATATTCGGTACGGGGTTCACCTCCGAAAACTTCCGCTCAAGCATTAACGGCTACATGTACGGCAATGGGCCCATGATGACGATGAAGAAGGGGGAACGCGTGCGCTGGTATCTGATATCTCTGGGTGGAATCATCAACGGGCACACTCCCCACTGGCATGGAAACGTCGTCCTCGCCAAGGGACACCGCACCGACGTTCTCACCCTGGCGCAAGCGGAGATGCTCACCGCCGACATGGTTCCCGACAACCCGGGCATCTGGATGTACCACTGTCACGTCGACGATCACATGACGACCGGCATGGTGACGCTGTACAAGGTGGAGCCGTAGAGGTGCTCCTACCCAACGAACCAGCTCTTTGTTCGGAGGATCATTCTATTTCGCGGGATGGCCGCGCCGGGCGTTCAGGAAATGAACCATCTTTCGGAGGTCAATATGCAGAGCAGCAAGTTCGGAAAAAACCGGGGGACTGTTGAGCAATGGTGTATGCGGATACCCCCAAGCCACGTACCGGTTGCGAGGTTGAGCATCAGGGTCGTGGGCAAGCGACGGGCGGTTACGCCCTCAGGCAAATCCACCGCCTGGGACAAGGCGTTGACAACGATGGTCTGCGCGCTGATCGCCCTCCTAATGGTCGGAGCCTTCACTGGGGCGGTTATGGCTATGGACTATCTCGGGGGGCAGTTGAGTCAAAGCGCACAAGAATTGCATCGGTCCGGTGGTAAGAATGCGCAGTTCTGAAGTCGCGCAAGATCCAGGCAACCCTCTGTTCGTGGCAGTCACCCGAGCAGATCCCATCCGGCCCAGCAGGCTCGCGGCAGTGTGAAAGGCATAAAAAACGACGCGCCAACCGGCATGGCGTCACTAACGCGCGGAACCCGGCGCTTTCTCCAGACGCCGGGTTCCAGGTGTTGCCGATCGCACGAAGACTGTAACTGCTCACGCCGACTTGACGATGATGATCTCGGGGTCGATGACCATCACCTTGTCACGCCAGATCTCGTACTTGTAGTGCTCCGCGTGTCCTTTCTCGTAGTGGACAGGACTGCATTTCTTACAGATGTTGAGATCGTTCTCTGCTTTCAGTCCTCCGGAGCCTTCCGGGTGGCCCTTGTGCACTACAAACGGGTCGCCTTTTTTGAAGGGCGACCCCTTAGGAGCTTTGAACTTGACTGTTGCATCCCCGTCGTCGCAATGCCACTGCGCGGTATCCCCCGTTACCTGATTCAATACCACGAGATCGGGAGTGACCTCCATGGTGGTCAAAGAAATATGAACAACCTTAGTTGTTGTGATTGGTTCCATAGTTGTTGCGGTTGGTTCCATAGTCCACCTCCTGGGAAGGACTGTTTACCTTTGTTTAGAAGAATTGGGACTGACTTCTACCGGGGTTGTTTGGCCTGTATCTGGCGGGTTGTTCGCCCGCAGAAGTTGTTCAAAGGGTTTCCTGGATCGCAAGTTGTCGAAATTGACGGTGTTACGGATTAAATCCGTCGGAACGCCGGATGCGAGCGCCTTTTGCAGCCAGGTAATTGCGGCAGCCTCGTTCCCTAACTGGTTGGCGACCAACGCGGCATTGAGAAGGACCTGGGGGTTGGAAGGGGCGAGAACCAGGGCCCGGTTCAGATTGGCCGACGCCTTTTGCTCCTCGCGAAGCATGGCATGGTAGAACGCGAGATAACTCAGCAGGGTCGCGTCGCGTGGATTCACCCGCAACTGCTCTTCGGCTAGAGCAACTGCCCTGCGGTAAGCTGCCACGGAGTCAGCACGACGCCCGGGCTGCCAGTAATAGGCGTCGCCGAGATTCCCCCAGACAGAACGCTGGCGCTCATTGAATTTCAGGGCCTGTTCGTAAGCGCGGGACGCGTCGGGAAAACGCCGCTGGTAGAAATATGCTGTCCCCAGGTTTGACCAGGCGCTCTCCGCCGGCCGGATGCTCACGGATCGCTCGAAGAGCGAGATGGCGTCGGCGTAGCGACCCAACTGCAAGTACACTCCACCCAGGTTGTTGTAGCCGTTGAAATTGTCCGGAGCCAGGTCGGTTACCCGGGCAAACATTCTGGCGGCTTCCTCATACCTGGCCTGGCGAAACAGGAACCCACCCAGCCAGTTGTAGCTGGCCCAGTACTCGGGACGCGCCCGAATGGCGCGGCGATATGTGTCTTCCGCTTCCGACATTTTTCCCATGCCCTCGTAGGCGTAGGCCAACCCGCGGTAGACATCGTCGTTGGTTGCGTCCGCTTGAAGGGCGCGCTCGAACTCCGCCTTAGCTTCGTCATACCGGCCCGTGCCCGCGTATACCGTGCCCAGGCAGTCGTGGCCGACGCCACTGGCGGTGGCCCGCTGGCAAGCGTCGAGCGCTTTGGTTACCCATTCGCGATCATGGGTCAGTTCATACTTCTGCCAGTAACTTTCTCCCAGGCCGGCATAGGCCAGAGCGTAGCCGGGATCGCGGTCCAGAGCGCGGCGAAAGACCTCGATCGCGCTCTCGATGTTCTCGGGCTTCTGGTATTCCTGCAGGTAGCCACGGCCCCGCAGGTAGAAGTCGTAAGCCTCGGGTTGATTGGTTCCGCGGGCGGTCAGGGTTTGCCGCTCCCGGGTGCTCAGTTCCAGATCGAGCGCCCGAAGGGCGCTGTCGACAACGCGATCCTCCAGACCAAACAGATCGGCGGTGTCCGCGGTGATGGTATCGGCACGCAGCACGCGTCGCGTGCCGGCATCCACCAAGGTGTAATTCACACGCATCCTAGGACCCGACTGGTGGAGACTGCCCTCCAGCACCAGGTTCACTCCCAGTTGCGCCCGCGCCTCCTCCACTGATGGAGTCGAGAGTTTCCGGATCTCGCTCGGAGGAACGATCTGAAGCGGGTACTTGGCGGTCAACTTGGTCAGCTTGGCAGTGAGTGTCTCGGCCAAGCCACCACCAAAAGCGCGCACACTCGCATCGCCCTCAGCGGGGATGAAAGGCAGTACTGCCAGGTTCTTCTTCTCGGGCAGGATAATGCCTACATCCGGCGGTATCCACGGCCAGGCCTTGATCAGAAGGTAAGCCCCGACAATCACGACTGCAGCCACAAGCACCTGCAAAGCAATTCTGATCCCCAACCGGACTTGGGAAGGGTTGGGCAGTAACGAGGGGTTTTGTAACTCTCGCTGCAATACGCGCAGGTCCAACAGCAGGTCGGAGGCGTTGGCGTAGCGCGCCTGCGGATCCTTGGCCAGCATCTTGCTGATGATTCGCTCGAGTTCCGCCGGGGTGCCGTGGACAAAATCTCCTACCGGCGAGGGAGAGGAGTGCAGGGTTCGGTCCGCGGTGACCAGCGGCTTGGTGGTAAAGAAAGGATGGCGCCCCGTCAACATCTCGTAGAACACAACGCCCAGCGAGAAGATGTCGGCCCGGGCATCGAGGTTCTGTTCCAGCAAGACTTCGGGCGCCATGTAGCCAGGGGAACCGGCGCAGCCCAGGCTGGTACTTTCCACGCTGGCGGTGATGGCGGTGTCGTCGGCGACGGGAAGGCGTCGTGCCAGGCCGAAATCGAGGATCTTCACCTGGCCGGCCGGAGTGAGCATGATGTTTTCCGGCTTGATGTCGCGATGGACGATGCCCTTCTGATGGGCGGCGGCTAAGCCCTCCGTACACTGTAAGGCGAGGGTAAGGAACGATTCCAGATCCAGGCGGGCGGTGCCTTCCAGCCGATGCCGCAGGCTGGTGCCATTGACGTATTCCATCACCAGGAAGATCTCGCCCCGTTCTTCCACCACGTCATAGACGCCAGCAATGTGTTCTGAACTTAGTGCGGAAGCACGGCGGGCTTCCCGGAGGATATGTTGCCGGGCCTCGTGATCGCGACGCAGCTTCTGGGCCACCCGCTTGAGAGCTACCGGACGCTCCAGCTTGGTGTCCTCAGCATAGTAGACTTCGCCCATGCCTCCGGCGCCGAGCTTGGAGCGAACTAGGAACCTGCCCACCCTGCTTCCCGTCAGATCGTCGGGGCGAGCAGACTCGATCGGGGCTCGGCGGGCAGTGCTCATGGTTCAGCACCTTCGTCATTGGGTTACTTGGGTCGCGGCTTCTGACTTCGGCAAGCCTCCACGCGAAGCACCGGCTTCCGGCTGAGAATCGACGGGCTGTCGTTCAGGGCAATAAGGTGGCTGGACGGACACAAAGGGCCTGCCCTAACGACGAGTTCTGCGCGCGCCGGGCACTCCAGCCCGTACTCACTCATTGTCATTCATTCTTACGCAGGTCGTCGGGGTAGGAGGGGGAATATTATCCGGACCGGTGGCGCAACATTCCCAGAATAGGAAAGAGGGGGTGGAGCGTTCGAAGACGGACGGTTCGTCGTGTTCTGAGGAGGAAGCTATCCGGGGATAGCGGGATGGGGTCAATCTGAAAAAAGCCCGGAATCCTCGCGGACCCCGGGCATTTTGCGTTGCGAAGCTTAGACAGCCTGGACGTTCTCGGCCTGCCAGCCCTTGGGGCCTTTGGTCACGTCGAACTGCACGGTCTGCCCCTCTTGCAGGCTGCGAAAACCACCAGCCTGGATCGCGGAGAAGTGTACGAATACGTCTTCGCCATTTTGACGGCTGATGAAGCCATAGCCCTTGGCGTCGTTAAACCACTTTACGGTTCCTTGTTCTGCCATTATTGATGTTCCTTTTTCTGTTGTTGAGTTGTGCTGAGAAGATTCGCTGCCGGTGAGAGGGGGTGACGCTGGTTGGCGGTACCGACTATCAGCTGCTTGTGAGTCAAACTTAGCTGAAAGGATTATACACGTGAACGTGGCCGCGGCACGGAATTTCGCGGGGTACAGTCAGAGGCGCGTGCGGGTGTCGGGCGTGCCGACTACCAGGGTGCGCCGGCGGGGCAGTTCTTCGTCGGGGATCTCGGCGGCGAACTCCAGGTTGAGGCCGAGGCGTTCGCTGGCCTGGCGGGCGGCATCATTGAAGAAGTAGACAACGTCTCCTCCGAAGCGATCTTTCATACGGCGGCGCTCGTCGAGGTCGAACGGGCTGACGGAATATACCCTCAACTGGTTGGCATCAGGCAGCGCGCCTAGCAGGCGTTGGAATGCCAGTGCTCCTCGTCCGACTTGCGCCATGGTGAAAGCTGCGACGTGGTATGACATAAGGTTAGCCTAACAGGAAATGGACGTCTGCCTCCGCGGCAATAGTCCGGCAATGCGAGAGGCAAGACTTCAGCCATGCCGCTAGAGGACCGAATGAACTGTATCCGCCGAGATAGATCGGAGGAAGTCGTGGTGCTAACCAATTGTCGGTGTTATCGCGACGTTACAACAGCTATCCGGTTGAGGTTGGGGTTATCCAGCAGGTTTTAGGGAGATGAGGGAGGCTTGCCTTCTTCGGAGTTGCCTCACTTCGTGGGCCATAATCTCGACCGCGTGCAAACAAAGATCACCGCGTTTCTTTAGCAGATCGACCACTTCTTCCGCTTGGATGAATGCCAGCTCGCAGTCCGCTAGACCCTTGGCAGTCAGGCTATATGGAGCATCAGAAAGGGTAGCTGGAAGGCCCAGAATATGCCCTGGCCCAATTGTCCGGTAGAGTAGCTTCTTGTGACCCCGGGGATGCATAGACAGCATTAGTTTCCCTTTGCGCAGTAGGAACACACCGCGCCCCGCATCACCTTGCCGGAACAGCGTTTTGCCTTTCCCAACTGCCGTTCGAGTAGCGATTCCTTCGAGTTCGGCCCAGAGAGCTTCATTGCCATTGAGTCTTCTTGGAGCAATATGTTGATTGTTGCGCATGGAATTCCCCTCACGCCTCAGATCTTGTCTTTATTCTTAGGGTCCGCGGGCCAGGATGCAGTGATTTGAATCACGGCTGGCTGTGAGTTGTGGTTATGAAAGAAATGAACAGGGGCGCTGAGCGTTCCTCACGTGTCGCAATCGGATGCTCACACCCATGACCCAGGTCATTGAGTGTAATGGCGATTTAACGCCAATCTGCCCCAGAGCCGCTGCGCTACACTGTCATCCCTCGGGAAAAACCATGAAATGAAGACGAGAAGAAACGGTTCGCGCAGCGTGTGGGTTTCTGCGCTCGTTCACGCAACGCCCGACGCCACTGCCTCTCGTTTTGCTGGCAGAAGCACTAACAGGACGACTCCGATCACAAGGAATACGATCACATCAGTAAAGTTCCTGTGGACGCCGTGAATCCGGGCTTCTACGG
>JAIQEU010000029.1 GCA_020073665.1 Terriglobia bacterium
AGCCTCCTGATCGGTTACCTCATCTTCAAGTCAACCTTCCTGCCTCGCATTCTGGGCGTGCTGATGGCGGTTGCCGGCACGGGTGGGCTGATCTTTCTATCACCGTCTTTCGGTGCAAAGTATCTGCCCTACATCGTGGCCGCCGACATCGGGGAAATATTGCTGATTCTGTGGCTCCTCGTGATGGGCGTGAACGAACAACGATGGAGGGAGCAGGCCAGCACAGCGGGTGAATGGTGATCGTAGCGCGCCATGCACCTTGATTCAATCTCGCGTAAGGAGAACAGCGTATGAGCACAGCAGTAATGACGACGCGGATTACAGAAGCGTCGCCGCGCCTCACGGCCAGGATTACGGGCGTGTTTTATCTCATCACCATGCTGACGGGAATATTCGCCCAGGGTTTCGTAAGCGAGAGACTGGTGGTAAGCGGCGACGCCGCGGCTACGGCGACCAGCATACTGACGCATAGTTCCTTGTTTCAGTTGGGTTTCGCAGTCTACCTCATCGAAATGGCGTGCCAGATCGCCATGACCGCTCTCTTTTATGAGTTGCTTAAGCCGGCGGGCAGGAGCGTCTCTTTGCTGGCCGCGTTCTTAGGCTTCGCAGGTTGCATCATCAAGACTTTTAGCCGCGTCTTTTTTATCGCCCCCTTGCTCGTTTTGGGAGGCGCGCACTACTTGAGTGTGTTCAGCGCGGAACAGTTGCAGGCGCTGGCGCTCCTCTTTCTCAAAGTGAATGACCGGGGCGCCGCGATGGCCTTGGTATTTTTCGGATTCTATGCACTCCTGACGGGCTACCTCATTATCAGCTCCACCTTCCTGCCTCGAATTCTAGGCGTGTTGTCGGTAGTGGGAGGTCTGGGTTGGCTGACCTTTCTGTACCCACCGCTCGGATACCGTCTGTTCCCCTACGTTGCAGCCTTCGGCCTACTCGGGGCATCAGCGCTGATCCTGTGGCTCATCGTGAAGGGCGTGGACGAACAACGATGGAAGGAGCAGGCCAGCACCGCGGGGGAATGGTGATCGGCGCGCCAAGCCGGCCTGATTCAACCGCTCGCTGGGAGGCAAAGAATTATGAGCACAGCTGCAATGACTAACCGGTTGGAGCTGGATTCCGTCGCGGCTGGCGCCTTGAAAGCAGCTGCCGGGTTTTGGTTTCTGGTGGCCGTCATCGGCCAGTGGGCGTTCTTGTACTACATCGTAGCTTTCTATGGCCCCTCCACGTTTACGGGAAATTTCCAGGCCTGGACCAAGAACAGCTTTCTCCGGATGTCGTACGTTCCCGGGGATACCGCTGGAAATCTGGCTTTCGCCGCGCACGCTTTGCTGGCCGCGGTCATAGCGTTCGGCGGAGCGATTCAACTGATTCCGCAGATACGGGCCCGCGCCATTTCCCTTCACCGATGGGTAGGGCGGGTGTTCCTGGTAACGGCGCTGGGACTCAGCGCCTCCGGCCTCTATATGGAATGGGTGCGCGGAGACCGCGCAAGCATGGTTGACGCGATTGCTATCAGCCTCAACGCTGTGCTCATTATCGTCTTTGCCGCCCTGGCCTGGCGCGCAGTGCTTGCGCATGAGATATCCGCACATCGCCGCTGGGCGCTGCGCACCTATCTCGTGGCGAACGCGCAATGGTTCACCCGCGTCGGATTCATGGCGTGGATTGTCATCAGTCGGAAGCTGGTCGGATTCGGGGCAGGCTTTGACGGCCCGTTCTTCCTCTCCTGGGGCTTCGGCTGCTACTTGCTACCCCTCGCCGTTCTCGAGCTCTACCTGCGCGCAACGGAGAAGGCTGGTCCGCGCGGGCGGTTCGCCATGGCGGGCGGTCTGATGGTGCTGACAGTGCTGATGGGCATAGGAATATTCGCCTTCACCATGCTCTCGTGGCACTTCTTAGGGAGGCTCTAAATGATGGAACGGATTGCCGCGGGTGGCCGACCTTTCGCGGTTTTCGAAAGGTGGGAATTCCCAACTGCTCACACCCTTGTGGGGCTCATCCTGCAAATCAGATTCACCCCGTGTGAACGATCCGCACCGATGCCCCACCTTTGCAGGAAACGCAAAGATGGGCCACGCGCCGTCATGAGCTGAGACCTTGCGGAGCTTCGCTCGGCTGGACGGGGCAGAGCCCCGTCTCCACACGGGTTGCCGCACTTTCCGCGATTGGAAGGCTTAGCGGGCTAGCGCCCCCGCGGAGGTAAATCCGAGACGTGTATCCCGACTGAATATAGAGTCGCCGTCCCTGTGGTTCCGCCATCCAGCTTGATTTCGAGGGTCAAGGGATAGGGGTTGGCGGAGGTGGCGGGGGTGAACGTGGCGATGGCTCGAAAATACGGGCCGACGGTGCGTGCGTCCTGGCAATTGGCGGGCGGACTGGTGGCGCTGCATGGGACTTCACTGACGCCGTTGAGCGAAAGACAATTCGCACCGCAATCGACAGTGGTGATGTTGTTTTCGGAGCCGTCTCCGGTCTGGCCCCTCAGACCTTGAAAGTGCGGCCAATTGCCGTTACTCACGGCGCCATAGACCGAGCCTCGGATTACCACATCCACACTTTCGCCGGCTTTAACGTTCCAGAGGGATGTGTTTCCTACCAGGAGAGTGCGAGGACCGTTTGGATCCAGGAGCATGTGGAGCTTCGAGCCGTTGGGTCCGAGAGCACGGCAGATGCTGGCGGGGGTGCTGGTGCAACTGTAGGACGACCAGCGGAACACGGTCTGCAACTGGGAACAACTGGTCCCGAGGTAGCTGGCCACCGTCCCTCGGGCGCAAGTAGGGGCTTGCGCCATTGCTGCGGAGGCTAGCAAGGGGAGGGCCGTTGCCAGTGCCCACAGGAACTGCTTTGCAAGCGGGAGAGAGCGTAGTTTGTCGCGCATGTTATTTTCTTACGCCCTGGTCTAAAACCCGGGGCGAACCTTTGGATGTTGAGGGCGGGGCGAGGGTTGGCTGGGCCTCAGCGCAGCGCCAAAAGCCCTACTCACCCTAGGATAGAAGTCTGGTAGGCGCGGCAGGAATCGAACCTGCAACCCGCGGATTAGAAATCGGTTCTCCTGCCTTGCACTCATCCTGCATCAGTGCCTCTTTTCCCAATAGATACAATGACGTAGAGCACCTAGAACTCCAAGGCAGCAGTTCAGTTCTGACGCAGTTCTGTGGGGGGGAATTTGGTCCGAACCACTACATTTCCGCCACACTCAAGGCGCTCTTACGGGGCAACTCGGCCGCAGATCGTCGCTCCTGGACCCTCAACGCTTCGGCAGCGGGCCCCCTCTACGAGTCGATCAGAACATCTCACAACGTCAATGAGTGTAATGGCGATTTTTCGCCAACTACGAGCCAGCGTCCTAGTTTTTAACCGAACGATCACTGCATCCTTTGACTCGCTCTACTGGAGTAGAATGACCTACCGCTGGACGCGGGCTAGCTGCTTCCAGGTCGCTCCGTTCCGCTGTTCTACTTCTCACATGGGAAAACAAGAAGCTGGAGATCGATTTCGTCAAGCTTGGAAGACTCGCAGTAAAATCATCCTCCGATTCTTCGCAGGTGTTGCCATCTTAGGTTTCGCATCATTGGGATGGGCGCAAGGTGGGGCAGATGTCGCCTATATCGAACAGGTGCGCGTCAAAGCCGATAAGGAAGAGCAGTTTGAAATCACCCTAAAACGGCACTGGGGCTGGCACACGAAACAAGGTGAGAAGTGGACGTACTTCGTGTGGACGGTGGATACCGGAAAGAACGAAGGTGCGTACCAGATCGCCAGCTTTGGACATACCTGGCACGACGTGGACGAGTCGAACACCCTCGTAGCTGGGACGCCCGAGCCAGGTGAGGATACCGGACCGTACCATCAGAGCGTGCAAGAGAGCTATTATCGTTACCGATCTGACCTGAGCATAGCACCACCTCCACTGAAGCCTTTGGCAGTTGCCTCCGTGACCTTGGTCCTGGTGAAACCGGAGTCGATACACGACTTCGAAGTTGCCCAGCGTAGGGTCAAGGAAGCATTTCAGAAAACAAAATCCACGCCTAATGTTGGGTGCTGGTATGAACTGATGATCGGCGGAGACCGACCTCAATTTCTTCTGATCGAGCAGCGCCCCAACCTGGCCAGTCTCCAGGAAAAGGGCGAACTAGATGCTTTGATGGAGGAAACATTTGTGAAGCAGGTTGGTGAAGATGCCGTGAAGAGCCTATGGGGCTCGATTCGCTCGGTCTACACGGAAACATGGCACTACCGTCCCGACCTCAGCCGCCTGATCGATCTCGAATGATGCCAAGCATTCAGCCGTAGGTCTGCCGAGCCTTGTCCGCAAAATCCGTACTTGTTGTAAGCAGGCGTTCTCACCAGTTTGCGCCGTTTGTTCGCCAGAACCCCAAGGTCAATGAGTGTAATGGCGATTTTTCGCCAACTATAGGCCACGACCACAGCGATCGCGAGTGCAGGCCACACCCACACCAGATTGGCGCTCAGCGGCGGCAGCGGGCACTCGCTGAGCGGATCGAGGCACAGGAAGGGGATACGATCCTTCTTTGCTACGAAGTCCTCGGCTTCGTCCCCGATGTCCCAGGAATCCAGCGACCGCTTCCACATCCACATGGGAGTCATCTTCCGGGCGTGCCAGTACAGTCGCCGTAGCTCCTCATCGTCAGTGACCAAACGGGCCACAGCACCGAATGCGGGCCCGCGGGCCTGCACCGTTACCCGCGGGTCAACCAGGATGTTCTGGTACCACTGCGTGCGCTCGCCCCAGCCGGCCCCGATGTAGATGCGGTCGTCAAGCACAAAGTGTGCCAGCATCGTGTGGCGCGCCTGGCCCGACATCCGCCCTTTTGTGGTCAGAACCAGAAAACGGAAAAGCCGCGCGCGCACCAACAGTGGCTTCAGCCCTAGCCGCCAGTACAGCAGGGGCATGCGCACGAGCATCCGCCGCCAACCCCGGCCGGGGTAGGCGCTCGAACCATCGAGCCTGCCCGCTCGCTTCCATTCCCACGCGCACCGTGCGTCCTTGTTCTTTCAGGCCGCGATAGAACTTCTCCGCTTCCAGGCTATGTCCCAGTCGCTGCTCCTGAAACTCTCCGGTCTTGCTATCTACACGCAATTTGTTGAAAGCCCGGGTGGTAATCACAACCTATAATCAGCATGTTCGGCTCCGAGCCAGAAGCCATGAATCTAGGGTCAGTCCTGCCCAAAATCACACCTTTGGCGCGTGTTGTCGTGCCCATGGCGGGATCGGGCGACTCAGACTAGAGAATAAACCCACCCTCCACCCAAAAACGTTGCTGGCCCACCTTGGCCCCGGTTTCCGTTTTTCAGACTGCTAAGTTGCAGTTGCTCCTATTTTTTGCTCGGGACTGGTCATTCTCTACCGGGGTTGCGGCCGCTTGAAAATCTGCCTGCAACGCCCCCACCGCCCCCATCAGTCGCGGCAGCGGCGCCTCCAGAAAACCCTCGCTCGGACTACTTTCTCGGGAACTCAGAACCTCCACAGAACAGGGTGGCCTAGCATCCCTAATGCCCAGAACTCGACAGCACCTTGCACCATCGCTGGTCCCAATGACCTCTGGATTATGGTCGTGCCTTACTGTGCTCCGCCGCGTAGCAGAATCCTTCAAAGACTGAGAACACGCAGGTGCGGAAGCCGGTGGCGGATCTGAGTCTGGACCAAGATGGGGTCAAAGGGTCTCACTTTCTCTTGGCCGGGAGCCCCTCTGGGGACGTAGCTAAACTCGTGGCGACTGTTCTCGCTGTCGAAAGAAGCGGAGAACAAAGCGGAGAACAGTAACTGCCGAGTGAGACCCTATACACCCGTTTTCGACGCATCGGCTCCGCTCGTAAATAGCTGAGACGATTGAGGAGGCAGGAAAGCGATAGATTTGCTAAACCCTCCACGGTCTTGCCGCTTCAATCTTCTCAACAACTTACTACTGGGAGCAAGTGTTCTCAAATGGGGCGAGTGTGCCTCATTCGGGTGCGTTTGCTCCCCACTTTGCTCCCCAATTTTGGCTCAGCTAATGTGGCCTGTTCTCCGCCTCTTTTCAGGCGGGGTTCACAAAGCAATCTTCGCTGGGATCACCATCGCGGTTACTGCAACCTCGCACTCCGCCTTGGCTGCTTTCAGAACAGGTCTCGCTCCGCACGGCTCGCCTTGCCGATCACTTTGCGCGGTGGGTGAGATGTTGACCGTCAGGTTGGCCTCTTCCACAAAGCTGTCAGCCCACACCTGCTGCGTCAGTTCGCCCTTGGTAAGCAACCGGCCATTGTTCTGAATCAGGATCACTAGGATCTCAAGCGATTTCGGCGACAGCGGAACCGGCTTACCCTGCAAAGAAGATGCTCCCGAGGGTCGCAGCTGAATTTTCGGACTCGTATAACACCTTTGTTTCCGCGGGCATGACGATCTTTGGAATTTACCTAGGAATTCTTTAGGAATTTCTTAATGAGCCCCTAAGGACGGAATTGAGGGTTCCTGCTTACCTTGCAACTGGGCCAGCGTGACCGGTAGCCGTCCAAGCGCTTTCCCAAATCGAGACAAATCAGAGGCCTGTGAGGTGCGGATATGCCATTGAAGATTCGATCGGTTCTTGACAGCAATGTCGCAACGTATTCCAACGAAACGCAGCCCGCCAAATACCGGGGGGAGATAAACGCCCAGATCTGCGTTGGTGCAGGTTTCGAGGAGCTGGGTCGGTCACTTCTTGACGACCTGCCGCATTGGACCAGTCAACCCTTAGAGTTCCACAACGACGATTACGAGATTGCCCTGGTACCGCGCAATCGTTCGTCTCGAACGGGACCGACTCTCCAGTCATCTACAACCATGGACCGCGTTTTACTCCTGTCGCTAACTTGGCAAGAGCTCTTGGATCGGGTGCGTGGACAACTCGGCCACTCCAGGAAAGTTGAACAGGGCACGATTGCGCGATTCGGTGACGTGCGCGTCAATTTCCTGACCATGGAGGTCAGCCGGTCCGAAGAGCCTGTTGCGTTGACTGCTCAGGAATTCAAGCTCCTCAGGTTTCTTACCCAGACCCCCGAACGAGTGTTTTCGAGAGGCGAGCTACTGAACGAGGTCTGGGGATACAACAACTATCCCTCCACTCGAACTGTTGACAACCATGTTTGCACGCTGCGGCAGAAACTGGAGGCGATTCCAGCGCAGCCGATTCATTTCCTTACCGTTCATGGCGTGGGTTACAAGTTTGTTCCCTAAGTGGATGTCCAGATGCAAACCCGAGGTGAGCGATGGAAGCTGTGATGATGCAAGACCTGACGCAATCAGCAACTCGGTGCAACTCCGATCCAGACATGAGTCTTGTCGAAGCCTGCATCAGCGGCGACGTCGCTGCATTCGAAGAATTGGTGCGACGATATGACCGAAAACTGCTGCGGATCGCCCAGCAGGTGTTGCATAACCTGGAAGACGCGCAAGAGGCTGTGCAAGAGACCTTCCTGAAGGCCTATCAAAAGCTCAGTCAATTCCAGGGAAACTCGAAGTTCTCCACCTGGCTGATTCGGATTGCCCTGAACGAATCGCTTATGAAGCGGCGAAAGCAGCGCAGACAGGGCCAGGAGATTCCGCTCGAGTTTGAGGATGCGGATCACGACAACCACACCGTGGACGTTGCCGACTGGTCCCCTAATCCGGAGCAGCAGTACAGTAACTCACAGCTCAAGGAAATTCTGCGCGAGGCATTGGAAGAGCTACCGGCGGCACTCCGGTTGGTCTTTGTTCTCCGGGACGTGGAGGGGCTCTCAATCAAAGAAACAGCTGGCCTTCTCGATCTACAGGAGGGTGCGGTCAAAGCGCGTCTTCATCGGGCTCGAATGAGACTTCGCGAAAGCTTGAGCAAGTACTTCCGAGAGCCTGTGCACTCATTGACCCCGACCCTGCCCAGGGGTTTTGAGTGTAATCGCGATATTACGCCAACAGTCACTCACTACCAGGCAACGAAGGACCGCGCAGGCTGAGCACCGGACAACCGACTTCGCACACGATCTTGTAGGCATTCATCCAGGGCAAACGATCCACGTAGGTATCCGGCGCTTTGAGGCCAAAGACAACCAGGTCTACTCCGAGGCGGGTCACGGCTTCGATCACCGTATCAGCGACTTCCCCGAATTCCACTTGAAAAACAGTCCCCGGCGGGACCGGCCCGACGGCGCAGACCATGTCGTGCATACGCTGTTCTAAAGCGGCCACCACGCGCGGGCGATCGTGAGTCGCTTCGCCATCGAAGCGCTCGATGATGTTTAACAGGGTAAGCGTGGCGCCAAAATCGGTGGCAACGGCCATCGCGATCGGCAGCGCACGAGCGGAGTCCGGCGAGAAATCGGTTGGAAACAGGACGTGCTTCAAGTAAACCGATTGCGGGTCGGACCGCCAGGAATGAGGCCCGACGGTCAACACGGGACAAGGGGCATATCGGAAGACGCCTTCCGCCACCGAGCCCAGCACCAACCGGCGTAGGCCAGTCCTACCATGCGTACCGACCACCGCCAGGTCGATATGCTCGCGTTCAATGATGGCGCGCAGGGTGTCACTGACGGACGCACCCTGCTGCACCCAGATACGATGCTTGAGATCCTCACAATGGGTCCGTTGCAAAACGTCAATGACCAAGGTGTCGACTTCGGCATTTGCCTGCTTTAGCGCCATTGCGAGTGCATCGGGAGTCCCGATGTACGCTTCGGGCGGGAGAATCGAAAAGATCTCGGGTTGCACGACATGCACGAAATGCAGCGTAGAACCGCAATGATGAGCCGCAGCTATGGCGTGCAGGAGGGCGCGTTCGGAGCACGCAGAAAAATCGGTCGCGACCAGAATGTTGCGGAGTGCGAGCGCAAGTTGCGGAACAGTGGTAGGCATAAACACTCCCGGCGTCGGGTCATCAGGCTGGGCTCGGCGCTCTTGATGGTCCACTTCAATCGTATTCGCCTCCCCCCTCTACCGCTGTGACGCGCGACACCGAACGAAAGGCAAATGGCAGCGATGTCTTATTGGGCTTGCTAGAAAGTCCAGGGCAAGCTCATCTCAAGAGAAAGTTCCAACAGATGAGGGCACAACCGAGGGACAAGAGCGCCTCTTGGGTGTCAGCCCGCGGTACCAACGGGAACGGCACCGAATGAGGTAAGGTTTTGCTCGGGTTTTGCTGCAGCAGCAGACCGTAGGCATGGGTGTCTTGCTGCTGCAGCGTCCCGTATTCTCCGGCTAGTTCGCGAAAAACTGAAAAATCAGGGTTCGCGGACGGATGTGGGTCCCTGCCGGTTCAACATCGCCCAACCCAATCAATGAGTGTAATGACGATTTTCGCCAATAACCCCCAGTTTCCGGTTAGCCGACCATCCAGGAGTTATCGCTTGGTTGCTTGGCTCGGATCAAAAGTGCCGAGTAGCAAGGTTTCTGCCGAGTGCTCGTTCCTGACAGGGTGCTCGGGGTACGCAGTCCAGTCAATTGTGCGAAGTGCTCATGGGAACCCATGTAGCGGACCATTGCAGCTTTGCGCGACTAGGATCAGGACGGTCAGGGTCGGCGTCTTTCCAAGGACTGGCGTTATTCGGCCAGGGACGCTTGGGGCGCATATAACCATCTTGACGGTTTCTCGAAAATGCGAGAGGCTAGCAGCCCGTCAAACGACCGCGACGGACAAGGGGGCGTGTGGAGTCCAGAATTGCGGCGTTGATCGGTGCAGCCGAGGGCGGTGACAGTGCCGCTGCTGAAGCGCTTTTTGGAACGCTCTATTCCGAACTGCACCGGATGGCGAAGCGCGAACTCGCACGGCAGGGCGCAGCGATCAGCCTCAGCGCTACGACTCTTCTGCACGAAGCCTATCTCGATATGGCTGGACGCGACGGCCCATCGTTTCCCGACCGGGCGCGATTCATGGGATATGCGGCGCGCGTGATGCGGGGTTTGATCATTGATCACGCGCGGGAACGGCATGCCCAGAAACGCGGGGGGCTGTTTGAGATTACTTCGCTCGATACCCAGTCCATGGAAGCCGCGGTGGACCACCGGGAGCTGGTGCAAATCAGCGAAGCACTGGACGAACTCGGCAAAGTGGAGCCTTCCCTCGCCGAGTTGGTTGACTTGAAGTTCTTCTGCGGGTTTACATTCACGGAAATTGCCGTCCTGCGGGACGTGTCTGAACGTACGGTGCAGCGGAACTGGGAGAAAGCGCGCATTTATCTCCACCGGAAAATCCGCGCCGATCTTTCGCTCTGAGGAACCCATGTCCACACTCACGCCAGAACAGTGGCAGTCGTTAAGCCCGTACCTAGACCAGGCGCTCGCCATGACCGCCGATGAGCGCGCCGCCTGGCTGGCCTCGCTCGGTGAGCAGAATCCCGCCCTCGCGGCCCAGTTGGCAGTGCTCCTCGACGAGCACCGAGTGCTGGCCCAAGAAGGCTTCCTGGAGAGAGGCCCGGCTGCGCTGCCGAGCGCGCCGGGATTAGCCGGCCAGACCCTTGGCCCCTACACACTGCTCTCGCAGATTGGCCAGGGCGGCATGGGGAGCGTGTGGCTGGCCGAGCGCAGCGACGGGCGCTTCGAGCGGCGAGTTGCGGTGAAGTTCCTGAACGTTGCGCTGCTGGGCCGCGGGGGCGAAGAGCGATTCAAACGTGAGGGCAGCATCCTGGGGCGCCTAGCGCATCCTAATATCGCGGAGCTGGCCGATGCGGGGGTGTCCCTCAGCGGACAGCCTTATCTGGTCCTCGAATATGTCGAGGGCGACCCCATTGACCAGTATTGTGACCAGCGCATGCTCGACGTGCAGGCACGGATCCGGCTCTTCCTCGACGTCACCGCCGCAGTGGCCCATGCCCACGCCAACCTCATCGTGCATCGGGACCTCAAGCCTTCGAACGTGCTGGTCCGAACCGACGGGCAGGTCAAGCTGCTGGACTTCGGCATTGCCAAGCTGCTGGAGGGCGACGGGGAAGGCGGAGCCGCCACGCTTTTGACGCTCGAAGCCGGGCGGGCGATGACGCCCCAGTACGCCGCTCCGGAGCAATTAACCGGTGAAGCGGCGACCACCGCTACCGATGTCTACGCCTTAGGCGTGCTGCTCTATGTGCTGCTGACCGGACAGCATCCGGCGGGGAGTGGCCCACACACTCCGGCGGACCTGGTGAAAGCCATCGTGGACACCGAGCCCACGCGGCCGTCGGATGCCGTGACTTCCGCAAAAGCGAATGCCGAGGTCACCACCAGCAATGCCGCTCGGCGCACTGCCACGCCCGAGAAGCTCAGGCGTTTGCTGCGCGGGGACCTCGATACGATCGTGGCCAAGGCGCTGAAGAAAAATCCGCAGGAGCGCTACGCCTCGGTTACGGCCCTGGCTGATGATCTTGCGCGGTATCTCAGACACGAGCCCATCAGCGCGCGCCCAGACATCTTCGCATATCGCGCTGCGAAATTCGTGCGCCGGAACCGTACTGCGGTAGTTCTGGCGGCACTGGCGTTAGTCGCTCTGATAGCCGGCCTAACGGGGACACTGATTCAAGCCCGGGCAGCTCGACAGCAGCGGGACTTGGCCTTTCGCGAACGCGACCGCGCCAGCCGGATCACAGACTTCATGACGAATATGTTTAAGGTCTCGGATCCGAGTGAAGCGCGCGGGAACAGCATTACCGCCCGGGCGATCCTGGACAAGTCGTCGCAGCAGATTGATACAAGCCTGGCCAAGGATCCTGAAGCACGGGCCCACATGATGTACGTCATGGGAGAGGTGTACGACAGTCTCGGGCTAGTCCCTCAAGGAAAGTCGCTGATCGCGCGAGCGGCCGAGCTACAGCGCGAGGTGCTGGGCCCAGAGGATCCCGAGACCCTGACGTCCATGAGTCTTATGAGCGTGATTCTCCTGGAGGAAGGGCACTATGCCGAGGCGGAGCAATTGCAGCGGCAGACGCTCACTGTGCGAAACCGTGTTCTCGGCCCCGAACATCCGGACACTGTACGCTCAATGAGCCGACTGGCGGCCGTGTTGACCTTTCAAGGCAGGAACGAGGAGGCCGTGAAGCTAGAGCGCGATGCAGTCGCCATCGATCGCCGCGTCCTTGGACCAGAACACCCGGAGACTCTGCTTCTAACCAATAGCCTGGTTTCCTATCTCTGGATGGGGGGAGAGCCGGAACATTATCCCGAGGCAGAGAAACTGCAGCGCGAGGCGCTCGCCATTGAGCGCCGTGTCTTTGGGCCGGAGCACCCGGACACATTGAATGCAATGTTCAACCTCGCTACGATACTTCGCCGGGAAGGGCAATACGCTGAGTCGGAGAAGATATTTCGCGAGACTCTCTCCGTTGAAAGCCACGTCCTCGGACCAGAGCACTCGGACACTCTGAACACGAGAAACAGCCTGGCTGTACTCCTGACTCAGCAAGGTCGGTACAACGAGGCGGAGGAATTGTACCTTGAGAATCGTGCGATTCAACGGCGTGTCTTGGGCCCAGCGAACGCTTACACTGCAGATTCCACTTACAATCTTGCCTGTCTGGCAGCTATTCAGGGTTACCGCGACAAGGCGATGGCGCTCTTAGGCGAAGTGGTGGGGCACGGGCTAAAGCCGAACACGGCGCTGCACATGGAAGAAGACGACGATTTAAAGTCGCTCCGCAGAGATCCCCGTTTCGCCGCGCTCGTTGCCCACGCCAAGAAACAGGCCGCCGCGGCCCAAAGGCCGAACTAAGCTCAGGAATCAGACACCTGCAGGTGCGCAATTTGGAGAAAACTCTCCAGACCAAGGCACCGGACGATGGGGCGCCTTGCTTTCTCTTGCCGTAATCCTCTTTGGCACAAGCGGTATGTGTACGACCGAATACGCTGCGCTGGCACTCCCCCGTTTCTGCGCTAGGGACGCTTGCATTCTGGATAATTGTTGCGGCAGGTGAATGACTGTTGTAATCAAGCGATTACCCTCATTGACCTTATTGCCCGAAACGGGCCTGTCCCAGGTTGTCAATGAGTGTAATGGCGATATTTGGACGCTGACAGGCCTTAGCACTCAGAACAGGGTCAATGAGCGTTATGGCGATTTATCGCCAACCGTTTGGTAAGGGCTTTTTGGGACGACCTCTTGCTAACCGAGGGGAGCGGCGGTAGTATAACTCGGTAACCGAGAGGAGGCCGTTGTGAGTAAGCCACCCGACCTTGTCCAGGGGACGCTGGACATGCTGATCCTTAAAATACTGGCGCTGCAGCCTCTGAACGGATGGGCCATCAGCCAACGCCTAAAACAGATTTCCAGCGATGTCCTCGGTGTCAGCGACGGCTCCCTCTATCCTGCACTGCACAAGCTCGAGCATCGCGGATGGATTCGGGCCCAGTGGAAATCGAGTGAAAACAACCGGCACGCGAAGCTTTATTCCGTGACGCCGCTGGGCCGGAAGCAGCTCGAAAAAGAAACCGCCAACTGGAACCGGGTTTCGTCGGCGATCTCGGGCATCGTGCGGCTCAAAGAGGCCTGAATATGGACATCGAACAGTGGCTCTATTCCTTGCGGCCGCGCTTGCGTTCCTTCTTCTATCCCAAGCAGGTTGATCAAGAAATGAAGGAAGAGCTTCGCGAGCATCTTGAGCTGCAAATCAGGGAGAACATCGCGAAAGGCATGTCCCCGGAGGAAGCGCGCGGGTCTGCCGTGCGCGCGATGGGCGGGATCACGCAGATCGAAGAGCAGTGCCGCGATGCCCGCGGGGGAAGGTTCCTGGAGGACTTGGTCCAGGATTTGCGTTACGGGTTCCGGCAAATACGCCGCAGCCCCGGCTTTTCTGCACTGGCAATTCTGTGCTTGACCTTGGGCATTGGTGCGAATGCCGCAGTGTTCAGTTGGGTCGAAGGGATCTTATTCCGTCCTTATCCCGCAGTCGCGCACCAAGAGCGACTGTTGGCTCTTGCGGGAACGGCGCGGGGCGAGAGTGGAGCGACGGGCCTTTCATGGCCAGACTTCCTTGATTTGCGGAGGAACTGCACATTATGTGAGGAATCCTTCGTCAGCAAGATTACCGGCAGCACGCTGAGTATCGGAGACCGCGCGGAGACTGCGACCGGAAGCATCGTCTCCTCCAACTATTTCGACGTAATCGGAGTTCATCCTATTCTCGGGCGTGGCTTCGAAGCGGGCGAGGATGTAGGCAACGACTCCCATCCTGTCGTAGTCATCAGCTATCAGCTGTGGCGCAATCGTTTCAAAGGTGACCCAGAAATCATTGGCAAGATGCAGCGCTTCAATAACGTACCGCACACCATCATCGGCGTCGCCCCCGAGGGATTTTACGGGACGTTCGTGGGCTGGGCGATGCAGTTCTGGGTGCCGGCGTCCATGGAGGAAACCTTCGAGAGCGGCGGATACAAACTTGAGGATCGCGGTGCGCGATGGATTGAAGCGTACGTACGACTCAAGCCGGGTGTGAGTCGCACACAAGCCCAGCAAGAGATCTCGGCAATTGCAGCGCGATTGGAGACGAGCTACCCAGCCACAAACCGCGGGCGTGGAGTCGGGGTCTGGCCGTTGTGGCAGACGCCATTCAACAACGCCAGCACCCTGCTGCCGACACTGGAGGTCATGGGGGCTGTGGTCGCTTTTGTTCTGCTGATCGCCTGCGCGAACGTGAGCAATCTGCTGCTGGTCCGCTCATTCGCCCGGCGTCACGAAATGAGCGTCCGACTGGCGATTGGAGCCAGCCGGGTGCGGTTGTTGAAGCAACTTCTCACCGAAGGTCTGATCCTTTCGGCGCTGGGCACAGGCGGCGGACTTCTGGCGGCGTACTGGTGCAGGCACGTGCTGGTGCTCTTGTTACCAGCGCGCTCGGGCGTTGCAATGTACCTGCCCGGGGAAATCGACGCGCGCGTGATGTCGTGGAGCGCTGGTATTTGCTTGATCGTGACGCTGATCGTGGGGTTGATTCCGGCGTTTCAAACGCGCAACCTCGATATTGCCGAGCCATTGAAAGCCGAGTCCTCAGGTGTGGTCGGTGCCCGGGGAAAAGGGTGGATGCGCTCGTGCCTGGTCGTGTTCCAGGTTTGTTTGAGCTTCATCTTGCTGGTAGGATCGGCCCTTTTGCTCGAGAGTTTGCAAAAGATTCGAACCACAAGCCCGGGCTTTATCACGACGAGAGTGGTGACGACGGGCGTATCGCTCACGGCAGCGGGATACAACGCGACGCAAGCCAAAGTCTTTCAAGACGAACTGATTGACCGGCTCAGCGCGCTTCCGGGGGTGGATTCCGTCGCATTCGCCCGGGTGACGCCATTGGGCTACAGTACATACTCTTCCACGTCAGTTGCTGTGGATGGCTACCAACCTCCACCGGAGGAACGACCTGCGATTGAGTACAACCAGGTCGGTCCGGGTTATTTCGCCACCTTAGGGATCCCGCTTCTCTTCGGGCGCGAATTCACACGCACTGACGATGAAAACGCGCCGCTGGTCGCCATTGTGAATCAAACCATGATGACGCGATACTGGGGCGGGCAGGATCCTGTCGGCCGTCGAGTGCAAGTGAAGGGCGGCTGGGCACGAGTGGTAGGTGTGGCCGCCGATTCGAAGTATGAGAGCATGCGCGAGACTCCAAGGCCATTTTTTTACGTGCCGCTCCGGCAGGATTTTGTACGAGGACCGGCGTTGAATATCCGCACGAGCCAACCGCTGCCGAGCGTGCTGGCCGCGCTGGTTCGTGAAGTGCACGCTTTGGATGCAAACCTTGCGCTTTACGAGATGATCACACTCCAGGAACAAGTAAACCGCTCGACGTCGCCACAACTGGTAGCGGTCACCTTGGTTTCGATTTTGGGAGGCTTGGCGCTGCTCCTCGCCGGCGTTGGCCTGTACGGAGTGATGTCTTACGCTGTTGCACAGAGCACGCGCGAATTGGGCCTTCGCATGGCTCTTGGCGCCGACCCGGCCAGCTTGCTCCGGTTCGTCATGTCGCGCGGCCTGCGATTAACCGCAGGAGGTGTCCTCGTCGGCATGGTGATAGCGCTGACTGTGACGAGATTACTAGGACAGCTTCTCTATAACGTGAGCCCTCACGATCCGGGAGTATTCGGACTGGCCTTCGTAGTGATGACCACTGCTGCCACCTTGGCTTGTCTATTGCCGGCGTGGCGGGCAAGTCGGACCGACCCCGCGCGTGTCCTGCGAGACTGATTTTTTCCGGACGGGCTGCTCGAAGTAACTGGTGAACCCGGGCGCTAGCACGCATTGACCTGGCGCGGGAGGGGTTTGGAGTGTAATGGGGATGTTTCAACAACAACGACTGGCTTTGTGTCGTAACTCACGACTGCACATCAAGATGTGAGCCTTCTCACTGACAGAATGCAGCCGTTTATGTTGGCATGAAGGCGTACCCGCCTCTCCGAAGAGCACTTCCCGCCCGTTGAGACGCGCACACCCCTGAGGCAAAGGCCCGAAGTCGCAGGAAACGGATCCTTCTGCTTCAACCGACGTTGGTTCATGGAGGCGACTATGAAACGCCTTAGTGAAACATTGCAGCACGTATTCCAGCCTGCGGTCGGGAGATTTCCCGTGAACCCTTTTCCCTCAATCCTCCTGGCCATGGCGTTCAGTTTTTCCGTCGCAGCACTGCTCCTGCTAGAAACCAACCAGATCGTCTTCGCGCAGGAATCCGGTGACAAGGTGACTCAACTTACAGCTGCCTGCGAGCGAAAGGAGGCAAAAAGTTGCTCCGAGTTGGCGGGGATGTACATGCGGGGCACGGGAGGGGTAACTCGCGATGAGAAATCGGCCTTCGCTTTCCTGCAACGTGCTTGTGATGGGGGTAGTCCCGAGGGATGTGCCAGTCTGGGCACAATGTATTTCTTCGGCAAAGGCACGGCGAAAGACGAGAGGAAAGCTTTGGAATTTGATCAACGTGCGTGTGATGCAGGTAGTTCCGCGGGATGCGCCAATCTGTCTGGGTATTATCTGCGAGGTGTAGTCGTCCCACGAGATGAGAAGCGGGCGGTCCAGTTGGCGCAGCGCAGTTGCGATGCCGATAACCGGTGCAACAACCTAGGTTCGGACTACTTGAACGGCACGGGAGTCAAGAGAGATGCCAAGAAAGCCGCTGCACTGTACGAGCGGGCCTGCAAAGCCGGTTTCGTGGATGGCTGCTATAACCTTGGTTCTCTCTATGCGGCAGGTCAGGGAGTCGCACGCGATGACCGGAGAGCCCTCGAGCTATTTCAGAGTTCCTGTGAAGACGCCAACGATCCCGACTCAGAGGCTTGTCACGACGCAGGCTTTATGTATGCCAACGGCCGGGGTACGCCCAAAGATGAGAAACGAGCCGCGTCGCTTTACCTGCGCGCTTGCGACGGAGGAGACCCCTCAGGGTGCAACAACCTAGGGGTGATGTATCTGAATGGCGAAGGAGTGGAGAAAGACGAAGGCAGGGCGATAGCATTCTTCCGTCGCAGTTGCGATCATGGGGGGCCAAACGGATGTCAGAACCTGGCGATGGAGTGCCGTAATAAGAGCGCCACGGAAGGATGCCAGAAATAGGGCGAGCCGAAGCACGAACCTGGCTTTAAGGACGCGCAAGGCGGTGTCAATTGACGTAATCAGATGGGATGAGAAGGCCGGTCTCCGGCGGGATGCTGTACGCACCCAAGTTATCGACGTGCTCGAAGCACAGATAAAAAGGAGACCGGCAATGAAGAAGGTTAGCACCGCAGCGGCAAAGCAGGGCAAGAATTTCTCCGAACAGAAGCTGACGATGGGGCTGGATCTGGGGGATCGGTCGAGTTGGTATTGTGTGTTGGAGGAAGCGGGCTCGATTGTCCTGGAGCAGAAACTCAGCACGACTCCGAAAGGCATGAAGGAAGCATTCGGGGCCATGCCGCGCTGTCGGATCGCGCTGGAAACGGGAATGCATTCGCCGTGGATCAGTCGATTACTGAGCGAGTTGGGACATGAAGTGATCGTGGCGCATGCGCGCAACGTGCGCTTGATCGGGGAGAGCCGGAAGAAAGATGACCGACTGGATGGGCAGACGCTGGCGCGATTGGCTCGGATCGATCCGCAGTTGCTGAGTCCGGTGAAGCATCGCAGCGCGAAGGCGCAAGCGGATCTGACGGTGATCCGGGCGCGAGCCGGATTGGTGCGAGCGCGGACGGCGCTGGTGAGCACGGCTCGCGGGCTGGCCAAGAGCTACGGCGAACGGCTGCGCGGCTGCAATGTGCGCAACATGAATCCGGAAAAAGCGGAAGGGTTGAGCCCAGAACTGCAACGGGCCCTGGAGCCGTTGCTGGCGGGAATCGAGTCGCTGAGCGAGCGGATCGCGGAGTACAACGAGCAGATCGAAGAACTAGCCGAGCGGAGCTACCCCCAGGTGGCGCTGCTCCAACAAGTGAAGGGAGTGGGCACGCTGATCGCGCTGACCTTCCTGCTGACGCTGGAAGACGCGCATCGTTTCCGCAAGAGCCGCGACGTGGGCTGCTATCTGGGGCTACAGCCGGGACGGAGAAACTCCGGGCAGAGCGAGCCGCAGATGCACATCAGCAAGGAAGGCGACCCCTATCTCAGAACGCTGCTGGTGCAGGGCGCACACCACATTCTGGGACCGTTTGGCGCCGACAGCGACCTGCGGCGCTGGGGCTTGAAGCTGGCCGAGCGCGGCGGGAAGAGCGGAAAGAAACGAGCCATCATCGCCACGGCACGCAAGTTGGCGGTGTTGCTGCATCGGTTGTGGGTCAGCGGAGAAGTGTACGAACCGTTACCCAACAGCGAGCCAGGTCGGTTAGCAATGGCAGCGTAAAACAAAAACATTTTCGGGAAAGGAAAATCAAAAGCCAAGACGCCGAGTTCCGGTGACTGCGTCAATCGCCTGGCCCAGGTTCCATCGTGACACGGAACTGCAGGTCGATAATCAGGTGGCAGCACCGGCTGAAACGAGAACACCTAACTGGCACCGAGCGAACAAATCGCTCACGGAGAGTGCGGATGGAAGGGTGGCGACAGTGCTGGCGACTCGGCGGGGAGAAAAAATCTTGTCCAACGAAAACACAAAAGAACCCACTTGACTCCGACCGGCCTTCTCATGGAAGGCGTTTACACTCATTGACCCCGGGAGGGGGCCGACCCCTCAATGAGTGATATGGCGATTTAACGCCAATCATCCTCTTGCGTTGCCGCCAACTCCACGGCTTTCATTGACTTACCTGTTCCACAGACGTAAGATTCCGCGCCAGTGATCGACAGGACCATTTCGCACTACCGCATAATCGAGAAGCTGGGCGGGAGCGGTATGGGCGTTGTCTATAAGGCCGAGGACACGGATCTAGGTCGCTTTGTCGCCTTGAAATTCCTGCCTGACGACGTGGCGCAAGACCCACAGGCACTGGAGCGTTTCCGGCGCGAAGCTCGTGCGGCTTCCGCGCTCAATCATCCGAACATCTGCACCATTCACGAGATCGGCCAGCAAGACAACCAATACTTCATTGCGATCGGCCCCGAAAACCGGGTCGCAGTCAAAAGCCTTCGACACAAGCAGCGCTCAGGCCTTAATTGCGCTTGCATCTTCAGGCGCCTTCAAAGCCGCGGCGCCGATGTCCTCGGCAACCATCCCCAGTGGCTCCGCCCATGCAGGCTCGTTGATGTATTTCTTTGTGAATTCGAGTATCTCTTGCGTTTCCTTTTCCGGCAAGCTCCCGGATGCGCCATGCGAGCTGTGAAGCTGCATAGAATTCCTGGTACTGCTGATGTTCGAATCGCACCGTGCCCGCTGGATAGGGCATCCTTTCCAGAACGTGGTGCGCACTGAGCGCCGCGATAACGGCCATGGGTTCTGGCGAGCTCGCGATCTGACCTTCCTCACGCAGTTCTGCCGAAACCTTGCTCACGACACCACGCGCTGTCTGCTCCGCTATGGTGACGGCACCAGCTCCCATCATTTCCATTGGCAGTGCTATCAGCCGTTTGGTTTTATCACGTTTTCATCACAGCAAACCCATTCTGAAGGCAAATGTCAGTTTGAGACTCCACGAGATAAACACCTAACTCGTTGGGAACAAATGGCGGAAGCGAGTGGGAGTCGAGCCCACCGTCGACAGGAAAACCTGCCGACCGCCGGTTTTGAAGTCTGAGCAAGAAACCGGCTCCTCTCACGGGCGAAAGACACCGCCGCCAAAACCCCGGCCGAGCTTGAACGGAACAAACACTCGCCACTGACCAACGGCCACTAGCCTACTAGTAGGTGAAGTTGGTATGCGCAACCCCGTGGCAGGTCAATGTGCAACTTCGGGTGGCGCGATTGTAGGTGATCGGAGTCGTTCCGTTCGGCGCAACCACGCCGATGTCGAAATTCACCAGTCTCTCACCGGTAATCCCCGCATTCTGACTGCCTAAGCCGTGGCCGGTGTGGCACACCGAGCAGGAGGCGCCAACCGAACTCACATGCTCGGAGTGTTTGGTAAAGGTTGTATCCGCCAGCACCTGGGATAGGTCGTGGCATTTAGCGCACATTGCGTAGGGACCCGCTACGCTTAGATCAGGCGTGGGAAACAAGTTGGTGATAGTCCCGCCCGGCAGGGTGGTTTGGCTAAACTCGTAGCGGCGTTCCAGAAGGTGCAGCCACCTGGAGCCGTGGGGCCCGTTCGCGCCCGTACCGCCGAATTCGCGATTATCGTCGCTGTTGTGACAGTCGGTACAGAGAATGCGAGTGCCCATCGCGCGACCAGGAGTCAAACCATCTTCGTTCAGCATGTTCGGACGCAGGCTCGGCTGGGGCAGCGGGCTGGTGCGATCATGGGTCACCGGATGGCTGGAGGTTGCGGTGAGGCTGAACTGTGGAATGATATTCAAAGGATCTGCTGAAGAGACAGCCCAAACCGGCAGGTATCCGAATACCGCGGGATTCGTGGTCTTCCCGGTACTGTTTCCGTGGCACCGCAAGCAATTCTCGTATTGATTCACGGCGGGTTTCAGGATTGTGATACCGTCCGAGGCGCTGATTCCAGGAATACCATTCTGTGACGTCCGGATCGACGGCGGAAGGGGAAAGGTCACGACTTGGTTGGCTGAATGAGGATTGTGGCAGTCGGCGCAAGTCGCGTGTCGGCTCTGATTCAGCAGCACACCCTCACCCGCGTCATGCGTTCCAGTGGGCGTCGAAAATGGATGCGCTCCAACCTTCGCAAATTCCGCGAAAACGTTGGGCGCTACAGGTGACAGGCTTGAGCCGCCGTTGTGGCAGGTAATGCAATCGGTCTCGTTGCCTGCGCGCAGCAGTCCTTTAGCGCCGGCCCCGCCATGAGTAAGGTGGCATGAACTGCAAGCAAATTCAGCCACTGTGTTATATCCCCCCAGACCCGCATTCGGATTGACCATGTTACCTGCGTTGGCGTGTACACTGGTCACCCACGTAGTGAGTATGTTGTCGTACCCGTTTACCGTCCGCGGATTGGTTTCGTGACATGCCAGGCACACCGCGCCCTTCAGGTTGTCTCGCACCAGAAAGTTCGGGGACTGCCTGTCCACACTCTGGATATGGGGATTATGGCAACTGGTGCACTCCACGCTACCGTTGATCAGTTTGACCGAATGAGTCGGGTCGTTGGTGGTTCCGCTTGCCACCAGGCTGGCCACCAGGTTCGCTGAATCCTTCATCGGAAGCTGCAGACTGAAGGGGTGCGTGCTTTGCAGGTCCGTGCCCATTTTCGGCATGGCTCCCGTCATCGCGTACGGCCCGTACGGAATCACCTGCCCCACGGCTACCGTTCCATCGTGGCAGCTGAGGCACAGGGAACTCGCCTGGCCGAGTTCCGGCGGTACAGACGCGTTCTGCTCAGTGCTGTTGACGTAGGGTGAGTAAACGGCAGAGGAGAACGTCTGCCCCCACAGCGGCCCCTTGCCAAGGCCCGAGTGCGGAACGTGGCAGTAAAGGCAGGCCGCGGACATCTGTCCCTTGATCCGCGACGTTCCACTCATAGAGAGGTCATGAGATCCCAACACATCACCCGACTGAGCCAGCGCAACGCCTGCAACCGCGCACAGAAATGCCAGGACGCCGGCTTTCATGGCTTCGCTCCTTGTGCGCTCAACTTGATGCCGTGATACTGGAAAACCTGCACCCGACGATTGTAGGAATCGGCCACGTAGACCCGATCGTTACGATCGATGAACAAGCCCGTCGGAAGCTGGAACTCGCCCAGTCCCTTGCCGCGCTTGCCGAAGTAGTAGAGCAGTTGCCCCTCGCGATCAAATACCTGCACCATACCCCAGAGACCCTCGACCAGATAAATATGATTCTCAGAATCAAGACCGATTCCCTTCGGCCGGAACAGCGCCTCCTCGGAATCACCCAAATTTCCGATCGAGCTCTGGAAGTTTCCTTTGCGATCGAAAGTTTGAACGCGGAAATTCATGGCGTCCACGACGGCCAGGACACCGTTCTTGATCAGTAACTCTGTCGGAAGATTGAACTCGCCGTTCTTTTCGCCGTGCTGTCCAATCGTCTTCAACACCTGCCCGCTCGCATCGAGGATGTACACGCGGTCACGAAGCGTATCGGTGATGTAGATCTGTTGCGTCTCGCGGTCGATTGCAATTCCCGTGGGACGTTTAAAATATCCTTCCCCACCCTTGATGCTGCCGAGCACCCCCTTGTATTTGCCGCTGGGTTCGAAGACAAACACTTTTCCGGCCTTGGAGTCCGTGACATAGATGTTGTCGTTCGCATCAATCGCGATGCACTGCGGCTCCAGCATGGAGTCTCTTGATTTCTCTCTGCGCTCCAGGAACTTGTACTTATGCTGCTCCGCATCAAAGATATGGATCCCGCCCAGCCCTGGGTCGGTGACGATGACGCGCCCGTGCGAGTCAACCGCCACGCCGTAAGGCCGGACCATCCGCCTGTACTCCGGCTCGCCCGCAACCACGTCCACCAGTTTTTTCCAGAATCCCGGTTTGCCGCGAATATCGCGCTCCGAACTGAGGACGCGCTCAAAGCTGAGCTTGCGCCCTCCTTCCAGCAACAGATCGGCAGGGGCAGGCGTGGCAGTTTGCGGTTTTTTGTGATCGGCAAACAGGGCAGGGTGCAGCAGCAGGATGGCGATTAGAAGGGCCCACGCCGCATAACGCGGTCTTCTCGCGCACGTGCGGGTTAGAAGATATTGAACCATCGAGAGATGTTGAAATAATACGTGTTGCGCGTTGTGGGCGGAAGCCCGGTAGCGCCGATGCCCTGATAAACCCTCCAGTAGCCGGCTCGGAACGAGAGTTTGCGCAGATTGTACTGCATCTGGCCGTAGTAGCGTTCGCTGTTGTTGACCGAAAACGTGGTTGCTGTCAGCGTGTCCGAGCGCGTCCGGTACCAGTTGATGTTGATGATCATCCTTTTCAGGGGGGTAACGGACAAGCCCGCGCCATACGCCGTTCCGTCGTACACCGCCTGGTCTGGGCCGATCAGGGGTGCGAGTGCAGTAGGTGTTAGTACCCCGGCGGTACTCAAGAGCGCCGTGCCGTGCGATTTCGCGTAGCTTCCGGAGATGGCATACCTTCCCCTGGTTAGAATGGTTATAAAATTGTCGGCGCGATTGCTGTATCCGGGGAGTTGCGTCAGCCCGGTTTGGATGCCCCGGTACGATGCGGTCCAGTTCGAATTCGTGCCAAACTTCCTGCGGACCATAGCGCCGTAGCTGTAATTGCTGGTGGTATATGAGTTGATGATGGTCTGGACATTCTGTGCGTAGGAGAAGTCGGTATCCAACTGCCATCTGCCTAGCTGCCTCTTGAGTGACACGTTGCCGACGTACCCAAGGCTGCCTCCCCCTGTGTTGCTGGCGTTATTCACCATGCCAAAGCTGACGTAGAGCATGCCGAACAGGGGACGCGAGTAGCTGTACGTAAGAGTCCCGCCAGCCCGTGTGCTACTCGAGTCGATGCCCTCGAATGTTTCCGTCTGGCGGTTGACGTAGCCGATCAGAATGAAGCCGTGTCCGAGGTTGTAAGTCCCAAAAGTGTTCAGGGATATACCATGCGATGTAACGTCATTCGTCGGTAGAGGCGGCGGCCCGCCGGGAAAGAAAGACTGTTGCAAGGCTCCGATCAGATTGCCGGTGTAGCGCACCTGTCCGCTCACCGTGAATCTTCCAGTCGGTTGGAAGGCGACGGTTGTCTCAGCTGTATCTGTGGAGCCATTGTTAAGATATGTTCCGGTCTCGCTGCTGTAATTTGTCCGGTTATACCCGGCCAGGAAGGTCCCCGAAAAAGGCAAGGGATGGGTTGCCGAAACGCCGTACGAAGTGCCCGAGGATTCAGAACGGGAGTTGGTTGGTGAAAGAAAAGACGGCAATGTTACGCTAAAATTCTGGTGAGTTAGAAAACCGGTAAGACCCCACCCGTCTATCTTGTAATTCGACAAGAGATTGAAAGTTCGCGATGCCGAGTCGGTTGTCCCCGCGTCGCCCTGGATGGAGGAGGAACTGGAGGTATCCCCAAAGGTTGCCGTCAGCGAGGGCAGGTTGGGAAGGAGCTCACTCCAGGTTACCGAAAAAGTTCGGGTCGAGCTGTCCGCAATTAAACCGGTGGTCCCGGGAATTCCAAACTGGCTGCCATTGACGAACGATTTGCTGTAAGAGACGGAACCAGGGAAATGGCTTCCGCCGAAGATATTGGCGGAGGCATCCACGCCGGTGTCGCGGAGAACGGAGGTGTAAGAACTGTTGTCCTGGTTCCGGTTGTAGAACGGGCGGATGTTGAAGGAGAGAAAATTGGGCTGGTAGAAGTAGCCGGACAGCTGCCCCGTGCCTGCACCGTACAGGCCGTGGCCCGATCCATTATTCCCGAAATCGCCTGAATACCCGATGGCCACATCGCCGTTCAGGGTCATGTTCAGATTGTCGCCAACGGCGACTTGGGCCTGCGCACTCATGGCACACCCGAGCAACGCCAGGGCGCCGACCTGCCGAATTTTTCGGAGCGTTACCCATGATCGCCGGTACATCGTCTTCGTCCTTACTAAAGCGTCTCAATCTTCGCGTTCTTGCGCAGTTTCCGCGCCAGCGCGGAGCGGAGCTGCTCGGTATTTTTCTTCTGCATCTCCAACTGCAATTTCGCCTTCACTTCAGCAAACGGGGTCGTGCCGGGTGGCGTGCGTGACTCCAGCCGGAAGATCGTGTAGTTGTTGCCTAGCTGGATGAGTTCGCTGACCTCCCCCTGCTTCATCTTCGCTGCCGCTTTCACAATGGGAGGAGGAAGCTCGCCGGCATCGAGCGGCTTGTGGTCGCCCATGTTTACATGGAAATCGTCCTCGGAGAGCTTTTCAGCCAGAAGCCCAAAATCGCGGTAAGTCTTCGCCTGCTTCGCCTGCTCCGCGGCTTCTTCGGCCCGCTGTTTGGCTTCCTTCAGAACGGCAGAGCTCTCGTTGGGCGGGACGATCGAGATACTCTGGATGTGCAGGATCTCCCCATGCGTGTACTGTGCTAGGTTCTTCTCGTACTGCGCTCTGGCCTGCGCAGGGGTAATGCGCGACGGCGCCGTCACTTCCTGGTTAAGGAGCGCTTCAATCAACAAGGAGCGGCGTATCTTTTCCCGCATTTCGGCCTGTGAGCCGTTTACTTCGTTGTTGAGGAATTCCTGGTAAGCCGACGGGCTGAGAAATTGTTTCCGAAAGGCCGCTTCTGCGCCGGCCAGCTTGGCTGGCGTGATGGTCATCTTGCGGCGCTTTGCCTCCTGGTACACCAACTCCTCGAAAATAATCATCTGGAGCGCGCCGCGTCGAATGTCGGGCTCCAGTTCCTTGGGGAATCCATTGTGCTGCTGCGCGTAGGGAAACAGGGTGTACATCTCGCGCAGCAGATCGCGATCAATAAGCTGTACGCCGTTCACCCGAGCCACCGGCATGCCGCTGACCGTCATGGCAGGTGCGATGGCGGAAGTTTTGGCGCTCGGATCGGCCTTCGCGGCGGGCAGCGTTGGAGCATGGGAGGCTACCACTTGCGCGCCAGCGGTGGCGGTCCCCAGAATCAGCCCCAAGACAACCACTGCAATCGCGATGCTGAACCGGGTCTTCATATCTTCTCCTACGTTCGACTTAGAAAAACCAGGGGAGGGAATCCCTCCCCTGAGGGTTAAACAATTAGAAAGCCGTGTCCACAGTCAGGATTCCGCTGGCTTCGTTCGAACCACCCGCGCCGGAGTAGTGGCACTGGCGGCAGAACTGCGTGGCGGAGGAGGCCTGCGACGGAGCCGGTTTGGAACCCGGGTTGTAGGGCGCCGCGATAAAGAAGTAGCTCGGGAAATTGCCCGTGGTTAATTGGTGAATCGGAGCGTCAGCATTGGCGCCCGCGACGTACATGCTGTGCGGAGTATGGCAGGTGGTGCACAGAAGGTATGCATCATCCGGGTTAGTCGTGGGCAGCGCTACCGGTGAAGCGTGCCCGTTGGAGGTGATGCTGGGTAAGCCGTAGTGTTGGGTAAACGTAGTGAAGGCGGTGTCCGTCCCTTTGTCCTTCAGGCAGGGAAATGGTGTGCCGTGGGCAGTGCATCCAGTCGCCGAGTACTGAAGCTTAGTGGAAACACCGACCGCCTTCAGGGTTGCTTGCGCCCCAATCGGGTGGTCATTGTAGTAGTTACCCGCAGCGGTGCCGTCCTGCCCGAGCAGGGTCGGGATGGCGTTCGGACCGTACAGGCCGGGGGGCAGAAGGCCTGTCGCCTGCTCGTAGGACTTGTTGGTCATCATGGCGCCCTGGGCGATGTTGCCGTCATGGCAGCTTAGGCACATCATGATGCCGCTGATCTCCTCCGGAAAAGTGAAGAATTGGGACGATGCTGGAAGGGTTGTGGTGAACGTTGTACCACCGGTAACGTTGTCCCCCTGGGTGAGGGTGGCGCCATACAGCGGACCAAGGTCCTGGCCCCACAGAGCATAGTTACCGGCATTGGTCTTATCAACCGTCTGGCCCGAGACCGCGTTGCCGCCGGCGCCGAAGGCGCCGCTGTGCGGAGCATGGCAACCCGTGCAGCCGCGTCCTCCGTTCTGGTGGGCGCCGAGTTTATCAACACCGGTGATACCGGAGCCCAGAGTGTAGGTCTGCGCCATCGCGAACGCCGCGAGGAACAGAACCGTTGCGATTACAACCATTGTTTTCTTCATATATTTTTAAGGCCTCCTGATATGTAACAGCTGTCACTTCTACTGCTGTGGAGCCCGATATCTGGCCCCTTTTCTTAGCTGTCCGCGGACAGCTAAACTTTGCGCCGCTCACTTGGGCGGCGTCGCGGTGGGATTCGCCGCGGCGGCTTCCTTAGCCGCCGGCTTTCCCGTCTTCTTGTCCGGCGCGGCATCACGCCGATCTTTCTCTGCCTGAGCTTCCTGGTCCGTGAAGTACCGGAAGATCTGCACTCGCCCCGGATACTGCTCGGAGGTAAGCACCCGGTTGTTTTTGTCGATGGTCAGACCTGCGAGCGTGCTGAATTGGCCGGGCAACAATCCATGGCCGCCCAGCCAGATGAGCAACCCGCCCTCGGGGGTAAAGACCTGCACACGATCCTGTACTGCATCTGCGACCCAGACGTGACCGTCGGAATCAACGGCAATTCCCTTCGGCCGCGCAAAATAACCGGGCCCGTCACCGGCCTTGCCGAACTCCCGGATAAAGTTCCCGTCGGCATCGAAAATCTCAACCCGGTTGTTGAAGGTGTCGGTGACGTAGAGATTCCCGTCTTTATCAACAGCGACATTGGTCGGGCGCGAGAAATCGCCGGGCGTGGTCAACTCGTGCTTGCTGCCGGGCTTGCCTATGGTGCGCAGGAGTTTGTAGGGCGGATCGGCGTCGTACACCAGCACCTGGTCGAGCTGGCTGTCCGCCACGTAGAGGAAGCGGTTCTCGTTGTCCACCGCCAGCCCGGCAGGAGTCGACATGCCCTGGCTGATGCTGGCCTGGGCCTTGTGCTGCTTGTCGAAGACCAGCACGTGGCGCAGTTCGCTGTCGGAGACAAACAACGTGTCGGAGTCGTCCAGCGTCAGTCCGGTGATCAGTTTGAAGCGGGCGTGCTGCCCGTTCTTGATCAGTTCGACTTGCCCGGTTTCGGGGTTATAAATGAAAATGGCGAGGACCTTCTCGTCGGCGATGTACACACGTCCCTGAGTGTCGACCCCGATGCCATAAGGCCGGACCAGCTGGAAATACAACTTGTCCGATGGCGACGCTTGGCCCACCGCAACCCCGGAGAGTCGGTCCATCCAGGCGCTTTTTGTCTTTTGGGTTGGTTTCGACTCCCGTTTCTCGCCAGAGAAGTAGCTCAGATACTTGATACGGGTGATGGCTGGCGGATTGGGCCAGACGATCTTGGAGTAATCCAGCAGTTCAAGCAGGTTCTTCTGCGGAGGTGCAGCTGGCTCCTTTTTCTTCTTGTCCTTGGCCTGCAGCGAAACCGTACCTGCGAAGAGGATGGCTAACACGCAAATCAGCGCTGCGAATCCCGTGGTGTGTCGAATCGAGTTGTCACGAGTAGAAAACATGCCGAGTTTTCTCATTGCTTTAATCCAACACTCTTGTGACAGGAATCACAAAACGCTGCGTTCGCCGCCTGGTCTTTTACCAGCAGGTTCGGCTGAGCCGAAGCATGCGGCTGATGACAGGTGGCGCAGTTCAGAGTTACTAGCACCTTCTCAGGATTAGTGGGATCAACCTGGTCGACAACCGGGTGACGGTCGATCGGGTGGCCGAGACCGTACTTCAGCGGGAGCAGCGGCACTCGCGCGAAATAATCTTCCGGCAGCTTCACCTTGCCGTCGAAGATAGCGACTTGGTGTTCCTTCTCGAGCTTCTGCGGCTTAATGTCCGGACCATGGCACTCCAGACACAGTGGGTTCGGATTTGCGGCGCGTAGCAGATGTAAGTTGTTTCCGCCGTGGGGCTCGTGACAGGTGGCGCATCCCTGTTCAAACACGGGCTGGTGGAGGTGTGCCTTCTTTCCCAAATCGCCGATGTCGGTATGGCACCCGGTGCAGATGTTCACGGCATCAGTCTTGGGCAGTCCCGGTTGCGCACTGGCATGCGGGCTGTGGCAGTCGGTGCAATCCCCTGCCGCGCCGGGATGCTGTACTTTGGCGTTCTCGATCTGCTTGGCCTTGTCGTCGTGGCAGGTTACGCAGAGTGCTCTTACGTCCGTCTGTGTCAACACCACTTTGCCGTCCTTCGCTGGGGCATGACACATGTCGCAGCTCTTGTCGGCGAATGGCGGATGTTGGAACTTTGCCATCAGCTTGGGTGCCGCCGACTGGTGCGGATCGTGACAGCTCAGGCAGTTCGCCGTACCGAAGGGCTGATTCCGGTGCGCCTTCATTAGGTCCGCGTCCTTGGCATCGTGGCAGTCAAGGCAGAGCGCTGGCGTGGCTTTGGTCAGGTGGAATCGGTTCTCCACGGTGTAGTCCGCGCCCGTCTTGTGCGTCGTGTGGCAGGTGTCGCAGCCCAGATCGAGGGCGGCGTGGCGGCTGCCTTTGTCTGGAACATTCGTGCCTTGGGTGTGGCAGGTGAGGCAGAGATTGTCTTTCTTCTCGCCGGAAGTCGCCTTCAGCAGCTGATTCTTGTTGGCCGAAGTGTGCGGATCGTGGCAGGTCAGGCAATCGCGAACTGCCGGCTGGTGGACATGTCCCTTGATCTGCGTGGCATCTTTGTCGCCGTGGCAGGTGAGGCACAGCTTGTAAGGGGTGGCGGTGATCAGCATGACCCGGGTGGTGTCTTTGTTGACCCGGACCTGGTGACAGCTGAGACAGCCGGTGGCGATGGCCGAGTGAACGGCCGTGCCCTTGGTCTTGTCTTCGTGACACTCGAGACACTTGGCGCTGTCAACCTTCGGATCGAGCGGAACCGGGTGAATGGCACTGAACGCACGTGGCAAACAGACGGCAGCCAGGCTCAGGGCCATCCCGATGCGCAGGATCGAGCCCATGAGCGGGGAGGGGTGGCTCCCCGGACGCCCCAGGCTCTTGCTCTTGCTCACGAACTGGGATATAGCGCTCACCCTAGTCTCCGGCTGGTAATGGTGCACGAGAGTCGCCGCCCGGGTGGGCGTTGTGAAAATTTTCATCGTTTCCATAAGTGACTGGCCTGAAACAGGTTGGTGGAGGTGGGTGGATGTGTTGCGAAATGCATCAGGTGCCGTGGAGATCCTAAATGGGCCTTCTCCCACACTCGAACTGGTGAAATGACCCAAGTAAGGCTGCGCACTAAAGTTCTGCCTTCGGTTGTCGAGATGGCAGAAAGCCGCATGTGCGCCCCACTTCCTTAATTCAACCCGGATTCCCAGAAATGGCATGTAGTCGAGGTCACGCTCGTTTGTGATCGGCATCACTTAGGAGCCGGACATGAAAAGCTGCGAAACACCCGCTCTTTGAGGGGTGGCCCCCAGGTTTGGGAGAGAGCGGCGCTTCCCCTAGAAGACCAATCACCGGGGAGCGTGACGGGCATCACCATAGGGCGGTGATGGGTGAAATCTCGGATGGCCGGAACGGGGGTGCGTGATTTGGCCCAAGAACGGTTGCGATCGGCGGCTTCGAGAATCTCATAACTGCCATGAATTGAGGTGATTAGCGACCTGCCTCCATCTGGAGCGGAACGTGCATTTCGAAGAGGCGACGGGGGGAGAAATATGGCCGTGAACTTCCGCGCAAGCGCCCGCAAGGTGTGGCAAACCGCCGCTTCGATTAAGACGGGCGTGGTTCTTTTGATTCTGGTCGTGATTTTTTCCGCCGCCGGCACGATTGTCCTGCAGCGCCCGAACACGGAACCGGACGAGATGCAGAATGCCTATTCGCCGCAAGCCCTCCGGATTCTCGATGGCACCGGCCTGACGGACGTGTTTCACGCATGGTGGTTCCTGACGCTCATGATTCTGGTGAGTTGCAGCATTATCGCCGCTTCCGTCGAGCGGTTCCCCAACGCGTGGCGCTATTTCTCGCGCCCCTACAAGTATCCTGATGAGAGCTTCCGGCGCGTGCTCTACCCACAGACGTCGCTGGCGATCGCGGACGAAGAAACCGGATTGGTTGCGGCCGAGCGCGCCCTGCACTCCTTGGGGTTCAAGCCCGAGCGGGTGGTGCGCGAAGACCACTTCGGAATTTTTGCGGAGCGGCACCGGATCTCCGAGATGGGTGTTTATATCGTGCATGCCAGCCTGCTGCTGATTTTCTTCGGTGCCGTTGTCGACGGCATCTGGGGATGGCGCGGAACGCTCAACCTGAACGAAGGCGAGACTTCAAGCGCGGTCGAATTGCGGGACGGCACAACCAGAACTTTGCCGTTTGCCATCCGCTGCGACCAGGCTGGCCAGGAGAATTACAAAGACGGGAGCCCGAAGAAGTGGTGGTCGAAGCTGGTTGTGGTCAAGGACCAGAGAGAGGTTGAGAAAAAGGAAATCGTGGTGAACGATCCGCTGGTTTATCGCGGCGTGCGTTTCTACCAGTCCAGTTACGGGCCGAACGGCAAGGTGGAAAAATTCTCGATCACGGCCACTCCGAGCAGCGGTTCCGGCGAGAAACGGGAAATCTCGTTGGGTGTGCACGACACCGTTCCGCTCGATGCCGACACCACGGTGCGCTTCGCCGAGTTCATCCCCGACTACGCGGTGCGGGACGGGCAGGTCTACCGGCGTTCGAACGAATTGGGCAATCCCGCAGCGCATCTGGTGGTGAGCTCGAAGGCGTCCGGCAAGAGCTTTGACGTGTGGTTCCCGCCGTTGGATGAAATCGCGGACAACTCGAAAGCCCCCTACCAGCTCCAGCCAGCGGATCTGCAGATGGGACACTTCACGGGGCTGCAAGTCTCACATGAGCCGGGCCAGTGGGCGGTGTGGACAGGCGTGGTGCTGCTGGGAATCGGGTTGGCTTTCGTGTTTTACGTGGTGCACATGCGGTTCTGGGCGGTACCGGTCCGCGACGCGAAGACGGGCAAGTACACGCTTTGGATCGGAGGCAGCGCCAACCGCAACCGGGACGCGTTTGGTCAGCGTTTCGATGACCTGGTTGCCTTGTTGGAAGAAACGCTGAGAACTATTCCCAAGACCTCTCCGAGCGAGCAGGTCGCAACCGTCGCCGGGCACTGATCCCGGGCGATTGGAGGATCGCACTATGTCGCGAGTCAAAGCAGAGCAACAGCAACCGACCACCGGCATGACCCTGATCGTACTGGTCGGATTGGCGATTGCGTTCCTGCTGTTCATGGCATTTCTGAATGTGGTCAAGAGCGGCAATCTGTTGAGCGAAACGAACCTGCTTTTTGCCGCGCTTATTTTTTACGCCGGCGCGGGGGCGCTGTACCTGGGATTCGGAGTCACGGGTACCGAGTCGTATGTGAAGTTCGCATCGCTGGCCACCTGGCTGGGCCTGATCGCGAACACGGCAGCCGTGGCGCATCGCTGGTATGAGGCTGGCCATCCGCCGTTCGCCAGTGTCTATGAAATGCTGCTGAGCTTCGTGTGGACGCTGGCCGCGCTCACGCTGGTCGCTGAGAAAAAGTTCGGCGTGAAGGTGATCGGCACGGTCACGATGCCGGTGGCGATTGTGGGAGTCGTGCTGATGCAGTTGCTGCGAACCGATGTGCATCCGTTGGTTCCCGCCCTGCAATCGACGTGGCTGCACGTGCATGTCACGCTCGCCATGCTGGCCTACGCGGCCTGCGCACTGAGCTTTGCGCTGGCCATGATGTTCCTGATCCAGGACAACATGAAGACCGAGACCTTCCTCGCCGTGACCAGTGCGAGCACGCTTACCATTTACGCGAGCATCGTTCTAACGCGCTTCGAAAATTGGGGCGGGCTGAGCCTGGTGGCGTGGAATCCGGAACAAAAATCGGAGGTCCTCCTCTCCAAGGGCGTCCGGCTGTTCGTCACGATTCCCGATCTCGGCTGGCTGATGACCTTGACGCTTTTGGTGGTCGCGTCGCCGCTGGTCTTGTACGGGCTGGCGCGCTGGAAGAACAACGATAGCTTCCTGACGCTCGCCAACCGGGCCGTGTTCATCAGCATTTTGCTGCAGGTCATGACGCTGGTCATGTTTCTGGTGCGGGCCCGGGATGGGCGCTATCCGTCCCTCGACGCGGACGGATTGTTCGCCACCAGCCTGGCCGCCAGCCCATTCATCCTCTCGGGACTGGTAGGCGGAGTGTTCATCTCTCTGCTTTATCTGCTGCTGCTGTGGCGGCGCCCGGATCTGGAACGCCTGTTGCCCAACGCCGACAACCTGGACCGGATTACGTACAAAACCATCGGACTTGCCTTCCCGCTTCTGACCTTGATGATCGCTGCGGGCGCTTATTGGGCCAACCAGACGTGGGGCTCGTATTGGAGCTGGGATCCGAAAGAGACCTGGGCCGCGATCACCTGGCTGGTCTATGCGGGCTACCTTCATATGCGTGTCACTCGCGGGTGGCGAGGACGCCGGGCCGCCTATTTTGCGATCCTGGGATTCGCCGTCGTCATGTTCACGTTCTTCGGAGTTACCTATCTGAAGCCGGGACTGCATGCCTATGCCTGAGCTCGAGCGAACCGATCGGAACCAGGACGCGAAAGCGCAGGCGGACACCAGGTTCGCCTCGCGCCGCTTTGAGGCCTATCGCTCGAGCCCCATCCGTTCCGGCCGGATCGGCCCGGAAGGTTTGGACCGGACGATCGCCTTGTTGTCGAGCAGGCGGGCGGATGATAATGCAAGCGTTGCTATTGCTGCGGAGGATCCCAACGCCGTGTCCTCGATGCGGGTGAACTGGCAACTGAAGACGATCTGGCCGGTGGCGGTGGTGCTGCTGGCGGGCATGCTGCTGTTTCTGCTGTCGACGCTGTCGTTGCAGGACACGGAACGTCACCGCGTGCTGGTAATCGCCGGCGCGGGCGCAGTCACCATCTGCGGAGTCATCATCGTGGTGCTGGCCTCGACCATTCAGCGGCCCATGATCGAGTTGCAGGAGCAGATGGAGCGGGTGGGAGAAGGCAACTTGGCCGCTTCCGTGAGTTTTGCGCGGCGCAATGACGAAATCGGCGATCTGGGCCGGAACTTCAATCGCATGGTGCAGCAGCTGCGCGAGAGCAGAGAAGAGATCGAGCACCTTCACCGCAACGGATTCTTTTGCACGCCGACTCGGGCCTGTTGTTCAGCAGCGTGGGGGCAGTACTGGTTCCGCAATTGCT
>JAIQEU010000042.1 GCA_020073665.1 Terriglobia bacterium
CGGCGTCTCGGCCCGCGGCCACAGCAGGTGCATGTCCTTGCGGACGATGAGCTGGAGCGTGCCGACCAGCGACGTCTCCAGCGCGGTGATGTCCACCTCGCCGTTCCCCTGCCCCGCGTGACCATCGCCGTAAAAGTTGCCGTCATTGCCCTGCACCAAGGGGCCAACGGGATTCAAACCGTGTGTGCCATCACAATTGTAGAGTGTCGTGACTTTTCCGGCGGAGGTGAGCTTAAAGACGGCGCCCTTGTTGAGAGAACCGCCGGCATAACTGGCTCCGTAGAAGTTTCCGTCCGTGCCCTGGATCAGAGGCGCGAAGGTAAACCCCGGAAGGTTGCCCAGCCCGGTGAACTTTCCAGCAGGCGTGATCTTGTAGGCAGTGGTTTGGGTTGTGCCGTAGAAGTTTCCGTCGGTACCTTGAACCGGAGGTGCTTTGGGATAAATGCCATCCGAACCGCCGGCAAAATTGTAGAGAGTGGTCAGGCTACCGGATGCGGTGATCTTGAAGATGGTTCCGAAGTTGGAGCTGCCCCCTTGTTCGGTCGTGCCGAAGAAGCTGCCATCTTTTCCGAGGGTCAGGCCGCTGCGGGGTTGGTTTCCGTGAGTATTATCGAAGCTGTACAGCACCGTCAGCGAGCCGCTCGGCGTTATCTTAAACACCACGCCCATGTTGCTGGCCCCACCGATGGTAGTTGTGCCGTAAAGGCTCCCGTCCTGGCCTTGGGCGAGAAGGTCGGAAAACGTGGGGTTGGCACCATGAGTGACGTCGAAGCTGTACAGAACGGTGTAGGTCTGGGCCGTCACCGTCGCACCCAGGAACAGTACCGCCACAAGCATCGCTGCGGCCATGCTCCAGTTCAGCGAACCATTGCGCTTGTGCAAAGGGCGAGATCTTGCTCCTCTGTCCATAGCCACCTCCCTTTGGACTTTTTCAGCCGTCGCTATCGGTTGGGTGAGAAGTGGACGCTTGTAGGGACGAGAGACCGCTTCGCCTCAGGGGGAGCACCTTTCCTGGCCAGGAACTGCGCTTCGGAGAGGCGAGATGACTACACGTTTATTTTCTTCCTGCTAAAGCCACACATCAGCAAGAAAATAGGACCGCGAAGACAGACTGATTCCCCAAACGGGAACGGGGTGTCGGAGTCCGCCCGCCGAACAGGTACGAGTGGGAGGTTTGCTGGACCTGGGTCAGCAGTCCCTGGTCTCCTTTTGTGCGGCCAGCAGAGCAGAGACGCCCAGATCATAGCCGCCGTTCCCCGGTTCCTGCCGTTCTATCAAGTTGATAGTCGCGATTCGCTCCGCCAACCTTGACATCCGATCTTCCCAAGGGCATACTTCCTGCGCCTTTGGATCGGCTGCATAACCCTTCCCCTCAGCCCGCCGAAGCAGGCCCCGGTATTTTTTCACACTGACAGTCCCCGTCGTTTCGCAGAATGACTTGAGGTTGTCACGTTCTCTGCTTTGCAACTGCGCGTGACAGATCACAGTAAGGAGTCCGCGATGAAATACGCCAACCGCTCGTTTCCCCGTCTAGCTTCTCTTACAAGAATGGCCGCGATGCTTGCTGCCGGTGTAGTGATGTTTCTGTTGTTTCCGATGCTGCCAGCCCGGGCGAGCGGGTTCCAAACGCATGTGGACTACGTAACCGGAGTCGATCCGGCGTCCGTGGCGGTCGGCGACTTCAATGGCGACGGCCAGTTGGACCTGGTGACGGGCGATTACGACGACGACACTGAGAGCGTGTTCCTAGGCAACGGTGATGGCACCTTCCTGCCGCGCGTGTTCTTTCCGACGGGATCGTGTCCTCTCTCGCTGACGGTGGCCGACGTCAATGCCGATGGCAAGATGGACCTGATCGTGACCGACCATGACGCCAACACGGTGAGCGTGCTTCTGGGCAATGGCGATGGCACTTTCCAACCTAACGTGACCTATCCGACGGGAGTTACTCCTGTGTCTGTAGTGGTGGCAGATTTCAACGGCGATGGCAAACTCGATATGGCGACGTCGAATGCCACCGACAAAACGGTGAGCGTGCTCTTGGGCAATGGCGATGGCACCTTCCAGGCCCATGTGGATTACCCGACCGGAGCGAAGGTTCTGGGTGTCGCCTTAGGAGACTTCAACGGCGATGGCAAAACCGACCTGGTGACGTCGAATTACAACACAAACACAGTCGGCATCCTTCTAGGAAACGGCGACGGAACATTTCAGCCGCACGTGGATTATCCAACTGGAAATCGTCCTAACTCGGTGACGGTGGTTGACCTTAACAAGGATGGCAAGGCGGATCTGGTGACGGCAAACTACGACAACACCAGCCACACCATCAGCATCCTGTTGGGCAGCGGCGATGGCAGCTTTCCCACGCACGTCGAATACGTGACCGGACCCAGCCTAAAGGACCTTACTCGGCGACGCCGGGCGACTTTAACGGCGACGGCAAGCTAGACTTGGTCACCGCAAACGGCAATGGCAACACGGTCAGCGTGTTCATAGGCAATGGCGATGGCACGTTCCAGACCAACGTCGACTACACATTGGTCGGGGCAGCCAAGGCAGTTTCGGTTTCCGATTTCAACCAGGACGGAGCGCCAGACCTGGCGGTCCCGAATGGCGCCCACAGCTTGAGCATCCTGCTGAATACGGGCGGGACTTTCGTCAGCACCACGAGTTCCCTTAATCCGTCGCAAGTTGGACAGGCCGTCACGTTCACAATGACCGTGACTGCAAGCCTTCAGGGTGTGGGGGCCCCGACGGGCAGGGTGGCATTCCGCGACGGCGCCACGGTTCTGGGATTTGCAACACTAAGCAATGGCCAGGCCAGTTTCACCACCTCTGCGCTGACGGTTGGGACACACCGGATCGGAACACGTTACGCCGGGGACGGCAATTTCAACCCACACATTGCCCCGGTGGTCGTGCAGAAAGTGACACCGTAAATTGCTGAGCCACTCGCAAAAGCCGAGGCGCATCGAAGAGGCATTCTTTCGGTGCAGATTGCAGGAGGCAAGTGAGATGAAGCTTGCAGTTACAACCACGCGAACTGACCACCCCCGATTGAGTAACAACGCGCTCATTTTGGCGCTTGGAATTTGCTTGCTGAGTCTCTCGTGCCTGGGTGCGGATTCTCCCGCAAATGCCCCACCCAAGATCGCGCTGCAAAGTGTGGTTTCTGGGTTCACGACTCCACTTGGCCTGCAGGTTCCTAACGATGGCACTGGCAGACTGTTCGTACTGGAGCAAGGTGGCAACATCCGCATCATTCAGAACGGTGTGCTGCTGGCCACTCCGTTTCTCGACTTGACGGCAGTGGTCAAGACCGGCGGCGAAGAAGGATTGCTGGGGATGGCGTTTCACCCCTCTTACTCGCAAAACGGGCGCTTCTTTGTTAACTACACTGCCATCGTCAACAATCAGTTGCAGAGCATTACCGCGGAATACCACGTTTCGGCTAGTGATCCGAACAAAGCTGATCCCAACGGAAGTGTAATCCTGGCAGTCGACAAACCATTCCCCAACCATAATGGCGGTCAGTTGGCATTTGGCCCGGACACTTACCTTTACATCGGCTTGGGCGATGGTGGTTCAGAAGGCGATCCGTTGAAGAACGGGCAGAGTCTGACTACGCTATTGGGCAAAATACTGCGGATCGACATCGACTCGGGAAGTCCCTACGTTATTCCAGCCGACAATCCTTTTGTGAACAGCCCGCCCGATCTGGGCGAGATTTGGGTGTACGGATTGCGCAACCCGTGGCGATTTTCTTTCGATCGGCGCACCGGGACGTTGTTTGCCGGCGATGTGGGGCAGGATAACTGGGAAGAGATCGACATTATCAAAAAGGGGCTCAACTACGGCTGGAACATCATGGAGGGAAAGCACTGTTATCCTCCGGGCTCCCAATGCGATAAGACAGGATTGACCTTGCCGATCGCTGAATATCCCCATCCCATCGGTGAGGCGATTATGGGAGGATTCGTTTATCGGGGCGCCGCCATCCCTGCCCTTCAAGGCGTCTATATTTTCGGTGACTATGTGAGCGGCAAGATCTGGGGCCTGCGGCAAATTTCTCCCGGGCAGTGGAGTCCAACCCTGCTGCTCTCAACCGGGACCGCTATCAGTTCTTTCGGGCAGGACACCAGCGGAGAGTTGTACGTCTTGGATTACACGAATGGCATCCTGTACAAGATTGTTGCTGGCTAACCAGCCAGCTGAGACTTTGCCCGCGTGCGGCAATCATCTCAGGGGTGCTTAGCCGGCTGAGAACGGCGTTAAGCCCAAGATGCCCGGTAGAGTGGTCAAGGCGACGCATGCGGCCCCAGCAAGCATTCGGATGGTGTTTGAAAGGCGCCCAGCATGCCATGAAGGCTTGGCCGCTTTCTTCAGGTATTCCGAGGCTTTTTCCTGAGCTGCCAGAATCTCATCGGCGGTCAGATGATCCGCCAGCTCCCTCTTGGCCCCGGCGACCGCTGCTTTCATCTCAAGGCTGGTGTGCTCATTGATCAGGTACCACATGTAGGCGGTTACCAGGTCCTTGGGCACGCCCTGGCCTTGCAGGTACATCTGGGCAAGCCTGATCTGTGCCCCGGGAAGACCTTCCTCGGCCGCTTTGTGAAATACCGCGATCGTGGTTTGGTGGCGGTCATGGCCGTTGCTGCCCTCATCGGCCGAGTGCTGCGATGGGGAGTGCGGGGTGCTGGCCTGGCTCAAGGTCATGAACAGCAGTTCAATGCGGCTGGAGACTCCGAGTTTGTCAAACACCCGGAACAGGTAATTCTTGATGGTGTGCTGGCTCAGCCCCAGACGCTCAGCGATCTCGCGATTGGTAAGCCCCTCGGCCAGGCAGCGCACAACTTGCAACTCGCGCTTCGACAGCAGATCGAAACCGTTGGCATCGACGGCGCGCACCGCGGGGGCCGCTGCCAGCGCTTCCACGGCAAACGCCATCTCCCGGCTGCTGGCCCAGATCTGCCCCTGATGTACGGAGCGAACACTCTTGCACAGCGTCTCAGCGGACTCGTTTCGGCTGAAAATTCCTCTTGCGCCCGCCCGAAAGGCCTCGAGAATCGACTCCTCCTTGGATGAATCCAGCAGCATGACGGCCCGTAACTGAGGAAAGGAGGCGCGCAGCTGACGCAGCACCTCGAAACCACGAGCGGGCTCTTCATCCAGGTTGGAGCTGATTACCACTACGTCGAAATGGTGCAGGCTCGCGGCCTCCAGTACTCCTTCGGAATCCGAAGGCGCACTGAACACTTCAAGACCGGGGTCCCGTCTCAAGGCGTCGGCGAGAAGCTGGGTGTGGATGCGGGCACTGTCGGCAACTAATACTTGAATGGTTTCTTCCCCGCGTTGATTGAAACGCATGATCCCCTCCAGACCAATGATCGGTTGAATGGGAGCAAGTCGTCCTGCGATAGACCATCTCCACCGGCAGGAAGGGGAAGGGTTAGACTTGCTCTCTTTCGGGGGAGTTCCGAAAATGAGAGCCTAAAACTACTAATATTCTTGTCTAGTGTACTCCCGCAGCAGCACCAGATTGCAACCAAGTTGCGAATTTTCTGCAATGTTGTCTCAAAACGGGAACCTGGCGCGGCGGCCGCTCCCCTCGTGGGGGCAACCCAATCATACCCCCTCAAGGCACCCGCCTCCGATTGGTCTTGGACGACGGCCCAATACTTGTTCCTAATTGCTTGATTTCATGGGAATGCCATGTCCATTCCGCCAAGCTGAACGGGCTACTGGAGCAGGAAATAGCACAGGATTCCCTGCCGCCCAAGTATCTCTTCCGATAGAGAAGACCTTCTTTAGTCGTCTCGCCCTCCTCCCAAAGTAATGTCGCCCGGATGGCGCATGAGACATGCTTCGCGGAGTGCGTGTACCTCTTGCAGCCACTTGCATTCGCTCTTACTCTGCGACTGTTCGCTCGGGCATTCTCGAATTCCCCTCCCCTTTGCCCGATACAGGCCCCCGTAATGCAATGTTCAGCCATTTTTACCAAACGGGCGATGTGACCGAGAGGGCGAAGCTATGAGCAGCAGCACGCAGACACTGGAGTACCCGTCACCGGTTGCGGTGGTCGAAACCCAAGTGGCGAACTGGTACGCAGTGCAGACTCGCGCACGCCACGAAAAGGTGGTCGCCCACAAATTGCGCCAGCAGGGTCTGAACATCTTTCTGCCCATGCTTACGGAGATCCATCGCTGGAGCGACCGGCGGAAGGTGGTCGAGGTCCCGCTCTTCAGCTGTTACGTATTCGTCAACCTGGTGCTGAGCAACGAACTGCGCTCCCATGTGTGCCGCGTGGACGGAGTGTTCAACTTTGTTGGAGTTCACGGTGAGGGAACCTCGATCCCGGATGAGCAGATCGAGTCCATTCGCACTCTCACCGAGCAGCGACTTGCCTGTTCCGCTTACCCGTTCCTGAAAGTCGGCCAGAGAGTGCGTATCCGGGGCGGTGCCCTGGACGGAGTCGAGGGCATTCTGCGGTCACAGAACGGGGACCGCACCCTGGTGGTATCGATCGATGCGATCCAGCGGTCGCTGGCGGTGCGCATCGAGGGATACGACGTCGAACCAGCGTAGAACCTACGGGCGCATTCTTCTCTCGTTTTTCCCGTAAGGAGTTTCAAGCCGTGCCGGACATTGCCATCACATCCGCGCGCATGTTGATCGTCAGCCGGGAGCCCTCCGCCCTTGACCCGCTCTGGTCGGTGGCAGAGGCAAATTGCTGGCATCTAGAGACGGCAGACAGCGGGTGGAAAGCGCTGGAGCGGGTGCAATCCGCAACCAGCCCGGACCTGCTGCTGCTCGACTTGGAGCGTGGGGACCGCGATGGCCTGCACACCCTGCAGTGGCTGCACCGGGTACGTCCGGATCTTCCTATTGTCCTCCTGTGCTATCCCGACGATCCGGAACGAAAAACGGAAGCCATCCGCCTGGGCGCGCAAGACTACTTGATCAAGCCACTTCAAGCGCAGCAACTTGAGTCCGTCATTCAGCGCCACATGTCGTCGTCCAGTCGCAACGGCACCCTTGGGACAGCAGCGGAGCACAGCGAACCGGTTGATGGCGACGTATTCTTTGTCGCCGCCAGTTCGGCCATGCGGAAGCTTCGCGCCCAGGCCGAGTTGCTGGCCCGAATCGATGATCCGGTCCTCATCGTGGGGGAGCGCGGAAGCGGGAAAAGAGTGGTTGCCCACCTGATCCACGAACATTCGGTTCGTTCGGGGTTCCCCTTTCTGCCCCTGGACTGCGCGGCGCTGCCCGGCGATGTATTGGAAGCCGAACTATTCGGCCATGCACGAAGCGCAGCGGCTGATCTCGCCAGCGCCCCGGCCGGCCAGTTTGAACATTGCAACCAGGGCACGATCCTGCTGGATGAAATCACTGAAATGCCGGCGACCGTGCAAGCCCGACTGCTGCATGTACTGCAGGAGCAGCAAGCCTTCCGTTCCAGTGGCGGGGCCGCGAGGAAGTTTGATGTCCGCGTCCTGGCCGCCACCAGCGCCAAGATGAATCAGGCCCTGGCGGAAAAGAAATTCCGCGAAGACCTCTACTACCGGCTGAGTGCCTTCACGGTTCACGTCCCCCCGTTGCGGCAACGGATCGAGGAGATTCCGGCGCTGCTGGGCCATTTCATGCAGCAACTGGCGAAGCGCTACGGATTGCCGCCGCGGAGTTTTTCACCGGTGGTGCTCGATGCCTGCCAGTCTTATGAATGGCCGGGAAATCTGCGGGAACTCGAGAACTTTGTGAAACGCTACCTGGTGATCGGCGATGAAGAGGTGGCGTTCGACGAACTGGGGAAAAACCATGGAGGGCTCAAGGGAAAACCCGGGGAATCATTGGAACTTCTGGCCGGCGCCGAATCCGAAGAGCACGCCTCTGGGCTGAAGTCCGTGGTGCAGAGCGCCAAGGGCGAAGCCGAAAAAGTGGCGATTACCGCGGCACTCCAGGAAACCCATTGGAATCGCAAAGCGGCCGCCCGCCTGCTCCAGGTGAGCTATCGAACTCTGCTGTACAAGATCGAGCAGTACCACATGAGCCCTCC
>JAIQEU010000060.1 GCA_020073665.1 Terriglobia bacterium
AGCCTTTTCGTCGTCAAGTTGAGTCCGATCTGACACCTTCCGGGCTGAGAAAAGGGTAGGAAACGGTAGTGAAAATTCGATAATTAAAGAAGCCCCCACGGGCGATTCCACGCCGTTTTCGCTGCCAGACGGGGTTCGGGTCGGCTGGGGCGTTTCAGAGGTGCGGGCAGCCTTTGTGACCACCACAGATTGCTCACCGTGGTAGTCATCGCAAGCCAGTTTGGCGTAATGCGAAGCCTACAGATTTGACAGGGTCACGATCAGCTTGTGATCTTCCTCCGACTCGCGGCTCTGAACGACTCCGGCGAACCCTTCACAAGTTCGACCTGATACAACCGACGATCTAGCACTCCTAGAAAGTCCATGACGCTGGAATCCTCAATGATCAGCTTGCCCTTGACCTCCTCTACCTTGACCCCGGTGTTCTCACAGAGTTTCAAAAGAAAGGCTTTGTCAACGTTGCGTGCCTCTTTTTGCGCACGGATCGAAGCGACATAGCGTGCAGCGCGAGGATGTTTCGAGGCGTATTCCAAAATGGGAGCAAAATCTACGAACGGTAAATCGCTTTGAATCAGCTTCACATTGGCAGGTGCCGCAGCGAGAATTGCTTCCTTGAGTTGACCGACGAACTCGAAGCCGCTGGGTCTCAGAACGGAGACTCCGTCATCGTCGGCGATCAGATCGAAATCGTTGTCAAGTTTGAATACCTTGTCTGGGATAAGCCTCAATGCGTCAGTGGTGAATTGAACGAGCCTGCTTTTCAGAATCCCTTTGAAAGCGGTCGCCCGCCTTATCGCTGTGAGACGACGCTTCTTGCCATCGACCATTTTGGCGAAGTAACAAAACACGTTTGACGTGTCGGACATGACCTTCCCGCTGACGGGCAAGTTATTTGCCTGATGAAGCGTTCGAATCTGCGTTGCCATTTCGTCATCCAGCGCCAGATACAAGTGTTCGAGGCTGGCATATTTCTGAGAGGGTTCGTAGGGAAGCGGAGGGTCGTCAATCTCATTCATTTCGCTCTGCGTGGTTTGTACCATCTCGCGCAAGGCGTCTTGCACGCTCGCATCGACTGGAACCAGCACGAAGTGCTGCCCTTCGTTCTCTTCCAAACCGACGCCAAATTCTGTCGCGTTAACGCTCTTGAAATCGAAGGCTACACTCATTGCTTCACCTCGAAGTAGACCGTGTCGCTAAGGCGGTACGCAATGATGTGTTGCCCGGCAGCCAGCGCTACTCGTGGAGTGATTAGAACTTGGCTGATCCTTCCACTTAGTGGATTTTCGTCCTCCGGTGGCGAGACCGTGAAAACACGATAGCCTCGGATGGCGAAGAGGATATTCATGTAGTGAAGGTTCAGGTGCCAAAACAGAAAGACAACAAACGCGAGCGCGGAGAGCAATGCAGCAAGGTCTCTCCACGAGCCTGTGTCTATCGGATAAAACGGCAGCAACATCGCGAATAAATAGACGAGCAGATGGTCGCGATGGTCTTCCGCCGATCCGATTACCAACTCCCTCTTCTCCTGCAATTTTTGTGCTGTTCTGATTCGGAGCCACAAGAACAAATTGGGGAAGACCACCATAATGCCACAGAAGGTGAGCAGGTAGAGGTCGGGGATGATTTTGCTTCCCCTGATTGCCCACAGAATGAACAAGGGCGACACGCTGCTCAATACCATCAACAGCCTTGCGATCTTTAATCCTTCGCCTTGTGTTGTGCTTGGCATCTATGATCAGGGAGTGTATCCCAACCCCAATTCTAGTGTAACCGTGTAGCGAATAAAAAGCGAATCTGCTACGCTGGTCGACGTGGATGAAGGTCGCAAGCGCGTGCTCCTGATCGCCGCCAGCATCCTCGCCGCTCGAAAGCTGGCACAGTACGATAGCGGGGCGCGGGTTCCTGCAACCGTAGCTGCCATAGCGGATTCGATCCGGTGGGCAGAGAGGATAATGGAAGAGATTGATCGGCGGCATCCGGTGAAATGAACCTATGAAGTTTTGCTGTCCGAGATGCAGAAGAGAGCAAGAGATCATTGGTGATACCAAGCCGAAATGCCTGATCTGCGACGTCAGCATGGTTCAAGCCACTAACAGCTACAAAGGCTTGTGGATGAGTCCACGCTTTGTTATTTCGAGAATGAAACTGCTCATTGAGAAATACGGCTACCAAGACGCAACGACTAACGGTCGCTTCAAAAAGGAACGGGAAGCGTGGACTTCTGGAATGTATGCCCTTGGGCTGAGTGAGATGCAGAACCGGGAGTGGTGGGTTGAAATCGAAACGGTGGAACAAACCCCCGATACGAGATTGCACTACATGGATCAGAGTTCGGGACGAAATTGCATCCAGACGCAGAGCATCGAAATCGTAGATTGGGAAGAGCATGTGGACGATCCGACGAAGGTCATAAAACAGAAATGCCAACGAGCTTATCCGCCCCACTTCTGCCTGTTGATGCTCGCCCGAAACGGAAAGAACCTCGACGTGGAATTGCTCACTCAGGAGGTTCTTCGCCACAAGGTGCCATTCGGCGAAATTTGGATAACTGGTTGCCTTGCGGAAGGACTCATGACTATGGCGAGGATTGTTCCGAACGCTTTTCGATTTGATTTTGAAACTGCTCGTAGTCTTGAAAAACTAAAAGAGCAGGGGGACATCATGCAAAAGCTGAAACGCGGGACGAGCACCGAGGCTCAGGAACTCGGATTCGTATACCTGCCTTTGCCGTGAAGAAAATTAGGGAAGGTTGCCAGTACATAGCGGCGTAGGCGAGAGTCCTGCGACCATCAATGTGATAGATGCCAACGCCAAGAGCTTTTATTACCTATCGCGATCTTTATGACCGCCGTCCGACTGCGGAGGAGTTGCACGAACTCCTGAGAGGCTTGAACGCGTTCAATACCGTTCTGCTTCTGACCCGCCTGAACACCATGTTCCGGCACTCTTCGGTCAGCCTCGTGGAGCAAGACAGCGCTTCGCTTCAGATGTTTTTCGGTCAGCACTTTTTAGACGCGGAGACGCAGCGGCGGCTTCAACAACGATTTGGAGCACAGAACGCCGCTCATCGCCCTTTGTGTTATCCACTCCAACTTCTCGCCATGATAAGGCTTTCGTTGGTTTTCTGCGAAGGTGCTGATGATGCACGCCCAGACGTTTCCGAGGCTCATAGGCATCGTCTGGGGGCTGCCTGCTTAATGATGGGTGATTTGTTTCTATCGCCGGAGGAGTTCCGCAACATCAATGAGGGCGCTCCTGACGACAGGCGAAAACAGTTGATGGTGCAATTCATCCCACAATTTGAAATCGACAATCCGACTAGACTCCGCAATCTGCTGTTCAGGTCGTACGCAATGTACAGAATCGCATTGCAAGACCCGATCTTGCTCGACAGGATCAAGAGAGAGTGTGGCGGGCTTGACATCGAGAAAGAGTTCGAGCAGCTTGCCCATATTCCTATGGTGAACTGGCTGAGCCTTGTGTTCGGGGTCTACGTGGCTCTCGCGATCCACACGCAACAGGAATTTCTGGAAAAACCTGAAATCTTCATCATGAATCGTAAGAACTTCGTCGCAAACCCGGCGATCAGGCAAGCGCACATTGACGAGTTTTTTGAATTGCTCTCGCTTAATTTCGATGAATTACGCGCCGAAATCCGCAAGGAACGTCCCGTCGATGAACGCTTTGATCTGGTTCCGTTCAAGTCCACACCTCTTTGGAAGACCGCCGAAAATAACTACGTCTGCGTAGACTTTTCGCTGGTCTCAGAGAAGTTGCACAACGGGGCTTATTTCATGCTCAGTTCGCGGTTGCCTGAGGACAAACGCTGGCGGATCCACAATGCGTGGGGATTGCTATTTGAGGCATACGTAAATTGGTTGCTGAAGAGTCTCGACGATCAAGACTCCGCTGAATTTTACCCCGACACATGTTGGCAAAACGGGGCAAAAGCCTTTGATGCAGTCCTTCGCAGAAAGAAAGTAGTGGTGGCGATGGAATACAAGGGCGGTTTTTTGCGGCAGGATGCCCGGTATTCGAGCAATGTGGATGCTTTCATGCGCGACTTAGACGGCAAGATTTCTGAGGGCTGCTTTCAACTCGCGCGCAACATCGCAGAATTGTTTCCACCGAACGCGAACGGCAAGAATCTCCGTGATGTGCCCATTCCATCGGATGCGTTTTGTGTGCTCCCAGTGCTTGTCGTTCAAGATTCAATTCTAAGAACGCCGTTTGTCAATTACTTCCTCAACAAGAGGTTTCAGACCGAGCGTGAGCGATTCCCCAGCAAGCCGCAAGTGAAAATTCTGCCCTTGAATGTGATTCAGGTTACCCAACTTGAAACTCTGGTGGAGATGGCTGAGACATTCGGGACGGATTTTGTAGACACACTCCACAAGCGTTGCAACGTTGATCCAATAATGGGAGTAGACCTTCAAGATTTCATTTCACGGATGCCCGAATCGAAGCAGATGCGCTGCTCGAAACGGTTTGATGAGATGATGACGAAAAGTCAGGAAGAAATGGAGACGATACTGTTCGGCGCGGGATACAAAGCCGAATCTGGTCAGCAAGCTACTTAGTGTGCGTGGCACGGCGGGGTGCAGTTGCTGCGACGCCTCATCGTCCGAGGACTCATATTTCGGGAAGATAACGCCATGACATTGGACGAATTCCGCCAATCGCTGACCGCGACTGAGCCGCCATCAGCACTCACCTTGACAGAAATCCGTGCCGCTCCTCATCCCCTCGCCGTCACCTCTAGCGTGTGCTCCCTGCCGCCCGATTCCGCGACATGCACGGTCACGCTCCCGGCGCGTGCAAGTTGATCGAACAGATCGGCAACGACCTGTTTCGCTGCTTCCTGCGGCGTGGCATTGAAGGCGTGACACGCCCAGAGCACCGACACGGTTGACATCGTGCTCTTTTGTGCGACAGTTTCCGGTTTGGCGCGTTCCTGCTTTGCTGGCTCCATCACAGCTTTCTCCTGAGTTGCGACCCGCTCGCTGACTTACTCTCAATAATGAAAACGACAGCGGTAATTTCGGGATCAGCTTTCGCAAGGAAGGCGATCAGGGTAATGCCGCCTATTGGTACAACCGGGCGGGCAAGCCCGTTTGCCGGGATTCACTAGATGCCGAGTGGCAAAGCATCGTTAGAAGTCTGCTTTCATGAATTGCGAATCCACTCTTGCGAGATGCAGCCCGTGAGTCGAGCATGCGCCCCAGTCTTGGGTAGGCGTCGAAGGTGCAAATAAGGGCTAAACTGATTCTTCGCATGTTGAAATGACGTTTGATAGGCACGACCTTTCGTTCCTTTTCTCCCAAGCTGCGAATCCTCAGAATTGTGCATGATGTCTGATTTGGATCAGCTAGAACTTTTTCCACAGCCCGCAAAACACTCCAGTGTTAACAGGACTTCGCTGCCAGAAGATTTTCCTTGTACCGCTGGGAAAAGTTGCTATCATCTCTGCTATCAGAATTTCCCAGCGGGAGCCGACATGGGTCAATTGCTAGTGCGCAACGTGCCAGAGGAAGTCCGGCACTGGATTGAGCAGGGTCGTCAACAGCACAACATGTCGCAGCAGGAGTTTATTCTCTCCATTCTGCGACGTGCCAGTGTAGCAGAGCAGACTCCGCTGTTGCCCTTTGAATCGCCAGTGCAAGAGATCGCTGTTCCTGATTCTCTCCCATTCACGTTTGTCGATCTGTTCGCCGGGATCGGAGGTTTCCGTTTCGCTCTATCGGCGCTTGGGGGTCGGTGCCTTTTCTCGTGCGAGTGGGACAGATATTCGCAGAAGACCTACAAGGCATGGTTCGGCGAGACGCCTCATGGCGACATCCGCCAGATCAAACCGAAGGACATCCCCGATCATGATGTCTTGGCTGCGGGATTCCCCTGTCAGCCATTCTCCATCGCAGGCGTCTCTAAGAAGAAGAGTCTAGGTCACGCTCACGGATTCAAATGTCTCACGCAGGGTACGTTGTTCTTCAACATCGTCTCCATCGTCGAGGTCAAGAGACCCCCAGTCCTATTCCTTGAGAATGTCAAGAATCTTCAGTCGCACGATGGCGGTCGGACTTGGAAAACGATCACGGAGTCGTTGAAGGAACTCGATTACGTGGTTCGCTCGAAGGTCATTGATGCGGCGGGATGGGTTCCTCAACATCGGGAGCGAATCTACATTGTCTGCTTTGACAGAAAAGTGTTTGGGGACGATCCGCAGTTCAGTTTTCCCGACCCACCCGCCCAGACACCAAAGTTCAGGGACATCCTCGAAGAGAACCCAGATCGGAAGTACACTCTGACCAGCCATCTCTGGGAGTATTTGCAGGATTACGCAAGGCGTCACCGAGAAAAGGGCAACGGCTTCGGTTTCGGCATTGCTGATCTCGACGGAGTCAGCAGGACGCTGAGTGCCCGATATTACAAAGACGGTTCTGAAATTCTGATAAAGCAAGATCGGAGAACGCCTCGACGACTGACACCGACAGAGTGTGCTCGTCTGATGGGGTTCCCCGGCGACAAGAAGATCGTGGTCTCCGATACGCAGGCGTATCGTCAGTTTGGCAATGCTGTCGTGCCTAAGGTTGCGAAGGCGGTGGGTGAACAGATCATCGCAACGCTCCGCTGGCATTTGATGCGGAGTGGCTGTCTGGTCAAAGCACGACAGAACGGTCATGCAGAACAACCAATAGCGAGTTAACGTGGCAAGCCCGAACTGCGAACGTGCCATCTTCGATGCCACACGAGTAGGTGGTGCGATCCTCAAGTTCATCTCTCCAAATGATGTCGGCACAACGGGCGGGCACCAATGCGGATACTATCTGCCCAAGGCCGCGTGGAAGATGTTCACTGAACACCCTCCGCGTAAAGGCGAAAACAAAGAAACCGAAGTCGAAGTCGCTTGGCAGGACGGCAGCGTCACGAAGTCTCGCGTCAAGTGGTATGGAAAAGGGACGCGAAGCGAATACCGACTCACTCGGTTCGGGCTGGGTTTTCCATATCTCACGGCTGATTGCGTTGGCGATCTGCTCGTCCTCATCCCTGAAAGCCACACAAACTTCCTCGGTTACGTTCTCGACTCCGACGCGGATGTCGAGGAATTGGAAGCAGCCCTTGGTGTGCAGATCACAGAGACGTGGGCGGCATATCGGAGGGACGAGAAGCCAGTCGAAAACGAGGACGATTGTGTTGACCGTCGCTTCCGCAAATTCGCTGAGAAGATTGAAGATTTTCCAACGGGTGCCGCGTTCTCGGTAGAAGCGCGAGACGCCTTGATTGCGTGCGTCAAAGGGTTCACCGCGTTGACGCCCGACGATCTTCTCATGCGTTGCATGGACACGGAGTACGCATTGTTCAAGCTCGTCGAACGGCAGCTTTGCCAAGATCAAATTTACGGAAGCCCCTTCAAGGATGTTGATGCGTTTCTCCGGGTAGCGTCGAGCATCATGAATCGCAGAAAGGCGAGAGCAGGACGTTCACTCGAAAATCACGTCAGCTACGTCCTGAAAGAATCGCAGATTCCCCACGCGATACGACCTAAGAGTTTAGAAGGGGAACCGGACATCATCATTCCTAGTGCTGAAGCCTACCTCGATCCAAACTATCCAGTCGATAAATTGGTCTTCATCGGCATCAAGACGACCTGTAAGGATCGTTGGAGGCAGGTGTTGAACGAGGCTGGGAGAATTCCAGAGAAGCACATCCTGACAATCCAGCAAGGCATCTCCGCGAAACAGTTGACCCAGATGCACACTTCCCATGTCACCTTGATCGTTCCAAAGAAACTCCACCGCCAGTACCCAAAGGGAACGCCGATCACCCTCTTGGATGTCGAGTCCTTTGTGGCGGATGTGAAGGCAAGGCTGTCTTAAATGGATGTACACACTCCCAAGCAACGCAGCTTCAATATGTCGCGGATTAGGGGCAAGGACACCAGCCCTGAGATGAAAGTGAGGCATTTGCTCCACTCCCTCGGATACCGATACAGACTGCACGTTCGCGATCTGCCGGGTTGCCCAGACATTGTGATGCCGAAACATCGGGTACTCATTTTCGTCCACGGCTGCTTCTGGCACATGCACAAGTGTCGCTTCGGCAGGGTCGTGCCGAAGACGAATACCGAGTTCTGGCAGACAAAGAGATCGGGAAATACGGAAAGGGACAGACGCAACGCCAGACAACTGCGGAAGGTCGGCTGGACTGTCCTCACGGTGTGGGAATGCGAGACTCGCAATCAGGAAAAGCTCAAGAGCAGACTCGAATCTCGACTCCCCTAGCACAAGGCGGGGCTGGTGTTGTGTGCTGACACAATCACCCGATAGGAACCTTCGGCATCACTACCACGTCAGCCTCAGCGACCGATACGCTGGCAAAGGATGCCAAGAAACAATCGCTCACTAGCATCGGTTTTGCGGGAGTTTCATAAATTAGGAGTGAGCCGAGTGCTCGTGAAAGAACTGGCACTCAACGATAACTCGAAAAACCAGATTTACGTTGGCAGAGGATTCCAAACTCTGAATCTCATACCTGTCCGGGACGTATCTCCCAAAGAGCCGACAAATAACGAGAAGCCAGTTAACTTCAAAGCGAAACTGGATTGGACGTGGTTGAGCGACGGTCAACACGTCGTAGCTCCCCATGCTCAACTCATCTTGTATCCGAAATACCCAGAGGTTCGGATTTCGGGGTTCCTGCGTGACTGTCCGGTAGACAACCTCGCAGGTTCGCTCATGAATAGCCGTGCTAAAAATCGAGTTCTGTTCGTGGGAATAGCCAAACGAACGAAGATTTACGCATGTGTGGGAGGGCGTACAAGCCAGATCGCATCGGACTGGAACCGATACAAACGAAAAGCCACGGACTGGCAGGTGGTATCGCAAGGTGTAAGGCATTGGTCACTGGTCGGAGCACGATTGACGAAGGGTCGTGCGGGGTTCTATCGGCTGGAGTTGATCGAAGGCAAGCTCGAAGTGGGATGTATTCGTGAGATTCTCGAAAAACTCCAAGAACTTCATCGAGAAGGATGGCACAACGCCAAACGCCTCACGCCATCCGGCATCATTGTGCCGTCTTCTGGAAGAAACTCAGGCGGGAATACTCTGGAGTGCCTCTTCGAAATCGCTTCCAATCCGAGCAAAGAACCAGACTACAAAGGCTGGGAATTGAAAAACCTAGATGCTCAGACCGAGCGTCTGACCCTGATGACATCCGAGCCTAAAGACGGTCTGTACAAGCTCATGGGAGCAGGCGAGTTTGTAAGGCGATTCGGTTATCCAGATGAGACAAATCCCCGCCGTAGAAACTTCGCATCACCACACATCATTTCGAAGCGAAACCCGACAACCAAGTTAACTCTGAGCATCGAAGGATACAGCCGTCGCTCTAAGAAAATCACGAGTAACGATGGCGGAATCGTTTTGAAAACTGATAGGGGAGTGGTCGCTGCGAAGTGGAGATTTACGGACTTGATGTTCGACTGGAACCGAAAACACTCCCGAGTAGTCTTCGTGCCGTCCTCGTCCGCAGTCTTTGCTGGACGAAAGTACAACTTTCTTCAGAATGTGGCGATTGCAGAACAGAGTGACTTCTTGCTTTTTCTGGAGGCGTTAAGCGATAGAAAGGTGTATTTCGATCCGGGTACGAATGTTGTCTACACACGTGGCAGAGCAAAGGTACATCCGAGAAGCCAATTTCGCATCAAACTCGAAGACTTGAATTCTCTGTATCGCACTTTCAATTGGGTGAGTGTCTGTGAACCGATTAAAGTCCGCAGACAGGGATGACCGTTTTACTCTCAGGGGTCACTCGATTTTTTAACCCCCAGATATAAGCCGCTTCTTCCGTCCCGACTTCAGCGATGTGAAGGAAGTTTGGTGAGACCGCCCACCGTACTCTGCCGCTTGCGTCAGTCGCGCAAATGCGGCTCTCAACGTTTGAAGCATCGGAGTACTCGACCCACATCCTCTCCGAGGCTCTCTGGGCTGCCGCGACGACTCCTGCCTCGGTGCCTTCGTGGGGTTCGACAACACGACCGAGTTTCACCCCGTCACGATCCCGCACATCCCTGACCACAACGTTGGCGAGACTATTCACGACTATTCCGTCTCAGGTGCTTAGTCCATCCAACATCATCGTGCTTGATAGTAGTTGTGTCGGCTCTGTCCTCAAATTGGACGATTAAGCTGTTGTTGTCGTTGGACAATACAACCGCCTTCACATCACGGTGCCCAGCCCGACCATCGTCATAGACCAAGATGTCTCCGGTCTTGAGAGACTTCATGTGCTCCGAATTCATGTGAGTTTCGTTCGTTCCAGAATATGGTCGGGACTTGGTGAAGTCTGTGGCGTTTCTATGTTCCCGCACCTTGTCATAGCTGATGGCGAGTTCCGATCCGAGCCTCACCTTGTCGCCGTATTCATTCAATGGCTCGTTGTCGAGCGTGCCGAAGACAATACGCTTTTTGTCGTCGCGGCTCCCCACGATGATCCACATCCATTCTCCGGGCATACCGTCTTCGCCTTCGAACTCGACCTTTATGTGGTCGCCCCGTTCGTAGCATGGTTGGCAATCATCCCGGTGCCCTCGCGGCAGCCAGCAGCCCGGCGTCTTGGTGCAGTCCTGCTTCAGGGACTTGTTCTGTTCCCACCACCAAAAGCGGTTGGCTTTCATCGCCGCGTCGCCGGGCGTAGTGCCAGCCTTGTGCTCTCGGGGAAAGTCGAACGACCAAATGCCCTGCCAGTCCTCCATCTGCATGTTGATCGAGCGCAGGGCGTCCCTGACCTGATCCAGCCAGACTTCGTATGCGTCAGCCATTGACCTCCATTGTAAGACCTCTATTCCGCGACGCCGCCCTACGGCGTTTGCTCAGAGAGCAATTTTAGCGATGCCGTCTCAGTTTGACCTCAGAATTCCGATTGTTCCGCAGACTTCTCCGGTTCTCTGAACTCCGGCTGAATCAACAACAATCACTACCGCGCTCGACTCCAGCAGAGCACGGACACGCTTCCTGATCGTCTCAACAAATTCGTCTGGAACTATCGGCAAACGGTCTAGCGTCGGAAATTCTTCGACACTGAAGCGCGGGCCGCTGCGCGAGATCAGCCAGTCCTGAAAGGTCGGTTTTGACCCGCCTTCCTTGAACGACCGAAAAGGGTAATAGGCGAACTCGGAGAGTCCCGATGGATGTTTGACTGATGGGGGTTTGTACCCTAAGAGCGAGATGATTGATAGTTGCGGGACGCTGGGGAGTCCGCGAACCCAGAGATCAATGACGTATTCGGGGACTGGTTTTGTTAGAGGGTTGTAAGTACCCCGACCGGGACGCCCGCAGGTGAACAGCCTACCGCTGCTGACGTACCATTCACGTAAATTGTAAGGCTCACAGTTTTTCATGAGCGCACTACCAGCTTATCCAGAAGTTTGACCATCGCAAGCGTGTCCAGCGCACAGTAATCGAGCAGCGCCTTCTTGATGTGCTCGCATTTGTCGGAACTCAAGCCGCCATACACCAGCGACTCCCAAGCCAACCCTGCGTCCTGCCCGTTTGCGACCTCCATGCCATCGTATGTCATCTCCGGCACGAGCGCGGGCAAAACCGACTTGATCGAGTACGAGCCTGCGTATGCCGGATGATAAGTGTGTTCGCGCACGACAGGCAGCAGATCGAACAATCGCGTTTGGATCGCGTTAATACGATCCGCGAATTCGGGGAATGAACTGGCAAGTTCCGAGAGGCGCTGAGACTCAAAAGACGAATACACGACGATGCTGCCGCTCTCGCCCAGCCCGGCGAAGAGCGAGGTGATGAACTCGCGCCGGGGATCGTTCTCGTCTGTGGCGAGGAACTCATAGTGCTGTGGTTCCGAGCCGGGTCGTTGTTGGATGTGGGCTGACCATTGAAAAGGAATTTGCTGGTATGGATGAGTTTCAGCAAATCGAGGGATTGCCGGATTGATGGTCTCAAAGTCGAGGTAAGCGATGGGGTAGCGCAGTGTCGCCATTTTCAATGCCAGCCCGTCGCGGTCGAACCACGGTTCCCCAGTCTGAACGCACGTCGCCGCCCTTCGCTGAATATCCGTCAAATCGAAGTCATCGGGTATCTCGCGGATGGACTCGATACCCATCTCCTCTAGTTCCTCCATCGCGCTGGCGTGGATTCGAGGTAAGTAGACGATGTGGTCATCCGGGTGCGGAGGATTGCATCGGTCGTAGAACTCGCACGTGACCGGATCGGTGCAGTGCCGACCGGGAGCGATGTCCGGGGGGGCTGGCTTCGAAAGAATCGTGAACTCCGAACGTAGCTGGAACGTCAGCTTGGGCTGCAAGCGTTCCACCCTGCGCGTCAGATTCCTGATCTTGAAAAACCGCCGCACGTCGATGTCGCCCCCGTCGAAAACATACCCGCGATTGACGTGAGCCAGAAACGCCGCAGCCACGTCCAGCCCGGAGCGGGAAACCACACGGTATTGAATGGCGACATCTTCGAGGTGGTGATCCTTGATCTCGGTCGTTGACTTGACTTCAATCAATCTCCAGCGCTTGTCCCGTCTGCGTTGCAAGATGTCCACACGAACCAGAACCCCGTCGTGCTCAAACATCCCCTCAAAAATCGCTTGCACTGCCGGGTTGGCGACTAGCTCGCGAGTCGTGCGAATCGCTTGATCGAGACCGCGCTCGCTGACTTCCACTCCTCCGGGGAACAGTTTGCGTGCGAGCATGCCCGCTTCTCGTCCCTGCTCGATAATCGACTCGGCGGAATCGTCCGGCTGCGCGGCAAGTTCTGGGGAGTGGACGAGTAGATACAAACGCTTCAAGCATTGCACTCCGGCGCAGTATTTAGTTTTCGAGATTGTCATGCTCACAGCTACTCCTCCGCGTGCAAAGGCTCCATTTTCAGGCTCATCTTTACTACGCGCAGATAAAGTTCTGCCGCGTCATCGAAAAGTCCCTGCCGCATGTAGATTTCCGCCAGCAGTTCGAGGTTCTCCGGGGTAGGCTCCGTCTTAATCAGGTTCATCATCAAGGCAGCCGCCCTGACCGTCTTGCCCTGCGCGAGAAATGCTTGTGCGATTTCTCTCATTGCTCCTCACGCCAGTGACCGGGCACTACAAACGTGTCGTACCCGTTCTCCACGCCCTTGTTCCTGTGGTCTTCGGCTTCGAACAAGTCGAAAGTCACCGCAAGATTCCGGTTTTTGACCTCTCCGTTCTCGTCAACACACAGCGTCCTCAGTACGAACACATGAACATAGTCCATCAAGGTTCCTCCTACTGCCATGGCATCCTCACTGCACTTCACTGCCGCGCAGCCAACGCGTGACCCAGAGCAGGATGACGGGGGCATAAGCCGCCAGCGGGAAAAACTCGAAACCCAGAAGGAGTTTTGCGGGTTGATGGAGCGGGACGCAATGCCACGCGAAAAGGTAGAAAAAACCTAAGACATACGAAGCGAACAGCGCTCCGAACATGTACACGCTAGATTTTACGAGTGTGCAGAACATGCCTCCGTGAGCCTCACGCCACTTGTAAGCGAATACTCCTACATCGCGCCCTTCTCGCTTCCACTGCCGAACACTATGCCAGTGGACGGACATCGCCATGTAGAAAGCGCACGACCATGGTGCCGCCCAGAAAAACACCTCGCCCATCAATGAGTAATCCGCCCTTGGGTTGTGACATATCAGGACGACTGGAAGAACGAGAAGGACGACTGGAAAGAACGCCGCCCAAAGCACGAATGCAATGAACTGAAGCGCCTGTCTTACGACCCACCAGATAAGCTCTTGTACCTGCCGGATGATTTCCATTTACCCCTACCTCCGTTAGTGCCTGCTCACTACTGACATGCCGCCGTCGTTCCGTGGCTCCTTGGAGTCAAGCGTTGCTGTGGAGGTCTCACACAGTTCCCGCAACCGCTCCTTGTAGCGCACGACCATCGCCGAGACAGACTGGATCGCCTTCGCCGCTTTGCCGAGTTCCTTTTCGATTCTGTCGATTTCTGGAAATGTCCGGCGCAATTCCTCGGCGAGCATCGCATTCCGCTCCAGCAGGTCGAACCCCTGAACTCTCATGCGCTCGAAGATCGGCTTCAGCAAATCGAGGTCACGAACGATCCACTGCCGGGTTGTTCGCAGCAGCCAAACTCCATCCTTGCGGTTCCATCGCGATTCCCGGTCAGCCAGCCGAAGCTGACTCTCCTCGCGGGTGACCAGCGCGGCGACCCGTATCGACCGCTCCTTGGCATCGCGCACCAGCTTCTCGACGTCGCTTTCGGCGACAGCAGACTTGTCCTTGCAGTCGATGAGAATCTTTGGCTCGACAGGATCGCCGTTGGTAGCGCGGTACGCGAGGATGAAGTCGCCGTTTCGGGGCAGCTTGTCACTGATCCAAATGCCAGCCCACGTGCGGGCTTCGTCGGCGAAATCCATCTCCTCGCGTTTGCCGACGCGGGCAACCTTCGATAGCTCCGACGCCAGCACTTGGTTCCGCTCACGAAGCTCAGCGACTTCCCTCAATGAATCTTCAACGCGACGGGACAGAGTTTCCTTTTCGGATAGGGCGAGTCGCAGTTCGTCCTTGTGGCGATCCCTGATCTCTGCGGTGCGCTTCGCGAGTTCCGTCTCGAAGCGCGACCAAGCGTTCTGGTGATCGTTGGAGTGCTTCTGCTGAAGCAAGCGAAACGCTTCCTCGGCGGATAGCTGGGCTACGCGAGCAAAGTCCTTTACGCCGAGGCGGTCAAGAATCTCTGCACGGGTCAATTCGCCCGCACCACAGCACAGCGGACACTCGATGCTCTCGGACGATTCGTAGTGTGTGGGCATGCTTCCTCCTCGTTAACAGCGTGGGAGAGGAACTGAGACCGTAGGGGAGTGGTGAGTCGGCGCTACTTCTTGCGGTTGATCAGAAGCCCCGGATCGCTCGTGTTGGTGGAGACGAGATTCCCGCGCCTGTCGCGGGTCGTCCGGAACCTGTCGCTGGTGCGCCCGATGATTTCATTGTGCTCGTCGCGGACGACATCGGATGTGCCGCCGCTGTACCCGGTCGTGACCGAACCGATGATCCTGCGACTGCCGTCGCGTATGAAATCTTTCTTGAGTGACATGTTTCCTCCCTGTTCCTGCTCACAACATACGAACTTGGTTTGCGTTCAGAACCCAGTGGCAAGCCACCTTGGCGTGCTCAGCGGCGGCTCGCCGCGTGAATAGCTTTTCGCAGACCAGACACCTGAGCACGTTTCTTCCGACTGCGACAAACACCTTGCCGATCTGGTCGGTGCGGGAGGAGTCCGTCTCTCGCCGAGCTTGTTCGTGAGCAGTCATGTCGATCAGCAATGGGTCACGAACGTATAAGTTCGTCACCAGCGTGCCCCGGCTGAACTCGACTGCATAACGTGAACGGAATCAACAAGACTGGCTGTCGGCAGCACGGAGCCTTCTTCACCACGCCTTGATCCCTTAACCAACTTGCAAACTAAACTGCGGGAAATGCCCCACTTTTTGGCGACGGCGGTCAGCGTCATCCCGTTCAGTCGGTCTCGCACAATGGCTGCCCGATCTAGGTTCATCGGTGCTCGACCAATGCGCACGCCATCCAGCTTCGCTCGACGCATTCCGGCGAGGACGCGCTCGCGGATCAGGTCAGATTCAAGTTCGGCAATGGAGCCAATTAGTGTCAAGAAAAGACGCACCATCGCCCCGCTCGTATCAACGTTTTCCCGTCGTGAGACAAAGACGACACCCAAGCTGTCGAACTCGTCCATCAGTTGGAGAAAGTGCTTGACGCTCCTTGCTACGCGGTCGAATGCTGCCACAAGCACCACCGAGAATTTTCTCTGCCGCGCTTCGGCGATTAGGGCGTCGAGTCCGGGGCGTCTCGCTCTCTTCCCTGAGACTCCGCTGTCCCTAAACTCCTGCACGACCTCATAGCCCCTTTGTGTCGCAAGCTCGCGCAGGTCGTAGAGTTGGCTTTCGACATGCTGGTCTGCAGTCGAGACCCGAACGTAAATGGCTGCTTTCAGAAGTCGTTCTCCTGAAAGTGGACTAGGCGGCTGCCTGTCGTGTCTCTGTATCGTGTCCATGGCACACATTATAAAGATTAGTGCTCAAGAAGTCAAGTGTATCGTGTCCCTAGGACACGCTGGTATAATGTGCAAATGGGCTGGATGAGAATGCGGATCGCCGTGTGTGACGTGTGCGGGCACAAGTGGATACCGGAGACTGAGGACGACCCGACAAATTGCCCTTCAAAGAAGTGCCGCTCACGACGGTGGAACAAGGGCGGCGTTGACGGCAGGACACGGGCAGCGCGGATAAAGACAGGGCGTAGCCGGAGGACGACGGCGAGGGAAAGCGGAACTATCTCATGAGACCCCTGCCATTATGAATAAAACGGGGAGGAACGATCCGTGTCCGTGCGGGAGCGGCAAGAAGTTCAAGAAATGCTGTTTAGGAAGAGGTGCTTCTCCAGCTATGCCTAAGCAATCGGCAAAGGACGTGTCGCAGAAACCTTGGGGTGTTCCCGGCGAGGAGCATCAACTTTGGGTGGTTCCCCTAGAGGCAGGGCAAGAGCCTCCCACGAACTTGAGAGGAGCACCGGGGAAATACAAAGTGCAGCTTTTGCTCTCACGTCCGGGCTATCCACTTACCGCTGAGCGTGAACACAAGTTTATTGACGACGTGGTCGGAGACTCGCATGTAGCCATCACCAAACCTCTGAAGGAGCGCAAGGTCGAGGACGCGGTGATTGTGTTATTGCAGGCATCCGGGCACGGGCAGCGGATCACGTTCAAGGGATTGCCGAATGACAACGGCTATCTTGGGAAGTTGGTGGTTGAAGAAATATATGCCAGCAGCTTTCACGAAGCCGAAGACCTCGCGTATCAGGTGATCGCGCCGTTTCTCAGCGCGTGGTCTCTACACTTAGATATTCCGATGCACGTTGAAACCATTCAGGTCACCGATCTCCAGACTCAGACGAACTCGCTCCGAGTGCGCACACCGCCGTTCGAGATGACGTTCGCGGGTGGTCTAACACCCGTGCTCACGGACGATTTCTGCCAATACGCGAGCCTCTATCGCGAGGGAATGAATAGCAACAGCGGTTTCTACCGCTTCCTTTGCTTCTACAAAATCATTGAAAGTATAGATTTTCGTCGCAGCAGAACGAACAGCGCGGCGAAGCAATCTGGGCAACAGGTTAGACGTTTTCGGGAAGTCGTGCCTGCCGACGCTGGTGAGCTTCTTGCATTGCTGAAGGATGTTTACCCGTGGAGGACGCAGTGGGACACCTTTGCGCTAGACCAAATCGTACCTGCCGATGTGCGGGGTAAGCGGATCGGGTGGGTGCGTGAGAAACACCTAAATCCCCTTAGGGTTGGTATCGCTCATGCCTTATTGAAGACTGGGGAAATACGGATCACACTCGACAAGTTGGAGCACGTGCAGCAGGTGAACAAGTGGCTCCCATTGTGCCGTATCCTCGCAAGGATGGTACTGCGACACGAGTTCCCAGCGGAGTTTGCGCTGACGATGAAACCACTTTTCCTCGGACAAGGAGCCAGATAGTGGTGGAGAGACTTAAACGGGAGTCCAGAAAACGCTTAGCCGCTCTCGCTTTCCACACGGGCTTGATGGCTTGCGACTACTACCGCTTTTCCGATCCTCCGTATCGAGGAAAAAGCTGGCATTTCGATCTAGTTCTTCCTGCAACGGACTTGCCCGTCGCATCGACAATAGTAGGCGACCGCATTTATCCGGCTAAGGAGGTTGTAATTTGGGCGGATAGAGATGTTGCTGCTCAACGTGCGGCTGATCTTGCGCATGCTGCGCGGCTCTTGATTGAAGGTTCTAACCTCCTCTCTCACCTATATCCGGGCGAACACGCCCCGATCCATCGAGCGAATTCAAACTTCTCTGTCAAACTCACGGAAGACGAGTCTGCGTTCCTCTCGCGCACGCAGACTGTAACGCCTAACATTCCGTTGGCGTGCCGAGTAGCGGCACGGGCGTCTCTAACGTTGGAGTACGTCTACGCTTTGGCGAAGCTCCGACTGAGCTTGGAAACGTTTTCTGTTCCTTCTATCGAGCTAGACCCATTCCACAGCGCGACTATTCCCAAGTCTCCCCTTCCCGAAGACCACGTTCGGATGGCTTTTGCGATAGTGACAGCATGGGGGTGCATCGAAGAGCTTGGCTTCGAAATTCGCGCAAGCTCCAAAAAGCCTAGCAAATTGCCTGATGGAACGTGGAACCCCACTGTGCAGCTTGACCTCGAAGATAGATTGCGCCGTGGTCATGTCAATTTAGGAGAAGCATTTCACTGGAGCCTCAGAGGAGCTAAAACAGGAATCGAGAGAAAGCGCCCGCCGAATATCATTCAAAAAGCGCCGTGGGCGAGATACCAAGTGCGCGACGGAAAGTTGGCAATCATAGATGCTATTCACTACGTAAGCTTTCTACGGAGTTGGATTGCTGCGCACAAGACCGACAAGAGCCTGATTAGCGTGCTGTCTCCCTACGACGTGGCAAATGCACAATTTCTCGCACGCAGGCTAATGCTGGAGAAGATGGGATTTTGGCGAGACTTCGGAAAAACTCCACAAGATTAGCTTGCGCTCGCATACCACAGCGAATGCGGTGACCATCGACTGCACGAAAGACATTGAGTTTCAGCCCACTGATGAAGGCAAGCTGGGCAGACGCCTCCAGTGTCGAATGTGTTCCACGCATGACCGCACTCGCAGAACCATTTGTCGTCTTTCCGAGGCGACCAGCCGCACAGCGGGCACCGAATACGTGAGCCGGAGGAATCGTGACTTTTCTCTTCCCCAAGCTCGCGGTCTGGAACAATGACCGTATTGTCCGCAATGGGAGTCATTCCCAGCTATTATGACCTCTCCGACCGCTCTGGTTGTTTTGGACAGGAGCAGATCACCCACTCCGATGCGCTGCGGCAAAATCAAAATCTTTTCTTAGGAGGCTCAGAAATTGACTTGGAGACATAAACTCCAAAAACATTCTGGAGAGATAACCGATGAGGATGAACTGCTCCTTGTACGACGGATCATTAGCGATTTTAACTCCAATTCCGACTGCGTTCGGTGAACCGGGGATCAAGCCGCTCAACGATTGAAACTCTCCTAAATCCTTTTGTTGAATCCACCTCATCTCAAATCCCTTGGATCCGGCACGTTCAAAGAGTTTCGTGTAATCGAGTTGTGCAAAGACTGAAAGTCTTCCAAATAGAAGGTCGAGAATGAAGTCTTGCGGAAGCCAGAGGAATACTGGAGGCGGCCACATTGCGTGGAGATTCATCTGGACAAGATCGAAGAAAGGGTAAATCTTGCCCAACCCGTGAAGTTCATCTTTGTTTTGGGCGGAAAGTGTGCAGTCGCGAATCCCGAATTGCAGATGGTAGAAAAGGTGTGTAATCCCAATTCTACCCAGTTTTTCATAGCTCTCGTCGTTCACGGCGACCAATCGAAAACAGCTATCGACTATAGAAACCGCGACTCCCTCCGTTCGGGCTTTTTCGCAAAGATTCCCAATGGTCTCTCGGTACTCTTCAATCTCCACTTCTTCTGGTTTGAGCTTTATGGGGATGTTGTGCATTATGTCGATCCCCTCATCGGTTTCGACGGCTCTCATGACCTCTCGATGCCGATCTTGCTGCCGGATCATCCTCTTCGCTTGGGAAACCGCTTTGGTTCCGAACTGATCCCGTATCTTATTGATGTGTTCGTCGGTGAGATTTCCCTTGCCCTCTTCGATGAATTCGCTCAGAAGGGCATTTATCTTTCCTTCTTTTAGTTCGATAAGGCTCCATTTCGGCGGCTTCGAAACAAAGCTAACCTTCACTAGGTCACCAACGTGAACGGTGGTCGTCAAGTCGGCAGCTAAGTGGAAATCGAGTCGCTCCTCGCGATTAAGATCGCTCGCACTCTGAACCGTCTTTCGGAGTGTGTCTGGTTCGATGTCGTGAATGCGATATTCGAGCATCATTCTTCTAGGAATCCAGTTCTGCATTTTGAAAAGATGATAGAGAATTGTGTCTGCCAATCGCCGGAGGACGACCTGACGAGTCTCAATACACGCAATCAATTGCTTATTCTTTTCAATTGCCTCCCTGTCTCGATTTCTAAGGCTCTCTTTTAGCTCTTGTTTCAGTTTCCGCACCTGCTGTTCATAGTCGATTACCAGATCGCTGATTTTGTGTTGCGCCAAATCCCAGCCGTAGTGACATCCACGAATGAATCGCCGGAATGCGGAGGCATTTGCATCAATGACTGAAATCAAGTCCTTCGGATCGCGCAGGAGAGCGGCTTTCTGTAGAGCAGCGATACCTTGTTCGAACACCAAACTACAAAGTTGCCCTAAAATCGGTTCGAAGGCTTCGAGTTGAGGATGTTCCAAGTCTTGCTTGCGCATGGTGCTTTTCGGGATCAGAGTTTACGAAAGCCGACCGAGCGTTATCTGGTACCGTAAATTTTCGCGTTCGCTAGAAATAGATAGTCGTTTCTAACCCCATTTCATCACGTTCGGGGGTGCAGACACGTTCTACTTGATTGCCATGCCCTCTCAGCCCAGTCCAAGCGGCTGCTGCGGCATCCAGCAGATCATCGGCTCCTACAAGCGAGGGGCGATTCGCGAGATGTCGTTCAATCTCCGCGAACACTGGACGTAGCGCGGCGATCCTTTCTGCAATGCCCTCTTTCGTCTTCTTGTTGTGCGCCATCGGTCGGCGCTGGTTGAGCGCCCAAAAGCACACTTCGGGGTGAACCTCGAATGCCCAATGCTGGCAGTCCGATGTAATCGTATCGTCTACCTGTTTGATCTTGGAGATGATCCCAAATGCCTGCTGGCTGAGTCCTTTGCCCGTCTTCTCGCGATTGATCTGACTTGCGGCGGCGTGAGTTATTGCCGACAGAGCCGCCCGACACGGTGCTGCGAACACGCTTGTACCACGCGGTTGACCGAGCAGCTTCCGCGCTGCCTTGTCACACGCTCGTGAATAGTCGAACAGACCAATGGGGATGTCGATTGCCAGACCAAGAAGGTCGCTGGGTCGGCTCTTCAGCAGTCTTGGCACATCGACCAGTTCGACGGACGAGGCAAGCGAAGGAATTTCGACCTTGAACGCGACCCATCCTGCGCGACATCCATCCACTCCGGCGACAAACATGGGAGTCAAGCGAAAAGAGAATCCTGAGTCTTGGAAACCTCGACCGGACGAGAACATTCCACATCATCGTTTTCCACATGGTTGACGCGACTGCTCACCGGACAGCACCGCATCAGCCGGGCGTTGTAGGGCTTCAGCAATTCCGTAATGACCTGCGTGTTCGTCATGCCGGGGTCGAGCCAGAGATCGTAAGAATCAGGCTGAAGAATCACTGGCATTCGGTCGTGGATTGCCGACGTCAGTGAGTTGGGAATCGTGGTCAGAATCGAGCAGGATTTGACCCACTGTCCGCTAGGGTCTTTCCAACGATCCCACAGTCCGGCAAAGGCAAATAGTCCACCGTCACCGACCTCGAAGCAGAAGGGCTGCTTCGCCGAGCCACGCCGTTGCCATTCGTAGAAGCCATCTGCCGGAACGAGGCATCTGCGTAGCTTCATCGCTTCGCGGAACGCAGGCAAGGCGTGTGCCGTCTCCGATCTGGCGTTGATCATCCTCGCTGCGCCGGACGTGTCCTTCGCCCATGACGGAATCAGTCCCCACCGCATCAGCGACAACTCGCGGACAGGTTCCTTCGGATGCTGGCGGATTGTCGGGACGCTTTGGGTTGGGGCGATGTTGTATCGAGGCGACCAGTCCTCTTGCCAATCGGCAGTCTCGAAGTGTTCCTCGATGATCTGCTTTCTTCGCGACAATCGGTAGCGCCCGCACATGTAAGGAGAATTATGGCAGATCGCTCGCTGAATCGAGAGGGAGCTTGGAGACATCGAAAGAAGAGCAGTCGGAGAAGTGGTAATGAAGCACGTGAAGACGCTCGAAGGCATAGTCTCTGGTTGGGCGCGAATCTCGGTTCACCCCCATCGCTTTGGCGGGCATGAATTCCTCTTTGGGGCAGCAGAGGTCGGACATATTCACACCAATGGCATCGTTGACATACCCTTTACGCGACCAGTCCACGATGTGCTTTTGGCTGAGGGTCTCGCCGAAAAACATTGGTGGGTTCCGAATTCAGGTTGGATCACTTTCCGTATTCGCAGCGAACAGGACATCGCCCACGCGCAGTGGCTCATGCGTTTGTCATACCTCCGCTACGCGCTCAAGGAAGCCACAGACCCGCGCAGGCTTTTCGAGCAGGAGAGTGAAGAACTGCGGCTAAGCCCTCGCTTCAAATCCCTGCTAGAACCATTCGTACCCAAGAACACACCAGCGGCGTCGGCTCAGCCGCTTCCGGCATAGGACTGGAACGTGCCCAGAGTCAGAATGATCGCATTCCTCCTCATCCTCGGTGGAGCAGTGTTCGGTGTACTTGGCGCGTTGCATGCCACTTACACTCTGCTCGATCTGCGCAACCCGCGACGACTTGTCCCTGCCGATCCCTCGGTTGCACACGCGATGGCGAATTCGGCTCTCAGGCTATCGGGTGGGCGCACGGACATGTGGCGAGCTTGGATTGGCTTCAACTTTAGCCACAGCCTTGGCGTGCTGATGGTTGCAGGTCTCGCGCTCTGGGCTGGGCTGCGATTCAATACGCTCCCGGTCGGCATCATTATTCCAGCGCTGACCCTGATCGGGTGCGTCTATCTGGTTCTCGCCCTGCTCTACTGGTTTCGCGCTCCTGCCATCGGCGTTGCCATTGGCACATGCTGCTTCGCCGTCGCATGGGTCTTGTCGCTGAGCGGGTGAACTCGTCGCCAGCCCACTGATTGTGGTATCAGCATCGACCATCACCTGAGGAAACAATGCAAGTTCGCTACGACCGCATCACGACGACAATCGAGCGCGAATGGCTGGCTGAAATCATTGCGGGCACGAAGAAGATCGAGTACCGCCAGATCAAGCCGTACTGGACGAGGCGCTTCGCGAAGGTCTCGGTGCCGTTTGAACTGCGCCTACTCAACGGCATGAATCCCCCGGTTCCTGAAGTGACGGTGATGATCCACAGGATCACGAAGGATCGGAGTGCAGGCGAGTACAGGCTGCACATCAAGAAAGTCCTTAACTACAAACATTGGGACAAGCGGCAGCAGAAGCCGAAACGGTGAGTTGGCGAAGGGCGACGCCAAATCTCGCCGCGCACTCTTGTTATATGTCGATCCACTCGTCCACGAGTTCAGGATACGCATGCCTGACTTCGCGCAGCAGGTCGCGGGCGGTCTCTAACCCCAGCCCCTCACCTGAAAGAACGAGGTCGATGGCGACGAGCATCACCCGCGCCAGCATGATTTCCCTCCGATTGCGTTCTTCCGCCGATGGTAGCACCGCGACGGCGAGCACCTCTGGGCTATCTGTGTTGTCCACGTGTGTCCTCCATCAAAACACGTCGGTTTCGCGTAGCCTGAGGCGCTCAGCTAAATCCGGGTACTTTCTGATCAAAGCCCAAAAATTCTTCCTCGCTCGCCACTTCGGACAACCCTTACCGAGGAGCCGACACCGCGCAACGGAACGCCAATACAGCATTCTTTCCGCCAGCAGGCACTCCCGAATCTGTTTTCGGCAATTCATTTCACGAAAATCCTCCACACGGGCACGCGTGCCCCGGCTTTGAGCGAAAATCGAGCAGCGGTTCACTGAAGCCAAAGGACTTGGCTACGGCAGGCCTCGGATTTCCCCTCTACTACATGGGGTTTAAAAACCGTGAATGTCGATCGTTGGCGATGAGCAGCGCTCAAGCCGGGAGTTGGAGTGCTCCCGATGATTGAAAGTGCGGTTCGGTTGCCGTGTCGTCTTGACTCTGTCCGTGAATTCCTTCGACGGCTCGCAGCTTGCGCACGACTGCTCCGTAGTCCGCCGCGATCCCTGCTCCGGCACGTTGCAACACCCGGACGTCGTCCTCTTTCAACTTGCCGCTGTCGATCTCGTGGAAAGTGAGCACGTCCGAGTAAGCGGGACGGAATAGCGTGATGGTATCCTCGCCGCGTCTTTGGTACTCGTCCCAGCATCCCCGGAGCGTCCGAACGTCTGCCTCCGACCATTGCCGCTTGTCGTAAGTTTCTTGCCCCAGCAGCGATAGCTGCTCGTCAGTCAACTCCTTCAACTTCACGTACCCTCCTCACCTTAACTGTGGCGACAGCGCCAAAGACCATCTCGTAAATGGAATTGCTATTGTGTTTTTCGCGCAGCGCGGTTGGTTTGGGAACACCAGTCACCTTGGCTACTGTCACTTTCCTTAATCCGTATGCGCACGCTTCGGCAGGCTCAAAGGCTACTGTCAACCAGTGACAGTCGGATGACAGTTGGAGTTTCTAACAGATTGATAAAAGTAAAGTTTTTGATCTCTCACACGGATATAAGGACACTGACAGTTGAGTTCGAGTTTTGATCGGCAACTGTCACCTACTGACAGTAGCGACGAGGTGAGAAACCCTGCCCAAGGCTGCGGCTGCGCAGCTTGCGATTCGTTGTGGCTCCAATCTTCGGACTACGAGAGTATTAAATAGAAGACATCGCATTTCGTTGCTGGGTGCGTTGGTTGACCTCTTTGGGGGAGCGGCGTAGTGAACCGCTCCCCTTTGTGTTTTAGAACGGCAGAGGGTCTTCTGGTGGCCACGGTGTCCACTGCACACGATCCTTCTTCGGATGGTGCAGATGCGGCAGCATGGCTTCTACTTCCTGCTTGCTGAGTTCTCGCATCTTGCGCTGATAGTCCCGTGCCAGTTGCTCCATCGCAGCGTCGTTAGCCCGATCTTCCGGCTTGCGGTACCTCTCCAGCTTGCGCCGACGCTTGCCCGTGGCGTTCATCCACGCATCCTCAACGCTGTCGTACTTGCCCAAGTAGGCGAGCACCTCCTGCTTGACCTTGGACTTCCCGGTCTTCTTGTCCCGAACGCGCTTGTTCTGGACGAGGTAGTGCTGGACTGTCCCTTTGATGTTCTTCTTTCTCACGAATGCCATGCGGTCTTCTCGCCAACCGTGATTAGGCACCACGTTAGGCACTACACACAGGGTAGCACAGAGCGGAGGATGGCAAGCGGTCGGTAGTGCCTAATGTAGTGCCTAACTCGACTCCGGCAACGGCTGTATGCCGGGTCATAGCCCCGCCCTCACCCTTCGCCCTTTGTTCGAGACCCTTCCCCCGGCTCCTCGTTCATTTCAAACTGGCATTTTCATTATAAAACATATAAGTCATTGATATACAAAGACTTGCACTTCGCAAATGAGTTGCGAAGCTGAAATTCACGAAGAAAAATGTCTACCGAGTATTTATGTAGAGCGGTGCTGACACAGACCGCTGGCTGGTCAACCAGCCGCACAACAATCGGACGCCACTCGATCAAAAGTAGGGTCGGTAACTCAAGGCGGCGAGGACGGTGCGGATGCTGATACGAACCAGCACTTCACAAAAGACGGAGGTCAACGATGGAAATCGTAGACAACCAACAACAGCAAATGACCGACACGGTCGCCACCGGGCTGCTGCCGATGGATCTGACTGACCACACAATCGACGAGATCGTGGTCATGCAGTGCATCGCAATCGCAGAGCAGTGGCGCACGTTCAAGAAGTTCTTCGACGAGAACAAGCACTGGCTTGTCGAGTTGAAGAAGCGCATGGGCGCACGGCAAGGCGTCGAGGGCAAGAAGTTCTTGTTCAACGGCGTCCACCTTAGCTGGACTGAGTTCGTCCAGCACTACATGAAGGTGACGCCCGCATACATGCGGATGCTTCTTGGCGATAAGCCGGAACCCAAAGAGGGCGACGGCGAGAAGCCTGAGAAGAAGGTCTACACCCAGACGCAGTTCGACGAGGCGGTTGACAAAGCCTACGAGGAAGGCGTCGAGGCAGCGCGTGACGCTCAGGACGAAGCAGAGGATGAGGAAGCGGAAGATGAAGTCCTCACCCAAGGCGAGAAGGATCATATCGCAGCAGTGCCAAGCCGCAAGGCAGCAATCATTGCAGACGAGATTTTCCAGACGCTTTCAGCCGACCGTGGGATGAACTCCTACGACATTGGCGAGGTCATCGGCGAGTTGCAGAAGCTCAACAAGCCAAGCACCAAGCCGCAACCGACTCGCTTCGACCAACCAACGGCACACGCAGCTTAAACAGCAACGGTAAGGACGCATGTGGTTGCAGGGGAAGAAACACTGCGAACGACAAAGCCTGTGCGTCCCGAATAGCCCATATAGAGGAATCAACCATGAACACTGATCGCAAGACAGCAGCACTGAAGGCAGCAGCAACCAAGGCTGCCAAGAAGCAGGCGGCACGTGGGCGTGTCATCGCTCGCAACGACGCCTACAACCAAAACCTGACCAACACAGCACGCCAGTACCTATATGACTCGGTACAGGAGATCAAGAGCGAGTACGAGGCGACGATCAACGCCGCCTTGGACGAAGCGGAGATCGCAGCCTCCGAGTCCTTGCGCAACCTAGCCGGAGAGTTCGGCTGGTCGCTGGTGCAGGCAGCTTCCGAGGATGACTACATCATGCTCGACAACTCGGTCGCACAGACCCTGCTCGACATCGTGTGGTTCGACGAGGAAGAAGAGTTCGAAGAACTCGAAGCCTGTGTTGAGTCAGCTAACACGCTGTATCCCGACACGGAGGTACAACCAGCCTGAAGGTCGAAACGCCGTAACACCGACGCGGCGTCCGCGTGTAATGCACGCGCTGACGAGACCAGAGGTTACGCAGATAAGGGGGATCAACACATGTCACGGATCAAAGAGTATTACCAAGACGAACACGGAAACTGGCTGCCGGAGGCGAGAGCAATTCTTGCCAAGACAACTGCAACTCCAGACGCTACCAAGGAGACGCAAACTGTGCTCCGCATGAACGAAGTCGAGGTGCGACCGGAGTGCCTGCCCCAAGAAATCGAGGAGGAACTCGAAACGCCGTAATGCGGCGTCCACTGGTTGTGCCAGTGCTGATGAGACCAAAAGGAGAACTAACAATGACGGCACAGGAAGAAGCAAAGAAAATCATCACGCGTGTAGACCTTAACCACATGCTGGACGCGATGGTCGCACGCCGCGACGACTTGCTCGTCCAGTACATCGAGATGCACCCGGAACTGCGGCTTGACCAGATCGCGGAGAAGTTCGCGCTCACGCAGCCCGAAGTGTCCAGAATCATGAAACGGCACGGTGTGCAACGCCCGCGTGGATGGGCGTCACCCGCAGCAAGAAAGGTAACTATCGAGCAGTAAGTAGAGGTCACTAATTCACTATGTCTAACAGCAACGCTCCCCTCGCGCATGCTCCACAGTATGCGGCGATGGGCATACCGATCATCGCACTCGCACCGGGCACCAAGATTCCGTTCAAAGAAATGGAAGGCTGGCAGCACGGCGGCATTGCGACCACCGATCCGAAGCAAATCGAGAAGTGGAACAGTCAGTTCCCCAACGCCAACTACGCGCTGTGCGCCTTCGCGGTTGAAGACGGCAACTGCTTCCTTGAGTTCGATCAAGGCAAGCTGTCAGAAATCTGCGAGAAGTACGGACAGCCATTGCCACGTACTCGTGTGCATGTTTCTGGCAACGGCGGGAAGCACTTCATCTTCAAGCAGACGCCTGAGTCCATTGCGCTAGGCAACCGCAGCGCAGTCCGTGGCGGCAAGGAATGGTTCTCATTCCGCTCCAACAACAAGTATCTGGTGGCTCCGGGGTCTGTGCATCCAAACGGAAACATCTACCGTGTGTTCCCCGGCTTCGACATCGAGCCGACGCCTATCCCTACATGGTTGGTGCGGGCGATTGACGAACTCGCCGTAAAACCGAAGCCACAGCCCAAGGGCAGCGTCGAAGTACATGAAGCATTCGACTTCGATGACCTGATGGAGTTTCACAACATCGACATCGTTGGCGTCAAGGATGACGTCTGGCACATCTGCACAGAGTGTCCCGGCGTTGACCGACGCCACGAACAGTCCGTGCTGACTGGCTTCTACTATGACGGATCGTCCTTCGGATGGTCATGCTTTGCGGCGGGCTGCCCGCTGAATGGGAAGTCAATAGGCGAGGTGCTGAAGTTCCTCAACGACAAGAAGGGCGAACCGTACAAGGGGATCATCTGGTCTGATCCTAACGAGATTGATTGGGACAAGTTTGGCGTCGAGATTCTGGATGCCGACGAGATGGTGCAGGAGGAGTCCGTACACAGCAATGCCACGGCGGTCACAGCCGTCCCTTTTGCCGGGGATCAGCCTTCCACCGTTCAAACTCCTCCTGCTCCGGTGTGCGACGTAGCTGATTTCGATCAACTGATCGCCGAACGCGCAAACCAGTTGAATCCAGCGCCGTTGCCCGTGCCGGATGACATCGGCTCGATAGTGAACGCGCCGAAGGCGGAAGGACTCGCCTTCGACGTGCGGGCGCTGTACGGCAAGGCGGGAGAGATCGCTCGCAACACGACGCTGCCGCTTGGCTGGACATATCCCGGCGTTCTCGCCGTTGCCTCCGCACTTAACATCAAGGATCGTGACGGACATGTCCGCTCCAACATTTACTGTGTGAACATCGCCCCAGTCGGTACGGCGAAGACCGTCGTGGCAGAAGCCATCGAGAAATCCATCTTCATGCCACTGAACAGAACGACCTACACCACGCCCGCCTCTGATCGTGGGCTGTGCAAGATGATCGGCAAGGATGGCAACACCCTGCTTTTGGTTGAAGACGAGATGCGTGCGGTCTTCGGAAAATGTCAAATACCCAACTCAACGCTCGCGCAGACTTTTTGCAAGTTGTGGTCTAAGGACAACGCGGGCGTTGCCGACAAGAAGGGCGCAGACTCCTGCAACGGCAAGCTCTGCGTCTTGGGAAACATCGCATGCGAAGACGCCGCCGACTTCTCGAAAATTGTCGGGTCAAGCACCGTTACTGGTTTTTATGATCGCTTGCTGCTCGGTTACGACACGACGCCAGTGAAGTACCGCCCGTTGAACATCAAGCCTTCGTCCTTCACGGATGAGATGGTCGTCCGCGTCCCGACATGGGTCTGGGACGCCAAGGATGCTTGGGTCGGCGAGAATATCGCACGCCGCCGTCTGGGCGAACACGCCCTACGTGTGGCGCTTGTGACCGCAGCACTGAACGGCGACAAAGAGATCACACGTGACTGCTTCGTCGCCGCGCTGCGCTTCGTGGAGTGGCAAGAGCGATTGCGTGCCGAGTTCCGCCCCGGTCTAGCGGAGACGAAGGACGCCGAGTGCCTTGAAGCGGTGTATGCAGCATTGAAGGCACAGCGTGAGCACCAGAAGAAGACTGGCGAATATCCGAAAGGTGCTGATCTCGTGGGTCACAAACAGGAAGAATTGTGGAAGCTCATCAACTACAGCAAGGTTCTCTCCTCGAAGAATCTGTATCGAAAATACGGCAAGCTGGTGACCAGCGTGAAATCTACGCTGGTAGAGGACGGGTTCATCGAGTTCGTCAAGGAAGCGGATTACGACGAACAGAGCAATGAGAAGGAGCGGAAAAAGAAGACCCCATACTGCGTGCTGAAGAAGAATTTGTAAGTTTCGGGTGCAACGCACTCGATGAGTGACAGAAGCAAGGGTTAACACTGGCTGACGGGCACCTTGCTCATTGATAGATCGCTCCGAGGGAGGGCAATCACTATGAGCACACTACTAGCAACAGACAGAGGGGCTGAGTTTGCACGTCACACAGACCCGGACACAACCGAAGAAGCAGCGGCATCCGTTCACGTCACCGCGCTTGAGCAGGACGTGCGGTGATGACCACGAAGTACCACGTCGTACTGGCGGACGTACATTACCCCGAACACGATGCCAAGGCGCTGAAGGCTGTGTTCGAGTTCATCCGCAAGAACAGGAGGAAGATCGCAAGCGTGACGTTGCTAGGCGATGCGCTCGACTGCGCCAACCTGAGTCGCCACACGAAGGGAAAACCCCGGCTACGCAAGCATCGCGGATACAAGCAAGACCTCGATGGCTTCACGCAGGACATATTGAAGCCTATCGAGGACGCGGTGCTGCCCGCCTGCAAGCTGACGTACATTTGCGGGAACCATGAGGATTGGATCGAATCTGATTTGCTGGACGAGATGCCAGAGCTAGACGGGATCGTGAACATTCCTGATGTGCTGCGCCTCGAAGAGCGCGGATGGAAATGGGTTCCGGTCGGCGGTCACATCGAACGCGCAGGATTCGTTCTGCTGCATGGCGACCAAATTGGATCAGGAATGCACGTCGCTAAGAAGATGGTGGACAGCGTCAATGAGAACTGCATCATGGGTCACGTACATCGTTTCTCAGCATTCTCCAAGGCTGCGCTGGTGACCGAGAAGAAAAAGCAGTTAGGCACAACACTGCCGTGCCTCTGTACTGTGGCACCAGCTTATGCAAAGAACCAGCCTAACGCGTTCGTCGTGGGGTTCGGAGTTCTTGAGGAGTGGGCATACAACCGAGCGAACCTCTACGTTCCAATCGTGATGGATGGGAAATTCAGCTTCGGCGGTGTGGTCTATGGCTAGCCGCCGCTAAGGCTCTTTTACTCAAGACTAATCCTCAGGGTTGGAATGTCATGGATCGACGGTTAATGGAGCCTACGAATGAGTGGATTTTGCGAGCGCCTTACCTTTTCCCCAGATGGCATCGACCTTTGCCTTCACAATGTCGGACTGAGCCTTGGCTAAGTACCTCATCGCCGACTCTAACGACTTCCACCCCATGAGTCTTTGCACAGTCTTCAAGTCCATCCCGCCGTGCAGCAGCCGTGTTGCGCAGGTGCCGCGAAATTTGTGGACATAGGCATTCTCAATTTCTGCTGCGGCTGCGATCTCCTGACAATCGTCCCACGAATGAACCCAGCGATGCCCGGTGCTTGTCGGGAACAGATAACGGCTGCTGCGGGGCAAGGACTTCAAAATTTCGACAAGTTCATGGGGAATTTCAACCGTTCGCTGCTGCCACGTCTTAGGCATAAAATCGCCCTTTGCCTCAACACGCAGAGTGCCTGCCTCAAGATCAACGCAGTCCCAAGTCAGATTCTCCAGTTCCTTTCGGCGCAAACCTGACATGAGATAAGCCTTGAACACCGCGTACTGGAACGGATTGCAGTGCTCAAAGAACTTCTTCAACTCATCCTCGGTATAGACTTCAGGTTCCTTCTCTTCATACTTACCGTCCCGTTCGGTCACGATCCCGTCACCGGGTTTTTGCTTTTGCACAGCCCGCAAGAACTGTCCGACCCTTAACATCTTGTTTGATGCCGTGCGATCCGAGCGTTTACGGTCGATGAGCCATTGGCGGTATTTCAGCAGGTGGAGTCGCTTAATCTGGGAGATGATGTTGGTTTGGCAGAAGGCGTGGAACTCCTCAAGCGTCTGCTTCATCAGCGCGTGAGACCGTGGGCGGTTAACGAGGCGGTATTCCTCAAGGTAGCGGGGCATCTCATAAACCATCAGAAGCGGTGGCGGGTCGTCCTGAATTTTGATTCCGTTCGCTTTTGCCGTCAGCAGGGATTCCCGCAACTCGCACATGCGGGTTGCCATAGACAGAGACGAGCACTTCGTCCACACCGTCTTCGCGCCGTCGCGGTGTCTGACGTAGTAAGACGCGTTTGGATGATGCTCCTCGTGGGAATTGACCAGCGCCCAGCCCGGCTTGGGTTTGTTGTTTTTGCCGATCACGGGCTTGCAATAACGCCATCCTGCTGACGTTTTGCAATACAGCCAGAGGCTCGCTTTGCGGTTTGCCATGATCGCTTAGGGTGCAATCATGGCTCCTTTTGGTAGGAATGCGGTAGGGGGAAGTGGATGTCGTTGATTACTAAAGTGTTGGTTGCGGGGGGTGGATTTGAACCACCGACCTTTGGGTTATGAGCCCAACGAGCTACCAGACTGCTCCACCCCGCGCAGCCATCATAACAACCTGCCTAACGAGCGTCAAACCTGACGATTCCCAAATCGGGTTTGATCTAGCTTTTCTCTCGGCGCCGCTCGCAGGCC
>JAIQEU010000030.1 GCA_020073665.1 Terriglobia bacterium
GTCCTGATTGGACCACGTGATCGAACTGGCTGGACCCTCCAGACGGAACATAGGCTGGTCGGTTGATAAGAGAGGTGTGCCGTCACAATGGCGCGTGGCGGGACTGCCAAATGCCTGATTTGGAGCATACCACTTGGTGGTTGGGTGAAGGGCGCTCCCCAGCACTCCCGACGGCGACGAGGCGCTCTCATCCAGGGACTGGGGAGTCGCCGGCAGCTCTTGATTGGAATAATCCAAAGCACCATCCAAGAGGTCGACTTGGAACAGGTAGTTCATCACGCTCTGGAAGTTGGGTTTGCAGTTGGGCTCCAAGGTGAGTGCGTAGCTGCCTGCAACGGGATAGGAGCCGCCATGGGTTAAGCCAAGCGAATGCCCGAGCTCATGCATGAGAGTTCCGGATTCCACGGGCGCGGTTTGGCCGTCGGCGCCCCAAAGACCCAGGGTTATGAGTGAGTCTGCCCCGCCCAAGTCGGAAAAGCCGGATCCAGTGCCGACAACGCCGGACGCAAGCGAAAGATTTGGGTCGGTGATCGGAGTCGGCGCAGTCGTTGCATTGGCAACTTGTATCGTGAAAGAAGTAGTTGTGGGAACACTCTGGACGAGGTAAGTCCCATTCAGATTGGGATTGGAGATTGCGTCGGAGACGGTAACACGGCCGTTGGGGGCATAAGCGTCGACAGCAAGCCCGTGGGGGCTTGAAGTGGTGAACGTAACCACGCCGGGGGCGGGAACCGCAATCCCTTGCAGCGATCCATCTTGGAAGCTCCAATTCGGCACGGCTAAGGCTCTGCCGAAAAGGGCGTAGTGATAGCTATTCCTCCGCCCGGGCTGGAAACGCCGCACACAGGGTGGCCCCGATCCTGGCGTTCCGCCGACAGGGGTCTGGGTCTCACACGAGGTCTCGTCCGGATAATTGAGCGGCTGGTTTTTGAGGAATCCAAAACCTGATTTCCAGCCAACCACTCCCGCTTGGCCAGGGAATGAGCAGTATTGCGGGGGCGAGACGGAAGTGTTGTCGGTGCACGTTTCCTCGGGAATAATGTGGTGAATAGGGTCAATATGCACGTTGATGCTGTGCGATAAGAACGCGCTGGTGACGCTCCCGAGGACCGACGACGGATCTGGTAAGTACGAAATGCCGTTGGTCGTGTCACAGGTGCCATCAGCCTTTACGATGCTGCACATGTAATCGAGTTGGAGGAAGACATCTTTCTGGCCAGATGTGGCCCCGGAAAGATCCACCCACGAGGAGTCCCCGACCGTACAAGTTCCCTGGTTGGTCATTCCGAGGTTGGCCCCGGCATCGCAGTACCCGTGGTTTGTCTTCCAGACGTCCAACAGGCCGTCGTGGTCACTGTCCTGAACCGTCGTGCTGAGGATGACCGCGCCCCACGACACGCAGCCCTTGTTGGTGGCCGACGGCACCACCGAAGTGGTCTCCGAAGAATCGCCGGCTTGCACAGGATTGCCGCCGACGAGATTCCCCAGAATCCAGGTCGGATTGTCCCAGGAGCCGTTATATATGCCAGGGAAGGGAGGGAGGGGCGTCCCGTTGAGAGAGTAGAGAGAAGGAAGAGGAGTGGTGGAGCTTCTCTGGTTATTGATGAAATATACTTGTTCATTCTTATTACTCTGACCATTGCCAACGATATGAGTGATCTTGGCCACCGGGGTCGTTGAGCCAGTCTGATCGAACCCAGCCTGATAGAACCCCTGCATTAGCTGGGTCATAATTTGGGAGCTGTTGCTGGGGGCAAAGGGGCCATCGTAGATGACGATCGCGTTCAACGGAACTGCCGGAGACAGGACGCGGTATACGAGTACAAGACTCGCGCCCAAGGTGAAAGGTGTATTGCCGGACTTTCCATTATCGGCCAGACGCACTGGGTAGGAGGCGTTCGGCTGGCTGTTTCCGTTCGAATCTACCGGCAGATAAGCACTGACGTCCGCGCGGTAAACCTGCATAGTTTTTGACCCCTGGGATGAGCCCGCACAGCCGCCCGAACTCCAGGAGACGGGAGCGTTGAGGTTGCCGAGTGGTACTCCGCTAATGGGATAACCTCTGAAATATGCCTGCTGCCCAGCGAACGTCCCGGAGCTTTCGACAGTCGTCCAATAGAGGAATGCCGCCACGATATCGGCGCCGGCCGGCACTCCCGGAGAAGTCACGCCCGTAGCCTTGGTCTGCACCGTATCGGGAATGTTGATCGTTCCGGGGGTATAGCCGTTGAGATTCTGGGTGGGCTGCCCCACCCACCCGCCGACGACGTAGTCTCCGGTAACAATGTAGTTGTTAGATAAACTCAATGGGGTCGAGGTTGCAGTTTGCGCTAACCCTGTTTGCGTAAAGCCAAACAACAAAAGCAACCCGAATACAGCCGTCGCAGACAGGAGTCGACGGTCCCAAGAAATTGTGCCCAGCGTCAGAATGGTAGTCTTCATCATCAGCCTCTCTCACCAGGAATCTTGCAACGCAGCTGTCGATGCTCAGTTCGGCTCCGCATAGATATTTCCGGCCGGAATCGTCTGCGTTACGGTCGTGTTGCCCTGCGGGACCTGCAGCGTGCAGGGGGGATTCGTGCCACGCGGGACGTCCACGGCGATCCACGGCTTGTCCAGGAACTGTCCCGACGTGCCCGTATCCACGGGCACCACGCCGATATATCGGATGGGATCCAGGCTCTGGCTCGCGTCGCCCCCTTCCTGGTTGTCGAGGTCTATGAAGCGAGCGACAAAAATGGGGTTGGGGATGTCCACCGAGCGATAATCATTTGCGCCGGCCAGGAGATGGATCGGATTGCGCGTGGAAACTGCCAGAGAGGGCTCATTCTGCCGCTGCAGGAAGGGATCACCCCCGGGCCACTTCGTTCCGGAAACCATGTTCACGTTCTGCCCGGGCGTCTGGCTCCACAGCGTGGGCGCTGCGACAAGCAGCGAGATCGGGAGGACGATCATTTTTAAGAAGCGGTGAGCAGTGCGCATACGGATTCCTCCAGGAGGACACTTCAAAAATATTGCGAAGGGGGCAAGTGAATCAGTTTTCTGCAGGCGAATTGCACAGAACTGAATTCCAGGCACACGCGCCATTCTGCGGGGGAAGCGACGAAGGCGTGCGTGTGACAGAGCTTGCTTACCCCGATAGCCGGATGAGCCTATGTGGAATGGACAAGGCAGTCAAGCACAGAACCATGCGAACTGAAAATCAGTAGTCATGGTACCGAGAACGGCGCCAACAAACGGACAGAAGAGTCCGCTTTCTGGTAATAATCGAATGTCCTAAGTTGGAAAGAAGCGGAATGGCGTCATTCGATGGTGCCGGGTGTGGACGCACGGCGCCTGGGAGGTAGTTCTACATTCCGCGGACGGTAAGGTCGGCATCGCGCTACTGACCATGAAATTGAATCTCGTGGCCGTGTTCTTCATCATCATTATTGCCAGCCTCTGGTTCTTTGGAAACGTCCGGTACCGGCAGCGCGGAGGGGAAGCTGCAAAAAAGGCGCGTTGCGAAGTGGGCGGCCGCGCAGCATGGGGAAGCCTGCACCCCGGTCGATCAATCGCCAAACCCTTTAGAAGAGAAGCGGCATTTTCGTTGTGCGAAGCTATGCCCGCAGACCTGGCGCGGGCAAAATGGAATTCTCAAGCCACCACATGGAAGAAAAATGGGGCGAACGGATGGTGCCGGGGGCGCGGCTTGAGTGTAAGAGCCACGCGATTAAGTTCCAAATCGAGCTCGCGGCATGAGCTACGCGCTTGCGCTGGACATGGACGAAGTTGCGCGGCGACTCCTGGCCGCGCGGCGGCCGGCGGGGCTGGTGCCAGGCGGAGAAGCGGGGCAGACGGCGGATCGGGGACCGAGCCAGGTTACGGCCGGCGGGGTCCGCTTTGGAAGTTTCGCTCTCCCACGGCCGGAAGGTGAAGCCTGCGCGGAAGTCTCAAGGGTTGCAGATCTCAATGAGGGGGTATCGGCCGAACCTGCCAACGAGGCGGAATCCGAGCCTTCGGAGATTCCGGACGCCGGCGAGGGGCAGGTGCTGGCGCAAAGCACACTTCGCCACAGGGGCCGGGGCGTCGCGCGACATACCCCGCGCAAATTTGCGGCCGCCGTGGCCGGGCACGCCGAGGCGGGGCGGTCGACCGCCACCGAAGCGGCCGGAGATGCCAGATTCTTATGCCACCTCGTGGACCTGGGGGTCATGACGGAGGCGCAGGCGCGTGAGCTGATCATGGTCCCGGAAAGGATCGAGATGGAGCTCCGCGCCTTCGCCGCCGAAAATCCAATGGACGCGGGATTGATTCTCAGCACATTGCGGTTTCGCCGTCGCGTTTTGGTGGAATTTGAGCGCCTCCTGGCTGCGGCGGCGTGTTCGGCCTCGCCGGCAGGAGATCGCGCGCCGGAGGGCGGCTTCTGTGGCGCGGCGGGGCTTCCTACGGAGCAACCTGGAGTGTCACGCGACGCCCCGCCTGCGGAGTTGCAGGCGGATGCAAGTGGAGGGGTAACATGATTCCTACAATCGGCGTGATGATCGGTGCCTATATTCTCTTTCGTTGTTTTGAGACTCTTCTCTTTGCCCCGAGTCGCTACGGGAGCGGTAACCGCTTTTCCGTGGCTATGGTCGCGGCCGTTCTCCTCGCATTGCTCATCTTGATTTGCATGCTGAGTCTCCTGACAAGCGGGCAAGCCGGACCTTGAGGGCAAGATCCGGGCCGCGGCCATCTGCGCGGGGCTGAGCGCGAGAAAATCTGAAAAACACGGCAACGCGGAGACGGCGGGCAGAAATCGCTCGCCGTTTTTCTTTTGGGGGCGGAATTTGGGAGCAAGGGGCAAACTTGCGGCGGAAGCGGCGGCGGCCACGTTAGATCTCTTCAAGCCGGTATCCGCGACGGTCCAGGGAGGGATTGAGCGGGAGGCGCGGCTCAGCTCACAGCGCGAAAGAATTCTGGCCTTGCTGCGCGAACGCGGCCGGGCCGGAATTACGAATACGGAGCTGAACGAGCTTTGTTTTCGGTACGGCGCGCGCATCTTCGAACTGCGCCGGGCGGGGCAGGAGATCGAAACGATCGATGAGGGAGCAGGAGTTTTTCGGTTTGTTTTGAAATCTTCGCCGCGGCCAGGAGCGGGGCCCGCGGTCGGTGAGCCGCAAAGGCCCAACGCGGCGCGCAATGGCCGGCAGGATCGCCCGCAAGAGAAAATGTTTGCGGCGGCGCAGCCCGCGCCGGAGGCGGAGCTGGCGAGTGCCCCCGTTTACGAGAGTGCGCCCCTGGATTTGGTGCACGCGATGTTGAGATCCCAGAAGTTCGCGCAGTATGGCTTCCTTACGGACTACCACGGCGACATCATGTGCCCGGGCTGCCATGCCGGAATGCTGCGCGCGGAAAAACGCAAAGGCTTTGCGCAGCATTTCGTTTGCCCGCGGAGCGGGTTAGCCTTCTATGGGGACCATCAGGGCTTGTCGCTCTGCTTGAACCCGGCGCAGGACGTGGCGGGCCGGCTGTGTCAGGCGGCGATTTGAGGGGCTTAGATTTCGCCCTTCCCGTCCGCCAATTGCAAAATCCGCGTCGTCTCCGTTCAAAAGCCGCTGGGCCGCGCTGAAGCGTAGACTGAGAGCCGCGATCTCTTCGGCGGTATCGCGGCCTTCCTGCATCTTGCGTAGCGCCTTGGCAAGTTCGCGGCGGAGACGCAGATAGCACCTATCGCAAAATCCGCCCGCCCCGTAGCGATGGGACGGTTTCCGTGTGGGGATGTCGAGATGCGCGAGTTTCCAGCGCACGGCGCTCTCGAACCGTTTGCGCTCTGCCCTGGTGGCAAAGGTTGCGGCGGTGATTTCGTAAATTTCCGCCCAGGTCGACCCGCGACGGCGCAACCTTGCGGCGATCGCGACGGTTGGATTAGGTTTGTGGCAGGCCAGACAGCCCTGCTGCAGGAAGTGCGCTCTCCACGAGCGGCTTATATGCACGAGTCCGGGCAGAAGCCGCAAGAGCTCCTGCCGGGTGCGGATGTCGGTGCATCGGGCGTCAAAAACGAGGAGCTCGTTGACCTTTTGCTCGGCCGCTCTCGACAACGTTATTTCAAGTTTCGCGAGTTTCGCCATGCTTAACCTCCTGGATGGAACTTCGCATGGGTTCGCTGCAAGCCGGCCGTGGCGATGTGGAGATATCGCTGCGTCCATGTGCTGAGGCTGCGGTGACCAAGCAATACTTGAATGCACCGAATATCCATTCCGTGGTTGAGGAGATGAGTCGCGAAGCTGTGACGAAAGGTGTGGGGGCCAACTCTCTTCTCGATCCCCGCACGCTTGGCGACCTTTACGATCATTTGCCAGATGGAATGCGAGCTGAGCCTGCGCTCTGGCGAGGCTTCTTTTGCGGGGGGCAGTTTGTCGGGCAGAAAAGCGTCAAGAGCGATCCGCGCGCGCTCCCGTGTGGGGATCTCATAATCGCCAAGCCGAACCGTCCGCATAATCCGCTTACCGTTTGCTTCGATTTCTCGCCATTGCCCGAACCATGTGCCGTATTTGTTCCTCCATACAGCGCCATGCTGGCGGTGCCGTCGTTCCGGCTGGAACACGAATCCGGAGGTCCGGTCGCCCAGGTATGCTCGGAGCGCTGCCGCGGCAGGGCGGCCGAATAAACCGATACGGTCATTTCCGCCTTTTCCTTCCCGCACGATGAGGCTGCGCCCGTGGAGGTTCAGATCCTCGACCCGCAAATTCGCGAGTTCGGAAACGCGGAGTCCGCTGGCATAGGCGAGTTCGAGTAAGGCCAGGTTGCGCGGGCTGCCCGCTGCTGCGAGCATCCTCTCGACCTCTTCCTCGCTCAGTGCGAACGGCAATCTTTTGCGGATTTTCGGCGCCAAGGCTTGCTGCGGCGCGGAAATCAGAACCTGATCGCCGAGTTGCAAAAAGCGGTAGAAGCTCCGAAGCGCGTAGAGTGCGGAGCCCATCGTGCTTTTCTGAAGCTGGCGCTCGTAGAGCGTGGCGAGAAACGCGCGGACCTCCTCCGACTTGGCCACAACGAAGTTTTTCCCAGCGAGAAATTTATTGAACTGCCGCAACCAGGCGCCATAACTCAGGCGCGTGAGCGGACTGCGTTTGATCACCACCAAGTATTGGTCGAACTTGTCGATGAGGATCTCGTTTTGGAAGCTCCGCCGGCGAAGCGGCCTAGTGAGCGGGAAATTCGGCTTCGGTGTTTGGAGCGGCCGCCGATAGTGAACAAGGGAACGGGGCATGTTAGCGCCCTTGGGATGAATTACACTCTTTAAAGCCATATCGATCCTCCTGTGATTGATGTGGTCAGGGGCGCGTTCGGTGTATCCGCACCGGCGCGCCCCGCTGAAATCCGTCACTGTTATTACATCAGCGCCCTTCGAATTTGATCCCGCACGATTTGCTCATTAGATTTTCCGGCGTCCTCTTTTTTTCCGGCCTTGCCGATTCGATCCATAAAGCCGAGGTTTTTCCGCGTGTGGGCGAGCTCCATTTCCACGCAGCGACCCAACCCCGGGTCCTCGCGACACTCCAGCGCATTCGGATGCTCCTCCAGATAGGAATCGAAAAGGTCGGCAAGTGCGCGTACACGCGCGTCAAGCTCTTCGACGAATGCGGGGAAGTCGGCCGGCTCGACCCATTTTTCCGCCGTTCGAATCGGAATGCCGAGCGTACTGGCCGCCTCCGAGAGAAAGTGCAGCGGGGCAAACACGCCCTTGGGATGAATTACACTCTTTGAAGCCATATCGATCCTCCTGTGATTGATGTGGTCAGGGGTGCGTTCGGTGTATCTGCACCGGCGCGCCCCGCTTTACTTTGAAATTCGCTTCTTCGCCGGCTTGCGGCCGCGGCCCTTGCGGTAGTTCATGGCCTTGTATTTGAGAACACGCTCCACGTCGGCGGCGGTCCAACGCCAAAGCGTACTGCCATTCGTACGCACGCCGATGGATGGCTGGATGTTTGGTCGCGCCTTTTTATCAGCCAGCCAGCGATGGAGAGTTACCCAATGGATTCCGGCTCGCTTTGCCGCTTCCTTTGTGGAGTATGTCCGCATATGCGCTAAAGGCTATAGCATTAAGAATTGGCTTGTCAAGGGTCATCTGGCGGTGACAGAATCCTCGAATGACGGGAAGAATCAAGAGGCTCCAGCACGCTTTTATCACCGCGCGCAGTGGCCGCGCTCCTTGGACCGAAACCGGCATTTTGGATTGCATCAGGCATCTCGGCAAGGTCCGGAAGAAGGCTGAGGACTTGGACATAGAGGAAGACTATGATGCAGGAGCGGAAGCGGCGCAATACATCTATAAAAAATATGGGCGAGTGAAAGGCATGCCTCACGCCATGCGAATGTGGGCGGCGATTAAGTTTATGAATCAGAATCGCAAGCAACTCCTCGAAGACAAGCTCATCTCAGTGAGGAGCGATGGCCTCCAGGAAATAGAAGAGGCGTTGTTGCGTGCGCTGGTAAAGCTCGATTATGACCAGAATCTGACCTTCTCTTACCGGCGAGTGAAGCAGTACGTGGCGCGTTCGAATAAACCAAATTAACTCGACCTTTTCCGCGCGCCAGCTTTTGCGGCGCGCATTCGGCGGGCATATTCGCGCTTACTCCAAAGGGTCTGATGCCGGGTGTTGCAACAATCCTGATCGCGCCGGCGTGGATAGAAGACCCGATTGCACGTGGCGCAAATCCTCCACGGCCCCTCAGTCGTATCGTTGGCGAAAGAATTCCAGATCATTTGCCAAAGAGAGTTGGGCCGCACAAAGAACCTAACTTGTTCGCCCTCGAGGTGCCACCATGGGCGAAGGTCTTTGAGGAAGTGCGTCACCGCAAAGTAAGCCATATGGCAAGCAGCTTCCTGTTTCTGCTTCGGCCCCTGATTCCAAAAATCAGTAATGAATGGCGGTGCAGGATATTTCCGGTAATCGCTTGGCAGCCCCACAAAACGGCCCAAAAGTCCGGTCCGACCCCAGTTCTGTTCCAGAATCTTCCAGGGTCCCTCAAGCGCTTTGGCGTTGGTTCTGGTTTCGTAGATCTGGCTGATGGTACGGAATGTGATGTGCTTGTCCCAAAAGTCGGCCATGTCCACGCGCACAGTGCGCGCGATGTCGCCCACCATTTTTACTTTCAATTCTGAAGGGAAGGAATTCCTATTGACGTCCACCGGCCAACGAGTTTCTTCCAGAGGTCCAAATCTTTCCAGGAACTGTAGGGCACCCTCCTGATTGCCAGATGCCAGGTGTCGGAAAGAACCGTGGGGGGCAAAAAGCGGATCGTGCCGCCGACGAGCCGCGTCGCAGCACGCGGCTATATCGTACTCATCGGTCAATCGTCCCCAGATGATTCCTTTAGGTTTGTCAATGAATCGGGGTTCCATTCTGCGCCACGTGAACGTAGAAAGTTCCGCCAAGTTTGAAAGTGTGTTTGGACTTTGTTTTTGTCGCATCGCGGCATGATGGTATGCTCGCTATAGTAGAAAGTCAAGATGAGACATTCTACTGCGGTTCGCTTCTCGCTTCTGCCCTGCGGTAGTGGGCGGCCCTTTTGGCCGCCGGAGTGTGCGCGATGGCCACCTAGTACGCGGCCGAGGGGTCGGGTTTTTTTCGAGCCGGGTCGGATTTTCCGACCCGGCTTCTTTTTCGGTTTTGCGTGATGGAGCAAGTTGCACGCAAGCAAGAGGTGGAAGGCATGTACATCAATCTGCGATATGCGCTTGAGCTGCGGAAAATTGCTCAGTACGAATTGGCCGCGCGTTTGGGTGTGAGCGAGGCGCGAATTTCGCGCTGTTTGCGGGGCCGCTTGGAATTCACAGCCGAGGAAAAGGCGCAGATCGCCGAGCTTCTCGGTTCGCTGGGGCCAGCGCTCGATCCCGTGTGGTTGTTTGCCCGGGCAGTGCCGCCGCGCCGCGCGCAGCCGGCACCGACAGAGACGGTTGCTTTGGGGAGTTTGGTTTAAGGAGTCTGTGTGATGGCCCGCTCGCAAAAGACCCGCCGGTGTTACTGCCTGCTCCCCGAGGACGCCACCCACGAAGACGCGCAAGGCGCGGCGCTGCGCTGCGGCGTGGGCGGCCACGCCCACCTGAACTTCGCCGAGCTCTACGGCGCGGTGGACTACAGCATGGCCAACGCGGAGATCCAGCGGCTGGGCGCGAAGTATGTCGGCGAGGGCGGGCTGCAGCGCGGGGAATACGAGTGGTTGGCGTTTCCGCGGGTCTTGCGGCTGCACCGCGAGCCGGAAAAGCGCACGGCCCAGCGGGTGCAGCTGAGCGACCTCAGCGCGCGGATCGGGCCGTTCCTGGCCGAGGAAGTGCGGAGGAGCGAGCCGGGCGGATGGGCGCGCGTCGCCCTCGAGCAGATTCTGCATCCGGGGCGTGGGGGTTCGGCGAAGCCCAGCGAGAACTCTAACGCGGAGCTGTCGGAATGACGGCAGTCACAATTCGAGGTAAGGAGCTTGACACGGCCAGCCTGGGTGAAATCCGCGTCGCGGCGCCAGATGTGGACCTGGCGGCACTCAGCGACGTGGCGCTGCTCGAGTTGGGCCGCTGCTTCGCGGCGAACGGGCGCAAGTGCCGCGGTCGGTTTGTCGGCGCAGTGAAGCGAGAGCTCCGGGGTGGGATCGAGCAGATCGGGCAGCGACTCGCCGCGGAAGCGGACCGCCGCCGGAGTTTAGAACCAGGGCCAGCAGCGCCCCTGATCGTGATTTTTAAAAATGTCGAGGCGGCGGCCGTTTTTGCAAGCTTTCTCGAAGGGCTCCGGGAAACGTACATCAGCCAGCGGGCGAAGGTTGCGCCCCAAGGGGAACTCGAACGGAGCATTGTTGACTTGAGAGCCGTCGCCTTCGAGTGCGTGGAATTTTGTCGCGCCATCGCGGCGGCGATTTTTCAGACGGAACTACCGGAGGTGCAATCATTTCGGTAAAGCTCGGAGAGCTGTACGTGAGTTTGGGATTATCGACTGCCTCGTTCACTAAATCCATGAACGACGCCAAGAACCTGACGTTTGGCAGCGCCAAGGAGATGGAGCGCAGCCTCAAGATCATCGGCACGGCGGCGGCGACCGCGTTCCCGGCTGCGGCGGCGGCCGCAGGGCTACTGGCGAAGCAGACCATCGATCTGGCCCAACGCCTGGGCGAGATGGCGCAGCAAACGGGCGCGTCAGTCGAGTTTCTGGATAAGCTGCGGCAGATCGGGAACCGGTCTGGGGTGGAGATCGAAGGATTCGCGAAAGGGCTGACGTTCCTGGCGCGGGCCATGGTCGAGGCGGCGGCGGGAGCGCGCCAGCCGTTGGAGGCCTTCCGGGCGCTGGGGGTTTCGTTCGTGGACGCCAACGGGCGCTTGCGGCCCGTCGAGGCGACCGCGCGTGATGTCATCAAAGCCCTGGGTGACATGGCCGATGGCGCCGCGAAAGCGGACATCATGAAGCGGCTGTTCGGCAAGGCGGGCGCGGAGCTCACCGCCGGGTTCAACGAAGCCGCCAAGTCCATCGATGGCCTGAACGCCAAGATCACCACGGATTTTGCGAAGGCCTCCCAGCAGTTCAACGCCCATCTGGTGGACCTCAAAACGAACCTGGGCGGCCTCGTCGCGGTCGTCAGCGGCCCCGTGGTCACGGCCTTTAACGAGGCCTTTGTGGCGGCGGAGCATTTTTTTCGCTCGAACGAAACCCGGGCCCGGGAAGCCGCCACAAAGGTCCTTGCGACGCTGTACGCGCCGCCCTTGCCGCCGGTTCAGGCGGCCATGTTCGCGGCTGGCGAGGCCACGGCAAACCGGCTGAAGGCCGAGGCGATGTTGACCTCCATGGAAGCCCTGGCGGCCGCCCAGAAAAAGTTACAAGACAAATTCAGGACACAGTGGTGTTTTTTGGCTCGGCCCGTTTCCATAACCGTTCCGATGCTCAAAACGCGCTAAACCGTCTGGACAAGGGTTCATCGCTTCCTCCGACCGAGCAGCAGTCGGCACGGAAACGGGCCGCGGCTGCCGTGGACATGGCACGCTACTACGAAGACGCTCGCCGCCTGGCATTCCTGCTTTCCCAGTGGTCCATTCAGATCCCCGCCAAGCGGCACCGCTTTGTGGTCACCACCGGCGGCGGTCCCGGCATCATGGAAGCTGCCAACCTGGGCGCGCATGAAGCGGGCGCAAAAACCATTGGCCTCAATATCAATTTGCCGTTCGAGCAGAGTCCGAATCCGTACATCACACCATCGCTGAATTTCGAGTTCCACTATTTCTTCATGCGTAAATTCTGGTTCGCGTACCTGGCGAAGGCGTTGGTGATTTTTCCTGGCGGCTTTGGCACCATGGACGAGCTGTTCGAAATCCTGACCCTGGCCCAGACGGAAAAGCTGGCCAAGAAGATTCTGGTGGTCATCTACGGCAGCGAATACTGGAAAAGCGTGGTCAACTTCCAGTCCTTCGTCGACGCGGGGACGGTTTCGGCCGAAGATCTGGAACTGTTCAATTTTGTGGATTCTCCCGAGGAAGGCTTTGAAGTCTTGCGGGACGGCCTGACCAAGCACCACCTGGGCCCGCAGCCCAAGCGAGTGGGCGAAGCGGTTCCGGAAATCGCCAAGACCAACCCTTAACCAGTTGTCGGTCGTCAGTCGGCGGTCCAGGCCTTGCTGACGACTGAACACCGACAGCCGACTTGCTTCTCTACTACATCACCGACCGCACTGCTTTCCCCGGGGACGAACCGGCTCGGCGGCACCGACTTCTCGACAAGATTGCCGATGCCGCCCGCTGCGGTGTGGATCTTATCCAACTGCGGGAGAAGGATCTGAGCACCCGCGATCTGGAGTCGCTGGCCGCGGAAGCCGTGTGTACGGTCCGTCAGGCCCAACTGGCGACCGGGAACCGGGAACTGACAACTCTTCTTCTCGTCAACTCCCGCGGCGATGTCGCCGTCGCCGTCGGTGCCGACGGCGTCCATCTTCGTTCCAGCGACATTTCTGCCGCCGACGCGCGTGCTATTTGGAAGAGTGGCGCGGGAGCCCTCGCCCGCGTTGTGGTTGCGGTCTCATGTCATTCAGCCGACGAGGTGGCCGCAGCCCAGGCGCAAGGCGCCGACTTTGCCGTGTTTGCCCCCGTGTTTGAGAAGAAAGACGCGCCCGCCGGCCGTCCCACGGGGCTCGAAGCCCTGCACCACGCTTGCCGGCAGAAAATTCCGCTGCTCGCCCTGGGAGGCGTCACCCTCGACAACGCCAGGGCCTGCCTCGAAGCAGGCGCCGCCGGTATCGCCGGCATTCGCCTTTTCCAGGAGAACAACATCGCGAAAGTCGTGTCCGGGTTGCGCGCGCTCTTGCCTGGGCAATAGCCGAACTGGTTTATCCTTGTCACAGCATGACGCCCCAACCCTCGGTCCCGCGCCCCGCCGAACTCACATCTCTCGAGCCGCAGATGGTCCAAGTCCCCGAGGGCTGGTTTCTGATGGGCTCTAATGTGGGCCAGGACAACGAGCGCCCCATCCATCGCGTGTGGGTCGACGCCTTTTACCTGGCGGCGTGCCAGGTGACCAATGTGGGCTACGCACGCTTCCTCCGCGCCATGGGGGTTCCGCCGCCGCCCTCGTGGGACGACGATAACTTCAATCGCCCCCAGCAGCCGGTGGTGGCGGTCTCGTGGTTCGAAGCCATGCAATATTGCGATTGGCTCAGCGCCGCCACCGGCCGCCGCTACCGGTTGCCCACCGAGGCCGAGTGGGAACGCGCAGCCCGCGGCGGAATCGAAGGCCAACTGTTTCCCTGGGGCAATAATCCTCCAGCCTCACTGCCCGACTACGATAAGCGCTGGAAAGCCGGCCCGGACCCCGTGGCGCAATACGAATCCAACGCGTTTGGGCTCTACGATATTTGCGCCAACGTACACGAATGGTGCAGCGACTGGTACCAACCGGACTATTACGACGCTTCCCCGGAACGCAACCCGCGCGGCCCGGAAAGCGGCGAGCGGCGGGCATCGCGCGGAGGCTCCTGGCGTCACCACATCAAGGTCACCCGCTGCGCCGCGCGATCCAGCATCCCTCCGCAGTTTCAGTATGCGGATTATGGATTCCGGGTGGCATGTGAGTCTGGGTAGCTGGTGGCTGGCAGCTGGTAGTTGAGCAAAGGCTGAACCTGACGAGTTCTTCCCAGCTACCACCAACTAACTACCAACGCGTTGAATTAGAATTGCAATCCATCATGTTCAGCAAAGATCTCCTGCGCTCGAAGCGCATTCTCATTACTGGCGGTGGCACGGGCCTAGGCAAGGGAATGGCCCGGCGTTTCCTCGAACTGGGCGCCAACGTGTTCATCTGCGGGCGCCGCAAAGAAGTTCTAGCTGAAACCGCAGCCGAGCTGGGTCGCCAGACTGGCGCAACTATCCGCGCCCTGCCGTGTGACGTCCGCAATGGCCAGGCGGTCGAAGAAATGATTGAGACCATCTGGAAAGATGGCCCGCTCGACATCCTGGTCAACAACGCCGCCGGAAATTTTCTGGCGCGCACCGAAGAACTCTCTCCGCGCGCCTTTGAAGCCGTGATTGGCATCGTGCTCGTGGGCACCATCAATGCGACCATGGCATGCGGACGCCGCTGGCTTAAGGCCGGTCATCCCGCCACGGTGTTGAACATTACGACCACCTACACCCGTACGGGGTCTGCTTATGTCGTCCCATCGGCCGTTTCCAAGGCAGGCGTGGAAGCACTTACCCGCAGCCTGGCGGTTGAGTGGGGCAACCGGGGTATCCGTATGAACGCGATTGCGCCTGGCCCGGTTCCCACCGAAGGAGCATTCTCCCGTCTGCTGCCTCGACCGGAGCTGGAGACGCTGGCTAAGCAACGCAATCCCCTCGGCCGCTTCGGAACGGTGGAAGAGTTTGCCAACCTGGCCGCGTTCCTGGTGAGCGACGGGTGCAGCTACATTAATGGGGAAGTAGTTGTCATGGACGGTGGTGAGTGGCTTCAGGGCGCCGGGGAGTTCAGCACCCTGGGACGCCAGCTTACAGAGAAGGAATGGGAAGCCATGAAGCCTCGCAAGACGTCCTCCACCGGGTAAGGCTGTGTGTCGATCGGAGTTGACTTACCGGTGCTCCCGGGTGGGCACCAGCAGCCACTTCAGCACCATGTTCACCAGGCTGAGCACGATGCCGCCCCAGAAGGCCGACATGAAGCTGGCTATGTGAAAGCCGGGCACGAACGCCGACGCCAGTTCGATCATGGCTGCGTTCACTACAAACCAGAACAAACCCAACGTCAGGATGGTCAGTGGGAAGGTGACAATCTTGAGGAATACTCCCAGGGTGGCGTTAATGAATCCGATGAAGATGGCCGCGATAAGGGCTGCCATCGCGCCGCTGATATAAAAACCCGGCACCAGGCGCGATACAATCCAGATCGCCAGCGCACTCAGAAACCAGTGGAGTAGAACTCGCATTGGGATATCCGGAATTGCTGGCTCCGACTATAAAGCTGCTTGCAGTCCAAAGCAAACCCGCCGGGCTGCAGCCTCTAGCCATGGAACCGAATAAAATGACGCCATGGCCCACAAGACCAACGCGGTTCGCCTGCTGGATCAACTCGGCATGCACTACGAACTGCGGGAGTATGCCGTGGATCCGGAAGATCTGGCCGCTGAAACCGTGGCCGCCAAGATCGGGCTTCCGCCCGAGCAAGTGTTCAAGACCCTGGTCGCACGCGGCGATCGCAATGGAATCTGCATGGCAGTGATCCCGGGCGACAACGAGCTTGATCTCAAGGCGCTGGCGGCTGCTTCTGGGGACCGCAAAATCCAGCTTGCGCCGGTCAAAGAGCTGCAGGGGCTGACAGGATACATTCGCGGCGGAGTGACGGCCCTGGCAGCCAAGAAAGACTATCCCGTTTACGTGGACGAAACCATCGAGTTGTTCGAGGTAATCTCGATCTCGGCGGGAATCCGGGGTATGCAGATTCTGATGGCGCCAGCCGACTACTTGCGAGCATCAAAGGGCACTTTGGCCGTGCTGGGAAAAAGAAAGACCTAGCCAGAGACTCGCCAACCGGTCACGGGCGGTAGGAATTGGCGCCGGCCGGCTCCAGGTTCTCGTAAACTTCGTCGGCCCGGCGCAGCGCCTCCTGCACGTTCTCGCAGATGTTTTCTTTCCCGATCAAGTCCTCAAACTCTGCCTGGCGAATCAGTTTCATAGGCTGCTCTCGCGCGCCACAGAGGATGAGGGTGCGCCGGTGGGCGTGCAGTTGCCGCGCCACTTCTTCCAGCGCGAACAAACCGGTCGCGTCCATCGCAGTCATGTTGCGCAATCGCAGGATCACTACCGGCGGCAGTTGGTGGATTTTCTCGGTCACCACGGAAATCTTGTCGGTCGCGCCAAACAGGAATGGCCCGTGAATGCGGAAAATGGTCGCGTAATATGGGATGTCTTTGTCTTGCAGGATATGAATGCGGCCATCTTCGATGTAGTCGTCCGTCACCTGGGAAACCGTCGTAGTCTTCGCGACCCGCGCGATGAACAGCAGCGCCGCCAGAATCATGCCCGCTTCCACCGCCACCGTCAGATCGGCGAACACGGTCAGCGCGAAGGTAACCAGCCAGACGCTGATATCGGTCTTCGAAAGCTTCAGCAGCTGCGGAATTTCCCGCCACTCCCCCATGTTGTAGGCCACGATCATCAGGATGCCCGCCAGAACCGCCATAGGGACGAAACTAGCCAGGGGCGCGGCAAACATCAACACACAGAGCAGGGTCAGGGAATGAACCATGCCGGCGACCGGAGTCTTGGCCCCGGAACGAATATTGGTGGCGGTTCGCGCAATCGCACCCGTGGCCGGTAGCCCACCAAAGATGGGAGAAAAGATGTTGGCGATGCCCTGCGCCATCAATTCCACGTTAGGGTTGTGGCGGTCATTGCTCATGCGATCCGCCACCACCGCCGACATCAGCGACTCAATCGCCCCCAGCATGGCGACCGTCAAGGCGGGACCGAGCAGTCCATGGATCAGGTCTGCGCGAAAGTGTGGAATGGCTACGTGGGGCAGCCCGATGGGGATTCCACCGAATCGTGTCCCGATGGTCTCTACCGGCAACTTCAGGAAGTAGACCACGGCGGTGCCCGCCAGCATGGCTACGATCGCGCCGGGGATCCGGTTCGACAGGCCGCGACAGACCAGCATCACAGCAATCGTCCCGGCAGCCAGAGCGGTCGCCGCGTAGGACAAGGTGTGGGAGTTGGCCGCGAGCGTTTCCATCCGCAGCCAAAATTCTCCCGGGACTTTCTCGACGTTCAGTCCAAACAGATCTTTGATCTGTGTGCTGGCGATCAGGATGGCGATGCCGTTGGTGAAACCGATAACGATCGGGCGCGGGATGTACTTCACCGCGGTGCCCATCCCGGTCGCGCCCAAAATCAGGAGCAGGACGCCTGCCATGACCGTGCACATGAACAAACCATCCACTCCGTGCGCGGCGACAATCCCGGCAATCACCACGACAAACGCGCCGGTTGGCCCGCCAATCTGGGTCTTGGAGCCACCGAAGACCGAGATGAGAAACCCGGTCACCACGGCGCAGTAGATGCCCGCCTGCGGAGTCAATCCCGAGGCGATGGCAAATGCCATGGCCAACGGCAGAGCGACCAGGCCCACCGTGACCCCAGCGACCACATCGTGTAGAAACTTGTTGAGGTTATAGCCTCGCAGGCAGAGGACTGACTTCGGCAACCAACGTTCTTCGAACAGAGCACGGTCCATGTCGTGTCAATTATGCCAGCCACGGGGCCCGGGTGTAAGTGACGAAGAATCGCCTGGTTCTGGGAGACTTGGATCGTGCTCCAACGCTCCGAGAGGCTAACCTTACCTATCGTCTGTCGTCTATCGGTGCAGGCCGATGAAGACCACCTTCAAGCTGCTGGCTGCCGCGCAGGTTCTATTCTTCGCAGCGCTACCCATCGCCGCGACCGGCCAGGATGCTGCCTCTCAGATGAAAGCCGAGACAGAACACCTGCAACAGCTTGTTGCCCGCGAGCCGGTCACCGATCCCGACTGGAAAGATGCGAAGCCTGACATCGAGGAATCGCTCAGCGCTGCTCGCGATGCCCTCCGTGCGGGCCGTCTTTATACTGCCTTGGAGCAGTTGGGCAACGCGCAGAACATGTTTCTCTCGACGGCGGCCACCAAGGAGAATCCCGAAGCCCTCAAACGCGGCTTGCCCGGCTTTGAGGCGGAGTGGGGCAAGGCAAGTATCGAGCTTACCGCGCTCGACCAGAAAGCCCGCGACCGCACCTGGACCGGCACCCCAGCAGCAGTGATAGCGCTTTCTCAAAGCGCCCAGGGTAGGACCCTCACGCTGCTCGAAGCCAGCCGTGCCTATGCCAGCGTGACCAGTCCAGCGGAAGGCTTCTACTATCTGGGCGAGGCCAAGGCATCGGCGGAATTCGCCAGCTTCTGCTACGGGCTGAAAGCGTCCAGCCAAGGCAAACCGTTCCCTGCGCACTCCATCCTGCCGGAGCTGCAACGTTTGCAAGAAAGGACCAACGCCGCCTACCAGCCGCCGCTCTCGGTCGACCGCCACCGCGATTTCATCCACCTGAACGCTACCCTGAAGACCGCGGGCGAACTCGACGCCGCCAAACTCTACGCCGGCGCACTCTACCAGTATCTTTTGGCCGTCGGACAACTTGCCCTGCTCCGCGCGGACGCGCCCAATGCTGCTCAAGAAGCTCGGTGGCGACAGAGCGTCGTCGCTATGCGCAGCCGTCTGGCAGCCTCGAAACAGGATGATTCGATCGCTCAACTCTTCCTGGAGCGAGTCGAAGGCCAGCTTGCGAAGGAAAGTCTTGGAGTTGACAACTGGAAGCGGGTCGGGGTCATCGTGGAGCAAGTACTGCCCGCCTACTTCGCCGCGCTGCAAGCTCCGCCTCCGCCGGAGCAACCCGCGAGCAACTCAATTGCCGTCACGCTGGTACGCTGGCCTTACACTTGAAACCTCTCCGACCCAGCAAGTTTGCTGGCCCAGGAAGTGGTGGCCAACTACCCGGGAAAAGTCCGGTTCGTGAGTGAGAACTTCGGCGCCTCGAAGCTGGCAGAGCGATTCGGCGTGACGCGCTATCCCGCGATTTTCGTGGACGACATCCTGATCGCCAGGCCCCGCGACTTCGGCTTCTATGGCGAAGGAGAAAAAGGTGGCCGCTACACTCCATGGATCAAGAACGCCGCCAGCCAGGCAAAGTTCAAGACCGATCTGGCCCACATGATCGACCTGGTCCTTGCGGGCAAGAAAGAAGAAGCCAGCCGCGAGCGGGCTGACACCAGAGGCATACCCGACGAGATCGCAGCCCTCCCCAAATTCACCTTGACTGATCTTGCCGGGCATCCGCTCACCCAGGAGCAGGCCGCGGGCCGCGCCGTGCTGGTCGAATTCTGGGCCACATGGTGTCCGCCCTGCCGGTCGACTCTGGAATGGCTAGGCAGCCTGAAGCCGAAGTATGGCGACAACCTAGCGATCCTGGCGCTGGCCGTGGAATCACCAGAAGACAAGGTTCGCGAAACCGCGGGCTCGCTCAGCCCCGAAATTCACTGGGCGATTTCCAATCCGGAAACGGCGCGCGCTTTCGGCGACATCGTTGCCGTACCCACCTTGCTGCTGTTTGATCGCTCGGGGAAAACTGCTCGCGTGTTATACGGGGCGCCGCCCGATCTCCACGAGCAGGCAGAGAAGATACTGGATGGGCTGGTGAAGTGATGTCGGGCGGGGAGTACCCGAGTCGTTCAAGCACTCCCCGCCGCACTCGTTCTAGAACAAGTTCCACAGGAACTGGTTGTATACGTCGTGGTGATACTGTACTTCCGGCGCTTTCACGAACGTGCCCAGCAGGCGCGGACAGCGATCGGCGGAGGCCTGCTTCAGATCTGCATAGCGACCCTTCACCTCACCTCCTAGAAGCTGGGTTGTCCAAGTCGCCTTACGGAAATTCTCCAGTGCGGTATAGATGTTGTCCGGCAGGTAGCGCTGTGCCTGGCGCAGGTTCTTGATCTTCGCCGTTTCGCCATGCAGGCCTGTCTTGAAGATCGAGTACATGACCATGTAGGGATTGGCGTCCGGAGCCACCGAGCGCACCTCGACCCGCATGCTCCGTTCGTTGCCGATCGGTATGCGGATCATTGAGCCGCGATCGACCGGCGATGCTTTGAGCTGGTTCGGGGCCTCGAAGTGGGGATCGAGACGGCGGTAAGCGTTCACGCTGGCGTTGAGCATCAGGCAGATGTCATTGCCGTGGGTCAGGATGCGATCGACAAACTCCCATCCCATCTTGCTCAGCTTTTCTTCGCCCTTCGGGTCCCAGAACAGGTTCTTGCCGTTCTTGCTGATGGACACGTTGGTGTGCATGCCGTTCCCGTTCACCCCGACCACGGGTTTGGGCAGGAATGACGCGGTCAGCCCCATATGGGTCGCCACCTGGCGGCAGATCAGCTTGTAAAGCTGGATGTGGTCAGCCGCCGCCACCACTTCGGCGTATCCGTAATTAATCTCGAATTGCGAGGGCGCGACTTCGGGATGGTCCTTCTCGTTCTGGAAGCCCATGGCGCGCTGCACCTCAGCGGTGGTGTCGATGAAGGTGCGCAGCAGATCGCCAGGCAACGAGTGGTAGTACCCGCCGGTGTTGACATATTCGAACTTGACCGTCTCGTGGTAGCGGCGCTCCGCATCGGTGCCCTTGAACAGAAACCCTTCAATTTCGTTGGCCGCGTTCATGGTGTAGCCCTGCTTCTTGTGCAACTCCTCGGCAAAGCCCTTTAGCACGCTGCGGATGTCGGCCTCGTAGGCGGTGCCGCCCTTGTCGATGACTTCGCCGAACACCAGTACTTTGCCGTTTCCGAATACGTCGGCGGGGGCCCAGTAGAAAGCGCTCCAGTCGATGCCGAGGCGCAAATCGCTCTCCCGCTGTGCTGTGAACCCGCGGATCGACGACCCATCGAAGGTAAGGTTGTCGTAACTCTTGAGCAGGAACTTCTTGTCGTAGTCGAGCATGTGCAGACGGCCTTCCAGGTCGCTGAACAGCACGGTAACAGCCTTGATCCGCTTTTCGTCAGTCAGGTATTTGAGCCGCTCCTCCTGGATCTTGTCGATGGCAACGCGCTTCATGCGCTGCTCTTTCGCCTTCAGATTCAGCTCTTCTAGTTCGTCATACGAGAGTGCGAGAAAATTTCGCAGTTCAGTCGGCATGGATCTCCTTAATGTGTTGTAGAAACTTCGGTGCAACGGGAAGCTCTGGGGGATGATCTGGAACCAATTAGGGTATCGTGGAGTTCTGGCTGTGAACAATCAAAAAAGATTATGAAGCTGATTAAAAGGATTTATCCCGCTTTGGGAAGCAATCCATCTTGGGCCGGCGCGGGGAGAACCACCCTCGTGCCCGCGCCGGGCCCGCCTGCGCGCTGCACCCTCCTCACTTGCTGGAAAGTACGAACTGGTTACCGTCGTTATCCTTGAAAATGGCGAACGTTCCCCACACTTCTGCCTTGGGATCCTCCGCAAACTCCACGCCTCTGGATTTCAGCAGCTTGGCGGTCGCGAAAACGTCATCACACCAAAACGTCATCGGCTGAAAGCCTCCGATACGATTCTCATGCCCCTCGGGCGTGAACAGGGCAAGCATGGATTCCGCGCCAGGAATCAGAAGCTCAATCCAGCGTTGGGTGCCGTCGAAGGGCTGGTCGGTAGCGACCTTGAATCCAAGCTTTTCGGTATAGAACTTCAATGAAGCATCCTGATCGCGAACCGGGATGCTGGCCAGTTTGATGCCACGAATCATGGTCGACCTCCTTGTCGAGAGCCGAGCATACCCTTGCTATTTTCAAGCTGCAATCAGCCATCCGATGCTATATTAACAGTCGGTATAGTGATGGCCGCAATCGATGATTACGTAACTGACGTACTCATGCGCGACCTGGTCGGGCATGACCGCAGACCGGTCAGTTTTCTGGTTTACCTGTGGCTTGCGGCTGAGCAGCGGCGCAGGAGTGCAGCGGTGCAGATCAGCTACCAGGAACTCGCCGAGTGCATCGGGGTCTCGAAGAGTTCCGTGCAGGCCGCGGTCAGCTGGCTAGTGCGCAGGAAACTGCTCGCCACCAGCAAAAAAACGGTGACAGCAACGCCTTGCTACACCGTGCTCAGCCCGTGGAGAGATCCGGCGCGTCCGGGGAGGAGCCGCGGCTAACGGACTGGGGATACCGATCTCAACAAAAAGGCCATCCAGATCGCTCTGGATGGCCGCTCTGCTTACTTTTCTCTCACCACACCCGGCAAGCGTTGACATGCACCATGGGCTGACCGGCGCGGCATCCAAAGGCGTGGGCAAATTCGTTCATGTTGCTCACAACATTGTTCACGCGATAGGCATTCAGCGAGTGCCCTTGGGTCAGCACTGCGGTCCGCGCCAGTTCAGGGCGCAGGTCCCCACACCAGACGTTGGCGTAAGCGAGGAAGAACGTCTGCAATTGGGAGAGCCCGTTACCGGCCGGCGAGTCCAAGTCTTCGCCTTTTGATTTCAGACCGCTCTCCAGCCCTGCCAGCGCGATGTGGATGCCGCCGTTATCCGCGGTGTCTTCTCCCTGCGTGAGCTTGCCGTTCTGCTTGACCCCGGCACCAGCCTCGGGCACATCCTGCGTGTATTCATCCGCAATGCACTGGCCGCGCTGTTCGTAGCTGGCCGCATCTTCCGGAGTCCACCAGTCGCGCAAGTTGCCCTCTGCATCGAACTTGCGGCCCTGATCGTCGTAGCCGTGGATGATCTCGTGGCCAATGACGGCGCCGATCGCGCCGTAGTTCACCGCATCAATCTGTGCGGCGTCGAAAAACGGGGGCTGCAGAATGCCCGCCGGAAAGTTGATGGTATTGGTCTGGGAATCTTCGTAGGCATTCACCGTGGGAGGCGTCATGTTCCACTCGTGACGGTCCACAGGCTTGCCGAATAGAGCCATCCGGCGGTTAATCTCGAACGTGGAGGCCCTCCCCACGTTACCCAGGAAGTCGTCCCGCTTCATCTGCAGGCTTGAATAGTCATGCCAGCGGTCGGGGTAGCCGATTTTATCCACCTGGGCGGCCAGCTTGGCATGAGCGCGCTGTTTGGTCTGGGCCGACATCCAGGAAGCAGCGTCGATGTCCCGATGCAGCGCCTCTTCGATGGCTTTCACCATTTGCAGCATGCGTTCTTTGCTCTCCGGCGGGAAGTACTTAGCCACGTAGGCTTGCCCGACAGCGTCTCCGAGGTCGGCATCGGCATACCCTGAGCAGCGCCGCCAGCGTGGCGGGAGTTGCTTAGCCCCGGAAAGGGTGCGTCCGTAAAAATCAAAGTTCTCATCGATGAACGGCTGGCTCAGCGACGAGGCCATGAAGCGCAGAACAGAGAAGCGCAGGTAGGCACGCCAGTGATCAACCGGTTCGGTGGCAATCAGCTTTTCCATCCCGCGGAAGAAGTCTGGAGACGTAACCATATAGACCGGCGAGGCGGGCGCCTGCAGCGCGGAGAAATAGCGGCTCCAGTTGAACGATGGCGTGAGCGCCTGCACCTGCTGCAGCGACATCTTGTGGTTCACGTTCTTGGGGTCGCGGCGAAGCACAATGTCCATATTGGCATTGGCCAGCGCGGTTTCCATGCTCAGCACGGCCTGCGCGTCGGCGGCGGCCTGCGCCTGCGGCTCGCCGCTGAGCTGCAGCATGCGCGTCACATGCTGCACATACTGCTCGCGGATCTGCTTGGATTTGTCGTCGTCTTTCAGATAGAACTCGCGCGACGGCATGCTCATCCCCGACTGGTCGAGCACCGCCAGATTCGTACTGGCATCGTCGAAACCCGGCGCGGCATAGAGTCCAAACAGGATGCCCTGGTATTGCGCGTCGATGAAGTTGAGGTTGGCGGGGCGGATCATCTGGTGCAAGCGAGCGATGAGCGCGGGCAGCTGTGACTTGTCGTGAAGCTTGGCGATGCTCTCCAGCGTGGGCTGCAAGGGCGCTATGCCGGCTTTGTCGATGGCGGCTTCGTCCTTGCAGGAAGCGTAGTAGTCGCCGACCATGGCCTCGATCGCCGTGTGATTTGCCGGCGAATTTGCGGCCTGCTCCAGAGCGTCATGCAGCGCGGCCAGGTTCCAGATGCCCAGTACGTTGAAAGTCCCCCACCCCGCCTGGTCGGCTGGAATAGGATTCGCCTTGATCCACTTGCCGCAGGCGTATTGAAAAAAGTTGGAGCAGGGATCGAGAGACTTGTCGGCTTGTTCAGGGCTGAATCGTTCAAGGTCGGGCATCGAGCCTGCCGCTGCGGCCGTAGTCCGCTGGGCTTGCGCTGCCAGGCACAGTGCCAGAAGCACGGATAAGACGGTCAAAAGACGCATAAATTCCCCTCAGTTTCGAGCTAATGAGTAGACGTGGCAGGGCCAGATTGGTAAACAAAAGGCCGGCCGCTTTCTGAACCGGCCTCAGGCCCGCCGGGAGCGCCAGATATTCTGCTATGAATTGGGCTGTGCTTCAACCCGTAAGCTATCAAGGCCAGACAAGATTCAGGTATTTTGTCTGCTCCTCTGGTTCGGAACCAGCCGGCCATATCTGTACAATTCATTCGGTCAGTCTTCCGCATGGGGTTGCGCATTGGACATCCTGCTGAATGACGTGGAAGTCCGGGTACTGGGTTCGCTGGTTGAAAAGGACATCACCACGCCCGACTACTATCCACTTTCGTTGAATGCGTTGGTCAACGCCTGCAACCAGAAAAACAACCGCGATCCGGTGATGAGCCTGGATGACAGCGCGGTGAGCGAGGCGTTGCACGGCCTGCAGGAAAAACGACTGGCCGGACCGGCCGCCGGCGCCGATAGCCGCGTCACCAAGTATGAGCACCGGCTGCAGGAAGTGTTCAACTTCACCCGCGGCGAAAGTGCGATTCTCTGCGTGTTGCTGTTGCGCGGCCCGCAGACACCGGGCGAACTTCGCGGTCGCACCGAGCGTATGCATCGCTTCGAAGACCTGGACGAAGTGCACTCGTCCCTGCAGCGCCTGATGCAGCGCGAGCCCGCACTCGCGAAAATTCTGCCGCGCCAACCCGGCACCAAGGAGTCGCGCTACATGCACCTGCTCTCAGGTGACCGGGAGGAGGTTGGCATAGCACCGGCACCAGCGCCCGCGCATTCCGCTAGTTCGCCGGACAGCGAGCGAATCGAGCGCCTGGAAAGTGAAGTTGCGAGCTTGCAGAAAGAAGTTGCCGATTTGCAGCAGCAGTTTGCCAGTTTCCGCAAACAGTTCGAGTAAGGCCGTCCCTGCAGGTTGCTCAGGGTCTTCCACGCAAAACACGCCGACACTCCACGTTGCGGCTAGGTACACACACCAATGCCACCAGAGCCACTAGCGCCGGAGTTCATTAACCGATACCTCAGCGTGCTGGGCGTCTCGCGAAGACCGCCCAGTCCGCAGGCTTTGGCCGAACTGGTAGCGGCCCAGGTCACGCGAATCCCCTTCGAAAACATCTCCAAGCTCTATTACATGAAGCATCTGGGGTTTACCGGTCTGCCCAGCCTTCAAATGTTCCTGGCTGGGATCGAGCAGTACCACTTCGGGGGCACTTGCTACTCCAATAATTTCTATCTCTACAGGCTGCTTACCAGCCTGGGATACGAGACCAAGTTGTGCGGCGCGGACATGACCAACCCCGACGTCCACATGGTGAGCATCGTTCAACTGGACAGCCGCGAGTATCTTGTGGACGCAGGCTACGCTGCGCCGTTCCTGGCGCCTCTTCCTCGCGACTTGGGCGCCGACTATGCGATCATGCTCGGCCGGGACCGTTACGTGCTCAAGCCCCAGGATGCCGAGGGACGCTCGCAACTGGAGTTGTATCGGGATGGAGTGGCCAAGCACGGCTATCGGGTTAAACCTGCGCCGCGAAAGATCGAAGACTTCCAGCAAGTCATCGCAGATTCGTTCCGGGCCAGTGCCACTTTCATGAATTCAGTCTTGCTCGCCCGCTTTTACCCCAACCGTTCCGTGGTGATTCACAACTTGACGCGCATCGAATCGCAGGGAACCAGCTCAACCATGCACTCCCTGGAAAACCGTGATGCGCTGATCGCCCAGATTGAAGAACACTTTGGCATCCCGCCAAACATTACGGCTGAAGCGGTCGGCGGTCTGGGACTGCAAGAGGATGCCTGGGCCTGAACCGCCCCTCGTGTCCGCCGGCCCACAACGTGTTCCGCGCGACACGGTGATCCCATGTGCGTCTCCCCCTAACTGCCGTTAAATCAGCGCGTTCTGCGATGGCTGCCGTCGTGCCATTCCTACTGATGACTGGGGAAAACCAGCACGGGAGGCCAATATGGCACATTTTATTCAGCTCAACTTAGGGGGAAACGCGCCGCAGAAAACCGCGCCCGCGGATCCGCACCGCCCATCGCAATCCGATCGGAAGACCGTCATCTTCGGCGGCCTGTCGATGGTCGCACTTGTTTCCGGACTGCTGTTGCTGGTTGCTAACGGCTGCTCGAAATCGGAGAAGCCGGTAGCGATGAGTCAACCCAGCCAGAGTTCCACCAACCCAGGAACGGCGGCAGTCTCGCCGGCTCCCACTGCGACTCCCGCGGCGCCGCAAGCGCCCAGCAAGCCGGCCAAGAAAAAGACCGCCAAGAAGCGGCCTTCGACAGTCACTTTCGCGGATCCGACCTACGGAGTTTCTTTCCGCTACCCGAAAAATTACGTTCTGAAAGCCGGCGATGAGCCGCATCTCGACCTAGCTGGACTCGGGCCGGTGCAGATGAACTTTGTGCAGCCGGGTGGAACCACGCTGGTCGCTATCGAACTGCCGCGCGATTCCTATCCTGGAGCGGACATCAGCTCAGCGTACTTCAGCGTAAACGTGAACCCGAGCCTGACTCCGGCCGAGTGTACACAGTTCGCGTCAGTGGATCCGGATGACGGTGACGGACCCCAAGCCGAAGTGGTGAAGGTGAAGGCCGGCAGCCTTGACTTCGACGCTACCGAAGATACGCTGCTGCAGTCCGACGCCCGGTACTACCACGTCTTCCAGAACGGAACCTGCTACGAATTTGGGCTGGGCATGGGCACGATGAAAGATGGCGATATCGCAACCGTGTCTGAGAATACCTACTACCGCGTGTTCGACAAACTGGAGAAGATTCTCAACACCGTAAAGATCCAGCCCGGCGTGGTTCCCGAAGTGGCCACGCGCGCACAGGCTCCTGCGGCAGAAGACAGCAAGCAGTAACTATCGCCCGCTAAGCAAACCAACCGGCCACGCTGATTTCTCGGCGTGGCCGTTGCTCTTCCCAGATGACCCGCAATCACATTCGATCAAAAACTTGTGCGCCTCTGACGCTCTCCGGCGCGAATCTCTAAGGTACACTAGTGAGATTTCAAACACCCTCAGGAGGAAACCATATGTCCGACGCCACTCTCAGTGGTGCCGATTTCAAAAAGCAACTGCGGGCAGGAACCCCGAAAATGGGCCTGTTCCTGAACGCCCACAGCCCCACGGTCGCCGAACAGCTGGCCCACAGCGGCTACGACTGGCTGCTGGTAGACACGCAGCACGGCCCCATGGGCTACGAGAAGCTTTCCGCCATACTGAGCGGCATCTCGAACGGGGGCGCCAAGTCCATGGTGCGCGTCGGCGGATACGACGATCGCCCGGGAATTCAGCAGGCCCTCGACATGGGCGCCGATGGCGTCCTGGTGCCGTACATCAACACTGCGGAAGAAGCGCGGCAGGCCATCAGCTGCACCAAGTATCCGACCGTGGGTACGCGTTCCGTGTACTTCCCCCAGCGCAGCATGAACAAGGCCGGGCTGCTCGGCTACGCCGGCAATTACAATAACAATGGCATCGTCGCGCTGCAGGTGGAGACCGCGTCCTGCATCGAGAACATCGCCGAGATCGCCGCCGTGCCGGGCGTCGATATCCTGTTCCTCGGACAGAACGATCTGTGCATGTCCATGGGCCTCTACAACAAGTACGAGTTCCCCCACATGTACACTTCGCCCGAACTGGGCGCGGCCACGCAGAAACTGGTGGAGCACGCGCGCAAGAACAACGTCATTCTCGGACTCTTCCTCTTCGGCACCGCCCGTGTGGGCGAGTTCCTGGAGAAAGGCTTCACCTTCATCAGCGTCGGCAACGACCTGCACCACATCCTCACCCAGACCGATGCCTACGTGAAAGACATGGAAGCCACATCGAAGAACCTGGGCAAGACCTGGACCCGGCGGCCGTCCGCGCTGCTGAGCTAAGCGGCAACGTCATTCGCAAACAACAAGGCCACGCTCATCTCGGCGTGGCCTTTTGCTCTACCAGGTCATCCTCTACTTGCCGCTGCCGCCGCCGCTCTTGGCCACATACACCGAATCCCAAAACGTCTGCCAGGTTTTCTGGCCGTCGTTCGACAGCTCGGCCATCTGTTTTACATGACCCGGCGACATCACGTACCAGGTCCAGCGATACACCGGGCTGGCCGCGGGATCCGACAGCAGCACCATCTTGTTGTCCTTAAGTTCTCCAGCCATGGCCGGGAAGGCGCCGGCGTTGCCGGAGTTGTCGAGATAAAGCTGGTGCCACTTCTTGTCGCGGACATCGTAGTAGTTGAAACTGGTCCCGGTTTGCCCTCCGGTAGAGGCGGTCCAATGCTCAATGATCAGGCAGCTGTCCTGTTCCCGTGTGACCAGGTTTGCGCCGACGACATTGTTAGCCGGGTCACGCACTTCCCAATCCCCCACCCAGAAATCAAATTGCCGGTACTCCGGCGTCTGGCAGGGACGAATCGCTTCCAGGAGTTGTTTGTATTCCGGATCGTCGTTGAGCTTGGAGAATTCCGTGGAACCTAAGATATAAGAGCGAACCCGGCTGCCCTGGCCCGTGGCTGCGATTTCTTTCAGAACGCCCAAGGATCGCGCTTTCTCACCCTGCTCCGCCAATACCCGGGCGATGTTCGCCTTATTCACCAAAGGCCGAAACTTCAGCTGCGATGCCTGCGTGAAGGCCGCGACCGCCTGGTCATATTTCTTGAGCTGCAAATAGGACTCACCAAGGTTTTGCCAGGCCAAAGCGTTGTTGGGCTCCTTGGCGGTGACTCCGGAATAGGCCTGGGCGGCATTGCTCCAATCTGACTTGGCAAAGAGATCGTCCGCCACCTTCTGGTCCGCTGAGGTCTGGGCGAAGCTCAGGCCGCTAAGAACCAGTAAGCCCAGTCCCAAGATGGCCGGGATCTTTCCGACAATTACGCGCATGGTTCGACTCCTGTGTACGGCACGACGATAGACGAGACCAAGAGCCCAGCGGAAGCAAGGCGGGGCAGGCGTGCGGTTATCCGGGACAAACGGACTGGCGTGATGTGGTGGTACGGGCAAAATCGTGTGGTGCGCGCGAGGGTGCCAGCGCCACACTCAATCCCAAAAGGAAAAGGCCGACCATGTTTCCATGATCGGCCTTTATTAATGCCGGCAACGACCTACTCTCCCACACACTTGGCGCGTGCAGTACAATCGGCCCTGCGGGGCTTAACTTCCGTGTTCGGGATGGGAACGGGTGGATCCCCCGCGGTAAGATCACCGACAACTTGATCGCGCCTTCGGCGCGAAGCTTTTGGCTGTTAGCTCTTAGCCTTTAGCTTGGATCCCAAGGGGATCGAGCTAAGGGCCAAAAGCTAAGAGCTGATTTTCAAAGATCGTGAGGACGAAACCTCACAACTGAATAGATTGGGTGTGGCTTACTTTCTTCTTGGTTTGTTTCCGATTTCAACCACACTACTTCGGCTTTTCGTCGGCGCACAACCATCAGTACTTTGTCTCCAGTCTCGTCCAGGTTCTGACGAGTCGGGGAGAGCGCTGCCGCTTTCGAACAGTTTCGAACTGAAAGCTGACAGCTGAGTGCTGACGGCTGTTTTTCTGCACCGAGTAAATTTTATGGTCAAGCCGAACGGGCGATTAGTGCGGGTAAGCTTCAAACATTACTGTCCTTCCACTTCCCGTCTATCAACCAGGTAGTCTTCCTGGGCCCTTCTTATCCCTTACGGGTTGGGAGATCTCATCTCGAGGAGTGCTTCCCGCTTATATGCATTCAGCGGTTATCACTACCGAACTTCGCTACCCAGCTATGCCATTGGCATGACAGCTGGAACACAAGAGGTTCGTCCATCCCGGTCCTCTCGTACTAAGGACAGGTCCTCTCAAATCTCCTGCGCCCACAACAGATAGGGACCGAACTGTCTCGCGACGTTCTGAACCCAGCTCACGTACCGCTTTAATAGGCGAACAGCCTAACCCTTGGAACCTTCTACAGCTCCAGGATGCGATGAGCCGACATCGAGGTGCCAAACCGGAGCGTCGATATGAACTCTTGGCTCCGATCAGCCTGTTATCCCCGGCGTACCTTTTATCCGTTGAGCGATGGCCCTTCCATGCAGAACCACCGGATCACTAAAGCCTACTTTCGTACCTGCTCGTCTTGTAGGACTCGCAGTCAACCACGCTTATGCTTTTGCACTCGTCGGCTGATTTCCAAACAGCCTGAGCGTAGCTTCGCGCGCCTCCGTTACTGTTTAGGAGGCGACCGCCCCAGTCAAACTACCCGCCTTACTATGTCCCTCTCCCGGTTTACGGGAGTAGGTTAGAACCACAGATCTCGCAGGGTGGTATCTCACCGTTGGCTCCTCCAAGCCCGAGAGCCTGGAATCAAAGCCTCCCACCTATCCTGCGCAGCAAGGGCCATAGTTCATAGTAAAGGTGTAGTAAAGGTGCACGGGGTCTTTCCGTCTAGTTGCGGGCAACCGGCATCTTCACCGGCACTACAAGTTCGCCGTGTCGCTCATTAAGACAGTCGCACTTTCGTTACGCCATTCGTGCAGGTCGGAACTTACCCGACAAGGAATTTCGCTACCTTAGGACCGTTATAGTTACGGCCGCCGTTCACTGGGGCTTCAGTTCGAAGCTTTGCCTTGCGGCTAACCTCTCCCTTTAACCTTCCAGCACCGGGCAGGCGTCAGCCCCTATACGTCGTTTTCGACTTTGCAGAGACCTGTGTTTTTGTTAAACAGTCGCAGTGCGCATTTCTCTGCGGCCTCTTCGGGCTTTAACACCCTAGTGAGGCGACCCTTCTCCCGAAGTTACGGGTCTAATTTGCCGAGTTCCTTAACAAGCGTTCTCACGAGCGCCTTTGGATATTCTCCTCGTCTACCTGTGTCGGTTTGAGGTACGGTTCCCTTACGTTCTCCTTAGAGGTTTTTCTTGGCAGCGTGGAATCGGCAGCTTTCCCCCATACGGGGTACTGCTTTGCGTCTCAGTGATAACTCCCTGGCGGATTTGCCTACCAGAGACACCTTACACGCATCGACCGTCATAGCCATAGGACGGCCTGCTTATCCTCCTGCGTCACCCCATCGTGATAACGAACACAAGGGAGGTCCGGAATGTTAACCGGAAATCCATCGGCTACGCCTTTCGGCCTCGCCTTAGGTACCGCCTGACCCTGAGCGGATTAACCTTTCTCAGGAAACCTTAGACTTTCGGCGCGGAGGGTTCCCACCTCCGTTATCGCTACTTATGCCGGCAGGGTCTCTTCTCAACCGTCAACCAGTCTTTTCAGTCTAGCTTCAAACTGTTGAGAATGCTCTCCTACCACGCACCCCAATGAAGGGATGCATTCGCTGCTTCGGTACCAAGCTTGAGCCCCGTTAAATTGTCGGCACCGGACCGCTTGACCAGTGAGCTATTACGCTTTCTTTAAAGGATGGCTGCTTCTAAGCCAACCTCCTGGCTGTCTGGGCGTTCCGACTTCCTTTCCCACTTAGCTTGGATTTGGGGACCTTAGCAGGCGATCTGGACTGTTTTCCTCTCGACGACGAAGCTTAGCCCCCGCCGTCTGACTCCCGTGTTGGTTGTTCTATGGC
>JAIQEU010000043.1 GCA_020073665.1 Terriglobia bacterium
GCGGCTTTCAAACGACGTCCGTTGGCACAGATGCCGATGTACCGCCTTCCGGGCGTACTTTCGCCAGGAGGGCGCTGGCGCGCGAAAAAGTTATCCTCGATATCCAGTCCTTGCGGTGGGAAGCATGAATGTCAGCCCGGGCGTCGATCTCGCCGCCCAGCAACTGCTCCGGCGCCATGTAAGGCAGCGTCCCAGCCATGGTGTGCGTTTCGCTGTAGCTCTCCGTCGCGGCGCTGTCCGTGACCGGATGCCGCAGCTTGGCTAGCCCGAAGTCAAGAATTTTCAGTCGTCCATCGCCGGTCAGTCGCAGGTTCCCGGGCTTCAGGTCACGATGGACCACCCCGTGTCCATGGGCCGCGGCCAGACCTTCGGCGAGTTGCACCCCCAACCGGAGAACTTCCTTCTCAGGTAGCGGCCCTTTTGCCAACGACTCACTCAGCGTGACCCCGGGGATGTACTCCATCACCAGGAAGTCCATGCCTTGCTGTGTGTCGAAGTCGTGGACGATGGCGATATTGGGATGGTTCAGACTGGAAAGGGCTCGGGCTTCCTTGTGGAAACGCTTGCGGGCGGACTCGTCGTTCACGGAGCCGGGCGGGAGAACTTTGATTGCGACGTCGCAGTCGAGGTGCTCATCCCAAGCGCGGTACACATCCCCCATCCCCCCGGCGCCGATCTTCTCGACGATGTGGTAGTGGCCCAGTCGCCTGCCGACAAGCTCTCTTTCCGCAATGGCCTGGCGGTCCATGGGGAAGCGTCCTTCCCCTCACCCTGCGGGTATCCTAAGACAGGTCCAACCACAAAGTCAGCGACAACCGTCACACCACCGTGAGACGAGAGATGGCTCCTTTCATCCCCCAGGATTATGATGTGCTCTTACCATGAAGTGTGCATCCGTCCTTCCCAGCCTGTTTGTCGGCCCGGATCCGCGCAGCGAAGAGGAGTTCCAGCAACTGAAGGCGCTGAACATTACTGCCATTCTCAGTCTCCAGACGGACGAGGACCGCAGGGACGGCAGCATCGAATCGGAACGGGCGGCGGCCACCGAAGCAGGTCTGGGCTTCTGCAGCGTCCCCGTCGAGGACTTCAGCCACGCCGACCTGCAGCTTCGCCTCGCGGACTGCGTCGCCGCCCTCGAGCGAATGCTCCGCCAGGGAAAAACCGTGTATGTGCATTGCACTGCAGGAGTGAGCCGCTCACCTACCGTCGCCGCGGCCTATCTTCATTGGTGCCTGGGATGGGAACTGGAGCGAGCACTGGATCACCTTCAGGCTTGTCGGGATTGCTATCCGGATGTCGACGCCATCCGCGGCGCCCGTTGGCCGGGCGACGCTCCATCGCGATAAACGGGGGAAGCCAGCGGTCGGAGCGTGAATCTCCGAATCACAGTCCACAGAACGATGGCGACCGCGACAAGCAGCGCATACAGTGTGTAGAAGGACACGAACACAAAACCAATACTTACGAGGACGTCCCACCCTTATCTCTCCATTTATTGGAGACACAGGGCAGGACTGCCTGACCTGCATCGCTGGATCCCCTCGTCCCTCCTACTGCAGCGCGTACACATTTCCGTCCATGCTGCCGAAGTAGACTTCCCCGTGGTCCACCACGGGTGAGGACAAGATGGCGCCGATCGATATAAATCGATATATGTCAATGTACATGTCTTCGAAATCGCCGAATACCGGGGTGAAGGCTTCCTGGTTCAGACCGCCGTCCGGATTCAGCACCTTCATGGGATCTTTTTTGGCCGCCTCGGTCTGGAATTCCCAGGCCAGCTTGCCGGTCTTGGCATCGAGCGCGTAGAGCTTGCCGTTATGAGCGCCAACGTAAACCAGGTCACCGGCCAGCGCCGGCGAGGAGAAGACGTATCCTTTGGCGTCGAAGTTGAAGCGCAGGCGTCCGTTCTTGACGTCCAGCGCGAACACCCTCGAACTATCCGAGGTGGCTGCGTACACCATGCCATCGCGCACCGCGGGTGTGCTGTTCACCCATGACTTCGAAGTGCTGTAGTCCCACTTCTTGTGGCCGGTGGCTGCATCCAGCGCGTAGACGTGGCCGTCGCGGCAGCCCACATACACCACGCCGTCTGCCACCGCCGGTGACGACTGGAAGCCAACCTGGTTGTGAATGATGGGATCTTCGCCCCCTTTGAACGACCATTTTTCCAGGCCGGTGTCGGCGTCAATGGCGTAGAGCTTGCTGTCCCAGCTTCCAATGTAGACGGTATTGTTCACCACCGCCGGCGAGCCATGCACGATGTCCCCGGTAGGAAATTTCCACTGCAGTTGCCCATTCTGCGCATCCACCGAGTACACGTTGCCGTCGCCGCTGCCAAAGTACACTTTGCCGTTCACTACCGTCGGCGACGAAGTGTAAACGTCATACCCGTCGGCAATGGTCTGCGCCGCTGAGGGATAACCGTGCAGGTTCTTGGCTTCGAACTTCCTTTCGTACTCCGTCGCAAACACCCATTTCGGTTTGCCGGTACTGATGTCGATCGCCGCCAGGCTTCCGGCTGACGACACAAAATACAGCACCCCGCCCACCACTGCCGGAGACGACGCGATGGGCATCCGCGACTTGAAGTTCCATTTCTCCTTGCCGCTCTGCTGGTCAATCGCGTAGAGGTGGCCGCTCATGCTGCCGATGTACACCACTCCGTCGGCAATGGCCGGCGAGGTTACGATTGGCCCGGGAGTTTTGAACACCCATTTGATCCCTCCCAACTGCTTTGGACCCGAGCCCTCGTACACCCCGGTGTGCGCGTTGTTCCCGTGGAATGTGGTTTGGGCTGGCGAGATGGCGACCAGGGCGAACAGCCCCAAAACAACAAATCGCTGCATCCGGTGTCTCCTGTCTAGGAAGTGCGTCTAATGGATTGGGACTTCTGGGTTCTGCTATCTGACGGGGAGGATTGAGAATCGTTATCAAGCGCGTGTGCAAGCAAGTGGGGCAGCGTCAGGTGGGCCTTCGTCCAGAACGCGGCCGCGAGAGCCAAGAACTCAGGGAATTCCACAAATATTCCCTGGGAAACGACCGAGGCTGTCTATTTTTCCGCCGCCCGTTCGACCCATAGCAGAGTGCGGTTTGGCCGACCCAGTGTCCCGCCGGCTGGCTAAAGCTCTGAATCCTTTTCCCGTTCGGGGAAATCTGATATTGAAAGGCTCATGTGTCTGAAAACAGAGACTTGGGGTGATGGGTCGCACATAGGCTGGATATAGACGATAACTGCCCAACCCAGGCATCGGCAAAGGTTGGCGGCCATCGCTGAAGGTCTGCAGAACCCGCCCTTCTCGTAGTTGCAACTTTTTATTCAGGATCTTAAGGAGAACCCATGGCGAAAAGAATGGTCCTTATGCTGGGCGTGATGGCAGTGCTGCTCACGGCCTTGGGCTTCGCTAAATTTCATCAAATTCAGGCGGCCGTGCACGCCTCCGCATTTCAGCCGCCGCCCGAGGCCGTCACCAGCGTTGTCGCGCAACGGCAGGAGTGGCCGTCGACCATGAGTGTAATCGGCACCATGGAGGCCGTCCACGGGGTCACAGTCAGCGCCGACCTTCCGGGCAGTGTTGAGCGCATCAATTTCGAGTCCGGCCAGGCGGTACGAGCCGGGGATGTCCTCGTAGAGCTGGACACCAAGCAGGAGCGGGCCCAATTGGCTTCTCTCGAGGCGCAGCGGGATCTCGCCCGCATTCAGTACGCCCGCATGCAGCAGTTGGTGAATGAAGGCGTCATCTCTCGGGTGGAGTATGACCAGGCCACGGCTCAGCAAAAAGCATCAGAAGCAAATGTCGCGGAGATCCACGCCACCATTGAGCGCAAGACCATTCGCGCTCCCTTCTCAGGAATCCTGGGCATTCGCAAGGTCAACTTAGGACAGTACCTGGCCGCAGGCGATGCCGTGGTTCCGCTCCAGTCCCTGAACCCGATTTATGTGAACGTCGGTCTGCCTCAGCAGGCACTTGGGCAGGTGGGAGTCGGCCGCAACCTGCGCGTCACCAGTGAGGATCTTCCCGGTAAGGCATTCAGCGGGCGCGTCACTGCCATCGACTCCGTGGTGGACCAGGCGACCCGGAACATTCAGGTGCAGGCGACCCTCTCCAATCCGGAAGGTAAGTTGCGGCCCGGCATGTTCGTCCAGGTGGAAGTGACCCTGGGTGCAGGCCGTCCGGTGATTGCGCTGCCAGCGTCGGCTATTAGTTATGCGCCATACGGAGATTCGGTCTTCATTATTACCGATCTTAAGGACAAGAACGGCCAGACCTATCGCGGCGTGCGTCAGCAATTCGTCAAAGTCGACGGCTCTCGTGGTGACCAGGTCGCGGTTGTCTCGGGTGTAAACCCGGGCGATGAAGTCGTAAGTTCGGGCGTCTTCAAACTCCGCAACGGCGCCGCGGTGCAAGTCAACAACAAAGTACAGCCGGAAAACAGTCCGGCTCCCAAGCCCGAGGACAGCTAAATGAAGTTCACCGATCTTTTCATCAAGCGGCCCGTCCTCTCGATCGTGGTCAGCCTGGTCATCCTGATCGCGGGCCTGCAGTCCATCCGCTCGCTGAGTGTGCGTCAGTACCCCCGCAGCGATATCGCGGTGGTGCAGGTCTCAACCACGTACGTGGGGGCCAACGCCGACCTGGTTCGCGGCTTCATCACGACCCCACTGGAGCGGGTGATTGCTAGCGCGGACGGCATCGACTACATGGAATCGTCGAGCGCCCAGGGCATCAGCACCATCACCGTGCACCTGAAGCTCAACTACGATACCAACGCGGCGCTCACCCAAATCCAGGCCAAGGTGGCCCAGGTGCGCAACGATCTGCCGCCCGAGGCCGAGGCGCCGGTCATTGACCTGCAAACCGCGGACAACCAGTTTGCCGCGATGTACATTGGCTTCTCGTCCAGCGACCTGGATCAGAACCAGATTACCGATTACCTGACGCGCGTCGTACAACCCAAGCTGAGCGCCATCAGCGGAGTGCAGCGCGCCGATATTCTCGGCGACCGCACTTTCGCCATGCGAATCTGGCTGAAGCCCGACAAGATGGCGGCGCTCGGCATTTCGCCCTCCGCGGTGCGCGACGCCCTGGCGCGGAACAACTACCTTTCGGCACTGGGAAGCACCAAGGGCTCCATGGTTTCGGTGAACCTGGTGGCCAACACCAACCTGACTACGCCGGAGGAATTCCGCCAGCTCGTGGTCAAGGAGGACAAGGGGGTCGTCGTTCGCCTGGGAGAGATCGCGGACGTCGTACTCGGCGCCCAGAATTACGACTCGGAAGTCCGCTTTAACGGTGAGACCGCGACCTTCATGGGCGTCTGGGTGCTTCCCACAGCCAACTCTCTGGAAGTGATCAAGGACGTACGTGCGGCCATCCCAGGCATTCAGGCCCAGCTACCCGCGGGCATGAAGGCTGGCATCCCCTACGACTCGACCGAGTACATCCAGGACGCCATCAACGAGGTGCTCAGGACCCTCACCGAGACACTCATCATCGTCATCATTGTCATTTTCCTCTTTCTTGGCTCGTTCCGTTCGGTGCTCATCCCGGTCGTGGCCATCCCCATCTCGCTCATTGGCGCCGTGTTCCTGATGCTGGTCGCCGGCTTCACTATTAACCTGCTGACCCTGCTTGCCATCGTGCTCTCGGTCGGCCTGGTGGTGGATGACGCCATCGTTATGGTGGAAAACGTCGAGCGGCACATTCATCTGGGTAAGGCCCCGCTTCGTGCCGCGATTGATGCCGCCCGCGAGCTGGTGGGCCCCATCATTTCGATGACCATCACGCTGGCCGCGGTGTACGCGCCCATCGGCATTCAGGGCGGCTTGACCGGGGCGCTGTTCCGCGAATTCGCATTCACTCTCGCAGGCGCCGTGATCGTATCCGGAGTGGTTGCCCTGACGCTTTCCCCGATGATGGGCTCGAAGTTGCTGCGCGCGGGAGCTACCGAGCGCGGCTTCGCCGGCATGATCAATCGCCATTTCGAGAGCGTGCGCCAGTTTTACATGCGGAACCTCGCTGGGACGCTCCGCTTCCGGCCCGTGGTTCTTACCCTGTGGGCGATTGTCGTCCTGCTGATCATCCCGTTCTACACCTTCTCGCAGCGCGAACTGGCGCCCGCCGAGGACCAGGGCGTGGTCTTTGGAGTCATCCAGGCTTCGCCCAACTCCACCATCGATCAGACCAACCTTTACACCAAGGAAGTTTACGACGTCTATCGTTCGTTCCCCGAGGCCCAAAGCATCTTCCAGATCACGTCCCCGACCGGCGGCTTCGGCGGCATGGTGACCAAACCGTGGAGCGAGCGCAAGAAAACCGCGCAACAGCTTTTGCTCGAATCCACCGGACCGCTATCGAAGATCGCGGGCATACGCGTCATCCCCCTGACTCCGCCTCCACTGCCGGGTGGCGGGAACTTCCCGGTTGATTTCGTGATCGCCTCGCCGGCCGAGCCCCAGCAACTTGTCGCCTTCGCCAAGCAACTGGTGGGGAAGGCCTTTGCCAGCGGCCTGTTCATCTACGCCGACTCCGATCTGAAATACGATCAGCCCCAAGCCGAGGTCGTCTTCGATCGCGACAAACTCCGCTCCCAGGGAGTTGACCTGAGCCAGGCTGGGCAGGATCTTTCCACCCTGCTGGGCGGAAACTACGTCAACCGCTTCAGCATTCAGGGCCGGAGTTACAAGGTCATTCCGCAGGTCAAGCGCGCCGAGCGTCTGACGCCCGAACAGCTCTCGCAGATTTACGTCACCGGATCGCAGAACAAGCTGGTGCCGCTGTCAACTTTCGCCAGCCTGCGCACCACCACCGAGCCGCGCCAGTTGAACAAGTTTCAGCAGCTCAACGCGGTGCGCATCCAGGGCGTGATCCCGCCCGGAGTACCGCTCGACACAGCGCTGCGCACGCTGGAAGACGAGGCCAAGACCATTCTGCCGCAGGGCTTCACCGTGGACTATGCCGGCGAATCGCGCCAGCTCCGGGTTGAAGGCAGCAAGTTTCTCGGTACCTTCCTGTTGTCCGCCATCCTGATCTACCTGGTGCTGGCGGCCCAGTTCGAGAGCTTCCGCGATCCCTTCATCATTCTCGCGGGCTCGGTGCCGCTGGCTATTTCCGGGTCGCTGCTGTTCTCGTTCCTGGGGTTGACCACGCTCAACATTTACAGCCAGGTCGGTCTGATCACGCTGGTCGGCCTGATCTCGAAGAACGGCATCCTGATTGTGGAGTTTGCCAACGAACTGCAACAGAGAGGCATGGACAAGCTGTCGGCCATTGTGGAGGCGGCGGGCACCCGCCTGCGGCCGATCCTGATGACCACCGCAGCCACCGTGATGGGCCACTTCCCGCTGGTATTCGCCACCGGCCCGGGCGCGGGAGCCCGCAACAGCATCGGCATCATGCTGGTGAGTGGCATGATTATTGGAACCGCATTCACCCTGTTCGTGGTGCCGTCCATCTACATGCTGGTGGCGACAACCCACGCGCATGAAGCAGCCGACGTTAGTGAGATGGAGGCTGTCGGTCAGGAAACCCAGGCTGCGGTCTAGTCTCTTTGAAACTTCGGCGGGTGGCCCACCCTTCGTTTCTTGAAGGGTGGGATT
>JAIQEU010000044.1 GCA_020073665.1 Terriglobia bacterium
CGAAATCGATCTCCAGCTTCTTGTTTTCCCATGTGAGAAGTAGAACAGCGGAACGGAGCGACCTGGAAGCAGCTAGCCCGCGTCCAGCGGTAGGTCATTCTACTCCAGTAGAGCGAGTCAAAGGATGCAGTGATCGTTCGGTTAAAAACTAGGACGCTGGCTCGTAGTTGGCGAAAAATCGCCATTACACTCATTGACCTGGTTCTGAGGGCTGCCGCGGTGTAACTTTCAGCGGCTCTCGCGCATCACATTGGAAACGCTGCCGCTCGCGGCGCACAAATCTAACTTCTAAAAAGGAAATTGCATGAAATTCATTGGCAAGCTGATGGCAATGTGTGTCCTTGCCGCTTCGATGGCCGCATTCGCGCAGTCCGGCGGCGACATGAAGCAGGACGAGATGAAACATGACGACATGAAACAGGACAGCATGAAGAAAGATGACGCGAAGAAAGACAAGAAGATGAAGAAGTCCAAGAAAGATTCGATGAAGAAGGACGTCATGAAGAAAGACGACATGAAGCACGACGACATGAGCAAGGATGATACGAAGAAGAACTAGTTCCCTACCTTGGCTTCACTCTGGGTGGCGGACTGCATCAGTTCGCTGCCCGGAGGCGCAGCCTTCCTCCCTCTTTCTTGGGAAATCCAACTCTCAGTCGGAATTTGTTGTGCGCCGATTTGTGCACTAAAGCGAGGAATTATAGCCTCGCCCAGCCAATTGAGTCAGAGGCAGCGCGATGATTGTTGAATGATCGCTGGACAGTCGAAGTAGATAGTGACGAGCATCAGGCAATGAAGCTCGTCTTGAGTAAAATTTCGGCACTGATCTGATTTCCTGTTGCTGCACCGCCTCAGCTTCACACTTTAGGCATATTGGTAGGCGAACCTGCAAAGTTTCCTCAGGAAAACAGAATGTGAATGTTCGATACCTCACAATTGAACCACAATGCGCACAACGCTGCACGCTAAGGACAAGACGATCAATAATTCCAAAGGAAAGAGTTGGGACGTCTCGCTCGGCTTGGTTAGCGAAGCATCGCCTTTTCACGACCCCGGCACTTGATGGCAACTCATGATGGGGTGCAATATCTTTTGACAAACAAGTGACACCAGTCGCGCATCCGTTTCCCTGTCCGCGAATCGAATCTCTCGAACGTACTGAGGTCCATTTTCATGCGCTCCTCCTGGAATCACAATCGCAGAGTCGAGGTTGTCGAATAGTGAACAGTGTCTTGAACCAAGTCGCTAGACCGACGGAAACATTACGCGAGGTTCCGGTTGGGCTAATAAATCGATTTCCACTAGCGCGCTGGGCTCCCATCGCGTTGCGCCTGATCGTTGGATATGGCTTTATGGCGCATGGGTTCGCGAAGCTTTCAAGAGGCCCTGACGCGTTCGCCACGATCCTGCGCGCGCTCGGTATGCCTGCACCAGATTTCTTGGCATGGCTGACAATACTGACCGAACTACTGGGCGGTTTGGCAGTGTTTCTGGGTTCTTTCGTGACTCTTGTCAGCCTGCCCTTGGCCGCGATTCTGTTGGTGGCAGTGTTTACCGTCCATCTTCCCTTCGGATTCAGTTCGATCAAGCTCATGGCTGTGACTCTTGCCGGTCCGCAATTTGGGCCGCCGGGGTATGAATGTGACCTCCTGTATCTCGCATGTCTCGCGGCCCTTGTGTTGGGTGGCCCTGGCCCATTAGCGATAGATGGTTTCTTCAGAAATCGGCGCAAAGGTATGTAGTCAGTAGGGCCGAGTCCCGCAGGTCGTGATGAGTGTTCCGGCTAATTGGCGTGACATCGCCACTACACTCACAACAGATTCGGTTACGATGGGCTCCAATGTCGGATATTTGCATCAGGCTCGCTCAGCTGTCGGATCGCGACCAACTGGTGCGCATGCGCGAGGCCCTCTGGCCCAAGTCTTCCGCCGACGAACATACTCTAGAACTTGCACTAATTCTCGAAGGCAAGGCTCCTGTAACGATGCCGCTCATCATTTTGGTCGCCGAGGCGAGTGATCGAGCACTAGCTGGTTTCCTGGAAATCGACTTGCGTTCACACGCGGACGGCTGCAACCCATCGCGTCCGGTGGGCTATATCGAGGGTTGGTACGTTGCTGAGAACCATCGACACATGGGGATAGGTAGGAAACTCTTGGCCGTGGCAGAAGACTGGGCACGCAGCCAGGGGTGCGTTGAGATGGCATCGGACACCTGGGTAGACAATGAAGTGTCCCAACGCGTGCATAAGGCGCTAGGGTACGAGGTGGTGGACCGCTGTGTGCATTACCGTAAGACGTTGTGACATCCCGCCAGAGGCTCAGCATTCTGTCATCGAGCCACAGCTTAACGGATACAGAGTTTGTCAATTGGCGAAAATCCCCATTTCGCTCAAAACCCCTCCCGGACCTGGTCAATGAGTGTAAACGCCTGATTTCGCCAATTGGGGAGAAGCGACCCTGACGACCGAGGATTATCGGCGAGGCTTTAAAGCATTCCGTCGAAGGACAAGCTACTCGCGCTGGCTTAGCCGATTCTCCACAGGTTGCTTCGTTGTCACTAAACATGATCGCGAAGGTGACTGAACAAGGCGCGAGGCGCAGACTGAAGGGTCACTACTACCCCGCGCCCGAAGAAAACAGGCACGTTACCGATTGCGAGCCGTCATACTTACCGCTTCGCAGCAACGACGACCAAACGGGGCTTCCCAGCCTGCGCCATCAGCGTTTGCTCAGCCCGGCAGCGGAAGCACTGGTGGACTTCCCGGTCAGGCTCAGTCCAAACCTGCGACAGGAAATACTGATCTCCATACTTGTTGAACACCAGCTTGGTGCTGGACTCGCTCGGACTAGTCGCGGAAGGGTGGACGTAGGCCATGGCTCGTGCCCGGCCGTCGTCCTTCTCGATTACAACCAGGTAGGGATCCCCTGGGTGATAGACAGAGTAGTGCCCGGCGGGAAGATGAACTCCACCGGCGACGAATGCGAAGGGGATATCGACCCGAAACAGAGGCTGCCGGATGGCCATCTGCGCGTGCAGCATCGCAGGAAGCAGCGCAACCAGGACGACTAGGACTGCCAGATTGAGGATTCGGGTTTTCATGGGAATCTCCTTTCCTTCTCGGCAATTTCTTGCGGTGGTACGGCTTCACCATCGGTCGTTTTCTCTGGATTGACAATGCAATGCGGATGGAATGCGAATAGAAATCGGATGAAAACGAGGTGACTTCGCTAAGACGTGTAAAAGGAGGGACTTGTGGCCTCTGCCGTGACAGTGCCAATTCGGTATCCTTTGACTAGCGATTTATAACGGTATCGCCGCTCGCCTGTGAATTCCGGAGTAGGATTTGACTGTAAGCTTTGTGCCCAAGGGCCCTAAGGGAGGGAGTAGATGTCCCTGCCCGCCCACACCGTCCGCTTCGGGTCCTTCCAACTGGACCTGCGTGCTGCCGAACTGTGCCACGACGGCACCAAGATCAAGCTTCCCGAACAACCCTTCCAGATTCTGACTGAATTGGTCCAGCACCCCGGAGAAGTGGTCACTCGTGAGGAGTTGCGTCAGCGCTTGTGGCGTTCTGATACCTTCGTGGATTTTGAGCACGGCCTGAACACCGCGGTGAAGCGTCTGCGGGAAGCGCTGGGTGATTCGGCCGAGAACCCACGCTACATCGAGACTCTTCCTCGCCATGGCTATCGCTTGATGGTTCCGGTGGAAAAACCGCAAGTGGTTCAGGTCCGTGTACGCGGGAGGAAGGTCTTTTGGGCCACTTCGGTTTTGCTGGTAGTGGCGGTCGCAGCCGGTCTGGTGTGGTGGCTGCAGTGGCGCCCAATGAAGATCGAGTCTCTGGCGGTGCTGCCGCTGGAGAACCTGTCGGGCGACCCTGAAGAGGAGTACTTTGCCGACGGCATGACGCAGGCCCTGATCACCGAACTGGGGAAGGTCCAGGCAATGCGCGTGATCTCCTGGCAGTCGGTGAAGCAATTCAAGGGGACGAACAAGCCGGTGCCGCAGATCGCGCGGGAACTGCACGTAGACGCGGTAGTGGAGGGCTCAGCCCTGCGTGCTGGCGAGAAGGTGCGGATCACTACGCAACTGGTGCAGGCGAACCCGGAGCGGTCCTTATGGTCGGAGAGCTACGAACGCGACCTGCGTGACATTCTGGCACTGCAAGGCGATGTCGCACGCGCCATCACCAGCGAGATCAAGATCAAGGTGACCCCGCAGGAGCATGCGCGCTTGGCTGGTCGACGTCCGGTGAACCCCGAGGCCTATCAGGCCTACCTTAAAGGTGGCTACTACCTCGAGAAGCGAACTGCAAATGACATCAGAAAGGCAAATGCCTCTTTCCAGCATGCCATTGAAATCGATCCCAACTATGCCATGGGCTACGCCGGGCTGGCGGAATCCTACTACCTGGCCGGGGGCTACGGCATGCTTACGAATGAGGAGGCCGATTCCAAGACAACGGCAGCCGCCAGGAAGGCGCTCGAACTGGACGACACGCTCGCCGTTCCCCACACTTTGCTCGCAGGAATAAGACTGCAACGGAACTGGGATTGGGCCGGGGCAGAGAAGGAGTTAAAGCGCGCCCTGGAACTGGAGCCCGGCAATGCCACAGTGCACTATAGGTATGCGTTCGCGTATTTGTTCCCGCAGGGACGGCTCGACGAAGGTATTGCCGAAATGAAGCGTGCCCTGGAACTTGCCCCGCTGTCGTTGATCATCAACGCCAACTTGGGGATCATGCTCCGGGAGCGAGACGAAGTCCGGGGTGGCAGCTACGACGACGCCATCGAACAATGCCGGAAGATCCTTGAACTGGACAGCAATTTCACCGTGGGGCAGATGTGTCTTGGACAGGCTTACACACTGAAGGGAATGTACGCGGAAGCCGCCACACAATTCTCGCGGTGTGCTGAGGCGGGCAATGATGAGTGTCTGCGCCGGTTGGCGGTCGTTTACGTGCGATCTGGCAGGAGAGCGGAAGCATTGAAGCTGCTAGGTGAGATAAGGGAACTGTACAAGAAGCAGGGGACAGAGGCGTATAACCTGTGGCTGATCTACGCAGCGCTGGGTGACAGAGACCACGCGTTTGCTTGGCTGGAGAAGGCATACGAACAGCGAGAGTTTACTTTGCTTTACGTCAGGTACTGCACCTTCGATCCAGCCTGCAAGAATCTGTCTTCCGACCCTCGCTTCCAAGACGTCGTGCGCCGCATGAATTTTCCGCCTTAAGCGAGACCTCGACTCTCAACCATGCCCGTAGCCCGCCCAGGCCACTGCCTGCGGTTTACCAAACGCTAACTGTTGTAACATCCCCATTACACTCATTGACCCCGGGTCAACTGGTGTAATCGCCCGATTTCGACAGTTGGGACGGAATAAAGCACTGCCGTACACTTCTACTTATGAGAAACGTCTGCTTCGGAACTGTCCTGCTGATGCTCATCTGTGCAGGTGTGGGGGCGCAGGCCGCGCAACCAGCCCAGACGACGGGAGCGGATTATCTCGTGCCGTTTCCGGCGCATCATGTGATCGGCAATATCTACTTCGTGGGGAGCAAAGGATTGGGCATTTATCTTGTTTCGACTCCACAAGGGCACATCCTAATCAACGCTGGGTTAGAAGATTCAGTTCCCATGATTCAGCAGAGCGTCGAGAAACTAGGGTTTCGATTTAGTGGCATCAAAATTCTGCTGATCAGTCATGCGCATTTCGATCACGATGCGGGTGCGGCGCGGATCAAGAAATTGACCGGTGCCAAATATATGGTCATGGACTCCGATGTGCCGGTTGTCGAGTCTGGCGGCAAGAAAGACTTTTTCTACGCCCACATTCCCGGGATGCTTTATCCAGCCACGAAAGTGGATCGCGTCCTGCACGACGGCGATACCGTAAGCTTGGGCGACACTGTGCTGACGGCGCACCTGACTCCGGGCCACACGAAGGGGTGTACCACGTGGACGATGAAGGTGCACGAAGGCGGCGAAAGTTACGACGTAGTGATTGTGGGCAGCCCCAACGTGAACGAGGGATACAAGCTGGTGAACAATGGGGCGTATCCGCAGATCGCCAGCGATTACGAGAAGATGTTCGGTGTGCTGCGGTCGCTGCACTGCGACGTGTTTCTTGGCGCACATGGGAACTATTACGACATGGAATCGAAATATGCGCGCATGACCGCCGGCGTAAACCCGTTTATTGATCCGAAAGGCTACCAAGAATATGTGAATGAGCGGGAACAGGCGTTTCGAGCGGAATTAGCCCACCAGCAGGCGGTAGCACGGTAAGCTTGCGTCCCGGACTACTGTTGCAAAATCGCCATTACACTCAAACCCCCCTCCCGGCCCAGGGGTCAATGAGTGTAATCGCCTGATTTCGTCAATAATCAAGTTGTTGGCGTCAATAAAGCCGCCCAGGCATCGGGCGACACGGGCCTATTCACGAGAACACTAGGTGCTCGGAGTCACAGCGATCAGGATCCCCACCACGATTCCAACGAGGATTCCCACGCCGATGGCAATGTCCGCGGCCTTGGACAAACCAGGACCCTTCACCTTGTTTACGTCGTTGTAGGAAATGGCGACAACCTTCCCGCTCTTCCTGTCAGTTACCTCAAATGAATTCTCCTCAACCTTGTTGATGTACCCCTTAACCTCGGTCCCGTCACGCATTCTGACTCGTACCCGCGATTGCTCGCCGATGCCACGCTTTTGTACCTCAGCTTTGGCCTTGGCGGCTTGTTTGGCTTCGCTGGTCTGCGTTTGTGGGCCTGCGGACGGCGGGCTGGTCTGAAGGGAGAATCCACTGCCATTCAACGCGAGGATTGCAATCAAGAGCAACGCTATGGTTTTCATCGTGCTCGCCTCCCTGCGACTGATTCGTGGACTCTGCTTACGGAAAGCCGATTTTGGCGTCGCGCCTCAGGGGGTGCTGCGTCTCAACTAGCGGGAACTGCTCTTCAGAGAGACGAGACAATGCTACGTTCACGTGGGCTATCGTTTGCATTCTCCCACACCTGACGGCCCACTTGGCGGAACAATCTGGGGAGGAGATCGATCCTATTTCCGAAACGGAACGGCTGCCGCTCGTTGACATGGGCTTCTGCAATCGCAGGGACCTCCACCAAAGGATTGTTGACGTAATATCGCCATAACGCTCATTGGCCTGAAATGTTAGGTGCGGAAGGAGGGCAAGTCAATCAGCGAAAAGGACTTCGGCGACGCCTTGGAGGTCAGCTGGTGTTAAATCCCCATTACACTCAAAATGCCCTCTGGCAGGGGTTTTGAGTGTAAACGCCTTCCATGAGAAGGCCGGTCGGAGTCAAGTGGGTTCTTTTGTGTTTTCGTTGGACAAGATTTTTTCTCCCCGCCGAGTCGCCAGCACTGTCGCCACCCTTCCATCCGCACTCTCCGTGAGCGATTTGTTCGCTCGGTGCCAGTT
>JAIQEU010000055.1 GCA_020073665.1 Terriglobia bacterium
TTTCTTCGGGCGCGGGGTAGTAGTGACCCTTCAGTCTGCGCCTCGCGCCTTGTTCAGTCACCTTCGCGATCATGTTTAGTGACAACGAAGCAACCTGTGGAGAATCGGCTAAGCCAGCGCGAGTAGCTTGTCCTTCGACGGAATGCTTTAAAGCCTCGCCGATAATCCTCGGTCGTCAGGGTCGCTTCTCCCCAATTGGCGAAATCAGGCGTTAACACTCAAAACCCCAACTTGGGCAAAGAGTTTGGAGTCTTTCGCCCCCTAGGGGCAGGATTATGAGTGGTGTATGCTTGCGGCCCTGTTTTTTGGGGTCAAGAAGGGACATTCGTTCAAGGAGGCCCTATGCTCGGCAAGTTCCTGTTTCTTACACTCCTCGTTCTCTGCACCTTTGCCGTTGCCGTGCAAGCTGCAGTGAAAGATGTGATTCCTGCCGGAACCATTCTGCAATGCACCATGGATGAGCCCAACTTCTCAGCGAAGACTGCGCTGGTTGGTGATCCAGTGCTCTGCCATCTCGGTCCGCTGGGGTCGTTTGGACATTCCGTCCTTCCGCGGGGTGCGATGCTGGGCGGCCATCTACAGGATTACCAAAATCCCGGTCGCTTTGTTGGCAAGGGTTGGATTGCTGTTGAGTTCGACCGCCTGATATTGCCCGGCGCGGAGATACTGCCATTGTCGGCAAAGGTGATCTCCGCACCTCACCTGAAGTCCGACGCGCAAGGCAACATCCATGGCGAAGGCCATCCCAAGCGGGACACAATGTTGTGGGCAATTCCCCTTTTCTGGCCGAGTAAGGTTCTCACACTGCCGGAACGAGGACCCTATCCTGCTCTGAAGGGGGAAACCCGGCTTGCCTTGCGCCTAATGGACGATGTCGAGGTTCCGTTCCAAGTATCAGCCAGGAATTCCGTGCCCATGCCACCGTGGGCCACTCCGAGCAGCTATCACTCGAACGGCGCTGCGATATTCCGGCCGGCTTCGAGCACCTCGCCGGAGATGCGGGTCGTGCAAGAATTAACTTCGAGCCAGACGGTCAAGGCAGCTGACGGACAGTTGACCGTCATCGCCTTGCGGACGGGGGAGGCGTGCTTAGCGCGCCAATACTGGGTAGAAGGCGACAAGATACACTGCGTCTCCGAAAGCGACGTGGAACAGGAGTTCCCTTTGGAGATGGTCAACCTGACCGAAACCATCAAACTAAACCAAGAGCGCAATGTGGAAATCGTGCTGCAAACCAAGAACTCTTTGGAGCAGTAAGCTGGAATGTTGCGTCACATCGTCCGGGGCGAACTGGGTGGTGCAATAGGCTTCGACGAGTAGTGCACGGCTCTTTCTCAATCGTGAGATCACAGGATGAAGCGCCCGATGTTTGGGCGCTTTTTCTTTGCATGAGCGACGGATCGCAGTCGACGACTGTTGTAAACAGGCGATTACACTCATTGACCCCTGGGCCGGGAGGAGGTCTTGAGTGTAATGGCGATCCTTCGACAACACTTCTGGCTTTGCGTTCTTGGCGTCTCACTGCACATCGAGATATTGCCTTTTCACTTGCTGGGCACATTCACTCGTGTCTCTCGCCTCTTCGAAGACTAGTGCAGCAGGTTCAAGGTGTTGGTGGCGTCGTCCACGTAATAGAGCCCTTGACCTTTCACCACGGCGAGCCCGAACAGGGCACCGGCTCCGGGTGGATCACCACTCGAGTCCAAAAGGGTTTTCGAAGTCTGGATTCCGGTCGGTGTAGTCTCTACCCTGTAGCCATCGTTCCCGTTCACGGTGAGGATTTTTCCCGTCGGTCCCACGGTCAATCCCAGGGGATCATTCAGGCTGCCGCCCGAGGACACGGTTGTCCCGGTCTTTGCCGAAGTGGTGCGGGTCAACGGATTTGAGATCGCGGCGATGCGATTATTCAAACTGTCCGCCACGTAAAGCGTGCTTCCGTTGGCACTCAGCCCGACACCCGTCGGCCCAATCACCAACGCTGCCGGATCCGTTCTCTCCGAGAAGCTTGACCCAATTACGGTCATCGACGTCACACTGGGCGCAGAGTTGCCGGAGATTTGCAGAACCACGCGCAATACCGTGCCATCGTGCACCACTTTTCCTCCGCCTCGGACCGTACCGTTCAAGACATTGGTGACGAACAGCGTTGCTGTGCTGCCCTGATCAGAGACGGTCATATCCCACGGACCGTTGATCAGCAAATTGCTGATGGTCTCTGCCACGTTGCCTGTGCTGTCCAACACGATCAGGCATCCGGCCTGCGCGGTGGCGGCGGTCCCGTCGGCGGTGGGCAGGCTGCCCACGATCACCCAGCCGGTGCGTAACACAACCAGGGCGGTGGTCAGGCCAACTCCACCGGGACATGGACCGGGCAGGGTATCGGCGTTGATCTGGGCAAACAGGCTGAAGCCCCCACTGGGCGTGATCTGCACGATGGTAGTGCCGGTCCCCTGCAAATTCGCACCGTTGTTGAAGTTGCTGACCAGAATGTTTCCGGCGACCAACGATCCGATTGTGGTTGGGACCTGGGCAACGCCATAAGGATTGACATCGCCGTTCGCCGGTATGGTTGAAGAGATGGTGCTGATATTGGCGGCCTGTGCGCTGCCGATGCTGATCACCACCGCCACTACAACCGTCAAAATGTGAGTTAAGGCAGGGTTGTTTCCAAGGCGTGTTTTGTCTCGCATACCATCCTCCAAAACGGAAACAAAATCGGGCAGGCCACGCGACACCAACGCCCCGGTGGTTCTCGCGCACCTGTACACCGCCCTTAATGCTAGAAAGAGGGGATGGCGAGAATGTCAAGGAATTGTCAAATCTTCATCATCAGGAGTTCCAGGCGGCAGCAGCAGCTCAAACGCTCGCAAAGATGTAGTTGACGTAAACACAGGTTTACACTCATTGACCCGGCCTGCCCAGGGTTTTGAGTGTAATCGCGATGTTTCAACAGTTACCAGTCGTTCGACAGGAAAAGCCCTCAGCCGACGAGATTGTTCCGGCTTGCTTACAATCCGGCAAGTCATCGCTCTGCTGCTCAAATCGAAATGCCGAGTACAGCCTATTCTACGGGTGGCCCGTTATTCCTCTTACCGCCTATGAGACTTAAGGCCAAAGTGCTGTCGGCGTCGCCATCGTTCGCGCAAAAAAAAGCCGCTCCCCAAATAGGAGCGGCCGGTGGAACTAGAACCTCCTCACGGCTTCGCGGTGTACCCATGTACCTGAGTTGCGTTGCTCGCCGTCCCTACTACAGTTCCCGCGTCGTTAACTCCGTCCGCACTGGTCGAGGTCGCCCCTGGCCGATCAATGGTGGTGTAAACACCGCCGACATACATGAACCCGTGCTCGTGGTTGGAAGTGTCAAGGTATGTGCCTACGATCTCTCCGGAATTGTTGATCCCTTCGGCGTTGGTAAGACTTGTTCCCGGAGGATCGATCGTGGTGTATACGCCTGCGCTTAGCAGGAAGCCGTGAGTTTTCCCTTGGCTGTTATATGACCCGACGATTTGGCCCGCGTCGTTGATCCCGTTCGCTGAAGTAAGTACACCCCCCGGAAAATCGATCGCGGTGAACACGCCATTGTCATCAAGAAAGCCATGATCGCCATGTTGAAACAGGCACGTCCCCACGTGCGCACAATACGTTCCCACAATCTGGTTTGCGGAGTTAATGCCGTCCGCTACGGTGGAGAGAGCGCCCGGATAGTCGATGACCGTGAATCCTCCACCCAGAGACAGTCCAGCCAGCATGAATCCGTGTTGTCCCACCAGAGAGGCGCAATTGAGCGTGTCACAGTAACCGCCGACCAGCATGCTTTTTTTGTTGATTCCCGAAACGAAGCCGGACGTTCCCGTCGGCTGTATAGTTCGGAATGCCCCGTCCCCCAACAATAGGAATCCTTGGTCTACGAGGTTGAGAAAGTTATCGAACCCGCAGCAGTAGTATCCAGCAAGAGCGCCGGTACTGTTGATCCCCAGAGGAAAAAGGGTGGGCCCATCGATATTTTTGAAATGAGTTAACTGGCCGTACGCGCAGAATGACGTCATCAGCATCGTCGTGCAAAGCAGCGAGCAGATTCGCAGAGATATCCGCATTTGAGCTTCCCTTCAAGAAAAGGCCCGTAGGCCTGAGTCGTCCAGGATTTCGCGACGTCCCGAGGCAATCAGGGGGAGTCGGCACCGCGAGATCGAGCCCGCCAAGCCTAGTCCTAAAAGGTCTATCCGGCAACTTTTCCGGGTTCAGCAACCACAAAACGGGGACAAACAGACCGGATGCGCTGACAATGACTGCACAAAACACAGAAACAACCGGGAGCACCCCGCCCTTGTCGCGTTTTTTTGCCACATGGGCTGGCAATCTCACAAACGGCGTCATCGGTAAAGAAATTGAGAGAAGGGCGCAAGAAGGTGAAGATCTCAGCATTCTCGAAAACACCGGACCTATCCGATATCACGCGCACACGCGTGAAGTTCGCATCAGCTTGTGCGTCCACGACGGGCAGGCCCAAGTGATCGTGCGGGACGACGGCGCCGGCTTCGACCCGGCACTGACGCCGTCCATGAACGGACCGAAGTTCGGATTGCAGTTCATGCAGGAACGACCGCCGAAGTGGGCGGGAGCGTGAAGATTCACTCGGCGCCCGGCGGGGGTACTCAGGTCATCATCAGTGTTCCTTTGGAAAGGAGTTTGTATGAAAGTCATGCTGGTTGATGACCATCCCTTGTTTGTCGATGGTCTGCGCAACCTGCTCACCGCGCGTGGCATTGAAGTGTTAGGCTCGGCACACGATGGACTGGAAGCCGTTGACCAGGCTTGCAAGTTGCAGCCTGAGGTAATCCTGATGGACATTCGCATGCCGAAGCTGGACGGGTTGGCTGCGGTGCGATTGATCAAGAGCTGACTACCGGAAGTCAAGATCGCCATGCTTACGATGTTGGCCGATGATGAAGATCTGTTTGAGGCAATCAAAAGCGGCGCGGGCGGCTACCTACTAAAGACCCAGGATACGGAAGATTTCTTTTCCTTACTCGCGGATCTGGCGCGTGGGGAAGCAGCGTTATCCCCGTGGCTGGCGACGCGTATCCTTCACGAGTTTGGCCGTCAATCCGAACTGGCCGCCGCGATTGGAAAAGAACGCGCGCTTCTCTCGCCGCGCGAGACCCAGGTTCTTTCTCCAGTCGCGCAGGGCCTGACGTACAAAGAAGTTGGCGCGAAGCTCTGTCTGCTGAGCGAACGATCAAATATCACATGGGCGAGATCCTCACGCGCTTGCATGCTGCAAATCGCACGGAGGTGGTCGAGTATGCCCGCCGTGCGGGGTTGATCAAGTAGCAAGTGATTCTGCAACACGTCAGACCAGCCAATCTTCCGCGTTCAGGTTCCCCGAGAATAGCCACGCAATGAGGTACAGCCCCGCGACGGAACAGTACAGGATTCGTCCTGTACTTTTTTTGTCCGCAACTGTTCTTCAAGGGCATGGCCTATCCAACCTCGTTGTGGCCATCTGTTAGTGAAGCGCCAAGAACCTAATTCTCGTCCCAAGCACGGTTGGGGTTTATCTGCGAAAACAACGATTGAGATCTGCTCTCAAGAAAGGGACAAAGAAATATGCGACTGAGATTCTTTGCTGCGGCCATTCTCGTATTGGCGTTCACCACCGTGTGTGGCGCTCAGAACAGAGGGGTGAGCGTTGACTCCTACATCGAAACGATCCGTGCCGACATCCGGGCCGACAAGATTGCGATCATCACTGATGCCATGCAATTCAGCGAGCAGGATGGCAAGGCATTCTGGCCAGTGTATCGCAAGTACGAAGCCGACCTGGTCAAGATCAATGACGAGAAAGTGAGTGCGATCAAGACCTATGCCCAGAAGTTCGAGACGTTGACGGATGCGGATGCGAAGACACTCATTAACCAAACCATCGATTTCGAGATTCGGCGGGCGGAGCTCAGAAAGAAATATGCGAGCGAATTCCAAAAGGCGGGACTGCCCGCTCTGACGGTCGCGAAGTTCTTGCAGTTGGAGCACAGGTTGGACTTGGTGGTGGATCTAAGGATCGCCTCGGAACTGCCGTCGCTCCTGATAAAGCCCTAGAAATCACACACTGTGATTGCGTTGAGCATATGCGCGTCTACTGTGTCGGAAAGCCGGTCCGCGAGCCCGAGAGTTACGAGTCTGTCGAGGGTACAGGCCGCAGTTTTCTAGTCCCCAACTGTCCCTCGAGCGCGTGTTCAAACCGCAATTCTTATTGCTAGAAGGAAACCATGAGAAGGGTAGCGTTGTGCACAAATTCCGTTGTGGTCTCCAGCATTGGCGCCAGTCTCGAGGGGCGAGCGGGATTGGAAGTGGTAAGGATTGATCCTCGCTCGCCAGATGCTGTCCGCCGCCTCGAAGATCTTTGGCCGGATGTCGCCATTGTGGATCTGACAACGGCCCAGTCGGAACCCATTTCGCTGCTGCGCAAATATCCCGGACTTTTGCTGATTGGCGTGGACCTCAACAGCAATGAGCTAGTGGTCTTGTCCGGCGAGCGAGCTCGCCCGCTCACCATGGACAATTTGGTCCGTGTCATTGAAGCGGGTGCGTATGCGCCAGAGCGTAGCAGCTAGCAAGGTCGCCGCAGCAAGCATTGGCAAAGCAAGTGGCAAGGCAGGGTAGGCGGCCCCCTGATGATTCATATGGCTAAAGGAGCACGTATGAAATCGCGAGAAATGTTCTTAACCGCATTCTCGGTGGCTCTCGCGGGCTGGGGGTCACCTCTCTACAGCCAGGAAGTTTTGCCCGTTCCCCCCACACCATTCAAAGGGCAAATCGGACTGAGCGTCAAAGACTCCAAGGCCGACTTTCCAAGACAGGTGGAGGCACCGAAGAGTGCACCCAACGTTGTTCTGATACTGCTGGATGATGTCGGCTTCGGGGCGGCGAACACGTTCGGTGGACCGGTCAGTACGCCGACGCTGGAACGACTGGCGCAGCACGGGCTGCGCTACACGCAGTTCCACACCACAGCGCTTAGCTCGCCCACACGGGCTGCGTTGCTCACTGGGCGCAATCATCATTCGGTGCACACCGGTGTCATCATGGAGCAGGGCACGGGCTTCCCCGGCTACGACAGCCTGTTGGGGAAGGATACGGCAACCGTAGCGGAAGTCCTCAAGCAGCACGGCTGGAACACCGCCTGGTTCGGGAAAAACCACAATGTGCCCGACTGGCAGAGCAGCCAGGCTGGCCCATTCGATCTCTGGCCGACTGGTCTTGGGTTCGAAAAGTTCTATGGCTTCATCTG